>CAWFLN010000001.1:0-352300 GCA_963816755.1 uncultured Solirubrobacterales bacterium
CATGAACATCGAGTGGTACATCGTCCTCTCCGCCCTGCTGTTCACCACGGGAGCGGTGGGCATCCTGATCAGGCGCAGCCCGATGGTGATCCTGCTCTGCCTAGAGCTGATGCTGAACGCCGGCAACCTCGCCCTGGTCGCCTTCAGCCGCATGGTCGGCAACCAGCAGGGGCAGGTCTTCGCCCTGGTCGTGATGGTCGTCGCCGCCTGCGAGGTCGTCGTCGGGCTGGGGCTGATCGTGGCGATCTTCCGCCGCAAGCTGCCGCTCAACGTCGACGACCTGCGGGAGCTGCGCGGATGAGCGCCACCAGCTGGGGCTGGCTGGTCCTGCTCTTGCCGCTGCTCGGCTCGATCGTCGTCGGGCTCGGCTTCAGGGTCCTGCCGGCGAAGGTCGCC
Organism: uncultured Solirubrobacterales bacterium; assembly: GCA_963816755.1. Lineage (GTDB taxonomy): Bacteria > Actinomycetota > Thermoleophilia > Solirubrobacterales > 70-9 > VAYN01. The sequence continues at coordinate 397 of CAWFLN010000001.1, forward strand.
GGGGCGATCGGCACGGCCGCGATCGGGCTCGCCTTCCTCTGTGGGATCGGCGCCCTGCTCTGCCTGCTCGGCGAAGACCCGGGTGCGCGCCACCACGCCTCCTCGCTCTGGACCTACGCCAGCGCCGCGGGGCTGCACATCAAGCTCGGCATCTTCGTCGACCCGCTCTCGGTCTTCATGGTCCTTATCGTCACCGGCGTCTCGACCCTGATCCACCTCTACTCCTACGGCTACATGCAGTCCGATCAGGGCTACCACCGCTTCTTCAGCTACCTCAACTTCTTCGTCTTCTCGATGCTGCTGCTGGTCCTCGCCGGCAACTTCGTGCTGCTGATCGTCGGCTGGGCCTTCGTCGGCTTCGCCTCCTACGCGCTGATCAGCTTCTGGTACCGGCGCACGACGGCGACCCGGGCGGGGATGAAGGCCTTCGTGATCAACGTCGTCGGCGACATCGGCCTGACCCTGGCCGCCTTTTTGATCTTCCGCGAACTGGGACCTTCGAATACAGCGAAGTCTTCGCCAAGGCCCCGCACGTCTTCCACACCAACGAGTGGACCGTCACCGCGATCTGCCTGCTGCTGCTCGTCGGCGCCTTCGCCAAGTCGGCGCAGCTGCCCTTCCACACCTGGTTGCCGGACGCGATGGAGGGCCCGACCCCGGTCTCCTCGCTGATCCACGCGGCGACGATGGTCACCGCCGGCGTCTACCTGATCGCACGCACCCACGCGCTCTTCGTGCTCGCCCCGACCGCCGCCGACATCTCCGCCTTCGTCGGGTTGGCGACGCTGCTGGTGGCGGGAACGATCGCGCTGGTGATGACCGACCTGAAGCGGGCGATCGCCTACTCGACGATGAGCCAGATCGGCTACATGATCATGGGCGTCTCGATCGGCGCCTACAGCGCCGGGATGTTCCACCTGATGACCCACGCCTTCTTCAAGGCGCTGCTGTTCATGGCGGCCGGCTCGATCATCGCCGGCATGGCCAACAACCAGGACATCGACAAGATGTCCGGCTTCGGCAAGGCGATGCGCTTCACCTCGATCACGATGGTCTGCGGCGGCCTGGCCCTGGCCGCCTTCCCCGGCACCTCGGGCTTCTTCTCCAAGGACGAGATCCTCGCCTACGCGACCGCCCGCGGGGGGATGTACGAGATCTTCACCGTGCTCGGCTATCTCGGCGCTCTGCTGACCGCGATCTACACCTTCCGGCTGATCTTCCGCGTCCTCCCGGGTCGGCCCTGCGAGGAGGCCCAGGAGCTGATCGACACCGGGCACGTGCACCACGCCCACCCGTTCAACCCGGCGAGCGGCGAAGAGGAGGACACCGACGTCGGCTTCCCAGGCGCGGACCACCACATCGCCGAGGGGTCGCTGCCGATGCGGATCGCGATGGGGGTGCTCGCCTTCTTGGCGCTGTTCGCCGGGCTGATCCAGGTGCCGGGCCTCGACGACACGATCACCAAGTTCCTCGACCCGGTCTTCGCCGACTCGCCACTGGCCGCGATCCACCCCTCGGTCGCCGCCTCCTGGACCGGCCTGGCGATCGGCGCGGCGATCTCCGTCACCGGCATCGGCATCGCCTACTGGCTCTACATCGTCAAGCCGGAGATGCCGGCGCTGCTGGAACGGCGCCTGCGCCCGGTCCACACCTTCCTCGCCAACAAGTGGTACTTCGACGAGCTGATCGACGTGCTGATCGTCCGCCCAGCGCTGGCGGTCGGGCGCTTTGCCAACCGCGTCTTCGAGCGCTTCGTCGTCGACGGCCTCGTCAGCGGCACCGAGGAGACGGTGCGCGGCGCCGGCGGCGTCGTCCGCGCCGTCCAGAACGGCTTCGTCCGCAGCTACGCGCTGCTGCTCCTGGTCGGCTTCGCCGGCCTCGCCCTCTACTTCCTGTTGAGCAGCTCGTGATCAGCGTCCTGCTCTGGGCCCCGCTGGCCTTCGGCATCGTCGGCCTCTTCCTGCCGAAGCGGGCGACCGGCTGGTGGGCGACGCTGGGGGCGCTCGTCACCTTGGGCCTGGCGATCTCGATGGTGACCGGCTTCGACAGCGGCTCCTCGGGTCTGCAGGACACCGTCGACATCTCCTGGATCTCGGGCCTCGGCGTCGACTACAGCCTCGGCATCGACGGCCTCAATCTCTTCCTGATCCTGCTGACCGCGGTGCTCTGGGTCGGCGGAACCGCCTTCGCCGCCTTCCGCGAGCAGGAGCGCCCGCAGCTCTTCTTCTTCCTGATGCTGGTCGCCGAGACGGCGACGCTGGGCTCGTTCCTGGCCCAGGACCTGCTGCTCTTCGTGCTCTTCTTCGACCTGATGCTGATCCCGTTCTACTTCCTCTTCGGGGCCTGGGGAAGCGACCGCGAGGGCGGCCCGACCGCGGCTGCGGCGACGCTGAAGATGATCGTCTACACGCTGATCGGCTCGCTGCTGATGCTGGTCGCGGCGATCGCCACGGCGATCATCTCCGCCGACGGCGGCCACCTCACCTTCTCGATCGCGGCGATCCAGCAGCAGGGCCTGCCGGCCGGCAGCCAGCGCTGGATCTTCTGGTTCTTCGCCGCCGCCTTCCTGGTCAAGATGCCGACCTTCCTGCTGCATGGCTGGATGCCCGACGCCTACCGGGCAGCGCCGCTGCCGGCTCTGGCGGTCTTCTCCGGGGTGCTGGCCAAGGTCGGCGCCTACGGCTTCCTGCGCATCGTGCTGCCGCTCTTCCCGCTCGCCACGGTCGAATTCCAGGAGGTGATCCTGGTCATCGCCCTGGCCTCGATCCTCTACGGCTCGGTGATGGCCTTCACCCAGACCAACGTGCGGCTGATCGCCGGCTACTCCTCGGTGGCCCAGCTGGGCTTCATCACCGCCGGGATCTTCGCCCTGCGGGCCGACGGCTCCAACGGCGCCGTCCTGCAGATGGTCAACCACGGCCTGGTCGTGGCGCCGATCTTCATCATTGTCGCGATCCTGGTCGAGCGGACCGGGACCGAGGACATCCGCGAGATGGGCGGAATGGCGCTGCGCGCGCCGGTGCTGGCGGCGCTCTTCCTGATCGTCGCCCTGGCCACCCTGGCGATGCCCGGCTCGGCCAACTTCATCGGCGAGTTCTACATCCTCAACGGCCTCTTCCAGGCCAAGATCGTCTTCGCCTTCGTCGCGATCAGCGGCGTCGCGATGTCCGCCTACTACGCCCTGCGCCTCTACCAGCACGCGATGCACAACCGCCCAGCATCACAACAGAACAACGGGGTCGCCTCGCGGGAGATCAGCTGGCGCGACGGCATCGTCCTCGCCCCGCTGGTCCTCTGCATCCTCGGCCTCGCCCTCTACCCCCAGCTGATCCTCCACCGCACCGCCCCAACCATCGACCAGACCGTCGCGAGCGTCACCGGCGGCCCAGCCCCCCAAGCACAGCTGGCCTCGGGGTCGATGGGCCTAAATGTCGCCTCTGAGTCAACTTATAGGCCCATCGACCGGCGGGGACCATGAGCTTCCACGCGCCGCAGATTGATTACGGCGGGCTCTCGCCCGTCATCGCGCTGACGGTCGGGCTCGTCGTTGTGCTGATGACGGCGGTCTTCAGGCCGCTGCGGCGGACCGCGCCGGGGCTGACGTTGCTGACCCTGGCGGCGGCCGCGGGGCTGCTGATCTGGCGCTGGGGCGATCCCGCCAACCTCGTCACCGGGGCGCTGCGGATCGACGACCTGGCGATCTCGATCTCGCTGATCGCGGTCCTCACCGCCGGCTTCTGCGTGCTGCTCTCCAGCGGCGAGCCCGCTGCCGAGGAAGCCGGGCGCGGCGAGTACCACGCGCTGCTGCTCGGCTCGGTGCTGGGGATGGTGCTGCTGGCCCAGGCGACCAACCTGGTCAGCTTCTTCGTCGCCCTGGAGACCCTCTCGATCCCGCTCTACATCCTCTGCGCCACCAACCTGCGCCGCGAGGGCTCGCTCGAGTCCGGGCTGAAGTACCTGATCGTCGGCTCGCTCGGCTCGGCGACGCTGCTCTACGGGATGGCCTTCCTCTACGGCGGCACCGGCTCGACCGGCTTCGCCGGGATCGCCGCCGGGATCGCCCACAAGGGCGTGCTCGGCGACCCGCTGATCCTGATCGGGATCGCGATGGCCGCGGTCGGGCTCGCCTTCAAGACCTCGATCGCCCCCTTCCACCAGTGGACGCCCGACGTCTACGAGGGGGCGCCGACGCCGATCACCAGCTTCATGGCGGTGGCGACCAAGGCGGCGGCCTTCGCCGTCTTCCTGCGCTTCTTCGACGTCGCCCTCGGCCCCCAGGTGAACGAGTGGCAGCCGGCGCTGGCGGTTTTGGCGGCGATCTCGATCGTTGTCGGCAACGTCGGCGCCCTCGGCCAGGACTCGCTGAAGCGGATGCTCGGCTACTCCGGCGTCGCCCAGGCCGGCTACATGCTCGGGGGCATCGTCGTCGCCTCCGCGGCCGGGGTCAGCTCACTCGTCTTCTACCTCGCCGGCTACGCCTTCATGAACCTCGCCGCCTTCGCGGTGATCGTCGCACGCGAGCGCGAAACCCCCTTCGGCGACGACATCCGCTCGGTGCGGGGCCTGGCCGCGGAGCGGCCGCTGCTGGCCTGGCCGCTGACGATCTCGATGCTGGCCCTGGCCGGGATGCCGGCGACCGTCGGCTTCATCGGCAAGCTCTACCTGATCGAGGCCCTGGTCGAAGGCGACTACACCTGGCTCGCCGTCTTCATCGCGGTCGGGACGATGATCTCCCTCGCCTACTACCTGCGGGTGGTGGCGGCGATGTGGATGCGGCCCGAGGGCGAGATGGCTCCGGGAGCGACTCCGGCGATCGCCGGCGCCTCGCCCGAAGCGGACCCGATCGACCCGGAAGCGGGCCGGCGCATCTACCTCATCGCGCCCGCCCTGCTCGCCGCCGCGGCGACCGTCTGCTTCGGGATCATCCCCCAGCCGCTGGTCGACTTCGCCGCCCACGCCGGCGCCTCGCTGTTCTAGCGACACCGCCGTCAGACTGCGCGCGATGGGGGTCCTGCTTACCACCGCCCTGATCGTGATCGGGGCCGGCACCGGCGTCTGGTCGGAGCGCCGCTACCCGGAAGCCGCGGTCGCCGCCGCCCGCAAGTCGCTGCTGGTGATCCTCTACGTGCTGGTCCCGGTGGTCATCTTCTTCAACCTCGCCGCGGCCTCGATCAGCCTCGACAACGGGCTCGGGATCGCGATCGCGCTGGTCAACCTGGGGCTGGTGGGAACGCTGACCTGGTTCGTCGCGACCAGGTTCCTGAAGCTGTCGAACCCGCAGACCGGCGCGGTGATCTGCTCGGTCCTGGTCGCCAACACCGCCTACCTCGGCTACCCGCTGACCGTGGCGCTGCTGGGCCACGACCACCTCCCGACCGGCGTCCTCTACGACGTCCTGGTCAGCGGGCCCGCCCTGATGCTCGGCGCCTTCGCCGTCGCCGCGGCCTTCGGCAACCGGGCGGGAGAGGGCGCCCGGCAGCGGTTCCGCACCTTCCTCACCCGCAACCCGCCGCTCTACGCGGCCCTCCTCGGCCTGCTCGCCCCGGACGCGCTGGCGCCGACCGCCCTCGTCGACGCCTCGCAGGTGCTCGCCGTGGCGATCCTCCCGATCGGGTTCTTCGCCGTCGGCGCGACCCTGGCCGAGGGCGCCGAGCACGGCGAGCTGCCGTTCCCACCGCCGCTCACCAAGCCGGTCGTGCTCGCGGTCGGCGCCCGGCTGGCGATCGCGCCCGCCCTGCTGATGCTGCTGGCGGCGCCGCTGATCGACCTGCCGTCCGCCTACCGCCTGATGTCGGCGATGCCGACGGGGATCAACGCGATGGTCGTCTCCCACGCCTACGGGCTCGACAACCGCACCGTCGCCGAGGCGATCACCTGGTCGACCGCGATCGTCGTCGTCGCTGCCCTAGTCTCCCTGCTGTTCTGATGCTCCAGCACGTCGGCATAGAGGTCGCCCCCGCCGACATCGAGCCCGCTGTCGAGTTCTTCGGGCTGCTCGGCTTCGAGCGGGTCGAGCCACCCGCCGCGCTCGCCGACGGCTTCACCTGGCTCGAGCGCCAGGGGACCCAGGTCCACCTGATGCACGCGGAGGACCCGACCGTGCCCCGCCGGGCCCACCTCGCCGTGGTGACCCCCGACCTCGACGCCACCCTTGCCCGCCTCCACGAGCGGGGCTTCGAGACCCGCCCCGGCCGCGAGCACTGGGGCTCGCCCCGCGCCCACGCGATCGCCCCCGGCGGCCACCGGGTCGAGTTGATGGCGGCGCCGCCGGTCGAGCAGACCTAGTCGGCATCCGGGCGGCGGCCGCGGCTGTCCGGCAGCGGGATGACGCCGAGCTCGAGAGCGCGGGCTGCGGCGAGAAGTGGGCGGTCGGAGCTGGCGAGCTTGTCGTCCGATCCGACACAGGCGAGCAAGAGGCAGTCCGCCAAGGAGAGGTCCGAGTCTCTGCGTGCGTAGTGAACGGCCCGGAACTCGCCCGCCTGCCAGCCGAGTCTGTTCTCCACCGGCACGATTCCCAATGCTGCCTCGATCAGCGGATCGAGGCGATCGACGACCTCCTCCGGCTGGACGCCGTTGCGGCGAATGAGCTGGTCCACGACCTCGGCAAGGCACGGCGCTGGCGTGGCGCATTCTCCACCTTGCAGCAGTGCTGCAACCTCGCCTTCGGCCGGCTCGCCATAGAGGAACGCGATCAGCGCACTGGCGTCGAGCAGGATCACGCCGGGTCGGGGCCGAACTTCCGTTCTTCCGCCCTCCTCTCCTCTTCCCGGTTGAGGCGGCGCATCTCCTCGGAAGAGGGTCCTGGGTAGTCCTTGAAAGCCCCACGAGCGGCCTCGATCGGGTCCTCGACGGCCGGACGCAGGATCAGGTGGTCGCCACGGTCGTCGACAACGACGACGCGAGTGTTCCAGCGTTGCCGCACCACGGCAGGCACGGAAACCTGCCCTCCGGCTGAGATCTTGAGCCTCTTCATGGCCATGAGGATAGATCATGAATTAATCCAACGGCTCGATTCCGATGCCGCCCACGTAGCTGTGGCCGGGCTCGGCGTGACAGGAGTAGTCGCCAGGTGGATCTGCGTAGAGGAGGCCGAGGCAGGCGCCGATCGCGCGCTGGCCGTAGGCGTTGGGGTGCAGCGACTCGCGGCTGGAGCCCTGGACGAAGGCGAGGCGCCGGACCCACTCGGAGCTCTGTGGCGAAGGCCCTTCGAGGCCGACGCGGCGGGAACGGCGGTCGCAGAGCTGGTGACCGTCGAGGGCGTGCCGGAGGTCGAGGAACTCGGCTCCCGCCGCCGCGGCGGCGACCCGCATCGCCGCCACGATCGAGTCCGTCCCTTCGCCCGCCGCCCAGTCGGCGTCGGCGTTCCAGACCGGACAGCCGCCCTCGTTGAGACGACTCCAACCGTCCTCGGGATAGCGGATCCAGCGCCCGGCCGGGAACGGCGAGGCGTAGCCCATCGTCACCAAGCGGTAGTCCGAGCGACGGTAGCCGGCGGCAGCCATCGTCACCCGCACACCGCGCAGCGCCTTCTCCAGCCCCCGCTCCATGGCGGGTAAGGCCGCCTCGACGTCAGCCTGGGCGTCGCCGCGACAGAGGACCGGATCATCCTCGGGGCTGCGGGCCCAGTCGAGCGCGCAGCCGGCCACCAGCTCGCCGAAACCGACGTCGTTGGCGCCAACGGTGAGCACCACCAGCCGCACGTCGTCGCGCTCCGCCACCGCCGCCAGCCGGTCGGCCTGGGGCGGCTCGCCGAAGTGGGGTCGGCCGCCGAGCGCCGAGGGCCAGACGTTTGCCGCCTTCGCCCCGGAGCAGGCGAGGTTGACCCTCTCCTCGATCGCCACCGGCGCGCTCTGGATCGGCGCGACGTCGGAGCGGTGGCAGCCGTCCTCCTCGCTGGTGCCGTAGACACGCCCTGGGTCGTAATCGCAGAAGCCCGCTGCGTCGCAATCGAACGCGGCGCGATCGGTGCCGGACCGGGTCCCGAACGGCTCCGAGCCGTTCCCCATCCAGCGCCCTCCCTCGCCGGAGATGAAGCTGTCCCCGAGCGAGACGATCGCCGTCGCCGCGGAACGGGGCCGCGCCGCGGGCGAGGGCCTCGCCGCAGACCGGGGCCTCGCGGCTGCCCGCCCCTCCCCACCCAGACCCAGCGCCGCAATCGCGGCGAGAACCGTCGCCGTCGCCCTCCCCATCACTCCCCCTCCCGTCCCGCCAGCGCCGCTCGCCGGCAATTCGGCCAGCTAAACGGCGCTTGGCGCCACGGTCAAGGTGCTGCGCGCAAGCCTTTACGCCTTCCACCGAAATGTGGCACTTTGCGCGAGTACGGTCGCTGGCGCTGGCGCGGCCGCTAGCCGACCCTGCCGCGCTTGGCCGCAAAGAGGTCGAGGTCGGCGAAGCCGAGCAGGTCCTCGACGTTGCTGCCGTCGGCCGGGAACATCGCGAAGCCGGTGGCGGCCGAGACGGGCCGCGCCTCGTCGCTGCCAAAGCCCCGCCGGCTGACCCGGCGGCGAAGTCGCGCGACGACTTCTTCGGCTTCTTCGCCCTGCGCCTCGGGGACGATCACCGCGAACTCGTCGCCGCCCTGGCGGAAGACCGAGTCCTCGGCGCGCAGCTCGTCGCTCAGCGCTGCGCCGATCTCGACCAGCAGCCGGTCGCCCTCGAGGTGCCCGAAGCGCTCGTTGATCGCCTTGAAGCCATCGAGGTCGAGCAGGATCACGGCGAACTCGCGCGAGTGCCGGCGGTGGCGGGCGATCTCCTCGCCCAACCGCTCGTGCAGGCCGCGGTAGTTGCCGACCCCCGTCAGCTCGTCCCGGCGGGCAAGCGCCCAGAGCGCCTCGTGGCTGCTCCGCAGGCGCCGTGCCAGCAGCGCCACGCCGACCGCGACCACCGCCAGGCAACCGGCCTCGACGACAGCGAGAACCCATGCCTGGCGCCGCGAGAAGGAGCCGAGCACGAGCGGCAGGAGCAGGCCAGCGGCGATCGCCAGCAAGCCGGCGAGCAGGAAGCCAGTGCCAATCGGGCGACGGCCGGCGGAACTGGAGATGGAGTATTTGGACGTCGTCAAAACTGGGTAGTTACTTAGTCTGTACCCGCTGGATATGCGGCTAACCCCGCCTCGTCTTCCAGCCCCACTACGATGCGCCCGGTGCGCTATCCGGTCGAGGAATTCACCCCCGAGGAGCGAGCGATCCTCGCTCCCCACTTCACCAATCTCGAGCGGCCGGTGTTCGCTCTGGTCAACCTGCCGGAGACCGTCAAAGGGGCGCTTTTTGCCCGCTATTCGCGCTATTCCGGGACCGTGCGCCGGCTCTACCTCGAGGAGTTCGCGGCCGACGCCCCGAGCGCCGGCCGCCCCTTCGACGACGAGGAGGGGGCGCGGGCGGCGCAGCTCTACGAGCGGGTCTTCGTCGGCTACGGCGACGACTCGATCGCCCAGGTCGGCGGCGCCCACGTCGCCTGCGAGTGGGTCTCCAACATCCTCACCAAGCTGCTGCAGCGCGGCCGCCTCGCCGCCTACCTGGAGCAGTCGACCCGCTACATCCCCTACGACAAGCCGCTGCCCGGCGACGGCGGCTACCGCTTCTACCGCGACGAGGAGCTCGGCCCCCGAGTTCGGCGCTGGCGATGGACGAGCTGTTCGGGATCTACTCGCGCTCGCTGCAGCAGGTCGAGGTCTGGGCGGCCGAGCGCTGGCCGCGCGGCGACGGCGAGCCCGAGGGCGCCTGGCAGCGCTCGATCCGGGCCAAGGCGCTCGACCTGCTGCGCGGACTGCTGCCGGCGGCGACGCTGAGCCACGTCGGCATCTACGCCTCCGGCCAGGCCTACGAGCAGCTGATCCTGCGGCTGATGGCCTCGCCGCTGCCGGAGGCGCGCGAGTACGGCGGGATGATCCTCGCCGAGCTGCAGCAGGTGATGCCGAGCTTCGTCTCCCGGGTCGAGCGCCCCGAGCGCGGCGGCGAGTGGGTCTCCTACCTGGAGCGGCGCCGCGAGCAGACCGAGGGCTGGGTCGCCCGCCTCGGGCTCGACCGCCGCGGCGCCGGCGAGGACGCTCCCTCGGTCGAGCTGATCCACGTCGACGGCAGCGAAGAGGATCTGCTCGCCGCCTGCCTGTTCGAGGCCGCGAGCGCGCCGGAGACCGAGATCCTCGCCCGCATCGACGTCCTCGACCGCGACCGAGCGGGCGCAGCTGCTGGCGGCCCTGGTCGGCGAGCGCGCCAACCGCCGCCACCGTCCCGGGCCGCGGCTTCGAGGCGCTGCGCTACCGCTTCGAGATCGTCTCCGACTACGGCGCCTTCCGCGACCTGCAGCGCCACCGGATGCTGACCTGCCAGTGGCAGCGGCTCGGGCCCGACCTCGGCGCCGGCGTCCCCGACGAGGTGCGCGAGGCGGGCGTCGGGCGGCGAGTTCGAACGGGCGCTGGAGATCTCCCGCACCGAGTACGAGCGGCTGCTCGGCGCCGGCCTGCGCGAGCAGGCCCCCTACGCGCTCAGCCTCGCCTACCGGATCCGCTACACGCTCGACCTCAACGCCCGCGAGGCGATGCACCTGATCGAGCTGCGCTCGGGCCGCGAGGGCCACCCCACCTACCGCGCGGTCGCCCAGGCGATGCACGAGCGGATCGCCGCGATCCACCCGGGCGTCGCCGCGGCGATGAACCACGTCGACACCTCCGCCGAGCCGCGTCTGGAGCGGATCATGAGCGAGATCCGCACCCACCGGAAGCGGGCGCATGCGGCGGAGCAGACCGAGGCGCCGCCGGGGCTCAATCCGCTGGGGTAGCGGCGGCGGCGGTCTGAGTAGGGCTCGCTGCTTGCGGACGTTGAGGTCGTCCGAGGGCATAGCGGCAAGTCGCGCTCGCCACTCAGACCGCCGCCCGGTCCCCTCAGCGGGCTGAGGTCGCGTTGCGCGTTTGCGGGGCCGGTGCTGGGTCGAGTTGCCGTTGCCATCGGCTGGTCGCTGGAGGCCGCTGGATCGTCGTCGTCGGGCTCGGAGGCTTCCAGGCTTTCGGCGGCTTTCTCTCCTGGAGTCGGCCAGGGGACCGCTTCGCCCGCTGCCCAGGCCGGCGGCCTGCCGCCCGGGAGCCAGCCGAGCAGAAGCAGGCCGAAGTAGATGAACCAGATCATCGGCAGAACTGGACCAGAAGCCGAGCAGGGCGGCGACGCCGAGGGCCATCCCGAGCGAAGCCCCAGAAGCGGCCGAGCAGGCCGGTCCGCATCGCCCAGAGGCAGGTGTAGAAGAGGGCGATCGCGAGGCCGAGGCCGCCGGCGAGGCCGAAGCCCGTGGCGGCACCGGCCAGCGAGGCGTCGCTGATCGCGTTGGCGGCTTCGTCGTCTTGCACCTTCGTCGTGTCGCAGACGGCGAGCGGGCGTGCCGCTGCCGCTCGGTTCGAATTCTTCGCCGAAGTCCTTGGCGCCCTTTTCCTTGCGTTCGGTCGACGCATTCTTCGTTCGCTTCCTTGGCGGAGTCAGGGTCGACTTCGCCTGGCCGGCGACGAACTGGTCCGCCGCTTCGTTGGTGGCGACGACGTTGAGCACCACCGATGACCGCGAGGAACAGCGGGGCGACGACGACCAGGCCGATCAGCTGGCCGCGGATCGCGGCTGCTGCGGGCGCGGCGGCGCGGAAGAGGAAGAAGAGCGGAGCAGCGAGGAGGGCGAAGCCGACCGCCTGCAGAGCTCCGGAGATGGTCACCGCGGAGCTGTGTTCGTGGCCGAGCGCAGCAGCTCGGCGTCGCCATCGCCGCTGACGCCGTCGACCACGATCGCCGCCGACGATCAGCGGCGACGGCGAGCGAAGGTCACGAGCCCGCCGGGCAGACCAGCCGCGACTCCCAGCCGGCCGCGACCATCCGCGCCTCGCCACTTCAAGATCTCTCGGATGCCCTGGGCGCGCACGGGCCGTACGCTACCGCGCATGAGCGATGCACAGCCCACCCCCGTCGTCCCGCTCGAGGCCGGCGCCGGCCCCGACAACCCGCCCTGCCCCGCCTGCGGCGAGCCGCTGTTCGGCTGGCTCGCCGACGCAGCCCGGCCTGCGCGGCCCGGTCCGCCGCTGCGAGAGCTGCGGGCTCGGCGTCGTCGGCGAGTCCGCCGGGCCCGAGGAGGCGCTGCGCGAGCTCGACCGCCTCGGCGACGGCGACGACGCGCGGATCGCCAACCGCGCCAGCTTCGCCGCTCGCTCGGCGGCGCCGGCTGGGCCGGCCTGGAGCCGGGCGCCCACTACCTCTTCACGGTCGAGGCGGTGCGGCGCCTGGTCGCCCGCCGCGACCAGGTGGTGAAGTCGCGCCGCTGGGCGCCGGTCGCCGAGCCTCGCCGCGACCTGGCAGACGCTGCTCAACAGCGTCACCTTCGGCCACAACGTCGCCCTCGGCGCGCTCGGGCGCGGGCGAGGCGGCGCCGGCCGACGCAGCCGCTGGCAGCGGCGCATCGACGCCCTCGCCAGCGTCGTCCTGGCGATCCCGGCGCTGGCGATCGCGATCCCGGTCGAGCTGGCCGGCGGCCTCGTCGGCCGCGGCGCGGTCATCTCCCTGCGCTTCGAGCTGCTCTGACCGCAGGGCATCCGTAGGACGCGACTCCGCGGCGCACCGGCCAGGACGCCGAAATGCGCCCCTCGGAGCCTCAGGAGGCCTTCGCGGGCCTCGCGGACCAGCGTCACGGCCTCGGGGAAGAGGACGCGGATCGCGTCGCGGACCTGCATCGCCTGCTCGTCGGCGTTGCCGGTGAGGTCGAGGCGGCCGATCGAGGCGACGGTCATCTCGACCGCCAGCTTGATCGCGTTGTCGGCCCAGGCGACGCGCTGGGAGGACTGCATCTGCTCCGAGAGCTCCTCCATGCGGGCGCGGAACTCGTCGGGGTCGCCGAACAGGTTGAAGGGGCTGCCCTCCATGTCCGAATCAAAGCAGACCCGCGACATCGCCGGCGCAGAATCTCGACATCTCTGCGCGCCACGCGTGCGCCCGCGCCGCCTAGCGTCCGGGCGATGCGGCACGGCGAAAGAGCGAGAAGCGGGGATCGGCGAGCGTCGAGCAGGTCGGTCTGGCGGCGCTGGTCGCGCTGCTGCTGATCGCCGCGATCGCCGCCGTCGCGGCCGGCGGCGAGGTCGACGCCGGCCGCGACCTGGCCGGCAGCGATCGGCCGGCGGATCGCCTGCGGGCCGCGGCTGCCCGACGCCTGCCGACCACCACCCGCTGGTCCCCGCCTACGGCTGGCCGCTGGCGCGGCTCGGCGCGGGCGCTGGCGCCGGCGCCGGCCGCCGCTGCCCGGCCCCTCCGGCCTGCCGCTGGTCCCGGTCGACTTCCGCCGCTGCCGCCGCGAGAGCTGCGCCGTCGCCGCCGGCCCGCACCTGACCGCCTCCGGCGCCGCACCACCGCCTTCACCGAGCTCGTCGACCGCCGCCGCTCCGACGGCTGGGTCGAAGTCGTCTACTGGCTCTACCGCCCGAGCCTCGGCTGGGAACGCGTCGCCCGCCGCGCCGACCAGGCCAGACGTCGACGCCGCCGGCGGCACCGAGGTCCTGCTCGAGCGACGACCCCGCCCTGGTCCCGCTCGAGACCCTCCCCGGCCGCAACCACTACGAGTTCCCGGCCAGCGAACAGCCGCCCTGGCAGTGGCACGTCGAGGCCGCTACCCCGGCTGGTCCAGTTAGCCGACCGGCGCTTCTCGCTAGCGAGAGCAATGCGCCGCTACCTGGCGCCGGCGGCCGACGCCTGGGCTCGGCCTCTTCCTGGTCCGCCTCCTCCTGCGCTTGGCGCATCAGCCCGCGCCAGTCGGTCGTCCGGAAGACGAGCAGGATCGCGGCGAAGCCGAGCACGACCGACCAGGCCGCCATCGCGATCTGGGTGCCGACCGAGAAGGAGAGGACGGCGGTGCGGGAGGGGCCGCGTCAGGGTCGCGACCAGGAGCGCCTGCTGGGCGCCGGCGCCGCCGGGGGTGAAGGGGACGATGTTGGCGATCGCCTGCACGCTCATCACCAGCATCACGTTGCCGACCGAGCCGGCGATGCCGAAGGCCTCGAGGAAGAACCAGAAGGCGGCGAAGCGGAAGAGCCAGCCGAGGCCCTGCCAGGCGGCGACCTCGCGCAGGTAGCGGCGCGGCTCGGTGAGGATCGATCACGCCCTGGCGGACCCGGGCCCAGAAGCGCCGCACCCGGTGGGCGAGCAGGTAGATGCCGATCGCGATCGCCAGCAGCAGGCCGACGACGGTGAACGCCAGCGTCTTCGGGTGGTCGGCCCAGAAGGAGATCTCGAAGGCGGGCAGGTCGGGGATCTGCGGCAGCGGCGGCAGCAGGCCCTGGCTGATCGCGTAGAGGAGGACGAGGATCCCGACCGATGGTGTCGAAGACGGTCTGGACGAGGAAGGAGGAGGTGACCGCCGGATAGGAGGAGTCGGGGATCTGGCGTTTGACCAGGAAGACCTTGGTGACGTCGCCGGCGTGGGCCGGGACGACCGCGTTGATCCCGGCGCCGGCGAGGTAGGCGGCGGCGAGCGGCAGGAAGGGGATCCGCTGGTCCGGGTAGGCGGCCCGCAGCACGTTGCGCCAGGCCCAGGCGCGGGCCAGCTGCATCGCCAGCAGGCAGAGCAGGGCGATCGCCGAACGCGGTCCAGTGGACTTCCGAGAGGTGGCGGAAGAATTCCGCCGGACGTTGAAGAAGTGGTCGAAGTTGGATCCGAGATCGGCGAGCGGCATCGCAGCTACACTAGCCCGCTCGTGCCGGAGACCGACACGCACACGCTGCCCCCGCACGCCGCCCCACGATCCCGCCGACGAGGCGATGTGCGCGCGTGCCCGCGAGCGCTACACGGCCGACCGCAAGAGCCGCTTCCGCCGCCGCCGCAAACGCCACGCGCAGCTGCCGAACCTGATCATCGTCGGCGGCCTCAAGTGCGGCACGACGAGCATCCACCACTACCTCGGCCTGCATCCGGAAATCCAGATGTCGAAGCCGAAGGAGCTCAACTTCTTCGTCGAGGAGCTGAACTGGGACCTCGGCCTCGACTGGTACGCGAGCCGCTTCGACGACCGCTTCAAGGTCCGCGGCGAGTCCTCGCCGCACTACACGAACCTGCCCCGCTTCGAGGGCGTCGCCGAGCGCATCCACGAGCACTGCCCGGACGCGCGGCTGCTCTACATGGTGCGCGACCCGATCAAGCGGATCCTCTCCCACTGGGTCCACGCGACCGGCGCCGGCTACGAGACCCGCGAGCTGGTCCCGACCCTCTCCGACCCGGACACCTCCTACATCAACCGCTCCAAGTACTGGATGCAGCTGCAGCCCTACCTGGAGCGCTTCGACCGCTCCCAGATCGAGGTGATCACCCAGGAGGAGCTGCAGACCGAACGCGAGGCGACGATGCGCAAGGCCTTCGCCTTCGCCGGCGTCGACGAGACCTTCACCTCCGAGCAGTTCGACCGCGAGTGGGAGAAGTCGAGCGCCAAGGAGGGCGACAAATACCAGTTCATGGAGAAGCTGATCAAGCTGCCGGGCTTCCGCTCCTTCGACCGCAACTTCGACCGCCTGCCGGAGTCGATGCGCTGGATCGTCGAGAAGGTCGTCCACGACCCCGAGAAGCCGCCGGCGCCGAAGCCGAAGCTCCCCGACGACCTCTTCGAGACGGTCCGCGGCCGCTTCGGCGAGGACGTCGCCGGCGCTGCAGAAGTTCGCCGGCCGCGAGTTCGCCGGCTGGCACGACTACTCCTGAGCGCGCTCGTGCCGCTTCGTCGCCCTGCTGGGCGACAAGCGACACGCGCGCTAGGCTCCGGCCGATGCGGCGCCTGCTCCCCGACCCCGGCCCGACCACGGTCGAGCAGCAGCTCGACGCCTACCGGCCCTGGGAGGAGCCGCACGAGGACCGGCCCCTGGTCGCGGTGAACTTCGCCGCCACGGTCGACGGCCGGGCGACGATCGGCGGCGTCTCCGGCCCGATCGGCTCCGCCACCGACACGGCGATGCTGGCCGGCCTGCGGACCCGCTTCGACGCGGTGATGATCGGCGCCGGGACGATGCGGGCCGAGCGCTACGGGCGCCTCGTCGCCGACCAGGAGAAGCGCGAGCGCCGCGAGCGGCTCGGCCTCCCCCACGACCCGCTGATGGTGATCGTCAGCGGCCGCCTCGACCTGCCCTGGGACGCGCCGCTGTTCACCGACGGCGGCGGCCGGGTGCTGATCTTCACCGCCTCGCGAGGCCGAGCCGCCGGAGACCGCGACCTCGCTGCGAGGTCGTCCGCCACGAGGGCTTCGTCGACCTCGTCGAGGCGCTGCGCCAGCTGCGCCAGGAGCGCGGCATCCGGGCGCTGCTCTGCGAGGGCGGCCCCGGCCTGCACGGCGAGCTCGAGGGCGGCGGCCTGGTCGACGATCTCTTCCTGACGATCGCGCCGAAGCTCGCCGGCGGCGAGGCGCCGCGGATCGTCGAGGGCGAGCTGCCCGCGGTCGCCGAGCTCGAGCTGGCCTGGCTGCTGGAGCAGGACGGCGAGCTCTTCGCCCGCTACCGCCGCCGCTGAGCCTCAGCTGCGTCGACGGGCCTCGAACGTCCATGGACGGATCGCGGCCCCGAGGAGAGGAACGCAGCGATGGACTTCACCCCCAGCCCCGAGGTCGCGACCCTGCGCGAGCGCGTCCTCGACTTCATGGACGCCGAGGTCTACCCGGTCGAGCGCGAGATCATGGAGGCGCTCGACGCCGAGGTCGGCCCCGGCGTCCCCTATCCCGGCGATCCTGGTCGAGATCCGCGAGAAGGCCAAGGGCGAGGGGCTCTGGAACCTGTTCATGCCCGACGAGCGCTTCGGGCCCGGGCTGAGCCAACTGGGAGTACGGGCTGCTCTGCGAGGAGATGGGGCGCAGCCCGATGGCGGCGGCGATGGCCTTCAACTGCTCGGCGCCGGACACCGGCAACATGGAGATCCTCGCCGAGCACGGCACCGCGGCAGCAGCGCGAGCGCTGGCTGGAGCCGCTGCTCGAGGGCGGCATCCGCTCCTGCTTCTCGATGACCGAGCCCGAGGTCTCCGGCTCGGACCCGACCCTGCTGCAGGCCACGGCCGTCGCTCGACGGCGACGAGTGGGTGATCGACGGCCACAAGTGGTTCACCTCCGGCGCCGTCGGCGCCGAGCTGGCGATCGCGATGGTCGTCACCGACCCCGACGCGCCGCCCTACGCGCGCGCCTCGATGATCTGCGTGCCGACCGACACCCCCGGCTTCAACCTGGTCCGGCCGATCCCGGTGATGGGCCACGACAAGGGCCCCGGCCACTGCGAGATCCGCTACGAAGGCTGCCGCGTCCCCGCCGACAGCCTGCTCGGCGAGCGCGGCGCCGGCTTCGCGATCGCCCAGGACCGCCTCGGCCCCGGCCGCATCCACCACTGCATGCGGGCGATCGGCACCGCCGAGCGGGCCCACGAGATGATGTGCCGCCGCGCCAACGAGCGCGTCGCCTTCGGCGGGCCGCTGGCCGACAAGCAGTTCGTCCAGGAGGCGATCGCCGCCTCGCGGATGGAGATCGACCAGGCCCGCCTGCTCACCCTCTACGCCGCCTGGAAGATGGACACCGAGGGCAAGCGCGCCGCCCGCCAGTCGATCTCGGCGATCAAGATCGTCGCCGCCAACATGGTCATGGACGTGCTCGACCGGGCGATCCAGATCCACGGCTCGCTCGGCATGACCGACGACACCCCGCTGGCGGCGCTCTGGCGCTTCAGCCGCATGCTGCGCCTCGCCGACGGCCCCGACGAGGTCCACAAGATGGTCCTCGCCCGCCGCGAGCTCAACCGCTGGGCCAAGCGCGACGAGGCCGCCGCCGCAGGCGAGCTCTCTTCACCCCACGCCCCCCGCATGGTCTGAACCGCGGGGTCGATGGGCCGATAAGTCGATCCTGGCGCAACTTATCGGCCCATCGACAGCGTTAGCGGCCGATGTGGAAGCCGATCAGCTCCGGGACCCTCGCTACGGTGGAGGCGATGCGGCCGGGGGGCGGCCGGCCAGCTCGGCGTTCTCTTTGGCGATCAGGCCGAGGCGGACCGCCTCGCCGCCGACCCACTGGAAGGGCTCGGGCGGAACCCGCGGCGGCGAGGGGTCGACGAAGGCCAGGCGCGAGGGCTCGTCGCGGCGGTCGAGGGCGAGCGAGGCCAGCGAGCGGCCGACCATGTGCGAGGGGCCGACGCCGTTGCCGGTGTAGCCGGCGGCGGCGAAGGCACGACCGCCGGGCATCGGCACGATCATCGGCAGGTGGGTCGGCGAGGCGTCGATCGGGCCTCCCCAGGCGTGGGTGATGCGGCGCCCGGCCAGGCCGGGGAAGACGGTATGGAGGTGCTCGGCGGTGGCGGCGACGACCGCCGCGTCGAGCTCGGAGCGCCCGCCCAGCCGCCCGCCCATCGCGATCCGCCCGCCGCCCCAGCCGAAGGCGATGCGGCCGTCCGGGGTGGTGCGGAAGTAATCGACGAGGGCGCGGCTGTCGGTGATGCACTCGCCGCCGGTCCAGCCGACCTCCTCGAGCAGGTCCGGCACCGGCTCGGTGAGGACGATGTGGGAGGAGGCGATGGTCAGGCGGCTGCGCAGGGGGCCGCGCCAGCTCTTGGCGGCACCGCCGAGTGCCAGGACCGCGGTCTTGGCTCGCACCGCGCCGGACGGCGTGCGGGCCGCGACCCCGTCCGGCGCGTCGCGCAGCGCCCGCACCGGCGAGGACTCGAACAGCTCGACGCCGCGCGCTCGCAGCCGCTCGCGCAGCCCCAGCGCCAGCCGCGCCGGCTGCACCGTGGCCGAGCTCGGGTAGAAGGCGCCGGCACGGAAGGCCGGTGAGGCGCAGCGGGCCGCGACCTCCTCGGCGCCGAGCGGCTGCACGGCGCCGAGGACGCCCAGCTCGCGGCAGGCCGCCAGCGCCGCGGCCCAGACCGAGTCGTGGGCGGGAGCCGTGGAGACCTGGAGGTAGCCCGCCATCCGGAACCAGGCGTCGACCCCCTCGCGCTCGCAGAACTCGCCGATCTCGTGCACCGCGCGCTCGGCAGCGCGGGCGACGTCGAGGGCGGCCCCGTCGCCCCAGCGAGCCCGCATGGTCGGCAGCGAGAACCACATCACGTTGCAGAAGCCGCCGTTGCGACCGCTCGGCCCGCGGCCGCAGCCGTCGGCCTCGAGCAGGACGACGCGGGCCTCCGGCTCCAGCTCCTTGATGTGCCAGGCCGCCCACAGGCCGGTGAAGCCGCCGCCGACCACGACCACGTCGGCGTCGATGTCGCCGGCCAGCGGCGGCGCCGGTTCGGCGGCGCCCGCCTCCTGCAGCCAGTAGCCGTGTCGGGTGTGCTCCATTGCCTCCCTGGAGTCTCCCGGACGATGCACTTGGGCGGCGTAGACTCGCCCGGATGCCTGCTCGCGATCAGGACTCGACTCCATACGTCGACGCTCTGCTCGCCTACTCGGCGCTGGAGCCCGGCCGCTTCCAGGTCCCCGGCCACAAGGGCGGCGCCGGCGCCGACCCGGCGATGCGCGACCTGATCGGCGAGGTCGGGCTGCGCAACGACATCCCCTCGGTCACCGAGGGGGTCGACATCGGCCCCGAACCGACTCCGTTCCAGCAGGCGCAGCTGCTCGCCGCCGCAGCTTGGGGGGCGCAGAACCTGGTTCCTGATCAACGGCGCCTCGCAGGGCAACCACAGCGCCTGCATGGCGCTCGCCCACGGCGGCAACCGCGTCGTCGTCCAGCGCAACGTCCACTCCTCGGTGATCGACGGCCTGGTCCTGAGCGGGATGCGGCCGACCTTCGTCGCCCCCCAGCTCGACCCCGAGCTGGGAATCGCCCACGGCCTGACGCCGGACTCGCTGGCGGCGGCGCTGGAGGAGACCCCCGGGGCGGTCGCGGCGATGGTCGTCTCGCCCACCTATTTCGGCGCCTGCGCCGACGTCGCCGCCCTCGCCGATGTCGCCCACGGGCGCGGCGTGCCGCTGGTCGTCGACGAGGCCTGGGGCGCCCACCTGCACTTCCATCCCGACCTGCCCGCCGACGCACTCGCCGGCGGCGCCGACCTGGTCACCTCCTCGACCCACAAGATCGTCGGCAGCCTGACCCAGGCGGCGATGCTCCACCTCGGCGCCGGCGGGCGCATCGACGCCGCCGTGGTCGACCGCTGCGTCAGCCTGGTCGAAACGACCAGCCCCAGCGGCCTCCTGACCGGCTCCCTCGATGCCGCCCGCCGCCAGGCCCACGTGCACGGCGCCGAGCTGCTCGGCGAGACCCTGGAGGCGGTCGCCGCAACCCGCGCGGAGATCGAGCGCATCCCCGGCCTCGCCGTCCTCGACGAGGGCATGGTGGGCCGCCCCGGGATCGCCGGCTGGGACCCGCTGCGGCTCTCGATCGACGTGCGCGAGACCGGCACCACCGGCTACCGGCTGGCCAAAGCCGCCTTCTACACCGGCGGGCTCGACCTCGAGCTCTACTCCGAGAACGTCGTCGTCGCGATCTTCGGGCTCGGCGAGCCGGCGGCCGCCGCCGGCGAGCGCCTGGTCACGGGGCTGCGCGAGGCGCTCGACGGGCTGGAGTCGGAGCCGGGAGCGCCCGACGAGAAGCTGGCGCCGCCGCCGCCCTGGGGCGAGCTGGCGATGACCCCGCGCGAAGCCTTCCTCGGGCCGCAGGAGGTGATTCCCTTCGACGCCGCGGCCGGGCGGATCGCCGCCGAGGGCCTCGCCGCCTACCCCCCGGCATCCCCAACGTCCTCCCCGGCGAGCGGCTGACGGCGGAGACGCTGGACTACATAAGGGAGAGCGTCGCTCACGGGGGATATGTGCGGGGAGGGTCGGACCGGGAGTTGAAGACCCTGCGCGTGGCTCGCTGAGCGGGGAGGGTCCGGTTGTCCCCTGGGTGAATTTGTCGCTCCGCGCCCGATGGGCGCGTCGCTCCGGATGTTGGAGCGCGACCTGAAGGTCGCGCAGGGGACAGATTGCATTTCGCGGCCTTTCGGCCACATTCACCCAGGGGACAACCGGACCCTCCCCATCAACGCGCCCCGCCGGCTTCAAGAAATCGGGACGAGCCGCTGGCGAATTCCGCCGAGACCTGAAGGGCCGGAGCTGAACATCTCTTGCCGAAACTTGCGAGCGGGGCTGTACACCTCCTGCCGAGGCTTGCGAAGGAAGCTGAAACGTCCCTCGGCTCAGGCTTGTGGGAGGGGAGCCGGTACGCCTGTGCGGGAATGTTGCGCGAAGCGCGCGATATGCAATCTGGCCATTGCGCGACCTTCAGGTCGCGCTCAAACATCCGGAGCGACGTGCCCATAGGGCGCGGAGCGACAAATTCCCGCACAGGTGTACCGGCTCCCCTTTCGTACGCCTGTGCGAGCAAGTCGATCATCTAGGCTCACCCCCGATGCCCTCCTTCGACGCAATCGCCGACCTGCCACTGCAGGTCGAGTCCTGCGAGTTCGAGGGCCTCGGCGTCACCCTCGGCGAGTTCGAACGGCTGACCACGATCGTCAAGCTGGGCGGCGGCGGCCACGAGGGCATCGGCGAAGACGTCACCTACGACGCCGTCGACCACATCGCCCAGCAGGACGCCGGCCCGCCCGCGGGCCTTGCCTTCAACGGCAGCTTCGCCGGCTTCTCCGAACAGCTCGAGCCGATCGACCTCTTCCCTGCTGCGGCGCCCGAGCGCGACGTCTCGCGCCAGTACCGGCGCTGGGCCTTCGAGTCGGCGGCGCTGGACCTGGCGCTGCGCCAGGCCGGGACCAACCTCGCCGCGATCCTCGGCCGCGAGCCCCGTCCGCTCAACTTCGTCAACTCGATGCGCCTGGCCGGCTTCGGCGAGGACGAGCGCTCCTCGATCGAGCCGCTGCTGGCCCGCCTCGCCGTCTACCCGACCCTGCGCTTCAAGCTCGACCCCTTCAACGACTGGGACGACGAGCTGATCACGGCCCTGGTCCAGACCGGCGCCGTCGACTCGCTCGACCTCAAGGGCTTCTACAAAGACACGCCGGTCGACGTGGTCACCGACCCGGAGCTCTACGCGAAGCTGATCGAGGCCTTCCCCGAGGCCTGGCTCGAGGATCCCGACGTGACCGAGGAGACCAGGCCACTGCTCGACCCCGTCGCCGAGCGGGTCACCTGGGACGCACCGATCCACTCGATCGTCGACATCGAGGCGATGCCGTGGTCGCCGCCGAGGACGGTCAACGTCAAGCCCTCGCGGTTCGGGCCGATCAGCAACCTCTTCGCCACCTACGACTACTGCGAGGAGCGCGGGATCGGCGCCTATGGCGGCGGCCAGACCGAGCTCGGCCAGGGCCGCGGCCAGATCCAGTACCTGGCCTCGATCTTCCATCCTGACACGCCCAATGACGTCGCCCCCGGCGGCTACAACGACCCGGTCAAGGCGACCAGCCCCGGCCTCCCCTCCAGCCCGCTCGAGCCGGCGATCGAGCCGACCGGCTTCCGCTGGCGGATCTGACCCGCCCGGCGGAGCGCGAGCCGGCGGGGGAACCTGAACGCAGTTGTCCCCGGTATGCGGGGACAACTGCGTTCGAGTCGCGTTTCGGTGACCAAGCGGCCGCTTCGGCCGACCGAATTCGGCGTTTCGGCTACGTTGGAACGCCCGCCGTCCCGCCAACCGAAGGAGCCGGAGATGCCTGACAAGACTTTCGCCGACGCGCTCAACGAGCAGATCGCCAACGAGTTCGCGGCCTCCCAGCAGTACGTGGGAGCGGCCGTCTACTACGACGCCGAGACCCTTCCCCGCCTCGCCGCCTTCTTCTACCGCCAGGCGCTGGAGGAGCGCGAGCACGCGATGATGATGATCCGCTACCTGCTCGACGTCGGCGAGGCGGTCCACATCCCCGACATCAAGGCCGTCGAGACCACCTACGCCGACGGCAGCTCGCCCGTGCGGATGGCGCTGGAGCAGGAGAAGCGGGTCAGCGAGGAGATCTTCGCCCTCTTCGAGCTGGCCCGCGAGGTCAAGGACTACCGCGCCGAGCAGTTCCTGCAGTGGTTCGTCAAGGAGCAGGTCGAGGAGGTGGCGCTGATGGGCGACCTGCTCAACGTGGTCGAGCGCTCGAAGGAGAACCTGCTGCTGGCCGAGGACTACATCGCGCGGGAGAGCTTGGGCGAAGAGGGTGGGGATCCGACTGCTCCTCCTGTCGCGGGGGAGTAGGGCCAAAGGGCGCGTCCCTTGGAGGGCGGAGGCAGAGCGGCCCTCGCCCGGAGGCCGTCGCGCAGCTGGGGCGTATCTGGGGGTTCGAGCGTCGCCGCTTGAGCCTCCGGGGGAGGGCCGCTCTGCCTCCTAACCAGCCCAACCGGCTTCAGCCAGCCGGCTCGCTTGCGTCCTCAGTCAGCTAGCCGGCCGGCTCGCTTGCGTCCTCAGCCGAGCCAACCGGCGCGTTTGCGCATCGTCTTGATGCGGCGGAACTCGGCGATGTCCTCGCGCAGCGCGGCCGGTGCCGGGGCGGGGAGGAAGCGGGCCGGCAGCGGCGACTCGGAGGCGGTGCCGTCGCGATTGCAGACCCGGTAGGCGCGGGCGCCGCGGCGGGCGGTGACCGCCGAGGGGGTTGCTTCGCCCTCCCAGAGCAGGCCGGCGTAGTCGTCGAGGCCGTAGCCGCCGGGCATGCCGTCGCCGACCGCGTCGAGGTAGGCGGCGCGGCGCTCGGGCTCGTTGTTGTAGTGAACGCAGAGGCTGCCCTGCAGGAGGCCAAGGCCCGCCGCGACCAGGGGCTTGCCGGAGGATTTGGTGATGCCGGCCTCAAACCAGCACATCGCGCCGGCGCTCTGGCCGGCGAGGACGATCCCACGGCGCCAGGCGAGGCTGAGGATCGAGGCGATGTCGTGGGCCTCCCAGACCGCGAGCAGGTTGACCAGGCTGCCGCCGCCGACGTAGATCAGGTCCTGGGCGAGCAGGTGGTCGCGGAGCTCCATCGGCCGCCGCCCGAGCCGGAACAGGGAGACGTCGGAGGGCTCGCAGGAGCGCTCGCCGAAGGCGGCGTAAAAGCGCCCGATCTGCTCTGAGGTGTCGCCGCTGGCGGTCGGCAGGATGCAGATCCGCGGCCGCTCGCCACCGCGCTCGCCGGCCAGCCGCAGCAACAGCTCGCAGACGGCCCGGTCGGGCGGGCGCGAGGTGAAGTCGTGCCCGCCGAGGGCGAGGATGCGGCGCACCGCGGTCGCCGGCGCGGGCGGCGCGGGCCCGCTGTCGCCACTGGGCCCCGGCGGCCCCATCAGGCCGGGACCGAGGTGGAAAGCGCCTCCGGTAGGGGTGCGGCAGGGACGGCTCCGCGTTCTCCGAGGTATGTGGTGGCGATCCGCATCTCGATCACCCGCTGCCCGGCGACGTCGAGCCGGTAGCCGCGGGCCTCTGGCCGCGAGGCGACCACCCGGCTCAGCGCGGTGCCAGTGAAGTGCAGGGCGGCGCCGTCCTCGGCCGCGTAGCCGGCCCGCATTCCCTCGCGCAGGAACCCGTGGTAGGACTCCCGTCGTTTCGACCCACGCTCGTAGTGGACGCAGTTGCTGAACGGCAGCAGCCCCATCCCGTCGAGCCGTTTGGGAGCGCCGTGGAAGCCGGTCACCGCCTCGGCGAACCAGCACAGGGAGCCGGCAGAGAGGCCGCAGAGAATCACCCCGGCCTCCCAGCACTCGCGCAGGATCTCGTCGATCCCGTGCGCCGCGCCAGACTCCGAGCAGGCTGACGACGCTGCCGCCGCCGACGTAGATCAGATCCTGGGAGAGCAGGTGGCGGCGCAGGTCCTCGGGGCCTTGCTCGCGGCGGAAGAGGGAGATGTGGCTGGCCTCGCAACGGTGGGCGGAGAAGGCGCGGTAGAAACGGACGATGTAGTGGTCGGCGTCGCCGCTGGCGGAGGGCAGGAAGCAGACGCGCGGCCGCTCGGCCTTGGTCAGGCCGAGCACGTAGTCGTCGAGCAACGGATTCTCGGACTCCATCGAGAAGCCACCGCCGCCGAAGGCCACGATCTGGCGAGGTGCGGTCTCCATGCCCAAATGGTCGACGGAAATCGATTCGGAGCGGTTGTACAGCGGTCCGAAGTTCTGGCCGTCTCGCCCGCCACATGTACAGGCATTCCAAGCGCGTTCCCAATTGACCGCGAAAAAGTTAATTCGGTACTGATTCGTCCACAGAATGCCGCTCAGGGTGTACAATCGCGTTTACCTAAACACGGTTGTCTGAACGAGGAACCAGCAATGCCACCCGCCGCTTCCCACCACGGAGCCAAGTCCAGCCCCCCACCGGACGATATCGGAGGCCTGATCGAGCAGGAGCGGCTGCCGAGCGGCCGCGGCGATCTCCCCGAGCCGCTGGTCGCCCATTCCCAGCGCGAACGCATCCTCACCGCGATGGCCCAGGCCTGTGCCGCCAAGGGCTTCGGCGCGGCGACGATCGCCGACATCGTCGAGCCGGCCGGGGTCTCCCGCGCCACCTTCTACGAGCTCTTCAAGGACAAGGAGGACTGCCTGCAGGCGAGCATGGAGCTCTCCCTGGCCGACGCGATGGGCCGGATCGTCGAGATCTACTCGCCCGACAAGCCCTGGGCGACGATGGTCCGCGACGCCACCGCCACCTTCCTCGACCTGCTGGCGAGCCGTCCCGACTTCGCCCGCATGGCGCTGATCGAGGCGCCCGCAGCCGGCGGCCGCTCGCTATGAGATGTACGCGTCCGGCAAGCGGGTGCTGCAGGCGCTGCTCGACCGCGGCCGCGACGACCCGATCGAGGAGCAGGCGATTCCCTCCAGCGCCAGCCGCGGCGCCCTGGCCGCCGCCGAGTCGCTGATCGTCGGCCAGATCCTCGCCGGCAACACCGAGCGCCTGCCGGAACTGCTGCCGGACATCGTCTACATCGTCACCATCCCTTACCTCGGCCAGGACGAGGCGCTGCGGCAGACCCGGGAAGCGGAGAAGTCGCTGCAGCCCGGAGCGGCCTGAGCCGTGCCGGAGGCCAGGCAGGGGGAGCGCTGGCGGCCGCCGCGGGGCCGGCACGGCCTGCCGCCCGAGGTCGTCTCCCGCTCCCAGCGCGAACGGCTGCTGGAGGCGACGATGCGGATCGTCGCCGCGAAGGGCTACGGCCGCCACCACCGTCGCCGACCTGACCAAGGAGGCGGGCATCTCCCGCACCACCTTCTACGAGCTCTTCGCCGACAAGGAAGCCTGCTTCCTGGCCGCCTACGACGACGCGGTCGATCGCCTGGTGCGGCGGATCGTCGGCCGCCTACGAAGCCGAGGAGCGCTGGCCCGACCGCGCCCGGGCCGGGCTGGCGACGCTGCTCGAGGCGCTGGCCGCCGACCCGGCGCAGGCCCGCCTGGCGCTGGTCGACGTCGCCGCGGCGGGGCCGGCGGCGCAGCGGCGCCAGCGGGCCGCGGTGCAGCGGCTGACGCCGTTCTTCGACGAGGGCCGCGACTTCGCCCCCGGCGGCCGCGGCCTGCCCGCCAACACCTCGCGGATGGCGGCCGGGGCGGTCGTCGGCCTGATCTCCGACGAGCTGGTCGCGGGTCGAGCGGAACAACTTCCCGGTTTGCTTTCGGACCTGCTTTTTGCCACGCTGGTGGCGTATCTCGGCCCGGATGCGGCAGCAAGGGAGGTGGGCGAAGAACTTAAGTAAACATCTTCGTACACGATGCCGCTATGATCAATGTACCCGGTAGTTCACTCTTCCTCTAACGCGGGCCGATCAATGGCATCCACCGAATCACGGCGTCAACTCATCCTGGCGGCAATGATCCGCGTCGTCGGCGCGAAGGGCTACAAGGACACCTCCGTCGCCGACGTGATCGAGGAGGCCGGGACCTCCCGGACCACCTTCTACAAGCACTTCGACGACAAGCACGCCTGCTTCCTCGCCGCCTACGAGATGCTGGTCGAGCAGGTCTTCGACGAGGTCGTCGCCAACTGCGACGGCGAGGAGCCGTGGATGTCGCGGATGACCAGCGGCCTGACGACGATCGTCGACCGCTTCGCCGACGACCCGGCCCTGGCCCGGACCGCCGTGGTCGAGGTCGCCGCCGCCGGCGCCGACGCCCGCCGGCTGCACTGGAACGCGATCGCCCGCTTCACCGAGTACCTCGACGCCGGCCGCGAGCTGGCCGGCGGCAAGGAGCTGCCGGAGAACATCTCGCTGATGTCGGCCGGCGCCGTCTCCGGGCTGATCTTCGACGAGCTGCTGGCCGGGCGGGCGGCCGAGCTGCCGGCGCGGCTGCCCGACCTGCTGTTCGCGATGCTGGTCCCCTACGTGGGGCCGCAGGCCGCCGCCGCGGAGATGCGGCGGGCGGCTGCCGGCGCTCACTGAAGCACGTAGGCGCGCCGCAGCTTGTCGCGGGCTCGGTGCAGCCGCACCTTGACGGTGCCCTCGGGGATGCCCAGGCGCCGGGCGATCGCCGACTGCGTGAGGTCCTCGTTGTAGCGCAGCTCGAGCAGCTCGCGGTCGCGCTCGCTGAGCCGCTTCAGCGCCGCGTGCAGGTCGGCCCGCTCGACCGTCGCCACGACCTGCGCGTCCTCGGCGCCCTCGTGTGTCTCGATCGTCGAGGTCGGGTCCGGGCGCACGCGGGCGTGCTGGCGGAAGGCCTCGTTGCGGACGATCGTCGCCAGCCACTGGTTGCGCCGGTCGGCCTCACGCAAGGTCGAGCGGCGACGCCAGGCGCGAAGCAAGGCATCCTGGGCTATGTCCTCCGCTTCGCTCGGATTGCTGGCGTAGCGATACGCCATCCGAAGGCAGACCCTGTGCGCCTCACCCCACTCCCAGCCATCGTCGTTCCCGTCGCGATGCCCCGTTGGAGTGCTGATCAAACGAACTTACATAACCGGTAACCGAACGAGTGAACTTAAACGCTGAAACTGTTTTGATCGCGGACTCGGTCTGTTGCTCGTGGAGGTCAAAACCGCAGGGGGCGAAGGGGCACGCGGGGCGGAAATCGCCTACGAGGCGATCGCCCCGGTCTACGACGATTTCACCGCCCACCACGACTACGAGCTGTGGCTGGGCAACCTCCTGCCCAAGCTCGAGCTCCACGGCCTGCACGGGGAGCGGCTGCTCGACGTCGGCCTGCGGGACCGGCAAGAGCTTCATCCCGATGCTGGACCGCGGCTGGAAGGTGACCGGCCGCGACATCTCGGCCTCGATGGTGGAGCTGGCCCGGGCCAAGGTCGGCGACGCGGTCGACCTCTCCGTCGCCGACATGCGCGCCCTCCCCGAGCTCGGCGAGTTCGACCTCGTCTGGTGCCTGGACGACGCGATCAACTACCTGCTCAGCGACGGACGAGCTGGAGCGGGCGCTGATCGGGATGCGCCGCAACCTCGGCCCCGACGGGCTGCTGATGTTCGACGTCAACACGCTCAGCGCCTACCGCGACCTTCTTCGCCGAGGAAGAGGTGGTCGAGAAGGACGGTCGGCGGCTGATCTGGAAGGGCCGGCGACCGCGGCGGACGCGCCGCCGGGCTCGATCTCCGAAGCGAGCTTCGAGGTGGAGCCGCTCGACGGCGTGGCGGGCCGGCGAATCGCGCCGGAGATGCACCGCCAGCGGCACTTCCCCGAAGCCGAGATGCTGGCAGCGCTCGAGCGGGCCGGCCTCGAGTGCCTCGACGTCTACGGCCACGGCTTCGACGCGGTGCCCGAGCAGCCATTCGACGAGAGTCGAGCACAGCAAGGCCGTCTACATCGCCCGCGCGGCTCAAAGCGGCTGAGCGCCCCGGACATCCCAACCGGCGAACGCCGGCCGAGCGGTGCCGAGGCCCCAGATCATTGCGGCAAAGAGTGCACACCTGTCGCGCGTCATCAGGGAAGATGTCGCGCATGGGTGGGGTTGCGATCGTGGTGTTCAGCGACCTGGTCGACTCGACCGCACTGCTGGCGACCGGCTCGGGGACGATCGGATGGAGGCCGTTCGCCGGGCCCACGTCGGCGATGTGGCGAGCGCGGTCGGCGTCGCCGGCGGGCGCGTGGTGAAGACGCTCGGCGACGGCGCGATGGCGAGCTTCGACAGCGCTCTCGGCGCGCTGCGCGCGGCGGCCGCGATCCAGGCCGCGGTCGAGCGGCTGGACGCCGCCCACGGCGGGATCGGGATCGCCGCGCGGGTCGGCGTCGCGGCCGGCGAGCCGATCGCCGACGGCGACGACCTGCACGGGATGACGGTGGTGATCGCGAGCCGGCTGTCCTCGGCCGCGGGGACCGGCGAGGTGCTCGTCCAGGACCTGGTCCAGGCGCTGGTCGCCTCGCGCGACGGCGTGACGCTCGGAGCGGCCCGCGACTACGAGCTGAAGGGCGTGCCGCGGCCGGTGCGGGCCTCCGCGCTGCTCTGGCGCGAGCTGCTGGTCGACGCGGAGCTCCGCGGAGCCGGAGGCGCCGAGCCGCCGCGCGCCCGGCGACGCATCCGCGACCGCGGCTCCGGCTGCCGCCGATCCTCGCCGCCTACGCGGAGGAGCCGCTGATCGGCCGCGACCGCGAGATCGCGATGCTGCGGCGAGGCGACGCGCCGCGCGAGCCGGCCGCCGCGCGGTGCTGGTCCTGGGCGAACCCGGGATCGGCAAGACGCGTCACGCCGCCGCGGCGGCTGCCGAGGCCCATGCCGAGGGGGCGACGGTGGTGCTGGCCCGCTGCCCGCCGGAGGCGGTCGTTCCCTTCGAGCCCTGGGTGCGGGCGATCGGGGAGCTGGCGCTGGCGGGGGACGAGGCGTGGCGCGGGACGCTCGCCGCGGCGGCCGGGCCCGAGCTGGCGGCGCTGGTGCCGGAGCTGAGCGAGCACGTCCGCGCTCGGCGAGCAGGCCGACGCCGGCAGGGTCGTCGCCGCCGAGGGCGCCCGCTACCGCCTGCTGCGCGGCATCGGCGCGGCGCTGGCCTGCGCCGCCGGCGGGTGCGCCGCTGCACGTCGTGCTCGACGACGCCCACTGGTGCGACCCCGCCTCCGCGCAGGCGCTGGGGCACCTGCTCGAGAGCGCGCCGGTCGCCAGCTGGTCGCTGGTCGTGACGGCGCGCGATCGGGAGATGGGGCGCGGGCATCCGGTTTCCCGGGTGCTCGCCGACCTGCGCCGCACCGGCGATCTCAGCGAGCTGCGCCTCGCCGGCCTCGACGCCGCCGGCCTGGCGGCGCTGGTCGGCGCGCGAGGTGGGGCGGGCGATCACGCCGCGGCTCGCGGCGCGGCTCCGGCCCGCACCGCCGGCAACCCGTTCTTCGCCGGCGAGCTGGTGCGCGACCTCGACGGGCGCGGCGCGCTGCGCGAGGGCGAGGCGCTCGACGCGGCGCCGGTGCCCGACGCGGTCACCGACCTGGTCGAGGAGCGCCTGGCGCGGCTCGACCCCGCACACCGAGCGGCTGCTGGCCGCGGTCGCCGCGATCGGCCCCTCGGCGCCGGTCGCGCTCGCGGCCGAGGCGGTCGGGCTCGACCCGGCGGAGGCCGAGCGCGCGGTGCAGGAGGCGCTCTCGGAGCGGCTCGTCGACGACGTCGGCGGCGCCGCAGCCGACGATCGCCTTCCCCCACGCGCTGGTCCGCGAGGCGCCTGATCGCCGGAACCGGCGACGCCGCCCGCGCCCGCCTGCACCTGGCGATAGCCCGGGCGCTGGAGGAGGATCCCGAGCGCCGAGCCGGCCGAGCTGGCCCGCCACTACGGGCTCGCGGTCGAGCTGACCGGACCCGAGCCGGCGATCGCCGCCCACCGCGCCGCAGCGGCGGCCGCCGCCGAGGGGCACGACCACGAGCAGGCCGCCGCCCACCTGCGCAGCGTGCTCTCCCTGCTGCCCGGAGGACGAGCTCGCCGGCGCGCGCGCCGGCGCTGCTCGAGCTTGGCGAGCAGGAGCTGCTCAGCGCCGACCTGGTCCGGGCCCGCGAGGTCCTTCCTCGCCGCGGTCGAGGCGGCGCGCGCGACCGGCGACGCCGTCACGCTCGCCCGCGCCGCGCTCGGCTTCGCCGGCGGCGACATCGGCTTCGGCTGGGAGATCGGCACCGACGACCAGGCGACGGTGCGCGCTCCTGCGCGAGGGGCTGGAGGCGCTGGGCGACGAGTGAGCCGCGGCTGGCGCTGCGGATGATCTTCCGGCTCGTCTACCTGCTGGTCTTCACCGAGGACGACGAGGTCCTGCGGGCCCTCGTCCGGCGGGCCGAGGAGCTCGAGCGGCAGCTCGGCGACGCCGAAGCGAAGGTCCTGGCGGGCTTCACGACCGCCATCGCGAAATGTGCGCCGCCACCCGACATCTTGCCCCATGTCCTCGACGATCCCCGAGGCCATGCCTGGAGCTGCTCGATCTGGCGGAGGGATGCGACCGCGAGGACCTGCTGCTTCCGCGTCGTCCAGCTGTCCGCCGTGGCCCACTACGCGCTGGGGCGCATTCCCGAGTGCGAGCGGCGATCGAGCGCGGCGGCGGAGATCGCCACGCGCCTGGGCAGCCCGCGCTTCGCCTGGGAGGTGGACCTGAATCGCGGCATGCGTCTGATCGATCGCGGCGACGCGGGAGGCCGGAGAGGCGCTGCTCCGTCGAGCCGGGGCGATCGTGCGGCGCCTGCGCCCCGACATCCAGATCGCCGTCGGAGCTGGTCGGCGCTGATGCTCGCCGAGTGGATCTTCGACGGCGAGACCGCGAGGAGCCGCGTCGTCTACGAAGCGATGGAGGCGGCGACGACGGCTCGAGGCTCCCTGTCGGCGTTCGCCAGCCTTCACGATCGCCGCCGACGGCGATCTCGAGACCGCCCAGCGGCGCCTGTCGGCAGCTGCTCGACCGACGACCTCGAGCCGCTGCCGCGCCCCGACGTACACATGCCGCACGACCGCCTGCTACTGGCCCTGACGGCGACCATCGTCGGCGACCGCGAGGCGGGCGCCCGGCTGCGCCAGCTGCTCGAGCCGATGCGCCCGTACCTGCTCCAGGCGGCCCCCGGCGATCAGCTACGGCCATACTGCCCGGAGTGGCACATCGGTCGGCTCGAGCTGCTGGCGGGCCGGCCCGAGGCGGCGGTCGGGGAGCTGCGCGCCGCGGTCGCGCGGGCGGACGAGCTCGAGGTCGTCTGGCTGCGAGCGCCTGGGCGCGAGTCGACCTCGCCAGGGCCCTCCACCGATCACGGCGACGCCGATGAGGCCGAGGCGTCACTCGCCGAGGCGGAGGCGCTCGCCGAGCGCTACGGCCTCGGCTGGGTCGAGCAAGTGCGCCGCCGAGGCCCGCGCCGAGATCGAGGGTCGCGAGCCGGCGGTCACCGGCGCTCCACCGAGCGCACTCGCCCGATCCGCGCCCTGGCGACCCGCGGCGGCCGGCGGGCGCTTGGCCGCGATGGCGCGCGGCCTCGACGACGCCGAGCTCGAGCGTCGCTTCGCCGAGCCCCGCCGCCAGCGGGCGCTGGTTCGCGCGATGGCGCGCGGATTCCAGCCGGCTCAGGCCGGCGGCTTCAGCGGCACGATCGCCTACGAGCTGGAGCCCTTCGCGATCGAGCCGCCCGCCGACGCACCCTGGCGCTGGGCGATCGAGGTCGATTCTCGCGCCGGCGTCGCGCGCGGCTGCTCGAGCCGGCACCGCTGGACGCCGCGGTGACGATCCACTTCGGCCTCGCCGAGTGGGTGCGAGTCGCCGCCGGCATCGAGGATGCCCTCGCCGCGATGGTCGCCGGCCGCTGCAGCGTCGAGGGCGACGTCGTGCTCGCGGCGCGCCTGGAGGCGATGTTCGGCGGTCGATAAAGCCTCGCCCGCTTACGCTGCCGACTGACCGCCGAACCTTCCAACCAATGACAGAGGAGCAACCATGACCTCACCGACCACCGTCACCGGCGTCGACTTCGTCACCGTCTTCGTCAAGGACTACCCCGCCGCGCAGAGGTTCTACGGCGAGCTGCTGAGCCTGGAGCAGTCCAGGGACTATGAGAAAATCCCCGGCGGCGAGTACGAGACGGGCAGCCTCACCCTGCAGGTGGTGGACGCCGCCTCGATCGGCCGCGAGTTCGAGCCCAGCGGCCACCCAATCGCCTTCCACGTCGAAGACGTCGAGGCCGCCCGCGCCAAGCTCGAATCCCACGGC
The DNA here is from genome assembly GCA_963816755.1 of uncultured Solirubrobacterales bacterium. Taxonomy (GTDB): domain Bacteria; phylum Actinomycetota; class Thermoleophilia; order Solirubrobacterales; family 70-9; genus VAYN01. The sequence goes on from CAWFLN010000001.1 coordinate 33,338, forward strand.
GTCGAGTTCCTCGCCGAGACGATGGACAGCGGCGTCTGCCACATGGCCTTCTTCAGAGACCCCGACGGCAACGCCCTGATGTTCCACAACCGCTACGCGCCGCAGGCCTGAGCCGATCGACCTGAGAATGGCTCAGGCGAGGTGCGCGTGGACGAACTGGACGACGGTGGCGCCCTCGCCGACCGCGGTCGCGCAGCGCTTGATCGAGCCGGCGCGAACGTCGCCGGCGGCGTAGATGCCGGGGACGCTGGTTTCGAGCAGGCCGTCGGCGCCCGCCTCGGCGCCGGTGAGGATGAACCCGTCGGGGTCGCGGGCGACGACGTCGCCGAGCCAGCCGGTGCAGGGCGAGGCGCCGAGGAAGAGGAACAGGAAGGAGAGCGGCAGGCGCTCACCGTCGCTGAGCGTGACCGCCTCCAGGCGCCCATCCTCGCCGTGAAGAGCGGTGACTTCGCTGCGGTCGCGGACCGCGACGCCGTAGCGCTCGAGCTCGTCGAGCAGGTAGCTGGACATCGTCTCGCTGAGGTCAGCCCGGCGGTGCAGAAGGGTGACCAACGCCCCTCCCCGGGCCAGCCAGACGGCGGCCTGGGCGGCTGAGTTGCCACCGCCGACGACGCCGACCCGCTGGGCGGCGCAGATCTGCGCCTCGGGCGGGCCGGCGGCGTAGAAGACGCTGACCCCCTCGTAGTCCTCCAGCCCCTCGACCGGCAGCCGCCGGTATTCGGCGCCGGTGGCGAGCAGCACCGCCCGCGCCGAGACCACGTTGCCCTCCTCCAGCCTGACCAGGTGCCGGTCGCCATCGGGCTCCAGCGACTGCGCCCGGTAGGGCGTGCCCGTCCGGGCCCCGAACTTGCGCGCCTGCGTGATCGCCCGGCTGGTCAGTTCGGTGCCGCTGATCCCGGCCGGGAAGCCAAGGTAGTTCTCGATCCGCCGCGAGGTGCCGGCCTGGCCGCCGACCACGGTGCCGTCGATCAACAGCGTCTCCAGCCCCTCCGATGCTCCGTAGACGGCGGCGCCGAGCCCGGCCGGCCCGCCGCCGACGATCAGCAGGTCCACCTCCTCCCGCTCGGCGAGAATCAGCCCGATCCCGAGCGCCCGCGAGAGCTCGCCGTTGCTGGGTCGGCGCAGATCGGCGCCGCCGGGAAGGCGAACGAGCGGCAGCTCCTCGGCGCTCAGCCCCTCGAGCAGCGCCGCCGCCTCGAGGTTCTCGCCGGGGTCGATCAGGGTGTGAGGGAGCCGCTGCCGTTTGGCGAACTCGACCAGCCGGCGCGCGTCTGGCGAGTCCCGCAAGCCGACGATCTCCAGCCCGATCCCCTGCCGTTCCTGCAGCATCTCGCGGCGTTGGATGAAGGCCGAGAGCAATAGGTCGGAGAGCGACCCGTCCTCGAAGAGCAGCTGCCGCAGCGCCTCCCGGTCGACCGCGATGTAGCGCAGCGGCTCGGTGACGACGGCGGTCAGGAAGACCGTCTGCCCCGAGAGCAGGTTCATCTCGCCGAGGAAGCCCGGCGCGGCGTGCCGGACGATCTCCTCGCCGGCGGCGTCCAATACCGCGACCTCACCCTCGACGATGGCGATGAACGGGTAGGTCGCATCGCCGATCCGAAACAGCGTCTCGCCGACCGCCGCGGTCCGCTCCTCACCGTGCGCGGCGAGCGTCTCGAGCTGCGTGCTGGAGAGCGCGCGGGCAGACGGCGTGGGCATTTGGGCAGGGTACTCGGCACCCCTCCCCCGGTCGAGCAGCTAGCGCGAGACGGAGATTTTCGCGGCGAGCTTGGTGCGAAGATCCGCGAGGTCCGCGACGACAGGGGATGAGGCGACACCGCGGAGGGTCGGGCGGGATCTCGGCGCGTGGCGGGTCGGCGAAGCCGTCCGCACTCGACGATCGACGTTCGCGTCGCCCTTGCCCCGCTGCTCGTTCACGGCCCCTTCGAAGCCCACCCGACCCACGTGAGCGCCGGCGCCGAGGACGAGCAGCAGGAACCCGCTGCCCGCCGAACCGGCAAGGGCGCAGACGAACGCCAGGAACATGAGGACGTAGAAGAGGACCGCCAGCGCCTCGGCGAGCCTGGGGAGCCTTTCTGGATCAATGCCAGCCATGCCCCTTACTTCGGCGGCGTCGAGCCCTTTCCTTGCCAGCGGAACCATGGCAAAGAAGCCCGGTGCCAGAACTCGAACTCACGAAGGCGTCGCCCTCCTGCCATTCCCGACCGCAGTGCCAAACGCGGTTGTCCGGTGCGCGGGGGATGGGTACGCTGCCTCGGTGCACTCGGCACGGCGCACATTTTTCCTCATCGCTGCGCTTGCGACGACCGCGGCGCTGGCGGCGCTCGGCGCCTCCTCGGCGCTGGCGGCACCGAACGAAATCGCCTACCGCTGCGGACCGGACGTCTGCCTGCTCGACCCGAACAACCCGAGCGCGGTGACGAACCTGACCGACAACGGGACGACGAGCTATGACGAAAGCCCCGCCTGGTCGCCCGATGGCAAGCGCCTCGCCTTCGTCAGCAACTTCAGCGAAGGCACCCGCAACGTGTTCGTGATGGAACCCGACGCGGCGGGGCAATCGGTCAATATCGCGGTGCAGGTGACCCACTACAAAGACGGGGGCTACCTCAACGATCCGGTCTGGTCGCCGGACGGGACGAAGATCGCCTTCACCCGCGGCGTCGACGAAGGCAGCCGCAGCATCCTCGTCGCGGCCGCCGACGGGAGCACCGTCACCCCGGTGACAATCGCCGAACACGGGCAGCACCCGAGCTGGGCTCCGGACAGCGGCAAAATCGCCTATTCCTACGGCCCGCAGATCTACCTCAGGAACGGCGACGGATCGGGGGTCGCCACTCCGCTGCCGAACGGCATGGGGCGGGAACCGGCGTGGGCGCCCGACGGCAGTCGGATCGCCTTCGACTCTCCCGCCCCCGGCGGCTTCGCCTATCTCGGCATCGTCAGCGCCGCCGGCACCGGCACGCCGGTGATCCTCGAACCGAACACGCAGTGGACCTTCGCCACCTGGTCACCCGATGGCAGCAGGGTGGCCTACCGGTCGACCGTGAGCAACGACGGGTATTTCCGCGTCGTCAACGCCGACGGCAGTGGCGACCACGGGCTGCCGGTCGTCCAGGGAGTGAACGGGTACCTTGAGCCGCCGTCGTGGTCCCCGGACGGCACGCGACTCGTGTATCCGGGCTATCACTACACCGAAGCCGGAAGTCCCTTCAAGCTCGAACTCGGCAACACCAACGGTCTGGGCTCGATCGTCTCGATCACCAGCGCCGAATCGGACGAACCCGTCTGGCGGCCAAACCCGGCGGCCGCGCCCCAGGTGATCACTCCCTCGGGCGGCTCCTCGGGGCCGCTCCCCGGCCCGACCCAGAAACCGAAGACCGTCTGGATCACCAAACGGATCCCCTGGACGCCGGGGCCGGACCTGACGATCATCGTGCTCTCGGTCGGCTGCGGTGGGCCGGTCTGCAACGCCGGCGGCCAGGGCACCTCCAAGGGCGCGATCGCAGCCGGGATCCGCCCCCGCCCAGGTCTCGTCGCGGCCGACGCCAAGGCAAAGCCGAAGAAGCCGCCCCGGGTCGTCGTCGGCAAGCTGGTGAAGACGACGATCCCCGGCGGTCAGACGCGGCCGATCAAGATGAAGCTGACCGCGGCGGGGGTGAAGCTCCTGACCCAGCTCGGCAAGCTCGCGATCGACATCGAACTGACCATTGCCACTCCCGGCCGACCGACCGTCGTCGAACACCACAAGGTCAACGTCTTCGTCAAGAAGGTCGGGAAGAAGAAGCACAAGCACGGCTGACCCGCCGCGGTCCGTGACTCTGCGAAGACGGGTGCGGCCCGATCGGGGCCCTATTCGAGGATCCGCGAACCGTGACCCGCGAAGCCCGGTGGGATCGGGCCGTGGAAGTCGTAGCGGATGTGGAGGTAGACCCTGTAGTCGCCCTGCTGGGTCAGTTCGTTGAGCAGCACGGTGACGCGGGGGCGCCTCACAACCCGGTCGGGGCAGCGGCGGCAGCCGTGGCGCAGGTAGGCATGCCCGCTGGCGTGGGCGGTCGGTTCGCCGAAGCCGTGCCAACGCAGGCCGTAGAGCTTTAGGGAGCCATCGCGCTTCAGGAGCATGCCGGCGGGCTTGTGCACGAGGCGCCGTTCGCGGACGTTGGCGCGGACCACCGCCGGCGCCAGCTCGAACGACCCTTCGCCCGGTTCGGCGGTGAACGTGGCGTGCGTTTCCGGGCAGCCGGGGAGCTCGCGGCTCGGGGCAGTCACCGAGCCTTCGGCGCGGTCGGGCGCGACGAAGGTGGCTTCGATGAACGGGCCCTGGCCCTCGACATGTTTCCAGTGGCCGTTCGGTTCGATCGACACGGGGGGTCCCAATTCGGACTCGAACGTCCCGCAGAAGCCCCACTTGAAGCGAAAGCGGGAGTGGACCACCTGCCCGGCCGTCACTGCGAAGCTGACCGGGAGCCCGGCCGAGGTCGTCGCGTGCCACGGGCCTTCGACCGGGACCACGCCGTCGGCGCGGGCCGCAGCGGCGGCGCAGCCCAGTACCAACGCACACGTAAGGGCAACCATCCCACGCATCTTGTGACCCTAACCGACTGAGTGGGCGGCGCCGCCTGCTGGCCGAATGCGGTGCTCTTGCTATTCGGACACGACAAACTTCAAGCGCTGCAATGCGTTCCAGTTCGAGCGGGAGCGACGGGACTCGAACCCGCGACCTCCGGCGTGACAGGCCGGCGCTCTAACCAGCTGAGCTACGCCCCCGAGAGTTTCGGATGGGCCTTACGGCAGCGGCCCGGCCGCCAAAGCTAGCGCATCCGGCAGGTGCCGACCGTGGTCGCGATGCGCCGCTCAGGAGACGCCGGCGAGGGCCGGGTGGTCCAGCTCGGGGACGGCCTGGGGCTTCTCGACCGCGGCGATCTCTTCGAGCAGGTCGCGCAGCTGGGCGAGGCGGTCGGCGCCGTAGCGCTCGGCCCAGCGCTGCTCGAGCTGGGTGAAGAGGCCGAAGCCGACGGCCTGGGCCTGCTCGCCCTTGTCGGTCAGGCGGATCAGCTTGGCGCGGCGGTCGTCCGGGTCGGGGATCCGCTCGACGTAGCCGCGGGTCGGCCAGATCGTCGACCATCTCGCCGACCGACTGCTTGGTCATGCCGGCGAGGGTGGCGATCTCGGTCAGCCTCATCCCCTCTTCGCGGACGAAGCGGAAGACGCAGCCGTGGGTGGGGCGGATGTCGCCGTAGCCGGCCTCGACTCAGCTCGACGCGGAACTCGGCCAACATCGCCTCGATGGCGATCTCGAGCAGCCCCGTGAGGGGAATTTGGCGAAAGGGGGTGTCAGGGGGCTGCCGTCATTTAGTAAGGAAGCCTGATAAGGTCGCTTGATCAGGTAGCCTAACAAGGCTTCCTTACGAATTGTACCCGATGCACAGGAGGCCGCAATGAACTCCGCAACGAATCGCAAGTGGTGGACGCTCGGGCGCGGTCTGCGTCGCCACCTTCATGCTCTTGCTCGACATCACCGTCGTCAACACCGCGCTGCCGGCGATCCAGAAGGATCTCGGCGGCAGCTTCACCGACCTGCAGTGGGTGATCGACGCCTACGCCCTCTCGCTGGCGGCGCTGGTCCTGACGGCCGGGTCCCTGGCCGACCGGCTGGGACGGCGGCGCGTTTTCGCGATCGGCCTGGGCGATCTTCTCCGCTCGCCTCGCTGCTCTGCGCCCTGGCCCCCGACCCGACCTTCCTCAACCTCGCCCGCGGCCTGCAGGGCATCGGCGGCGCGATCATGTTCGCCGTCTCGCTCGCCCTCGTCGCGCAGGAGTTCCCCAGCGGCCCCGAGCGCGGCATGGCGATGGGGATATACGGGGCGACGATCGGGATCGCCGTCGCGATCGGCCCGCTGGTCGGCGGCCTGCTGACCGACGGGCTGGGCTGGCAGTCGGTCTTCCTGCTCAACGTGCCGATCGGCCTCGCCGCGATCGCCGTCACCTACTGGAAGCTGGCCGAGTCGCGCGACCCCAACGCGACCCGGATCGACTGGGGCGGCCTGCTCACCTTCTCGACCGCGCTGTTCCTGCTGGTGCTGGCGCTCGTGCGCGGCAACGACGAGGGCTGGGGCAGCGCCCTGATCGTCTCCCTGTTCGCCGCCGCCGCGGTGCTGATGGCGGCCTTCGTCGCGATCGAGCAGCGGGTGGCGCGAGCCGATGCTGCCGCTCGCGCTCTTCCGCCGGCCGCGCCTTCACCGGCGTCCAGCTGGCGGCGTTCGCGGTCTCCGGCTCGATGTTCGCGCTGTTCCTCTACCTGACCCTGTACCTGCAGAGCTTCCTCGGCCTCTCCCCGATCGAAGCCGGCGTCCGTTACCTGCCGATCACGGTCGCCTCCTTCATCGTCGCTCCGTTCGCCGGGATGGCGCTGGCGAAGGTGCAGGCGCGCTACCTGATGAGCGGCGGGCTCGCCCTGACCGGCGTCGGACTGGCGCTGATGGCGGGCCTCGACCTGCACTCGGAATGGACGGCGCTGCTGGCCGGCTTCGTGGTCAGCGGGGTCGGCGTCGGCCTGCTCAACCCGGTCGATCGCCGACGTCGCCCTCAGCGTCGTCCCAAAGGAGCGCAGCGGCATGGCGGCGGGGATCAACGACACCTTCCGCCAGGTCGGGATCGCCGTCGGCATCGCCGCCTGGGGGGCGATCTTCCTCGGCGCCGGCGCCGCCAAGACGCAGGAAGTCGCCGGCGGCGCGGTCGACGGCGCCCAGGCGCGCGAACTGGTCGAAGCGACCTCCTCGGGGGCGCTGCCGCAGGCACTGTCGGCGGTTCCCCGCAGGGCGCCGTGAGCTGACCCGCAACGCCGCCGAACAGGGCTTCCTCCACGGCCTCAACGAGATCCTCCTGCTCGGCGCGATCGCTCTCCTTCGCCGGCGCCGTGCTGGCCCTGTGGCTGGTCCGCGAGCGCGACATCGAACGCGAGACGCTGGTCGGCACCGAGTTCGAGGCCGAGCCGGAGCCGGAGCCCGCCTAGCGACGACCGGGGCGTGCCTGGCCAAGCAGATCAAGACGCAGGAAGCGAAGTGTGCTCCGCACACGAGCGACCGAGGACGCCGAGATGCGAAGCGCCAGGCACGCCCCGGTGATCTAGGCTGCCGGCCATGAGGCTGGTCAGCTACGACGCCGGCGACGGGCCGCGGGCCGGGGTGCTCGAGGACGATCGCGTCGTCGACGCCTGGGCGGCGCTCGGGGAGCCGCATCGCGGCAGCCTGCGGGAGCTGATCGCGGCCGGGCGCGTCGAGGACCTGCGCGGGACGCTCGGCAACACCGGGACGCCGTCGCACCCGCGCAGCGCCGTCTCCCTCCTGCCGCCGATCCCGGACCCGGACAAGATCGTCTGCATCGGCCTCAACTACGGCAAGCACGCGGCCGAGGCGCGGGATCGAGCGCGCCCGCAGAGCCCGACGATCTTCGCCAAGTACCGCAACGCGCTCGCCGCGCCGGGCGTCACCGTGAAGCTGCCGGCCAACAGCCGCAAGGTCGACTACGAGGCCGAGGTCGCCTTCGTCGTCGGCCGCCACGCCAAGGACGTCGGCGAGACCGAGGCGCTCGACCACATCGCCGGCTACACCCTGCTCAACGACCTCTCCGCCCGCGACCTCCAGTTCGCCACCCCGCAGTGGATGTCCGGCAAGGTCTTCGACGGCTCCGCCCCCTGCGGACCGGCGCTGGTCACTCCCGAGGAGGCCGGGCCGCACGACGCGATCGGGATCGCCTGACGCTGAACGGCGAGCAGATGCAGGGCGCCACCACCGCGGACCTGATCTTCAGCGTCCCCCGCCTGCTCTCCCACCTCTCGCAGCTGATGACCCTGGAGCCGGGCGACATCGTCTCGACCGGCACCCCGGACGGCGTCGGCAGCGTCCGCGACCCGCGCGTCTGGCTCGCCGACGGCGACGAGCTCGTCATCGAGTCCCCCACCCTGGGCCGGCTCGAGACGGGCATCGCCGCCTGACCCCGGCGAGTGTCGAATCGTCCCCCCTATAGCGGGGACGATTCGACACTCGCCGCTCAAGGGCGCTGAATCGTCAGGTGGAAGGGCTGCCGGCCCTCCCACGCGACTGCACGGCGACCCGTAGCCGGGACTGGCCGCAGACTGTGTAATCGAGCCGGTGATGGCGGGAGACACCCTGGCGGGAGCTGCGCAGGACCTTGCCGGAGCGGTTGCGGATCGCCAGCCGGTAGCCGAGCCCCGGGCTGCCCACCGGGCCGATGCTGACCTCGCCGTCGAACGGGGTGCGGAATTCCTGGACGACGGCGCCGTGCCGGGGTACCCGGCCGGAGACCGTGAAGCTCCGGCGCCCCTCCCAGGGGGAGAGCGTGTCGCGGCGGATCGCGCGGAAGGCGGTGGCGTTGGGCTTCAGCGCCGGCGCCCAGGACCAGGCAACCGGCGCGTTGGGGAAGCGATTGTGGGCGAAGGACTCGGCGAAGGCCTCGCCGGGGTCCTCGTAGTAGTGGCTGCCCTCGTCGCCAGGGAAGAGGGCGCCCTCGCGGTGACCCTGGCAGACGTGCTCGTAGCTGGACCAGCGCTCCGTGCCCCAGTTGATCGCGGTGCCGAACGGGGCCGGGATCTGGCGGTGCTGGGCGACGTGGTGCCCGTACTCGTGGGCAAGCACGAATTCGCGGCTGGCGCCGTCGGAGGCGACTTCGTCGTCGCCGCTGAGGACGATCTTGTCTTCGCCGCCGTAGTAGCAGGACTCGGCGTCGAAGCCGCAGTCGAAGCCGAGCTGGAACGGGGTGTCGAGCTGCACCGTCAGCAGCTCGACCTCGGGGCCGTGGATGAAGGTGCCGACGGTGTCGGCGATCGCCTGCGGGTCGGCAGCGGTGCAGGCTCCTGTTCGCAGGCTGGCGGTGACGTCGACCGCGATCGAGTCGTCGCTGCCGTCATCCAGCGAGTAGCGCTGGCTCGAGGCGGTCGCCGCGATCCGCGCCGCCGCGCCTCGCCCGGCTCGGCCCGGACGACGTCGCGCGGCGGCACCGCCGGCCGCGGCACCGTCGAAGAGCGTCCGCGGCGCCGGCGGCAAGCGCGTCGCCGCAGCCGCCGGGGCGGCGAGGAGAAGGATCATGGCCATGCCCGCAAGCGCCCCCGCCGGGCGCCTGTTCAAGGGGCGGGACCCGGATCTATCTCGTCGGCCTTGGCGGGCAGCGAGGCCGAGAGCGGCCGGCTCGGCGGCCGCACGCGGCTGCGCCGAGGCGCCGGCGCTGCGGCGCGCGGCGGTCCCGGACCAGGGCGTCCGGTACGGCGCGAAGTTGAGCAGGGACTGCCAGGTGGTGGTGCCGATCGCGCCGTCGACCGGCAGGCCGTGGGCTTCCTGGAAGGAGCGGACGGCGGCGATCGGTCAGCTTGCCGAAGACGCCGGTGACCGGGAACTTCCTCGCCGGCCGACGATCAGGTGCTCCTGCGCCCAGACGACCATGTCGCCGCGGCTGCCCCGCTTCAGCAGCGGGTGGGTCGACGTTCGGGCGGTAGCCGGTGACCGGCCGCGCGGCGCTGGCGGCGCCGAGCGCCCCCCACTCCTGGCCGGTCGTCTCCTGCCAGTCCCACCAGCTCGGCGCCAGCCCGCCGTAGCTGGCGGCGAAGCGGCGGAAGAGCTTCAGCGGGCCGTTGCCGGGCGCTTCGTAGGTCTGGCCGATCGGGTAGATCGGGTGACCCCAGAGGCGGTTGTAGAGGTAGGTGTGCTCGTAGACCGCGCGGACCGAGGTGCCGATCGCCTTCCAGTACATCTGCGGCTGGTTGTAGGTGGCGCCGCCGGGGCCGAGGAAGACCGAGTAGGGGAAGGCCGGGTGGTAGTCGACGTAGGGGAAGCCGGCGAGGGAGAGCGGGAAGGTTTCGCCGATCGCGGCGCGCAGGGTGCGGATGTAGCGGTCGGCGGCGGCGTACTTGCCTTCGTAGTCGCCCTCGGCGTCGATCACCAGGCAGTCGGCGCCCTCGCTCGACCGCGGCGGCGCCGACCCGGGCCTCGGCCGCGGGGCTGTCGCCGTAGACGAACTGCCAGGCGCAGACGTCGAGGCCGCCGCGTGGAGCGCCTGCGACCAGGCCGCTGCTGAACTGGCTCCAGACGCGTGCCGCCGTCGCCGGACTTGATGTAGACGGTGCCGATGCCGGCGCGCTTGGCGCGGGCGACGATCGCCGCGATGCTGCCGCCCTCGGAGCGTTCGACGTACCAGATCCACATGCCCTGGCGGTCGAACGGCGTGTTGCTGATGGCCGGCGCTCCTTCCACTTCTCCGGCCCCGCCGGTTTCGGCGGCTGCGGCGGCGGGCAATTGGCCGATCGTCGCCATCACAGTCAGGATCGCCAGAAGCACCAGGGGTCGGACGTCGCCTCGGAGTGCGTCTGGACCTCACGTCTGCTCTGAACACGGTAGCGGCAAGAGCGCTGCGGTGGGAAAATTCATCGCCCGCCGGGTACCCGAGCGGAACCGCCTGTCTGGACTCCGGACTTAATATGGACAGCCTCCTCCACGCCGCCGCCGAGCACCTCGAAATTCCTCCCTCTCGCAAGATCCCGTTGCATCGCCGCGCTCGTCGCAGCGGCGCTGCTGCGCCGTCGCGCCGGCGCGGCGCCGCGGCCGCGCACCGGGCCGGTCGCCGCGACTCGTCCGCGCCGGGCTCTCGCAGGCCGGGCGCGAGCTGATCTTCACCCTGCGGACCGCCTCGCCGCTGCCGCTCGCGAAGCTCGAACCGCAGCCGGACACCCGGCGCGCCGCCTCCCGCTACCTCTGCCTGGCGCTGAGCCGAGCGGCGGCGCGCCGGCGAGCGGCGCCTCTGCCTCGGCGGGCCGAAGGCGCACCGCCGGGTCGGGTTGGAGCTGGTCAACGGCAGCGGGCAAGGCGATCGGGAGGGAAACGGTGCGGCGACGGTGAAGCGGCCCGAGCGCCCAGAAGCTGGTCGTCGCCCTGGTCGCCGGAAGACGCCGGCCTGACCCCGCGCCGCTACGGCTGGCGGGTGCTCGCGGGCAGCGGCTGCGAGCCGGATGGCCACTGCGCCCAGACCCTGCCCGCCTCGGGCAGCCTCGCCTTCCGGCTGCGGCCGGTGCGCGCGGTCGGCTGCACGCGGCGGCACGCGCCGGGCTCGACACCAACGGCCCGCGCGACCGCAAGGTCGTCGCCCTCACCTTCGACGACGGGCCCAGCGAATACACGCCCGGCTTCCTCGCACGTGCTGCGCGAAAAGGACGTCCACGGCACCTTCTTCGAGATCGGCCAGGAGATGCCGGGCCGCGAAGCGACGATGCGCCAGATCCTCGCCGAAGGCAACGAGATCGGCGACCACACGATGAACCACGTCGAATACCCCGACTACGCGCAGATCGCCGGCGCCGCCGCGCGGATCGCCGCCTACACCCACTTCAGGCCCTGCCTCTTCCGGCCGCCGGGCGGCGCGGTCGACTGCGAGCGTCATCGCCACCGCGGCGAGCCTCGGGATGCGGACGATCACCTGGGACGTCGACCCGATGGACTGGTCGACCCCCGGCACCGGCGCCATCTACAGCACGCATCGTCGGCACCGCCCAGCCCGGCTCGATCATCCTCATGCACGACGGCGGCGGCGACCGCAGCGAGACCCTGGCGGCGCTGCCGCAGATCATCGACACCCTGCGCGCCCGCGGCTACGGCTTCGCGACCGTCACCGAGCTGCTCGGCTACCGGCTGATCTACAAGCCCTACGGCTGAGCGCTCGAGGCGCGGTAGAGGTTTCCGGCTGCTGCCACCACTGCGCCGGGCGACGCAGAGTTGGCCCCTCGCTATCCGGAAGAGCCTCTACCGCGCCGGTCAAGGACGCCGATGCAACCGATCGGGCTCACGGCCCGTAATGGCGGACGATGAGGATCGCGATCGTCGGAACCGGCGTCTCGGGCCTCGTGGCCGCCCACCGGCTGCACCCCGAGCACGAGATCGTCGTCTACGAGGCCGGCGAGCGGCTCGGCGGCCACTCGAACACGGTCCAGGTCGAGGCCGAGGACGGGACCGCACTGGATCGACACCGGCTTCATCGTCTTCAACGACCGCAACTACCCCAACTTCGAAGCGCTGCTGGAGGAGCTCGGGGTCGCCAGCCAGCCCTCGCACATGGGCTTCTCGGTCTCCGACGGCGGCCGCTTCGAGTACTCCGGCACGCCGCGCGGCCTCTTCGCCCGGCCCGCCCACCTGCTCAGCCCCTCCTTCCTCGGCATGCTGCGCGACTGGCGCCGCTTCAACCGCGAGGCGCAGGCGCTGATCGGGATGAACGGCACCGCCCCCTCGCTCGGGCGCTGGCTCGAGGAGAAGGGCTTCTCCCAGCACTTCGTCGAGCGCCTGATCGTGCCCCAGGCCTCCGCCGTCTGGTCGGCCGACCCGGAGCAGATGTGGAGCTTCCCGGCCAGCTTCATGGCCGAGTTCTTCGACAACCACGGCATGTACAGCCTGCGCGACCGGCCCACGCTGGCGGACCGTAGCCGGCGGCTCGCGCAGCTACGTCGAGGCGATCTCCGCGCCCTGGCGCGACCGGGTGCGGCTGCGGGCGCCGGTGCGGCGGATCGAGCGGCTGCCCGACCGGGTGCGGATCGAGGCCGAGGGCTGCGAGAGCGAGGACTTCGACCAGGTCGTGATCGCCGACCCACTCCGACCAGGCGCTGGCGATGCTCGCCGACCCGAGCGAGGCCGAGCAGCGAGATCCTCGGCGCGATCCCCTACCAGCGCAACGAGGCCGTCCTCCACACCGACACCTCGCTGCTGCCGCGCCGCCGCGCCGCCTGGTCGAGCTGGAACTTCCACCTCGCCGAGCAGCCCGGCCGGGCGCAGCACCGTCACCTACTGGATGAACAACCTGCAGCGGCTGCGGGCCGAGCGCGAGTACCTGGTCACGCTCAACCGCGGCGCGGAAATCGACCCCGCGAAGGTGCTGCGCCGCTTCGAGCTACGACCACCCCGTCTACACCGCCGAGGGCGTCGCCGCCCAGGCCCGCCACGCCGAGATCAGCGGCGTGCGCCGCACCCACTACTGCGGCGCCTACTGGGGCTGGGGCTTCCACGAGGACGGCGTCGTCAGCGCCCTACGCGCCTGCGAGCGGCTGGCGCCCGGACCGACCCCCCCGGACGTGTCTGAGGTTTCCCGCCGCATAGGGGGGTCAAACTCAGACACGTCGGAGGAGGCGCTCGCCGCATGACCGCCTCCGCCGTCTACGAGGGCTGGATCCGCCACCGCCGCTTCGAGCCGGTCGAGCACGAGTTCCGCTACCGCTTCTTCCTCATGTACCTCGACCTGGCCGAGCTGCCGCAGCTGCTCGATCCCTACCCGCTCTGGTCGGCCCGCCGCGCCGCGCCCGCCCGCTTCCGCCGCGCCGACTTCATGGGCGACCCGGACCGGCCGCTGGAGGAGTGCGCCCGCGACGCCGTCGAGGCCGAGACCGGCGCCCGCCCCGCCGGCCCGGTGCGGCTGCTCGCCGGGCTGCGCTACCTCGGCCACTCCTTCAACCCGGTCAGCTTCTACTACTGCTTCGACAGCGCCGGGCGAGCGGGTCGAGGCGGTCGTGGCCGACGTCGAGAACATCCCCTGGGGAGAGCGTCATGCCTATGTCCTCGCCCGCGGCGAGCGCGAGGGCACGGTGCTGACCGACGAGCTCGACAAGACGCTCCACGTCTCCCCGCTGATGGGGATGGACCAGACCTACGCCTTCCGCGCCAGCGAGCCCGGCGAGCGGCTCGCCGTCCACATCGAGTCGCGGCCCGACGCCGGGCAGGGCGGCAAGTCCTTCGACGCGACCCTCTCGCTGCGCCGCCGCGAGCTGAGCCGGCCGCTGCTGGCGCGGACTGCTGGCCCGCTACCCGGCGATGTCGCTGCAGGTGGTGGCGAAGATCTACGCCCAGTCGCTGCGGCTGAAGCTGAAGGGCGCCCGCTACTTCCCGCACCCGGAGGGCAGCAGGCCGAAGGGGTTCGTCTCGCCATGAGGGACGCGCTCGCCCGCACCGCCGTCTCGACCGTGATGCGTCGCGGCGTCCGCGCCGGCCGGATCGAGGTCGTCGAGGGCGGCCGCCGCCGCGCCTTCGGCCCCGCCGGCGCCGACCTGCAGCGCCACGGTCACGTCAACGACCCCGCCGCCTGGCGCGGGCCGCTGCACGGCAGCGTCGGCCTCGGCGAGGCCTACGTCGACGGCCTCTGGGAGACCGACGACCTGGTCTCGCTGATCCGCATCGCCGCCCGCGAGCTGCGCGACCTCGACGGCCTGCGCGGCGCCGATCGCCAGGCCGCGCGGCGCTGCTGCACCGGGCTCGGCGCCTCGTCCCCGAGAACACCCGCGCCGGCGCCCAGCGCCAACATCTCCGCCCACTACGACCTCGGCAACGACCTCTTCGCCACCTTCCTCGACGAGCGGATGATGTACTCCTGCGCCTACTTCCCGGCCCGGAGGCGACGCCTCGAGGAGGCGCAGCTGGCGAAGCTGGACCGGATCTGCGACCAGCTCCGCCTCGGCCCCGACAACCACCTGCTGGAGATCGGCACCGGCTGGGGCGGGCTCGCCGTCCACGCCGCGCGCGAGCACGGCTGCCGGGTGACGACGACGACGATCTCCCGCGAGCAGCACGAGCTGGCGAGCCGGCGGGTGCGCGAGGCCGGGCTGGAGGACCGGGTGACGGTGCTGCTGCGAGGACTACCGCGACCTGCGCGGCAGCTACGACCGGCTGGTCTCGGTCGAGATGATCGAGGCGGTCGGCTGGCAGTACTTCGACGACTTCTTCCGCCGCTGCGACGAGCTGCTCAGCGCCGACGGGCTGATGCTGCTGCAGGCGATCACGATCGACGACGGCATCTACGAGGTCGAGAAGGGCGCCCGCAGCTTCGCCAACACCCACGTCTTCCCCGGCGGCTGCCTGCCCTCCGAAGAGGCGATCGCCGACTGCCTGGCCCGCGTCACCAGCATGCGCCAGGTCTGGGTCGACGACATCACCGCCCACTACCCGCCGACCCTCGCCGCCTGGCGCGAGCGCTTCCTCGGCGCCTGGGAGCGGCTGCGCGCCGCAGCGGCTACGACGAGCGCTTCCGCCGCCTCTGGGACTTCTACCTGAGCTCCTCGGAGGCGGGCTTCCGCGAGCGGCGGATCGGCGACGTGCAGGCGCTCTTCGCCAAGCCGGGGTGGCGGTGAGCGGCGGCGGCCGCGAGCCGCTGCTGCTGATCCACGGTCTCGGCGCCTCGACCGCGCGTCTGGGACCCGGTGATCGACCTGCTCGGCGCCGGAGCGCGAGGTGGTCGTCCTCGACATGCCCGGCTTCGGCGCGGCGCCGCCGCTGCCGGAGGAGGTCGAGCCGACCGCCGCCAACCTGGCCGCGGCGCTGCGCGAGCCTGCCTGGAGCTGGGGATCGAGCGCCCGCACGTCGCCGGCAACTCACTCGGCGGCTGGGTCGGCCTGGAAATGGGCCGCGCCGGCTGGGCCGCCTCGGTGACGGCGCTCTCCCCCGCCGGCCTCTGGCGCGCGCCGCTCGGCCCGCGGCGGGCCGGGACGTCCGCGCCTCGGCGCAGCGCATGCCGGCCGCTGGTCTCGGTCGCCCTGCTGGTCCCGCGCCCTGCGCCGGCGCATGCTCGCCACCTTCGCCGCCCACCCGGAGCGGATCCCGGCCGACGCCGGCCGCGAGCTGGTCCTCGGCTGGATCGACTCCAACGGCTACGACGGCGCCAACCGGGCGATGCGCACCCACCTCTTCGACCCCGCGGGCTACCCGGAGGAGGTGCCGGTGACGATCGCCTGGGCCGAGCTCGACCGCCTCGTCGGCCCGCCCAAGCCGGAGCGCCGCCCGGCCGGCTCGCGCTTCCTCGTCCTGCCCGGCGTCGGCCACACGCCGACCTGGGACGACCCCGAGCTGGTCGCCCGCACGCTGCTCGAGGGCAGCGCCGTCTCCGCGACCGTTTGACAAGGGGCCTCGCCGCGGCAGGCAACCTCGAGGCCGTGGGGCGGCGGGCGGGGCCGGGGAGACGGGAGCGGGCGTGTCTGAGCTTGACCCCCGTATATGGCGGGGAACTAGCACGCCCCGTCTGGGAGAGTTGCGGATGCCCGCGAACGAGGAGGAGCGTTGATCGTCGAGAGGACCGAGAACCCGCAGTGGCTGTCCAACGCCTACCTGGTCGCCGACCCCGAGGGCGGCACCGGCGTGCTGATCGACGGCAACGACGACCTCGGTCCGCTGCTGGAGCGGGCCGAGCGCGACGGGATCGAGATCACCCACATCCTCGTCACCCACCCCCACGGCGACCACGTCGCCGGCCTCGCCGAGGCGCGCGAGCAGCTCGGCAACCCGCCGCTGGTCGCCCACGAGGCGACCGCCGCCGAGCTCGACGAGGAGGTCGAGATCGATCCTCGCCGACGGCGAGAAGCTGGAGGCCGGTGGGCTCGAGATCGAGGCGATCTTCACCCCCGGGCACGCCGCCGGCCACTTCGCCTTCCTCGTCGACGGCACCGACGTCTTCACCGCCGACGTCCTCTTCAAGGGAACGGTCGGCGGCACGATGGCGCCCGGGCGCGAGCGGCTTCGACGATCTCCAGGCCTCGGTGATGCGGCTGATGGAGCTGCCGCCCGAGACCCGCGTCCACCCCGGCCACCGCGAGCCGACGACGATCGGCGAGGAGTGGGAGAGCAACCCCTTCGTGCGGATCTGGCGCGGCCTCGACGCGACCGGCGAGGAGCAGGTGACGGTCTGGGGACGGCCGGCGACGCTGAAGCTCTGGGCGCCCGACTACGACGGCGGCAACAAGGCCTGGATCGTCTTCGGCGACAGCGGCGAAGAGGCGATCGTCGGCGGCTCCCAGGTCGAGCGCAGCTAGAGCCCTCGCCCCCGCGGAAGTCCTCGAGAGCTAGAGCCATCGCCCACCGCTGAGGTGGCTCGAAAGCTCGAGCACGACCAGCCGTTGTTACGTGCGAGCCCTTCCGGGGCACCGAACCCATGCTGGCAAGCGAAATCCAGGAATTCTTCTTCAACTGGTACCCCGTCTTCGGGGTCGTCTTCATGGCCATGCTGCTGTTCGTCTTCCTGCGGCTGATGCGCAGCACGATCGGCACGACCAAGCCGGAAACGGTCAAGGCGAGCAAGACCGAGCCGGTCCTCTGGGAGGAGGTCCAGGGCGTCGACGCCGCCAAGGACGAGCTGATGGACGTGGCCGAGTGGCTGCGCGAACCGGACCGCTTCGCCGCGCTCGGCGCGCAGCCGCCGCGCGGCGTGCTGCTGTTCGGCCCGCCCGGGACCGGCAAGACGATGCTGGCACGGGCGGTCGCCGCGCAGGCCGGGGTCGACTTCTTCGCCGCCTCCGGCTCGAGCTTCGTCGAGATGTTCGTCGGCCGCGGCGCGGCGCGGATCCGGCGGCTGTTCAAGGAGGCGCGCAAGTCCGGCCGCGCGGTGATCTTCATCGACGAGCTCGACGCCGTCGGCGGCGCCCGCAGCGGCGGTGGCGGCGACGGCGGCTCCAGCGAGCGCGAGCAGGCGCTGAACCAGCTGCTGGTCGAGCTCGACGGCTTCGAGCGCGACCCCGGCACGGTGATCGTGATCGCCGCCTCCAACTACGTCGACAAGCTCGACAGGGCGCTGCTGCGACCGGGCCGCTTCGACCGCCAGGTGCTGGTCGCGCCGCCCGACCGCGACGGGCGCGAGGCGATCCTGCGCAGCCACGCCAAGGGCAAGCCGCTCGCCGCCGACCTCGACCTCACCGACGTCGCCCGCAAGACGACCGGGATGACCGGCGCCCAGCTCGCCAACGCGCTCAACGAGGCGGCGATCATCGCCGGCCGCGCCGGCCGCGCCGCGATCGGCCGCGAGGATCTCGACGAGGCGCTGCTGCGCCAGTCGGTCGGCTCCCAGCAGGCGCGGCGGCTGAGCGACAAGGAGCGGCGGATCGTCGCCTACCACGAGGCCGGCCACGCGCTCTGCCGCAGGCTGCTCGGGCTGCGACCCGCCGGAGATCCTCAGCATCGTCCCGCGCGGCCCGGCGCTCGGCTTCGTCGGCCACTCGCCCCAGGAGGACAGCTACCTGAAGTCCCGCGACGAGCTGCTCGACGAGGTGGTGACCCTGCTCGGCGGGCGCGCCGCCGAGGAGGAGGTGTTCGGCGAGTCCTACTCGGGCGCCGTCGACGACCTCGACCGGGTGCACGCTGGTCTGCAAGCAGATGGTCGGCGAGTTCGGGATGGGGGTCGCGCTCGACCACGACGGGCCGCCGCCGATCGCGCTGCCGACCGGCGACTACGCGGTCTCCGACGCAACCCGCCGCGAGGTCGACATCGCCGCGATGACGCTGGCCCGCGAGGCCTACCGGCGGGCGCGGGCGCTGCTCGCCGCCAACCGCGGATGCCTCGACGACCTCGCCGCCCACGCGCTCGAGCGCGAGACCCTGACCCGCGAGGAACTCGACGAGATCTTCGCCGCCCACGACCTGCGCGGGCTGGTCGAGCCGCGCGGCTCCGGCGCCGCCCTCGTCGCCCTCGCCCGGGAGCGCCGCGAGTAGCGTTCCGGTAACCGTGGCCGAGCAGATCCGCTGGTGGTCGATGCGGCCGGCCCAGAACCTGAAGCCGGCCACCTACCGCTGCCCGCTCTGCGGCAAGCACCTCCCCGCCCTCAGCGAGCACGTCCTGATCGCTCCCGAGGGCGACACCTCGCGTCGCCGCCACGCCCACACCGCCTGCGTGCTCTCCGCCCGCAAGGCCGGCCGGCTGCCGAGCGAGGAAGAGTGGCGGCGCACCCAGCCGCGGCCGCCGTCGCTGTGGCGGCGAGTGCGGCGTGGCTCTCCGGTCAGACTTGAGCCGATGCTCGAGCTGCTCGCCGTCGCGGCGGCCGGAGCCGCGGCGGGCGCCTCCAACGCCCTCGCCGGCGCCGGCTCGCTGATCACCTTCCCGACCCTGATCGCGCTCGGCGTGCCGCCGCTGGCGGCCAACGTGACCAGCACCGTCGGGCTGATCCCGGGCGCCGTCGGCGGCGCGATCGGCTACGCCGACCTGCTCGGCGAGCAGCGCCAGCGGCTGACCCGGCTGGCCGTGCCGACGCTGATCGGCGCCGTCGCCGGCACGGCGCTGCTGCTGATCACCTCCAACGACACCTTCGAGGCGATCGTCCCCGGCCTGATCGCCGGCTCCTGCCTGCTGCTGCTCTTCCAGCCGCGGCTGACGCCGAGGATCTCCCACGCCGGCGACGAGCACTCCCCCTTCCTCACCGCCGGCCTGCTGCTTCTCCGGCGCCTACGCCGCCTACTTCGGCTCCGCCGTCGGCATCCTCCTGCTCGGCATCCTCGGCCTCTTCGTCGCCGGCCTCGATGCAGCACCTCAACGCGATCAAGATCCTCCTCGCCGGCATCGCCAACCTGCTGGCGGCGCTCGCCTACGCCTTCCTCGCCCCGGTCGACTGGCGCTACGCCGTCTGCCTGATGGTCTCCTCGCTCCTCGGCGGGCGGCTCGGCGCCAAGCTGGCCCGGCGGGTCTCCGGCGAGGTGCTCCGCGTCGCGATCGCCTCGATCGGCCTGGTCGTGGCCGCGGTGCTCGCCGTGCGGGCGTTTGGCTGAGCGGGCTGCGCGGGTAGCCTGGAGAGGATCCGATGAACCCGCGCTCCCGAATCTCCATCCCGATCGCGCTTCTGGCCCTGGCGCTGCTCGCACCGGCGGCGGCCGGCGCGGCGGAACGGTCCGTCTCGGTCACCGCCAGCGCCACCCTGAAGGTTCCGAACGACAGCGCCAGCCTCGGCTTCTCGGTGAGCAAGGAACGGCGCAGCCGCGGTGCGGCCCTCAGCGCGGTCTCCAGCGGCCTGCGCGGCGTCATCGCCGCCGTCCAGGGGATTCCCGGCGTCGGCGCCGGCGACGTCACCACCGGGCGGATCTCGGTTCGCAAGTCACCCCACGGCAAGCAGACCGTCTACCGGGCCGGCGAGGGCATCGGCGTCACCCTCCACCAGCCCGAAAAGGCCGGGGAACTGGTGGCCGCCGCGATCGGCGCCGGAGCGACCGGCGTCAGCGGCCCCAACTTCTTCGTCGGCGACGCCGAATCGGCTTTCTCCAGCGCCCTCGCCGCGGCCTTCGGCAAGGCCAAAGCGAAAGCGACCACGCTCGCCACCGCGGCCGGTGCCAGCCTCGGCCAGGCGATCGAGATCGACGAAGGCGAAGGCGCCGAATTCCTCCCCGGCGAGGGCACCGCGAAGGCCGCCCCGACCGGGGGCTGCGTCAGCACCGGCGTCACCAAGCACGCAACCAGCTCCAGCTGCACGGCCGCCCCACCCCCGGTCAAGCCCGGCACCTCGACGGTGACCGCCACCGTCCACGCCGTCTTCGCGCTGCAGTAGCCGAGCAATCGAGTGGGCGGTACTGGGCTCGAACCAGTGACCCCCTCCTTGTAAGGGAGGTGCTCTCCCAACTGAGCTAACCGCCCGGGGAGATTTCATTATTGCTCGTCCCTGCTGGCGGGGTGCTGAACCCGAGGAGCTCCGCCGGCGCAGAGCTCGAACAGCCCTGATTGAACCTCGGCGGGGCTCGCTACGTAATTTGGACCGATGACGACCACGGGCGAGCGATGACAAGCACGGACGCTTGGCGAGGGTGGAAGTTCGCGGCGGCAATCGCCCTGGTGGCCTTTTTTGGCCTGGCGCTGATCGGCCTGCGGGGAGCTATTGCCTCCGCCGGCGAGCCCTTGGCTCAGGCCAGCCGAGCATCGACTGTGGAAATCAACCACTTTGCCTACCACCCGGCGACGTTAACGATCGCCAGAGGCACGAAGGTCACCTTCTCCAATACGAGCGGCACGGCGCACACGGCGACCCGCAGGGGGAGCTTCAGCACCGGGCACATCAAGCCGGGGACGTCGGTGTCGATCCACTTCCCCCAGGCGGGCACCTTCGCCTACCACTGCACGATCCACCCCTTCATGCACGGCAAGATCGTCGTCGAATAGGCGCACTCCAGCCGGGGGCTATGGTCAGTGCCGCTGCGTATGGCCACCCCGCCACCGGAAAAGAAGCTGGACACGCCGACCCTGTGGCGGGCAGCGCTGCTGCAGCTCCTCGCCGTCGCCGTGCTCTCGATCGTCCTGGCTCTGGCCCTGCCGCACAACTTCTTCGTCGACTGGGGCTGGATCGCCGGGCCCGGCGCCTGGATGCTCTGCGCCGCCTTCACGGCGCGGGTCCTGAAGCTACCTCTCCTCCCAACCCTGATCGGCGCGGTCCTGGCGGGCCTCCCCAGCCTCGTCGCCGTCCTCGTCGACCTGCACTGGGCCGGCGCCGTCCTCGCCGTCGGCCTCTTCGCCCTCTGGTGCGCCCGGTTGCCGCGCGACCAGGCGTGGGGCCGCTGACGACGCCAAGACGACGGTTCGCGGTCCCACTTTCACCGAGCTTGACGCCGGCCTCGGCGCCCGCGCCGAGCACCTTGCCGGCCTCCTTTTCGAGGTTCGCTATAGTTCACCAGATGGTTAACGATCCGTTCAGGGCGCTTGCACATCCGATCCGCCGCGGGATCGTCGAACGCCTCGCCGTCGGCCCGGCGACCGTCGGTGAAGTCACCCGCGGCTTCGGGGTCTCCAAGCCCGCGATCTCCAAGCACCTGAAGGTGCTGGAGGAGACGGGCGTCGTCAGCCGCGTGGTCGAGGGCCGGACGCACCGGCTCTCGCTCGAGCCCGAGGTGCTCGACGAGGCGGCCGACTGGATGGATCGCCAGCGCGCCCTCTGGGAGCGCCTGTTCGATGTCGTCGATGAGTACCTGAAGGAGGAGCCGAAATGAAGATGCCGCCGATCGTCTCGCCGCAGGAGTGGGAGGCCGCCCGCGAGGAGCTGCTGGTCAAGGAGAAGGAGCTGACCCGCGCCCGCGACGCGCTGGCCGCCGAGCGCCGCCGGATGCCGAGGATGGCCGTGGAGAAGGAGTACCGCTTCGAGGGCCCGGACGGGCCGGCGAGCCTGCTCGACCTGTTCGAGGGGCGCCGCCAGCTGATCGTCTACCGCTTCTTCTTCGAGCCCGGCGTCGCCGACTGGCCCGAGAGCGGCTGCCGCGGCTGCTCGTTCATGGCCGACCAGGTCGCCCACCTCGCCCACCTGAACGCGCGCGACACCACGCTTCGCGAACGTCTCGCGCGCGCCGCAGGCCGACATCGAGCGCTGGAAGGCGCGGATGGGCTGGGAGATCCCCTGGTACACGATCACCGACGACTTCGACGCCGACTTCGGCGTCGACGAGTGGCACGGCACCAACGCCTTCTACCGCGACGACGAGGACCGGATCTTCCGCACGTACTTCGTCGACAAGCGCGGCGACGAGGCGCTGGGCAGCGCCTGGGCCTACCTCGACATCACCGCGCTCGGCCGCCAGGAGGAGTGGGAGGACTCGCCCGAGGGCTACCCGCAGACCCAGCCCTACGGGTGGTGGAACCTCCACGACGAGTACGAGGACCGACGACTCGAGCCGCCCTCGGGCGACCGCTCGCAGCGGATCGAGCGCACGTGATCCCGCTCGCACGTCGCGGCATGCCGGTGGAGGAGTCTGCCTGGCTGGCCGGCCCGGCACGGTGGTCGTAGCGCGAGCCTGGCTCGCGTGCGCCTGCGCACCGGAGCGGACCGATGAGCGGCGAGACGCTGCGCATCGAGCGCACCTTCCAGGCGCCCGCCGAGGCGGTCTTCGACGCCTGGACCAGCGAGGAGGTGATGCGCCGCTGGTTCCACGGCCGAGCACGACTGGGAGACCCCCGAGGCCGAGGTCGACCTGCGCGTCGGCGGCGCCGTGCGCGTGGTCATGCGCGACCCCGACAAGGACGAGCGACCACGGCGGCGGCGGCCACTACACCGAGATCGACCCGCCGACCCGCCTCGCGTTCACCTGGACCTGGGACGACGACGACGCAGGCGAGACGCTGATCGAGATCGACTTCGAGGAGGCCGACGGCGTCACCACCGTGCGCTTCACCCACAGCGGCCTCCGGGACGAGGAGTCGGTCCGCTCCCACGAAGACGGCTGGACGCACGTGCTTCGACAACCTCGAGCGCGCCCTCGAAGCTGTACCTCCCGGACGCTAGGAATGGCCGCGCGATGATCCTCGCCCACATCGCCGGGATCCCGGTCGAGGAGACCGCGCTCAGCTTCGGGCCGGTGATCGCTGCCGGCGGTGGCATCGCGGCGCTGAGGCTGCGCGAACGCTTCGCCCGGCGCCGGCCGAGCAGATGCTCGCTATCGGACCGGGGTACAGGGCAGGACGTGGGTGATCTTCAGCGCCGTGGCGTCGCTGAACTGGACTTTCCCTTCGGTGTAGTAGTGCCCGGTCGGGCAGCTGGCGGTCAGGTAGCTCTCCTTCTTGCCCTTGTAGGTGAAGGTGCGGTCGATGGTGAGCTTGAACTTGGTCACCGAGCCGGCGCCACCGGCGATCGCCGGGATCTGCGAGACGGTGTGCAGGCCGTAGTGGCCGCGGTGGATGCGGGTGATCTTGACCGTGACGATGACCGCAGTCGGCGCCGGAACGTCGACGTAGGTGTGGATGAGGAGAAGCGTGGTGCCGCCATGGACGCCGCCGTTGAAGAGGACGATCGGGCCCTTGGCGGCGAACGGCTTCTGTTCGGGGAAGGCGACTTCGACTTCGCCTTCCCCGGAACCGACGATCGCGTCGGGGCAGGCCTTCTTCGCGGCCACGGTGGAGCGCGCCGCGAGCTGTCCCTCCTTGCAGACGGGCAGGCCCTTGGCGTTCACCTGAATGCTCTTGTCGAAGTCGACGATCACGCTCTCGACCGCGGGAGGATGGCTGCCGTCGCTGGTTCCGATTTCAGCATCGAGGTTGGCCGGCGATCGGCGCCTGCTTGTGCCTCGGCAGCTTGGACGGCGAGATTCCGCCGTTGTCTCTGAGGAAGAGGTTCCCGACCCGGACCACCTCCGGCTTGGCGAGCGCGCTCGCCACGACGATCAGCGCGAGCCCGATCCCGACGGCACGTGACGCGAATCAGGTGCTTCCTCATGCTCTTACCCCCTGCTCGTGAGATGGGATCGAGCCTGATCTTCTCCCGCTACGGGCGGTCGCTGCCTCCCCAATATGGGGTCTTGCTCAGCCGGGATTCAGCAACCTGGGAAGGGTGCGACGTTATGACGGCGCCACGGTCCGTGGCACCTGCAGACGACCGCGATCGAATCAATCGTCCAGCCGCAATGCGGTCTCCAGCTCCGTCGCGAAGTCCTTGAGGGGGCGGCCGAAGAGGTCCTCGATGGCGCGAATGCGATTCGTGACCGTGCGACGATCGACGCCCAGCGCGGCGGCGGTCGAGGAGATGTTCCGCTCGGCGGCGAAGTAGGCGCGCAGGGTCTCTCGCGCCACCTTGCCGCCGTCCCGCGCTCTTTCGAGCGGCTCCAGGTAGAGCTGGTGCAGCGAGGTGGCGACGAGGTCGTCGCGGAGGATCGATGCCAGCAGGGCGACGTCGGCGTAGCGGAGGATGGGCTGCCCTCTGCGCTCGGCGATCGGCAGCGCCGCCTTGGCCTGGCGGTGGCTGAGCCGCCAGCCCGAGAGTCCCTCACCGGGCTCGCCGACGGTCACGAACACCCGATCCAGGGAGATTTCGCCAAGCGCTCGCAGCGCCTGCTCGGCCTCGAGCGGGCGCCTGCCGCCGAGCCAGCAGGCCCAGATCGACTCCTCCTCACGGCGGACGGCGAGCAGGCGACGGTCGAGCCTCCCCGCCAGCACGCGCATCGCCTCCGGCGCCCCCTCCCCCTTGACCATCAGGGCGAGGTGGTGGGCGTCGAGGTCATATCCGAGCTCGGAGTGATCGACGAGCTCACCGGCGAGCAGACTTTTGACGCACTCGCGACGCCGCTCGGCGGCGCTGCTGGGCCGGTTCTTCGCCTCGCGGGCGTGCTCGGCGCTGACCGCGGCGAGCAGGCGATCGCCGAGCGTCGCCTGCGCGCCGAGCAGGCGACGAAGGGCCGAGCTCGGAACCTCGGCCCGCTCCGCCTCTTCGACGAGGAAGTCCCCGAAGAGGGCGTTGCCGGCGAAGTAGCGACGCAGGACGGTGTCGAGGGAAACGCCGTCGCGGGCATCCAGACGGGCCTGTGCGAGCAGGACCGGCGGAACGGCCGGGGCGCGGCGCTCACCGACCTCGAGGACGGCAAGCCGATAGTCGATGGCGGCGGCGAGGGCAACATTGAGACCTTGGAGATAGGCGGGGTCGGCGACGTCGTGGGGATCGGAGATCGCGTAGACGCGAGTCGCGATGGCCGCCTGAATCTCGGGCAGACGCTCGCGGAGGCGAGCTGCAAGCGCGGAGCGGGCCTCGTCGAGGGAGCGTGCGGATGCCGATGCCCGGCGCGGCCGCCCCGCGGCGGCGGCGGAGCGCGAGCCGTTGCGAGGTGGATGCAAGCCACGCTTGGTCACGCGCTCACCTTAGTGAGGGAGCGGACTGTCTCCAACTATTGAGAACTTCGGCGAGTAGCAGAGGCGACTGCGCGGGAACCCAGAGATTCGGCACGGCAGAAACCCGACGCGCGGGACCCGACGCGCGGGACTGAGACCCTTCTCAGTGTCCCGGCCCAGTCTCACACCCATGGGAGCGCCCGACGCCCGGGCCGCCGTCACAGAAGTCATTGCCAGACTCGCCGTAGAGCTGGTCGGCGCCGGACCCTCCGTAGAGGCGGTCGTTGCCGGGCCCACCATGGCAGCCGTCCTCGCCGGGTCCCATGTAGCAGACGTCGTCGCCAGGGGTCCCCTGACGGGGATCGTCGGGTTTGGGCGAGAAGTCGCCCCAACAGCCATCGCTGCCGGCCCCGTGCCGGCAGTAATCGTCGCCCCCATCACCGACGCAATCGCTGTTCTGCTGGCCGGTGATGCAGATGTCATTGCCGCCGCCGCCATAACAGCGGTTGCGTTTGCTGCCCTCCGGATAGCAGATGTCGACCTCGCTGTTGCCGATCAGTTTGTCCGAGCCCTGGCCCAGGTGGGCGGTGAGCGGGATCGGCAGCGGATCGAGAACTTCGACCTTGTCGTCTTCGGGGCCCATGTCGATTTCGATCCTGCCAACCCCAGCGAGCGGGCAGAGGAGGGCGTGTTCGCTATCGGTGCAGCCGACCTGGCCACTGCGATTCAGGTAGCCGTCGACGACGATGGCGTCGCCATTGACAGTAAGGCGCAGGTGCGAGCTCGAAGTGGGGCCGTGGATGACGATCTCGCCTTCCGAGGAGGCGGCGGTAGCGGTGGCAAGCAGCACCAGCGCGGCGAGAGCAATGGCTGCCGGCAGTGCCGGCCGTCGCCACTTCGCCCGACGTCGCGATCGCTTGGGAGTCGCTGTCCTCAGCACTGTCTCTGCTTAGTCTTTCTCGGCCGTGTGCTGCATTAGCTGCTCGATGGTAACTGTCTCGCGCACGGTGTGCTTAGGGCCGAGGCGGCCTGGGGCCGTGCGATACGGTCCTCGCCATGAAGCGAAGCCGTGCGCTCAACAGCTTGATCGTGAGCCGCATGGCGTTTGGCGTTGCTGTGTGGGCATTCCCCGGCCCGGTCGGCAAGGCATTTGGCGTCGACATGACTCGTGATCCGCTGGCCTCCTACCTGTCCCGGTTAGTGGGCGCGCGGGATGTCGCGCTCGCCTGGGAGCTTCTCGTGACCGACGGAGACGCCCAGCGAAAGTGGCTGCTTACCTGCATCGCCTGCGACGGCGCCGACACGCTGGCGGCCATCGCAGCAGGGCGGGGCCTGTCAAAGCGCACGACCGCCATGCTGCTTGCAGCGTCACTGGGGCCTATGGTCCGCGGCGGGCTCGCCCTGCGCGAGCAATAGGGCCATGCCCCTCCGGTCGGAAGCCGAGGATCTGGCTCTGCCGGGAAGAACCCGGCACAGCGCCCGACGGGAGTCGGCCCCGCGACCTTCGGCAGGACGAGGGTCGTCCGTATGGGGAGCGGTCTTGAGCCACCGACGTGACCAAAATGCGACACGAATCGCTCGGTGCAGGGTGGGGGCCTGCCCCACTCCCAACTCAAAGCTGCGCGCACCGGCAAGCGCGATTCACAGGTGATCGAGGAGTCGCTGCGCCGCGACCTCGGCCTCGACGACGTCGCCGAGATCTGGGCCAAGGTCACGCCCGCCACCGAAGAGGAGGGCGTGGTCCTCGCCACCGACGAGCTTCGCGCGATGCGCAAGGAGAGGCGTGTCGAGGGCGGTACTTGACCCGGGCGTCCTCGTCGCCGCGCTGATCACCCCCACGGGCACTCCGGCGAAGCTGCTGACCGCCACCCGCAGCGGAAGCTTCGAGCTGGTCATCTCTCCTCTCGTGCTCGAGGAGCTCAAGTTGGTGCTGCTGCGGGAGAAGTTCCGTCGCTGCGTCGACCTCGGTGTCGTCGATCAATATGTAGAGCTGCTGCGTCGAGACGCGGCGATGTCCGCCGACCCTGCAGAGCCGCCGCCGATCCGCTGCGCGGATCTCGACGACGACTACCTCATCGCCCTGGCGCACAGCTGCAGTGCCGCACTCGTCTCCGGCGACGGACATCTCCTTGAGCTTGCCGGAGAGATCCCGGTCTCCACCCCATCCGAGTTCCTCGCCCTTCGAGGTACTGAGCACCTGAGTGTCCCTCCGGGCCAACCGCGCGACGTACCGTGCGCCGCTGCGTACGAAATGAGTGGAAGCGGACGGGCTGTGAGGTAAATTTGTTCCTTGCTCGGCAAAAGACCCCACCACGTGAAACTCACGCTGGTCCTCCTGGTCGCCGCCCTGCTCGTCTTCCTCGGCTTCGCCGGCAGCGCCTACGCCCTCCCGGGCGATCCCGTGATCTCGCCGCTCGGCTACGCCGAAGGCGCCCCGATCCCGGCCGCCGAAGAAGGCATCAAGGTCAGCTATAGCTGCCCGACCTACCGGATCTCCGAAGAAGTGGAAGAAGGGGAAGAAGGCGAAGAAGAACCGCCGCCGGTGATCATCACCAACTTCGGCAGCGCCGAAAACTACGGGGTGGTCTTCTCCACCGGCAACGCCCTGGGCATAGAAGGGCGACTGATCAGCACCGGCTTCGGCGAATCGGGGATGACGGAAGCCGAAGCGGTCAAAGGCACTCCGAACTGCACCTCCGAACTGGAACTGCCGACGACGCCGAACCCCGCGGCGCTTTACCAGGGCAGGGTCTACTGGCAGGCCTTTCGCGAATGCGAAGGATGCAAAACGGGGTTCGAAACCGGGCCGGTGCGCTTCTTCATCGTCGTTCCCACCGACGAAGAAGCCGAAATCACCTACGAACACCACGTCTACGGCGGCTACCTGACCAAAATCGGCTTTGCCGGCAACGCGGGGTTAAAAGGGGCGCGGGTAGCGCTCCAGCGCTGGACCGGCTCGGGCTGGGAAACGATCGCCGTGGAACCGGGCAACGACTTCGGCGAAAACACCTTCTACGTCAAGCTCGGCGCGGGCCACAAGCTGCTGCGCCCCCTGGTCCTCGGCACCCCAGGGGCCGAACTCGGGCTGGAAGCGAAGGGCAAGACTGTCCGTAAGGCGAAGGGCGGTTTCCCGACCGGCGTCCAGACGGGAGGATGGCTGAACGCGGCTAAGAAAGAACGCGAGGAATTCCCGGTCAGCTTCCACGTCACCGCTCACGGCACCATGTTGCGCGGGCTGAAGCTGCCGCTGGAAGCGATCTGCAAGGGGCCGGTGGCGGCGCTGAACCAGACGATCGAATCCCAGGCCTCGGTCAAGGAAGCGCGAATCGCCCCCGACGGCACGGTCGTCGCTCACTTCCTCACTGCCGGCGCGACGCCGGCCGTGGTCAGCCTCAACGGCAGTTTCTTCGACGGCCGCTTCTCCGGCCTGATCACCTCCTCGTTCCTCGGCAACTGCCTCGGCTTCCGCGAATTCGAAGCGGTCGCCGCGCCGAAAAAGACCTGAGCCTTCAGGCCACCTCCCTGTGCGGGGTGACCGCCAGCCGCTTGGGCCGGATCACCCCGCCACCTCGACGCCGGGCACCCCGAGGTCGCCGCAGCCGGCGGTTTCCGCATCGGCGGCCGTCTCACTCCTGCAGGAGCGCCGCATCGACGTCGCCGTCCGTTGAGGCAAGGGGCTAAATGCGGTTCCAGCTTGAACGCGCCCGACGGGAGTCGAACCCGCGACCTTCGGCTTGAAAGGAGGGTGAGCGTTGGCTTGGGGAGCCGGTTTGCGAGGGCGATGCGACCGGGATGCGACCTAGATCGCAGCTAGTGCGGTTGGGCCTTGGATTACTCCGCCGCCGCGCTACAAGTGATGACTCGCCTCTCGGAGGTGTTCAGGGCGCAGGCCCAACCCCGGGCGTAGGCACGCCATTGACCGGCGCGACTTCCTGACTCTTGACATAACCTTCTGCATCACCTTGCGGGCCTGGGTACAGCTGGTGCCGTGCTCGATGATCGAAAATGCCGCCGAACGGGCTGCCGCAGGAGACGAACCGGCGCGAGCACGGGTAGAACGCCCGAACGAGGAGCCATAGGGTTCGCAAAGAGTCTGCGGCCCGGCCCAGGATCGCCATGGCCCGAGCGGACCGCTGGGCCGTCGGGGCTCGCGAATCAGCAGGCGCAGGTAGGCGGAGCGTCCTTCGCAGCGGCCCAAATCAGTGGCTTTCAGCAAGGCGACGACCGGATGACGGTAGTAACCGCCGCGCGGTTTGAAGATGGGATGGCGCCCGCGGCCGTGGGCCACAGCTCCTCCCCAGCTCGACCAGGTGACATCGTCGATCGAGCCGCTGGCGTCGCCGCCGTTGTAGATGAAGCTCGGATGCGGAGTTCCCCAGCCCTCGCCGGTGGGAGCGCCGTAGACCTCACCACCGAGAACTACCGAGCTGGTGAGCGTCCTGTAGGTCGTGCGCATCCACCACATGTATTCGGAGGACTGCCCGACCTCGCCGCGGTAGCAACGGGCGAGGGAGGCCGAGCAGCTCCAGCCGGCCGGGAGATTCCCGTTCATGTTCGCGCGATAGATGCGCCGGGCGGTGCGGCAGCCGATGTCGTGAGCATGGACAGGGACGCCGGCGACGTTGCCGCAGAACTTCGTCGCACGGACGGCAGCGAAGCCCGGAGATCCGGCCAGCGCAAAGGCACAGAGACCGACGAGGGCAATTGCGAGATGAACTCCGGTCCGCCTCATGCTTCAACTCCGTCACCTGAGCCAGAGAGAATCTGGGTCTCTGGTGGCGGGGAGTCGCTGTCGAGGCTTTCCTCAGCGAGGTTCCTGCTCTGTCGGTATTCGAGTGCCTCGGGGGTCTCCTCGTAGGAAAGTATGTCCCCAGCTACTTCAAGGAGATGCGCCTTCACCTCTTCTGGAGTCGCATAGAAGAACTCCCTCCGAGCATTGATGCGGTTCACCCGGCGGTCGGCCAATCGCTGATGCAGACCTGCCTCGATTCCCACTGCGTCCTTAGAAAAGAGCAGAGCATGGATATCGAAGCGGAACGGGACTGAGGCATCGCCGAGCTCACGGACGCGGACCTCCGGATCAAGCCTGCGAGTCAATCCGATCTTCACGATCCCTTCGCCGAAGGAGCCGATGTTCGAGATCACGTATACGTAGCCTGCTCGGATGTTGGCGACGCGGTAGTCGACGTCCTCGATCGCTCGCTGGATTTTCTCGAGCTCGGCCTCGTGACGAGCTAGGGCCTCTTCGTCACCTTTCGCCCGCAGTGCCTCCATGGTGTTCAAATAGTGCTGCTGCTCTTTTTCAAGTCGAGCCCGCTCGTGCTCCATTTCCTGCTGAGCCTTGCGCTCTTCGCGAAGTCGCTCGCGTTCTTCCCTTTCAAGCTCCTTCTCATCGGCGAGCTTCTGCCGATAGTCAGCGGTCATCTCCAGCTCCCGCTCGCGCAGCGAGCGATAGGCCGACGAAATCCGGATGTCCATTACCCGGCCGAGGCGCTCAACGGTTCCGGCCACTTTGGAGAGCCGCTCGCGCGCAGCGGCGAGTTTGTGCGGTTTCAGGCTTCGAACGAGGTTGTCCGCCTCGGCGTTGTAGGCCCGAAGCAGGAGTTTGGAGAAGTCACGAACCAGTTTCCGCCCCTGTGGCAGCGACCCGTTCACCGACCAATCCGTACTGCCAGTCACGGCCCCGCCTTCGCTTTTCGCCATAGCTTTGATCTGGCCGCGGAGAGATTTCAGCTCCTCTTGGTATTCGACCGACTCCTCAAGCGGATGCTGATACTCGTAGACCCCCGCCTCCTGAAGAAGCGCCGTCTCCTCGGTAACGACGACTTCATCTCGCAGTACGACGAGCCGCTCGTCAAGCGCGCGCTTCTCGACCTCCGCGGCGGCGAGGTCCGCCTTGAGCGCCGCTCCGGCGTCCATGGCTTGTTGCTCTAAGGCCGCCGCCGCCTCTACCCTGTCGCTCTCAATCTGCGCCTGCTGGGCGCCGACCTCGCTTTCGAGTGCGTCTCGTTTGGCTTCCAATTCGATGACAGTCAAACCGCCGAGTCGATCCAATTGCGCCCTGAGTTCGGTGACCTCTTTGACTAGTTCTCGAGCCCGACGCCGCGCGCCGAACATCGGAACCCCCGCGACTTCGACCTCTTGGTCGCCAGCGACCTGCTCGCCGTTCATCAACCCTCCAAAAGCTCGTAGACCAATCGGCCGATCCTAACCGGCGGCAGCGAAACTCGCAGTCAGTCGGCGCTGGATTGAAGGACAGAGCGCGTCCGCGCTGAGGAGCGGGATTGCGACGGCGGTATGACCGAGATGTGACACAAACGGTCGGCCCCAGGGCAAGGACTAACTTGCCGGGTCGCAATTAAGCTAGCCCTCGTGCGCAGACTTGGCCGTCGAGCCCTGCTCCTCTTCGGGGCCTATACCGCTGTAATCCTCGCTGTGGTGATCGCAGGGTTCCTTAGCGGGGCGGTAGGAATCTGGGCCTCCGTTCTCTGGGGAGCGGTGTTGCTTGGAGGCCTGGTCCTGTACCTGCGGCGGCGCTCTCGCCGACCCCGCATCGACGCGTGAGCATGCTGGCCATTTAGCGCTAGAATATGGCCACTATGGAGAACGCGACCGTAGGCATCCGCGAACTGAAGGACAAAGCCAGCGCGATCATTGATCGAGTCGAGGAGGGCGAGGCGATCACGGTGACGAAGCACGGCCGCCCAGTGGCTCGGATCGTCTCCACGGACACCTCGCCCCACTTATCGGCCCTGATTGCGGACGGAACCGTTCGAGCACCGGAAGGCCCGAGGTACCTGCCGACCAAGCCTGCCAAGCTCCGAGGCGAGGGCAAGAGCGCTGCGGAGTACATCTCCGAGGGTCGGCGCTGAGCCTTTACCTCGATACCAGCGCGCTGATCAAGCTTCTGGTCGATGAGCCCGGAGCCGACGAGGCCCGAAGCGCCTATGCCGAGGCCGACGGAGTCCGCACCACGGCGATTGCCTATGTCGAGGCGACCGCGGCCTTAGTCCGGATGCGCAAGGGCCGACGACTGACTCCGACCCAACTCAACCGAGCGCAAGAGGATCTGGAGAACATCTGGCGTGGAATCTTCAGCCATGCCGTCAACGACACACTTCTTGCGAGTGCCGCCGAGAGCGCCCGGAAGTACTCGCTTCGCGCCTACGATGCCGTTCACCTGGCCGGAGCCCTCTCCTTTGCGACCGGCGAGGACCTCGACTTCGCCTGCTGGGACAAGGAGCTACGGAAAGCCGCCCAGAAGCAGTCCTTCGCGCTGATTCCAAACCATCTCTAGCGTCTTTCAGAGCCATTCTTCGCGGATGAAAGGGCGGGTGCACCCCACATGAAGAGCGGAGTGCGGCGGCGATGCGACCGGGACGCGACCTAGATAGCCGCTAGAGCGGGCGCCAGATCGTCGGCGCTCGCTTTAACCGACTCGGGGATGGTGATCCGCAGTTCACCTTCGCGATCGAGAATGCGCTGCGCACCGAGAACCGTGAGCCCAATGATCCGCTGAGAACCGGGCACGTATCGGAGGACATGACCCTCCGGGGTCTCCTCCCCCTCGGCCCCCTGTGGCTCGCCGACATGCAGGTAGAGCACGTCGTTCTCTGCGTCGTAGTCGGCGCGGTCGAAGGTGACCGGGCCAATCGTGATGTTCACCCGCTCCATCAGCGCAGATCCTTCCGGTTGCCAAACGCTGAGATCACTCGTGCGGGCTCCTGGAGACACACATTCGTCAAAAGATAGCGAGATGTGTTGTCCGCAACCTCGCTAGCGTGGTCCCAGTTATCTCCTAGCTCTTTCCCATATTCCCTAATGCGACTTCCCAGATTACATAACTCAGTTTCCCAATTTGCATTTCCGCGCCGGGTTCTTGATTCACGCCGGCGCCCAGACCGTACCCTCGGCGATCGGCTCTGGGCGGTTCCGATCAGCGCTCTTTGGGCATGACCGGGGACGCCGCCGGCTTCTCGGTCTCTACGCTCCCGTTCTGACGCCTCGCGCACTCCCGGCCCGCAGGCAGATGGGTTCGCGTAGGAGCTGATGCGCTCTAAGAGCGACTCGCGGGCGAATTGAAAGGACGGCTGCCGCCTGGATAGGGAGCGGGATTGCTGCGACGATGCGACCGAAATGCGACCGTCAGGCAGCTATCCGGCGGTAATTCGGCTCCGCCGGCGCCCGCACCCCGAAACGCCGGTACCGCCCGAGTCGCTACATAGGGTCACCGATCAATGACGTATCTTTGATTTCTAGATATTGCATTCGGCATAATGATCGTCTTTGCCTGCCCCCCTCAGGCGTTATCTGACCCGACATTCAAGCGACATGATTTACATCAGCGAAATCCATATGACCGGGGGTAGTCATCATCAACACATTTCTGATGTGCGGTGGCGCAATCCAAAGGGAGGCAAGTGCGGTGAGTCAACCCGCGCAACGATGGTCGACTGGATTGAGAATAAGGCCGGAAAAGCCTACGTCCGACACGGTGACAGAGATGTGCGGGTTGGAGTCGTCAAGGCGAGTACCCCCTATCTCCGGACCTATGCCGACAAGGACTGGACCAACAACCTCTTGGCATTACCTAAGTATTAGCGTCCATACATGGGACCTGAGACTCGACAGGAGAGCATGAAGGCATCAGCTCCTTATGCACAGTTTTGGTGCTGCGACTTGCAGACCCACTCGCCATTCGAGCCGGAGTTCACGCCTGGCGTCTCCAAGGAGCAAGACGGGCCAATCGCCGCTGCGGCGGGAAAGTTCGTCGATGCTGCCGTCGAACGAGGGCTCGATGCGGTTGCCATAACCGACCACAACAGCGTTGCTTTCGTGGACGCGCTTACGGCAGCAGCCGCTGGCCGCCTGGTCGTCTTCCCGGGTGTAGAGATCTCAGCCGCCGACGGGTATCACTTGCTGGCGATTTTCGAGCCCGGAACTACTCCCGCCAGGATCCAAGAATTCCTGGCAAAGATTGGGATCCAAAAAGGCAAGGAGCGCACGACGCAAGGAGAGCCAGTCTGCGCCGAAGAGCCTTGGACTTGGGGAAAGATCGTGGATGAGCTTTACCGACGTAGCGACGCGATCGCCATCGCTCCGCACGTCCGCGGGAACAAGGGAATTTTGAAGAGCAGCATCGCCGGCGAGGTGCGAGCACGGCAATGGAAGAATCCTCATCTCTACGCGGTCGAGGACAACAAAAACGTCCTCAAACCCGGTGGAGGCATGACCGACAAGATCATGTTGAACGAACTCGATGACTACCGCCGCGAGCGACTGCCGGCAAGGGTGTGGGGATCGGACTGCAAGTCCTTTGACGCGATCGGCTCTGAATGCACCTACATAAAGATGACCGAGCCGAGCGTCGAAGGCCTCCGCCAGGCGTTTCTCGATCCTGGTTCGAGAATCCGCCATCCAGACGACTACGCAATCGCAGCGCGGGACCAGCTCTTCACCGTCTCCTGGGAGGCCGGATTCCTAGCCGGTCAGAAAGTGGTCTTTTCCGAGCAGCTCTCCTGCTTAATCGGCGGCAAGGGTACGGGCAAGTCGACGGTGATCGAGTCGCTCCGGTTTGTTCTGGAAAAAGAGCATGCCGACCCTGGCCTTGCGAAGCAGTACGAGGGGCTCTGCGAGAATGCGTTGCCGCCTGGCACGAGGGTTACTCTCGAGCTGGCAAGGCAGGACGGTGCCCGGTACACCATCTCGCGAACCGAGCCCTATGAGGCCGAGGTCCTAGATGAGACCGGCGCAGCGGTCGAGATCTCACCGATCGACACGATCGACCCGACGATCCTCAGCCAAGGCGAGATCCTCGCGATTGCCCGCCGACCGACTTCCCATTTGGCCTTGCTCGATTCCTTCGTGGAAGAGGACTTGGCCGAGCTGCATAACGCACAGGAGAAAATCCGGCGCCAGCTGGCAAAAAATCGGTCTCAACTCGTCGAAACCGACGAGGAACGCGAAACTCTGGCCGAAGACCGGAGTGAAATTGTTCGCTTAAAGGAGGCAAAAAAAGCGTATGACAAAAGTGGCGTAAGCGCGCGAACCGAGCAGCGACGCGCGCTGGATCGAGAGGAACGTCTGGTCGCTGAGGCGATCGAGGCAGCCGAGCAGGCCGAGGTCAGCGAGTTCGCCGAAGACGATGACGGTCTCCCCGAGCTGTTGACCGACAAGCAGCTGCCCCATCACAGCCTTTGGAAGCCGCTGCAGAAACGGTGGCGTAAAGCCAACAAAGTCTTGGGCGATCTACGAAAAGAAGGCTCAGCGCTCTACCGATCGCTTGCCGAGGATCTGCATAAGGCGACGGCAGCAGATTCCCCTTGGGCTAAATCAATCGCCAAGCAGCGTGAGGAAGTGTCAGCGATCTATCGAGAACTCCAGGAGGAATATCCAGACCTCGATCTGGCGCAATTCGACAAGCTAGATCGTGGACTCGAGGAGCTGCAGACCCGTGTCGAGGACAGCAAAGACATCGAGAAACAACTCGCAGCCCTTGGTACCCAGCGCAGACGGCTACTCAAAACTCTGAGAGAAAATCGCCGCGAGCAGTTCACCCTGCGAGCCAACCTAGCCTCGAAGCTAAACCAAGCCCTGCGCAGCAGTGTCCGCATAGATGTCGAGTTCCTCGGCGACCGACAGCCGGCTCTCGAAGCGCTGTTGGAGCTAAAGACGGGCGTTCGTCGTGAGGCCCTGAACCGCGTCATCGAACACGACGACTTCACTCCCGAGCACATTGGGGCAGTGTTTGGCGAAGGAAGCAAACGGACGGCAGTGGCTTTCGGGATAACCGAGGGCCAAGCGTCTACCTTGGTCAACAAAACGAGCGTCAATGAGCGGCTCGCCTTACAAGAGCTCACTATTCCTGATCGTGTCGTAATCAACTTCAACGTCTCTCGGCGCGGTGAGGAATCCCGCTTCCGGAATCTGCTCCAGGTCAGCGTGGGACAAAAGGCGACGTGCATCCTGCTGATCCTGCTCGCCCAGGTGGGGCCGCCGCTAATAGTCGATCAGCCCGAGGACGATCTCGACAATCGCTTCATCTATGACGACATCGTCGAGCGCCTGCGCGATGTCAAGAACAGACGTCAGCTAATCCTCTCCACCCACAACGCCAATATTCCCGTGCTCGGTGACGGAGAGCTAATCGCCGTGATGGACACCGAGGAGCGCGGGGGCAAGATCGGCGGCACGGTGGCCGACCTTGGATCGATCGATTCCTTAACCATCCGCCGGGCGGTGACGCAGATCCTTGAGGGTGGTCGGCGGGCATTCCGCCGACGGCAAGAAAAGTATGGTGCTCCCGGCGAGCCTTGGGCAGGGCGTGTTGACGCGGAGGATGCACAGTAGCCAGCCCCCTGCTGAGGTAAGGATGCACACGCTTGCCGCCCCATATCTCAACACTTGCTCCCCACTCCGTTACCGAGTCTGGGCTTACTTATCCAGTGGAGCAATCGCTTCGAGGTCCGTGGGCAGCATCAACATCCTGAACTCCTCAATGAGCTCATTCCGCGTAATAAGAGTGGCCTCAACTATTACTCTGAGCGCCTCTGATCGTTGGAGGCCCGAGTTGCTGGCCAATTCTGCGGTCCAATCGTGAGGGTCAAGGCCAGCGGCTTTTTCAAGCGTCGCGTCCACAACGGCAGGACTGCTGTCGAAGCCGGCCTTTAGAATCTCTACCGAGTCCACGGCGAATCGCTTGAAGAGAGAGTCCGGACTTTCCCCCCCAGGAAGAAGCGCCCCAGGCCACAGTGACTCGTCCGGACCGGGATCATCTTCGTCGCCATCCCATAGAAACAGGAACTCCAAAGCATGAACCCTTTTCGCCGGGCGAGGCATGTGCTTCCGAAGGGCGACGAGAGATCCGCTTCCTCCTGCCCAGTAGACGGCCGTTCGCCGATAGAGAGAGCGATCCAAGCGCTTTAGCAGCCCGAGCGCAAGAGCGTGCGCAGCGTCATCCTCCACCCAAGCAATGAGTTGTAGAGAGCTTTCAGGATAGAGGACGCCCTGAACGACCTCTCGGACATCGGCTCCATCCACTACAAAGTCCACACTCGTTCCGCTCCGCCCCATGTACGTGAGGACCTCGTCGTGCATGAGACCACGCTCGATGAGCTCGCGACTGTGCGTAGTAACGACAAACGCCTGCCTGCGGGTGACCGCCGCGGAGCCCACATAGTCGATCAACGGCTCACGCGAGCTCGGCGGGAAGAAGGCGTCAGGCTCGTCCAGTAGCACAATAAGCTCCTCTGAATCGCGTAAATACCATAGTGCCCAGAGAAGAACGTGAGCGGCTAACTCTCCGAGACCCATTTCTCCAGAGTCATACTGGACTGATCCTTCAGTCACGACGAAGTACGGGATCGTTGACTCACCGACTATAGGCCCAAACGGTGAATCGGTAAATTCGAGGGCATACCAAGAGATATCATCGTAATCTCGACCGACAATACGTCGAACAGCATCTAGCGTCTCGTCATCCACTTGCAAGGGCGCAGACTCTTCGGTTGCCTCCCGCAGGTCCCCCCTCTCCCGGAACATCTGTTCTAGAAAAGAGCACAGCGCATGCAACTCGATGAGGCGTCCGCGCTCCCCAACCGACTCGAATAGTAGCCGAAGTAATCGACTCTTCCCCACACCATTCAGACCGGCGAGCACGGTTACTGCGCTTCGCAACTCGAGCTGGGACGGGAGCAGACCGAGTTTATCCTCGATCCCGATAGTGCAAGGAACGCATGGGTGCCCCGCGCTGGTTACTGCCAGCCAGCGCTTCCGAAGCTCTGCGCTCCTAACCACCGGGCAGGTCCCACCCGCTACGCTCAAGAAAGTCGACCATGCCGCTCTCAACTCCCCGTCTTCCAGCGGAAACTAGCTCAGAAGTCAGGTGAGAGACTTTGGTATCGACAGGCTCACCCTCCGTCAAGGTCCATACGAGTTCGAGCGCCAGATGGCGAAGCAAGACTGACAGCGTGTCATTCACCCGGTACGAAGCTCGATCGTTATAGACGGCGACTACGTTCTGTAGCGTTCCACTCGACTCGAGAGCAGCTGGATCGATTCGGTCGGCGCGGAGTCCCTCCACGCGCTCGATGAAGACAGCTGTGAGATCTCGTCCCGCTTGTTCAAGAGAGTGGGTGTAAACTAGCCAGGTAAAAAGGGTCGCCTTATTCAGTTTTGGCTTGACTTCGCGGGTCTCGCTCAGGAACTGACGCGCCGCTGCCAACACCGTGTCGATCGTAAGATCGGAGAACCTCTCCGTCCGATAGAAACTCTCGATCGCAGCATTACTATAGGTGCGGCGTAGAGATCCTTCGTGGATGGTTAACGTGACGCGTGCGAGAACATCGTCGTAAGCCAATCTACGGTTCGCGAACCCTACGGTGTCCTTGCTGAGAAGCTCTTCGTCGATAAGCGTGTCAATGAGAGATTTGATCTGATCTCGCGCGGGCCCATAGAGGGCATTGCGTTTCTCTGGAGGCGT
This sequence comes from uncultured Solirubrobacterales bacterium, assembly GCA_963816755.1. GTDB lineage: Bacteria > Actinomycetota > Thermoleophilia > Solirubrobacterales > 70-9 > VAYN01. The sequence continues at coordinate 72,153 of CAWFLN010000001.1, forward strand.
TAGCGTCATATGCTGGTTCAATCGAAAGAACAGCTCGTACGGCTCCTCAGGCTGGTAGTCCGTCAACGTGATGACGCTGAGAGGAAATCGGCGAGCGCGGCGTTGGATCTCCTCGGGAAGATCTAGGTAGAACCGACCGTGAAGAGCGTGGAGGTCCTCGTCTTGGGGGTCAAGGTTTCCGTCCACGGGCAGGTCGTTGCTGAAGAAAGCCACGATGGCAGCTAGGCGCTGCTGACCATCTAGGACGAGGTCGTTTCCCGTGTCTGGCTCGCTGATCAGATGAATTGGGGGGATGTACCAGCCCCTGAGTATCGTGTCGACTAGTCGCCGCTGTCTTGGCACATTCCATACCTCGCCGCGCTGAAAGTCAGGCTGCAAATCGATCTCTCGACCTGCGATGCGACTTACGAGGGTCTCAAGCTCTAGATCGGTGCGCGTTAGGAGCAAAGTTGGGTTAAGTAAGAGTTGTGTGTCAGGTGACCATGGCCAGCTCTTCGTTCGGAGAGCCGTTGCCAGGGATCGATGTGTCGGAAACTTTGATCGTCCAGGATCGAGCGCCTTCTTCCTTCGTACGTTAATGGTGCTGGCGGCGACTAGAACTTTGCGCCCTCTACCGAGAGGCCTCCTACTTTGCCGAGAACGGGTCGATGCTCTCCCGGATCAGGGAAAAGCTCTTTCCCACCGCGTGCGTGTACCGCGCCAGCATCGTCTCGACCCGATGACCGACTATCTCGGCTAGGTCAGCGTCGTTAATGCCGGCGGCCCGTAGGTGGGTGACGTAGCTGTGGCGGCACTCATGGGGGCGGATGTCTAGACCAGAGGCTTCCTGGGTCGGCTTCCAGACATCGCGGTAGAAGGTGCGCTCGCGCCAGAGGCGGCCTCTCGGCGTCGGGAAGAGCAGTTCGCAGTCGGGGCCGTTGAGGTTGATCTGGGCTTCGAGCATCCAGGCGAGGGTCGCGGGGACGGGGACGACGCGGCCGGCGTCCTCCTCGCCGTGGTCGGTCTTGGTGCCATCGAGGATCGTGCCCTCGTGGGCGGTGCGGCGGACCTGGAGGGTCTCGCCGTCGAAGTCTTCTCGGCGAAGCGGCAGGACCTCCCCCAGTCTCATGCCGGTGTCGGTGAAGGTCGCGGACCAGCGCCTCGTAGCGACCGGCGGCCTTCGCGAAGCGGTGCATCTCGTCGAAGCTGAAGACGCGGATCGGGCGGCGTTTCTTCTGTGCCCGTGGATCGTTGGCGCGAACGCGGATGCCCTTGAACGGATTGAGGTCGCAGACTTCGTCGGTGATCGCGTCCTCGGCCATCGCCGAGAGGGAGCGGAGGATGCCGACGGCGCCGGTGGTGGCTCGACCTTCGTTCGTCAGCATGTGGTCGACCAGGGCGAGGGTGTGGCGGCGGCGCAGTTCGTGCATCGGCCAGTCGTTCAAGGGCGACGCCCTCGATCTCGACGTCGGTGACGCGGGAGACCCGGTGCTCGTAGGTCGCGTTCGTCCGCTCGGATCTCGGGTGGCGCTCGATCCAGGTAGCGAAGTACTCGCCAAGGGTGTCGGGGGTGGTCGGCGATCTCGTAGGCCTCGTCGATCGCCCGCTGGGCTTCGCTCTTCCTGACGAACGTTCCTTTGCCGCGGTTCCAACTCGGTTTGGCGACTCGGCGCTTTCCGTCCCGGCCGGTGTATCTGGCAACCCAGACCACCTCCCCTGACGGATTGCGGCGCTTGGTCGGGGACTCGCGCCTCATGCCGTCTCGTCTCGGTGACGGGCCAGAAAGTCATCGACGTCGGCGGGATCGATCCGGCGGGAGGCGCCGAGCTTGTAGCTGGGCAACTCACCGCGCCTGATCCAGTTACGAATCGTGCGATCGGAGACCGCAAGGAAGCTGGCGAGGCTGCGCTCGGTAAAGAAGGCAACGGGAGCAGGTTTCCTCTCCATGCCACCTATGTCCAAGGGCGGCGGCGTTTGCATCGGGTGACGCGGCCATGCGATCCCACCGCCATTGATGAGACCGAAGGTCAGACCTCTGCCGCCCCTCCCTACAGGCGGCCGTCGCACGGCGAAGCCGTGCCACAATCGGCCGCCCGGAGGGGCGGCGAGCGGCTCATTTGCTCCGCCCCGTCCCTTGCTGACGGCACCGATCATGAAGTTGCGGCCCAGGCACGAATCCGGAGGGTTCGTAGTGTGTCGGGGGTTGAGGTTGGGTGCTGGGTAGAGGCCTTGGGTGGCTACCTGAGGGGCTGATGGACGGGCTTTGTCTTGGCAACTGCTTCTTGGCTGCCTCATCGTTCGCTACTGGATCGTGGTGGCTCATTTTCTTCTGAATTTGGAATTTTGAATTTGCCTATTTGCATCTCTGGCGATTGCCATTCGATTCCCGCGACCAATTCATCCAGCGACGTTTCCAGCGCCGCCGCGAACTTCATCGCCGAGTCGAGGCCCGGCAGGGACAGACCGCGCTCGATCTGACTGATCGCCGTGCGATGCGTCGACGTCCGGAAGGCGAGCTCGTCCTGGCTCACGTCCGCTGCACCGCGAGCCTTGGCGAGATTGATCCCGAAGCAGCGGGCGAACTGCTCGCGTTGCAGGCTGGCGTGGCGCCCCATCGCTACATCCCCTCCCCGAGGATCTCGTTGAAGCGGAGCGCCGCCCGCGTCGGCAGCACGAGCCCGTCGCTGCGGAACAGCAGGCCGACCCCGGTCAGGTCGCGGACAGCGCGTTCGATCGCGTCTCGCTGCGCGAAGTCGGCCGCCCCGGCACTCACCTCCTGAATCAGTTCGGAAAGCCGCAGGTGCGTGGGATAGAGCGTGAGGACGTAGATCAGGGCGCTGCCCTGGTCGCGAAGATCCTGAGCCTCGTTGGAAGGGCAGTCGCTCGAACCGCGAGCCATAGAGTTCTCTTCAGCCATGAGGAGCTTGGTCTCCTTGTGGTCAGGCCCTCGGCTGGCGTTCCACCGCCGGCCGGGGGCCGCTTCTTGAGGCCGGCAGATAGCTACCGTTCCCGCTGCGATCGGCCTGGTGTCTACTGAGCCGGTCGCCACGGGGCCGGCGACTCCACTCGCGCGGCCCCACTTATGTCCAAGGGAGGCTAGCAAGGGATATATCCCTTGGCAACTGCGCCGTAGCGTATTGCCCGCGTCTCTGAGACTGTGCGCTATCGAATGAAGCGCTCTGCCCGACCTCAGCCAGCCATCGGCGCCGCGATTCGTGCGCTGCGGGAAAAGCGCGGCATGACCCAGGAAACCCTGGCCTCCGACGCCAAGACGACGCTGAGCACCCTCTCGGTGATCGAGCGGGGCTTGGCCAACCCAACCTGGGCAACCGTGCGCGATATCGCCACCGCCCTGGGGGTCTCGATAGGCGAGCTGGCAATGCTCTCCGAGAAGCACGAATAGAGGCTGCCGCCGAGCGGCGCGATGAGACCAGGATGCGACCACGACAGGCCGGAACGCCTCGGAATCGCTCGGAAGGCGGCGGAACGCGATTCGGAGGCGAAGCCGATGATCTGGCTCCACACCGGGCAAAACCCGGCACCTCAAGGAACAGCAGCGAATGCGCCCGACGGGAGTCGAACCCGCGACCTTCGGCTTGAAAGACCGACGCTCTTTGGCCCCCCGTAAGGAGCCGTTGACCACTGAGCTACGGGCGCCCGCCGGAAACATTACCCGCGCAGCGAGGTTTGAGCATTTCTGTCCCGCAGCGTCCTACGGCTGGGCCTCGCGCATCGCCGGGTAGATGATCACGTCGCGCAGGGTCTTGGCGCCGGTCATGATCATCAGCAGGCGGTCGATCCCGAGGCCGCAGCCGCTCGCCGGCGGCATCCCGTATTCGAGCGCCCGCACGAACTCTTCGTCGTGGGGATGCGGGTCGTCCTCGGCGCCCGTTCTCCTGGCGTTCGCGCTGTTCGATGAAGCGCTGGCGCTGCTCGACCGGGTCGTTGATGTCGGTGCCGCCGCCGACGATCTCCATCCCGGCGACGATGCCGTCGAAGGCCTCGCAGACCTTGGGGTCGTCGGGGTGCACCTTGACCAGCGGCCAGATGTCGATCGGCAGCACGGTGATGTAGGTGGGCTGGATCAGCTTCGGCTCGACCAGCTTGCCCTGCAGGGTGTCGACCAGGCCGGCCCAGTCGTCGTTCGGCTCGGCGTCGTCGCCGGCCACCTCGGCCAGCTCGTCGCGGCTCGCCTCGTAGATGTCGATGCCGGCCTCGCGCAGGAGCTCGTCGCGCAGGATCACCCGCGGCCAGGGCGCCGCGAAGTCGATCTCGACCCCGTCGCGCTCGACCACGGTCGTCCCCATCACCTCCTCGACGACGCTGGAGACCAGCACCTCGATGAACTCCATGACGCCGTTGTAGTCGGCGCCGCCGACGAACATCTCCAGCATCGTGAACTCGGGGTTGTGCTGGGGCGACATCCCCTCGTTGCGGAAGAACTTGCCGAACTCGTAGACGTCCTCGAAGCCGCCGACGATCGCCCGCTTCAGGTAGAGCTCGGTCGCGGTGCGCAGGAAGAGGTCGCGGTCGAGCGCGTTGTGGTGGGTGACGAAGGGGCGCGCCGCGGCGCCGCCGGTCAGCCGCTGCAGGACCGGCGTTTCCAGCTCGACCCAGCCGCGCTCGTTCATGTGCTCGCGGATCGCGCAGGTCAGCTTCGCGCGCTTCTTGAAGATCTCCCGCGACTCCTCGTTGGCCATCAGGTCGAGTTCGCGCTGGCGGTAGCGCAGCTCCGGGTCGGAGATGCCGTGGAAGAGGTCGGGCGGGTCGAGCAGCGCCTTGGCCAGCAGCGTGCACTCGCGGACGCCGATCGCCAGCTGCGCCGCGTTTGGTCACGTAGACCGGCGCCCTCGACCCCGACCAGGTCGCCGATGTCGAGCTCCTCGATCCGCTCGAAGGCCTCCTCGCCGAGCGCGTCGCGGCGCGCGTAGGCCTGGATCGTGCCGGTGATGTCGCGGACGTCGAGGAAGACGATCTTGCCGTGGCCGCGCTTGCCGGTGACCCGGCCCATCACCCGGTAGGTGAACTCGCTCGTGCTCGCCCTCCCCCAGCTCGGCCGGGATCGTGGGCGGCGAGGATCTCCTCGGCGTGGGTGCGACCTTCGAAGGAGTGCGGGTAGGGATCGACCCCGGCCTCGCGCAGCCGCTCGACCTTGGCCCGGCGCTGCGCCTCGCTGGCGGCCCCGGAGCGGTCGCCCGCCGTCGGGCGCCGTCGCCTCGGCCCGCGGCGGGGCCTCGCTCATCGCTTGCGCCAGGCTTCATGGAGCGAAGCCGACAGTCACCCGCTCGTCACCTTCATAGTCCTGAAGGGTAGTCGCGTCGCGCAGCAGCTCGCGCATCGCCGGGCCGTGGTGGGTGTCGTGCTCCATCGCCAGCTTCCAGCCGGAGGGCGTTTCCGCGATCAGGCCGCGGATCACGCCGAGGCCGTCCTCGCCGCAGTCGCCGGTGACCGCGATCCGCGGCTCCTTCTGGATCTCCGGCGAGCGCTCGAAGATGGTCGCGTCGGTGACGTAGGGAAGGTTGGCGATCACCAGGTCGACGCCCTCGAGCGTCGTCGGGCAGGCCGATGGCGACGCTGACCTCGAGATCGAGGCCGAGCCGCTCGGCGTTCTCGCGCGCCGCTTCGACCGCCTCCGGCGAGAGGTCCGAGGCGGTGACCTCGCAGGTCGGGCCGCTCGGACAGCAGGGCCAGGGCGATCGCGCCGGAGCCGGTGCCGACCTCGTGGACGCGGGCGCCCTCGGGCAGCTCGACGCCGACCTCGACCAGCAGCTCGGTCTCGCGGCGCGGCCAGAGCACGCGCTCGTCGACGGCGACCTCGAGGTTGCGGAAGGGGGCGCGGCCGAGGATGTAGGCCATCGGCTCGCGGTCGACCCGGCGCTGCACCCGCTCCTCGATCGCCGCGGCGACCTCGGCCGGCGACCTCGCCGGCGCTGTCGACCGAGAGCTCCTCCGGCTTCACGCCCAGCGCGTCGGCGACCAGCGACTTCGGCGTCGGCGCGCGCGTTCTCGACCCCCGCCGCGGCGATCCGCTCCGCCGCCGCGTCGAGCACGGCGCTGACGGTGCGCGCCGAGGGCTCCTCCTGACTTCTGCACGTCGACAGCCGCCATACCCGCGCATCCTCCCTAGATTGACCGCTCCAAAGTTCTTGCGCAAGACTAACATCGTTCCGCTCCTCAGGCCCGCGCAGCCGGCCGGCGCTGCGCCGCATCCTGCGCCGGCTGGCGGCCAGATGCCACCGTGGCGGCGCATCACGATAGCGATCCAGATCGCCCCGGCGACCATCATGCCGAGGCTCTCCAGCTGCGCCGTGGTCAGCCCCAGCGCGTCCTCGGTCGTTGCGGCGCAGGAACTCGACCAGGAAGCGCTCGGTCCCCGCGTAGACGAGGTAGAGCGCGAAGAGGACCCCGGCCCGGACCCGGTCGCGCAGCTGCCAGAGCAGCCAGGCGCCGAGCCCCATCGCCAGCGTCTCGTAGATCGGGGTCGGGTGGACGGTCGCGCTCGGTCGGCACGGTGCCGTTCGGGTAGGACATCGCCCAGGGCCCGTCCCAGGCCTTGCCGTAGTCGCCGTCGCCGGAGAGCTGGCAGCCGCAGCGGCCGATCGCGTAGCCGAGCGCCAGCGCCGGCGCCGCCAGGTCGAGCAGGGCCAGGCCGAGGAAGTCGCGGTACCAGGCCCAGGCGAGGACGGCGAGGGCGCCGCCGATCGCGCCGCCGTACCAGACCAGCCCGGCCCCGGAGAAGAGGTTGCCGAGCAGGTCGTCCTTGACCTCGCTGTAGTTCTGGACCAGGAAGTAGACGCGGGAGCCGACGATGCCGCCGATCAGCGCCGCGAAGCCCATCTCGTAGGCCCAGTCGAGCGGCTTGCCGATCTCCCCCAGCCGCTTCCAGATCAGCGCCCCGGCGGCGAGGAAGGCGAGCGCGAACATCAGGCCGAAGGTCTGCAGCGTCAGCGGGCCGATTTCGAGGTGCGGGATACATCGGTCGAGCGGGGCGCGGCTAGCGGCGCCAGCAGCGCCTCCAGCAGCGCCTTCTGCGCGTGGAGGCGGTTCTCCGCCTGGTCCCAGACGGCGGACGGCGTCGGCGTAGAGGACGTCGGCGGTGATCTCTTCGCCGGGATGGGCCGGCAGGCAGTGCAGGACGATCGGCGCTGTCCTTGGCCGCCGCGAGCAGGTCGGCGTCGAGCCGGAACGGCGCGAGGTCGGCGCGGCGGCGCTCGGCCTCCTCCTCGTCGCCCATGCTGACCCAGACGTCGGTGTAGAGGGCGTCGGCGCCGTCGGCGGCGGCGCGCGGGTCGCCGGTCAGCTTCACCCCGTGGCCCTCCTCCAGCTGGTAGCCCGGCGGGCGCCGCGACGACGACCTCGACCCCGGCCAGCTCGCCGAGGATCGCCAGCGAGCGGGCGACGTTGTTGCCGTCGCCGACGTAGGCGAGGCGCAGGCCGTCGAGGTCGCCGAAGCGCTCGCGCAGGGTCAGCAGGTCGGCCAGCGCCTGGCAGGGGTGGTGCAGCGGCGTCAGCCCGTTGACGACCGGCACCTCGGCCGCGGCGGCCAGCTCGGCGACCGCCTCGTGGGAGCCGGAGCGGATCACGATCGCGTCGACGTAGCGCGAGAGCACCCGCGCCGTGTCGCCGATCGACTCGCCGCGGGAGAGCTGCATTTCGTCGCCGCGCAGGACGACCGGGTGTCGCGCCCAGCTCGGCGACGCCGACCTCGAAGGAGATCCGCGTCCGGGTCGAGGGCCTCTCGAAGACGAGGGCGACGCTGCGCCCGGCGAGCGAATCGGCGCCGACGCCGCTCGCCGCGGCCGGCTTTCAGCTCCGCCGCCCGGTCGAGCAGCTTGCCGAGCTCGAAGGCGCCGAGCTCTTCGCCGGTGAGGAAGTCCCGCTTCAAGCCGCGGATACTACGGGCCGTGGAGTTCACGGCGATCACCTGGAACCTCTTCCACGGGCGGGACTTCCCGCCCGACCCGGAGCTGCGCAGCTGGCGCTCGCGGCTGCTGCGGATCGACGAGCGCAACGCGACCCACGTCCAGGTCAACCGCGACCTGACCGCCGAGTTCGCGACGCTGCTCGCCGGCGGCCGCCTGGGACGTCGCGCTGCTGCAGGAGTGCCCGCCCCGCTTCGCCGCGCCGCTGGCCCGCGCCTGCGGCGCCGAGGCGCACCGGGCGCTGACCTCGCGCAACTCGCTGGGGCCGCTGCGGGCGCTGCTGGCGCGCCAGAACCCGGACCTGATGGCCTCCGGCGAGGGCGGCTCCAACCTGACCCTGGTCCGCGTCCCCGGCCGGCTCGGCGGCATCGCCGAGCGGCGCGAGCTGGCGATCCACGAGGGCGAGCCGGAGCGCCGCTCGATGGCCTTCACCCGCACCGCCTCCGGCGTCTGCATCGCCAACCTGCACGCGACCAACGACCGGCCGGAGCTGGCGATCGAGGACGTGCTGCGCGCCGCCCGCGCCGCCGACCGAGTGCGCCGGCGGGCGCGCCGCTGATCTTCGGCGGCGACCTCAACCTGCGCCCGGCCGAGGACCCGGAGGTCTTCGAGCGCCTGCGCGAGGACTTCGGGCTGGCGGCGCCGACCGGCGCCGCAGGCGATCGACCACCTGCTCGACGCGCGGCCTCGAGGTGCTCGAGCCGCCGACCGCCTGGCCGCCCGGAGCGGCGCGAGCTGCCGCTCGACGGGCGGGCGCTGCGGCTCTCCGACCACGCCCCGGTCAGGCGCGGTTCCGCGCGGCAGAGCCACCGGTGCTGCGGAATTGAGATAGTCGAACCGCACACCCGCGCGCAAACTTCACCCTGGAGGCACGTCGAGATGGCCGAGAAAAAAGCAGCCGGCAAAGCGAGCAAAAAAGCGAAAGCCGCCGCGAAACCGAAAGCCAAAGCGAAAGCAAAACCGCCGGCCAAGAAAGCTCCGGCGAGCAAACCGCGAAAAAAGCCGTCGTCGAGCAAAACCGGCGCGAAAAAAGCCGTCAGCCAAACGCCGCCAGCAGCAAAGCGACGAGCGGCCTCGACAAGAGCGTCGCCCAGTTCCGCGAGAGCCTCGAGCAGAGCGTCACGCTCAGCCGCGACCGCATCCAGGAGGTCGTCGACGACGCCGTCAAGCGCGGCCGGATGACCCGCGGCGACGCCGAGAAGATGCTCGAGCGAACTGCGTCAAACGCGGCCGCAAACAGACCGACTCGCTGCTGGGCGAGCTGGAGCGACTGGTCAAACAGGCGCGCAAAGAGGTCGGCGGCCGGGCCGAGCCGGTCGCGCAAACAGGCCACCCAGGCGGCGCGCCGAGCGCGGAAAAAGCTCGGCTAGATGGAGCAGGCCACCGGCGAGAAGCCGGCGGCCCGCGGCCCGCGTCGCGGCGAGCTGCTCGAGGTCGAGATCGACTCGCTCGCCTTCGGCGGGCGCGGCGTCGCCCGCGCCGACGGCTTCGTCGTCTTCGTCGCCGGCGGCGCTGCCCGGCGACCGCGTCCGGGTCGAGGTCACCAAAGCGAAGAAGCGCTTCGCCGAGGCGCGCACGGTCGAGCTGCTGCGCGCCGGCGCCGACCGCATCCCCGACCGCTGCGTCCACGGCGGCGAGCCCTGCCCCGGCGCGCCCTGGCAGGGCCTCCCCTACGAGCGCCAGCTCGCCCACAAGCAGCGAGCAGGTCGGCGAGGCGCTGCGGCGGATCGGCGACCTCGAGGGCTTCGAGCTGGAGGAGATCGTCCCGGCGCGAGCGAGCAGTGGCGCTACCGCAACAAGCTCGAGTACTCCTTCGGCGCGAGCGAGGACGGCGAGCCGGCGCTCGGCTTCCACGCCCGCGGCCGCTGGGACCTGATCGTCGACGTCGACGACTGCCAGCTCGCCTCCGAGGCCGGCAACGCCGCCCGCAACGAGGTCCGCGACTGGGCGCGGCTGGAGTCGATCGCCGCCTACGACGGCCGCTCGCCGCGAGGGCGTGCTGCGCAACCTCGTCGTCCGCGAGGGCCGGCGCACCGGCCAGATCCAGACCCGCCTGGTCACCTCCGCCGTCGCGCCTCCCGCGACCGCCGGTCGACCTCCACACCGCGATCGAGGGCGACTCCGGCGGCACCGACGGCCCGACCGGCGTGCTCGGCGAGGAGCGGCTGCGCGAGGAGCTCTGCGGGCTGAAGCTGGAGATGTCCCACGGCGCCTTCTTCCAGACCAACACCGAGATGGCCGAGCGCCTCTACGCGGTCGCCGCCGAGTTCGCCGGCCTGACCGGCAGCGAGCGCGTCTTCGACCTCTACTGCGGGATCGGCACGATCGGCCTGACGATGGCCGCCCAGGCCGGCGAGGTCTGGGGGCTGGAGATCGTCCCCGAGGCGATCGACAGACGCCGAGCGCAACGCCAAGCGCAACGAGATCGAGAACGTCCACTTCCTCGCCGCCAACGCGCGCACCGGCGTGCGGCCGCTGGTCGAGCAGGCCGGCAAGCCCGACGTCGTCGTCATCGACCCGCCGCGGGCCGGCCTCTCGCAGAAGATCGTCCGCCGGGTGATCGAGTGCGAGGCGAAGAAGATCGTCTACGTCTCCTGCAACCCGACCACGCTCGCCCCCAACGCCGCCCAGCTCAGCGAGGCCGGCTATAGGCTGACGCGGGTGAGGCCGGTCGACATGTTCCCCCAGACCCCGCACATCGAGTGCGTCGCGCTGCTGCGAGAAAGGCGGCTGAGCCGGCGGCCTTCGGGGTCGCGGCCGGGCCTCGACCCCGAGGTCGCCCGCGCCGCTGGCGGCCCGCTGCGCCGAGCTCGGCTACGGCTCGATCTGGTCCAACGACCACCCCGGCGCCAAGGGCCTGGAGACGCTGGCCGAGTTCGCCGCCGCGGCGCCGCGGATCGACCTCGGCGTCGCCGTGATCGCCCTCGACCGCACCCCGCCGGAGGCGATCGCCGCCGACATCGAGCGGACTCGGCCTCGACCCCGCCCGGCTCTGGCTCGGCGTCGGCGCCGGCTTCTCGAAGAAGCCGCTGACGACGATGCGCGAGTCGCTGCCGGAGCTGCGCGAGCAGCTGCCCGGCGTCCGCCTGGTCCTCGCCGCGATGGGCCCGAAGATGTGCGCTCTCGCCGGCGCCGAGTTCGACGGCGTCTTCTTCAACTGGATGACCCCGGCTTCGCCGCCGGCGCCCGCGAGAAGGTCGAGGCCGGAGCCGGCGAGGCCGGCCACGACACCCCCCCGGTCTTCGGCTACGTCCGCACCGCCGTCGGCCCCGACGCCGCCGAGCGCCTGGCCAAGGAGGAGTCCTTCTACCGCGACCTCCACAAGGGCTACCGCGACCACTTCGACCGCCTCGGCGAGCCCGAGGGCACCGTCGGCGTCGCCGCCGCCGACGCCGACGACGCCCAGTCCCAGCTCGCCGCCTACAGCGCCCTCGACACGATCGTCGTCCGCGGCCTCGCCTCCGCCAACGTCGAGGCGATGAGCACCGTCGCCACCGCCGCCGCCCCCTAATCACCTGAAACTTGTCGTCGCCTTCGACGAGGTCACGTCAGCTGAGCTGTCTGCAAGACGAGCCCGTCAGCAGGGACCGGGTGCCCCTCCCATGAGCGGCGTCCTGATTTTCGCAGCGCAGACTCAGCGAGAGACGGGAAGTTAAAGGCGAAAATCCCAGCGAAATGGGAGGGGCACCCGGTCCCTGCTCCCCGCTAGTACGGCGGCAGGTCGTCGTACCAGACGCCGAGCGTCTTGAAGGCGCGCCAGAAGCGCTGCTTGGCGCCCTCCTCGTCGAGGGAGTCGTCGATGTCGGGGACGTAGAGGGCGTCGATCGTCGGGGTGAAGGCCTGGATCTCGCCCTCGCGCTGCTCGATCGGACGGGAGAGCGGGACCTGGAGGCCGTTGAGGATGCGCAGCGCCGGCTCGCCCATCACGACGACGATCTTCGGCTGCACGATCGCCATCTCCTCGACCAGGCGGGCGACGCACTCCTGCGGCGGCCAGGTCGGGCTCGGCGATCGGGCACTTGACGCAGAGCGTGCCGTAGACGACCAGCGGGTCGATCCCGAGCCGCTTGAAGCTTTTCATCAGCGCGTTGCCGGCGCGACCGTAGAAGGCGACGCCCTCCTCGATCTCCGCCGCCATCGGCGCCTGCTTGAGCATGAAGATGTCGGCCTGGGGATGGCCGGAGCCGAGCACCGGCATCAGCTTGCCGCGCGGGCAGTGCGGGCAGTCCTGGATCTCGCGGCTCATCTGGTTGAGCTCGCGGATCGCTCGCTCCAGGTACTTCTCGCGGATCTCGTCGTCGGTGCCTCGCATCGCCGAGGACATCTTTGACGAGGCGGGCACGGCTCCTTTCGCCGTCGCCCGCCCTGCATCAGCTCTTGCTCGCCGAGCCGCGCTTTCGCGGCCGCCCGCCGCCGCACCGGCTTGGCGTCCGGCACGCGCCGTTTCGGCGCCTTCGGCCGCCCCGTCGTCTGCAGCAGCTTCAGCGTCTGCACGTAGACCAGGTTCTTGTGCTTGCGGGTGATGTCGGCGTCGCGCATCGCCTCGAGGAACTCGGCCGGCCCGTCGAAGTCGTGGATCCGCACCCGCACGCTGCCGAGCCCCTGGGCGACGTGGCTGTCGGAGCCGGCGCCGGGGACGATCCGGTACTTGCGGGCGAAGCGCTCGGCCTCCTCGTTGAAGGCGGTCACCGCCACCCGCGGGTTGAAGACCTCGAGGATGTCGATCTCCTCGACGATGTCGAGCAGGTGCTCGTAGTCGGGCACCGAGTGGAAGCGGTCGAAGGGATGCGGCACGTAGACGAGCCCGCCCTGGGCGCGGATCGCGGCGATCGTCTCCGCCATCGTCAGCCCCTTGGGGATCTTCTCCTCGAGGAAGAGGCCGATCACCTCGCCCTGCTCGGCGGTCTTCACCTCCTCGGCGACGATCACCTTGATGTCGTCCATCCCGGCGGCGATCTGCCGCGCCTCCAGCGCCCCGGAGACCTCGTTGTGGTCGGTGATCGCGATCGCCCCGAGGCCGCGGTCGCGGGCCGTCTGCAGCAGCACCTCGACCGGGGTCGCGCAGTCGCCGGAGTGGTCGGTGTGCATGTGCAGGTCGACCTCGATCAGCGTCGCGCCCGGCGAGCCGCTCGCGCAGCTCGGGGTCGCCGGCGTCGTCGTGGCGGCGGGCCAGCAGGCGGCGGTAGATCGCTTCGAACTCGGCCGCGACCGCGGCCCAGTCGCGCTCCCCCCCGCCCGGCTCGACCAGCTCGTAGGAGGCCGGGAAGTAGCCGTCGAGCAGCTCCGCCGTCTCGGGGCTGGTGACGGTGCGGGCGTCGATCCGGCCGAAGAAGATCTCGACCAGCGGACGCGCCACCTGGGTCGAGAGCACCCGCTCCTGCGGCGCGTGGAAGGTGGCGACGTTGAGCGAGTAGGAGTGGCGCAGCGCCGCCGAGGAGACGCTGGGGGCGAAGGGCTCGTGGACGTGGACGATGTCGAACGGCGTCGATTTCAGCAGCCGCTTGACCGGCTCCCCGGTCGCGATCCGCAGGACCTCGTGGCCGCGCCGCTCCAGCTCCTCGCAGACGCCGGTCGACGAACTCGGTTGACCGGGTTCTCGACCCCTCGCCGGAAGGGCGAGACCTGGGCGATCGAGAGCGGCTCGGCCGGGGGCACGATTGCAGCATAAGAGCCCGCGCCGAGGCGGGCTCTTACGAAGTGGACGGATCGACGCGGGCGCTAGGCCTGGGTCGTGCTCGGAGCGTCCGCGGGGGCGGCCTTGGCCGCCGACTTGCCGCGGGCGTTGGCGGCGATGTACTCCTCGGTCTGCTCGCGCGCCTCGTCGTCGGGGCGCTGCGTGTGCGGCGACTTCATCAGGTAGCTGGAGGGACCGTCGAGCTGGCCGGCGATGCCGTTGTTGAGCGCCAGCTTGATCAGCCGCACCGCGTCGATGACGACGCCGGCGGAGTTCGGCGAGTCCCAGACCTCGAGCTTCAGCTCGACCGTCAGCGGCACGTCGCCGAAGGCTTTGCCCTCGAGCGCGGATGTGCGCCCACTTGCGGTCGGTCAGCCACGGCACGTAGTCGGAGGGGCCGACGTGGACGTCCTCGTCGGGCAGGTCGTGGCCCATGATCGAGGTGACCGCGTTGGTCTTCGACTCCTTCTTGGAGGCGAGCCGCTCGCGCTCGAGCATGTTGTAGAAGTCCATGTTGCCGCCGACGTTGAGCTGGCTGGTCCGCTCCAGCGCGCACGCCGCGGTCGTGGAAGAGGCGGGCGAGCTGGCGGTGGACGATCGTCGCCCCGACCTGGGACTTGATGTCGTCGCCGATGATCGGCAGCCCGGCCTCCTGGAAGCGCTTGTCCCAGTAGTCCTCGCGGGCGATGAAGACGGGCAGGCAGTTGACGAAGCCGACGCCGGCCGCGAGCGCCTGCTCGACGTACCACTTGGTCGCGTCCTCGGAGCCGACCGGCAGGTAGCAGACCAGGACGTCGGCCTTGGTCTCTTTGAGGATGCCGACGATGTCGGCGGTCTCGCCCGGCGCTTTGGTGATTTTCTCTTTCAGGTACTTGCCGAGGCCGTCGTGGGTCATGCCGCGCTCGACCTTGACGCCGAGGTTGGGGACGTCGGCGAACTTGATCGTGTCGTTCTGGCCCGACCAGATCGCCTCGGAGAGGTCCTTGCCGACCTTCTCGGCGTCGATGTCGAAGGCGGCGACGAACTCGACGTCGCGGACGTGGTAGCCGCCGAGTTCGACGTGCATCAGGCCGGGAACTTCGTCGGCCGGGTCGGCGTCCTTGTAGTACTGGACGCCCTGGATGAAGGAGTTGGCGCAGTTGCCGACGCCGACGATCGCGACGCGGACCTTCTCGTCCGTGCGGCCGACGCCGTTCGTGCTGCCGTTTGCTCCGTTGCTCTCACTCATGAAATTGGAAGTCCTCCTGGATCGCGCTGGATGGCAAAGCACACCCGGCGGCCTTGCTGGTTACAGCTCCTCCGCCTCGCCGCCGCCGCTCTGGGCGCCGGAGACCTCGCCGGAAAGCTCGTTTCGCACATGCCATACCCGCTGGAAAACCGTGACGATGGTCAGGGCGGCGATCACGTAGATCGACGGCGCCAGCAATTCGAAATCGCCGATGCCGGCGCCCTTGGCGAAGATCAAGCCGATCGAAAGTAGCACCACCCTGACCGGCCGCGTCGCCAAGCCGACCTTGCACTCGACCCCGAGCGCCTCGGCCCGGGCCCGCGTGTAGGAGACCATCAGCGAGCCGAGCACGGCGACCACGCACATCGCCGCGGCGAAGTCTTCGCCCCTGGACGGCGAAGTAGCCGGCGACGGCGGCGAGCACGATGCCCTCCTCGATCCGGTCCAGGGTCGAGTCGAGGAAGGCCCCGAAGAGGGTGCCCTTGCCCGACATCCGCGAGTAGCGGCCGTCGAGCGTGTCCATCACCGAGCCGAGGATGAAGGCGACGCCGGCGAGGAAGAAGAGGCGCTGGGTGACGAGCACGGCGGCGACCAGGTTGCCGAACAGGCCGACCATCGAGATCGCGTTCGGGGTCAGGCGGGACTCGATCAGCCGCTCGCGGGCGTAGGAACGGAGCTCCTGCCCGTTGCGGCTCGCCGCGCGGCCGCCGTCGGCGACCGCCGGGGGCCCTTGGGGGCGCCGAGGGTTCCATTGACGTCAGGCTAGGCGGTCAGAGGAGGCTGGCGAAGGACGACGGCCGCTATGCCTCGGCCTCCTGCGGGGCCGCGAGCGCGCCAGGCCCAGGCCTCGGGGCGGGCCCGGGCGAGCAGCCGCTGCGCGACCAGCGCCGCGGTCACCGCGACCATCCAGCCCAGCGCCACGTCGACCCAGTAGTGGTTGGCGGTGACGATCACGACCCAGGCGATCAGCAGCGGCCAGACGGCCCAGAACGCTTTCGCGAACGCGGTTGCGGCAGACCATCGACGCCGGTGGCGCCGATCATCAGCGCGAAGGCGCAGTGCATGCTCGGCACCGCCGCGTAGGGGTTGATGAAGATCTTCGCCAGCGTCGAGTCGTGGTTGACGTTGGAGAAGTCGGTGATCGTGTCGACGAAGCCGTGCTCGGGGAACATCCGCGGCGGCGCCGTCGGGTAGAGCCGATGTAGCCGATCAGCGCCAGGCCCATCGAGACCACGAACATGTTGCGGACGAAGTAATAGGACTCGTTGCGGAAGAGGTAGAGCCAGACCAGGAAGCCGAGCGCGATCGAGAACTGGGCGTTCAGGTAGAGCTGGTTGGCGACGTCGATCAGCCAGTGAGCGGGCAGGAAGAAGGCCTGCAGGCTGGGCTCGAAGAAGGTGTGCGTGGAGCGCTCGAAGTCGATCACCTGGGCGCCGTGGGCGATCGCGTCGGCGCGATCGGAGTCGGCGATCCCGCGCACCAGCTCGTAGGCGACGTCGACGCCGACGAGGATGCCGATCTGGCGCCCGGCGTCGCCCCAACCCTTGGGCAGCCTGGCGGAAATGCGGGCAAAGAGGCGAGACACGGAACAGGCAATTGTAGTCCGCGTGTTAACGGAGGCCGGGGGGAGGGCGAGGTGCCCTCCGCTCCCCGGCCGCCGCGCCTCAGTCCACGAAGCTGAGGACCTCGTCGATGACTTCGGGACTGTCGATCCAGGGCCAGTGGCCGGCGCCGGGGACGATGCTGGAGGGTTGAGTCGGGCAGGAGGTCGGCGTAGGCCTCGGCGAACTTGGCGGGGAAGTAGGGGTCGCGGTCGCCCCAGAGGACCAGGGAGGGGCAGGTGAGGCGGCTCGAGGTCCTTGCCGGCGGCGGCGAGACGGTCGGGTCGGCCTGGCGGTAGAGGGCGAGGGTCGCCGCGCGGGTCCCTTTGTCCCAGCGGCTCCAGACCATCTCGACGAACTCGGGGGGCATCGCGCTGCGATCGCCGCGGGCCTGGCGCATCAGCAGCGCCATCGAGGGCTTGGTCGTGGTCGCGTTGAGGAACTCGCCGAGCGGGCGGCGGCGCCAGAGCTGGGCGATCCAGTGCCAGCGGTAGCCGGGCAGCAGCGGCACCGAGTTGATCGACGACCAGACGCTCGAGCCAGCTGCGGCTGTCGCTGGGCGCCGATCAGCGCCAAGCTCGCCCCAGTCGTGGACGACAAGCTTGCGCTGCCCCACTCCGAGCTCGTCGAGGCAGCGCTCGAGGAAGGCCGAGAGCCCGTCCATCGAGTAGTCGAAGCGCGCCGGGTCGGGTCGGTCCGACCGCCCCCAGCCCGGCATGTCGATCGCCAGCGCCGGACCGCCGCGCTCGAGGAACGGCAGCCAGTCCTCGCCGTGGGTCGGGTTGCCGTGGCAGTAGACGGTCGGGGTGCCCTCGCCGGCGACCCGGCGGTAGAAGACCCGCACCCCGTCGATCCGCAGCTCCGCCTCCTCGACCCCGACCGCTCATCGGCGAGAACCATACCGGCGAGGCCATCTAGGGTCAGCCGCGATGGCCTGGAAACGACCCGACAAACGCCGCGTGCGGGCGATCCGCGACCGGCTGCGGGAGATGTACGGGCGGCCGGCTCAACGAGCCGCACGGCCACCCGATCGCGCGAGCTGATCAAGACGGTGCTCTCCCAGCACACCAACGACCGCAACCGCGACCGCGCCTTCGCGCGCGCTGCGGGAGCGCTTCCCCACCTGGGAGGAGGTCCGCGACGCGCCGCTCGGCGAGCTCGAGGAGGCGATCCGGCCCGGCGGCCTGGCGCAAGCAGAAGGCGCCGCGGATCCAGGCGATCCTCGAGCTGCTCGGCGAGCCCCCGGACCTCGACTGGACCGAGACGGCGCCGCGCGAGGAGTCGCTCGAGTTCCTGCTCTCGCTGCCCGGCGTCGGGCGCAAAACCGCGGCCTGCGTGCTGATCTTCACCTGGGGCATCCCCGAGATCCCGGTCGACGTCCACGTCCACCGGGTCGGCGGCCGGCTCGGCCTGTTCCCGCCCAAGGCCTCCTTCGAGCGCGCCCACGACGAGATGCTGGCGGTCGTCGACCCCGAGGACGCCTACGAGCTGCACATGAACCTGATCCGGCACGGGCGCGACGCTCTGCCGCCCGAAGCCGCGCTGCGAGGAGTGCGCGCTGCGGCGGATGTGCCCGTGGTACCGCGCGAGCGCCGGGCGCCAGTAATATCCGCGCCGCCGGCCGGCGGGATCGACCTCGAGGACCGGCGCCAGACACTCAATGAGCAAGCGCACCTTCATCGTCTTCGGGCTGCTGGTCGTGGTTCTCGCGGTCGTCGATCCCCTGGCTGGTCTTCCACTCCAAGGGCGACGCCGAGACCGGCGACCAGAAGGTCGCCGCCAACCTGAAGAGCGGCCAGTCGCTGTTCCAGACCAACTGCGGCACCTGCCACACGCTCTACGCGGCCGGCACCGACGGCAACTACGGCCCCGAACCTCGACGAACTGCTCGCCCCGAACGGGCCCCCGGACGGATCCGGCGGCGACGACGATCGAATCGACCGAAGGCCGCGTCCTCAACGCGGTCGAAAACGGCGTCGACAGCTCGACCACCCCGGGCCGGATGCCGGGCGGCATCCTCAACGAGGAGCAGACCAAGGAAGTCGCCGAATTCGTCGCCCACACGGCCGGCGAGGGCTGAGTCTCTCCGGCACCGAGCCGATCTCGCCTATCGTTGGTTACGTGACGTACGGCGTCGGTCGCCGCGCTGAGCGCGGCGCCGCGGGAGCGCCTCCACATTCACGACCGCTCGGCAGGGGAGCGGAAAACGAGGAGGAGTCGAGACTTGACTCACCGAACCGCACCGACCCGACGGGTCGCCCTGCCGCTGCTGGTCGCCGCGCTGGCCTGCCTGGCGTTCGCCGGCGATCGCCCAGGCGAAGCCCGCCAAGACGCAAGCCGAAGGGCACGGTCGTCAACGTGATGACCCGCAACCTCTACCTGGGCGCCGACCTGACGCCGGCGATCGCAGTCGACCTCGACCGCCGCCTTCATCGAGGCCAACGGCGGCATCCTCCGCCAGGTCGAAGCGACCAACTTCCCGGTCCGCGCCAAAGGCCTGGCGAAGGAGATCCTCGAGCAAGGAACCCGACCTGGTCGGCCTGCAGGAGGTCGCGCTGTGGCGGACCGCGCCGCCCTCGCTCGGCCCGGTGCTCTCCGAGCAAACCGGAAGCGACGACGGTCAAGTACGACTTCCTCGAAGCTGCTGCTCGCCCAGCTCAACAAGGGCAAGAAGCTCTACAGGGCGGTCGTCGTCCAGCCCGAGTTCGACTTCGAGGCCCCGGCCGACGCCAACGGCATCCCCGGCGACGGCCCCGGCGGCACCGGCCTGCTCGCCAACGCCGAGATCAACGGCCGCCTGACGATGCGCGACGTGATCCTCGCCCGGATCGGCGCCGGGCGTGAAGACCTCGAACCCGAAGAGCGGCAACTTCAGCCACCTGCTGGTCGTCAAAGTCGCCGGCAGCAAGGAAATCGCCGGTCACCCGCGGCTGGACCAGCGTCGACGCGACGGTGCGCGGCAGCAAGCCAAGTTCCACTTCGTCGACACCCACCTCGAGGCGTTCGACAACGAGGCCGAATACCCGAGCATCCGCGCCCAGCAGGCGGCCGAGCTGGTCGCCCCCGGCGGCCCGGCGACCAGCAAACTGCCGGTCGATCCTGGTCGGCGATCTCAACTCCGACGTCAAGACCGAAGTCAAGCCGGGCGACGGGCAGGCCTACCGGGTGCTGACCCAGGCCGGCTTCCGCGAGCGCGCGCACCGAGCAAGCCGACCGGCTGCTGCATCGACAGCTCCGTACGACCTCAAATCCGGCAGCAACGCCGAGATGAACCACAAGGTCGACCACATCATGACCAACGCGCCGAAGCAGGTGAAGCTGATCTCCTCGACGGTCACCGGCCGCAACGATGACCAACGGCTACTGGGACTCCGACCACGCCGGCCTCTTCAGCTCGCTGAACATCCTGCGCTAGGCCGGCGCAGCGGCAGCGGCGAGGGGGCGCCCGGCGGCGCCCCCTTTTCGTGCTTGCAATCCTCAGTGATCTGCCATACTGCCACTTAGATTTCTTAGGCTTGAACAACGAAACCCCTGGAGGTACGCGAAAAAGTGGGAAAGACGATCGGGATCGACCTCGGCACGACCAACTCCTGCGTCGCGGTGATGGAGGGCGGCGAGCCGACCGTGCTCGAGAACGCCGAGGGCGGGCGCACGACCCCGTCCGTGGTCGCCTTCACCGAGGGCGGCGAGCGGCTGGTCGGCACGGTCGCCAAACGCCAGGCGGTGATGAACCCGGAGAACACGATCTTCTCGATCAAGCGCTTCATGGGCCGCAAGGAGGCCGAAGTCAAAGAGGAGGAGACGATCGTCCCCTACAAGGTCGAGGCCGGCCCCAACGGCGACGTCCGCGTCGACGTGCGCGGCAAGCAGTACAGCCCGCCGGAGATCAGCGCGATGATCCTGCAGAAGCTGAAGACCGACGCCGAAGCGAAGCTCGGCGAGACGGTCGACAGCGCCGTGATCACCGTCCCCGCCTACTTCAACGACGACCAGCGCCAGGCGACCAAGGACGCCGGCAAGATCGCCGGCCTCGACGTCAAGCGGATCATCAACGAGCCGACCGCGGCCTCGCTCGCCTACGGCCTCGACAAAGAGAAGGCCGACCAGACGATCCTCGTCTTCGACCTCGGCGGCGGCACCTTCGACGTCTCGGTGCTGGAAATCGGCGACGGCGTCTTCGAGGTGAAGTCGACCGCCGGCGACAACCACCTCGGCGGCGACAACTGGGACAAAGCGATCGTCGAGTGGCTGGTCGCCGAGTTCAAACGCGACCAGGGCGTCGACCTCTCGCCAGGACAAGAACTCGCTGCAGCGCCTCTACGAGGCGGCGGAGAAGGCGAAGATCGAGCTCTCCTCGACCCAGGAGACGCAGATCAACCTGCCCTTCATCACCGCCGTCGAGGGGCAGCCCAAGCACCTCGACCTGAAGCTCAGCCGCTCGAAGCTGAACGAGCTGACCGGCGAGCTGCTGGAGCGGATCGTCGGCCCGGTCAAACGGGCGCTCGACGACGCCGACGCGACGATCGACCACGTCGTCCTGGTCGGCGGCATGACCCGGATGCCGGCGGTGCGCGAGCGGGTCAAGGAGCTGACCGGCAAGGACCCGCACCAGGGCGTCAACCCCGACGAGGTCGTCGCGGTCGGCGCCGGGATCCAGGCCGGCGTGCTGGCCGGCGACGTCAAGGACGTGCTGCTGCTCGACGTCACCCCGCTGACGCTGGGGATCGAGACCAAAGGCGGCGTGATGACGAAGCTGATCGAGCGCAACACGACGATCCCGACGAAGAAGTCGGAGACCTTCTCGACCGCCGACGACAACCAGCCGTCGGTCGAGATCCACGTCCTCCAGGGCGAGCGCGAGATGGCCAGCGGCAACAAGAGCCTGGGCAAATTCCAGCTCACCGGGATCCCGCCGGCGCCGCGCGGGATGCCGCAGATCGAGGTCACCTTCGACATCGACGCCAACGGCATCGTCAACGTCACCGCCAAAGACCTGGGCACCGGCAAAGAGCAGAAGATCGAGATCAAATCCGGCTCCGGCCTCTCCGACGAGGAGATCCAGAGCATGGTCACCGACGCCGAGTCCCACGCCGAGGAGGACCGCAAGCAGCGCGAGCTGGCCGAGGCCCGCAACCTCGCCGAGAACGCCGCCTACCAGTCCGAGAAAGCGCTCGAGGACGGCGGCGACAAAGTCGACGCGGCGACCAAGGAGGAGGTCGAGGCGGCGATCAAGGAGGTGCGCGACTCGCTCGACTCCGACAGCGTCGAGGAGATCAACGCCAAGACCGAGGCGCTGAACACGGCGATGACCAAGGCCTCCGAGCAGATCTACGCGGCCGCGCAGGCCGAGCAGGCCGCTGCCGACGGTGCGACGCGCCGAGGGCGAGGCTACCGGGTCTGACGACGAGGAGGAGGTCGTCGACGCCGAGGTGGTCGACGAGGGACGACAAGTGACGCAGAGCACGAGCACAGGACTGACGAGCGCCGGCCGGCGGGTCCTGTCGGAGGGAGCGCTGCCGGTCGGAGGCCTCGGGACGAGGCGGCCGGTCAGGTCGAGCAGGACCTCGACGCGCTGCTCGCTGACGCCCAGAGGGAGCGGGACGAGTACCTCGAACTGGCCCAGCGGACGAAGGCTGACTTCGAGAACTTCCGCAAGCGGATGACGGCGGAGGTGCAGGCCGCCGCGGTGCGCGGGCAAGGCTGCAGCTGGCCCTGGAGGTGATGCCGGTGCTCGACGATCTCGAGCGGGCGCTGCAGGCGGCCGGGCTCGATCCGGAGGGCGACTCGGCGGACGGGCTGGCCCACGGGGTGCTGCTCGTCTTCCGCGGCCTGCGGGAGACGCTGACGCGGAACGGGATCGAGGCAGTCGATCCGAAGGGGGAGAAGTTCGATCCCAACCTGCACGAGGCGCTCTCGACGCTGCCGGTCGAGGGGAGCCGAGCCGGGCATCGTCGTCGAGGTGCATGCAGAAGGGCTACCGCCTCGGCGAGCAGCTGATCCGGCCGGCCCGGGTGGTCGTCAGCGAGTAGGGGGACGGATTGGCCGACGAGCTCTACAAGGTGCTGGGCGTCTCCAAGAAGGCGTCGGACGAGGAGATCAAGAAGGCGTACCGGAAGCTGGTCGCGCAAGTACCACCCGGACCGCAACCCCGACGACGCCGACGGCCGAGGAGAAGTTCAAGGAGGTCCAGGGCGCCTACGACACGCTCTCCGATCCCGAGAAGCGCAAGGAGTACGACGCGGGCGGGCCGTTCGCCGGCTTCGGCGGCGGCGGCGGCCGGTGGGCCGTTCGGGCCGGCGGCGCGCGCCCAGGGCGGGGTTCGGCGGCGCCGACCTCGGCGACATCTTCTCCTCGATCTTCAGCCGCGGGGCGGGGCGGCCGGGCGCAGCCGCAGCAGGTTCGCGGCCGCGACCTCGAGACCGAGGTCGCCGCTGAGCTTCGACCAGGCCGTCAACGGCGCCCAGATCAGCGTCACCGTGCCGAAGGCCGAGCGCTGCCGCGACCTGCCACGGCAGCGGCGCCAAGCCGGGCACCAGCCCGGTCACCTGCCCGCGCTGCGAAGGCCGCGGCATCGACGCCCAGAGCCAGGGCTTCTTCTCGATCAGCCAGCCCTGCCCGCAGTGCGGCGGCGCCGGCCA
Organism: uncultured Solirubrobacterales bacterium; assembly: GCA_963816755.1. Lineage (GTDB taxonomy): Bacteria > Actinomycetota > Thermoleophilia > Solirubrobacterales > 70-9 > VAYN01. The sequence continues at coordinate 95,195 of CAWFLN010000001.1, forward strand.
GATCATCGAGGACCCCTGCCCGACCTGCGGCGGCTCCGGCCTCACCCAGCAGACCAAGCGCTACAAGGTCAACGTCCCGGCCGGGGTCAAGGACGGGACCCGGATCCGGCTCGCCGGCAAGGGCGAGGCCGGCCCTCGCGGCGGCCCGCCCGGCGACCTCTACGTGACCACCCGGGTCGACGGCCTCCCCGGTCTTCAAGCGGCTCGACGACGGCAACCTCGAGGTGACGGTGCCGATCTCGATCCCCGAGGCGCTGCGCGGCGGCACGATCGAGGTGCCGACCCTGGACGGGACCAAGAAGATCAAGGTGGCGCCCGGGACCAGGCACGGGACGATCCAGCGGCTGCGCGGCGAGGGCCCGCCGAAGCCGAAGGGCAAGGGCCGCGGCGACATCCGCTACCGGCTCGAGATCGAGGTGCCCGGAGGAGCTCAGCGACGAGCAGCGCGAGGCGGCCGAGCAAGCTGGCCGAGGCCTTCAACGGCTCCGACCCGCGCGCGGAGCTGCTGCGCAAGGCGGGGGCCGATGACCACCTACCGCCGCAGCCGGGTGGAAGATCTCGATCGACGACGAGCGCGGCGTCTTCATGATCTCGGTCGCCGCCGAGCTGGCGGAGATGCACCCGCAGACGCTGCGGATGTACGAGGCGCGGGGGCTGATCGCGCCGAAGCGCTCGCCGAAGAACACGCGGCTGTACTCCCAGCGCGACGTCGAGCGGCTGCGGCGGATCCAGCGGATGACCTCCGAGGAGGGCCTCAACCTGGCCGGGGTCGAGACGGTGCTGGCGCTGGAAGAGCGGGTGGAGAAGATGCGCGGCGGAGCTGGAGCGGGTGCGGCGGCGAGCGGAGGAGCTCGAACGGGCGCGGAAGGGAGAGCGGCGCTGATGCAGGCGGATCGATTCACGGTCAAGTCCCAGGAAGCGGTGGCGGCCGCGCAGGCAGCTCGCCAGCGAGCGCCGCAACCCGGAGATCGCGCCGGCGCACCTGCTGGTCGCGCTGCTCGAGCAGGCGGACGGGCTGGTCGTCGCCGATCCTGCAGAAGCTCGGCGCCGACACCGGCGGCGATCGGAGCGCGGGCCGACGAGGCGGTCGCGGCGCTGCCGACGCTGGGCGAGGGCGGCGCGGAGCCGCGGATGTCCTCGGCGCTGGCGGCGACGCTGCGCCAGGCCGAGAAGGAGATGGCGGCGCTCGGCGACGAGTACATCTCGACCGAGCACCTGCTGCTGGCGCTGACCGACTCCGGCTCCGGCGTCGCCGACCGTCCTCCCCGACCGCGACTCGCTGGAGAAGGCGATCGCCGAGGTGCGCGGCCCGCACCGGGTCACCTCCCCCAACCCCGAGGACAGCGTCCAGGCGCTGGAGAAATTCGGCCGCGACCTGACCGCCGACGCCGAGGCCGGCAAGCTCGACCCGGTGATCGGCCGCGACGAGGAGATCCGCCGCGTGATCCAGGTCCTCTCCCGCCGCACCAAGAACAACCCGGTGCTGATCGGCGACCCCGGCGTCGGCAAGACCGCGATCGTCGAGGGGCTGGCGCAGCGGATCGTCGCCGGCGACGTGCCCGAGAGCCTGCGCGACCGCCGCGTGATCGCGCTCGACATCGGCTCGCTGCTGGCCGGCTCCAAATACCGCGGCGAGTTCGAGGAGCGGCTGAAAGCGGTGCTCTCCGAGGTCCAGGAGGCCGAGGGCCAGATCGTCCTCTTCCTCGACGAGCTGCACACGATCGTCGGCGCCGGCGCCGCCGAGGGCGCGGTCGACGCCGCCAACCTGCTGAAGCCGATGCTGGCCCGCGGCGAGCTGCGCGCGGTCGGCGCCACCACGCTCGACGAGTACCGCAAGCACATCGAGAAGGACGCGGCGCTGGAGCGGCGCTTCCAGCCGGTGCTGCGTCGGCGAGCCCGACATCAACGACACGATCGCGATCCTGCGCGGGCTGAAGGAGCGCTACGAGGTCCACCACGGCGTGCGGATCACCGACTCGGCGATCGTCGCCGCCGCGACCCTCTCGGAGCGCTACATCGCCGACCGCTTCCTGCCCGACAAGGCGATCGACCTGATCGACGAGGCGGCCTCGCGGCTGAAGATCGAGATCGACTCGATGCCGACCGAGATCGACGAGGTCGAGCGGCGCATCCAGCAGCTCGAGATCGAGCGCGAGGCGCTGAAGAAGGAGACCGACGACGCCTCGAAGGCGCGGCTGGAGGCGCTCGAGGCCGAGCTCGCCGAGCTGCGCGAGCAGCTCCGCCGAGATGAAGGCGCGCTGGCAGAACGAGAAGGAGGCGATCGACGCGATCAAGGAGGCCAAGGCGCGGCTGGAGGAGGCCGGCGCGCGAGGCCGAGCGGGCCGAGCGCGAAGCCGACCTCGAGCGGGCGGCGAAGCTGCGCTACGGCGAGATCCCGGAGCTGGAGAAGACCGTCGCCGAGGGCGAGGCGCGGCTCGCCGAGCTGCACGCCGGCGGCGGCACGATGCTGACCGAGGAGGTGACCGAGGAGGACGTCGCCGAGGTCGTCGCCAAGTGGACCGGGATCCCGGTCAGCCGCCTGCTGGAGGGCGAGGTCGAGAAGCTGATCCAGATGGAGGAGCGCCTGCACGACCGGGTGATCGGCCAGGACGAGGCGATCGACGCGGTCTCCAACGCGCTGCGGCGCTCGCGCGCCGGGCTCTCGGACCCGAACCGGCCGATCGGCTCCTTCCTCTTCCTCGGCCCGACCGGGGTCGGCAAGACCGAGCTGGCGAAGGCGCTGGCCGAGTTCATGTTCGACTCCGAGCAGGCGATCGTCCGCCTCGACATGTCCGAGTACATGGAGAAGCACACGGTGGCGCGGCTGATCGGCGCCCCGCCCGGCTACGTCGGCTACGAGGAGGGCGGCCAGCTGACCGAGGCGGTGCGGCGCCGGCCCTACGCGGTGGTGCTGCTCGACGAGATCGAGAAGGCCCACCCCGACGTCTTCAACACGCTGCTGCAGATCATGGACGACGGCCGGCTGACCGACGGCCAGGGCCGCACCGTCAGCTTCACCAACACGGTCCTGATCATGACCTCCAACGTCGGCAGCGACCGGATCGTCGGCGAGCCGGTCGACGAGCGGATCCGCGAGCAGATCGAAGAGGTGCTGGCGGCGACCTTCAAGCCCGAGTTCCTCAACCGGATCGACGACACGGTGATCTTCCACCGCCTCTCCAAGCGCGACATCGGCCGGATCGTCGAGCTGCAGGTCGAGCCAGCTGGTCGGCCGGGTGCGCGAGCGCGGGATCGAGATCGAGCTCAGCGAGGACGCCCGCACCCTGCTCGGCAACCTCGGCTACGACCCGACCTACGGCGCCCGGCCGCTGAAGCGGGTGATCCAGAAACAGCTGGTCGACAAGCTGGCGCTGAAGATCCTCGAGGGCGAGTTCGGCGAGGGCGACACGGTGCGGGTCGACGCCGCCGAGGCAGAGCTCGTCTTCGAGCAGGCTGCGATCTGACGACCGTTCATGCGGGTTTAAGCCTGAGGCGCCACAATCCGACATAGCTTTGGACGGAATTGACGATGTTTAGACGGCAACGAAACAGCCCGGGCTCCAGCCCGGATTCGCAGGGCGCGAGCGCGTCCTCGCTGCGCTACGCGATCTTCGATGCCATCTGGGCAGTCCGCGATCGGGTCGCGGTCAGGCTCGGGCCGCCGCTTCGTGCCGTCGCCGACGTCGTCAAATGGCCGTTCGAGCGAACTGCCTTCGCGATCCAGCGGGGGCTGCTCTGGCCGCTCGAGGATCGTGCCTCGAGCCGCCGGCCGACCCGCCCGCGCGCTCGCCTTCGGCAGCAGTCGTCCTGCTCGCCGCCGGTGCCGGCGTCGCCGCTTTGATCTGGGCGGCTCCTGACGGGCCCCACAGCCCGACCGTCAGCCAGGCTGCGACGCAGACCTCGCGACCCCTGGCGACCGCGAAGGCCGCCGCCAAGGCGCCCGCCGGGCCCACCCTGCACGGCGCCGCGCCGGTCTTCAAGCCCGCCGCAACCGGCGGCGCCTCCGAGGTCGACTCCGCCAAGCCGATCGAAACGGCCCCTGCCGAGTCCTCCTCGTCCTCGTCCTCCGCCTCGAGTGCGTCCTCGACCGGGGCTTCGACCTCCTCGGCCAAAGCCTCGACGGCCGCGGGGCCTCCCGCCGGGCCGGCGGCGATCTCGGTGGCGCGCGACTTCGCCGGCGCCTTCGTCCTCTATGAGACCGGCAGCAGCGACAGCGGCGTGCGCCGGGCGTTCGGCGACACGGCGACGCCGGAGCTGTCGCGCTCGTTGATGCGCCGGCCACCGCGACTGCCCGCCAACGTCGACGGTCCCGAAGGCCAAGGTCGTCAACGTCGTCGCGGCCCCCTCGCACGGCCGCGTCTACCCGGTCAGCGTCTCGCTGCTGCGGGTCGGCGTGACCAGCGAGCTGCGACTCGAAATGGAACAGCTGAAGGACAAGGAGTGGCGCGTCACCAACGTGCTCGGCTGAGATGAGGCACGCTCGCAAGATCCGCGCCGTCGCCGCGACCGCCGCCGCCACGGCCGCGCTGGCCGCTCCGATCGCCGCGGCCCGACGCCGAAGGCCGCGGTCACGGCGACTCCCGGGTCGGCGCTGGAAGAACCGGCCGGCTCGACGCTGAACCCCGTCCGCGCCTCGTCCCCGGCTCGCTCCTCGACGCTCGCCCCGGTGAAACAGGGCGCCACCCTGGCGCCGCCGGCGACCACGACTCCCGCCGCACCCCAGGCCAGCGGCGGACGTCTCCGCCGGCGCCGGCGAAGCTGCCGGCGCGGACGGCGAAACGCCGCAGCGAAGCCGAACCCGAAGGCGAAACGCCGGCGCCGATCCCCTCGACCGCACTGGCGATCCCCTCGCTGCCGACCTCCAGCTGCGCGGCCACCGGCGTTCCCGCCGATCCTGATCCCGATGTACCAGCGCGCCGCCGCCGCCTACGGCCTCGGCCCGCAGGGCCCGGCGGTGCTGGCCGGGATCAACGAGGTCGAGACCGCCTTCGGCACCAACCTGGCGATCTCCTCGGCCGGCGCCGAGGGCTGGATGCAGTTCATGCCGGCGACCTGGGAAGGCTACGGAGTCGACGCCAACGGCGACGGGGTCAAGGATCCCTTCAACCCCGAAGACGCGATCTTCGCCGCCGCCAGCTACCTCAGCGCCAACGGCATGCCCGCCGACACCTACGGCGCGATCTTCGCCTACAACCACGCCGACTGGTACGTCGGCGAGGTCCTCGCCAACGCCGGTTGCTACGCCGCCGAAGTGGGCGGCCCCGCCTTCACCGCCGCCGGGCTGGGACCGCAGATCCAGGTATTGCGATGCACGCCGGCACCGGACTGGAAAAGGGACATCCCGGCCGATTACCTCAGCGCCTTCGAGGACGCCGCCGCCCGCTACGAACTCGGCAAGCGCGGCGTCTGGGCGCTGGCCGCGATCGCCCGCCTGGAGTCGAACTTCGGCAAGGGAATGGACAGGCGGGAGCTGGGCAGGGAAGGCGCCGCTCGGCCTCGACCCTAGCGAGTGGCACCGCTACGCCGTCGACGGCGACGAGGACGGGCACATCCGCCACAGCGACATCGCCGACTCGGCGGCGACGCTGGCGCGGGAGATCTGGTCGCGGGGCAGCCTCAGCGCCGGCATCTTCACCCACAACCAGGCCGAGTGGTACGTGCAGGAGGTGCTCGAAGAGGCCGAACAGATCGAAGGCGGCTGCAAGGTCAGCTACGTCGACTGGAGGGTGGCGCCGCTGGCGACCGGCTTCGAGACGCCCGGCCCCAGCGCCGTCCTCACCAGCGACGGTCTCGCCAGCGCCCCGCAGAGCGCGCCGCCGGCGGTCAAGGCCGCGATCGAGGCCGCCAACTCGATCGCCACCACCCCCTATATCTGGGGAGGCGGCCACGGCTCCTGGTACTCGGCCGGCTATGACTGCTCGGGCGCGGTCAGCTTCGCCCTCTACGGCGCCGGCCTGCTCGACACGCCGCTCACCTCCGGCTCCCTGGAGAGCTACGGCGAACCCGGCCCGGGCAAGTGGATCACGATCTACGCCAGCGCCACCCACACCTACGCCGAGATCGCCGGGCTGCGCTGGGACACGGTCGGCGACGCCTCGGGAACGGGGCCGCGCTGGCATCCCGAGCCTCCTTATCCCGAAGGGTTTGTCGTGCGGCATCCCGTCGGTTACTGATCTCTGTTCGAGGCATCCTTCCGGGGAAGCGAACTCCGCTGGACGCTCAGGGTTCGGGAGCTAGAGACAAAAGGCTGGGGATGCTTCACTTGAAAAGCTGAGATTCCCCACCCTGGGCCGTCTTCTTGAGAGCTTCCGCCCCTTGGACGCAGTCGTTCCCTCGGAGGACTTTCGCTCCTTGAACCATCCCGCTGCTCCGTGTTGGCAAGGGGATCGGGTGCCCCTCTCCCGGAGACTCAAGGACAGGCGCCTCGAAGCGCGGCAGGCGACCCAGCTGCGCGACGGTCTCCGGGAGAGGGGCACCCGATCCCCATACCGCCACGTAAGCAGTACCGTTGTCCTAAGTCGCCGATCGAGACTTGGAGGACGAGATGCCGACTTATCTGATGCTGACCAACCTGACCGCCGAGGGCGTGCGGACGCTGAAGAACAACCCCGGCCGGGTGGCCGAGGTGAACAAGGAGGTCGAGCAGATCGGCGCCAGGGTCGTGGCGCAGTACGCGACGCTCGGCCAGTACGACTTCGTCACCGTCGTCGAGGCGCCCGGACGAGAAGACGATGGTCAAGGTCTCGGTCGAGCTGGGCTCGCGCGGGACGATGAGCAGCCAGACGCTGACCGCGATTTCGGCCGACGACCTGGCCGGGTCGCTCTAGACCCTCGTTGAAGGCACTGGTCGTCGGCGGGGGCGGGCGCGAGCACGCGATGGTGCGGGCGCTCGCCCGCTCCGCCCATGCTCCCGAGCTGCTCTGCGCGCCCGGCAACGCCGGGATCGCCGCTGACGCCGAGTGCCTGCCCGAGGTCGGCGCCGGCGACGTCGAGGCGATCGTCGCCGCGGCGAAGGAGCGCCGGGTCGACCTGGTCGCGATCGGGCCCGAGGCGGCGCTGGTCGCCGGTGCCGTCGACGCTCTGGAGGAGGCCGGGAGTCCCGGCCTTCGGCCCCAGCGCCGCCGCCGCCGAGCTGGAGGGCTCGAAGGCCTTCGCCAAGGAGCTGATGAAGGAGGCCGGGGTGCCGACCGCCGCCCACGTGCTCCTGCGCAGCCGCGAGCGAGGCCGTCGAGCAGCTGGCCCGCACCTCCTACCCGACGGTGCTTAAGGCCGACGGGCTGGCCGCCGGCAAGGGGGTGATCCTCTGCCCGACCGAGGCCGAGGCGCGCGCGGCGGTCGACGTCTTCTTCACCGAGCGGCGCTTCGGCGAGACGACGGTCGTGCTGGAGGAGTTCCTCGACGGGCGAGGAGCTCTCGCTGCTGGCGATCTGCGACGGCGAGAACGTCGTGCCGCTCGCTCCCGCCCAGGACTACAAGCGGATCTTCGACGGCGACGAGGGGCCCAACACCGGCGGCATGGGCAGCTACTCGCCGGTGCCGGGCTTCGCGGCGGCCGAGGTCGAGGCGATCGTCGACAGCGTCCACCGGCCGATCGTCGCCGCGATGGCGCGGCGCGGCGTGCCCTTCCACGGCGTCCTCTACGCCGGCCTGATGATCGGCGCCGACGGCCCCAAGGTGCTCGAGTTCAACGCCCGCTTCGGCGACCCCGAGACGCAGGCGGTGCTGCCGCGGCTGCGCTCCGACCTGGTCGACCTCTTCCTCGCCGCCCGCGAGCCCGGCGGCCTGGCCGGGATGTCGGCGCGAGTTCGGCTCCGACTGGGCGGTGACCCTGGTCCTGGCCTCCGCCGGCTACCCGGAGTCCTCTTCGCAGGGCGACGTCATCCACGGCCTCGCCGAGGCGGCTGAGCTGGCCGAGGTGACCCACGCCGGCACGGCCGAGCGCGATGGCGAGATCGTCACCGCCGGCGGCCGTGTCCTCAACGTCACCGGCCTCGGGGCCAGCCCGGCCGAGGCGCGCGATCGTGCGTACGATGCGGCGAGCCGGATCTCCTTCGAGGGAATGCAGATCCGCACCGACATCGCCGCCCGCGCCGTCGAGCGGGTCCCCAGTTAACCGAGAGAGGAACGAGATGAGCGAGATCTCAGAGGAACCGCAGCCGGCCGGACCGGCCGGGTCCGTCGAGTCGACCGAGTTGCCGGCCGTCGAGGAGGCCTTCGAGGAGATCGACGTCGACGAGCCGCTGGTCGGGATCATCATGGGCTCCAAGAACGACAAGCCGAAGATGCAGCCGGCCGGGACCGCCCTCGACGAGGCCGGCATCCGCTACGAGGTGCGGGTGATGAGCGCCCACCGCGATCCCGAGATGGTCCGCGAGTACTGCACCAACGCGAGGATGCGGGGGCTGAAGGTGATCATCGCCGGGGCCGGGATGTCGGCCGCGCTGCCCGGCGTCGCCGCCGCCCACACCGACCTGCCGGTGATCGGCGTGCCGATCCTCGGCAAGTCCCTCGGCGGCCTCGACGCGCTGCTCTCGGCGGTGCAGATGCCGCCCGGGATCCCGGTCGCCTGCGTGGCGATCGACGGGGCGAAAAACGCCGGCGTCCTGGCGGCGCGGATCATCAACGATAGAGCCTGCGGGCGGGCAGCGGTCGTGATCCCCGCGCTAGCTACCGCGTACCCGCCGAGATCGGGTGCGGTCTGGACGCCGCAGGCAAGATGGAGGCCTGGCTCGAGGTCGAGCTGGCGGCGACCGAGGCCTGGGCCGAGGAGGGCGTGGTGCCGCGCGAGGCTGCCGAGGCGGCGCGGGCCAACGCGGCCTTCACGGTCGAGGCGGTCGACGAGCGCGAGCGGGTCACCGACCACGACGTCGCCGCCTTCGTCGACGTCGTCGCCGGCTCGGTCGGCGAGCACGGCCGCTGGATCCACTACGGCCTCACCTCCTCCGACGTGCTCGACACGGCGCTGGCGCTGCAGCTGCGGCGGGCCGGCGAGATCGTCGTCGCCGGCGCGCAGCGCCTACCGCGACGCGCTGGTCGAGCGGGCGCTGGAGCATCGCGACACGCTCTGCGTCGGCCGCACCCACGGCGTCCACGCCGAGCCGACCAGCTTCGGCCTGCGGCTCGCCGGCTTCGCCTTCGAGGCCGACCGCAACGCTCGGCGCCTCGCCGAGGCCTTCGAGCAGCTCGCCTTCGGCAAGCTCTCCGGCGCGGTCGGCACCTACGCCTCGATCCCGCCCGCGGTCGAGGCGCGGGTGATGGAGCGGCTCGGCCTGGGGCGCGAGGACGTCGCCACCCAGGTGGTGCCGCGCGACCGCCACGCGGTTCTGACCTCGGCGATCGCGATCGCCGGCGCCGGGCTGGAGCGCTTCGCGACCGAGGTCCGCAACCTGCAGCGGACCGAGGTGCGCGAGGTCGAAGAGCCGTTCGCGCGCCGGCCAGAAGGGCTCCTCGGCGATGCCGCACAAGCGCAACCCGATCCGCACCGAGCGGGTCACCGGCCTGGCCCGCGTCCTGCGCGGCTACGCCCAGGCCGGGGTCGAGAACGTCGCCCTCTGGCACGAGCGCGACATCTCCCACTCCGGCGCCGAGCGGGTGATCCTGCCCGACGCGACGATCCTGCTCGACTACATGCAGGGCCTGGCGACCGAGGTCGCCACCGGGATGACGGTCAACGAGGAGCGGATGCGGGAGAACCTCGGCCTCACCCACGGCGCCCTCTTCAGCCAGCGGGCCCTGACCGCCCTGGTCGAGTCCGGCATGACCCGCGACGACGCCTACCGCGTCGTCCAGGAGAACGCCCAGCGCGCCTGGGACACCCGGCACCGAGTTCCGCGACCTGCTCGCCGAGGCGGCCCCGCACCTCGACCTCGACGCCGTCTTCGACTACGGCGCCTACCTCACCCACCTGCCCGAGATCTTCGGCGGCTGGAAGCGCTCGGCTCCTGAGGTAAGGTCGCCCGATGATTCTCTACACCTGCGGAACCAAGAAGATGGGGCCCGGCTTCGCCCATCCGTGCGCCAAGGCCGGCAAGGCGCTCGACGCGGCCGGCTACGAGTACGAGCTGAAGACGGTCGGCGGCTACCGGCTGATGCCCTGGACCTGGGGCAGCCGCGAGCGAGGACCGGGCCGAGGTCAAGAAGCTGAGCGGCACCAACGAGGTGCCGATCCTCGTCCTCGACGACGGCGAGGTGATCTCCGGCTCCGGCACGATCGCGCGCTGGGCCAAGGAACACCCGCACTCCGCCGCCAAGTCCGGCGCCTAGGCTAGTACCGCCGCTCGCCGGCGCTCGCGCTCAGTTCAAGCTGGCGATGACGCCGGCGAAGCCGACGATCAGGGTGCCGATCAGCGCCGAAGCGATGCCTGGATCACGGTCCTGCTGCAGAGCGTCGAGGCGGTCCTCGAGGGTCTCGAGACGCTGGTCCATGACGATCGAGCTTCTGATCGATCTCGCCCGAACCGTCGATCGACCTCATCGAACCTGCCTATCGACCAGGCGCAAACTGTTCATCGACCCGGGCGAAGCCCGTCGTCGACCCGATCGTTCAGGTGGTCGAGCCGGTCATCGCTCCAGCTCTGCCTCATCGCCTCCATGATGACAGGAGTGCTAAGACAAAAGGTTTCGCGAGTTGCGCGCTGAAAGTGAAATTCCCGCACCGGTTGAGGCGCTAAACAGCGGCGAGGTCCGGCTCGCGGGCCGGGCGGCGGGCGGTGACGACGACCGGGGTGCCGTCCCGGGGCGAGAGGGTGATGTTGCGGCGGCCGGTCTTCTCCGGCGCCGGGCTGGCCTTGCGCAGGTCGCAGCGGGTCAGCACCTCGCGCAGGACGATCCGCATCTCGAACTCGGCGAAGGAGGCGCCGAGGCAGCGGCGGATGCCGCCGCCGAAGGGGATCCAGGCGTAGGTGTCGGGGCCGTCCTCGAGGAAGCGCTCGGGCCGGAAGGCGAAGGGCTCGGGGTAGAGGTCGGCGCGGGTGTGGGTGAGCCAGATCGCCGGGGTGACGTCGGTGCCCGCCGGCAGCGTCAGCCCGTCGACCGAGAGCTCCTTGGCGAGGCGGCGGCCGGCCAGCGGGATCACCGGGCGCAGGCGCAGCGACTCGGAGATCGTCGCCCGCAGGTAGTCGTCCTCGCCCGGCCTCGAGCGAGTCGCGCAGGCGCTGCAGCGCCGTCGGGTGGCGCAGCAGCAGGTCGAAGGTCCAGGCCAGCGCCGTCGCCGTCGTCTCGTGGCCGGCCAGCAGCAGCGTCATCAGCTGGTCGCGCAGCTCGTTGTCGCTCATCGTGCCGCCGTCCTCGAACTCGGCCAGCATCAGCATCGAGAGGATGTCGTCGCGCTCGCTCGAGGTCGGGCTTGGCGCGGTGCTCGGCGATCTCGGCGTAGAGCAGCTCGTCGACTTCCTTCAGCTGGCCCTCGAACCTGGCCCAGGGCGCCGCGGCCGCCGAAGCGCCGGGTGGCGAGGCCGATCAGCTGCGCGCGCGGCGAGGCGGTTTCGGTCAGCACCGTGGCGAGCATCCCCCGCAGCCGCTCCAGCCGCGGGCCCTCGGAGACGCCGAAGACGACCCGCAGGATCACCTCCAGGGTCACCGCCTGCATCCGCGAGTGGATCGGGAACTCGCGTCGCAGCGGCCAGGAGTCGATCTCGGCGGCGACGATCTCGTCCACCACCGCCTCGTAGGAGCGCATCCGCTCGCCGTGGAAGGGCGGCAGCATCAGCTTGCGGCGGGCGAGGTGCTCGGCGCCCTCCAGCAGCAGCACCGAGCGCGAGCCGAGGATCGGTTCGAGGATGATGTTGCGGCCCGGCGGCAGGCCGTGCTCGCGCTCCGTATAGAGGGCCTTGATCGCCGCCGGGTCGGAGATCAGCACCATCGGCCGCTCGAAGCCGAGGAACTGACGCTGAAGGAGTCGCCGTAGCGCTCGCCGGCACTCCTGCATGAAGGGCAGCGGCCGGAAGGCCCAGCGCAGCGTCTGCACCAGCGAGGAGCTGCTGCGGTTCGGGGGGCAGCGGCACGCGCCCAAGGATCGCAGGGAATCGGCGTGCACGTGGTCCGCTGCCCCGGATGGTTAGCATCGACTTAATGCCGGCCCTCGCCGATCTGAAGCTCCACTCCTCCGGCAAGGTCCGCGAGATCTACGAGTGGGAGGACGACCTGCTGATGGTCGCCTCCGACCGGATCTCGATCTACGACGTGGTGATGCCGACGCCGATCCCCGACAAGGGCAAGGTGCTGAACCGGATGTCGGAATTCTGGTTCGAGCTGACCGAGGACATCGTCCCCAACCACTTCCTCTCCGACGACGTGCCCGGAGGAGGTCACCGAACGGGCGATGCGGGTGCGGCGGCTGGAGATGTACCCGGTCGAGTGCGTCGTCCGCGGCTACCTCTCGGGCTCGGGCTGGAAGGAATACCGCGAGGGCGGCGCCGTCTGCGGGATCGAGCTGCCCGCCGGGCTGCTCGAGTCCGACAAGCTGCCGGAGCCGATCTTCACCCCGGCGACCAAGGCCGAGATCGGCGACCACGACGAGAACGTCGACTTCGAGCGGGCGGCGGAGATCGTCGGCGACCGGGCGCTGATGGAGGAGCTGCGGCGGGTCTCGATCGAGGTCTACAAGCGCGGCGCCGAGCACGCGGCCGAGCGCGGGATCATCCTCGCCGACACCAAGTTCGAGTTCGGCCGCCACGCCGGCGCCGAGATCGTCCTCGGCGACGAGGTGCTGACCCCCGACTCCTCGCGCTTCTGGCCCGCCGACAGCTACGCAGCCCGGCAAGACCCCGCCCTCCTTCGACAAGCAGTTCGTCCGCGACTGGGCCAGCGAGCAGGGCTGGGACAAAACGCCGCCGGCGCCGGAGCTGCCGCCCGACGTGGTCGAGCAGACCCGCGGCAAATACGTCGAGGCCTACGAGCGGATCACGGAGACGAGCTTCTGATGGCGAAGGCGCGCGTCCTGATCCGGCCCAAGGAGGGGATCCTCGACCCCCAGGGCAAGGCGGTCGAGCGGGCGCTGCCGGCGCTCGGCTTCGAGGGCGTCGAGCACGTCCGGGTCGGCCGCATGGTCGAGCTCGAGGCCGAGGACCCCGAGCGGCTGGCGGAGCTCTGCGAGAAGCTGCTCGCCAACCCCCTGATCGAGGACTACGAGATCCAGACCCTGTGATCTGGGGCGTCCTCCAGTTCCCCGGTTCCTGCGACGAGCGGGACGCGCTGCACGCCTGCACGCTGGCCAGCGGCGAGGCGCGGCTGATCTGGCACGAGGACCGCGACCTCGGCGGCGTCGACGGCGATCGTCGTCCCCGGCGGCTTCTCCTACGGCGACTACCTGCGGGCCGGCGCGATCGCCCGCTTCTCGCCGGCGATGGAGGCGGTCGCCGAGCTGGCCGCGGCGGGCGGCCCGGTGCTCGGCATCTGCAACGGCTTCCAGGTCCTCTGCGAGGCGGGCCTGCTCCCCGGCGCCCTGCTGCTGCAACGAGAGCATGCGCTTCGTCTGCCGCCAGGTCGACCTGGTCGCTCGACGCCGGTCGGAATTGGGCGCGCCAGGGCTGCTCAAGTGACCATCGACCCGGGCGCGGCTCTCGATCCCGGCCAAGCACGGGGAAGGGCGGTACTACGCGCCGGAGGAGATGCTCGACGCGCTCGAGGCGAACGGGCAGGTCGCCTACCGCTACGCGCCGGGGCAGAACCCGAACGGGTCGGCGCGGGACATCGCCGGGGTCCGCAACGAGGCCGGCAACGTGCTCGGCCTGATGCCGCACCCCGAGCACGCGGTCGACCCGCTGACCGGCTCGACCGACGGGCTGCGGGTCTTCGAAGCGGTAGCCGCCGCGGGATCGCGGCGTGACGCGCCGGCGACCGCCAAGCACCGCGAGCTGGGGCTGACCGACTCCGAGTACGAGCTGATCGTCGAGAAGCTGGGGCGCGAGCCGAACGACGTCGAGCTGGCGATGTTCAGCCTGCTCTGGTCCGAGCACTGCGCCTACAAGCACTCGCGCAAGCTGCTGCGGCGGCTGCCGACCGAGGGCGAGCGGGTGGTGATGGGGCCGGGCGAGAACGCCGGCGCCGTCGACGTCGGCAACGGCTACGCGGTCGCCTTCAAGGTCGAGTCCCACAACCACCCGAGCGCGGTCGAGCCCTTCCAGGGCGCGGCGACCGGGGTCGGCGGCATCCTCCGCGACGTCTTCGCGATCGGGGCGCGGCCGATCGCGATCCTCGACTCGCCTGCGCTTCGGCGAGCTCGACTCGGTCCGCTCGCGCCACCTGCTCGACGGCGCCGTGCGCGGGATCGGCCACTACGGCAACTCGATCGGCGTGGCCGACGGTCGGCGGCGAGATCTACTTCGAGGAGCCCTACGAGCACAACTGCCTGGTCAACGCGATGTGCCTCGGGCTGGCCAAGACCGAGGACATGGTCCGCGCCGCCGCCGCCGGGGTCGGCAACGCGGTCGTGCTGATGGGCGCCTCGACCGGGCGCGACGGGATCGGCGGCGCCTCGGTGCTGGCCTCGGCCGAGCTCGGCGAGGGCGACGAGGCGAAGCGGCCGACGGTGCAGATCGGCGACCCCTTCGAGGAGTCGAAGGTGCTCGAGTGCTGCCTGGAGCTGCTGGCGAAGGGGCTGCTCGTCTCGCTGCAGGACCTCGGCGCCGCCGGGCTGACCTCCTCGGCCGGGGAGATGGCCTCGGCCGGCGGGGTCGGGATCGACCTCGACGTCGCCAAGGTGCCGCTGCGCGAGGCCGACATGGAGCCCTTCGAGATCATGGTCTCCGAGTCCCAGGAGCGGATGCTGGCGGTGGTCGAGCCGGCGCGGGTCGCCGAGGTGCTGGCGATCTGCGAGAAGTGGCAGACCGGCTCGGCGGAGATCGGCGTCGTCACCGACAGCGGCCAGGTCCGGATCCTGCGCGGCGGCGAGGTCGTCGGCGAGATGCCGGTCGAGGCGCTGGTCGACGGCTGCCCGCTCTACGACCTCGAGCCGGCCGAGCCGGAGGGCTGGATCTACGGCAACCGGGCGACGCTGGCGGCCGGCGCGTCGCGCCGAGGACGAGCTGCTGGCGCTGCTCGCCGCGCCCAGCGTCGCCTCCAAGCGCTGGGCCTTCGAGCAGTACGACTCGGTCGTCGGCTCGCGCACCGTGCGCCGGCCCGAGTCGGCCGACGCCGCGGTCCTGCAGCTGCCCGAGGCCGGCAACGCGATCGCCGTCTCGATCGACGGCAACGGCCGCCGCGTCGCCTGCGACCCCTACGCCGGCACGGTCGAGGCGGTGCTCGAGTGCGCCCAGAACCTCGCCTGCGTCGGCGCCGAGCCGCTCGGCCTGACCAACTGCCTCAACTTCGGCAACCCCGAGAAGCCGGCGCACCGCCTGGCAGCTCGACCGCGCGGTCAGCGGCCTCGCCGACGCCTGCACGGCGCTCGGCGTGCCGGTCGTCGGCGGCAACGTCTCCCTCTACAACGAGGGGCCCGACGGCCCGATCTACCCGACCCCGGTGGTCGGCATGGTCGGCGAGCTGCCCGACCCGGCGCAGGTCGCCGGCAGCGCCTTCGTCGCGCGCGGGCGACGCGATCGCCCTGCTCGGCCCCTTCTCCCCCACCCTGGCCGGCTCGGAGCTGACCAAGCAGCGCGGCGAGCTCGGACATGGGGCTGCCGCAGCCCGACGTCGCCGCGGTCGCCGCGGCCTGCGCGACCGTCCGCGACGCGGTCCGCGCCGGCACGCTCGCCTCGCGCCCACGACGTCAGCGACGGCGGCCTCGCCTGCGCCCTGGCCGAGTCGCGATCGGCGCCGGGCTCGGCTGCCGGGTCGACCTGCAGCCGCTGCGCGAGCGCGGCTGCTCCCCCGAGGAGGCGCTCTTCGGCGAGGGCAGCGGCGGCTTCCTGCTCAGCGGCGAGCGCGCCGCGCTGGAGGCGCTCGGCGCGATCGTCCTCGGCGAGGTCGGCGGCACCGACGATCGAGATCGCCGCCGGCGACCGCAGCCTCGTCGTCGGCCTCCGCGCCGCCGAGGCCGCCTGGCGCTCGCTGGCGGAGCGCGTCGAAGCGGTCGCCTAGCTGGCCTCGAAGCGGTCCCCAGCTGGCGGCGGAGGTCAGTGCTTCTCATGCCCCGCCGGCCGTCCGTGCGTGACCATATCGGCCTGCTTCACATCACCTGAGAGGCCGCTGCGCCGTGGTCTTGGAGAGGCTGCGCGACCCCGCTGCGCTTCCTTTCCGGCCCCAGGCCGAGCACGACGGCGCCCGCGGCGAGCGAGGCCAGGACCGCGAACATGTAGCCGCCGTTGGAGACGTCGAGGGCTTCGGGAAGCGAGAGCGGTTCGCCGACGATCGCGACCAGGATCGCGGTGCCGAGCACAGCGCCGACCTGGCGGAAGGCGGCGTTGACGGCGCTGGCGGTAGCAAAGCGGTCGTCGCCGATGTCGCGGACCGAGGCCGAGCCGAGAGTCGGGAAGGCGAGGCCGATGCCGATGCCGGTCAGACAGGCGCCGGGCAGCCAGAGCCCGAGCCAGTTCGGGTCGGCGCCGGCCGAGCGCAGGACCATCACCCCCGCCGCGAAGAAAAGGGTCCCCGGGACGATCACGGCGCGGTGGCCGAAGCGGTCGGCGAGCTTGCCCGCCGGGCCGGCGACCACGGTCGAGAGCGCCGGCCCGGGCAGCGTCGCCAGGCCGGCGTGGAAGATCGTGTAGCCCCAGACCGAGGTGAGGAAGAGGACGTTGCCGAGGATCAGCGAGAAGAAGGCGGCGGCGAAGAGCAGGGTGCCGAGGTTGCCGATGCTGAAGGCGCGGTCGGCGAACAGCGCCGGCTCGACGATCGGACGCGGATGACGGCGGCTGCGGGCGACGACGACGCTGAGCAGGATCGCGGTGGCGGCGAAGCAACCGAGGGTCCCAGCTGAGGTCCAGCCCCAGGCGTTGCCCTCGACGATTCCCAGCGTCACCGCGGCCAGGCCGAGCGCCAGCATCAGGGCGCCCGGCAGGTCGGGCAGGCGGCTGTCGGCGATCGGGCGGGAAGGCAGGACGCGGCGGCCGGCCAGCAGGATCGCGGCCCCGAGCGGCAGGTTGACGAGAAAGACCAGGCGCCAGTCGGAGAGCTCGACCAGGGCGCCGCCGAGCGATGGCCCGACCGCTGCCGCGGCCGCTGCCGCGGCGCCCCAGAGCCCTACCCCCGCCGCGCGCCGCTCGCTCGGAAAGCTGTCGAGGACGATCGCCAGCGAAGTCGGCGCGATCATCGCCGCGCCGATCCCCTGGAGGACGCGGAAAGCAATCAGCATCTCCAGCGAGGGCGCCACCGCGCAGAGCAGGCTGGCGGCGGTGAAGGCGGCGATGCCGGCGAGAAAGATTCGTTTGTGGCCAAAGCGGTCAGCAAGGCCGCCGGCGGGCACCAGCAGTGCCGCGATTACCACGAAGTAGCCGTCCAGCACCCAGGAGAGCAGGTCACGCCCGGAGCCGGAGAAGGAGGACGAGATGTCCGGGAAGGCGATGTTGACGATCGTCGTGTCGAGGAAGGCGAGGAAGGCGCCGGCGCAGGCGATCAACACAACTGTTTTATGACCGCGGTCATACATCGCCGCCGCAGCATAGACTATGTCGATGGGCATAGCGAGGATCGCCGACGGACAGCCCGCCGACCCGGAAGCGCCGCGACGGTCGCGCGCTGCTGCTCAACGGCGCCAGGCAGTTGCTCGCCGAGAAGGGCTATGCGGGAATGGAGCTGCGCGACGTCGCCGAGCGCGGCAGCGCCCCGCGCGGCTCGATCTACCACCACTTCCCCGGCGGCAAGACTCAGCTCGCCCGCGAGGCGGCCGAGCTGGAGGGGACGACGATCCGCGACCTGATCGAGCGTTCCCTCGAGGAGCGCGGTCTGAAGGAGACGCTGTCGATGTTCGGTGATGTCTTCCGGCGCCGGGTCGCAGACCACCCCGAGCGGATCGGCTGTCCGGTCGCTGCCGCCGCCCTGGCCCGCCCCGAGGATGCCGAGCTCGCCGCCACCGCGACCGCCGCCTTCCAGAGCTGGGAACGACCGATCGCTGCGGCGCTGCAAGCCGAAGGCGTCAACGTCAAGGACGCCGAGGCCTTTGCCGGTCTGGTCATCTCCACGGTTGAGGGCGCCCTCCTGCGCGCCCGCGCCGCCGGCGACCACGCCCCGCTCGACTCGGCGGTCGAGGGGCTCGGCCAAGCGCTCGACAGCCTGCTCGCCGGCGTCTCCCAGCCCCGCTAGGCCGGAAAAGCCTGCATTCTGCGGCTGTCTCCCAGCGCCGTTCAGACCTGCGGCCGCTGCTACCCTGCCCGGAGTAGGCAGTCCGCCTGCGCGTCCCGTCTCTCTATACAGCGAGGAACACGCGCTTTTGACTACCGCCGAGCGGCCTTTGACCGACCGCGATGGACCGCGCGATGAGTGCGGCGTCTTCGGCGTATACGCACCCGGCCACGACGTCGCCCGGCTCGCCTACTTCAGCCTCTACGCGCTCCAGCACCGCGGCCAGGAGTCGGCCGGGATCGCCACCTGCGAGGGCGGCCACATCACCACCCTGCGCGACTCCGGCCTCGTCTCCCAGGTCTTCGACGAGGAGAAGCTGCAGGCGCTGGAGGGCGACATGGCGATCGGCCACGTGCGCTACTCGACCACCGGCGGCGGCTCCTGGGAGAACGCGCAGCCGGTCTGGCGCGACGACGGCCGCGAGGTGGCGCTCGCCCACAACGGCAACCTGACCAACGCGGTCGAGCTCTGGGCCGAGCTGAAGGAGCGCGGCATCGACTTCCGCGGCACCTCCGACTCGGAGATCATCGCCGCGCTGCTCTCCTCCCACGGCGGCAAGCTGATCGAGGACGCGGTCACCGAGGTGATGCCGCGGCTGGAGGGCGCCTACTCGACCGTGGTGATGACCAAGCACGCGATCGTCGCCTTCCGCGACCCGCACGGGATCCGGCCGCTCTCGCTCGGCCGGCTCGGCGACCGCTTCGTCGTCGCCTCGGAGAGCTGCGCCTTCGACATCATCGGCGCCGAGCTGATGCGCGAGGTGCACCCCGGCGAGATGGTCTCGCTGACCGAGCGCGGCCTCGAGACGCGCCAGGTGGTGAAGGCCGAGCGCACGGCGACCTGCGTCTTCGAGCACATCTACTTCTCCCGCCCCGACAGCCGCCTCGAGGGCAAGGTGCTGCAGCAGGTGCGCGGCAGGATGGGCGAGATCCTCTGGCGCGAGGCGCCGGTCGAGGCCGACCTGGTGATCGCGGTGCCGGACTCCGGCAACCCGGCGGCGGCCGGGTTCGCCCGCGCCTCGGGGCTGCCCCGCGACGACGGCCTGATCAAGAACCGCTACGTGGCCCGCACCTTCATCCAGCCCGGCCAGGAGCTGCGCAAGCACGGCCTGCGGCTGAAGTTCAACCCGCTGCCGGAGATCGTCGCCGGGCAGCGGATCGTCGTCGTCGACGACTCGATCGTGCGCGGCAACACCACCCGCCAGATCGTCGGCATGCTGCGCGACGCCGGCGCCCGCGAGGTGCACCTGCGGATCTCGGCGCCGCCGATCCGCAACCCCTGCCACTACGGCGTCGACATGTCGACCCGCGAGGAGATGATCGCCCACAAGCGCACGATCGAGGAGATCGCCGACGAGCTCGACGCCGACTCGCTCGCCTACCTCTCGATGGCCGGCGTCTACGAGGCGATCGGCGGCAGCGCCGACGACCACTGCGACGCCTGCTTCAGCGGCCACTACCCGCTCGGCGACCCCGACGATGCAAACGGCAAGTTCGCGCTCGAGATTGCGTGACCGTGGCACTTCGCATCTCGGCGTCCTCGGTCGCTCGCGTGCGAAGCACGCTTCGCTCCCTGCGTCCTTGATCTGCTTGACCACGATCCCGCAATGAGCGAGTTCAGGATCGTCGTTCTCGCCTCGGGATCGGGGACGAACCTGCAGGCGATCCTCGACACGCTGCACGGGCGCGACGGGATCGAGGTGGTCGGGGTCGGCTCCGACAAGCCGGAGCGCGGCGCGCTGGAGCGCGCCGCGGCGGCCGGGATCGAGACCGCGGTCTTCCCGCGCCGACGCCTACGGGGATCGCACCGGCCGCGACGCGGCGATGGCCGACTGGGTCGAAGCGCAGCAGCGCCGACCTCGTCGTCCTCGCCGGCTACATGCAGCTGCTCAGCGAACCCTTCGTCGCCCGCTTCCGCGACCGCATCGTCAACATCCACCCCGCCCTGCTGCCCGACTTCCCCGGCCTCGACGCGATCGGCCAGGCACTGGCGGCGGGGGTCGAGGACGACCGGGGTCACCGTCCACTTCGTCGACGAGGGGATCGACACCGGGCCGACGATCGTCCAGCGCGAGGTGCCGGTGCCGGTCGGGCGCGAGCGCGCAAGGCTCGAGGCGGCGATCCACGCGGTCGAGCACGAGCTCTACCCGGAGGCGATCCGCATGATCGCGGAGGGCAGGGTTAGGATCGACCCCAGCGACCCCCGCAAGGTCGCGATCGATGACTGAGGCAGCCGCCGACACCCGCGAGGAGACCGCCGACGACGGCGCGATCCGGGTGCGCCGGGCGCTGATCTCGGTCTCCGACAAGACCGGGGTCGCCGACTTCGCCAGGAGCCTGGCCGCGCTCGGGGTCGAGATCCTCTCCACCGGCGGCACCGCCGCCGCCCTGCGCGAGGCCGGCCTGACGGTCACCGACGTCTCCGAGTTCACCGGCCAGGAGGAGATCCTCGACGGCCGGGTGAAGACGCTGCACCCGCGGCTGCACGCGGCGCTGCTGGCGCGGCGCGAGGACCCCGAGCACATGGCGACGCTGGAGCGCGAGGGGATCGAGCCGATCGACCTGGTCTGCGTCAACCTCTACCCCTTCGAGCAGACCGTCGCCGGCGCACGACGTCACCCCCGAGGTGGCGATCGAGAACATCGACATCGGCGGGCCGACGATGATCCGCGCCGCGGCCAAGAACCACGAGGGCGTCGCGGTGATCGTCAAGCCCGAGTCCTACGACGCGGTCTGCGCCGAGCTGGAGGAGACCGGCGGCGAGCTCTCCGCCTCGACCCGGCACTGGCTGGCCAACGAGGCCTTCGCCCAGACCGCCCGCTACGACGCCGCGATCAGCCGCTGGTTCTCGACCGAGTACGAGGACTTCCCCGAACACCTGGCGGTCGCCTACGAGAAGGTGCTCGACCTCTCCTACGGCGAGAACCCGCACCAGCGCGCGGCGCTCTACGCCGAGGCCGGCGCCCGCAGCCACATCCTCTCGCGGGTCTCGAAGCTGCACGGCAGGGCGCTCTCCTTCAACAACGTGCTCGACCTCGACTCGGCCCGCAGCCTGGTCGACGACTTCGAGCAGCCGGCCTGCGTGATCGTCAAGCACAACAACCCCTGCGGGGTGGCGATCGGCGCCGACGCGCTCGAGGCCTACGCGAAGGCGCTGGCCTGCGACCCGATCTCCGCCTACGGCGGCGTGATCGCGCTCAACCGCCCGGTCGGCAGCGAGCTGGCCGAGGAGCTGCACAAGAACTTCGTCGAGGTGCTGATCGCGCCCGGCTTCGAGGACGGGGCGCTGGAGGTGCTGCAGCAGAAGGAGGCGATCCGGATCCTCTGCGAGGAGGAGCGGCGCCAGCCCGACCCCGACGAACGCGACGTCAAACGGGTGCACGGCGGGCTGCTGATCCAGGACCGCGACGGCGACCCCGAGCCGCGCGAGCTGATGGAGGTGGTGACCGAAGACCCAGCCGAGCGAGCAGCAGTGGCGACGACATGCTCTTCGCCTGGACCGTCGTCCGCCGCGTCCGCTCCAACGCGATCGTGATCGCCAAGGACGGCGCCACCCTCGGCATCGGCGCCGGCCAGATGAGCCGCGTCGACTCGGTCCGCCTGGCGGTCGAGAAGTGCCGCGACGCCCGCGGCGAGGAGGCCGACGCCCTGCTGGCCGGCTCCGCCGTCGCCTCCGACGCCTTCTTCCCCTTCGCCGACGGCCCCGAGCTGGCGATCCAGGCCGGCTCGAACGCGGTGATCCAGCCGGGCGGCTCCAAACGCGACGGCGAGGTGATCGAGGCCTGCGACGCCGCCGGCGTGGCGATGGTCTTCACCAAGCACCGCCATTTCCGGCATTAGAATCGCGTCATGAGCCTCAGGCTCGTTCTAACTCTGTACAAGCAGAGACTTATAGCTATTATTGGCCTTAACTCTCTGTTTTAAGAGATTTAGACTTTCAATTCTCTCTGGACTTGATAAGATAAGTCTCCTTAAAAAGAGAATTAGGACGAGATATAGCTTTTACTCTCTTTTTGCCGAGACTTATGAAGATCGAGAACTTATTCTCAGATGAAACGGTGCTTGCCGAGCTGGGGAGCCGGGTCGCGCAGACCAGGCTCGAGCGCAACCTCAGCCAGAGTCGCCTCGCCGGCGAGGCCGGCGTGGCGAAGACCACCGTCGAGCGACTCGAGCGGGGCGGGGCGGTCCAGCTCGAGAGCTTCATCCGCATCCTCCGCGCGCTCGGCCTGCTCGATCGTCTCGACGTTGTGCTCTCCGAGCCGCTTCCGAGCCCGATCGAGCGGTTGAAGCTCCAGGGCCGGCAGCGCCGACGGGCCCGGGACACTCAGCGGCAGGCCCCCTCCCCTGAGGAGGCCGGGCCCTGGCGCTGGGCTGACGGCCCCGACGACGGCTGATGAGCGAAGACGCCGAGATCCGCCTCTGGGGTCGCACGATCGGCGCCGCCTCGCTGGAACCAGGCGAGCGGACGGCCGTCTTCCAGTACGCACCCGACTTCGCGAGCAGCGCAATCCAGGTCTCGCCGCTGACGATGCCGTTGCGGACCGAGCCGTACTCCTTCCCGGAGCTTCCCTACAAAGCCTTCAAAGGACTGCCGGGGCTGCTCGGCGACTCACTTCCGGACCGATACGGCAACGCCCTGATCGACGCCTGGCTGGCGCGACAGGGACGCGAGCCCAGGAGCGCGAACGCGATCGAGCGCCTCTATTACATCGGCCAGCGCGGCACCGGCGCGCTCGAGTTCGCACCGGCCAAAGGCCCGGAGCAGACGGCCGGCGAGGAGATCCAGATCGGTGAGCTGGTCGAGCTGGCTTCCCGGATCCTCGCCGATCGTGACGACTTCTTCACCACCCTGACCCCCGGGCGCGAGGAAGAGGGGCTGCTCGAGATTCTCAGCGTCGGGATGTCGGCCGGGGGCGCCAGGGCCAAGGCCGTGATCGCCTGGAACCCGGACACGAACGAGGTGCGCTCCGGCCAGGTCGAGGCCCCGCCCGGCTTCCAGCACTGGCTGTTGAAGTTCGACGGGGTCACGAACAACCGCGACAAGGAGCGCTTCGCCGACCCGGACGGGTACGGCGTCATCGAGTACGCCTATTCGCTGATGGCGGGCGCAGCCGGGGATGGAGATGACGCGCTGCCGGCTGTTCGAGGAGAACGGCCGGCGCCACTTCATGACCCGACGCTTCGACCGTCCCTCCGGCAATGCCAAGCTGCACATGCAGTCGCTTGCCGCGCTCTGCCACTACGACTTCAACGACCCGCGCTCCTACTCCTACGAGCAGGCGCTGATGGCGATCCGCCGGCTGGGACTGCCGATCGCGGCGCTCGAGCAGCAGTTCCGTCGCCTGGCGTTCAACCTGATCGCGCGCAACCAGGACGACCACGTCAAGAACATCGCCTTCCTGATGGACCGGGCCGGCGAGTGGTCGCTCTCACCCGCCTTCGACGTCACCTACAACTACAACCTCGACGGACGAGTACACGGCTCGGCATCAGATGTCGGTCAACGGCAAACGCGACGGCTTCCTCAACGACGACCTGCTGCGCTGCGCCGACACCGTCTCGCTGCAGAGGGCGCGGGCGATGTCGATCCTCGCGGAGGTCGCCGCCGCGGTCGCCGACTGGCCTCAATTCGCCGCCGCGGCCGGTGTTCCCGAGCAGCGAGCGAGGGAGATCGGTGAGACGCACCGGCTCGCCCTGGGCCGCCGCTGAGCGATCGGTCAGGCGTCGAAGCCGCGCTCGACCTCGTCGTGGATCCGCTGGATCCGGACGTCGTCTTCCGCCTCGACGTCACCGGGGACGCGGAGCAGGTGCTCGTCGCGCTTCGCCCCGGTGCTCGAGACCTGGCGAGCGTCGTCGTCTACGGCCAAATGCCCCCGGCGGGATTCGAACCCGCGCCGCGCGGCTTAAAAGGCCGCCGCTCTAACCAACTGAGCTACAGGGGCGAAGCGCCCATGGTAGAGGGACGCTGAGTGGCGTGCGGGCGAGGGCACTGCGTTAGTCACCTGTTGTCGATGGACAACGGATGACCCACGCGCTCCGCTCAGGAGAGGTCGGGCAGGCCCTGGTAGGGGGTCGAGGCCTCGGCGTGGGTGCGGCGCGGGATGCGGCCGGCGTGGCGGGCGGCGTGGCCGGCCGCGACGGCGCCGCGCAGGGCGCGTGGCCATCGCGGTCGGGTCCTCGGCGCCGAAGATCGCGCTGGCGGCGAGGACCGCGTCGCAGCCGAGCTCCATCGCCAGGGCGGCGTCGGAGGCGGTGCCGATGCCGGCGTCGAGGATGACCGGGACGCTCGGCCCGCTCGGCGATGATCGCGATGTTGTAGGGGTTGCGGATGCCGGCGCCGGAGCCGATCGGCGAGCCGAGCGGCATCACCGCGGCGCAGCCGGCCTCCTCGAGGCGGCGGGCGAGGATCGGGTCGTCGTTGGTGTAGGGGAGGACGGTGAAGCCGTCGGCGACCAGCTGTTCGGCGGCGTCGAGCAGCTCGACCGCGTCGGGGTAGAGGGTGCGGTCGTCGCCGATCACCTCGAGCTTGATCCAGTCGGTCTGGAAGGCCTCGCGGGCGAGGCGGGCGGTGCGGACCGCGTCGCGGGCGGTGAAGCAGCCGGCCGTGTTGGGCAGGACGAAGAGGCCGAGGCGGTCGATCACGTCGAGCACCGAGCCCTCGGCGGCGGGGTCGATGCGGCGCAGGGCGACGGTGACGATCTCGGTGCCCGAGGCGGCAAGCGCCGCCTCCATCTGCTCCAGCGAGCGGAAGCCGCCGGTGCCGGCGATCAGGCGCGAGGTCCACTCGCGCCCGCCCAGCTCCCAGGTCTTCGGCGCCACCCTGGATCGCGGCGAGCACCTCGACGCTCTGGCCCTCGCGCAGCGGCGTCCGCTCCCACTCGCCGCGCGGCACCACCTCGCCGTCGAGCGCGACGGCGACGCCGCGGGCGCCCTCGCCGGCGCCGGCCTCGCGCGCCGCGTCGGCGAGGGTCGCCGCCTTCGGCGAGCTCGCACAGCCTCGCCGTTCAGCTCGATCCTCACCATCGCCCGCCCGAGCCTGCGTCGCCGCCGCTTCGCTCGCGCTCCCCTTGTCGCTCGCGCTCGCCTTGTCTTTGGTAGCCCTGTGGGCGACTAAAGGCAAGCGGAAGGCGTTCGCCGCGGCGATCGCCGCAGGCGCGGGCTCGGCGGCGAGCATCGCGGCGATCGCCGCGGCGGTCAGCGGCGCCAGCAGGATGCCGTTGCGGTAGTGGCCGGTGGCCAGGAGCAGGCCGTCGATCGCGCCGGGGCCGATCAGCGGCAGGTTGTCGGGGGTGCCGGGGCGCAGGCCGGCGATCGCGTCGACCAGCTCCATCTCGGCGACGTCGGGCAGCAGGCGGTAGGCCTCGCGCAGCAGCTCGTGGACGCCGCCGGCGGTGACCGCGGTGTCGAAGCCCTGCTCCTCGACCGTGGCGCCGACGATCAGGCGGCCGTCGGCGCGCGGCACCAGGTAGACGCGCTCGGAGGCGACGATCCGCTCGCAGGGCGGCGCGCCGTCGCGGGTGCGCAGCTCGAGCGACCTGGCCCTTGACCGGGCGCACCGGCGGCCGGGCGTGCTCGGGCAGCCACTCGGCCGCGGCCCGCCCAGGCGCCGGTGGCGAGGACGACCGCGCTCGGCGCGCAGCTCCTCGCCCGGCCGCGGTCCGAACCCCGACGAGCCGCTCGCCCTCGAAGAGCCCGGCGACGACCTCGGTCCCGGTCCGCACCTCGACCTGCCGGCCGGTCCGCCGCCAGCGCCGCGGCCAGCAGCGCCGCAGTCAGCAGCGCGCGGGTCGATCGACGCCTCGCCGGGGGCGTGGACGCCGCCGTTGAAGGACGGCGTCAGGCCCGGCTCCAGCTCGCGGCAGCGGCGCGGCGCCAGCCACTCTGCCTCGAGCCCGAGCGAGCGCTGCAGGTCGTGGACGCGGCGCAGCTGCGCCGCCTCGTCGCGGTCGAGGGCGATGTGCAGGGCGCCCTGGCGCGCGTATCCGGTCGACTCCCCGGTCGCCGCCTCCAGCTCGGCGACGAACTCGCGGGTACAGACGCGCCGACGGCGAGCGTCATCTCCAGCAGCTCGGGCTCGCCGAAGGTCAGCTCGCCGACCGGCGCCAGCATCCCGGCGGCGACGCGGGTCGCACCGGCCGGCGGCTCGGCCCGCTCGAGCACCGCCACCCGGGCGCCGCGCTGGGCCGCGCGCCAGGCGCAGCTGAGGCCGATCGACCCCGCCACCAACGAATATCGCGTCGAAACTGCGCTTCTCGGTCAAGCCATTGCCTCCGCCGGCATTACCCGGATCAGGTCCAGACGGTCGGTGGCCTCGGTGCCACCCTCTCAGCCCTCTCGGACTCCCGTTACCAAGCCGATGCTACCCCCCTCGGGAAGGCTTCAAGCCGAGAACCCGCGGCGACAGGTTCATAATCGGGGCATGAGCCTTGCTGCCCCCAGAGCGGACGGACCGCTGCGGCGCGAGCGCCTGCGCACCGCCCGCCTCTACTTCGTCTGCGACGCCCGGCCCGGCGGCGAGGATCCCGAAGCGCTGCTGCGCGCGGCGCTGAGCGGCGGCGTCGACATCGTGCAGCTGCGCGAGAAGGAGCTGGGCCGGGCCGAGATCGAGCGCTCCGCCTCGACCTTCCGCCGCGTCTGCGACACCTACAGCGCCCTCTTCATCGTCAACGACGACCCCGACCTGGCCCGCGCCTGCGACGCCGACGGCGTCCACGTCGGCCAGGACGACGCCTCGGTCGAGGAGGCGCGGGAGCTGCTCGGGCCCGACGCGATCATCGGCCTCTCGACCCACTCCGAGGAGCAGATCGCCGCCGCCGCCGAGCTGCCGGTCGACTACATCAGCGTCGGCCCGATCTGGGAGACGCCGACCAAAGCGGGACGGCCGGCGGTCGGGCTGGAGCTGATCTCCCACGCCGCCGAGCACGCCACCCATCCCTTCTTCGCGATCGGCGGCATCGACCCGCCAACGCCGAGCAGGTCGTGCGCGCCGGGGCGCGGCGGCTCTGCGTGGTGCGGGCGATCCGCGACGCCGCCGACCCGGGCGCGGCGGCCGCGGCGCTGCGCCGCGCCTTCGCGACGACCGAGGGCTCCGCGCGGAGCAGCCAGGATGAGCTGCTGGACCAGCCGGCCTGCGGTCGACCGGTGGCTGAGCGGACGCCCGCGGGCGAGGGCACTGGCGCCAGCCCGGTGGCTGAGGAGCGCCGCAAGCGCAAGCAGCGCGGCGGCGACCCGATGGCGCGCGGCTACGCCAACGCCGAGCAGCGCAACCAGGCGGCCCGCGAGGCGCTGGAGCCGCTGGCCGAGGGCGAGCGGCCGACGGTGGTGACGGTCGGCGCCGATCGTCGCCGGCCTGATCGCGCTCTCGATCGTCGTCGGCTACCTGGCCGGGGTCAAGGTCAACGGCGAGGCGCCGAAAGTGCCCCAGGTGCTGGCCCCGGCGCTGCTGATGGGCGTCATGTCCTGGGGCATGTGGCGCGCCCGCTACTGGGCCGTGCTCGGCTTCCAGCTGATCCTCGTCTTCCTGATCTTCAGCGCCGTCTACGGGCTCGCCCTGCAGGCGGCGACCGTCGGCCAGTTCGCGGCGACGCTCGGCCTGCTCGCCGTCACCGGCACCTTCTTCTTCTTCATGGTCAAGGCGATGGCGCGGATCCAGATGCCGCAACGCGTTCCCCGGGACTGACGTCCCGATCGCGGGGTTCCTTAGTTACGCCATTCGTCACGAGGAACCACGCCAGCGGCGCTTCTATAGGCTCAGGCCGATGCCCGATTCCTTCGACACGATCGTCATCGGCGGCGGCCCCGGCGGCTACGTCGCCGCCATCCGCGCCGCCCAGCTGGGCCGCAAAACCGCCGTCGTCGAGCGCGACAAGGCCGGCGGTCGCTGCCTCAACTACGCCTGCATCCCGGCCAAGACGATGCTGCGCACGGCGGAGATCTACACCGAGGCGCGCGAGCGGCGCCGAGCTCGGCGTCGTCGCCAAGGACGTCTCGCTCGACTGGGACGCCGTCGGCAAGCGCCGCGCCGCCGTCTCCGAATCGCTCTCCGGCGGCGTCAAGATGCTCTGGGACAAAAACAAGGTCGACCGTGATCGACGGGCGAGGGCTCGCTGACCGCCGAGGGCAACGTCA
This sequence comes from uncultured Solirubrobacterales bacterium, assembly GCA_963816755.1. Taxonomy (GTDB): domain Bacteria; phylum Actinomycetota; class Thermoleophilia; order Solirubrobacterales; family 70-9; genus VAYN01. Next base: position 123,538 of record CAWFLN010000001.1, read on the forward strand.
AGGTCGGCGAGGAGGTCTACGAGGCCGGCGCCGTGATCCTCGCCACCGGCTCGGTGGCGCTGCCGATTCCCGGGGTCGAGTTCGGCGAGCGCGTCGTCGACACCTGGGGCGCCTGGTCGCTGCCGGAGCTGCCGAAGAAGATCGCCGTCGTCGGCGCCGGCGCCTCCGGCTCTGAGATCGCCTCCGCCTACGGCCGCTTCGGCACCGAGGTGCTGCTGATCGAGATGCTCCCCCAGATCCTCCCCGCCGAGGACAAGGACATGGCCCGGGTCGTCGAACGCGCCTTCAAGAAGCAGAACATCGCGATCTCCACCGGCAACCCGGTCGAGAACGTCGAGGCCGGCAAGAAGTCGGTCAAGTTCACCTACGGCGATACGACCGACCGAGGTCGACTACCTCTGCATCGCCGGCGGCCGCCGCGCCGACACCGAGGGCCTGGGCCTGGCCGAGGCCGGGGTCGAGCTGGAGGAGAACGGCAAGGTCAAGGTCGACGAGTACCAGCGGACGACCAACCCCAAGGTCTACGCGATCGGCGACCTGGTCAACGCCAAGGCGCTCGCCCACAAGGCCTCCGAGGAGGGCGTCGTCGCGGTCGAGAACGCCGCCGGCGTCGAGACCCACCCGGTCGACCAGAACCTGATGGCCGGCGCCACCTTCAGCCACCCGCAGGTCGCCAGCGTCGGCCTCACCGAGGCCGCCGCCAAGGAGGCCGGCCACGACGTCAAGGTCGGCAAGTACAAAATCGGCGGCGACGGCGGCGGCACCGTCTACGACGACAAAGACGGCCTCGTCAAGCTCGTCGTCGACTCCAAGTACGGCGAGATCCTCGGCGCCCACATCGTCGGCAACCGCGCCTGCGACATGATCGCCGAGCTGGTCGCGACGATGGCGCTGGAGGGCGGCTACCAGGAGCTGTCGCGGATCGTCCATCCCCACCCGACGGTCTCCGAGGCGATCTTCGACGCGGCCCGCGCCGTCGACGGCTGGGCGACGCATTCTTAGGCTGCTGCAAATCGGCGCATCTCGGCGTCCTCGGTCGGGCGTCTCGCTCACGTAGGTGCCTACGCTCGCTTCACCGCCCTCCCTGCGTCCACCGATCTGCTTGGTTTTCGCTGCCTAAGAATGCGTCGAGCCACTTTCTACTTCGACCTCGGATCTCCGTACGCGTACCTCTCCGCGGAGCGGATCAGCGGGCTGTTCACCGAAGCGGGGCTGGAGCAGCCGGAGTGGCGAGCCGATCCTGCTCGGCGGGCTGTTCGCGCGCTTCGAGCCGCGACTCCTGGTCGCAGACGCCGGCGCGGGCGGAGGGGATGGCCGAGGTCGAGCGCCGCGCCTCCGCCTACGGGCTGCCGCCGATCGCTGGCCCGAGCCCTGGCCCGGCAACACGCTGACGGCGATGCGGGTGGCGACCTTCGCCAAGCAGACCGGGCGCACCGTCTCCTTCTCCCTCGCCGCCTTCCGCCAGGCCTTCGCCGCCGGTCGCGACCTCAGCGACCCCGACAACGTGATGATCGCCGGCGCCGCCTGCGAGCTGCACCCGCGGGCGCTGCTGAAAGCGGTGCAGACGGACATCGTCAAGAGCGCGCTGCGGGAGGCGACCGAGGAGGCGGGCGACCGCGGCGTCGAAGGGGTGCCGGCGCTGGTCGTCGGCGAGCGGGTCTTCTGGGGTGACGACCGCCTCGAGGAGGCGGTCGAAGCCGCCGCGGGTTGATCGAGTGTCGACTTTTCCCCACCCTGGTGGGGTAAAAACGACACTCGCCGCGGGAGGCAAGATTTGAGGCGCCGTGCATCGCTAAGGTGAACTCGATGGCCGATCTGCCCGATGCCGCCACCTGTTATGAGCTGCTCGCGCGGATGGCCCTGATCCGCCGCTTCGAGGAGGAGGCCGGGCGCCAGTACCAGCGGGCCAAAGCCGGTGGCTTCCTGCACCTGGCGATCGGCGAGGAGGCGACGATCGTCGGCACCACCTCGGTGATGCGCGACGAGGACTTCCTGATCGGCACCTACCGCACCCACGGCCACGCGATCGCCCGCGGCACCGAGCCCAAACGGGTGATGGCGGAGCTGTTCGGCCGGGTCGACGGGACCAGCGGCGGCCGCGGCGGCTCGATGCACATCTTCGACGCGCGAGACGCCGCTTCATGGGCGGCTACGGGATCGTCGGCGGCAACCTGCCGATCGCCGCCGGGCTCGCCCTCGCCTCCCAGTACAAGGGCGAAGACGCGGTCACCGTCTGCATGTTCGGCGACGGCGCCTCCAACACCGGCAACTTCGGCGAGACGATGAACCTGGCGGCGCTGTGGACGCTGCCGGTCTTCTTCCTGGTCGAGAACAACCTCTACGGGATGGGGACCGCGGTCGAGCGCCACTCGGCCCAGACCGACCTCTCCAAGAAGGCCGAGGGCTACGGGGTCCCCGGCACGCGGGTCGACGGCATGGACGTGGTCGCCGTCCGCGAGGGCGTCGCCGAGGGGATCCGGGCGGCGCGCGAAGACTCCCGCCCCACCCTGCTGGAGGCCTTCACCTACCGCTACCGCGGCCATTCCGCCGCCGACCCCGAGGTCTACCGCGAGCGCGAGGAGGTCGAGGAGTGGCGCGAGAAAGACCCGATCGAGAGCTTCGCCCGGCGCTGCGTGGAGGCGGGTGTGCTGGGCGAGCGCGAGGTGCAGCAGGCGCGCCAGACGGCCGAGCAGACGGTCCTCGCCGCGGTCGAGTTCGCCGAGGCCTCGCCGGAGCCGCCGCTCGACACGCTTTACGAAAACCTCTACGCGCTGGAGGACCCGGGCGGCTGGTACGCGGTCGACGAGCGCAGCCCGGAGCCGCACCGCGGCGAGCGCGAGGACCGGATGCCGGACGCGGCCCGCGAGCTGGCCGAGGCCGGCGCCGCCTACGCCGAGCACCCCGACGATCGGCAGCGGCCGAACCCGGCGTTGCAGGGCGACGCGCAGGACGGTGCCGAGTCGCGAATCTCAGCCGATCGCGAGGTCGGCGATGGGGCCGAGGCCGAGCGGGAGCCGGAGGACGACGTCGAGAAGCAGGACGAGGGCGAGCGCCCGGTCAACGCCGAGGAGACGAGCCGGCCCGGGGAGGCCGGGGGCTGATGGCGGAGCTGCGGATGCGCGAGGCCCTGCGCGACGCGATGGCCGAGGAGATGCGCCGCGACGAGGGCGTCTTCGTGATCGGCGAGGACGTCGGCGTCTTCCAGGGGGCGTTCAAGGTCACCGACGGGCTGCTCGACGAGTTCGGCGAGCGGCGGGTGCGCGACACGCCGATCTCCGAGAACACGATCGTCGGCGCCGGGGTCGGCGCCGCGATGGGCGGCCTGCGGCCGATCGTCGAGCTGATGACGGTCAACTTCTCGCTGCTGGCACTGGACCAGATCGTCAACCACGCCGCCGCGATCCCCTACATGTTCAACGGCCAGGCGCAGGTGCCGATGGTGATCCGGATGCCGGGCGGCGGCGGCCACCAGCTCGGTCCCACCCACTCCCACAGCTTCGAGGCCCTTTACCTCCAGGTCCCCGGCCTGCTGGTCGCCTGCCCCTCGACCCCGGCCGACGGCAAGGCGCTCCTGAAGGCGGCGATCCGCGACGACAACCCGGTGATCTTCATCGAGCACGAGAGCCTCTACGGCGTTCGCGGCGAGGTGCCCGAGGGTGAGGACGAGGTGCTGCGCTTCGGCGAAGCGGCGGTGCGGCGCCAGGGCGGCGACGTCACCATCGTCGGCGTCCTGAAGATGGCCCAGGTGGCCGCCGACGCGGCCGCGAAGCTGGCCTCCGATCACGGCGTCGAGGCCGAGGTGATCGATCCCCGCACCCTGCGCCCGCTCGACCTCGACACGATCCTGGAGTCGGTCCGCAAGACCAACCGCGCGGTGATCGTCGAGGAGGGCTGGCCGCACGGCGGCGTCGGCGCCAACCTGGCGACGCTGATCACCGAGCAGGCCTTCGACGACCTCGATGCGCCGGTGCAGCGGGTGACCGGCGCCGACGTGCACATGCCGTACTCCAAACGGCTGGAGCAGGCGGCGATTCCGCACGAGGAGCACGTGGTCAGTGCCGCGCTGGCGACGCTCGAGGGGTCGATCTGATGCCTGACGTCGTCATGCCCCGCCTGTCTGACTCGATGGAGGAGGGGACCGTCCTGGCCTGGCTGAAGAAGGTCGGGGATGAGATCGCCGTCGGAGACGAGCTGGTGGAAATCGAGACCGACAAGGCGAACATGGCCTATGAGAGCGACGTTGCTGGGACGCTGACCGAGATCTTGGCTGAGGAGGGTGCGACGCTGGCGATCGGGACTCCGATTGCGGTGGTCGAGGGTTCGGGCGACGGTTCTGAGCGCCTTGCCGAGGGTGGGGAGGGACAGGGTCCTGCGGGCGAGGACGTGGCTTCGTTCTCGGACCCTGCCCCTCCCCACCCACAGGAACGCGGTGCAGATTCACCTGGGGATCGAGCGGGGGCGGCGGGTTCGAAGGTGTCCGCGGCTTCAAGCGCTTCAGATAGCGGCGAGCGAGTCAAGGCCTCCCCGGTGGCGAAGCGAATGGCTAAGGAGCAAGGGCTGGACCTGTCCTCCGTCCAGGGCTCCGGGCCCGGTGGGCGGATCGTCAAGTCGGACGTGAAGAAGGCCGCTTCCGCGGGTGCCGCGGGTGCCGCGGGTGCCGCGGGTGCCGCGGGTGCCGCGGGTGTACCCCGCGGCGCGGAGCCGCCCCGGGCGGCGAGCACCTTGGGGGGTGCCCACCCGGCGGGACCCGCGGCTGAGGAGGCCCGTCCCGAGACCCCCGAGACGGCCAAGGGCCAGGTCACCTACGAGGACCTCTCGAAGCTGCAGTCGACGATTGCGCGGCGGATGTCGGAGTCGAAGGCGACGGCGCCGCACTTCTACCTCGAAGCGGAGATCGAGATGAGCCGGGCGGTCGAGGCGCGGACGCGGCTCAAGGCGGCGGCGGCGGAGAGCGAGGTGGTGCCGTCGTTCAACGACATGGTCGTGAAGGCGTGCGCGCTGGCGCTGCGCGAGCACCCTCGGGCCAACGGCGCCTACCGCGACGGGCGCTTCGAGCTCTACTCGCGGGTCAACGTCGGCGTCGCCGTGGCGGCCCAGGACGCCCTCGTCGTCCCCACCGTCTTCGATGCCGACCGCAAGGGCCTGCGGCAGATCGCCACCGAGTCGCGGGCGCTGGCGCAGCGAGTTCGGGAGGGGACGATCACGCCGCCGGAGCTCTCGGGCGGCACCTTCACGGTCTCCAACCTGGGGATGTACGGGATCGACAACTTCAGCGCCGTGATCAACACGCCGCAGGCGGCGATCCTCGCCGTCGGCGCGATCAAGCAGCGCCCGATCGTCCGCGACGGCGAGCTGACCAGCGCCCAGATGCTCCACGTCACCCTCGCCTGCGACCACCGCATTCTCTACGGCGCCCCCGCTGCGCAGTTCCTGGCGCGGATTCGCACTCTGCTCGAAGAGCCGATTTCACTCGCTCTTTGATAAACCTTTTGGAAACACTTGTGTAGTCAGCTTTGATCTGAGAGTGTGCGCCCGATGCTGGCGCACATCGCGGGGATACCGGTCGAGGAGACGGCACTCAGCCTGGCTCCAATCGCCGCCGCAACCGGTGGGATCGCCAGCCTGAAACTGCGCGAGCGGGCGGGGCGTCGGCGCTCGCGGAAGCGGCGTGCCGGAACGACGAAGAGGCGGCGAGGGTGAGCCCGGCCGCGACTCCCGCACCGACCCTGGCGCCGCACGCGCTCCGTCACCGCCGCAGCGTGCGGCGACTCACCGCCGGCCAACTGGCGGACTTCCGCAGTGCGATCGGCCAGGCCCAGGCGATCAACGACGATCGCGGCTTCCAGCACTGGGCGGGAATCCACGGCTTGCCGCTGCCGATCTCCTGCGTCCACCACCGCGAGCTCTTCCTGCCCTGGCACCGCGCCTACCTGTACCTGTTCGAGAAGGCGCTGCAGGAACGGGTCCCCGGCGTGACCTTGCCCTGGTGGGACTGGACCAACCATGCCGAAGGCATCCCGGCCGCCTACGCAAAAGCCAAAGCGAACAGTAGGAAGAACCCCCTCTTCGACTCGCCGATCCAGCCGACGGGACGGGAGACGCCGAGCCAGAAACGCACCAACCGCACCCCGGGATCGCCCAGCGGCCTCCCCTCCACCGCGGAAGTCGGAGCGGTGCTGAGCAACCGTGACTTCTTCACTTTCCAGACCCAGCTGGAGAGCATCCACGACGGGGTCCACGTCTGGACCGGCGGCACGATGGGCGACATCGCCACCGCCGCCTACGACCCGCTCTTCTGGGCACACCACGCGATGATCGATCGCCTCTGGTACCTCTGGGAGCTGCGCCACCCCGGCGCCGGGGTACCGGCGAACCTGCTTGACCGGGCGCTGGCACCGTTCCCGATGACGGTCCGGGACACCATCCACGTCTCCCGGCTCGGCTACGACTACGCGGCCTCGACTGCGGCGGCGAAAGGCCCGGGCCATGGTTGAGAGGTTCACCAGCGAGCCGATCGAGCTGCCGCCGGCGGACCACCCGTTCGAGCGGGCGGACCTGCTCTTCTATGGACTCGACCACTCCGGCGCCTCCTACGAAGCGCGGGTGTTCATGGATCCGCGGGGTGTCGGCGGCAACGCAGACTCCAAGCACCGGGCATACGTCGGCTCCTTCTTCATCCTCGGGCACGGCGGCTGCTTCGGCGACGTCGGCCACTGCGACATCCCCACCACCCGCGACCCGTTCGACCTGCGCCCGGCCCACCAGCTGGAGCCGGCGCTGCGGATCCTCACCGTCACCGACGCGGTCAGGCGCCTGCTGGAGCGCGGCGTCGATGCGGCGAAGGTGACGGTGGCCGCGCACGCCGCCGGCCGGGCCTCCAATGACGTGCTCGCCTTCGAGACCGTGAGGTTGGTGAGCTATGCCTGAAACGCCGGAGGAGCTGACCAAGAAAGCGACCGAGGCGGCCGAAAAGGCCGAGGCGGCGGCGAAGCGAGCCGAAAAGTCGGCGGTCGGGCCGAGGTTCACGATGGGCGCCGGCCTGCTGCTCGCCCTGGTCGGTGCGGTGCTCGCCTTCGCGCTCAAGGACACTCATGCCGCCGTGCTCGGTGTCAGCCTGCGGCCGTTCGGCGGAGTCCTCTTCGCCGCCGGGGTGCTGCTGGTCGCGGGGGTGGCGATCTCCTCGATGGGCACCGGCGGTGATGGTGGCGGTGGCTCTACCGACTTGGGCGGGATCAAAGCAGTCGGCGGTCTGATCGCGGTCGTAGTGGGCGTCGTCGCCGTGACGGCGCTGGCGGTGGTGACGCTGACCCGGCTCGACTCGGAAAGCAAAGACTCGGTCGTCGCCGTCACCACCTCGGCCTTCGGGATCATCTCAGCGGTCGTCGGTGCCTACCTCGGCATCAAGATCTCCGCCGACACCAACCAGAAGGCCAGCGACGAGGCCAAGCATGCGGCGGTCGCCAAAAACCAGGCCAACACGGCTATGCAAGAAGCCAATGTCGCTCAGCAGGAAGTCAACGCCGCCACGAAAAAAATCGAGGAGGTGGCGCCCGACAAAGCGGACGACGTCAAGGCCGCGATGGATCAAGCCGGCCAGGAGGCACGAGCGCCAGACCCTCCACAGGGGGGCGTTGTCACGTGACCCCGCCCCCGGCCGAATCGACTCCGGGGCCGCCCAGGATGCCTTCGCTGTCGTCGACGCACCCCGCAGGCGATCCCAAGTCCGCCCCCGGGCCCAACGAGGCCGAGAGCCTCGAACGCCTCGAGTCCGTCAAGCACATCGTCGTGCTGATGATGGAGAACCGCTCCTTCGACCAGATGCTCGGCTTCCTCGAAGCCGAAGGGCTGGAAGTCGACGGCCTCGGCTCGGCAAAGCCGAACTTCGACCGCGAGAAGAGGGAATACAAACCGTTCGAATGGGGCCCGGGTCAGACGGTGCCGCCGACCCCGCCCGGGCTGAAGCCGAAGATCCTCGATCCCTGCCACTCCCCCGACTGCGTCGGCACCCAGCTGGAAAAGGACAACACCGGCTTCGTTAAGAACTTCGCCGCGACCCGCAAGGACGAGAACGGCGTGCAGGTCGAGTTGGACCCCGAGTTCTTGAAAGTGCCGATGGGGCACTTCGGCGCCCAGCACCTGCCGGTCTACCGGCACCTCGCCCACAACTTCTGCGTCTGCGACGCCTGGCACTCCTCGATCCCCGGCGACACCTGGCCCAACCGGCTCTACTCGCTGGCCGGGCGCGAGGGGCCGTCGATCGGGCACAGGCCGGGATTGCTGGGCAAGCTGATGAAGGACATCAAGGGGCTGCCGGCGCTCGGCGGACTGGGCAACGCGCCGATCTTCGAGGTCGAGGCGTTCACCCGCCAGCTGCAGGACTCGCAGTGGCGCTGGTACTCCCACGACCCGGCCACCCTGCGCGCCGCCGACAGCCTCTACCGCGACTTTCGCCACATCAAGCGCGACAACTTCGCCTATTTCAACCGCAAGAAGATGAGTCTGGAGGCACGCCTCGGCGAGGCGGCGATCGTCAGCCACGACAGCTTCCTCGACGACGCCGCCAAGGGGGAGCTGCGCGACGTTTCCTGGATCGACCCCAACTTCATCGACCTCAGCGTCCTCGACCCCAACTCCAACGACGACCACCCCCCGTCCGACGTGAAGGCGGGCCAGGCGCTGGTGCTGGAAATCTACGAGGCGCTGGCCAGCAGTCCCAAATGGGAGGACACCGTGCTGGTGATCGTCTACGACGAGCACGGCGGCTTCTACGACCACGTCCCACCACCGCCGGCGCCGGGCGAGCATCCCGACTACCCGACGCTGGGAGTGCGGGTACCGGCCCTGGTGGTGGGGCCGCGGGTGCGCAAGCAGGTCTGCAAGGAGACGCTCGAGCACACCAGCCTGATCGCGACGATCCTGCGGCGCTTCGCTGCGAACCCGGAGCACGCGCTGGCGGCGATGCCGGAACGGGTCCAGAAGGCGCCACACCTGGGGATGCTGCTGGAGGAGGAACCGCGCGCGGACCTCGAGGGCCGGGCGCGGCTGCACACGGAAATTACCGAGTGGCGGGCGAAGGCGCGCGACGACAGGCGCGCTTCCACCAACGGCACCTCGCCCGCGGCGGATGGCGCCGGCCACGACTTCGAACTGCATGACTTCCAGCACGAATTCGCCGAGTTCGTCCTGGCGATGCGCGACGCCGGCTTGCCGCCCGGCCAGCCCTAGCGCGACCTAACCCCGAGATGTGAAGACAGTTCGGCGTCATCCCACGCTCGCCATCTTGCGGGCGCCGATGCCGGCCGCGGGACTCTCAGCAGGTCTTGCGGGCGCCGGTGACGGCATTCCAGGCGCGGCCCAGCGAGAAGTCGGCGTCGACCCGGAAGACGCCGGGGTGGGAAGCTCGGGCGACGGTCCAGTTGCCGCGGCGGATGATGCAGCCGGCGCCGCGAGAGATCGACCAGTAGGGAGTGAAGTTGACGCGGACGAGGAATTCGCCGGGGGCGGTGACGTCGAGGGCAAAGCCCTGACGGCCGACCCAGAGCGTCTGCGCTCGTCCCGGCCCCACCGACGCCACCAGCGGCTTGGGGTCGCGAACCGCATAGATCCGCCAGTGCGGGGAGCGGTAGCGCAGGGTCAGGTATGACGGGTCGGCGAGGATCAGCCGTCGCTCGGCCACGGAGGAGTAGTCGAGCGGGGCGTCGGGGAGGGCCACGTAGGAGATCGCGTTGCTGCGCAGCCAGGCGCTGTAGGTGGCGTTCGTCAGCTCGCCTTCGTCGTAGAAGACGTCGTCGCGGGTGGTGTCGAGCTGGCGCAGCCAGCCTCGCGCCAGCTCGAATTTCGGCGCCAGATAGGCGGACTCCCAGTGGTTGGCGGTCGGCGGCACCTCGACGCGCAGGCCCTGGCCGCCGTGGGCGTGCAGCCAGTCCGCGGCGGGTTCGAAGTAGCTCGACGCGGTCGAGGGGTCGTCGACGCTGCGGGCGATCTGGCTGACGCTCGCGGTCAGCTGCCAGTAGAGACCGGCGGCCATGAACAGGGCCAGGAACCAGGGTGAGATGCGCGGCCGCCGCGAGAGCACCACGGCGGCCAGGACCGGGCCGCCGAAGAGGGCGCCGAGGCGAACCGCGTTGCCGCCGAGCGAGTTCGGCACCAGCCAGATCAGGGTCGAGACCAGCAGGTAGCCGATCAGGACCCGGCGCAGCTGCCGCTCCTCCGGCAGGCCGCGGATCGCGTACAGAGCGCCCGCGCACCAGAGCGGGATCGCGATGAAGGAGGAGAGCGCGAAGGGGAACTGGCCGGGCTCGGGGAAGGCGAGGTTGGGGACGACCGTCAGGGCGAGGGCGAGGCCGGCGACCGCGAGCGCCGCGCGGGACACCCGCCTCCCCCGCTCCAGCGCTGCCGCCAGCACGACGCCGGCCAGGAACACGGCGGCGACCGGGCTGGCGAGCGCGCAGCCGGCGGCGGCGAGGACGGCCAGCTTGCCGCGGCCGCTCTGCAAGCAGCGCAGCGAGGCCAGGCCGAAGGCGACCCCGAGGGCGAAGGTGAGCTGGCCGTCGGCGAGCAGGGTCACCACCCCGGCGGCGAACCAGAGGGTCGCCCAGCGCGCCTCCACCCCCCAGCGGTCGCGGACGAGGCGGTCGAAGAGGTAGGAGGAGGAGACGACGGCGATGCCGCCGACCAGCTGCGGGCCCGCCAGCGCCGCCAGCGGTGGGAAGAGGACGCTGTAGGTGAGGGTGTAGTGGCCGCCGTACCAGCTGCCGTTCCAGATCGCCAGGCCGGCCTGCTGGAACAGCTCGGTGCGGAAGACCTGCGCGGCGAGGTCGCCGACCGGCGGGCTCCAGAGCAGCATCAGCAACGCCAGCGCCGAGCTGAGCGCTACGGCGGGGAGCCATTCGGGGCGGAGTGGCTTGGACTGGACCATCGGCGGCAACCCAAGGATACGGCGGCGGCCTGCGACGATTGGGGGATGAGCGACGAGATCCTGGTCGTGCGCTGCGGAACCGTGCCCTACGAGGAGGCGCGCCAGGCACAGCGACGCCTGGAGGGCGCGCGCCAGCGCGGCGAAGTCGGCGACGTCCTGCTGCTGCTCGAGCACCCGCCCGTCTACACCCGCGGCCGCCGCTCCACCCTCGAGGAGCTGCCGATGGGCACCCAGTGGTACGAGATGCAGGGAATCGAAGTGCGCGATACCGACCGCGGCGGCCGCGTCACCTACCACGGCCCCGGCCAGCTGGTCGCCTACCCGATCGTCAGCCTCCGCCCCTACGGCGACGACGTCCACAAGTATGTGCGGCGCCTGGAGCGGGTGATGATCGAGGCGCTGGCCGAGCACGGCGTAGAGGCGAGCCCGATCAAGGGACTGACCGGCGTCTGGACCCAACCCGCCGGTCGATGGGCCGATATGTTGACGCCGGGTCAACATATCGGCCCATCGACCCCGGGGGAGGCGCGGAAGATCGGGTCGATCGGGGTGCACGTGAGCCGCGGGGTGACCACGCATGGGCTGGCGGTCAACGTCAGCAACGATCTGCAGCCGTTCGAGTGGATCGTGCCCTGCGGGATCGAGGGGTGCGGGTCACCTCGCTCAGCCGCGAGCTGGGGGCCGAGCAGGACCTCGGGGCGTTCGCCGACACCGTCGCGGCGCGCTTCGGCGCGGTCTACGGGCGCCTGCCGATCGCCACCGAGGCCGCCGACCTGGGCCTGGACCTGCCGGCCGCTACGCTCAGGGCGTAGCCATGACCGAGGTCTCCGAGCGCATCCACGTCACCCGCTCCCGCGCCAATCCGGGCGGCACCGCCGCCGAGGCGCACGGCACCGTCCCCTTCAAGCGCGCCCGCAAGCCGCCCTGGCTGAAAGTGCCGGCGCCGGGTGGGCCCAACTATCGGCGCCTGAAGGCGACGATCGGCGCCGACAACCTCCACACCGTCTGCGAGGAGGCCAACTGCCCCAACGTCGGCGAGTGCTGGGAGCGCGGCACCGCGACCTTCATGATCCTCGGCGACGTCTGCACCCGCCGCTGCGGCTTCTGCAACGTGCAGACCGGCAAGCCGACCTGGAACGACCCGCTGGAGCCGCTGCGCGTTGCCAACCAGGTCAAGGCGATGGGGCTGCGCCACGCCGTCGTCACCTCGGTCGACCGCGACGACCTGCCCGACTACGGCGCCGGCGCCTTCGTCGGCGTGATCCGCTCGATCCGGATGCTGGCCCCCGGCTGCAAGGTGGAGATCCTCACCCCCGACTTCCGCGGCCAGGAGATGCCGCTGGCCAAGGTCGTCCACGAGCGCCCCGACGTCTTCAACCACAACGTCGAGACGGTGCCGCGCCTGTACCCGGTGGCCCGCCGCGGCTCCCAGTTCCTGCGCTCGGCCCGGGTGCTGCGGATGGCGAAGGAGATGGGTGGGCCCGACGTGGTCACCAAGTCCGGCCTGATGGTCGGGCTCGGCGAGAGCTTCGAGGAGATGGTCGAGACCTTCGGCCATCCTCCGCGAGCACCGCGTCCAGGTGCTGACCGTCGGCCAGTACCTGCGCCCGACCGAGAACCACCTGCCGGTCAGCCGCTACTGGCACCCGGACGAGTTCGCGGCGCTGGAGAAGGCCGCCTACGAGCTCGGGTTCGAGTCGGTCGCCTCAGGACCGTTGGTGCGGAGCAGCTATCACGCAGACCAGAACCTGCCCGAGGCCCACCGCCAGTCGTCGGCTCCCGCCGAGCGGCGATCGTCTGTGACGAGCTCCATTGGCTGAAGACGGGCCTCGGCATGCTGGAGGAGATCGTCCAGGTTCTTGAATCCCAGGCGCGGAATGGAGCCAGACGGGATCGAACCGACGACCTCCGCGTTGCAAACGCGGCGCTCTGCCAGCTGAGCTATGGCCCCTCGGCGAGAAGTTTAGGCGGCTTCGCCGCCGCTCGCCAGACTGCTCAGCGGACGACGGCGCGTTTGTATTTCGCTCACCGAGAGGAAGGCGAAGAGGGTGGCGATGCCGAGGGACCAGGCGACGGCGCCCCAGATGTAGTTGCCGGCGGGGGCGCCGAGGAAGAGGGAGCGCATGGCGTCGACGACGATCGTGAAGGGGTTGACTTCGGCGAAGGCCTGCAGGGCGCCGGGCATCGATTCGACCGGGACGAAGGCCGAGGAGATGAAGGTGAGCGGGAAGATGACGATGAAGCCGAGCGACTGGGCGGCCTCCGGCGAGCTGGAGGTGAGGCCGACGAAGGCGAAGACCCAGGAGAAGGCGTAGCCGAATAGCAGCAGGAGCAGGATGCCGGCGACGACGTGGAAGAACGGGGCGTCGAAGCGAGAAGCCGGCGATGACGCCGACGACGAGCATCACCGCGATCGAGATCGAGTTGGTGACGACGTCGGCCAGGGTGCGGCCGGCGAGGACGGCGGCGCGGGACATCGGCAGCGAGCGGAAGCGGTCGATCAGGCCCTTCTTGAGGTCCTCGGAGAGGCCCAGCGCGGTGACGAAGCCGCCGAAGGCCATCGTCTGGACGATGATCCCGGGCATCAGGAAGTCGATGTAGCTGTAGCCGGGCGTGCTGATCGCGCCGCCGAAGACGTAGGCGAAGAGCAGCACGAACATGATCGGCTGCACCGTGAAGGAGAGCAGCAGGTCGGGCGCGCGGGGGATCCGCAGGAAGCTGCGTTTGGCCAGCACCAGCGTGTCGGAGACGGCGTGGCGGAAGCCGCTCATCGCTCCTCCTCCGCTGCTCCGTCGCCGTCCTCGGCCTCGGCCGCGTGGCCGGTGAGGGTGAGGAAGACGTCGTCGAGGGTCGGGCCGCCGCATCGCCACGTCGTCGATCCCGATCCCGGCCTCGTTGAGCCGGCGCACCGCCTCGGCGATCGTGCCCTTGCGCTGGCGGATCGGCATCCGCAGCACCCCGTCGACCAGGCTCGGCCGCTCCGCCGCGACCGGCTCCAGCGCCGCCGATCGCCGCCTCGACGTCGGCCTCGGACTCCAGCGTCACGTCGAGCCGCTCGCCGCCGACCTGGTCCTTGAGCTCGTCGGAGCTGCCCTCGGCGATGACACGGCCGCGGTCGATGACGGAGATCCGGTCGGCGAGGCGGTCGGCCTCGTCGAGGTACTGGGTGGTGAGCAGCACCGTGGTGCCGTCGGCGACTCGCGCCTTCGATCGTCTCCCAGAGGCCGATGCGGCTGCGCGGGTCCAGCCCGGTGGTCGGCTCGTCGAGGAAGAGGACCGGCGGCCGGGCGACCAGGGCGGCGGCGAGGTCGAGGCGGCGGCGCATCCCGCCCGAGTAGGTCCGCGACCAGGCGGTCGGCGGCGTCGCTGAGGTCGAAGCGCTCGAGCAGCTCGGCGGCGCGGGCGCGCGGCTCGCCCTTCGGCAGGTGGTAGAGGCGGCCGACCATCTCCAGGTTCTCGGCCCCGGTCAGGTTCTCGTCGACGGCCGCGTACTGGCCGGCGAGGCCGATCTTGGTCCGCAGCTTGGCCGCCTCGCGCGTCGACGTCGAGCCCGGCGACGCGGGCGCTGCCGCCGTCGGGCGGCAGCAGCGTGGTGAGGATGCGGACCGCGGTCGTCTTGCCGGCGCCGTTGGGCCCGAGCAGGCCGAGCACGGTGCCGGCCGGGACCCGCAGGTCGACGCCGTCGAGCGCGCAGCACGTCGCCGTAGGACTTGCGCAGTCCCTCGGCTTCGATTGCGACGTCGGCGGGCATCCGGGCAACCTACTGAGTGCCCGGCGCGGCCTGGCTAATCGTCGAAGTCGAAGTCCTTCGGGGGCTTCTGCTCGAACCAGAGGCTGTCGTCCTCGGGCGCGTCCTCGAGGAAGTCCGGGGTGTCCTCGAGCACGTCCTCGTGGGAGTCGGGAGGTGCCGGGGAGGCGGGCTCGTCCTCATCGCCGGGCTCGTCGTCGGGTTCGGCGGCAGCGTGCTCGTCGGTCGCGGGGATCTCGTATTCCTCGGAGATCTCGCTCTTCCTCCTCGACGGGGGCCTCGACCTCAGCCTCGTCGGCGACCTCGGCCTCCTCGACGTCGAAGATCGCCGTCGCTTCCTCGGTGACGAGAGGAGCCGGGCTCGTCGGGGAGCGGCGCCTCGAGCGCCTGGTTCAGCTCGTCGGAGAGCCGCTGCTCGCTGAAGAAGTCGTCGAATTCGTCCTCGGGGTCCTCCTCGTCGGCGGCAGCCGGCTCGGCGACGGCATCGGACTCGCCCGGGACGCCGGCCTCGATTCCGGCGAGCGGGTCGACGGGGGCGAGGCGCGGCTCGGCCATCTCGGCATCGACGAGCTCGTCGTCGGAGGGCGCGTCGGACTCCGTGGCAGCGTCCTCGAACTGGCCCTCGACGTCGAAGAGCTCGGTCGGCTGCTCGGCGATCGCGTGGCGCTCTTCGGTCGAGTGGCCGCGGTCGATCGCCGGCCCCGGCTCCTCAGCCGAGGCCTCCGGCGCCGGGATCGCCTCGTGCTCCATCGCCGGGTGCTCCTCCTCCGCGGGGACCTCGGGCTCTGGCGGCAGGCGGGGCCTCCTGCAGGTCGGCGATGTTGGCGGAGCGCCGACGCCGGGCGGCTCCTCGTCGTCCGGCTCCCCCGCCCCAACCTCGGGAGCGACCAGGAACTCGGTCGGCGCCTCCGCGAACGGGTCGTGCTCCGTCCGGCCGCGCTGGCGGCCCAAACGCCTCGTCCTCGAGCTTTTTAAGCTCGGCGTCATCCGCGCCGTGCGCGCGCTTCAGTTCCAGGTGCTCACGAATTGCGTCGTCGAGGATGCTCATGTCGGCGTTCCCTGAATGAGGCTGCCAAAGACTATGCGGTTATCCTTGCGCTTGCGAGGCAATGGGATCAACTTCCCAGCCACGCTCCTCGGGGCTATAGCTCAGCTGGCAGAGCGCCTGGATCGCACCCAGGAGGTCGGCGGTTCGAATCCGCCTAGCTCCACTCACCCACACCCCCTGCAAACGGGCAACTTCGCTCTCTGGGGGGAACTTGAACTATCGGCTCCTATCCCCCGCATTCCGGGAACTAGTTCCCGGAATGGCCTGGATATGCGGGGATTGACGCCGATTCCGCCTCGCTTTCCTGCCACGGCCGAGCTACGTTCGCCGCCGTTGGCAAGACATAAGTAAGTGCCCCGGGCTGTGGTGGAACGCCCTGAGAGTGGCACCAAAACGAAACTTCGATGCGATAAACGGTATTGGGTTGTCCCCGCCGGGATGACATTCAAGGCCGGTTTCGGTGCCCCTGCCGAAAGGCCCGATGCTCAACATCAGCCCCGACACGCGCCAACCGCTGCACCGCCTGGTCATTCAATACGTCAGACGAATCGGGCGACGTCGATATGAAGCTCTCGGCCGGCGGCGGCGACCTGGAATCTGCTCCTCCCTGAGGTCTGGTGCAAGGGCTACCTCCCTCTGACTAGCCGACGCTGTGGATGGCGCAGCCGGTCTCGAACAACCCCGTCTGCGCGCATGGCCCGCTCGACTCTCCGCGCTTTGGCTCGCGCCACCGATAGACGTGCCCGGGCATGGCGCCCATGAGTACGTGGGCGTTTCGCTCGTCGGTGGTCGCGTCGACGAGCATCTCGCCGACGACGCACTCGCGTCCCTTCTCTGCGGCTCGGCCGTCTTGGAGCTCTACTACCCAGACCCAGTGAGACCCGCTAGTCAGATTGAGCCAAGTTCGCGCATCGGGAGCAACGCCACGGCCGATGAGCCCTTCGCGGTAAGCGGCTATCTCGGTTACGTAGGCGCGCATCTGAAGGTCCTTGTCGTCGATCCCCTTTAGGCGCTTTGCGACCTCCTCTCGGCTCATGAGGTCTTCGAAGTGGAAACGCGCTGCGTCCTGCGCGGCGCTCGGGTCAAGGTAGATGCGCCCCGGCGAGGGGATCAGCAGCAGGTCGGCTCCATCAAGGCCATCGACGAGGCGGTACGGGCCGCGAACGTCGTCCTGGGCAATGTAAACCCGCTTGCCATCCTCATCGTGGAAGTAGCCGACCAGGACCTGCGCATGGCGGCCCTGACTGAGAATTAGCGGGATACCTGGAGTTCAGGTAGCAGCGTGCCACCTCATCCGCATCTTTGCGGCGCTCGTCACTGGCCCGCTGGTGGCTGACGGGGAGCATCCCGGTGGAGTCCAAGGCGCTGTTCAGGTGACCGGTTGACTCATCGGCGTTTTTCGGACTCTCGCTACTAGTCAGCTGATAGCTGACGGGGAGCATCCCGAGGCTGTCTAAGGCGCCGCTTAGCTGGCTGGCAGTCAGGCCGCGAGAAGGCGTGATCCGATGGTGCCCAGGCCTGGAACGAGACGCTTGGACAACGTCGGACATGTGCAAGCGGGGCAAGCCGAACCGAAGGTGGAAGTACTGGGCGACGATCCAGATAGCCGCGTGAGCGCACACCCCGTACTGGAAGTCCTGGGAGATGAAAGGCGAGGCCTCGATGGGGAAGCGCCCACCGTGGGGGGAGGCGACGTCCTGGGCCAAACACGAAATGAATGGCCTGAGTTCCGGGGGCGGCGCGACCATCGTCCGCGAAACCAGGCGCCCAGGTATCGGGCGCAAGACGACGTAGCCGATATACGCTCCGGCCGCCGAGAGGAAGTGCAAGCGCTGGCAGCGGTCGAGATGGGATCGGTAGGTCTGAGCGTAGAAGTTCGCGTACTCGTCCCGATAGTCCCGGTCTATGTAGTCACGCTCCACGAAACAGCGGGCGCCTTCGTTTTCACCGACTACCTTCAGGATTTGAGCTAGAGCCTCGCCCCCATCCATGGCGTCGAGGTAGCGATCGACGAGTTGCTTAAGACCCTGCGGCTCGCCAAGCTCCAGCACCTCGAGGCGTGGCGGGTCCCAGACCCACTCCTCTGCCATTTGCCATTCGTCCTCCATAGGAACGGCAAAGGTACTGAGAGGCGGGGACACCCCAGATAGGCGTGAGATCAGTCTGAGTCGACTGCCGCGCGCTGCCGCGCTTCGCGCTCGCGCGCTCTCTCCTCGAGCCGGCGGTCGTAAGCGGCCCGCTCCGCCTCCGTGGCGCGCTCGTAGGGGTGGGGGCTCTGCTCGATCTCAAATGAGGCCGAGCTGAGCTCCTCGAGTAGGTCGGTGCCTGTCATCTCATGTGGGCCTAAGAGACTGCGGCGGGGGCTCACAGCGAGCACTCTCCGTCGCGAGGCAGCATAACCGCGGTAGCTAAAAGCATCTCTCCGCCTAGATTGCAGCTCGTATTTTTGCCAGTTCTTTGGTGAAACATTTAGTAGAACAAAAGAATGGCGATCAGTCCAGACAGAAAAGACGGCCTTTCGGAAGCGGCGATCGCGAGGATCGCGGGCGTGGAGAGGAGCCGTCGACGCGCTTGGGCAGAAAAGGGGCTCCTTCGGAGCGCGGGGCGCAAGGAATATGGCGAGTTGGACGCCTGTGAGGCAGCGGTCTTCAGGAGACTCGCTGCAGAGCTTGAGTTCGATCGAGCCCGAGAGGCGTGGGGCGGCATTCGGGAGGCGTTGCGCGACGCCCTTATGGCGGGCTCCCTCCTGGTGGCGTTTGATGAAGGCAGGGCAACGGGTTCCCTGCACACGGACACGAGTGACCTCGGGGCGGCCCTAGCTCGACCGGGGCGCTATGCCGTCATTGATGTGAGCTGCGCTGTCGCCGACGCCAGGACGGGGTTTCGGAACGCAGTCGCCGCACTGGAGACCAAGCAGCGTGCCGTCCGACCGGATGTGCGAGAGTTGCGCCAATAGAGCGCAAAAAGGGTGCAACTATGGCGCTGAATCTGGTAGCGTGTGTTGGTCAGAAAATAACCAGAGGCGCCTCTAGCAGGCACGAAAGGAGACGCCCATGAGCAAAACGAGGAGAATCAACGTCAACTTCTCCGAGGGCGCATATGACGACCTTGAGACCATCGCCGATCAACAGGGGAAGACGAAGGCAGAGGTGCTACGTGAGGCCATCGCGCTGGAGCGGCTTTTCCAAGACGCGAAGCGCGAAGGCGGACGTCTTCTGATCGAGCGCGACGGCGAAGTGCGGGAGATCGTCCCGCGCTGATGGGCTCCAAGGATGAGGCCCAGGCGCCCGGGGGGCAGTCGCCTCCCGGGCAGCCCGGGGGCCAAGAAGACGATTTCGGCACCGTCGAAGACCCCATCGAGGCGTCAACGAGGCGCGTCGACAGGCTTGCTTGGAGGCAAGAGGGAATACGCGGCCTGATTGCGCTGATCCTGCTCGGGCTCCTCGGAGTCGCCCTGATCGGCTCGATGTGCACGGTGGACAAATGGCCCGAAATGAGAGAACTGCTTGAGGTCTGGCTGCCTGCGCTGACGGGCCTGCTTGGCTCCGCGGTCGGCTTTTATTTCGGCACTCGTAGCTGATCAGCGCCGGCAAGCCGGCAGTCCGATTCGCTAGCTCGTTCGAAGGGTCCTCTGCAAGCGGTTTACTTCGACTCCACTGGTGCCACGTTGATGGACGGCCGTCGGCGGCGGCAAACTTCCGAGCGTGAACAACGAGAAGACCAGTCGGCTACACAATCTCCGGCTCTTTCTAGCCTCGCCCGGAGGCCTTGAGACTGAGCGAGAAGCGGTGCGTCGGCTGATCGACGAGATGAACGTCTCCCTGCGACGCATCAACTGGCAGGTCGAGGTTCTCGGCTGGGAGCGAATGGGCCCAGCCGGAGGACGTGCTCAGGCCGAGATTAACCGTGACGCGGATCGCGCCGATGTGTTCTGCGGGCTGCTGTGGGACCGGTGGGGCACCCCAACCGGCGATCGTGCCTCTGGGTTCGAAGAGGAGTGGCATCGCTCGCGGGACCGTTTCGAGCGAACGAAGTCACCCGAACTTTGGCTCTTCTTCAAGACTGTCGCTGCCGGTCAGATCTCCGACCCGGGACCACAACTCCGCTCCGTACTCGATTTCCGCGAATCCGTCGAGCGCGAGGAAACCGCCTTCCACAAAACCTTCGACAGCTCGCTGGACTTGGAAAGCGAACTGAGGCGGGCGCTCTGGGATCTGGTGATCTCTCGGGCCGGAGTCGGCACGACGCCTCCTCCTCCCGATCTCGACTGGGAGGCGGCCCTCCGCCGCGATCCCATTTCTCTGCTCCAAGAAGGTCAGGAGCGAGAGAGGCTGGCCGAGGAGATGGCCGAGGACGAGCCCGCCCGCGCCGCCGAGATCTTCCTGTTGTTGGAGCGCAGGAAGCGGTGGGATCGCTCGAGGACGCCCTTGGACTCGGGGTCGGCGGCCTCGCAGATCGACCAGCCGACCGGGAGGGAGCCGCAGAAGGCGGCGAAGGCGTCGGTGGGCTTGCCCCGCGGGGCGATTGCCGACTCGCGGTCCCAGACCACGGTCTCGGGCAGGGCGCCGAGGGTGGCCAGGCAGCGGCTCATCCCCCAGAGGATGTCGGGCGCCTGCTTGGCGAAGATCAGGGCGCCGGCGCCGGCGCGCGAGAAGCCCAGGGCGCTCGTCACGACCCAGCCTCTGCGGGTCTGCCCGTGGCCGACCGGGATCTCTGCCCGCGGCTCCCAGAGGTCGAACTGGCAGATCTCACCGGGCCGGTAGACGGTGCGCTGGTAGGTGCGCCTGGGGGCAAAGCGCGGGCGCACCTCGCGCAGGTGGTCATCGAGGATCGTCTTGCCGCCCTCATAGCCAAGCTCGGCGATCAGCTCGCGGATGCGGGTGCCGGGGATGCGGTGGTCTGAGCGCAACAGGCGCTCCACCTCCTCCTTGAATGGGTCGAGCTTGGAGGGCGCCTGCGCCCGGCGGTAGGCCGGCGGGCGCTTCCCCGCAAGGGCACGGCGGATCGTTTCTCGGTGCAGCCCGGTGCGGCGGTGGATCTCCCGGATCGAGACGCCGTCGATGAAGTGCATCCGCCTGATCTCCGCCCAGTGCTCCACGTCGATCACCCGCTCCTCCTCGCCTCGATCTCTTCGATCGGGCGAGCGTCCAGACCCGGCCGGATGGCTCCGGCCCTGCGCCAGGTGGGTCAGTTTTCGACCGGCGCAGGTGGTCCAGTTTTCAGGCGGCGCCTACACCCAGCGGGTTCCGATGTGCAGCCAGAGAGGCTGTTCGCGTTGATGGAAGGCTCTGGTCCCGCTACTGCGTCTCGTCGGACACTGCCCAGGTGCCAGCTGCTGCGTCCCAGTTCCCATGTGCCTCGCCGGCGAGGACAGGATCGAGGAAGGCTGAGGCGCGCTCGAAAGCCGCTGCTAGGTCTGGCTCGAGACCGACCTCCTCGGCGAGGCGGCCATAGTCCGGTGCCCACTCGGGCGGTGGGGCGGGCAGACTTCCGGGAAGCGCCTGGCGGGCGCGGGTCTCGAAGGTGTGCTTTAGCGCCTCTCGTACTGCGGCGGCTTCGAGTGGCTGAGAGTCCGCAATGAGCAGGATGTCGATCAGGTCCTTGGGCCGCGTGCTGGGCCTGCCCGCCGTGCCATAGCTCCGCGTGTAAGCGTGGACCTTCTCGGCCAGGTGCTGGGCAAGCGGTATCGCGGGAAGCTCGAGCGGCTCGATACCCGCAAAGGAGAGGAAGTCCGACGTGCGCACTCTGTCTGGCTCCGTACTGGCTGACTTAGCGAAGCCGATATCCACGACGAACTGCTCGAAGACGCGCTCCGCCAGCTCGGCGCGCACGTGAAAGCGAATCGCCTGAAACTCATCGACCTCGTCGAACGCGTCGGTTCTGCTTGCGGCGAAGGTGAAGAAGTCATCGAGGCGGAGTCGCTGCGCCGCGGCGATGTCCTCGATCGCGGCCTCCTCGTCGTCGTCGCGCCCGAGGTCGATGTCTTTGGTCGAGCGCGAAGCTCCGCCCAAACGGAAGTCGAGCGCCAAGGCCCCCTTCAGCACCCAGCGATCCGGCGCCACCTGGGCGAGGCGTCGCAGGAACAGCTCGAAAGCGACTCGCTTACGAAGTCGTGCAAGGTTGAATCCGGTCCTCTCGGCCTCGGTCTTCATCCGCTGCTCCAGCGCCATGCGAAACGCGGCAGCGCTCTCGTATCTCACGAGGTCACCGCCGCAAGGGCGGCGCTCACCGCGTCGGGGCGACCGCGCCGTCGTGCCTCCTCTTCGAGTTCCCGCGCCGTGAGCAGCCCGCGGCCAAGTGCCTGCCGCACGGCCATCTCCAGTTGCTCGGGCTGAATTTCCCCGGCTACGTCGATGAGCGTTCGCGCCGGGGCGGTTAGGGCGGAGCCCTTCGCGCCACACCGTGGCGACCTCTTCCTCGTCGGGGCGGGTGTGGATGACGACGCCGGCCGGACGGCGCAGGCCGCGGTATCGACGTCCGAGGAGCAGGTGGACCGCGTTGGGAATGTTGTCGCTGAGATCGAGGAGGGCGAGCGCGCTCTGGTGCGAGAGGACGGCCTTCTCGGCGCCGACCGCCATCCACTTCTCCCGCATCTCGTCGTCTTCCGGGCGAGGAAAGCCGGGCAGGCGATAGAGCCCGCGCCGCACCCGCTCGAACCGGTTCCCGCGCACGTAGTGACTCAGAAGCTGGCTGCTGAGTCCACGCTCACGGGCCTGGCTCGTGGTGAAGTAGCCGTGCTGGGAGTAGGCGGTCGCCTCGAGCCCCCGCATGTCGGTTCGGTCATGCATAGCCAAAGTATAGCTTTGGTTTTGCGGACATTAAGGCTTTTCACGGCGTTTCCAACCGCCCTGCGCAAATTTCGGGCACTTCTCGCCAGGAGTGCCCGACTCCCTGCATATCGCCGCATATCCCTGCGTATCCGCGGCAATGCGCCAGCACACTGAACGGTAATGCCACTTCTGAAGTTGTCGCTCCGAATCGCACCCAGGAGGTCGGCGGTTCGAATCCGCCTAGCTCCATCTCTAAGTACCTGCTCGGTGAGGGTTTTCTCTTCTCCACACGTTGATCGGCCGAGGTGCCTCCGCCAATCGGGTCAAGTTCTGGTCAACCCAGGGGTGAGCGCCTATCTGAGATCCGGACTTGACCAACCCCTGTGGCGCGGCACCTACGTCGCCTCCGGGCCCGCCTCGGCCCCGATACGCCAGCGCACCGCCGCCCGCTCTCGTGCAGAGGGACGGCGGGCTCCCGAGGGGTGCGGCGGGGGAAGAGGCACGACGCCGTCGTCGTCTCCGCCGACCTCGAGCAATTCCGCGAAGGCGCTCTGCGCGAGCAGACTCCGGACCGCGTGGGAGTGGCGAACCTCGTCGAAGAGATGGGTGTAGACGTTGAGCGTCGTGCTCACCTGCGCGTGCCCGAGGATGCGGCTGACCTGAGCGACGTCCAGACGCAGGTCGACGATCAGGTGGCTCGCGAACGTGTGCCGGAGGTCGTGAAAGCGCAGGCGGGGCCAGCCTTCGGCTTCGAGCCCGGCCAGCGCAGCCGCGCTGTTCAAAGCCCTGGTCTCGACGTTGCGGTGTCCGAACGGGGTCCCCGCGCCGGTGTGGAATACCCACGCCTCCTCTCCCACCGGTGGGATTGTGCGCCGGTGCTCACGGAGCCGCGCGACCAGCTGCGGGGCGAGCGGGATGTCACGGTAGGCGGCGGCCGTCTTGAGTGACACCCTCCTCGACGGGGTACCGCGCCGGGCGCGCGGAGCTGCGCCTTCACATGCAGCTCGCCCCCATCGAGGTCGAGGTCCGACCAGAGAAGACCCAGCAACTCGGAGATCCGCAGGCCGGTATAGATCGCCGTGGCGACCAGGGTGCGATAGCGCGGCGCACAAGCGATCAAAAGGCGGACAATCTCGTCGCGGCCGAGGACGCGCTGTCGGCGTGGGACCGGATGGGGGCGCTCGCCAGCCTCCAACCGCTCAACCGGATTATGGGCCATCCAGCCGTTGCGCAGAGCGAAGCGGATGACGCTCTGAAGCGTCGCCAGCGCCCCGGCCACCGTCTTCTCCGACTTCCCGGCCGACCGGAGCTTGGTCATCAGGGTGGCGACGTCCTCGACACCGATGGTGCGGATCAGGCGTGGACCGAGCGCTGGCAGCAGATGCCTTTCGAGGTGATAGCGGTTGCTCTCGAGCGAGCGCTCACGGCGCTCGCCGGCTTCTACCCGTCTCTCATAGCGCTCGATCCACCACCCCGCGACCCGGGCGAAGCGGAGCTCTGGAGTCGCCAGCGGCACGCCGGCGCGGGTCGACTCGATGAGGAGCGCGCGCTGCGCCCTCGCCTCCTCGATGTCGTACCCGACAGTGCGGAAACGAGGCCTGCCTGCAGCCATGAAACAGACCGCGTACTTGCCGTTGGGCTGCTGATAGATGCCCTGCTCCACGCGGACTCGTGAAGCGGGGCGCTGAATGTCACTCATGTCTCCTCCGATCCCGAAAAGACAAGGCATTGCGCAGGCCGGGCCTAACACCTCCGAACCTCGCCGGGCGGAAATCGAGGATTCGACGCCCGATAGCCGCCTCATGGAGAGCCTGTCTACTCAGGGTTCCGTCTCGCGTTTGTGACCGGAAAGCGAGCAGACCACCGAGCCCTCCGCCCGCTCTCCGATAGAAGCTGGCAGCTGAGGTGCTGCACCGCCTAACCGTGGTGCTACACTCTTCCTATGCCCACCACCAAACCCCGCTACACGCTCACCGACACGGGCGAGCTCGGCCGCCAGATCGACGAGGCCCAGCGGCGCTGGCCCGAGACCCAGGACCGCAAGGAGCTGCTGCTGAAGCTGGCCGCCGCCGGGCAGGAGGCGATCAAGCGCGAGGCCGCCGAGCGCGAGGCGGCCGTCG
The DNA here is from genome assembly GCA_963816755.1 of uncultured Solirubrobacterales bacterium. Taxonomy (GTDB): domain Bacteria; phylum Actinomycetota; class Thermoleophilia; order Solirubrobacterales; family 70-9; genus VAYN01. Next base: position 148,142 of record CAWFLN010000001.1, read on the forward strand.
CGGAGACCGCCGGGGCGCTGAGTGGCGTCTACGAGCCCGGGGAGCTCCAGCGCCTGCGCGAAGACTGGCTGGCGTGATCGTCCTGGATGCCAGCGTCTTGATCGCCCACCTCGACGAGCGCGACGCCCATCACGCCGAGGCGGGCCGGATGCTCGCCGATAGCGGCGCCGAGCCGCTTGGGGCCAGCACGATCAGCCTCGCCGAGACCCTCGTCGCACCGGCGCGGGCCGGCCGACTCGCCGACGCCACCACAGCGTTGGAGCGGCTGGGGGTCCTCGAGCTGCCGCTCGGCCCGCAGGCGCCCTCCCGACTCGCCCAGCTACGCGCCGACACCGGCCGCAAGCTTCCCGACTGCGCGATCCTCCTCACCGCCCAGGAACACGAGGGCGTGGTGGCCAGCTTCGACGCGGCTCTGATCGCCGCCGCCGCCGGCCTCAAGCTGGCGACCCTCGGCTGAGCCTCAACGCCCGATAACCCCCTCTTATGTAGAACGGGCCAAGTAAAGATGGTCCGGCACCAGAAGCCTGCAAGCTCGACACCAGCGAATCTCTCTCAGAGGTCGACTCTTGGCATATAGACAGGCGATAACTCCATCCGCGGTAGCGTGCCGCAATGGCATCAGGCGCGCACGAGCCTCCCAAGCAGCCTGAAGGAAAGCTTCTGGAAGAACATCACCAGAAGCAAGAACAGCGACGGCAAGAAAAGGCTGAGGCCGAAAAGCGCTTACAGAAGGCGACAAAGGCCGAAGATACCTCGGCGGCCGATCAAGCCCGAGAGGACGTTCAGCATCTTGAAGACCTACTCCTAATCTCCGAAGGAAAGGTCAAGTACGGCGATGAGTCCCCTCCCTCACCCCCAGCACTCTAGCTTGACGCCCATTGTGTCCCTGCCTTCCCGAATGAGGCCGCTCAACATCGACGACGTCTACGGCCGCGCAGCTCGTCGAGAACCCAAACGGCGCCGCTTGGGTTACTTCGAAAGAGGCAGGAGCGCTTCCGCGAAAGCGCCAAAGAGGATGCCGCCAACCGCGGCGACCAGTGCTACCCAGCCGGGGTGGTCAGCGACTAGGTGCCAGTGGTACCAGCCCGATTCTGGGATCGCCAGAGACCAGATAGCAAAAGCTACGACAGCAGCGACCGCCATTGCGATGTCGCGCCCGACGATTCTATGGCGGCTGGCGCGCGCACCGATCAACACCAAGGCAAATCCCAGCATGGCGGCGATCACAAGCCAAAGCGGACTCGGGTTGGGATCCGGCGATTCGATCTTTAGGGTCGTGATTCCAACGGTGTAAATCCCGATGACATCGGCTGGAATCCACTGCACGACCCGATCGACAAAGGCTTTCGTCTTTCCCTCGCCAGCGAGAGTCTCGCTGGCGCCACTACTTCGACCAAGTCCCCAAGCGCTCATCCATTCCTCCTCCGTACCCTTAGAGTGGCATGATGATATACAAATGAGCGAGCCGTATGAACAACTTTCGCCGGTTCTACGCATGCGGGCGGTTGTTGCGTTTCTCAATTGGGCGCGCGTACAGCGCAATCCGCTAAGTCCCTTCTCCGAGGTGATCGATGGCACGCGCTTCAGGCCATTGGATCTACTGCTCGAGCCATTGCCACTCACGCCTCTTGAGCAAGAGGAGCTTGGCCGTGGTGGATTTGGACTGCAAGCCGCCGAGCCGCGACTGCCATTCTGGGTCCTGCGCAGCTTGAGCGTTGCGCGGTCGTCGCTCGGCCGCAGTAATCCCAGGGCGTGGAGACATGTGCTGAACTTGGTGGCGGTGAGCGCTGAGTATGGAGACCAGGACATCGTCGAAATGCTGGACGAGATCGATCCGGTTGCGCAACAGGTCTGGGCCGAGTGAGTCCGCTCCTCATCACCCCGGCCGACGACGGGATCGCCAAGCGGGTTGCTAGGTGGGCAGAGCGACTGCAGAAACAATTCCCCCTCTTGGACCGACGCGAGGCTAGGGCTCGGTCCGAGATCGACGCCCTTCTCAGTGCCAGGCGGGATCTTCTGTATTTCGGCCACGGCAAACCCGACGCGCTAGTGGCTTCGCCAGGGCGGTTTCAAGGCAAGCAGCCACTAATAGATTCCTTCAACCTGCCGACCCAACCTGGACGTGTGGTGATCGCGATAGCGTGCTGGTCGGGTGAGAAGCTAGGGTCTGCGGTGACGGAAGCCGCCGGTTCCGCAACGCCGGTGGCAGCGTATCTCGGCTGGCTCGACGAGGTAGGTTGGCCGCCGGGCCTGGCGGAGCCAATCGAGGAGGCTGTTCTGGAGGGGCTCTCGCCGCTGCTGGAAGGTGGCTCAATCGACGATTGCCGAGCAGCACTTGAAGCGGCATTCGAGAGGGCACATGATCGCTACCGCGCGCAGAGCGGGATCCGGCTCTCCGCGATACAGGCTCACTTCGGCAAGATGCACGCGATCTATTGGCGCGCGCGCCTGGTAACGCACGGCGATGGATCTGCTCAATTCGACCTCACGGAATGACTGCAACGACCTGCGTATAGCCTGAAAGCGCCAAGTTGTGACCCCTAGTTGTGGATATGAACCCTAGTTGTGACCAATGACGGAAAAGTGGCATAGACAAGCGGCGGTCGGTGCCGGAGAGACGGCGCCGACTGCCACGGTCTTTCTCCCCGAGCCGCCAACGAAGCTCAGTCGAGTGTCGAATGCGGCGATGGAGAGGCTCGGTCGCGCCTGTGTACCGGGGTCACAACTACGGGTCATATCCACAACTTCGGCGTCCCCCAACAACCTTCGCTCATGCTTATCGACTATGTTTCGCGTCGGGTGACCAGACTCGTCACACCGCTCGCGGTTCTCGCCGCCGCTCTCGTGCTGATCTATGCGCCGGCCGCGGCGTCCGCTGCGAACTTTACCTGGACCGGGGCGGCGGACCTGAATCCCGAACAGGAAAACTGGTCCAACCCCGCCAACTGGGAAGGGACCGTGCCCGCGGGCAGTGTCGGCCGGCTTACATTCCCGGCCCGCCCTGAACCACCCTGCGGCGAACAGCACAATGAGTTCGAGGCCTGTTACCTGAGCAAGAACGACATCAGCGGCCTCGCCGTCAACGCGATCTCGATCGACGACGGCGTCCCTTACCTGCTCTCCGGAAACCCGATCAGGCTGGGCAACGGAGGGGTGACCGCCTCTCCGTCCGCAAATGATCCGCGAAGGTTTCTCGTTCCCCAGCTCGAATTGCCGATCGTCCTCACCGCCCCGCAGACTTGGTCGATCGTCGGCGGCCACGGCCAGCAGCTGGGTGTGGACGCGGGCGTCAGCGGCGAATCGGAGAGCCTCGGGATCCGCTTCCGTGACTCGGGATTCCTCAACCTGAGCGGCGATGTCGAGGTCGGTCGAGTCTCGATCAGCGGCGCAGCTCGGTTCGCAGGTGGTCTGTCACTGGCCGCCCCGCCGGGGAGCAAGAGCCCCACGTCTCTGAACGGCGCCGACGGGCGCCCCGTCGACGTCAAGGGAGCGAGCCTCTCCGCTTTCGGCCCTGGCTCGACCGTCGGACCGCTCACCATGAGCGGCGGGCATCTCCAGGTCGGCCAGAGCGCGCCTCCCAATGGGACGCTGACCGTTGCGGGCCCGCTCACCCTCGGTTCGCGCGCCAGCCTCGAACTCTTCATCGACGGCAGCGGCAAAGCCCCCGGAACCGACTTCTCCCAGCTCAGCGTCGCCGGCAGGGCTAGTCTGCACGGCGCCGAACTCCGGCTCGCGGGCGGGAGCAGACACAGGGGAGGGCGAAACTGCGCGGGGCTCAGGGCCGGAACCGCCTATCCGCTGATCAAGGCAGGCGGCGGGCTCAGCGGCAAATTCCACGGGATCCACGACGGAGCCACGATCCCGCTCCAATACTGCAGTGGCTCCGCCGCGCCCAGCGTCAGGATCGATTACCGGCGCCATTCCGTGGTCGCCACGGTGCAGCGGTAGGGCCTGCGGTTCTTCGGAAGGCCAGGCCCGTCAAGATCCCTTCAGGATTCGCCGTGAAAGAGAGCTGAAAGCCAGTGGGGCGGGCTGGACTCGAACCAGCGACCAAGGGATTATGAGTCCCGTGCTCTGACCAACTGAGCTACCGCCCCGGCTTGGCCAGGATTATCTTGCGCCGGACCCGCCGTAGGTGTTCTCGGTGACCCATTCCTGCAGCTCTGGGACCGGCGGGTGGGGTGATTTTCGGGGAAGGTGTCCACGGAGAGATGCGCGAGCGCAGGAGGAAGATAGTCGCCTGCACGGCGAGCGCCGCCGCCGTCGCGATTGAGACGGCGGCAACACGATGCTCAGCGCTTCGTGGCCAGAAAGAGGTAGCGGTTGAGGCTGAAGAAGTAATCGCCGCTGCGGGAGAGGCGGTCCAGATCCTCCCTCCACGCAATGGCGTCGGCTTCCGGTGAGCCCTTGCCGGCCGGGGACGTAGTCGGCGATCAGCTCGGCCATCCCCTCGCTGTAGGTGTTGTGGTTGCTGCGCAGGTTGAGGATAGGTACGACCCGGCAGAGCTCGAGCGTCAAGCCTGCCTCCTCTAGTAGATCGATAAGCCTGCGCGGCAGGTGGGGATCGATGAGGTGCTCCTCCCAGGCGTCCAGCACGCGCCCCATGCGCAAGGGATCACCGGAGTGCCAGACGATCGAATCCCAGTCGGTGTCGAGCACCAGCGCGCGGCCCCCCGGCCGCAATACCCGCGCCAGCTCAGAAAGCGCCGCCCCGATGTCCTCCACATACTCATAGACCTGGGTGGACACAACGGCGTCAAAGCTCTCGTCTGTGCACGGAAGCGCACACGCGTCGGCGTGTTCGAAGCGCAACTCGCCACCACCCGCCGAGCCAAGACGAGCTGCGGCGATCGCCAGCATGGCCTTACTTATGTCGGTGCCGAGAACCGCGCCGTTCGGTGCAGCGCTGGCGGCCAGCTCGGCCGCGAGGAAGCCTGGGCCCGCCCCGATGTCCAGCACCCGTTCGCCGGGCTTGACCTCGAGCGCCTCGCGCACCGCCTGGCGTTGGGCGACGACGTCGGGCGTGCTGTAGATCGCCTCGACCCGTCGTGATGCCTCCTCGTCGAATTGCAGCGTGGAGTTCATCGCAGAGGTGCCATCGGGGGCTCAGCAACCATGCCAAGGCGCAGTATGCCGCTTGAGGATCTTGAGGAGGCTGCGCGGAACGCAGGCCTGGCCGCTATTGCGGGTCTGGGCTTGGCAGGGCTGCAAGCGATGGTGTGTAGCCAGTCGCCTGAGTGACGAGCTCGACCCAGCTCTCAGGCTGGTCGATGTGGAGCATGTGCGCGGCACCGGGCAGCGAGACCTTCCGCGCCTGGGGCAGCAAGCGCATGACGAGCGCAGCGGCGGGCGCAAACGCCGGGTCGCTGAGGTCTCCCTCGATGACGGTCACGGGGCACGCAATCGAGCGGATCGCCGCTCGCGTGGGGTAGGGACGGATCATTTGATCCATCTCGCGCAGGGTGGCGGGGGCGTGGGCGAGCATCTGCTCGCGCCACGCTTTCGGCAGAGCGTCGTACGCGTTGCCGCCCGTCTTATAACCACTTGCCCACCGGTACATCGCCAACGCGGCCGCCGCCGGGTCACGGCGCACGTATCTGTTGAAGCTCGACTGTGCCGTCATCGCAACCGCGCCGCGCCTCGGGTGCGTAGTTAGATGCACGGCCGGCTCGGCCAGGACGAGCGCCGCAACACAATCGGGGAACGAGGCGGCCAGGTCAAGGGCGATAACGCCGCCGCCGCTCCAGCCAACCACCGTCGCGGGCGACGCATCGAGGGCGTCCAGCAGCGCGGCAGCGTCACGAGCGTGTTCTGCGAGCCCTCCTCCAGGTTTAGCCGCCGAGCGGGCGAAGCCGCGCCGGTCATAAGCGATGACGCGGTGTGCGCGCGCGAGCCCATCGAGCACCGGAGACCAGAGGTCGGCATAGCCGCCTGTCCCGTGCACGAGCAAAAGCGGCGGCCCGCTCCCCCGCTCCTCGTAATACAGGTCAACCCCATTTACCGTCTCACTCGCCATTACCGCACCACCGTATCGCGCTCCTCATCCTCGGCCACCCCCACGCACTCGCCAACTGGCAGGGAGCTCAGTTGGTCAGCGCAATGCAACCACACGCCAGCCTGAACGACCCCGAGCTACGCCGGCGATCAGAGGTCGCACGATCGGCGGCGCCTTGCGCTGCGCTGATTTCGCGGCGCTCGCGCTTTCGATGAGTAGAAAGCGAGTAGAGCGAATAGTGCTCGGGATGGCTTTGCCATCGCACATGTCCTTGGCTTAGCGTTTTTGTCTCCTCACCGCCCGTGCGATCGCGCGGGCGTCGGGGCGCATGAGTCGCAGCTGCCCGCTGAGATCGGACCTGTAGCCGTTGAAGAAAAGACCCCTGGCCGACGGGTGCTGGGCGCCGCCGACGACGAGCGGTTTACCGTCCTCATCGAGCACACCGAGGTGGCCGACGAGTGGCTCCAGCCCCCGCCGGTAACCGGTGGCGGCGATCACGGCGTCCGGCTGGATCTGGGTGCCGTCGCCGAGCAGCACGTCCTGGCCGTCGAAGCCTTCGACAGCGGCGACAATCTCGATCCGTCCGGCCTTGAGGAGGCCCACGAACCCGCTGTCATAGGCCGGCGCCTGCTGACGGCGGCTCTGCGTTGCGATTCCGATCGGGGAGCGCGGAAGCCCGTAGCGATCGAGCTTGCCGAAAAGAGCCCGCTGTGACAGCCAGCCGACCTGATCGGCGACGCGCAGCGGCAGACGCTCGAGCACCAGGCCGTGGATATTGACCGAGGCGCCCATGATCTTGCGAGCCGTCAGGTTCGGCGGCGTCCGGCAGGCCACGCGCACCCGTCCCGCACCGCCCCGCGCGAGCAGCGTCGCGACCTCCGAGCCGGTCGTGCCCGGTCCGACGACAAGCACGTCGCGGCCCTCGTAAGGCTCGGGGTTTCGGTAGGCGCTGGAATGGATGAGCTCGCCAGTGAAGCCCTCGCGCCCCGGCCAGTCGGGGAGGTGGGGGACGTGGTCGAACCCGGTCGCGATGAGGACGAAGCGCGCCTGCAGGTCCTCGCCATCGGTCTCGACCCGCCACTCTCGGTCGACGGGCTCGGGCTCGCCGAGCGCCGCCAGCTCGACCGGCCAGACCCCGTCGGGGAACTCCTGCCCCCGCTGCTCGGCCAGCTGCAGCGCCAGCCTGGTCTTGCCACAGCCGCCGGCCCCGGTCAGGGTCAGCAGCCTCGCATTGCGCAGCAGCGCCGGGGCCTCGGCCAGCTGCCGCTTCAGGCTCATCGCGCTCCTCCAACTCTGCCAGCTCGGCCTCCAGGGCGAGGCGGAGCTGGTCATGGGAATCGCGCCGCTCCCGACTCCAGTCCTCGTAGCGGTCAGCCGGCAGCAGCTCGGCGTCGAAGCCCTCAAGCGCCGAGCGGTAGGCGCCGGGCTCGCCCTGCTCGCGCGCCGCGGCGGCGAGCTCTTCGAAGGCGATCGCGTCGATCTGGACCGGGTCCTCGGGGCTGAGCAGGATCAGTTCTTCGCGCAGCTCCAGATAGCGGCCGCCGTCCAACCCGATCGAGTCGAGCGCGCGCCGGGCCGCGAATATCGCCTGATGGAGGTTGTTGCGGGCGGAGTCCGGGTCCCGCCCCGCCCACAGCAGCTCGGCGGCCTGGTCGACGTGGAGGCGGCGCTCGGGGGCGAGGGCGAGCAGCTTGATCAGCGTCTTCGCCTTACGCAGCCGCCAGGCGTCGTCGGCGATGACACTCTCGCCGACACTGATGGAGAACGCCCCGAGAAGACCGATGCACAACACCTCATCGCCCATCGATGTGCCTTTCGTCATGGGGCCCGCGCATGCTGAAAATACTCGGCCCAGCAAGGCCGCGACGACCGGATGAAGCCGCGAGCGGAGGTTGACAGCTGCTCGCCGCAAATCCGCAAGGAGCTGCCCGGGCGCAGTAGACCGCGACTACTTCCTGCTCGGCAGCTGGGGGTCTCCGTCCATTGATGGCTCAGGATCGGAGGGCTGGTCGGTGGTGCTTACTTGACACCCTTCTGAACGACGTGCACCGTCTTGCGGGTCGTACTGGCCGGGCTCGGCAAGGAATTCTTGACAGTCAGGGTGGCCGTCAGCTTGCCGTGATGTGCTTTCAGCAACGCGCGCCCGGTCGCGTTGAGCTTGACCTTGACGATTGCGGTCTTGCCCGGCGCAATCGAGAACTTGGTCTTCCCGATCACCGTTGTCTTGACTTTCGCGGCTGCCCTTGCTTGTTTCCTGGCGAGGCCGCCATTGACCGCCAGTTCCAACGCACCCTTGCATGTCGCCGTGCCCGTGCAGTGGAGCGAAACCGATGCCGTCCCGTTCGCCTTTGCTGCGATGGTCGTCGTGGAGAGCGCCACAACTCCGGTAGGCGGCGTGTTGTTGTTTGGCGCGCTGCCGGAAGTTGACGTACTCCCTCCGCCGCCCGAGCCTCCGCCTCCGCTTCCCCCGCCGCTAGATGCTTCGTGTTCGGCATAGGTCACTGCGTTGCCGTGCGCATCGGTCGCCACGCAGAACGACGACGACGGGCACGACACCGAAGCGCCCTCGCTCGGGCCGTACACGCCTGTCGAGTTCGTCCACGAGCTGCCGTTGTACGTGAGTGCGTCGCCGCTGTCCCCAACGGCCGCGCAGAACGAGGCGGACGGACACGACACTGAGGTCAGTGCGTTGCCGTCGATGTTGGAGGCCGCGCTCCACGAGCTGCCGTTGTACGTGAGCGCATTCCCGCTCCAGTCAACCGCCATGCAGAACGAGGACGACGGGCAGGACACGGAGCCAATCCCTTCGGTGCCGTCGATGGCACTCGGCGACGACCACGAGCTGCCGTTGTAGGTCAGCGCGTTGCCTTCGTAGTCAACGGCCACGCAGAACGAGGTGGTCGGGCAGGACACCGAACCGAACCCTTCTGTGGCGCCGTCGATGTGGGTGGCCGACGACCACGAGCTGCCGCTGTAGGTCCGCGCGCCGCCATTGGCGTCCAGCTCCATGCAGAACGACGCCGTTGGACACGACACTGAGGCGAACGATGCTTCGTTGTTCGTGGGCGACGACCACGAGCTGCCGTTGTAGATCACGTATTCTCCCGATCCGCCCGCCATGCAAAACGAGGCGGTCGGGCAGGAAACGGAGTACAGCGGAAAGAGGAAGCTGCCTTTCACGCTGGCCGGAGCCGTCCACGAGCTGCCGTTGTAGATCATCGCGTTGGTGTTCGAATCGACGGCGGCGCAGAACGAAGCGGTCGCGCACGACACCCGAAGCGACGGGTCAACGTGCGGCGATTCCGTCGCGTCGATTTTCTGCGGCGCCGACCACGACAGTTCGGACGCCATAGCGTTGCCGACACTGAACAAACCGATGGCGACGGTGACAAGAGCGACGGCGGTGGTGGCCATGCGACATCGATGGCGGCGATCTTCCCTCGCTGGCAACAACCTCACATGGACCCCCCACGACACGTAACGTCTGCGAAACGGAGGCATCACACTATCAGCCCATCGGCTTGCACCCTGATCGTCGCCGAGAAGTGCCCGAATCGCCGCTAATCCCCGCGTATCCCCGCACTTCAATGCGAAACAGGCACGGAGACTGCCAGCGGAAATCCCCTGCAAATCACGCTCTCGACGAACGGGCGCCCGATCCAGCTTTCGGAAATCGCACCCAGGAGGTCGCCGGTTCGAATCCGCCTAGCTCCATCGGAGTCTCCCTGCAGGAGACGAGTTTCCAATTGATAGCGAAACGTCTTGTCGTCAGCCTCTATTACGGACATCAACCGTAGGTCAACCCCGCAGAGGCCGGAGGCAACCGATGGCAGTCGGGACGAAGCCGCGCCGGACCCGCGTCGAGTGCGGGATCTACAGGGAGGCGAACGGTAACTTCGCCGTCTGCGCCAGCCGTGGCGGGCGACTTCACTTCGCGCCCGGCTTGAGAAAAGGCGTCGGTGCGGCGCATCCGACTTTGACCACACCTGAGTGGGGTGAATGTCGGCCGCACTGGTTTACGGCCAGCGCCGAGACGGGCTCAGATGGCTCCTGGTCAAACTCCTCGCTCGACACCTCGGTGTACCTCGCCTTCGATCCTCGAACTTCCTTCCTTGCTCCGTCCTCGCTGTCGCGGAAAGCAGCGCTCCCGCTTGTCTCTTCCTGTCGGAGGACAGAAGATGCGCATGATCGCCCCCTTGTTCGGGGGCACGACCGAACTGGGACAGCCATGCAGAGGAGCGGGTCCGTGGATTCAGGAAGGCAACTTCACAGCTCCGGCCGGCTTCAACGCTGGGTGCCCGGGATCAAGCTCCTCCAGCAGTACCCCGGCCCGTCGGTTCGCCCTGACCTGGTGGCGGGAGTCGTGCTGGCCGCGATCCTGGTCCCGCAGGGAATGGCCTACGCGGAGCTCGCCGGCCTGCCGCCGGCCACGGGCCTCTACACGACGATCGCCTGCCTGGTCGGGTACGCCCTCTTCGGCCCTTCACGCGTCCTCGTGCTCGGGCCCGACTCCTCGATCTCGCCCCTGATCCTCGCTTCGATCACGCCCCTGCTGGTCGTGGGAGACCCGGGGACGGCGATCGCCCTGGCCGGCATGCTCGCGATCTTCGTCGGCCTGATCGAGATCGGTCTCGGCCTCGGCAAGCTCGGGTTCGTCGCCGACCTGCTCTCGAAAGAGGTGCAGGTCGGCTACATGAACGGCCTCGGGATCACGATCATCGTCGGACAGCTGCCAAAGCTGTTCGGGTTCTCGACCGACGCCGACTCGTTCCTCAGCGAGGTCAAGGCATTCGTGGAAGGCCTCGGCCAGACGCACGCCGCCACGCTCGTGCTCGGGCTCGCGGTCCTCGGCATCCTGCTCCTGCTGCCGCTTGCCAGTAGGCGCCTGCCGGCGATCCTGGTGGGAGTCGTGGCGGCCACCGTCGTCTCCGCGGTCTTCGGCCTAGCCGATCACGGGGTCGCGACGGTCGGATCGCTCCCCCAGGGAGTTCCCACCCCCGGACTTCCCTGGACGAACGCCGGTGACGTCCCGGCGCTGCTGCTGGCGGCGCTCGGCATCACCCTGGTCTCGCTGACCGACACGATCGCAACCGCGACGAGCTTCGCGGCCCGACGCGGAGAGGAGGTCAAGCCCGATCAGGAGATGATCGGCGTCGGCGTCGCGAACGTGGCGGCCGGCTTCTTTCAGGGGTTCGCGGTCTCGACCAGCGGCTCGAGGACCGCCGTCGCCGAGCAGTCGGGGGCAAAGACCCAATTGACCGGCCTGGTCGGGGCCGGGCTGGTTGCGGCCCTCCTTTTGTTCCTGAACTCGCTGCTCGCCGACCTGCCGCAAGCGGCGCTTGCGGCGGTCGTCATCGCCGCGGCGCTATCGCTGATGAATCTGCCGCTGCTGCGCCGCTACTACGAGATGCGCAGAAGCGCGCTCGGCGTGTCCTTGGTCGCCACCGCCGGGGTGGTGCTGCTCGGCGTCCTGCAGGGAATCGTGGTCGCGGTCCTGCTGGCGATCATCCTCTTCTTCCGCCGCAACTGGTGGCCGCATGGTGCGGTTCTGGGGCGCCTCGAGGGCCTGGAGGGATGGCACGACGTCACCGCCTACCCCGACGCCGGCGAGGTCGCGGGCGTCGTCGTCTACCGCTGGGAGGCGCCGCTGTTCTTTGCCAACTCGGGCAGGTTCCGAGACGAGATCAGGCGGCTCGCGCGCGAGCGCAAACCCGACTGGATCGTCCTGCAGTGCGAGGCCGTCACCGACGTCGACGTGACCGCGGCGGAGATGCTCGAGCAGCTCGACCGCGAGCTGAATGCGGCGGGAATACACCTCGCCTTTGTCGAGCTGCGCGACCGCCTCAAAGAGCTGACTCTGCGCTACGGGCTGATGGACACGCTCGACAAAGATCACTTCTATCCCTCGATCGAGGCGGCCATCGCCGCGATCCGACTGGAGGGCGGCGATGGAAGAGCTTGCCTCGGAGGAAGGGAACGAGAGGAGAAGGCACATGACTGACGAGTTGACGCGCAGGCGCCGCAAACGCCTCGAGGAGTTCATCGCCCCATTTCAGGCGCTACCCCGATGCCGATGCCGAGCAGCGGAGTGCTCTGCAGGCCGTGAAAGGACAGCTGGAAACCGAAGCGCCAGAGGGCACGCCGGCGGACCCCGACCGGGACTGACCAGAGCTCCTCCCACCCGTTCCGCGGGTGGCAGTGTCGCGGCAGGAAACCCGCCGAGAGTCACCGCGCCCCTGGCGAGCCAGGGCGACAACGAGTCGGTACCCTACGCAAGCGGGCTCCACGAGATAATCTGGCTCAATCGGGACTCCGGCTCACGCTGACGACGAAGGGAGTGGAATTGAGCGCCGAAGAGTTCGACGAAATGGGGCCGATCGACTACCTGCTCGTCGAGTGGCCGGGACGCCGGCCGACGGGCGAGGCGGCACCGCTTCTGCTCGACCTGGTCGACCGCGGCCTGATTCGGATCCTCGATTTCGCCTTCCTCAGCAAGGCCGAGGACGGCTCGGTCGTCAGGCTGGAGGTTTCCGATCTCGGTGACGAGGTGGCGGCATTCGCAAGCTTCGAAGGGGCCTCCTCGGGAGTGCTGTCAGAGGAAGACACCGAGAGCGCCGGCAGTGTGCTCGAGCCCGGCACCTCAGCGGCTCTGCTCGTCTACGAGAACTGCTGGGCGGGGCCCTTTGCCGCCGCCGTTCGCCGTTCGGGTGGCCAGCTGGTCGCATCCGGGCGAATCCCAATCCAAGCCATGCTCGCCGCCCTGGACGCGGCGGAAGCGGCCTGAGGCGAAGGAGAGCTGGCCATGCCAGGACTACTCAGAGGCATCGCGCGGACGGCTACGATTGCCGGGACCGCGACCGCGGTGAGCAATCGGGTCTCCAAACGCCAGGGCGAGCGTTGGGCCCAACAGGAAGCGCCACCGCAGGAACAGGCGCCTGCCGCCGCGGCCGCGCCCGCCGCACCCTCGACGCTCGACCAACTCAAGCAGCTGGGCGAGCTCAAAAGCCAGGGGGTCCTCACCGAGGAGGAGTTCGCCGCCCAAAAGGCCAAGCTGCTCGGCTAGCGGGACAGGCACAGGTGGTCTTGAACTCTGACCACCCTCCATTCGCGAATCTCCCTTTCTGACTCCGTTGACCTCCTGTTAGACGTTCATTCGAGAGCGGTCCCGGTCGTCCATCCCCTGTGGAACGCTGACGGCATGTCGCAAGCCGTGTCCGCCAAGCGGACCCCGAGCCGCCACAAGGCGCGCGCTTGGTCGCACGAGGGAACCTCCACGACGCTCAGGTTCGCGGTGGCGTTCGGACTGACCGCTGCCTACGTGGCATTCGCCGTCTGGGCGTCATCTCCATGGCGGGCAGAGCTGCGCGATGCGATCGGCCCGGTGATGGCCTGGGTGATCCCGATCTTCCTCGCCTACGTCCCGGCCGTGCTCGATCGGCTTCATGGTCTTCACGCTGATCACGCTGCGCTACCGCGTCCCATCGCTGGATCCGCCCAGCGGCCCATGGCCGGAGGGTGAGTGGCCCCCGGTGACCGTCGTGATCGCCGCCCGGGACGAGGAGTCGGCCATCGGGCCGACCCTGGAGCGGATCGCGGACCTCTCCTACGGCGGGCCGCTCGACGGCGATCCTCGCCGACAACAACTCGACCGACCGCACCGCCGAGGTCGCCGAGGAGACGGCGCGGCGCCGCGGGCTGAAGCTGCGGCGCATCTTCGAGCCGGAAGCGGGAAAGTGGCGGGCGCTGAACAGAGCGCTGGAGAGCGTCGAGACCTCGATCGTGGTCACCGTCGACGCCGACACCCTTCTGCACCCAGAGGCTCTGAGGTATCTGGTCGGCAGGCTGATGCGCGAACCCGGAGGGCAGCATGTCTGCGCCTGCGCGGGCGCCCTGGTCGTCGAGGACCCCACGCGCAACCTGCTGACCAGGATGCAGAGCTGGGACTACCGGCTCGGGATCAACGGGGTCAAGCGAATGCAGGCGGCCTACGACAGCACCCTCGTCGCCCAGGGCGCCTTCTCCGCGTACTGGACGGACGACGTTCGCGCGGTGGGGGGCTGGCCGGACGCGATCGGCGAGGACATCGTCCTCACCTGGTCGATGATGGGATCCCGCGGGCTGGTCGAGTACGAGCCGTGCGCGCTCGGCGCCACCGCCGCGCCAGAGCGGGTCTCGCCAGCTCATGCGCCAACGATCGCGCTGGGCGCAGGGGATGCTGGAGGGCCTTCAGCGCAACCCGCCCGCCGAGCAGCCGAGAGTCTTGGCCAGGTTCGTCTGCGGGCTCGACTACCTCGTGCCGTTCCTCGACTTCGGCTATGTCTTCTTCTGGATCCCGGGCGTCATCCTCTTCATCGCGGGCTATCCACTGCTGTTCTCGTGGTGGTCGATGCTGGTGCTGCCGATCACCCTCGTCATCTATGGGCTGCTGCGCAGGTGGCAGGAGCGGCACGTCTTCCGTCGCCTCGGATTCCATCCCCAGCACGACGTCTTGGGTTTCTTCGGCTACCTGTTCGGCTATCGGGCGCTGGTCTCGCCGGCTGCCCTGCGCGGCTACACGGAATACCTGGCCGGGGCGCCACGACGTTGGAAATAGCGGACGTGGAGAATCGCGCCGACCGTGATCAGGAGGAGGATGCTCCGATGGTCATGCGGTCACCTCCGCGGCCGCCGTCACGGCCGTCTCGGGACCGGCCTGTCGTTCACGTTTGATCTGGACTCCCCGGAGCGAACGGCCATCAGCCGACGCCGCCGGACGGGCTGGAGGGAGTCCGGACCCGCCGGCCTCCCGAGCAGACAGGCTCAGGCTCAGGTGAGGAGCTTCGCCTTCGCGCGGTCGAACTCATCGGCGCTGATCGCTCCTTTTTCCTTCAGGTCGTGCAGCTTGTGCAGTTCGTCGGCGGGGCTAGCCGGCCTGAGCCTGCTCACGAACGTAGCTGTCGAACTCCTTTTTCGTGTCAGCCTGAGCCTTGATCGTGCGGTCGCGCATCCCGTTGCCGCGAACGATCAGGTAGAGCAGCACGCCCAGGAACGGCAAGAAGACCAGGAAGAACACCCAGACGGCCTTCGCCACTCCCGACAGCTCGTGGTCGCGGAACAGGTCGCCGATGATCGAGATGAGGATCCAGATCCAGGCGAACAGCAGGAAGAACTCGAAGATGAAAAGTAGGCCTTCGCCGAGGTTGATGTCTGCGAGCAGCATCGTCATACCTCCTTCTCGGCCCAGCCGACCATCAGCTGGTAGATGATCACGACGTCGAGGATGATCATCAGGAACGCCCACAATGGCGCTGCCGTGAACCAGACGACCTGCAGGATGGCGTTTATCGCCAGGAGGGAGATTCCCAGGACCCGAGCCACTGCATTGCCGACGAGCAGACCGAGGCCCGTAAGTCCGACCAGGACACCGACGATCAGCTGGACCCAGCCCCAGGTCGTGAGGTCGAAGATCAGCGCACCGTGACCGCCGACCACGACCACTTCGTTGTTGAGGATCGCCGCCAGCCCCCAGAGCGCGTCCAGGCTGCCGAGGATCAACATCATCACTCCTGCGAATGCGATCCAGGCGGAACGCTGACCTCTGGCGGGGGGCCGTGAACTCTGACCAGCCTCCATTTGAATCTCCTTTTTGAAAGGCGGTGCGGCTCTGCAATTCTGAGCCGGCAGCTCGGCGGCTGCTCGCCAGGATCACTCTAATCGCCTTTGGGTACAAGCAAAGATTTCTTACCGTCGAAAACACAAGCAGCGTCTGCTCCTGGCAGCCACGATTCGTGACCCGACGAACCCTGCCGAGCGTCGGCGCGTTCTTTGAGCCTCCGTTTGGCGTAGCAACTTAGGCGCACTCCCTGTTTTGGTACTGACAGATTGTCATTCAGGAACAGGCGCGACGAAGGCTGTTCCGAAAAGGTTCAGGAGGCCCAGGCCATTGGGCACCAATGGCCCGCGCGGACGCGCGGGTGCCGGGGCGACCGGCAGATCCAACTCATCGCGAGGCGCACGATCGCGAAGCTCTCGCTACCCGAAGCTGAGGCCGGGGCCGGGACATTCGGCGGAGGACGTCGCCGCGCACCAGCGCGGCCGGCTGCAGGAGGCGATGGTCGAGCTCGTCGCCGAGCACGGCTACAACGCCGTCGCCGTGGCGACGTTGACCAACCGCGCCCGCGTCTCGAAGCGAGATTTCTACAAGCACTTCGCCGGCAAGGAGGAGTGTTTCCTCGCCACCTACGACATCATCGTCAGCCACTCGGTGCGCGGGATCCTCGCCGCCGTCGAGGGCGAGGAGGAGTGGTGTGAGCGACTTCGGCTCGGGTTTCTCGCCTTCGCCGGCCAGATCGCCGGCAGCCCCGAGGCGGCGCGGCTGGCCCTGGTCGAGGTCTTCGCCGCCGGCGCCGTCGCGGTCGAGCGGATGCTGCGTACGAACCGGCTCTTCGAGGCGCTGGTGGCGAAGAACCTCGCCCTCGCCGACGGGGCCCCCCGGCTGCCGCGGCTGGTGGTGAAAGGCATCGTCGCCGGTGGCAGCCGGGTGGCGCGGGCGCGGCTGCTCTCCGGACACCCGCGGCAGCTGGCACTCGACGGGGGCGAGCTGATGGAGTGGGCGCTCTCCTTCTGCGACGACGACGTCGTCCGCCTGCGCGGCCTCGGGGTCGCGGGGGCGCCGCCGCTACCCGCGACCGCTGCCGAGCTGCCGCTGGGGGACGAGCGCGCGCTGATCCTGGCAGCGACGGCGAGGCTGGCGAGCAAGGAAGGGTACGCGACGCTGACGGTGCCGCGGGTACGCGCCGTCGCCGGTGTCTCCAAGCGCAGCTTCGACACCCACTTCGACGGGGTGGCGGACTGCTTCCTGGCGACGCTCGAGACGCTCAGCGGCCGCACCCTGGCCACAGCGGCGCCCCTCTACCTCACGGCCGACGACTGGGCGAGCGGCGTCCACCGCATGATCGCCAGCCTCTGCCGGCACCTCGCGTGCGACCCCACCTTCACCAGCCTCGCCTTCCTCGAGGTCTTCTCGCCAGGCCCCGAGGCGATCCAGTGGCGCAGCGAGATGATCGCCAAGCTGGCGACGAGGCTTCGGCGGGGAGCTCCGCCGACGCGGCAGCCGAGCAAGTTCGCGGCAGAAGCATCGATCGGGGCGATGTGGGGAGTGATCCACCACTTCGTCGCCACCGGGCGCGGCGCGCAGCTGCCGGTCGCGGCGCCGGTGCTTTCCTACCTCGCGCTTGCTCCGGCGCTCGGAGGGGCGGCGGCGATCGACGTGATCGTCGCCGAGGCAGGCGAAGACAGTCACACCATTCGAGCACTTCATAGATAGAAACCAATTCGCTTTAGTGCTTGCTACGTCCTGTGCGGGGCTGGATGCTCGCTCGTGCGGCGCAGGGGTGGGCCCGCAATGCGGCAGAGGGGTGGCCCCGCACTGCGGTGAAAAGAGGGGGCCGCAAGGGAGAGCGGGGGCCGGAGTCTGAGGGTACGGACCCGGCCCCCGACCCTTGAATCACCAGACAGTTCTCGATCTCGAGCTCCTTCATGGGACTCTGCGCCGGGACGGTCGGCGGATCGCAATCCTGGACATCGCACCCAGGAGGTCGGCGGTTCGAATCCGCCTAGCTCCACTCGGAAGCGCCTGCACCTCGGCGCTTTTTCTCGACCAGTCCTTGGAATCGCGGCCTGCTCGCCGGCGCTCCAGTCAAGTTCTGGTCAAGTGGCCCAGCGCAGCGCCGCCCTTTCCTTCGCCGAGAGCCGGCCGCCACGATCGCCCTGAGCCTGAGCCAACGTGATGACGCTCCTCGCCCTCTTCGTCTTCGGGCGGATAAGGTAAGCCGAGCGCTTTCAAGTAAAGACTTGATTTTCAGACATTAACGTCGATAATGACTGAGATATGCCACGTAATCCGACTGACAACAGGAATGGCCTGCCGCCGGGCGTCGCCCGCGCGATGCGAGGGCTGGCCGAGGATCTCGTCACCTGGCGCAAGCTGCGCGGGCTGACCCAGGCACAGCTCGCCGACCGGGCAGGCGTCTCCCGCGACACGCTATCGCGGCTCGAGAGCGGTGCCGGAGGCGTCGGCCTGGAGACCCTCCTCCGGGTCCTCCGCGCCCTGGGACTGCTGGACACGCTGGCGGAGGCGTTCGACCCCCATCGGAGCGATATCGGGAGGATGCGATCCGACGAAGAGCTGCCGCAGCGCGTCCGTCCTCGTCGGCTGGGCGGTTGAGCGATGCCCACCGAGGTCGAGGTGGTGGCCTCCATCGCCGGCGAGGACATCCTCGCCGGCAGGCTCTGGTCGCACCGAAGCCGCGGCCGCGAGTCGGCGACTTTCAGCTACGAGGAGAGCTACCTCGTCCTCGAGGATGCCTACGAACTCGACCCGAGGCTTCCCCTCATGGGTGGTCCCCAACAGACCGCCCGAGGGCAGGAGATCTTCGCCGCCTTCTCGGACTCTGCACCCGACGGTTGGGGTCGGCGACTGATCAAACGCGGCGAGCGACGGAGGACCGATGCAGAGGGCCGGAACGCACGGAGCATCGGTGAGATCGACTACCTACTTGGAGTGAGGGACGATCTTCGCCAGGGAGCGCTCCGCTTCCGCCCTCCCGACGGCAGCGACTACCTCGCCACCGAGCTCGCAGGCGTCCCCGACCTCGTGGAACTGCCGCGGCTCCTGAACGCTGCCGAGCGGCTGGAACGCGACGACGTCGAAGAGCCCGAGCTGCAAGCGCTGCTCCGCGGGGGGAGCTCCCTCGGCGGCGCCCGACCAAAGGCCCATGTCCGCGACCAGAACGGCCGGGTAGCCATCGCCAAGTTCCCAAGCGAGTCGAAAGACGAATGGGACGTGATGGCCTGGGAGTCGATCGCCCTGGGCCTCGCGGCCGAGGCCGGGATCGACGTCCCGGCCTTCTCGCTGCACCGGATCGCGGGCAAGTCGGTCCTGATCGTGGATCGCTTCGATCGCGCCGGCGAGCTGCGGATCGGTTACGTCAGCGCGATGACCATGCTCGAAGCCTCCGACGGGGACCAGGGCTCCTATCTCGAAATCGCCGACGTGATCGAACGCCAATCCCCGACAGCCGCCAGGGATCTGTCCGAGCTGTGGAGGCGGATCGCCTTCATGGTCGCGATCAGCAACACCGACGATCACCTCCGAAACCACGGTTTTCTCCACTCGACCAGCGCCGGTTGGTCCCTCTCCCCCGCCTTCGACCTGAATCCGAATCCGGAACCCGGGCCGAAGTACCTCTCGACGGCGATCGACTTCGACGACCCCGGCGCGAGCATCGAGAACCTGATGGAGGTCGCACCCTCCTTCCGACTCAACGAAGCCGAGGCCATCAAGATTCTCGGCGAGGTGGAGGCCGCGCGCGCGGGTTGGCGACAGGCGGCGATCGCCGTCGGCTGCGACGCCGAGGAAATCGCGAGGATGAGCTCGGCCTTCGAGACCGAGCAGACCGACGTCGCCGCGCAACTGATCGCCAGAGTCCGGAGACCCTGACAGCTAGTGCGCTGTCTCGGACTGACGGTAGGGATGGCCTGTGTGTTGTTGTCGACGACGACGTCCGCGGCAAAAGGTGAAGAACGGAGGGCCACAGCCGCGCCCGACGGGGAGAGCTCGAGATGAAGGGGCGCCAGCGAGGCCCGACAGCGCCGAGCTAATGCGCTCTGGCCAGCCGACCCGCCTGCTCGGCGCCGAAGTAGGAGACGAAGACGAACTCCAGCAGGTCTGGCAGCAGGTCCTCGAGACGCTCGGCGCGCTCGGTTTGGAGGTGCTGAGAGATTCGCCAGCAGATGCCGGAGATCAATGCCGGAGCGACAAAGGGAGGATGGACGTAGGTGGCCGGGTCGTGGGCGGCCGCGGCGGCGAGCAGCTCCCCGTAGCGCCGCTGCCAGTGCAGAAAGCGGCCGATCGTCTCGTCCCCTCCGTCGAAGGGCCGCATCGTGAGCAGGCGCCCTAGGCCGGGCTCGGCGGCGAACAGCCCCAAGGTGGCGCGGAAAGCCGCCTCAACCTGCTCGGCGAAGGTCGCGCCAGGCTCGTTGGCCGCGGTGACAGTCTCCAGAAGACGCTCGGCGCCGCGCTCGTAGCTCTCATTGACGGTGGTGGTCATCGGCAATGAACAGGGGCGACCCGGGCGCCGGTTGAGAGGGCCCCCGAGCTCATACCGGAGCCTTCGCCACCCGCGAGGCCTCCTCGGGCCCCAGGTACGGGATCAGGATCAGCTCGACGATCTGGGGCTCGAGTTCGGGAAGGGACTCGGATTCGCCGTTCATGAGGCGGCCGGCGACGATCGCCGAGACAGCTCCAACCAGCGCTTTCTCGGTCAGCGCCGGCAGTTCGGCACCGCGCGGGTTGTACTGGCGGCCGGCGCTGAGCAGGGCGGCGAGATGGTCGGTGGAGGCGAGCACCCGGCTGGTCACGTTGACGTCGCCGGCAAGCGCGTCGAGGGCGAGCAGCTGAGCCTGCTCGGGCTCGGCGACGGCGAAGGCGAGCGTGGTGGCAATCGCCGCCTTGATCTTCAGCGGCCACTCCCCCGCGCCGTTGCAGGAGCGCAGCAGGGCACCGAGGTAGCGCTCGAAGACGACGTCGTGGGCGGCGAGGACAGCCTCCTGCTTGTTGTCGAAATGCTCGTAGAAAGTGGTGCGGGAGACGCCGGCCGCGGCAATCACGTGCTCGACCGTGAGGCGTGAGTAGCCGTGCTCAGCCATCGCCCGCGCGGTTCCCGCCACGAGCCGCAGGCGCTGGTTGCGGGAGACGACCTCGCGGGGAAGGCGGTGCTGGCCCCTGGGCAGATCCCAGTCGGGCTCGAGGGCATCGGGGTCAAGCTGGGGCTGCGGTGACATCTGTATCCACTCCGATCTCCCTGCTTGTGCTCCCCTCACCGCATCGTCTGGCCTCTGAGGAGCTGCAGGGATGAAAGCAGATCCAGGTTCGGAAGGCAAACAAACTTTTCTGAAGAAAGAAGTAGCCTTCCTCTCTCGATCAAGCTGGCTCGTGACCCGGACGCGACCGGTTGGTCGACCTCTCTCGCGCCTGCCTCAACTCTGCAACCCCCGCTCCGAAGACCCGGGAGAGCTAAACCCAAGACGGCGCCTGCTGGGCCGCCTTGCGGCCCAGCAGGCAAACCCGATACTACGGAGCGAGCTTGACCAGCTTCCCCGTCGTGGTTTCGATTTCGCTGGTGCCTTCGAACGTCACGGCGGTAGCGCTGAATTTGAGTTCACTGCTTGCCGCTGTGAATTCAAATAGCGCATTGGTACCCGCGATGGTGCTATTTGAGATACCGGTAAAGGCTCCAGATAGGTTCATCGTGGTTCCTTTGAGCGAGCATTCACTTCCTTCAAACGGAAACGAAGTGATAGTGGAGCCTTCGGAGGCGGTGAATTTCACCGCCGGCTTACCTTCGAAATTGATTGCTTCTCCTTTAACCAGAAAGTTGATGCTGCCGGTCGGAAATCCGACGGTGCATTTCTGCGGGGTTGGCACGGTGCAGCTTTTGAAGTTGAAGCTGGTTTCAGAAGCGGTACCGGGTTCTTTTTCTTTTTCTTTTTCGTTCGTAATTGTTCCTTCCCCCGTCAGCGTGCTGCAGACGACTTCAACTTTTACTCCGTTGAAGGTCAACTTCAGCTTGAAGGGAGAGGTCCCTTTGAGCGTGACTTTGGTTGGGGTAGAACCTGGGAGTTTCACCCATTCAGTGCTTCCATTCGGGCTGCAAGAGAAGAGTGAGCCTTTTTTAGTTCCACAGGTGTACCAGTACTCAGCGGGAGGCGCTTTCACCACTTCCGAGGGTTTGGATAGCGCGATCCCACTCCCTTCGCTGTTGGACGCGGTAACGGATGTGAGCAAAGTGCGTCCGAGGTCTGCTGCCACCGGGGTGTAGGTCGAGCTTGTCGCTCCCGGTATCGATTTACATTCGACGCCGCCCGAGGTGCACCGGAACCAGACGTAGGCATAGCTGGTCGGGCTGCCGGTCCACGTGCCTTTGCTCGTGGTCTCAACCGTCCCGGTTTCCGGGGCGCTGGGAGAAACGAGGGGCGATACCGTGTTTTCGGGCGCCGCGGCGGAAGCTGAGGCCGCGCTGACCACGCTCATGGCCAAGGCGGCCACCAGCGCCACTCCAAGCGCTGACAGCAACTTCCTTAATGTTCTGGGTCTGCTAACCATGTTCTGCGAACTCCTTCTCCCAGGCGTATCCCTGGGTTTGGTTTTCGTTCAGTGCACGGCCACCGGCGCCTGCCAGATGCAACTGGCAAGGCGCCGGGGTCGTGACTCCCCTGCTTGCAGAACAACTGACCATTACGGTCAGCTGACTGGTGTTGGGAGACTGGGAAAGCATCTGAGGCGGCGAGCTTGCGCTTTGTGGCGCTGCTAGCGCCGGACCTTGTGATGCTTTTTGGTCTTGTGCTTGCGCTTAGCCTTCTTGGCGCAGTCGTTGGCGATCAACGGCCGCACCTCCAGCGCCTTGCCGTTGTGAGCGGTGTAGGAGACGAGGGCGCGCTGGGGCTTTTGGCAGATGTTTTCGCTGTTGACCAGCAGCCCCTTGTCGCCGCCCTGCATTGCCAAGACGAACTTGGAAACCGGGGCGTCGGGGATGGCCTGGAAGGTGTTGCGGATCCCGCCGCCCTTGCCGGTGTCGACCTTGCCGGCCAAGAGGACGTCGATCTGGCCGTCTAAGGCGGCGACCAGGTCAGGCAGCTCGTGGCTTGAGGAGCGCAGATAGACCGGGCCCTGCAGCGGTTTGTCCAAGAGCGGCGTGGTTGCCTTGGCGTAGCCGTAGATCGAGGCTTTCGGGCAGCTGTTGGCGGCGAACTGCACGCGGGTGCAGATCGTGCCGATGTGGCTCTGGTCTAAGAACTCTGAATGCGGCAGGGTGACCTGGGCACTGGCGATGTTGGCGTAGTGGCCCTTGGGGTAGGTGAGAACCGCTTTCAAGGCCGGGTTCTTGTTGCGCTTGGTGCCGCCTTTGAGGCTGATCTTCAGGTTGGGCTTGAACTTCAAAGATGAGCAGCCGCCGACCTGGAAGGGGCTGGAGAGGGCGGCGCTCTGGCCCAGGCTCGAGATCGCGGCGCCGTTGATCGCCAGCGGGTCACACGAGGTCGGGTTGAGGGTGAAGTCCGGCTGGTCGAGCCTGAAGGCGATGCTCCTGAGGTCGAGGGGGATGCCCTGCAAGATCGTCGGAATCGGATCGGAGACGGCGTGGATCTGGGCCGTTTCGGGGTCGACATAGAGGGCAACGCGGACGACCACGGTGCCGAGGTCAAAGGGGCCGGCGAGGGCGGGGGTGATCGTGACCAGGCTCAGGGGGGCGCCTTTGTAAGGGCCGGCCAGGTAGACGGGGGCGTTGATGTAGAAGGGGGTGGGGCCGGCGCCGGCGGCGGCGGTGTTGGTGCCGACCTCAGAGGTCAGGGGGCAGGAGGGGCTCTGTTGCTCGGTTGCGCCTTGACCGGGGTTGGCGCGGCTTTGGGCCTGGGCGATCTGGGCCTCTGAGCACTCGCTGAGGCCGGCCAGCTTGCCGGTCAGGCCCGGCGGCAGGGTGGTGTCGATGCGGCTGAGCGGCTGGGAGCCGTCGGGGCGGGAGAGCTTCAAGACGAAGGGCGAGTAGGCGCCGGCCTGAGGGGCGATCGTTCCCGCCGTGAAGCTCGGCGTGTTGGGGGCGGCGGCTTCGGTTTTCGGGCAGGTCCCGCTCCCGCCTGCGGCGACCGAGGTCTGGAAGCTGTCGGTGGGACTCGCGTCAGCTCCTTCTGGCGTGGACCAGGGAGTCAGGGTCGTGGTGGTGGTGTAGCGCCCGCAGGCCAGCGGCGTCTTCAAGGTCCCCCTGGCGCCGCCGAAGAAGTGGGTTTCGATGTCTTCGATCGGCAGCTGGGGGTTTTCGGTGAAGCGGGCGCTCAGCTGGCCGGTAGTGGGGTCTGGGGTGACCTTGCCGGCGAGCTTGACGATCGTGCCCGTTTGTTCGTCTTCGACCGCCAGGTAGATCGCCAAGAGCGAGCTGAAGGGGTTTTGGAAGGGCTGGGCGAGATAGATGGCGCCGGCGAGTTTGTGGTCGACCAGGGGCGATTTGGCTTCCAGGCTGCCGACCTTGGCGGCGTTGGGGCAGCTCTGCGGCTCGCCGGAGAAGCGGATCTTGCCTGCAGAGGGGGCGTAGCCGATCTGGGCCTGCGAGCAGGCGCCGAGGCCGTTGGCGGCCGAGGGGTTCAGGCTCATCCCCGCCGGCAGGGTGACCGTGGCGTCTTTGAGGTCGGCGGTGGAGAGACCCTCAGGGGCTTCGTCTTGGGGCTGGTGGATGGTGACGTTGAGCCCTGAGGGGCTGTCGGCGAGGTTGGTGGTCGGCTGGGCGGAGATCGTCGGTTTGAATTCCTCCGCGTTGCAGCCGTCCAGGCCGGTGGGGATGCCTTCGCTTTCAGAGAGCGCGGTCTTGCTCTCAAAGGCATCCGGTTCCTCGACCGAGCTGACGCTGAGGGTGGTGCGCAGCGGTTCCCCGCAGGCGCTCGGCAGGCTGAGGAAGGGCAGCAGGGGAGCTTCGCTGGCGCAGCCGGCGATGTTTGCGCAAAAGCGTTCGTCGAAGTGGCCTTCTCCGGCTTTGGCGCCGAGGGCGGGCAACCCCCAGATCTTTGCTTCGACCGTCTGGATTTCCTTGTTGGGCACGGTGATGTCTGAAACCCTGACCCCGTAGTCCTCAGGGCGCAGGGAAGCTTCGTTGAAGCTGTTGTTGTTGGCGATGCTGAAGCCGATCATCGCCGGTACCCCGAGCGGCGGGGTCAGGTTGAAGATCGGGACGAGACTGCCTTCTATGCCGTTTATGTGGAGCAGGGCGACGCCGACCTGGGCGTCGCCGGAGCAGTGCGGGGAGACGCCCTCGAAGTCGGCCGCCGAGCAGCGCGGCACGGCGAGCGGGTTGCCGACCATCCCCGCCGGCAGGTCGAGGACGAACTCGCGCAGGGTCCCTTCGGGTTCATATTTTTCTGGGTCGGAGCCGCTTTCGTCCTGGTTCATCACCCAGTTCAGCTTGAGCTCATCGGGGTGGGAGCCGGCCTGCAGGTCGACGGTGCCGTCTTCGCTCAGCGTCGTCGCATCGAAGCTCTTGATCCCGAAGGCCGCCTGGGCGCCGGTCGGGGCGAGCAGGAGGGCGAGGGCCAAGAGCAGGCCGAGGCAGCTGATCAGTGGCTTGCGGGCGCTCATCGCTTACCTCCGCGGTTGTGCTTGGCGGCTCGGTGCTTTTTGTGTTGCTTTTTCTTGTGGTGCTTGTGCTTATGGGGCTTTTGGTTGCCGGGGCCGGTGAAGGTGGCGCTGGCGGGGCTCTGCTGCGCGCCGGGGCTGGAGGCGGGGCCCAGGCAGGCTTCGCCGCTGGGGCAGGGGACCGCGTTCGGTTCGGCGAAGCCGCCGCCGACGCGGGCGTCATAGAGGTCGTACTGTTCGTCTTTGTCGCGGGGCAGGAGCTGTTGGCGGGTGATGAAGAAGGCATCGCGGCCGCCGGCGCTGGAGTCGAGGAACTGCGAGTCGTTGGCGCTTTGGCCGCTGGAGATCAGGTAGACGCAGCCGCCGGCGCGTTTGCAGCTGCCGACCCCTTGGGGCTCCCACTCATAGACGTCTTGGATGTTGCCGTTGACGTCGCGGGGGGAGAGCGCGTCGAGGCTTTCGAAGAAGAGTCGGCCGTTACCGGCGGGGCTGAGGTTGTGGAGCTGGGGGAAGGGGGGGCCTGATGGTTCCCGCGGATAGATCAGGCTGAGGTTAGAACCACCCAGCGGCCGCTGGCCGCTGGGGTTGCAGGAGGCGCAGACGAGGCTTTCTGAGTCGGCGGCGTACTCGAAGACCTCCCGACAGGCGGACCCTTCCTCGCTGCATACGCCGCCCCCACGGGAGGAGTTGTCATAGCCGGTCAGCGAGGCCGCCGACATGAAGGCCAGGAAGCGCCCGTCGGGGCTGACCTGGGCGCTGCGGCTCGAGGGCGAGGCGGTCCAGGCTCCGAAGCGTTCCCCACCGAACAATCCGTCGCCGGGCAGCAGGACACCGATGAAGCCGAGCTCGCCCTCCTGCCAGGCGTAGAGGTTGGGCTTGCCTTCCTCGGCGTGTTCTCCGTTGGCGTTTTTCACCCCTGCCCCAGTAAGCGCCGCGGTGTCGACGAAGTAGACGCGCGAGAGGTCTTCAGCCGCTCCGAGGATCCCCCGGAAGCCACCCTGGTGGACTTCGCCTTCGTCGAGGGTCAGGTCGGTGGTGGGGAGATAGGCGCTGCCGGCTTCGTTCAGCTCATAGACCTGACCGTTTGAGAGCAGGACCTTTGAGCCGTCGGGGGTGGCGGTGAGAAAACAGGCCCGTTCTTCTTCTGGTTCGCTTTCTTTGCAGGTGCCGGGGCCAGGGACTTTGAGGGTCGCTTTGCCGTCGACGCGGACGTAGAGTTCACCGCTTTCTTCTGAGCTCCAGAAGATCCGGCTGCCGTCGTTGGAGATCGCGTGGTCGACGTCGGGGCTCTGGTTGGGATTCAGCAGCCGCCCGGCGCCGATCACCGAGCTCGCGGCGGTGGTGGTGTTGCCGGGCAATACGTTGACGAGGTGCAGCTGGCCGCCGACCCACTCATAGAGGTTGCAGCTCATGCCCGGTTTAGTGCAGTTTCTTTCACCCGCTTCGACATCGGGGGCCGCGGGCGCGAGCAGGGGGACCGTATCGGTCAGGGCGTCGTTGGCTTCGAAGACGAGATGTTCGAAGGCGGGCTCAGAAGCGCTGCCGGCATTGGCGACGGCGAAGCGGATCTTGAATTCACCGGGTTCAAGGGGATTGCGGTTGGGCGGTTCTTTGGTCAGGAGCGGCTGGCGGTTGCCGCCCTGCTGCAGGTAGAGGTTTTGGAAGCCTTTGCCTCCCCGGGTCGGCGCCTGCGGGGAGAGCGGCGGGGAGTGCTGGGAAAGCACGCCGCGAGTGAGGTCGGCTGAGAAGGCTTGGTACTGCCCCGTGGTCGCCCCTGAGCTGAGGCCCGCGGTTCCCCATTCGCCGCTACCGCGGGTGGCGCGGTAGTCGCTCGGGGCCGCCGCCAGGCCATCGAAGAAGGGCTGGCCGAGGTAGAGCACCGATTCTCCGTCGGCGGAGCTCTGCATCGGCCCCACCGGGGTGTTTGCCCCCGGAAGGCAGTCTCCGCAGCTGCCGCCGAGCGCCCCTCCGGGTTCGGGCGGGACCACCTCGCCGCCCTTCTGGGGCGGGGAGACCATCTCATAAGCGCGGTCGTCGGGGAGGCCGGGGAGCACCTCGAAGGTGGTGAAGAAGAGCGTTTCGCCCGCCTTGGAGCCGTTGGCGTTGCTGGCCACCAGGCGGAAGCGATAGCCGGCTTCGGGCAGCGGCCCGATCTCGGCGCTGACCGATTCGGTGCCGGCGCCGGTGAACGGCCCCACTGGAGAGCAGGGCACGGTGGCGGCGCCTTTGAAGCCTTTGGCGTGGGTCTCGACGTATTCGAAGAAGCAGCTCGCCGGTGGGCCGCCGTCGGCGCTCACCGTCCCGTGCAGGGTGGCGGTGGTGCCCGACACCGTGGCGGCTGCGGTGCTGGCTTTGGGCAGCAGGGCCGCCGGGCCCCAGACTTCGATGTGGGGGTTGCCTTTGCGGGCGAGGTAGATCTTGCCGCTGGTTGCGTCGACGGCGACGCCGGTGACGTTTTCCCCGCCGGGGGCGATCGTGCTGAGAAGCGTGGCGCCAGTCGCCCCGGAGGCGTCGAATTCTTTGACTTCGTTGAAGGTGGCTGCGTAGAGATGGCCGCTAGCGGGATTCACGCTCAAGCCGCCGAATTGCGACGTACGGCTGGGACCGGGGCTCACTTCGAACACCTTTTCTCCGGTGAGCCCGTTGAGCTTTGCGATCTTCGCGCTGGACAGTTCTTCCGCAAAGACAAAGCCGGCCGTCGCCCCGGCCCCAGCTGCCAGGGCGCGGGGTTCAGAGAAGGGGAAGTCGGTGCTGGCGCCGTTGACCGGCGGGTTGGCGAATTTGTGGATGTGGCCGGTTGCGTCACTGACGTAGACATTGCCGGCGGAATCGACAGTGACGCCGAAGGTGGAACCAAGTGGGCCTTCGCCGGATGCGGTGAGCTGACCGAGGAAGCTGCCGTCGGCGGCGAAGATGTCGACCACAGCCGCATCTCGCTGGGTGACGTAGATGTCGCCGTCGGTGGCGCTGCCGGAGTTGTCGACTGCCATCTGCACCGATTCCGGGAACTTGAACTGCAGCCCTTCCTGGGGGGTTTTGTCAGCGCCGCCGGCGCCGTCGATGACATTGGTGGCAAGCGCGGAGAAGGGATCGGGTTCGCCGTTGGGCTTAAAGCGGCTGATCGTCCCTTCCCCAGGTTCGCGGTGGCCGGCGTCGATCACCAGCAGGTCGCCGGTGGACTGATCGACCGCAAGGCCCTGGGCTTCGGTGAAGCTGGGTTCGTTGGCTTCGCCGAGGCTGCCGAGGAAGGGGTGTTCGAGCGCCGCCGAGGCCGCGGCGGGGATCAGCGCCGTGGCGCCG
Organism: uncultured Solirubrobacterales bacterium; assembly: GCA_963816755.1. Taxonomy (GTDB): domain Bacteria; phylum Actinomycetota; class Thermoleophilia; order Solirubrobacterales; family 70-9; genus VAYN01. The sequence continues at coordinate 176,590 of CAWFLN010000001.1, forward strand.
AGGAGCAGGGCCGTGGCCCAGAGCAACCGCAGGGAGGAGATCCCGGCACGAGATTGACGAGGGCGCATCTACTTCCTCCCCTTCTTGTTGTTGGGCTTTGCTTGCAGTCGCAACTCGACCTTGGCCCCAGCCGCTAGTGCGGCACCGGCGCCGGGTTTTGAGGAGCCGACGATCAGGGCGCCGGCCTTCTGTTTGGGCTTGGCCACCGCACCGAGGGCGCAGTTGGCCTTGGCCAGGGCCGAGCGGGCCGCAGCGAGGCTTTGGCCCTTCAGCCTCGGGACCAGGCAACCCGGTGGCGGCGGTGGCGGCGGGCTCGCGGTCAGGCTCGGTGGGCTCAGGGGGGCCAGCGGCGCCGGCGGCAGCGCCGGTGCCTCGTAGGTGTAGTCATCGGCGGCGAAGTTGAGCGAGGTGCCGCCGAGCGTCGTAACCCGCACGTTGACGCTGCCCGCCGCGTGGGCTGGGGCGTCTACTTTGATCGTCGTCGCCGTGTCTTCGGTGAACTGCGAGGCGTCGACCACGGTCTCCCCGAAGCGGACCGCGCTGGCCGCGGCGAGATTGGCGCCGCTGATCACGACCTGGTTGCCGCCGGCGCTCGGACCCTGGGCGGGGCTGAGGGCGAAGACAGCGGGGTCGGCGAGGTAGGTGTAGTGGTCGGCGGGCGTTTTGGCGCTGCTGCCGCCGCCGGTGGTGACGCTGACGTCAAAGCTGCCGGCGGCGTGGCCGGGGGCTTTGACCTTGATCGTCGTGTCGGTGTTTTCGATGAAGGGGCCAAAGACCGCCGTGCCGGCGAATTCGACTTTGCTGGCTTCAGCCAGGCCGCTGCCGCTGATCTGGACTTCGTTGCCGCCGCCGGCCGGGCCCTGGGTTGGGCTGACCGCGCTCACGGCCGGGACCGGCCGGGGGTCGAATTTGGCTTGCAGTTCGAGCGCTGCAGTGAGCGTCAGCTGGCAGGGGGAGGTGGTGGCGGTGCAGGTGCCGGGATTGCCGGTGATCGTCGACCAGCCGGCGAATTTGGAGCTCGGTTCTGCGGTCGCGAGAAGTTCGACCGTTTCCCCTTCGCCGAATTCTTCGCTTGCTTCCGCGCAGGCGGGACCGCAGCTGATCCCGGCGGGGGTGCTTTGCAGCGTGCCGGCACCGCTGCCGGCCTTCTTGACGGTGAGCGACTGGGCGGGCGGAATGGCGCCAAAGACTTCGATCGTTTCGCTGCCTTCGCGGGCGGCGTAGAGGCGTTCGGTGGTGCCGTTGAAGGCGACGCCGCGGACTTGGGAGCCGAGGATGGTCGTCGAGACCTCGGTAGCGCCCAAGGCACCGGAGGCGTCGAACTCGGCGACTTTCGATTCCTGGGCGACGAAGAGGTGGCCGCTGGTCGGATCGACGCTCAGGGTCGTGCTCGGGCCGGGGTCCACTACGTAGTTTTCGGCTCCGGTTGTGGCGTTGAATTTCTCGACGGCGCCGTTGTAGGGGACTAGGACGAAGAGCGAGCCGGCGCTGGGGCCGGCCCCGGCGGCGAGGTTGCAGGGGTTTTCGACGGCGAAGTTGAGGCTGTTGTCGGTGTTTTTCACGACCGCGCCGGTGGGCTCGTATTTGTGGACGTGCCCGCCGCCTGAGAATTCGCCGACGTAGACGCTGGCGTCGGGGCCGACGGTGACTCCGCAGACTTCTTCAAAGCCGCCTTCTTCAGAGCCGCTCAGCTGGCCGAGGGGTTCGCCGTTGTTGGCGAAGATCTCGACCACGTGGGAGGGGCCGCCCAGCATCAGGTAGATCTCGCCGTCGGTGGCGGTGCCGGAGTCATCGACGGCGACCTCGACTTCGCGGAAGCCGGCGAAGCTGAGGCCGGTGATCTGGTTTGAGCCCAGGGCGGAGAATTCAGCGGGGGAGCCGTCGGCTTTGAAGCGGCTGAGGGTGCCGGCGGCGGTGTCGATCACCAGCAGGTCGCCGCTGGCGGGATCGACGGTGAGGCCGGCGGCGGCGCTGAAGGTCGGCTGGGCGGCGGAGCTGAAGGTTTCCACGAAGGAGCGCCCCAGCGCCGAGGCGGAGGCGGGGAGGGCGAGCGCGAGGAGCAGGGCGGCGAGGAGGAGGAGCGACCCGGTCGCGCTGGCGGGTTGGCGCCTCTGTGGTTCTGCCGCTGGCTTGCTCACCTGTTCTCCTTGGTTTGTGGTTGGTGGGAGGAGGACGTGGAGGTCGGACCGAGCGAGCGGCGGCCAGAAGCGAGTCCCGAAGATGGTGCGATCAACGTCTCTCCCTTTGCTGGGCCCCTGCGGCCCAAATCGCTGAACCGAGATGCCGGTCGGGGTCCCTTGCCCTCTCCGGATCGGTGTTCGCCTCCCTGGCGAACTGAGGTGTATGGAAGCAGATTCTAATCGGAAAGGCAAGCTTGCTTACCTGAAGAGATAGGCAAAAACTCCCAACTGATGCAGAGAGCTGCGGCGCATCGGGCGGTGAGGTAAAGACCGCAAACGGGGCAGAGAGCGGGGCGCTAGGAAGGCGAGGCGCCGGCCTCGCGGGCCAGCTCCTTGGCCCGCTCGGGGCCGAGGTAAGGAGAGAGGGCGAAGTCGACGAGGTCGGGCAGGAGCTGCTCGAGCGAGTCGTCGTTGCCGGCGAGGATCGAGCGGGCGGTGAGGGCGATCAGTCCACCGAGGATCGAGTCCTCGGTGGACTCCGGCAGGGCGGCGGCCTCGGCGCGCTCGGCACGGCCGGGCTGCAGGTAGGGGATGGCGGAGACGACGACGTCGCGGAAGCGGGTGGCGATCGAGGGGCTGGCGGTGAAGGGCTCGATCAGGCAGAGGCGGGCGAGGTCGGGCTCGGCGGCGAAGAAGTCGAGGGCGGCGCGCAGGGCAGCAATCACCCGGCCGGGCCAGTCCGGGACAGGCTCCGCGGCGGCGGCGATCAGCTCCCGCAGGTGGGCGATGACGGCGTCGAAGGCGGCGAGGAAGCACTCTTCTTTGGACTCGAAGTTCTCATAGAAGGCGCGGCTGGAAACCGAAGCGGCCTTGACGATCTCGGTGATCGTCGCCGCCTTGTAACCGTGGGCGGCGACGGCGTGGGCGAGGCCGGCGAGCAGGCGCTCGCGCTGGGACTCGGCGACCTGCTCGCGGGAGAGGCCGTGGTGGCCGCCTGGCAGCGGGCCGAGGTCGGAGGGGGAGGAGGACGGATCTCTGCGATTGGGACGCCGCGCCGCCATCGCCAGAGACTATCCGCGGGGGGCGCCCAGCGGGCGTGGCTCGGCGGCGATCGGCGGCGGCGGGATCTCCAGCTCCTGCAGCGCGGCGGCGGGGCCGAGGTAGGGCAGGACGATGCAGTACATGAGCTCGGGGACGATCTCCGCCTCCGGGGGCAGGGCGGTGCCGCGGCCGAGGATCGCGTAGAGCTGGTTGAAGATGCCGCCGCCGATCGACTCGGCGGTGGTGCGTGTGAGCAGGTCGGGATCGGTGAGCTCGCGACGTCCGTCGTCGATCAGGTCGAAGAGCTCCTCGATCAGCTGGTCGGCGAAGAGCAGGGTGCGCTCGCCGGCCGCTCGCGACTCGACGACGATGAAGCGGCTGCGGCGCTCGTCGCCGCAGAGGAAGCGGTAGAGCGAGTAAGCGTGGGCGCGGACCTGCTCGCGCCAGCCGCCGGGCGGCGCCGGTAGCGCCGCTGCCTGGCGTCGGTAGCACTCGACCTCGGCCCTGAAGACCGCCAGGAAGCAGGCCTCGAGATCGGCGAACTCGCGAGCGAAGGCAGCGCGGTCAACGCCGGCGCGAGCAAGCAGAGCGCCGAGGTCGACGTGAGTGAAGCCACGCTCGAAGCAGAGGTCGAGGAGGGCTTCGTGGAGGCGGGCTCGCGGGCTAGGTCGGGGTGCCATCTGATTCCAAAGCACCTCCCAGCCGCCCGGCAAGGATAGCCCTCCAGAAGCGCTTGGGAAAGCGGCGGCGCCGCTCAGGGCGTGGTCGGGGCGGGCTCGCCCGCCGGCTGTAGCGACCACTTGGCCCACCGCGCCGCCTCGGCCTCGCCGATATAGGGACGCAGGACGAACTCGATCGCCTCCGGCAAGAGCGCCTCAATGCGCTCGGCTTCGCCGACGATGAGGCGCTGGTAGGCGGACCAGAGGACGCCGCCGGCGAGGGTGTCCTCGAGCGTCGCGGGGAGCTCCTCGCGCTGGGGCGAGGACTCGCGGCCCTGGCGCAGCAGGGGCGAGAGCACCGTCATCGCCTTCTCATAGCGCTCGATGATCAGCGGCCCGACGGTGGGCGCCTCGACGATCGAGGCGCGGGCGATCAGCGGGTCGGCGATGAAGGCGTCGAAGAGGGCGCGCAGGCCGGCGACGACCCGCTGGGGCCAGGGGGCGTCGGCCTCGGCGGCGAGGGCGGCGTCGATCTGGGCGCGGGTCTGGGCCATCACCGCGTCGAAGAGCTCGAGGAAGCATTCCTCCTTGTTGGAGAAATGGGCATAGAAGGTCTTGTAGCTGACCTTGGCGCGCTTGACGATCAGCTCGACGGTGACCGCGTTGTAACCGCGCTTGGCGACCAGCTCGCCGGTGGCGCGGAGGATGCGCTGGCGCTGGTCGGCTTTGACGCTGTCACGGGTGACGCGGGCAGGGGAATCCTCAAGCGAAGTCCTCGAATCCCTTCCCGGTAAAGCACGCATAGCTTGAGGATAGCTGCGCCATCTGCGATCCGACGCGGATAGCTGCTCGGCTAAGACCCCGGCCGGTGCCCCGTCATAGGAGTCGGCCTCGTGGCGAACGTTTCTGGCCTCGATCGCGGCGAGGCGATCGGCGTAGAGCTGAACCGGATCTCGACCAGCGAGCTGACCGAGATCAACCGAGACCTGGCGCAGCGCTGCAGCGGCGCTGCGAACTGCGCCGACGTCAGCGACCTCGTTGTGCTCAGAGGGACTGCCGAGGTCGTTCTCGTCGAAGTCGATCAGCATGGTGTAGTTGAGGTCGATGGCGAGCTGGTAGGCCATGAAGGGACCGATCAGGGGCCAGGCGAGGAGCAGCTCGTAGACCTCTGCGAGGCTCCCCGCAGCCTCGACCTGGGCGGGCAGGTGGGCCGCGAGCATCGCCGTGAGCAGGGCGAGGTGGTTGCGATGCTTGCGGCGGTGGCCGTAGGCGTCGTTGGCGCAGAGGATGAAGGCGCCCGTATATAGAGAGCGGCCATCCTCGCGGACGGCTTCGAGGAGGTTGCCGAGACGGTGCTCGTCGAAGCTCGCCGCGGTGAGGGTGCCAACCTCGGCCTCGATCAGGCGCCAGGTCTCGGGCCGAGAGAAGAGGCGATAGAGGACCGCCCGCAGGAAAAGATCCTCGACGCCGAAGTCGGCACGAGCGTAGGCAACGGCGATCAGATCCTGGGTGACGCGGTCGGCGGCCCGGAAGACGTTGCAGAAGCGGTAGGTGCGCAGGATTGGGTCTTCGGTCCAGGGACCGGGCTCGCCATCCAGACGCCGGTAGAAGACCTGCTGGCGCTCGGCCGCAAAGCGCCAATAGGCATGGAAGACGTCGGAGTTTGGAGTGGGCTCAGGCACCGCGCGGAGATTTTCAAGCGGAGCGGACGGGTGCCAGCCTGGGCATACCTCCGCCAACTTCGTGACAAAAGCTCTAGAAGGTGTCCTTGGCTCGGGTCACCGTCGCGTCGGAGCCGTCGGGCATGGTGCCTGGGTGGACCCCGACGTACTCGCCGGAGATCTTGCCGTCGGACACGGTAAGGCGCAGGAAGCCGTATTCCTTGGCGTCCCCATAGGCGAAAGTGACACCGTCGGCGATCTCCTCTCCCGGCTTTGCGTCTTTGGCGAGCTGGTGCAGATTGTGGTAGCCGGAGTTGCCGATCACGACGTAGGTGACCGTCTTGCCTGCGAAGACGCGCGAGAAGCGCTGGTAATCGTGGACGTGCCCGGAGAGCACCAGGTCCGGTACGCGCCCGGAGTCTTTGAATGCCTGATCGAGCGCATCTCCCATATGGGCGCTGCCGCCGTGCATCGAGTCGACGCTGTAGGGCGGATGGTGCAGGGAGACGATCAGGGGCGTCTCTTTCGGCGCGTCGGCCAGCTCGCCGGTGAGCCATTTGAGCTGCGATTCCTCCAGATGGCCACCGGGAGGAACGTTGGTGTAGAGGCCGGTGGTCGTCACCGCCTCGAGGGCGAGGGTCCAGTCGCAATAGGGCTGCGTCTGGGTGTGGCGGCCGAACTCGAATTGCGGGTCGGCTGCCGGGACCGCGGGCGCCTGGTCGCAGAAGTTGGCCATGAAGGCATCGAGCGGCAGGCGCTTTGAGTCCGGGCCCTTGCGGTCGCCGTCGTGGTTGCCGGGGATGCCGACGATCGGCGCCGCGAGGTGAGCGTAGGGCTCATAGAACTGGTGCTGGTATTTCTCCTCTTCCCCGTAGAAGTAAGCGATGTCGCCGACCGAGTAAACGAAGGCCGGACGCGGCTCGGGCGCGATCTGCATCGCGGTGGAGACCGCGTTCTGGGGACCCGGCGCGAGGACGCCGCCGTGGTCGCCGATCACGAAGAAGGAGACCTCCGCGGAGTCCTCGATGCCGACGTCGGCCCCACTCGCGCGTCCGGGCGAGCCCTCCGGAAGCGGCTGCACGCCGGCTCGGGGGTGGCTCTTCTGAAGCTGCTCGGCGGCGGTGACCCCGAGCATGCCGGTTGCGCGATCCATGCCTTCCTCGCCTGTCGGGAATGCTCAAGCGCACTATATATACAAAACTTCCTGTTTATTAGGATGTAATTGGAACATGGTCCGGTTGCTTCGCGACCCTGGCTAGCCAGGCGCGGATCGCGGGGGATCCGGAGAGGTCGAAGCCACCCTCGTGGGCGACGTGCGTGTAGGAGTAGAGCGCGATGTCGGCGATCGTGTAGCGCTCTTCGACGAGAAAGCTGCGCCCGTCCAGGTGCCGCTCCATCGCCCCCAGGGCGGCGTAGCCGGGGGCCATCCGCGCCTCGATCTTCTCCTTGGCGATCGGTGTGTGGGCGATCGAGAGCCAGTAACGCACCAGCGCGATGTAGGGCTGGTGGCTGAACTGCTCGAAGCAGAGCCACTGCAGGACCCTGGCGCGCTCCAGCCGATCGTCCGGCACATAGGACGTGCCCTCGCCGAAATACCAGAGGATCGCGTTGGATTCCGCCAGCGGCGAGCCGTCGTCGAGCACGACGGTCGGGACGCTGAGGGCGGGATTGACGTCACCGAGAAGCTCTGCCCGATCGGAGCGGTCGATGACGTCGACTTCTTGGCGGTCGTACTCGATCCCGAGCTGAGCGAGCAGCAGCCGCACCTTGTAGCAGTTCCCCGACACAGGGGCATTGAAGAGCAGCATGGCGCCTCCGAACTGATCGTTTCAAGGCAATCTCGGCTGGCGACGATGGCAGAATCCCAACCGCGGCGGAGCCCGCTTCGCCGCTTGCCGTTGGCCTCGTCCGCGAGTGTTAGCCTCGCCACGATGCGAGGGAAGAAAGGTGGGGGAAGTTGCCGGCGCTGAACTGGCTGGGCAAGGAGATAGTCGAGATCTCGGCTCGGCGTACGCCGGTTCTCTCTCTCGAGCCACGCAAGGCGGCGTCGGGCGCGCTTGCCGACCCCAGCCGCGGCAACCTCCTCATTCAAGGCGACAACCTGGCCGGGCTGAAGGCGCTGTCGCCGTACTTCACGGAGGCCTTCAAGCTCGTCTACATGGACCCCCCGTACAACACCGGCAACTCGACCTGGATCTACAACGACAACGTCGACTCGGCGCAGATCCGCAACTGGCTCCACAAGGAAGTGGGGCCGGAGGATCTGGCCCGCTCCGACAAATGGCTGTGCATGATGCTGCCGCGCCTGCAACTGGCGCTCGAGCTGCTGCGCCCGGACGACGGTGTGCTCGTCGTCTCGATCGACGACGCGGAGGTGGCCCACCTGACGATGCTCCTCGACTCCCTCCTGGGACCGGCAAATCACGTGGCGACGATCTGCTGGCGAACCCGTCCGGCGAACAACAAAGCCAACCACGTCGGCGTGATCCACGAGTACCTGCTGATCTACGCGAAGAACTACGGCGAGCTGCGCAGCCTCGACAAACGCTGGCGGATCAACAAGCCCGGGGTCGACGAGGTGCTGGCCTGGGCCGACGAGCTGCTGGCGGACCGCTCGCTCAGCGACGCCCGCCGAGCGGAGCAGATTCGCGGCCGCCACAACCGCAAGCAGAAGGAGATCGCCGACGAACTGTTGCGCGACGATCCACAGCTCGGCAAGGAAGAGGTGGACAAACAGGTCAAGAAGCGCTGGGACGCCCTGCGGCGCTACAACCGCTTCGACCGCCGCGGCCTGTTTCGCCCCGACAACCTCTCCTGGGTCGGCGGTGGCGGGCCCAGATACAAACTGCAACACCCGAAGACGGGCAAGCCGTGCGTGATTCCCGATGGCGGCTGGATGTGGGTGGAGGACACCATGAAGGAGCGGGTGGCAAACGGCCTGGTTCTCTTCGGGCCGGACGAGACCACCGTTCCGCAGCAGAAGATCTACCTGGCCGACACCGACACCGTCGTCCTCAACTCGGTGCTCGAGATCCCCGGCAAGAACGGGACGCAGGACCTCGCATCGCTGGTTCCCAACGCCGATTTCCCGTATCCCAAGCCGGTGGCCCTGCTGCAGACCATCGTCGAGCTGACGACCAAAGGGGGAGATCTGATCCTCGATCCTTTCGTCGGCTCGGGCACGAGCGCCGAGGCGGTCCTGCGCCTCAACGCGCTGAGCGAAGACGAGCCGGAGCGGCGCTTCGTCTGCATCGAGATGGACAGGGAGATCGAGAAGAAGATCACCTCGGTGCGGCTCGATCGGCTGATCAGGGGGCAGCCGCGGCGCCAGGGCGGCGCCTCGCCCGGCATCGGCGGCAGCTATAGCCGCTGGAAGCTGGGCAAGCCCTTCCGGGAGGGCAGCGGCAAGCTGGGCGGTGCTTCGCGGCGGGCGCTCGCCAGCGCCCTCGCCGCCCACCACAGCCGGGGTGCCTATGAGCTGGTGGACGAGGATTGCCTCGTCGCGCGCGCCGACGGCCTGCAGCTCTTCCTGTTCGATGGCGGTGTCGAGTTTGGGGCCGAGGAGCTGGCCGACGTCGCCGCCGGGCTGGGGAAGAGCGAGCGCGCCGTGGTCTACGCCTCGCGTCTGCTGATCGACGAGACCGAGGCACTGCACGACAAGGTGACCACCCTGCAGCTGCCCTACGACCTGCCGATCGGGGCCGTCTAGATGGCCGCCACCGCAACCACCCCGCTGAAGCCGTTCCAAGAGGAGGCGCTGACCGACCTGACGGCATTTCTCGACCACTGGTCCCGGCTCGGGTCGATCGCCGACGCCTTCCGGGAAACCACCGACGAGGACTACCGGACTCCGGCCTGGAACGCGGACAGGGATCTGCGTCGCTGGACCCCGTCCATCTGCCTGCAGGGGGGCACCGGCGCCGGCAAGACGCTGATGGCGACGACCTGGCTGCATCCGATCGCCAACAGCGTGGCCGGCGGGCCCACCCCGCTCCGCCTGGTCCTCTGGCTGGTTCCCACCAAGACGCTGATCGACCAGACGATCCGGGTGCTCCGCCAACCGGGCGGGATGTACCGGACGACGCTGGAATCGGCGTTCGGGCAGGTGAGGGTGATCAACCGCGAGACGCTGCTCACGGTGACGCCGTCGCAGCTGAACGATGGGCTCACGATCGTCGTCTCGACCGCTCAGGGCTTCCGTCGCGAGGACGTCGAGGGCCTGCGGGCCTTCCGCGAAAACGGGGCGCTGATGAGCCACTTCGACGACAAGACCGACCTTCAGGCGCTCAGCGAGGACGGTGAAGCGCTGAGCGCGGGCAAGGTCGTTCCCTCCGCGGTCAACGTGGTTCGCATGAAACGTCCCGTCGTGGTGGTGGACGAGGCGCATCGCAACCAGTCCGCCCTTTCCTGGCAGATGCTCTCGGCCCTGAGCCCACGCTTCGTCCTCGAGCTGACCGCGACCCCGCGCGAGGACGCGAACGTGATCCACAGCGTGCCGCCGGTTCGCCTCAAGGAAGAAGAGATGATCCGCATGCCCGTCAACCTCTACCGCTGCGAAGGTTGGATGGATGCGCTGGCCGACGCCAAGGCCAACCGCGACACCCTCGAGCGCAAGGCACGCCGAGCCGGCGATCGGATTCGACCGATTGCGCTGGTTCAGGCCGAGGCGAAGGACGAGGCGACCTCACACCTCGCCAAGGGCAAGGTCGCCGTTTACGACGTGGTCTCGTTCCTGACCAAAGAGCTCAAGGTGAAGCGCGAGGAAATCGCGATTCGCACCGGCGACGTCGACGAGCTGAGCGGCCGCGACCTGCTTCGCAGCAGCTGTTCCGTCCGCTACGTGATCACCGTCCAAGCCGCGGCGGAGGGCTGGGATTGCCCGTTCGCCACCACCCTGGCGGCGATGTCCACCACCAAGAGCAGGCTCAAAGTGACGCAGCTGCTGGGGCGCTGCGTGCGCCAGGACCTCGCCCGGCGCAGCGGCGAGCAAAGTCTCAACGAGACCTACGTCTACGCGGCCACGCCGGCCTTCAACGAGACGGCGGAGGCAGTCGTGAAGTCCATGGAGGAGCTCGGCTTCCATGGCTCGGACGTGATGCTGCACGACGACGGCAAGTCGCGGGGCGGTCAGAGCGGCGAGACGGCCAAGCTGCGTCCGCTCGCCAAGAAAGACGTGCTGCAGTCGTTCGCGCTTCGCGCCCAGGGGGCCGACGAAGCGTCGCTTCTCCTCGCCCCGGCCGAACTGGAGCCCCTCTCGGCAAAGGGGCTGCGGCTCGATCGCGTCGACCCGATCGTCAAACCGACCTCCTCGATCGACGCGACCCAGATCGACTTCGACCTCGACGGCAAGCTGGTTCAAAGCGAGCTCAACCTCCCGAACCTTCCCCGCAACGCGTACGCGGAGTTCGACGAGGAAACCCTCGTCGACGTCCTCTCGCGGTCGATCCGAGACCGGCGGATCAGCTATGAGCAGATGCGGAAGGTGATCCGCGCCACCGTCACCTCCCTCGTCGAGCAGGGCTGGAGCCTTTCCGAGATGTTCGGGCACTATCGCTTGATCACCGCGGCGATCGCGGCGGAGATGAAGCGCCGCTATGAAGAGGTCCTCGAATCGGGGCTCGACGTGGCGAGCCAGAGCGGCGCCCTCTGCACGATCCCGACCCGGCTCCCGGAGGAGCTCATCCAGACCAGCGTGGCCGACGTCGTCGACCTCAGCAAACATGCCTACGACACGATCGGCAAGATGAACAACGAGGAGCGCCAGCTCGCCAGAGACCTCAGTCAGTCGAAGAAGGTCAAGTGGTGGTGGCGGAACCCGGAGCGGACCGGCTGGTTCCTGGTCGGGCGCTGGGGCCGTTTCTATCCCGACTTCGTCACCAAGTTGACCGACGGCCGCCTGGTCGTCGTCGAGTACAAGGGAAGTCAGCTCGCCGGCAACACGGACACCGATCTCAAGGAGGATCTTGGACTCCTCTGGAAGAGCGTGGCCGGGCCGAAGTCGTTTTTCTACCTGGTGACGAAATCGCCGGCGGCGTCCAACCCGGCGCAGATCTCCCCCGAGGAATTCGCCCGCAACGTCCTCGACATCGCGATCTAGCTGCCCCGCCCACACCCAACCCAAGAGCACCGCTCCCGGGGGAGAGTTCGGGCCCACACCCAACCCAAGAGCACCGCTCCCGGGGGAGAGTTCGGCGCTTGGTCAGTTGATCGACCTATAGCGCGATCAACTGACCAAGCGAGGGCGGGGCGACCTGGGCCGCCCCGCTCCACCGCGTGTCATCCGAGGGCGAGGCGACTGAGCCGCCCGCCCACCTGTGTCATCCGATTCCCATTGTCCCGCTTGCCGATTTTCCTTCGATTTCGCCTTTTACGCTGAGGGAGCCTTCCTCGGTGGAGGAAATCGCTCCTTCGTGCCACGAGTCGAGCTCTTCGCCGCTGGCGAAGACGGTGTCCGTTGATATCGCGCTGGTGTTGTTGGGGGTTCCGGCGACGGTCGGGTAGAAGAATTCACTCCAGACCGCGTTGCATTCAGCCCCTCCAAAGTTGAATCTTGTGTTGTCTTTTGTCCAGACTGTCTCAACTTTGCCGCTCGGTTTTGTTTTTGTCAGGTGATATTCCTCTGTGTAGGTGCCGGATGCCCCTGTGTTGCCAAGGCTTTCGACTTTGCAGTGTTCGAATCGCCCTTTTTCTCCCGCGCACGTTTCTTTTGTAACTTCGACGTGCGTCACGCCTGTGGTGGACGATTTGCCGCCGGTGTTGGCTGTGACTTTCTTGTGGACCGTGCAGGAGAAGGTGCCTTCCGCGTTTCCCCATTTCTCGGTCCCGAGCAATTCGAATTCGAATTCTTTGGAGTAGGTTACGCCCCCCATCTTCCAGTTGACCAGTTCGAATTCTTCCGCCGAGGCCCCATTCGCGACCACGGCTGCAATCGTTGCGATGCCCACCATCAGCAGGCAGATCTTGATCTTCATCGTTCCTCCGTTCGCTGCCACCCGCCCCTCTCCAGCGCTTGCCGCCCGCTCCTCTCCGGGTTGCATAATTAGACAAAGATTTTATATTAATCAATAACAGCGGAAAATGTCCAGTCTCGCGGAGACTGCCGCACGGCAAAGTCTCCAAAAATCGAGGACGGCCATCCTCGTCGTGAGCCGGCTCGATTGCAGCGACGATCTCCGCATCGGCTACGTCAGCGCGATGACCATGCTCTCCAGAGGCCCTTTATCGAAGTAGGGGACAATGGGGACATGTCCGACACCCTCAGAGAGCGAGCGCCGCTCGGGCTGCCGCCGGCGCCCGAGCTGCCGCAGAGCTACGAGCCGATCCATCCGGGCTCCGGCCGCCCTCCCTGGCGGAAGCGAATCGGCCAGGCGCTGGCGCCGCTGGCGATCCTCGCGGCCAAAGCAAAATCGCTGCTGTTTCTGCTCCCGAACCTGAAGCTGCTGGCGACCTTCGGGTCGATGGCGGTTTCGATCGCCGCCTACGCGCTGTTCTTCGGCTTTCCCTTCGCGGTCGGCTTCGTGCTGCTCTTGCTCCTGCACGAGCTCGGGCACGTGTTCCAGATGCGGCGGGAGGGGATCAAGGCCTCGGCGCCGATCTTCATCCCCTTCCTCGGCGCGGTCATCGCGGCCAAATCGCTGGGCAAGGACGCGGCCGCGGAGGCTCGGGTCGGGCTGGCGGGGCCGGTGGCGCGGGACGATCGCGACGTTGGTGCCGCTGGGCCTCTGGCTCGCGACCGGGGATGAATTCTGGCGGGCGCTTGCCTACCTGGGGTTCCTGCTCAACCTCTTCAACCTGCTGCCGGTGGTGCCGCTCGACGGCGGCCGGGCGATGGCGGCGCTCAGCCCGGCGGTCTGGATGGCGGGGCTGGCGGGGCTGCTCGCCCTGGCGATCGTCTACCCGAGCCCGATCCTGATCCTGGTCCTGGTCTTCGGGGCGATGGAGAGCTGGCGGCGCTGGAAGACCCGCAAGACGCCGGCCAGCCAGGCCTACTACGCGGTTGCCGACCCGGACCCGGGCGCTGGTCGCCGTCGTCTACCTCGGCCTCGCCGCGGCACTCTCGGTCGGCGTCGCCGAGACCTTCCTCTCGCGCAGCCTCTGAGCACCGCTCTCCCCCGCCAGTCTCGGTCGCTGCATCTCCTCGCGGTGCCAGTTGGCGAGGCCGGCCCGGCCGGCTGCAAAGATCGCGCGATGGCCTCGTCTATGCCGGAACCGCTGCCGCGCGAGCTGGGCGCCGGGGGGCTGGCCCGGCGGGCTGCCGGGCTCGGCCTGGTGGTGTTGGTCGTCGCGCTCCTTATAAGCACGCTGCCGGGGCTCGGCGAGGTGCGGCAGCGATTCGCCCACGCCGAGCCGGGCTGGCTGGTCGCGGTCTTGGCGCTGGAGGTGGGGTCCTGCCTGGCCTACGTGGTCGCCTTCCGGGGCGTCTTCTGCACCCGCCTCAGCTGGCGGTTCAGCTACGAGATCGGGATGGCCGAGCAGGGGACGAACGTGCTGCTGCCGGCCGGGGGCGTCGGCGGGCTGGCGCTCGGCGCCTGGGCACTGCGTCAGGGCGGGATGAGCGCCGCGCACATCGCTCGCCGCAGCGTCGCCTTCTTCGTCCTCACCAGCGCGCCCAACTTCTTCTGCGCCGCCGTGTTCGGGTGTGCGCTCGGGGCGGGTCTCCTGCCCGGCGCCGGACCGCTGCTGCTGACCTGGGCTCTGGGCCTGCTCGCGGTCGCGGCGATCGTCCTGGTGGCGCTGCTGCCGCGCATCCTCGCCCGGGTCGGCCCCGACCGAGGCGACTCCACGCCACCCGGCAACCGGCGCGCCCGGGCGGGAAGGCTGGCACGCCGCGCCGCCGTCACCGTCACCGACGGCGTCCACGACGCGGCCGGCCTGCTGCGGACGCGCCAGCCGTACGTCGTCTTCGGCGCCGTCGGTTACATGGCGCTCGACGTCGCCGCCCTCGCGGCCGCCTTCGCCGCCTTCGGCAGCACGCCGCCGTTCGCCGCCTTCGTCTTCGCCTACGTGATCGGGCAGCTCGGCGGCCTGATCCCGCTGCCCGGCGGCGTCGGCGGCACCGACGGCGGCCTGATCGGCGCCCTGGCGCTCTACGGGAGCCCGCTCTCCCAGGCCACCGCGGCGGTGCTTGCCTACCGGGCCGTCCAGCTCGGCATCCCGGCGATCCTCGGCTCGGTCGCCTTCGTGCAGCTGCGCAGGACGCTGAGCCGGGAGGAAGCGCCGGCAGCGCTCTGCGAGCCGTTCGACGTCGACGGCCCGCTGCCGGTGTTCACCCTGCCACCGCGCTGAGGGCCGGCTGATGCAGTCACGGATCCGCTTCGGGGCACGTAGGATTAGCTGCTTGTCAGCCGCCCGGCTTACGCGTCACCTGCTCTGCCCCGTCGTCGTCACCGTCGTCGGCCTGGCCGCGGCGAGCGGGGCGGTCGCGCAGGGTGGGAAAAGGGACCCGTTCTTCCCGCGCAGCGGCAATCCCGGTTACGACGTCTCCGCCTACGACGTCCACCTCTCCTACCAGCCCGGCAGCGGCAAGCTGCAGGCGACGGCGACGATCGCGGCGACCGCCGAGCGCCGCCTGCGCCGCTTCTCCCTCGACCTCGACGGCCTCACCGTGACCCGGGTCAGCGTCGACGGCGAGCGTGCCGGGTTCGGCCGCGGCAGGGGCAAGCTGAAGGTGAGTCCACACACCCCGCCGGCGGCCGGGCAGGCGTTCACCACCGTCGTCCATTACCGGGGCAGGCCGGAAGCGGTCATCGATCCGGACGGCTCGGCGGAGGGCTGGTACCGGACCGGCGACGGCGCCCTCGGGGTCGGCGAGCCGCTTGGCACGGCGGCCTGGATCCCCTGCGACAACAGCCTTGCCGACAAGGCCGCCTTCGCCTTCCAGATCAGCGTGCCCAGGGGGTTGAAGGGAGTCGCCAACGGGCGACTGCTCGGCGTCGCGCGCAGCGGCTCGCGCACGGTGTTCGACTGGCGCGAGGCGGAGCCGATGGATCCCTACCTGGCGGTGATCGACATCGGGCAGGGAAAGCTGGTGCGAAGCGAGGTCGCCGGCGTGCCGGCCTGGACCCTGGTCGACCCGCGGCTGGCGCCGCGCCAGGTGCGGGCGATCCGGGCGCTGCCCGAGGTCATCGGTTTCGAGAGCAGGATCTTCGGCCCCTACCCGTTCGACGCGGCCGGCTCGATCGTCGACGTCACCAGCCTCGGCTACGCCCTGGAGACCCAGACCCGGCCGATCTACGGCTTCCCACCGGACCTGACCACCGTCGTACACGAGACGGCGCACCAGTGGTTCGGCGACTCGGTCGGGCTGAAGCGCTGGCCCGAGATCTGGCTCAACGAGGGATTCGCGACCTGGACCCAGTGGTACTACGCGGAGCGCCACGGCGGCCGCAGCGCCCTGCGGACCTTCCGCACCCTCTACCGCGGCCCCGCCTCCAACACCGCGCTCTGGGACCCGCCCTCGGGCCATCCCGGCACCGCCAAGAACCTCTTCGCCCCCTCCACCTACGTGCGCGGCGCGATGGCCCTGGAGGCGCTGCGGATCAAGGTCGGTACCAAGACGATGCTGAAGACCCTGCGCCGCTGGGCGACCGTGCACCGCTACGGCAGCGCCGACATCCACCAGTTCCTCGCCCTCGCCGACCACGTCTCCGGGCGCCGGCTCGGCCCCCTCTTTCAGCGCTGGCTCTACAAGCCCGGCAAGCCATGAGACGATCGGGGATGCGATGAGCGACCTCCGGCGATCAAGGATGCGATGAGCGACTTCCTGGTCAAGCGCGACGATCTGCGCGAGTGCCGCGTCGCCGAGTCCGAGGCGCCCGCGCTCGGAGCCGGGCCAGGCGCTGCTGCGGGTCGAGACCTTCGGCCTGACCGCGAACAACGTCACCTACGCGGTGATGGGCGAGGCGATGTCCTACTGGGACTTCTTCCCGGCCGAGGACGGCTGGGGGCGGGTGCCGATGTGGGGCTTCGCCGAGGTCGAGCGCAGCGAGGCCGACGGGGTCGAGCCGGGGACGCGCGTCTACGGCTACCTGCCCCCCTCCTCGCACCTGGTGGTGACGCCCGGCCGAGGCCGGCGAGCAGCGGCTTCGTCGACGGCTCGCCGCACCGGGCGGCGCTGCCCTCCGCCTACCACCGCTACCTGGCGAGCGCCGCCGACCCCTTCTACCGGCGCCGACACCGAGGACGTCCAGATGCTGCTGCGCCCGCTCTTCTTCACCTCGTTCCTGATCGACGACCAGCTCGCCGACGAGGGGCTCGCCGAGCCGCGGGCCGATCGTCATCTCCAGCGCCTCGAGCAAGACGGCGATCGCCGCCGCGTTCCTGCTGGCGCCAGCGCCAGGGCGTCGAGCTGGTCGGCCTCACCTCGCCGCGCAACGCCGAGTTCGTCGACGGGCTGGGGATCTACGGCCGCGCCGTCACCTACGACGCGATCGACGTCGCTCGAGCCGGGCCCGCCGACCTTCGTCGACATCGCCGGCGACGGCGACGTGCGCCACGCGGTCCACTCCCACTACGGCGACGAGCTCGTCCACAGCATGGCCGTCGGCGTCACCCACTGGGAGGAGCTCGGGCGCCGGCGACGGCGAGCTGCCCGGACCGACGCCGACCTTCTTCTTCGCCCCCGACCGGGTCGTCAAGCGCTCCAGGGACTGGGGCCGCGCCGGCCTCGAGACGAGCGGGTCGCCGACGCCTGGCACCCGTTCTGCGAGTGGATCGGCGAGCTGGCTCGAGTCGATCCACGGCCAGGGCTTCGAGGCGGTCGAGAGCGCCTACCTCGACGTCCTCGAGGGCCGCGTCGAGCCCGAGCACCGCCCACGTGATCTCGCTGGTCTGACCAACCGCCGAGTCCCAAGGGAACCACGGGATGGCGCCGCCGGCCCGCGCAGGAGCCTGGCGGGGCGGCAGCGAATAACAGCGAAGGCCAGCTGACCAAAGGAGGTTCGGCCTCCCGATGAGACTTTCACGCAGCGATC
Source organism: uncultured Solirubrobacterales bacterium (assembly GCA_963816755.1). Classification (GTDB taxonomy): domain Bacteria; phylum Actinomycetota; class Thermoleophilia; order Solirubrobacterales; family 70-9; genus VAYN01. Next base: position 194,043 of record CAWFLN010000001.1, read on the forward strand.
GCCAAGAGCTCGGGGTAGTCGAGCCCTTCTGGCAGGCACAGCTGGCGATCCTCGCGACGCTGCTGCTCTACTTCGCCCTGCCGAGCCGGCTGACGATCGGCCCCCACTGGTTCCTGCCCGCGCTCGAGGGCGTGCTCCTGATCGGCCTGGCGATCTCCACGCCCTACCGCCACCACACGCAGTCGCCGATCCACCACCGCATGTCCGTGGGGCTGGTCGCGGTGGTGACGGTGGCCAACTTCGTCGCCCTCGGCGTGCTCCTGCACCTGCTGCTCGAACCGAACCAGGCCGCCGGCCGCGATTTGATCCTCTCCGCGGCGCAGATCTGGGTGACCAACGTGGCTGTCTTCGGGCTCTGGTACTGGGAGGTCGACCGCGGCGGCCCGCACATGCGGACCAAGCCGGAAACCCTGGTCCCGGACTTCTTCTTCCCGCAGATGGAAATGACCCGGCTGCCGTTCGCCGATTGGCGGCCGAGCTTCTTCGACTACCTGTACGTCGCCTTCACCAACGCCAGCGCCTTCAGCCCGACCGACGCGATGCCGCTCAGCGTTCGGGTCAAGGCGCTGATGCTGGTCGAGGCCGCCGCCTCCTTCCTCACCGTGGGACTGGTCGCGGCCCGGGCGGTCAACATCCTCGGCTGAATGCGGTCGTAATGAATTTGCCTTTGGGTCATTCAGCCAGGCAAGCCTATATTTGGCTTAAGAAAGCCAGTAGCGCTTTGGGTACGCCCCCCGCTCTCAATGAGTCAATGATATATATCTATGTGTCATGAGCGTCTTCCAGGCACCGGATTTAGCAAGCGATGAGCGCGACGTTCTCGCCCTTATCGACAAGCTCCGCGAGGAGCTTCGCGACCGCGTGGCTGAGCCGCGCCGCTGGAACGGAAGCCTGCGCCGCATGAGCTTTGCTAAGGCAGTTCAGGGCTCCAACAGCATCGAGGGCTACGACGCGTCTTTGGACGACGTCGTCGCGGCTGTAGACGGAGAGCCAACGATACGGGCGGACACGGAGACCGAGGAGGCCCTGGTTGGCTATCGCGACGCGATGACCTACGTCCTGCAGATAGCCGACGACGAGATGATGAGCATTGACGAAGGCCTGCTCAAGGGGCTGCATTTCATGATGCTCAAACACGACCTCAGCAAAAACCCAGGCCGATGGCGTCCCGGTGCAATCGCCGTCAGACGTGAAGCGACTGGCGAGATCGTCTATGAGGGTCCGGAGCATGACCTCGTTCCGGGCCTCATCCAGGAAATGCTGAGGCAACTACAAGAGGACGACTGCCATGTCGTCGTCAAGGCCGCAATGGCTCACCTTAATCTCGTGATGATCCATCCTTACAGCGACGGGAACGGCAGGATGGCGCGGTGCGTTCAAACCCTGGTGCTCGCCCGAGACAAGATCGTTGTACCTGTGTTCTCCAGCATCGAGGAGTTCCTGGGCCGCAACACCCAGACCTATTACCAAGTCCTTGGCGATGTCGGACAAGGTTCCTGGCAACCGGGCAACGATGCGCGACCATGGGTGCGGTTTTGCCTCCGCGCGCATTTTTTGCAGGCTAGGACTCTGCTGCAGCGCCGCGAAGAGATCGAAGCCTTATGGGTCGTTTGCCTTGAGTTGGTCGAAAAGAACGGACTTCCCGAGCGCTGCACCGCCGCCTTGATGGATGCCGCATACGGCTTCCGGTTACGACGGCGCAGCTACCAAAACGCCGCCAAGATCTCTTGGGGCGAAGATGTACCCGACGTAACCGCCTCGCGGGATCTGAAAGCGATGGTTCAGAAAGGGTTGCTTGAGGCGGTCGGCGAGCGACGCAGCCGCCATTACCTCGCGACCGACGAACTCAAATCCATTCGAGAGAAGATCCGCGCACGTCGAGCGCCACGAGAGGAGCGCGACCCTTTTACGATTGTCCGCAAAGGGGAGCAGCTGAGTCTCCCCGGCGCCGGCGCTGGCTGAGTTTGCCTGGCCGCCGCTACGAAGCGGCCGCCGGCAGCACCGCGAGCCCCTTCGAGACCAGGTCGCGCGTGTCGCAGCTGACCAGGCTGCGGTCGGCCTCCTCGGCAACGGCGACATAGGCGGCGTCATAGACGGAGATGGTGTGGCGCTCGGCGAGCTGGGCAGCGCGGGTGAGGAGCGCGGCGCTCGAGACGATGACGCCGCCGTCGGCGGCGAGTCGCTCCAGCGCCGCGAGCAGAGCCGCCGCGGACTCGGGCGCCCTCCAGGCGCGCACCGCGACGTTCGTCACCTCGTAACGAGCGAGATCGAGAGTCGCGAGAGCGACGGAGTCGTCAGCGAGCAGCGCAACCGCGGACTCGTGGTGGCGGTCATCGGGGTCGAACGCCGCCAGGACGACGCTGGCGTCGAGCAACAGCGTGCTCATCGCTCGGGCCGCGTCGCCTTGACCTGCTCGGCCGCGTCGCCGCCGTGGGGGGACGCATCGCGCAGCAGCACCCGCATCGCCGCGGCCCGATCGGCATGACGCCGGCGCAACGCCGCGTCGGCGAAGCCCCGCAGAACGGCGCTGCGGCTGGTGCCGGCGCGCCTTGCCTCGGCATCGACCTCGGCAAGAAGCTCAGCGGGCATGGAGACCATCACCTTTGCCATAGTGCTTAGTATACCTGGGTATACCGGACCTTTGGCTGCGCGGGGGCATCTGCGGATCGTTTCCGGTCCGATGTGACCGAACAAGACGCGGGCGTGCCAAAAGTGAGCCGCCACCGCGGCGTCATCGAGGCGATCCTCAGCGACGTCGTCACCTACGAGAGCACCAAGACCGATGGCAAGCGCTTCCGCAACACCGAGATCCACAGCTTCGACGGCGACAAGATCTGCAAGGTGGAGGTCTACTTCGGCTGGGACCTCTGAGGCCCTTCCGGCACTTCCCCGGCGCCGACCGGTGTGGCGCCACAGGGATCGGGGGAGCGGACGCCCGCGTTGGGAAGGCCGGCGGCGCTCCCAGCCGAGCGTCGATTCCCCGCGTCGTCAACGGCGCCCTCACCGTCACCAGGCTCGCCGCTGCCAGGGAGCTGCCGCCGCCGTAGAACTGGGGTGGGTAGACGTAGAACCCGACTTTGTAGGAGCCACTGGCCAGCCCGCGGATCGAGTATTCGCCGCTGGCGCGCGTCGACGCACAGGCCAGGTCTTCGAGCCCGTCCGCGGAGAGGGCGCAGACGGAGATCCCTTCCAGCCCGAGGCCGTTGGCGGCGGCGGTCACGGTGCCGGCGATCACACCGCCCACGCGCAGCGCCGCGTCCACCCCGGTCCTCGCGACTCCGGCCTGCGTCGCGACCGGGTCGGCTTCTTCGGGCCGCACCGCGCCGTCGTAGTACTGGGGGATGTAGCCGTCGGCGAGGTCGTCCCAGAACGCAACCGTGTACAGGCGCGGCGCGCTCAGGCCCTTGAGGGCGTACCTGCCGTCCGCGGCGGTCGTGGCGCAGCCGCCCAGCTCGGGGGCGGGGCCGCCGGCCACGCAAACCGAGACGCCTTCGAGTGGGAGTCCCGTCGAGGCATCCGTCACCTCTCCTTCGATCCGAGCGCCCGCGCTCAGCTGGGCGTCGATGCCGGTGACCGTTTCGGTCCCGACCGAGACCAGGTCGGCCGGCGCCGCTCCGCTCCGCCCGCGGTAGTACTGCGGGGCGTAGTCGAGGCCTTCGTAGGCGGGCCAGAAGGCGACCGTGTACCTGCCCGGCGGCAGGAGGGGGATCGCGTAACGGCCGGCGGCGGCGGTCAGCGCACAGCTTTCGTGCAGTTCTTCGAATTCGGTGACCTGCAGCCGGTCCGCGCAGACCAGCACCCGCCCCACCGCTTCGCCGCTCGCCGCAGCCGTGACCGCGCCGGCGATCGAGCCGGTCTGCCTGGCGCTCGCGGCGGCGGGGAGCAACAGTCCGGCGGCCACCGCCAGGGCCGCGACGGCGCTGCTCGTCAGGGCTCTCTTCGCCCGCACACCTGAAAGACCGGCCGCGCCCGCCAATCGATTCCCCGACCACGCGCGGTACGCTTCGGGATCTCGTGCCCCCACGCGACTACGACGCGGTCGTCGTCGGCGCCAGCCTCGCCGGCTGCGCCACCGCGATCTTGCTGGGACGCGGCGGGGTGCGGGTCGCGCTGGTGGAGAAGCAGCCGGACCCGGGCGCCTTCAAGCACGTCTGCTCCCACTTCATCCAGTCCTCGGCCGTGCCCACCCTCGAACGGCTGGAGCTGCTCGAGCCGATCGTGGCGGCCGGCGGCGTGCGCTCGCAGATCCGCATCTGGACGCCCTGGGGCTGCATCGAGCCCCCTCGCGGCCAGGCCGGCTACGCGGTCAACCTGCGCCGGGCGGTGCTGGACCCGCTGGTCCGGGAGGCGGCCGCGGCGACCCCCGGCGTCGAGCTGATGCTGGGCTGGACGGCGAGCCGGCTGCTGCGCGAGAACGGCGCCGTCCGCGGCGTCGCGGTCCACGATCGCGGCGGCGAGGAGACGGAGCTGCGGGCGCCGCTCACGGTCGGCGCCGACGGCCGCGACTCGGGGATCGCCGAGCTGTCCGGCGTCGCCACGAAGACGCTGCCGCACAACCGCTTCGCCTACGGCGCCTACTTCGAAGGCGAGCCGCCGGCCGGCGCCCCCGACGGCTCGATCTGGATGCTGGACCCGCAGTTCGCGGCCGCGTTCCCCACCGACGGTGAGTTCACCTTCTACATCGCGATGCCGACCAAGGACCGCCTGCCGGAGTTCAAGCGCGATCCCGCCGCGGCGCTCGTCGACTACGTCGCCGCCGTTCCCGACCCGCCGCCGATCCGCGCCGGGCGGATGGTCGGCACGGTGACGGGCAAGCTCGAGATGCCCAACCGGGTGCGCGGGCCGGTCGGGCCCGGGCTGGCGCTGGTCGGCGACGCCGCGCTCGCCACCGACCCGCTCTTCGGCGTCGGCTGCGGCTGGGCGCTGCAGTCGGGCGAGTGGCTCGCCGACAGCGTGGCGCCGGCGCTGCGTGGCGCCGAGCCGCTCGAGGACGGCCTCGCCCGCTATTGCCGCCGGCACTCGCGGCGGCTGCGCGGCCACGCCTTCTTCATCCACGACTACGCGACCGGCCGCCACTTCCGCCCTCCCGAGCGGGCGATCTTCGCCGCCGCCGCGCGCGATCCCAAGGTCGCGGCCATATTCGAGGCCTACGCAGCCCGCCGGATCGGGGCGGGACCGATGTTCGCCAGGGCGATGCCGCGGGCGATCGTCCTCAACGCACGGCACGCGATCGGCGCAGCGCGGTCCCGCCAGCCGAGCTTGCCGTAGCCTTCCCGGGGTCTTGCTCGGGATCGGAAAAGGGATGCCCGCGGCGCTCGCCGTCGCCGGCCTTGCGCTGGCGCTCGCCGTGGGCGCTGCCGCTGCGGCGGCGGCGCCCGTGCCTTGGGGCGCCGGCTGCACCTCGCCGGCCCCGAGCGGCACCAGGACCAGCGGAACCTGCGGCGCCAGCCTCGTCGAAGGGCAGGCGATCCCTCCCCCGGGCGCCCCCGCCGCGGTGAAGCAGGTAATCGCCGCCGCCAACCAGATCGTCCACCGGCCCTATGTATGGGGTGGCGGCCACCTCAGCTGGTTCAGCCACGGCTACGACTGCTCCGGCGCCGTCGGCTACGCGCTGCACGGCGCCGACCTGCTCGAGGTGACGGTGGTCTCCGGCCAGCTCGAGTCCTGGGGAGACAGCGGCATCGGCCGCTGGATCACCGTCTACGCCAACTCCCACCACGTCTTCATGGCTGTCGCCGGCCTCCGCTTCGACACCCGGGACGACCCGCCCGGGGTGTCGGGGCCTCGCTGGCACATGGCGAGCGCCGACTCGCGGAGCTTCGTCGCCCGCCACCCCGCGGGGCTCTGAACGCGGAGCCGGGGACTTACACGTATACGTAGAGATACCTCTACATTTCTAAATAGCTAGACTGGGCTGGTGTCGTCGCCTCACAGCGAAGACTTCAAGGACAACCTCCTTAACGCGAAGGACCGGGACCTCAAGCCGCTGCTGGAAGAGAGCATCGACTTCCTGGACTTGGACTACGGCCAGAGCGTGAACATGGAGGGGTTCCTCGAGGCTGCCTGGTTCAGCGGCACCCGCACCGGCCACACCCAGATGTACGAGCGGGCGCTCCAGGGCAAGCACAACATCGATCCGAGCCGCCTCGCCGAGATCGAAGCAGCCTTCACAGGGCTGATGGAGGAATCGGCCGACACGCTCAACCTGAGCCTGCCCCGGACCGTGCACATGTGGGACATCATCGGGCAAGCCTGGATCGCCGGCGCGCGCTCCTGCGAAACCGAGCTGATGGCGATGTTCATCGAGATGAAATCCGACGTCGCCCGGGAAGCGCTTGACTGGCTCGAGGAGAAGGGCGAGCCGGAGCCGTGAGCAGCTCGACCGTGCTCGGCGGTCTACCTCGGCTGGGGGCTCTGAAGGAGCACCTGACGCGACGGGATTCCGATCACGTCCCCTTGGAAGCGCTTGCTGGTCCCGTAGACCACCCAGGTGGTGTCGATTTCGCCGATCTCGAGGTCGACCCGCAGCTCGTCTGGATGCAGCGCAGCGTGCTCGAGATGGGTGAGCCCGGCGTCATAGCGCCCCGCCAGCAGCTCCGCGGCGACGATCGGCTTCGACTGCACGTCGACGATCTCCTCCCAGTCATCGCGGTCGATGTAACCGGAGGTGGCGGGGACGAGGCCGAGTGAGCGCGGTCGCTCCACCTCACGCCTGCTCAGCACCGCCAGGGCCTTGGTCGGGTAGATGAAGGTGTCGACCACGAAGACCTCGGCCCAGTGGCGCTCGGTGACCTCGTGGACCTTGGGATGAGCGCTGCACTGGACCAGGAAGGCGTCCCGGCGTCCCCGAATCCGCTCCAAGCCGTCGAAGAAATCGTCGATCAGCTCGATCTCGAAGTCCGCAATCCCCTGGAACGCCAGGTACTCGATCGCCGCCCGCTCATGGCAGGTGCCGGTGGGTCCGAGCGTCACCAGCGTGGTCAGCCCTCGATGTCCCGGTCCTGGCTGCATCCCGCTCCCGTGAACCTCCCCCACGCCCACGCGGTCCCGGCCTAGGGAATTTCCTGCGTCACCAGGGCGGCGACCTTCCATTCGCCGCCTTCCTTGTTCATCGGCATCGCGTAGTCGACGCCTTTGGCGCCGTGATACAGGGCATAGGCTTTGTCACCTTCGACCCGCAGAGCGGCTACCGGCGCGATCATGGTGTTTTCGCGGAGGGACTTGGTCCCAGCCAGCGGTTTGGCCAGCGCTTCGAGTTCCTTCGCGCAGCCTTCTCCGGCGTTCCCAGCCGCGGGCCCTTTCCCGATCCCTTCCGTCGCGGCCTTCGTCAGCGAGGCGCACTGTCCCGCCCAGTCGCCAGCGGCCCGTGCCTTCAGGTTTTCTTCCAGAACGCTCGAGGCCGCTTCGCGTTCGTCGGCTTCCGCTTCTTCGCCGAACTCCGCGATTTTGTTTTCCCCGCCCGGTTTCACGAACGCCGCGCTTGCTTCGGTTTCGCCTGAGCCGCCGGTCGGGTCCGTCGCCGAGCTTGAGCTGGAAGACGAGGAGCTGGAAGACGAACTCGAGCCACCGCAGCCTGCCGCGAGCAACGCCGTCAGCACCGCGGCGAGCAAGACGAGCGTGATCTGTCTCTTGCCTCCCATAATCCTCAGGAGATCTTAACCATATTCTCTCGATTTTGTCTAATCAACCATCGAGGGCCCGCCATCGCCCTGGGGGAAAGGCCCATGGAAGGGCGCCGAGCGGGAGACAACCCCGCCCGGTGACCTTCGCGCTACTACGTTTGGTGCTGCTTACGGATTCGCTCCCGGCCTTACGGTGTCTCAAATGACAGCAGGGCGCCATTAGCTTTTGTCGCAAAGTGGATCACCGCTGTGAAATTGGCTGCCTGGCCGCCAAAGGTCAATTTGCTGCCGCTGGTTTCATTGAACTCCAGCGATGTCGGTTTTTCTGCCAAGAGGGTCGCCGCCAGCGTGCCTTTGAAGGTTTTCGATCCGTTCAGCACTTTCGCGCCGCCGGTGCATCCGGAGATCGTGAAGGTGATGATTTTTTCTTCCGCGTTAGTCGGTTTGAAGGTGACGGTCATTTCTTTGGTCGTCGAATTCAGTTCTTCGGTTTCAAGCGTTGCCGGCACGGTGCAGCCCACTCCGGCTGGTTTGTTTACTTTGCAGCCGGTGAATTCGACTATCCCGCTGCCTTTGACGAACATTTCCGTGCCGGCTGTCCCGTTTTCGAGTTTGGCGTTTGCACTGGTCAATCCGGTGCATGTAATTTCATATTCGGCCCCGGCGATCGTCCCCTCCAAGACGGCGTGGGTTTCGGTGGTGCCTGTTGTCGGTGTCAGTGTGGGGACCACTTCATTGGATCCGACCAGCGGCACTGTTTCGAATTCGCCTGCCGCATTTGGCGTCACGCATCCGCTGTCCGTAAAGCGGCTTGTTCCTTTGCCTTCGGTTTTCTTGCACTCGTGCACTGTCAGCGCAGATGCGTTGGCTACCCCGAACACGCAGAAGCAGAGGGCGCTCAGAAACAGCGCCCCGAGGATTGACTTGGGATTCCTCATTGGACCTTCTCCTTGGTTGCGATCTGCGCCGCCGCCAGAGCTTCTGCGGCGGCTCCACCCCAAGGTCCGCCGACATCGCGGTTTGTTCAACCTTTTGACCCCGATGTCTTCTATCTCGCCGCGCAGAGAAAAGCCCCCGCCGCGTTGCCGCGGCGGGGGCTTTGGACTGGACTGCCTGCGACAGCTGGAAAGAGCTATTCGCTCGCTTTCACAGCTGAGGCAGCGGCGTCCTGGATTTTGCCTTCCAGGATCGCGGTGTTGGTCCCGGCAGGCGAGGGCGTGCCGAGGATCGAGTCGACCAGCGGATCGACGAAGAACGAGAAAATGCCTCCGCAGCCATTGACAGCCGGCGCGGCGAAGGAATTGTTCACGAGACGTCCTCCACTGAAGGTGAGCAGGGTGAATTCTTCGTTTGCGGTGAATTCACCGGCTGCGCCTTTGATCGGTTTGTTGGGCGGCGGCGGAGCCGTGGTCCCGGTCGTGAAGTCGATCTGGACCGGGCTCGACTCCGAGCCGATGTAGCAGCTGCTGCCGAGAATGGCGTTTTCCAGATGGATTTTCACCGGCAGCCCGAGCGCGGTACCTTTTTCAAACAGCAGGTTTTCCGTGCTCAGCTTGATGTTGGTCAGACCTTTGGTCGGACCGGTGAGTTCAACCGTCGCGTTGACGCCGGTGAGCCCTTTGTTGATCTGTTCGTTGAACCAATCCTGGATGAATTTCGGCCACCAGGTCGGCGCGGTGATGCCGAGCAGGCCACCGGGGACCGGCTGCGGCGTTTTCGAGAGGGTTTCGCCGGCCTCAGCGCCGTAGAATTTGATCGCTTCACCGCCGCCTTCATAGCCGCCCTGGAGGGTGACCGGGTTTTTCAGCGGCACGACTTTTTTGCCGATCGTGAACGAGCCGCCACTGGAGACGGAGACGACGCAATCGGTGATCGTCACCCGATTGAGCGGACATTCGCCAAACGGGGCGAATTCGCCTTTCGGATGATGCACAGACGCTAGAGCCATTGAGGCGAACACCAAGGCCGCCAGCGCTGCGGCCATGCCTCCTGCTATGAACTTCTTCATGTCAATCCTTCCATTGATTGATGAATTAGCGATTAGATGAGACTGGGTGGGTGGCGAATTCGTCAGTGAGGGGACAGCTGGATGGTGCAACCTTGAACCCTCGCGGTGGTTACCAGCGCGTAAAGGTGCCTACCTTCCTGCCTTTTTCTTGCAGCTGTTGGTGACCACCGGGTTGAAGTCATGAGTCTTGTTGTTGTGGGCCACCAACTTGACCGTGGCGCGGTTGGTCGACCTGCAGAGGTTGGTGCTGTTGACCAACAGGCCCTTCTTGCCGCCCTGCATTTCCAAGACGAACTTGGAGACCGGGACGTCAGGGGTAGCTTCGAAGGTGTTGCGGATCTGACCCCTGACCGAGTCAATGCGACCGGCCAGGGCGAAGTGGACCTGCCCGTTCAGTTCGGCGACCAGGTCGGGGAGTTCGTGGGATGAGGAGCGCAGGTAGACCGGGCCCGCCAGCGGTTTGTCCAGCAGCGGCGTAAACACCTTGGCGCGGCCATAGATCGACCGGGGGGGACAGGCTTTGGCGGCGAACTGAACCCGCGTGCAGACCGTGCCGATGTGACCCTGTTCGAGGAACTCAGAGTGGGGCAGAGTGACCGCGGCCCGGGCGATGTTGGCGTAGGAGCCCTTCTTGGGGTAGGTGAGGGTCGCCTTCAGGGCGGGAAAGCTGTGGCGCTTGGTGCCGCCCTTGAGGTCGATCTTGAGGTCGGGCTTGAAGCCCAGGGCGTTGCAGCCGCCGACCTGGAAGCGATTTGAGAGCGCAGCCACGGCTCCCGTGGTTGAGATCGCCTGGCCGCTGACCGTCTCCGCTTCGCAGCTGGTCGGGTTGAGCGCGAACTGAGGGTGATCGATCCCTACCGCGATCGAGCGGATATCGAGCGGGACTCCCTGCAAGATCGTCGGGATCGGGTCGCTTTTGACCGTGACCTGGGCGGTGGTTTCGTCGACGTAGAGGGCGGAGCGGACGACGACGACGCCGAGGTCGAAGGGACCGGCCACGCCGGGGGTGATGATCACGATGCTGAGCGGGGCGCCCTTGTAGGGGCCGGCCAGGTAGGCGTGGCCCTGCACGTAGAGGGGGTTGCCCGAGCCGGCGCCGACGTTGACGACACCGACTTGCGAGGCGGCGGGACAGGCTGGACTGGCCCTCTCTAGGGCCCCTTCGCCGGGGTTCTTACGCCCTTCGGCAATGGCGATCTGCGCATTGGAGCATTCCTGGACGCCGGCGAGCTTGGCGCTCACCCCCGGCGGCAGGGTGACGTTGAGCGCCGCCAGCCGCTGGGAGCCGTTCTCGCGACTCAGTTTGAGCACGAAGGGCGAGTAGGTGCCGGCGATTGGGGTCGTGGTCCCCGCTTCGAAGCTCGGCTCGTTGGGCATTTCTGCTTCGCTGTTGACGCACCTCCCGCCTCCCGGGCTGGTGAGAACTGAGAAGGAGTCGGAGGGGAAGACGTCGGTGCCTTCGGGGGCGGTCCAGGGAGTCAGGTCAGCTTGGGTGGAGTAGGTGCCACAGGTCGGCGGGGTGGTCAGTGCCGCCCTGGGGCCGCCCGTGAAATCAACGCTGAGGTCTTCGAACGGAAGTTGCGGGTTTTCCTTGAACGTTGCCTTCAACTGCCCGGTTACTGGGTCCGGTTCCACCTTGCCGGCGAGCTTGACGACGACGCCGCTAATCGGGTCAGCGACGGTGACGTAGAGGGCGATCAGCGAGCCGAAGGGGTTTTCGCCCTGGCGGGCGAGGTAGACGTTTCCGGGCAGCGGGTGGTCGAGCAATGGCGTCGAGACCGCCACGGTGCCCAGTTTGGAGTCGGGTGGGCACTGTGCCGCCCCGGCGCCCTTGAGGTCGATCTGCTCAAGCGAGCAGGCACCGAGGCCATCGGCGGCCGATGGGTTGACGGCCATCCCCTTGGGAAGGGTGAGGACCGTGTCCTTCAGGTTGGCCGTCGCCAGCCCTTCGGGATCTTTGCTCTGGGGGATGTGCAGCCCGACCTGCAGGCCGGTCGGCGAGTCGGCAGCCGCGGTTTCCGGCTGGGCGGCGATCGTCGGGCCAAAGCCCGGTTTCCTGCAGCCGCTGAGCCCGGCCGGGACGCCACCGCCACCGAGGGAGGTGGCACTTTCGCTGACTGAGACGCCGGGGTTCTCAAGTGATTCGACATGTACCGTCGTCGTCAGAGGACCGGTGCAGGAAGTCGGCAGAGTGAAGAAGGGCGCCGGGAAGGCATCGCTCGTGCAGTCCCCATTGATCGGATTCCCTTCGGAATCCTGGCAGTAGCGCTCGGGGTCGTGGCTTGATTCCATCGGCACTCCCCAGATCGTCTCGGTCACGGACTGGATCTCGAGAGCGGTGGGCACGGTGATGTCGGAGACGCTGACCCCGTAGTCCCCGCCGGTGCGGATCGATGCTTCCTGGAAGCTGTTGATGTTTTCGATGCTGAGGCCGACGCTGGCGGGGACGCCGAGGGGCGGGACGAGGTTGTAGATGGGGTTCTTGGCGGTGCCGAGACCGAGGAGGTCGATATTGGCGAACCCGACCTGAGTGTTGGCGGGGCATTTCGGCGTCCTCGAGTCGAAGTCCGCGCGGCTGCAACGCGGGGTCGCCAGCGGGTTGCCTACCGTCCCCGGCGGCAGGTCGACCACAAGCGAGCTGAGCGTCCCTTCCGGTTTGCCTTTCCCATCCTGGTTCATGGCGAATTTGACGGTGTACTTGTAGGGGTGGGAGCCCGCCTGGGTGTCGATCGTGCCGTCGCGGTTGATCGCGGTCGTCGAGACGCTGCCTGGCTGGATCCCAAAGCCCGCCTGGGCGCCGGCCGGAAGGAGGAGGCCGAGGGCGGAGAGGGCCAGACAGGCGGCCAGTTGCCTGCAGGCGCTCACTTGGAACCTCTCCGGCTGGGACTGGCCGATCGCTTTTGATGCTTCTTGTGCTTTCGATGCTTCTTTTTCACGCACTTCCCCTGCTTTTTGACGAACCCCGCCTTGCAGGCCCGCCGCGGCGGGTTGCCCGGGCCGTTGAACTGGGCGCTTCCCAGGCCCGGCTGCGGCAGCGATGAAACCGACCCCTTGCATGCTTCTCCGCTGCAGGGAGCCGTCGTTCCGGCGGGGAAGCCACCGCCCACCCGGGCGTCGTAGAGGTCGAGGTAATCGTCGCCGTCCTGGGGCAGGAGCCGCTCGCGGGTGACGAAGAAGGCGTCATCGCCGCTTGGCGTCGCGTTGAGGAAGTAGGAGTCGCGGGGGCTGTGGCCGCTTGAGATCAGCGAGACGCAGCCCTGGGGGTGGGCGCAGCTGCCCACCCCGTTGGGCTCCCACTCATAGACATCTTGGATGTGGCCGTTGGTGTCGCGCGGGGCGAGCGCGTCCTGGCTTTCGAAGAAGAGCCTCCCCTGGCCCTGGGCGGTGAGGTTGCCGGGCTGGGGTAGGAAGGTCGCGAGGAGTTCGTTTTCGATCAGCGAGAGGTTCGAGGGCCCCAGCGGCCTCTCCCCGGCCGGGTTGCAGGAGGCGCAGCTGAGCTTGGCCGCGCCGCGGTCGTACTCGAACACCTCCGCACAGGCCGGGTTCGAAGCTGGCGCCGCCGATGCGCAGAACGCGCCTTCGTGCTGGTCGTTGCCATAGCCCGTCAGCCGCGCCGTCGACATGAAGGCCAGGTAGCGCCCGTCCGGGCTAACCTGAGCGTTGCGGAAGGCCGGGGCGGGGTGCCAGACGCCGACTTTGCTTCCTCCCCCGAATTCATTGTCCGTCCTCAGCAGCGTCGCCACAAAGGCGGTCGCGCCTTCATGCCAGGCGTAGAGGTTGTATTCCCCGCCCTGGGCTTCCTCTCCCCGCTGATTTGCCCCCGCCCCCGGCAGCACCGCCGTGTCGACGAAGTAGACAGTCGAGAGGTCATCTGCCGCGCCGAGGATCCCCTGAAATTCGCCCTGGCCGGCGGTCAGGTCGGTCTCCTCGGGTGGTTCTTCTACGCCCAGGCCGGCGAAGAGGTGCCCGTCGGAGAGCAGGACCCTGGAGCCGTCGGCCGAGGCGGTGAGGAACTTGCCGGTCGGGTCGGGAATTTCGAGGGTTTCCCGGCCGTCGATGCGCAGGTAGACCTGGCCGGTCGCATTGTCGCTCCAGAAGACCCGGCTCCCGTCGGCGGAGACCGCGTGGTCGAAGTCGGGTCCTTCACTCAGTGGGTCCTGCAACAGCTGCCTCCCCGAGCCGACCACGGCACCAGGCAGGGCGCTGCCGTCGGGCCGCACGTTGACCAGCCGCAGCTGCGCCGCCGCCCATTCATACACGTTGTCTTCTTCGACCCCCACTTCCGGAGCCGCCGGTGCAAAGGCGGTAGGGCCGGTGAGCGCGTCGTTGGCCGCGAAGACCAGGTGGTCGAAGGCCGGCGCGGTCGCCGTGCCGGCGTTGGCGCCGCCGAAGACGATTTCGAAGTCAGCGGCAGTGCGGGGCGGCGGCACCGCAGTGATTACCGGCACCAGCGCTGCGTCGCCCTGCCAGGGGTAGAGATTGTCATAGCCCGCTGGCGCCGCCGGTGCCAGCGGCGGTTCGTCCTGGACGATCAGGCCACGGTCGAGGTCCGCGGCGAAGGCGACGAACCCCCCTACCTGGAACGCGTTCACTGGGTCCGTTCGATACGTCGGCCGGCTCAGCCCTTCGGTCACCCAGCCGGTTGCGCTGCGCTTGGCCAGGTACTCGTTCGGACCCGAAGCCAGCCCTGCCCCGAACGGCTGTCCCTCGTAGACGACCGAGCGGCCGTCCGGTGAGACCTGCATCGGCATTTTCGCCACCAACTCCCCCGGCACGCAGTCAAAGCAGCTGTTGCCGAGCCGGCCGGCCGGGTCGGGCGGGAAGACCTCCCCCGCCTTCGCCGCCGGGGAGACCATCTCGTAGTCCCGCCCGTCCGGCAGGCCGACGTTGCCTTCCTCGGTGCTGAAGTCGAGCGCCTGACCCGCGTTGGAGCCATTCGCGTTGGTGGTCACCAGGCGGAAGCGGTAGTTGGCTTCCGCGAGCCCGCCCAGCTGGGCCTGGACCGCCTGGCTGGCGGTGCCGGTGAAGGGCCCGGCGGGGGCGCACGGCACCGTGCTGGCCCCCGCGAAGCCTTCGGCCTGGGCTTCCACATATTCGAAGACGCAGCTGGCCGGCGGGCCGCCGCCGGCGTTGATCGCCCCGTGCAGGGTGGCGTTTCCGTTCGTGGTGCCCGTCGCCGCTTCGGTGGTGGCATCGGGCGTGAAGGGAACCGGGGAGAAGATCTCGACCTGACCGGCGCCGCTGCTCACGTAGACGTTGCCCGAGGCGGGCTGCCCGACACTGTCGTTGAGGGCGATGCCGTGGGACCCCGCCAGCGCCCCCGGCCCGGTTTCCCCGAAGGCGGCGATCTGTTCGTTGGTGGCCGGGCTGTACTCGACGACGCGCGAACCCTGGTTGGCATAGACGACGTTGTTCGAGAACTTGACCGCCAGGGAAGAGGAGCTGTTGTCGATGGTGGCGGCTGCGGGCGCATGCAGGCCCTGGAGTTTCTGCAGGCCTCCGTTGTAGGTGGTGGCGTAGACGTTGCCGACCCCGAGGCCGTCGACGGCGACGTTGCAGATTTCGAAGAGGCTCGTTTCTAGACTCTGGTTGAGGTGGGCCGAGGTGCCGGTCTGATCGGAGTCGTTGAGCGGATGGCCCACGAATTCGTGAGGGGTGTATTCCCGTACGGTGCTGGTCCGAGTGGGGCCCGGTCCATAGATGCCGACGAAAACGTGGCCGGTGGGATCGGTGGCGACCCCGCAGATCTCCCCGCCGGTCAGTTCACTGATCCGTTCGCCGTTCTCGTCATAGACCACGACTTCTTTGTTGTTGGCCACATAGATGTCACCCGCGGTCTGCGCCAGCGCGCCAGGCGGAGCGACGGCGATCTGCTCGGTGCCTGCTTCGACTGGCCCACCGACACCTTCGATCACGTTGGTGCCGAGACTCGAGAAGTTGATGGGGTTGCCGGCGGCGTCGAACTTGTAGATCTTGCCGCCTTCGCCGATGTCGTAGACGTAAACGTCTTCGCTGCCCTGGTCGACGGCAACTCCCTGCACGTCGACGAAGCTCGTTCCGGGCGTTCCATCCGGACCGAAGGAGACGCCGGAGTATTCGGCACTGACTACCGCTAGAGCCGAGGGGGCCCCAACTCCGAGCGCCACCCCGACGATCAAGAGAGCAAGCCCGAGGTGGGCCTTGCTCTGACCGACACGATGAAGCGGTCCTCCGCCGCAATGGCTCAACCGAAATCCCCTCTCCCTTGGAAGCCCGACCCCTTGCGGCCAGAACCCCGACTCGCTCTTCCCCTAGTTGCCCTTCTCTCCGGGAACCCTGTGCGGATACCATCACGACTCAGTACGTATCTAGACGCGACCTCATTGGAGCATGGATCGGAACTTCTGTCAAGCGATCACAGCCGCAGGAAGGCGCGGAGGCGGGAGTGCTTGGCGGGGCCGGAGAACGCACCGGGCCGAGACACGTCTCGGCCCGGTGCTGGATCCAACCCTCCGAACACAAGTGCCCGCCGGTTGGCTCAGTTACGTCCGCGAATTATGGTGTCTCGAGCGAGACGATGGTCGTCGTGCCTTTTGTCACCGCGTGCGCTTTGCCTGTCAGCAACGCCGCCTGGCCTGCGACTTTTAGTTCGCCGCCGCTGGTTTCGGTGAATTCGGTCGTTTGCGGCGTGGCTTCCTGATTTACGCCTTTAGCGGTGCCGGTCACTTTTTTAGCGCCGTTGAGAATGGTGAGAGGAGCTTTACAGTTTGCAATGGTTATGGTCGTGAACAGTTTTTCAGCGTTGACCGGAGTATACGTCGTACTCATTTCCGACGTGATTGACGTAGCTTCGCTGGTTTCCGCCACCGTCACGGTGCATCCTTTTTCGGTTGCTTCTACGGGTTTGGTCAGACTGCATTCGCTGAATTTGAGTCTGATTTCTTTGCCGCTGACCTGCATGACTCCGGCTTTCGGTTCTTCGTTGGTCGCTTTGCCGCTGCCGGTCAGAGCTTTGCACGCGATTGTGGTTTCGATCCCGCCGATGGTCGTGTGCAGGACGAACGTTTCTGTCGCTGTCGGGGTCAGTTCGACGGTTTCTTTGAGAGGGATCGGCACTGTGCGGAATTCGCCGGTCCCTTTGGTGGTGCATTCGGAGGTGGTGTACTGCTGAGTTGTTTCGCCGGAAACCGGCGCTTTTTTGCACTCGTGCATTGTCACGGCCGACGCGCTGCTGGCCCCGAACGCACAAAAGCATAGGGCGCTCAAAAAGAGCAGCCCGAGAATAGATTTACTGCGGGTCATAGAGGTTCTCCTCGTCTGTGAATTGCTTTGCCGGCGACGACGCTCCCAAGCACATACATGTGGCGACCCCGCCAACGTCTCTGGCTACGCCGCGATGGGCGACAGCCTCCTGCAGACTCGTGCCAAGAGTGCGTTTAGTCAACTTTTCGTGCGCAATGTTTTCTATCTCCGGCGTCCCCTCGCCGACGAACAGCTTCGGCGGTGCTGGCCAGGCACTGCGAGCAGGGCGTCGACCACCGGGCAACCACCCTGGCAACAGGGGCCTGACCATTCCCAGGAACTGGCGATCGGAAGAGAGGCCGAGGACTACCTAGGCAACCGCGAGCGATCAACTCGGAGTCAGCGCACTCTAAGGAATTTCCTGCGTCACCAGGGCGGCGACCTTCCATTCGCCGCCTTCCTTGTTCATCGGCATCGCGTAGTCGACGCCTTTGGCGCCGTGATACAGGGCATAGGCTTTGTCACCTTCGACCCGCAGAGCGGCTACCGGCGCGATCATGGTGTTTTCGCGGAGGGACTTGGTCCCAGCCAGCGGTTTGGCCAGCGCTTCGAGTTCCTTCGCGCAGCCTTCTCCGGCGTTCCCAGCCGCGGGCCCTTTCCCGATCCCTTCCGTCGCGGCCTTCGTCAGCGAGGCGCACTGTCCCGCCCAGTCGCCAGCGGCCCGTGCCTTCAGGTTTTCTTCCAGAACGCTCGAGGCCGCTTCGCGTTCGTCGGCTTCCGCTTCTTCGCCGAACTCCGCGATTTTGTTTTCCCCGCCCGGTTTCACGAACGCCGCGCTTGCTTCGGTTTCGCCTGAGCCGCCGGTCGGGTCCGTCGCCGAGCTTGAGCTGGAAGACGAGGAGCTGGAAGACGAACTCGAGCCACCGCAGCCTGCCGCGAGCAACGCCGTCAGCACCGCGGCGAGCAAGACGAGCGTGATCTGTCTCTTGCCTCCCATAATCCTCAGGAGATCTTAACCATATTCTCTCGATTTTGTCTAATCAACCATCGAGGGCCCGCCATCGCCCTGGGGGAAAGGCCCATGGAAGGGCGCCGAGCGGGAGACAACCCCGCCCGGTGACCTTCGCGCTACTACGTTTGGTGCTGCTTACGGATTCGCTCCCGGCCTTACGGTGTCTCAAATGACAGCAGGGCGCCATTAGCTTTTGTCGCAAAGTGGATCACCGCTGTGAAATTGGCTGCCTGGCCGCCAAAGGTCAATTTGCTGCCGCTGGTTTCATTGAACTCCAGCGATGTCGGTTTTTCTGCCAAGAGGGTCGCCGCCAGCGTGCCTTTGAAGGTTTTCGATCCGTTCAGCACTTTCGCGCCGCCGGTGCATCCGGAGATCGTGAAGGTGATGATTTTTTCTTCCGCGTTAGTCGGTTTGAAGGTGACGGTCATTTCTTTGGTCGTCGAATTCAGTTCTTCGGTTTCAAGCGTTGCCGGCACGGTGCAGCCCGATTCGGCCGGTTTGGTCATTTTGCAATTGGTGAATTTGGCCTTGCCGCTACCTTTAACGCCCATTCCCGTACCGTTGAGCACGTTTTCGAGTTTTCCATTCGGAGTGCTTAAAGCTTCGCATGTAATTTCCAATGGAACACCCCCGATCGTCGCCTCTAAGACGGCGTGGGTTTCGGTGGTGTTTGTTGTCGGTGTCAGTGTCATGGTCACTTCCTGAGATCCGACGATCGGCACTGTTTCAAATTCGCCCGTTGCTTTTTCTTTGGTGCAGCCGCTGTCTTCGAAGCGGCTTGTTCCTTTGCCTTCGGTTTTCTTGCACTCGTGCACTGTCAGCGCAGATGCGTTGGCTACCCCGAACACGCAGAAGCAGAGGGCGCTCAGAAACAGCGCCCCGAGGATTGACTTGGGATTCCTCATTGGACCTTCTCCTTGGTTGCGATCTGCGCCGCCGCCAGAGCTTCTGCGGCGGCTCCACCCCAAGGTCCGCCGACATCGCGGTTTGTTCAACCTTTTGACCCCGATGTCTTCTATCTCGCCGCGCAGAGAAAAGCCCCCGCCGCGTTGCCGCGGCGGGGGCTTTGGACTGGACTACTGCGACAGCTGGAGAGCTATTCGCCCGCTTTCACAGCTGAGGCAGCGGCGTCCTGGATTTTGCCTTCCAGGATCGCGGTGTTGGTCCCGGCAGGCACATGGCACGGAGCCAGGCCTCCGGCTCGGTGCCCTACCAACTGCTGATCTCGGTGTCTATCACTCAGATTCCACCTGGATAGCGCCCTTATGGTGTCTCCCAGGACAGCAGGGTGCCGTCGCTTGTCGTGCCGTGTGTCACCGCTGTGAAATTGGCCGACTGGCCGGCAAAGGTCAATTTGCTGCCGCTGGTCGCATTGAACTCCACGGATGTCGGCTTTTCTGCCAAGACGGTCGCCGCCGCAGTGCCTTTCGCGGTTTTCAACCCGTTCAGCACTTTCGCGCCGCCGGTGCAGCCGGAGATCGCGAAGGTGATGAATTCTTCTTTTTCGTTGGTCGGTTTGTAGGTGATGGTCATTTCTTTCGTCGTCCCCGACAGTTCTAGCGTTTCGAGTATTTCCGGCACCGTGCAACCAAATCCGGCCGGTTTGGTCATTTTGCAGCCGGTGAATTTGGCTTTGCCAGTGGCTTTGACGCCCATTTCGGTGCCGTTGAGCACGTTTTCGGCTTTGCCGTTGGTGCTGGTAAGGCCGGAGCATGTAATTTCATATTCGATCCCGGCAATCGTCCCCTCCAGGACGGCGTGGGTTTCGGTGGTGCCTGTTGTCGGTGTCAGTGTGTTTACCACGGTCTGAGATCCGACGAGCGGCACTGTTTCGAATTCGCCTGCCGCATTCGGCGTTTCACATTTACTGTCCGTAAAGCGACTTGTTCCTTTATTTTCCGTTTTCTTGCACTCGTGCAATGTCAGGGCTGATGCGTTAGCTGCCCCGAACACGCAGAAGCAGAGAGCGCTCAGAAACAGCGCTCCGAGAATTGACTTGCGGTTCCTCATGGGACCTTCTCCTTGGTTGCGGTCTGCGCCGCCAGATCTGTGGCGGCTCCCTCCAAGGTCCGCCGACATCGCGGTTTGTTCAACCTTTTGACGCCGATGTCTTCTATCTCTCCCCGCAGAGAAAAGCCCCCGCCGCGTTGCCGCGGCGGGGGCTTTGGACTGGACTACTGCGACAGCTGGAAAGAGCTATTCGCTCGCTTTCACAGCTGAGGCAGCGGCGTCCTGGATTTTGCCTTCCAGGATCGCGGTGTTGGTCCCGGCAGGCGAGGGCGTGCCGAGGATCGAGTCGACCAGCGGATCGACGAAGAACGAGAAAATGCCTCCGCAGCCATTGACAGCCGGCGCGGCGAAGGAATTGTTCACGAGACGTCCTCCACTGAAGGTGAGCAGGGTGAATTCTTCGTTTGCGGTGAATTCACCGGCTGCGCCTTTGATCGGTTTGTTGGGCGGCGGCGGAGCCGTGGTCCCGGTCGTGAAGTCGATCTGGACCGGGCTCGACTCCGAGCCGATGTAGCAGCTGCTGCCGAGAATGGCGTTTTCCAGATGGATTTTCACCGGCAGCCCGAGCGCGGTACCTTTTTCAAACAGCAGGTTTTCCGTGCTCAGCTTGATGTTGGTCAGACCTTTGGTCGGACCGGTGAGTTCAACCGTCGCGTTGACGCCGGTGAGCCCTTTGTTGATCTGTTCGTTGAACCAATCCTGGATGAATTTCGGCCACCAGGTCGGCGCGGTGATGCCGAGCAGGCCACCGGGGACCGGCTGCGGCGTTTTCGAGAGGGTTTCGCCGGCCTCAGCGCCGTAGAATTTGATCGCTTCACCGCCGCCTTCATAGCCGCCCTGGAGGGTGACCGGGTTTTTCAGCGGCACGACTTTTTTGCCGATCGTGAACGAGCCGCCACTGGAGACGGAGACGACGCAATCGGTGATCGTCACCCGATTGAGCGGACATTCGCCAAACGGGGCGAATTCGCCTTTCGGATGATGCACCGTCGCTAGAGCCATTGAGGCGAACACCAATCCTGCCAGCGCTGCCGCCATGCCTCCTGCTATGAACTGCTTGCTGCGGCTTCCCGCTCCTTGCCGCCTGTCCTTCAACAACCTCATGTTGGTCCTTCCTATGGGTTGACTGGTCTTATCTGATCTCTTCATCGGTGAGAGAAAGGTCTAATCGGTGGCATTGCTTGGTGGCGTTGATTTGGGTGGCGATAAAGTCGGCTTGCTGTAGGAAGCGAAGCCGCAGTGAAGTGCTTTCCCTAGTGGCCTTTGTGCTTGCGCTTGCCCTTCCCCCCGCAGCTGTTGGCAATCAGCGGCGTCGCTTCAAAGCTCTTGCCGTTTTGAGCCCTGAAGTCGGCGATCACGCGTTGGGGCTTTTTGCAGATGTTTTCGGAGTTGACCAACAGCCCCTTTTTGCCGCCTTTCATTTCCAAGACGAACTTGGCGACGGGGGCGTCGGGAACCGCTTCGAAGCTGTTTCTGATCCCGCCGCCCTTGCCGGTGTCGACGCGACCGTCTAAGACGACGTTGATCTGGCCGTCTAAGGCGGCGACTAGGTCGGGTAGCTTGTGGGAAGAGGAGCGCAGGTAGACCGGGCCTTGGACTGGCTTTTCCAAAAGCGGCGTGGTGGCTTTGGCGTAGCCGTAGATCGAGGCTTTAGGGCAACTGTTAGCGGCGAACTGCACGCGGGTGCAGATCGTGCCGATGTGGCCTTGGTCGAGGAACTCTGAATGCGGCAGGGTTACTTGGGCAGAGGCGATGTTGGCGTAGTGGCCCTTGGGGTAGGTGAGGACCGCTTTTAAGGCGGGGTTTTTGTTGCGCTTGGTGCCGCCTTTGAGGGAGATAGCCAGTTTGGGGGCGAACTTGAGGGCGTTGCAGCCTCCTACCTGGAAGGGGGAGGTGAGGGGGGCGCTCTGGCCGGGCAGGGTGGCAGCGGAGCCGGTGATCGCCTTCGGTTCGCAGGAGGTTGGGTTGAGCGTGAAGTTGGGTCGGCTCAGGTTCACCGCGACACTGCGCAGGTCGAGGGGGATGCCCTGGATGATCGCGGGGAAGGGATCGCTGACGGCGTGGATCTGGGCGGTTTCGGGGTCGACGTAGAGGGCGGTGCGGACTACGACGGTGCCGAGGTCGAAGGGACCGGCGACTGCGGGGGTGATGATCGCCAGGGAGAGCGGGGCGCCTTTATAGGGGCCGGCGAGGTAGGCGTGGCCCTGGACGTAGAGGGGGGATATTCCCGCCCCGGCTCCTACCGTGACGGTGCCGACTTCTGAGGCCAGCGGGCAGGAGGGGCTCTGTTGCTCGAGAGCGCCCTGATTGGGGGCTTCGCGGCTCTTGGCCGCCGCGAGCTGGGCCTCGGAGCAGTAGGGGATTCCCGCCAGCTTGCCGGTCAGGCCCTCCGGCAGGGTGGTGTCGATGCCGGTCAACTGCTGGGAGCCGTCGGGGCGGCTCAGCTTGAGGACGAAGGGCGAGTAGGCACCCGCCTGGGGAGCGAGGGTTCCCGCCGTGAAGCTCGGTTTGTTGGGCGCCCCCGCTTCGCTTTTCGGGCAGGTTCCTCCTCCAGGGGCGACCGAGGTCGGGAAGGAGTCGCTCGGGGTCGCGTCGGTGCCTTCGGGCGTCGACCAAGGGGTCAGCACCGTGGTGGTGGTGTTGGTCCCGCAGACAAGCGGGGTCTTCAGCGCCGCTTCAGGGCCGGCGAAGAAATGCGTTTCGATGTCTTTGATCGGCAGCTGCGGGTTTTCGGTGAAGCTGGCGGTCAGCTGGCCAGTGTGCGGGTCTGGGGTTACTTTGCCGGCGAGCTTGGCGATCACGCCGGTCTGTTCGTCTTCGATCGCCAGGTAGATCGCCAGCAGCGATCCGAAGGGGTTGTCATAGGGCTTGGCCACGTAGATCGCGCCGCGGAGCGGGTGGTCGACCAGCGGTGAGTTGACTTCCAAGTTGCCGACCTTGGCCGCGTTCGGGCAGCTCTGCGGGGTTGCGGAGAAGTGGATCTGCCCTTCTTTTGGCGCATAACCGATCTGTCCCTCCGAGCAGGCGCCGAGGCCGTCGCCCGCGGCGGGGTTCAGGGTCATGCCCTGCGGCAGGGTGACCTTGACGTCTTTGAGGGCCGCAGTGGAGAGGCCTTTGGGATCTTCGTTTTGGGGCTGGTGGATCGTGAAGTCAAGGCCGGTCGGGCTGTCGGTGAGGTTGGTGGTCGGCTGGGAGGAGATCTTTGGTTCGAATTCCAAGGCGTTGCAGCCGTCGATGCCGGCGGGGGTCCCTTCGTCTTCAGAGAGGGCGGTTTTGCTGAGGAAGACGTCGGGGTTCTCGACGGAGTTGACGGTGAGCGTCGTCGCCAGCGGCCCGCCGCAGGCGGTCGGCAGGGTGAAGAAGGGGGCCGGGGGGGCTTCGCTGGAGCAGCCCTGGAATCTTTCCTGGTTGGAGCCGACGCACCAGCGTTCGGAGTCGTGGTGGGGATCCGTCGGCACCCCCCAGATCGTCTCGCTCACTTTTTGGATTTCCAGCGGCGGCACACCACTGTCGGAGACCTTCACCCCGTAGTCGCCGTCGCTGCGCACCGAGGCCTGCTGGAAGCTGTTGATGTTGAGGACGCTGAAGCCGATGCTCGCCGCGACGCCGAGCGGCGGCACCAGGTTATAGAGGGGGGCTTCGACGATGCCGAGGCCGGCCACGGCGACGTGGGCGGAGCCGATCTGGGTTTCGCCCGAACAGAGCGGCTGGGCCCCCTCGAATTCCGCCCGTTTGCAGCGGGGGATCGCCAGCGGGTCCCCGACCATCCCCGGCGGCAGGTCGGCGACGAGGCCCTGCAGCGTCGCTTCAGGGATTTCTTTGGCGTCGAGGTTCATGCCGAAGCTGACCGTGTATTCGTAGGGGTGCGAGCCGGCCTGCAGGTCGACCGTGCCATCGAGGTTGCGGGCGGTGGCGGCGAGGGTTTTGATCCCAAAAGCCGCTTGGGCCCCAGCCGGGAGCAGCAGGGCCACCGCCAGGAGAGCCAGGCCGAGGCAGGCGCGCAGGGGTTTGCGGGCGCTCACCGCGAGCCCCCGGCGTTGGGATTCTTGACCGCCCGCTTGTGCTTCTTCTTGGCCTGGTGGTGCTTTTTAGGCTTGTGGCACTTCTTGTGCTTGTGGCACTTGGGTTTGGGGTTGCCCGGCGAGAGGAAGGTGGAGGAGCCGGGGCTCGGTGGGGCCGGCGGGGTGAGCCGGGGAGATTCCCGGCAGGCTTCCCGTCCCAGGCAGATGATGGGCGGGGGTTCGAGGAAGCCGCCGCCCGCCCGGGCGTCGTAGAGGTCGAGGTAGTCGTCTTTGTCGCGCCCCAGGAGCTGCTCGCGGGTGACGATGAAGGCGTCGTCCCCGCTCGGGGTCGCGTTGAGAAAGAAGGAGTCGTTGGGGCTGTGGCCGCTGGAGATCAGCGCCGCGCAGCCGGACGGGCGCTGGCAGCTGCCGACTTCGTTTGGCTCCCACTCATAGACGTCTTGGATGTGGCCGTTTTGGTCGGCCGGGGAGAGCGTGTCCTGGCTCTCGAAGAAGAGCCTTCCCCCTGCCGTCAGGTTGGTGGGCTGGGGGAAGGAGAGCTTGCGCGAGCCGGCTTCGATCAGCGAGAGGTTGGCGAAGCCCAGCGGCCGTTCCCCGGCTGGGTTGCAGGAGGCGCAGCTCAGCTTGGCCGGCGTTGGCGTCGAACTCGAAGACCTCTGGACAGATGGGAGCGCTTCCCAGCGACGAACATGCTTTCCCTTCCCGCTGTTCGTTGTCATAGCCGCTCAGCCGGGCGCTCGACATGAAGGCCAGGTAGCGCCCGTCGCCGCTGACCTGGGCGGTGCGGTTGCCCGGCGCCGGCCGCCAGTCGCCGATGAAAGACTTGCCGTTGAATTCGTCGTCGCGGGGAGAGAGTTGGCCGATGAAGGCGCTCGTCCCTCCCTGCCAGACGTAGAGGTTGTCCTTGTTCGCCTCCGCGTGTTCGGGCCCGGCCGGGTTTTCGTTGACCTGCGTCGGCGGCGTCAGCGCTGCGGTATCGACGAAGTAGATGCGCGAGAGGTCTTCGCTGGCGCCGAGGATGCCCTGAAAGCCGCCCTGGCCGGCGCTCAGATCGGCGATCTGGGTCGGCGACGTCGAGCTGGTGTCATAGAGGTGCCCGTCGTCGAGCAGCACCTTGGAGCCGTCGGCGGCGGCGCTCAGGAACTTGCCGGCGTGGTCGGGGATTTCGCGGGTTTCTTTGCCGCCGACCCGCAGGTAGACCTGGCCGCTTGCTTTGTTGCTCCAAAAGATCCGGCTGCCGTCGGCGGAGATCGCGTGCGCGAAGACCGGCCCTTCGTTTTGCGCGTTGGTGAGCAGCCGGCCCGAGCCGATCACCGCGTCGGCCACCGCGCCGCCGTCTCCCGGCAGCACGTTGACCAGGTGCAGCTGGCCGGCGGACCACTCATAGAGGTCCCTTGCGCCGCCGCTCACCGGCGGCGCCGCCGGCGCGGTCCCGGCGACTTTCGCGGTCAGCGCGTCGTTGGCTTCGAAGACGACGTGGCTGAAGGGCGCGACGGCGCCCGCGCCTGAGTTGGCCCCGGCGTAGATGACCTGGAAGCTGTTTTCTCGACGATCGCCGCCCGGCGCCGGTTCGGCGGCGCTTTCGTGATCAGCGGCTGTAAGCGCCGCCCCGCCGCGCTGCCAGAGGTAGAGGTTGGCGAAGTCGGCGGGCGCCTCGGGGGCCAGCGACGGTGAGATCTGGCTGATGATTCCCCGCGAGAGGTCGCTGGAGAAGGCCACAAAGCCCTCCGCCTGGTCGGGGAAGGCGGTGTCGGCGTTATAGAAGGGCTTACTGAGCGGCTCGGTTTCCCAGCCACCCGCTCCGCGGGTGCCCAGGTACTCGTTCTCGGTCGCCGAGATGTTCGCCCCGAAGGACTGGCCCTCATAGGCGATCGCCCCCCCGTCGGGGGCGGGCTGCATCGGCATTTTGATCCGTTCGATAGCCCGGCAGGCAGTTCTTGCAGCTGCCGTCGAGTAGCGCCGGACGTGTCCGGCGGAAACACCTCGCCGAACTTCGCCGCCGGGGAGACCAGCTCATAGGCCCGGCCGTCCGGCAGGCCGCCGCCGGCCTCGGCGAAGGTGGTGAAGACCTGATCTGGGCCGTGCACCGGAGGATCGATTAGGTTGGCGGCGAGGAGACGGTAGTGGTAGGCGGTGCCGGGGTTAAGGCCGGCAACTTCCTGGCCGACTTCGACGTCGCCGATCCCGGCGCCGACCTCTGCGGCGGGGACCGGCACCGTGATCGCTTTCGCGTATTCGCCGACCAGGAAGTCGGCCTCGCTGACGTATTCGACCGCGAAGCTGCTGGTTTCCCCGCGCGGGTCGATCAGGCCGGAGATCCTCGCGGTGGTGGTGCCGACCTCCGCGGCAGACTCAGAGTCGATCCGCGGCGGCCCCAGGGTTTCGAAGGTTTCGTCTTCCCCCTTGGCGTTGGCGGCGGCGTTTGAGGCGGCCAGGCGGAAGTGGTATTTGGTGTTCAGCGCCAGGGTGCTGAGGTCGGCGCTGACCGGATGATCGGCCGAGTCGGTCGGGACCTGGCCCACGCAGGGGGCGCTTCCCCCGCCGGCGTAGGGGTCTTTTGCCTGCGGGTCGTATTCGGCGTCTTTGACGTACTCAAAGCTGCAGGCGCTGATTTCGACCCCTTCGGGGTTGACGGTGCCGCTCAGGGTGGCGGTGGTCCTTTTGACTTCGCTTGCTTTGCCGGTCCTGGGAAGCGGCGCATGGGGGCCGAAGACCTCCGCCCGTTGATTGCCCGAGAGGTCGACTCACGTAGATGCGTTCCGCCAGCCCCACCCCCCTCACCGCGATCCCCGCGGAGAGGGCAAGCGCCCCTTCCCCCGCCTCCCCGAACGGTTCGCCGACCTGTTTGCCGCCGCCGTCGTACTCGACCACGCGCGAGCCCCGATCGACGTAGAGGTGGTCGCTCGCCGGGTTGACGGCGAGGCTGTAGGCGGGGCCGGGGTCGATGGTGGCGCCGGCGGTATAGGTCGTCGCGGCGGTGACCGGGAAGGCCGAGGGGGTGAACTTCTCCACCGAGGAATGCCAGTGGGTGACGTAGACGGCGCCGGCGGAGTCGACGCCGAGGTTGCAGGGCCCCGATTCGGGCGAGCTGGTTTTCGAGACCGTGAAATGGGTCAGTTCTGCGCCGCTGGGGGCGAAGACCGTGACCCTTTCGCCCACCAGGTCGGCGGCGTAGATATCGCCGTTTTGGTCGACGGCGACGCCGCAGAGTTCGCTGAAGCCACCGATTTCATCGCTTTTCAGGGCGGAGAATTCGGCCGCTTCGCCGTTGGCCTCGAAGGCACGGATCGAGTTGGGCGGCAGTTCTCCCGGATTGCCGGAGGTGACGTAGATGCGGTGGCTGGCGGCGTCGACCGCCAGCTGGCTTCTGCCTTCGGCGAGAGAGGCAGGGACGCCGCTGATTTTGTTGCTGCCCAGGGCGGCGAAGTTCGCCGGCTGGTGGTTTTCGTCGAACTTGTAGATGGTTTCGTCGTGTGGTTCGGCAGTACGGTTGAGTACGTAGATGGCGCCGCTTGACTGATCGACGCCGACGGCATCCGTGCCAAACCCTTCGAAGATGCTCGCTTCGCTCCCATCCGATCCAAACGATTCTTCATAGAGGTGGTCGGCAAGCGCCGCCCCGGGAAAGAGCAGGACACCGACGCCGACCGACAGCCACAACGCAACGCTGAGCCGCCAGCGATGGCGCAACTACTTCTTCCCCTTCTGCTTGGGCTTGGGGCCGAGCTTGAGGTTGACCTTGCTTCCCGCCGCCAGGCTCGCACCGGCCGCCGGCGAGGAGGACTTGACCACCAGCGGGCCCTGCTTTTGGCCTTTCTTCTTCTTGGGCTTGGTGACCTTGCCGAGGGCGCAGTTGGCGGCCTTCAGGGCTGACTGTGCCTGCCCCTGGGACTTGCCGGTGAGCTTGGGGACCTTGCAGGTCGCCACCGGGGGCGGAGCGGGGGCTGGCGCGGGTGGCGGCGGCGCGGGGGCGGGCGCCGGCGGCGCGGGTGGTGCCGGGTGGGTGATGAGCTTGAATTCGACGTTGAGCGAGCTTGCTTCGCTGAGTTCGATTTCACAGGGCAAGGCCGTGCAGGCGGCGGCTGAGCCGGTGCCGCTGAGGGCGCCGAGTTCAGAGCCGGCGCCGGGGCTCGCCAGGACCGTGACTTCAGCCCCTTTGCGGTAGACGCTGGCGCACGGTTTAAGGCGGCCGCCGCTGACTTCGCATTCGACCGTGCCGCTGCCGTTGCCGGTTTCTTCGATCGCCAGGGCTACACCGAACAGCGGCGCGAACACTTCCACTTGGGCTTCCCCCACGCGACTGGCGTAGACATCGCCCAATTCGCCGTCGATGGCGACGCCTTGGGGTTCGCTGGGGAGCGGGGTGTTGGAGACCAAGCTTGCCGCCAGTTCGCCGGAGACGTCGTACTCTTCGATCTTGGGGGACCCCCCTTCGAGTTTGGCTACGAAAAGGTGCCCGGTAGCCGGGTCGATGGCCAAGGGCCCGCCGGCTTCGCTGACGACGACGTACTTCGCGGTACCTTCTTCGGCCCCTTCGCTGTCGAGTTTGGTTACTTGGCCGAGGAATTCCGCGACGTAGACGAAGCCTTCTCCGGCGGCGACCTGGCAGGAATTGGGCGCGGCGAAGGGACTCGCGGCGCTTTCGGTGAAGGTCGCCGGAGCCGAGGGGGTCAACTTGTTGACACCCGCTTTTCCGCCTTCGTCATCGCCGACGTAGAGGTTGCCGGCAGGATCGACCGCGACTCCGCACGGAAAGGTCGGCACGGTCCGCTGGCCTAGGAAGGCGCCACTGGAGGCGAAGACGTCGATGACTTCGTTCAGGGCATCGGTGACGTAGATGTCCCCTGCGGTGCCACCGGCCGCTCCTGGGGGGGCGACGGCGACCGCGGTCTCGGTGGCGGCGACGAAGGGAGTTTCGCTGCTGAGGATTTCTTCCTGGCCGGGAACTTCGTCTGCTTCGCCTGCGTGACCGTCGATCACGTTGCCGGCGAGGGCGGAGAATTTGTCCGGGGTGCCGTCTTCGTGAAAGCGGCTGAGGGTCTGGTTTTCGGCGTCGATGACCAGCAGGTCGCCGCTGGCGGGGTCGACGGCCATGCCGACGGGCTGGCCGAAGCTGGGCTGGGCGGCGACGCCGAAGGTTTCCAGGAATTCGTGTTCGGGTGGCGCCGCGAGGGCCGCCGTGGGAGCCAGCAAAGCGACCAAGGCAAAGGCGGCAAAGGCGATCGCCGCTCGGATGCCTCCTAGGCGCCGTACGACAACCCCATCTCCGTCGGGGCCTGCAGCAGATGACGTCCCCAGCAGTCGGTATCTCAAGAATCCCTCTCCCTCTTTCTCGCCCTGAGTGCTCTGCTGCTCCCTGCAGCGGAGACCACCCGGTACTCGAGAGCGACTCAGCCCGTACCGGACAGCGAACTCATTTGACCATGCATCGGCTGCGCTGTCAAGGGGTCGGGGAGATCGCTCTGCAGGGCGCCGGGGCGAGCTCATGGAAAAGCACCGGGCGGGATCAACCCCGCCCGGTGCCCTTCGCGCTACTGCCTTTGGTGCCTACTGCTTAGGGGGTGCCTACTGCTTAGGTCCGGATTCGCTTCCGGAGCCTTATGGTGTCTCGAATGACAGCAGGGTGCCGTCTTCTGTCGAGAAATGGATTACCGCTGTGAAATTAGCCACCTGACCGCCGAAAGTCAGTTTGCTGCCGCTGGTTTCATTGAACTCCAGCGATGTTGGTTTTTCTGCCAAGACGGTCGCTGCCGCGGTGCCTTTCGCGGTTTTCTTTACCGTTCAGCACTTTCGCGCCACCGGTGCAACCGGAGATTTCGAAGGTGATGAATTCTTCTACCCGTGGTCGGTTTATAGGTTCCAGTCATTTCTTTCGTCGTCGAACTCAGTTCTTTGGTTTCAAGCGTTGCCGGCACGGTGCAACCCACTCCGGACGGTTTGGTCACTTTGCAGTTCGTGAATACGACAATCCCACTGCCTTTGACGCCCATTTCGCCGTCCCCGGGGGGCACGTTTTCGAGTTTGCTGTTTGGGTACCGGTAACTCCAGTGCATGTAATTTCATATTCAACACCGGCAATCGTTCCCTCAAGAACTGCGTGGGTTTCGGTGGTGTCTGTTGTCGGTGTCAGTGTTGCCGAATTACATTGTGAACGCCTTCGATCGGCACTGTTTCAAATGCGCCCCCTGCTTTTTCTATGGTGCACCCACTATCCTCAAAACGGGTTGTTCCTTTGTTTGCCATTTCTTGGCACTCATGCACTGTCAGCGCAGAGGCGTTGGATACCCCCAATGCGCAAAAGCAGAGCACGCTCAGAAACATCCCTCCGAGAATTGACTTGCGGCGATTCATATTCGATGTTCTCCTCACTTGTGAGTTGTCTCGCCAGCGCCGGGCCAACTCAGTTGCCTTCCGCCCCGTACCAGCGTCGTGGGACCGCCCAGAACTGCGGCGGTCGCGAGGAGCATCGATCATTGGCTTTGTTTAATCAAATTTTAAGCCTAATGTTTTCTATCTCCTCAACTGCCCTCAACCGCGGCTTGGCGGGCGGCTTCTATCTTCGAGACGCCGATGCAGTGCCCGGCGCCTCCCTGACAGGCGCGAGGATCAGAAAGGACATGGCGGGGACGAGTTGGGCGGCCGCGCTGGCTCTCCCGGCAGCAATCTCGGTCTGAAGAGCCCTCCAGCTGGCTGCCGCCGCGGCTTCGGAGGTGAGGGCGCTCAGATGGGGGTCGGGCGGGGCCAGTCCGCGCAGGTGGGTGGCGATGATCGAGATCAGGCGCTCGCGGCATTCGAGGCCCGCTCGCCCGGGTGCGAGGACGTCGAGGAAGCCGAGTCGGGCGGCGGCCGGGCCGCGGGCGACCTCGGTGCAAAAGGCCAGGATCATCTGCCAGACCCCGCGCTGCCAGCAGTCGGCCCCGAGCGCTCGGCGGTGTGCGCGCTCGATGGCCGTGGTTGTCAGAAACTCGATCGCCTCGAGGAAGCAGTGGCAGACGCTTTCGAAATGGACGTCGAAGCTGCGACGGGATACGCCCGCGGCCTTGCGGATCTTCGGAATCGTCAGGCTCCAATAGCCGTCGTGCGCGGCGAGCTTGGCTACGGCCGCGAGAATGCGGCCGCGCTCGTTGCCGACCTCCTTGAACTCGGGGATCCGCGGGTCTCCGCTTTTCGCCAAGTTCGAGGGTCGGGCGCTGCGGGCATGGCCGGCACGACCCTGGAGCCGGAAGTCGCCAACCCAACGGACGTAGACCGCGAGCAGCCAGTCCGCCAGCTCTTCGGCAAGAAGAGGAAGCTCGGCGTGGCGGCCTTCCAGCAGCTTGGTCCTCGCCACTCGTTCGACCCCGGCGGCGAGGCCGGCGACGAGCGGCGGGG
The DNA here is from genome assembly GCA_963816755.1 of uncultured Solirubrobacterales bacterium. GTDB lineage: Bacteria > Actinomycetota > Thermoleophilia > Solirubrobacterales > 70-9 > VAYN01. The sequence continues at coordinate 225,309 of CAWFLN010000001.1, forward strand.
GAATCGGGTTCGCCTCGGGAGCGGCGTCGAAGGCGGCGTCGAGAAACCGCTCAAAGCCGCGGGTCGCCTGGCCCATCTCCTTCAGCATCGCCGGGCCGGCCTCGAAGGCCTCGACGAGCGCCAGCCGCGCCGCGCTCGGGTTCGCGGCGATCTCCTCCATCAGAGCCCGGAGCCCTCCGCGCAGGGCTTTCTCCCAGTCCCCTCCCGATATCCCCGGCGCGGAGACCCGCCTCAGGGCGGTCCGCATGACCGAATCGTAGGTCGAGGCGAAGCACTCCTCGACGTTGGCGAAGCGGGCGTAGAAGGTGCGGGTCGAGACGCCGCCTGTTCGTGAGAGCCCGCGCACGGTGACGCCGTCATATCCGCGCTCGCCCACCAGCTCGATCATCGCTCTCTCGAGGCGCGCTCGCTGGCTTGCGAGGACCTCCTTCGTCGAGCGTCCGGGCCCCGGCTTCAGCTTTCGATACAGCAGAGGCTGAGACGGAGCGTCGGACCTGGGCGCCTGCAGCGCGGTGGGTGTCAATCTCCTCTTTCTGCCGCCAGTTGGGACTGATCAGAAGTGGTTGATAAATCCTAACCCATTGATCAAGCCAGGGATCTGCCGCAGGGAGGAAGCGGTGAAGAGACTGCTCCGGCAGGCGGCTCAGGCCGCTTTGCCGCCGCGCCCCTCGTGGCGGTGGCGGCGGACCAGCGGGGCGACGTAGCCGATCAGGGCGCCGATCGCTACCGCGGCCAGCAGGATCACGATCAGCGGCGCGTTGACGTCGACGAAGAGGACTTCGACCCTCACCCTCTGGGAGTTCTGCAGAGCGACGATCACGACCAGGGCGACGAGAACGCCGACGAACCAGGCGCGCCAGTTGACCGGTTTCTTCTCGCTGGTCACCGGGCGAAACCTCAGGCGCTTGCCATCGCCGGCGTGCGCTCCGCCCAGGGCCGTGCCGCTTCCAGCTGGGCGGCGAGGCGCAGCAGGGTGGCCTCGTCGAAGGGGCCGCCGGTCAGCATGGTGCCGACCGGCAGGCCCTCGTCGGTCCAGTAAAGCGGCAGCGAGATCGCCGGCAGGCCGGTGACGTTGCCGTAGGCGGCGAAGACGACCGAGGCGACGACGTCGAAGGTCGCCTGCTCGGGGGCGGCGTGCTGGGCCTCGAGGACGGCGCCGGCGAGGGGCGGCAGGATCGCCGAGGTCGGGGTAAGCATGACGTCGAAGTCGTGGCCCCAGCGAGCCACCTCGCGGCGGGAGAGCTTCTCCAGCGCCTGCGCGGCGACCACATAGTCGTAGGCGCTGATCTCCTTCGTGGCAGCCTCGTAGCTGTGGCGGTTGTGGGGCTCGACCTTGGCCCAGTCCACTCCCTCGTAGTCGGCGAGGCCGGCGGCGGCCATCGTCGTGAAGGCGGGCACCAGCTCGGCGGAGATCGTCGGCACCTCGACCTCCACGACCTCGTGCCCCAGCTCCTCCAGCAGGGCCGCGGCATTGCGGGCGGCGTCGACGCAGTCCGGGGCGGTGGGGATTCCCAGCGGCGCCTCGGCCATCAGCCCGATGCGCAGGCGCCCCGGGGTGTGCCGACCTCCGCGGCGAACGGGCGCGCCGGCGGGATCGCGTTGTTCCAGGCGAGGAAGTCGGGGCCGGCGGTGAGGTCGAGAGCGGCGGCCGCGTCGGCGACGGTGCGGGTGGTGACGCCCTCGACCACCGCTCCCATCCAGGTCTGAGCGCGGCGCGGGACGCGGCCGCGGCTGGACTTGAGACCGACCAGGCCGCAGTAGGCGGAGGGGATGCGGATCGAGCCGCCGCCGTCGTTGGCGTGGGCGATCGGGAACATGCCGCCGGCCACCGCAGCGGCGGCTCCACCGGAGGAGCCGCCCGGGGAGCGACTGGCGTCCCAGGGGTTGCGGCTGTTGCCATAGCGGTCGTTCTCGGCGACGGTGATCGGCCCGAACTCGGGCGTGTTGGTGCGGCCGCAGAGGACGAAGCCGGCCGCGAGCAGCGACTCGACGACCAGCTCGCTCTCCTCGCTGGGACCCTCGGGCGCTCCGTTGGAGCCGTAGGTGACGGGCCAGCCGGCGACGGGCGTGAGGTCCTTGATCGGGATCGGCACGCCGAGGAAGGGCGCCTCCTCGCCGGCGGCGATCCGCGCGTCGGCGTCGCGGGCAGCCGCGCGGGCCGCCTCGTCGTCGCGCCAAACCACCGCGTTCAGCTCCGGATTGCGCTCGTCGACGGCAGCCAGGCAGGCCTCGAGCAGCTCGACGGCAGAGAGCTCGCGGGCGCGCAGGGCGGCGGCAAGGTCGAGTGCGGAAGCGGTCGGTCCCAACTGGCTCACCAGCCAACCATATTGGCCGGGGCGATACGGCCTAAGCAGAGATCATCGATGCCTCCCCAGCGCGTAACTTCTGTGCTACGTTTAACACCAGTTCCGACCAAGGAAGAATATGGCTAAAACCCTCGACACGACCCGACACGATCGGCGACTTGCCCGACGCCTCAAGGAGGACGCCGAGTTCCGGACGGAGTTCGAGCGGCAGCAGCGCGAGATTGTCCAGATCGATGCTGTGGTCCGCCAGCTCGACGAGCTGCGGGAAGAGGCTGGGATGTCGAAGGCTGAGCTGGCCCGCGCCATCGGCAAGGAGCCCTCGAGCATCCGTCGCTTTTTCACGGCTGACGTGAATCCCGAGTTGAAGACCGTGGCTGCTGTCGCCGATGTTCTCGGGGCGAAGGTAGAAGTGGTGGCGACCGGAGGCCGGCGCGCAAAGCGGGCCGGCGCGAGCGTTTTCGCGCCGGAGCGACCCTCGAGAATGACTTCGATCGAGAAGATCCGTAAGCGCACCGGCACCAGCCTGATGAACCCTAAGGATTTCGACCGGCACTTCGGATCACTGCCCACTGACGGTGAGGGATAGGCAGCAGTGGAGCACCACCGTCACAGCCACGGCCACGACGACCCAACCACGAATAGCTAGGTGAAGCGCTTGACGAAGTCCAGGGCGGTGTCGGCGACCTCGCGCCAGCCGCTGTCGATCGTCAGCGCGTGGCCGCGGCCGGGGATCTCGACGATCTCGGTGACGCCCTCGTTGCGCTTCTGCTTCTTGTAGGAGGCGTTGGCGATCGCCCACGGCACCGTGTGGTCCTTCTCGCCGGAGATGATCAGCAGCGGGCCGCGGTCGGGGTTCTTGGTGTCGACCTTGGCCTCGGTCCACGGGTTGAGGTTGGCGGTCGCCGCCTGGAACAGCGGCGCGCCGGGCGCCGGCACGGCGAAGGTCGTCGTAGAGCTCCTTGGCCTCGTCCTCGCTGACCGCGTTGGCGAAGGCGTAGCGGAACTGCTCGTAGGTGAGCGGCACCGCGCGGTTGCGGTTGGCCGGGTTGCCGAGCACCGGGCTGCGCGGACTTCAGCGCCGAGATCGGCAGCGGCAGCACGCCGCGGAACGGCGCCGGGTCGATCGCGACCGAGACCGCGGCGAGCGCCGCGCCCGGCGAGGATCTGGGTCAGCAGGCCGCCGAACGAGTGGCCGATGACGGCCGGCTTCTCGTCCAGCGCCTCGATCGACCTCCTGCGAAGTGGTCGGCGACCTGGCCGACGGTCTTGCTCGGCGAAGACCTCGGGGTTGGCGTTGGCCTCCTCGACCGTCTCGGGATCGTCCGGCCAGCCCGGGGTCAGCGCCGTGTAGCCGGCCTCCTCGAAGACCTCCGCCCAGCGGTCCCAGCTGCTCGGCAGCAGCCAGAGCCCGTGGACGAAGACGACCGGCGTCTGCCCCGTCGCGTTCGCCTGCTCGATCTGCTTCGCCTCGTACTCGGTGATGGTCGCCATCCGTTTGCCTTCCTCCAAGTTCCCGATACCTGCCGCTCCTTAGACTGGCATGAATGTCCCGCTTCGCGGTAACGAACCTGATGGAGATCGACGACGTCTTCGACGGGCCGGAGATCGAGGCGCGATTCTCGCGCCAATACATCGACTCCGAGCACCTCGGCGTCAGCCACTTCCGCTACGCCCCCGGCTTCACCGCCGCCGACGGCCACCACCACAAAGTGCAGGAGGAGGCCTACGTGGTCCTCGCCGGCTCCGGCCGAATCAGGCTCGACGACGAGGTCGTGGAGCTGCGCCAGTGGGACGTGGTGCGGGTCTCCCCCGAGGTCGTCCGCGGCTTCGAGGCCGGTCCCGAGGGGCTCGAAGTGATCGCCGTCGGCAGCGACAAGCCCGAGGGCGGCGACGGCGTCCGCGACCCCGGCCACTGGCAGCGACAGGGCGACTGAGCTTCAGTAGGCGGTGCTCCGGGACCGCGGCCTGGGGATCGCCTTGTAGCGAGGTTCGGCACCGCGGTTCCAGAGGACGCTGTCGATGGCCGGCGGCGAGAGGCGGCCGTCGGTGGCGGCGGCGAGCAGCTCGGCCGCCTGGACCGCGCAGGCCCGCAGCTCGACCTCCTCGGCGGAGCCGTGGACGAGCAGCTCGCCGGCGTCGATCGCCTCGGCCAGGGCCGGGGTGAGGCGGAGGACGCCGTCGACGCGGAGCACGTGCGGGATCAGGTTGTCGGCGAAGGCGGTCAGCCGGCCCAGGTCGGGCAGCGTCGCGACGCCAGCGCGGTCGATGTCGGCGGCGGCCAGCTGCGCCCGCTTGAAGAACGGGACCGGGCGCTCGTCGTAGGCCGAGAGGTCGGCGAACGCCTGCCACTCCGAGAGCAGGCCGACGAGGGCGACCGCCGAGCCGGCGGCGGCGTCGACGGCGGCGGCGAACCGCCCGTCGTACTCGGCGAGCAGGTGGTCGCCGACGTCGTGCAGCGAGGTCGCGAACTGCGCCATCAGCAGGTGACTGGAGTCCTGGCCGGCCACCGCAGCGACGTCAGCGACCGTGAGTCGCGTCAGTTCCCGGGCCGACCAGGCTCCGCCGATCCGGAACCGCTCGGTCAACCCCGCGGCGATCGTGAAGTAGCCGCTGTGGCCGGGGCGCTTGCGAATCGTCGGCCACCAGCCGGAGCCGAAATTGATCGCGTTGAGGCAGATGGCGAAGGCGGCCTGCGACTCGCGGTCGCCGTCGAGCAGCTGCGTCGCCGGGTCGGGATCGGGAAGCTCGGCGCTCTCCGGCAGGGCGGCGGCGTAGGCCTCGATCGCCGCCCGCTCGATCCGCACCGAGCGGGCCCGGCCGGCGACCCATGCGCAGGCGGCGCGGACCTGATCCGGGACAGGCGTCGAATTCTCAGACCGGATCATCGACCGAACCTATCGGTCGGCGGCGGGCGTGGAAGACTCAGGGGGATGAGCGCCGGCGAGATCCAGATTCGCCGTGCGGAGGCCGGCGACGCCGCCGAGATCGCCCGGCTGCTGCACGACTTCAACACCGAGTTCTCGGATCCGACGCCCGGGCGTCGCGGCGCTGACCGAGCACGCCCGCCGGCTGCTGGAAGCGGGAGAGATGACGGTGCTGCTGGCCGGCGACGGCCCCGACGGGATCTCCCTGATCCGCTTCCGCCCCTCGGTCTGGACCGGCCTGCCCGGAAGCGTACCTCCAGGAGCTGTACGTCGTCCCGGCGCTGCGCGGCAACGGCATCGGCCGTGCCCTGCTCGAGGCGACGATGGCGACCGCCCGCGCGGCCGGCGCCACCGGGATCGACCTCGGCACCGGCGAGACCGACACGGCGGCGCGGGCGCTGTATGAGAGCGCCGGCTTCAGCAACCGCGAAGGGGAGCCGGACGGCCCCTCGATGCTCTTCTACGAGCGCGAGCTCTGAGCCGCCCTCAGGCGGCGGAAACCGCGACCACGGTGACATCGTCGTGGTCGATCGCGCGGGACTTCCGCGCCCTTGCGGTGACGAGCGTTGGCGTTCGGTCCGCCGGCGAGACATCCAAACAGAACTCGATTCCGAGACACCTCGCAGCCTTGATGATCGTGTCGATCGACGGATTGTGTTCGCCCGACTCGAGTTTGGCGATGCGAGGTTGAGAGACGCCGAGGCAGGATGCCAAGGCTCGTTGGCCCAGCCGATTCTCCACGCGGTAACGCAAGAGCATCGCGGCAAACTCACGGGCAGGCGCAAGCCGTTGCCACTCCGCTCCGAAAGCCGGCGGCTGCGAGCTCAAGCGGGGAGCGCGGCGAAGGCGATGCCGCCGGGGGGATCGAGCAGGTCGGGGTGGAGTAGGTGGGCGAGCAGCTCGGTGCCGTCGACGAGGCGCGGGCCGGGGCGCGAGTAGGTCGAGGCGGCGTCGACGGCGAAGACGCGCTCGGCGCCGAGCGCCTCGATCCGCTCCCAGTGCTCTTCGCGCCTGGGCGCGCGACTCCTCGACGTACCAGCCGCAGGGCATCGACCACGACGAGCTCGGGGTCGAGCGCCGCCGAGTCGCTCCCAGGCGACCTCGGGCGACTTCGCGCCGGCCGTGCCGGCGACGTCCTCGCCGCCGGCGAGCGCGATCATCTCCGGGATCCAGTGGCCGCCGACGAAGGGCGGGTCGAGCCACTCGAGGGCGATGACGCGCGGGCGCCGGCGCGCCGGCGACGGCGGCGCGGACCGCCGTCCAGCCGCCCCTCCAGCTCGGCGCGCAGCTCGCGCCCGCGCGCGGCGATCCCGGCCGCCGTCGCCGAGCCGGGTGACGTCCTCCAGCACCTCGCCCAGGCTGCTCGGGTCCTGCTGCAGCGACCCGCGGCGGGCCCGGCAGCCGCGCCGCGACCTCGACCACGTCCTCGAAGGAGACGGCGCAGACGTCGCAGACCGCCTGGGTGACGATCAGGTCCGGCGCCAGCTCCGCCAGCCGCTCCTCGTCGAGGCTGTAGAGCGCCCTGCCTTCGCCGACGATCGCCTTCACGGCGGCGTCGATCTCGCCGGCGCTGAGGCCCTCGGGCAGGACGGTCGCGGTCAGGTGCGGCAGCTCGCGCGCGGCCGGCGGGAAGTCGCACTCGTGGGTGACGCCGACCACGCTCGTCGCCGAGACCGAGCGCGAACAGCATCTCGGTCGCCGAGGGGACGAGGCTGGCGATCCGCATCGCCTCAATATGACGAGCGTCGATTTCGACCGCCCATAGAGGGGTAAAATCGACACTCGTCGGAATCGCGCTCTATTTCACCGCCGCGACCAGCGCCGCCGCGCCGCCCGCCATGCCCTGTTTGTTGGGATGGATCGGCGCCGCCAGGCTGCCCGGGACGAGCGGTTCGACCCAGCGGGTCGAGGTGCTCTTGCAGGCGTCTTGGCCGATGCTCGCCTGGTACCAGTTGACCAGCGTGGCGCCGTTGGCCGCGGCCTGGGTCGCCAGCATCGCGTCGAGGTGCTGCTCGGTCGCTCATTTGATCCCCGCCACTTCCCTGGTCCCTAATACTCAGCTTATTTCGATTTGGCGTCCGTCGGCAAGTCGATCCGGACTAAAGCTCGATCCGCGAGCCGATCGTGACGGTGCGGTCGCCGGGCAGGTGGAAGTAGTCGACCGGGCTGGCGGCGTTGCGGGACATCGCGACGAAGAGGCGCTTGCGCCAGCCGCGCATGCCGGGGGCGGCGGTCGGGGTGACCGTGACCTGGGAGAGGAAGTAGACGGCGCCGTCGACGTCGACCTCGCACTCGAGGCCGGTTTCCTCGGCGAGGGCGAGCAGGCGCGGGACGTCGAGGCGTGTCCTGGAAGCCGAAGCGGGCGGTGAGGTGGCTGATGCCGTCGTCCTCGTAGCCGAGGTCGTCGACGACCAGCCGCTCGGACTCCGGCACGTAGGGCGCTTTGGTCGTCTCGATCGAGACGATCACGACCGTCTCGTGCGGATCGCGAGGTGTGCTCGACCCCGGCCCGCAGCGCCAGCGGCGTCGTTTCGCGGCGGGCGTTGAGGTAGACGGCGGTGCCCGGCACCCGCACCGCCGGCGGCTCCATCGTGCCGCAGCTCCTCGACGAAGGAGCGCAGCGACCCCTCCTCCTCGATCCGCGCCTCGCGGACCTTCTCGCTGCCGCGCTTCCAGGTGCTGAGCACGGTGAAGACGACGACCCCGATCGAGAGCGGGAACCAGCCGCCGTGCGCGGCCTTGGTCAGGTTGGCGCCGAGGAAGGCGAGGTCGACGGTGAAGAAGACGAGCGGCGCCGAGCGCCACCAGCCAGCGCCGGTTTGCGCCAGAGCGCGCGGACGACGACGAGGAAGAGCAGGGTGTCGACGGTGATCGTGCCGGTGACGGCGATCCCGTAGGCGGAGGCGAGGCGGGTCGAGGAGCCGAAGCCGAGCACCAGCGCGACCACGGCGACCAGCAGCGAACCAGTTGACCGCCGGCACGTAGACCTGGCCGATCTCCCGCGCCGAGGTGTGGCGGATCGTCAGCCGCGGCAGGAAGCCGAGCTGGACCGCCTGGCGGGTGACCGAGAAGGCGCCGGAGATCACCGCCTGCGAGGCGATCACCGTCGCCACCGTCGCCAGCACCACCATCGGCATCCGGCCCCAGTGCGGGATCAGCAGGAAGAAGGGGTTGTCGATCGCGCTCGGGGTTGCCGAGGATCAGCGAGCCCTGGCCCATGTAGTTGAGGGTCAGCGCCGGGAAGACGACGAAGAACCAGGCGCGGCTGATCGGCTGGCCGGCCGAAGTGGCCCATGTCGGCGTAGAGCGCCTCGGCGCCGGTGATGGTGAGGACGATCGCGCCGAGCGAGATGAAGGCGATGCCGAAGTGGTCGCCGAAGAACTCGACCCCGTAGTGGGGCGAGAGCGCCTTGACGATCTCCGGGTGGGCGACGACCCGGCCGAGGCCGGCGGCGGCGATGACCGCGAACCAGACGACCATCACCGGCCCGAAGACGCGGCCGATCGGCGTGGGTGCCGAAGCGCTGGATCGCGAAGAGGCCGACGAGGACGGCGATCGTGATCGGCAGCACCAGCGAGTCCAGGCTCGGCTCCGACCACCTTCACCCCCTCGACCGCGGAGAGGACCGAGATCGCCGGGGTGATGATCCCGTCGCCGTAGAAGAGGGCGACGCCGAACATGCCGAGCGCGATCAGGATCGCCTTGACCCGGCCGCGGCGCAGCGGCGCTCCCTCGACCAGCGCGATCAGCGCCAGGATCCCGCCCTCGCCGTCGTTGTCGGCGCGCATGATGAGGAGCACGAACTCGATCGAGACGATCAGCGTGATCGACCAGAAGACCAGCGAGATCACCCCGTAGACGTCGCCTTCGGTCGGCTTGACCGCCTGGTGGTCGGCGGAGAAGACGGTCTGCAGCGCGTAGAGCGGGCTGGTGCCGATGTCGCCGAAGACGACCCCGAGCGCCCCGAGCGCGAGGACCGCCATGCCGAGCTGGCGGCGGGGGCCCGGAGGCGGCGTCGGCATCCGGCAAACTTAGGCGATGGGCACCGCGCAGATACCCGATCCGACCGAGTCGGTCCGCCACCAGCTGCGGCCGCTGTTCGACCAGATCGTGATCAAGGAGCTCGACCAGGATCGGGTGCGCCGCTCCGGCCTCGTCGTCCCGCCGGGACCACGAGCCGCCGCCCGAGCAGGGCATCGTGCTCGCGTCGGCCCGGGCTCGACTGGTGGGCGAGGCGGGTCGAGATGCCGGTCGGCGGCGACCACGTCGTCTTCCCGGCCTCGCCGGGGTCTGGGTCGAGATCGACGAGGAGCGCTGCTCGTCTGCCGGGTCACCAGCTGCTCGGCGTGCTCGAGTCGGCCTCGAGCGGAGCTAGCGGGTCGGCGTCGCCGCCGGGGCTCGCGCTTGAGCCGAGCATGCGCTCGTCGGCGGCGTGCATCAGGGTCTCGAAGTCCTCGCCGTCGTCGGGGAAGACCGCCCAGCCGACCGAGGCGCTCGGGGATCGGGCCGCGGCGCGTCGGGCTCGCGGAGCGCCGACCGCGGTGCGGATCGCTTCGGCCATCCGCTGCGGCGCCCTCGCCGTGGGCGCCGGGGGCGATCACGGCGAACTCGTCGCCGCCGATCCGGGCCAGGGTGTCGGTCGAGCGCAGGATCGCGTGGGCGCGCGTCGGCCGCCTCGCAGCAGGACCGCGTCGCCGACCTGGTGGCCGTGCTGGTCGTTGACCCCCTTGAAGTCGTCGAGGTCGAGGATCAGCAGGGCGAGCGGGCTCGTCGTCGGCCTCGCGGCGGCCGCCGCGCGGCTCGGTCCGCGCCGCCAGCTCGCGGTGCAGGGTCGCGTCGAAGGCGCGGCGGTTGCCGACCCCGGTCAGCGGGTCGCGGTTGGCGATGTCGCGCTGGCGCGCCTCGGCCTCGACCAGGCGCCGTTTGAGGCCGACCATCACCCAGGTCGCGGCGAGGAAGCCGGCGACGAGGGCGAGGTAGCGCGGCAGGAAGGCGTTGTCGATCGCGTCGGCGTCGTAGAGCAGCGGCGTGCCGGCGACGAGGACCAGCTCGATCGAGAGCGGCCAGGCCCAGCGGGCGGGGAAGAAGAAGGCGGCGTAGAGCAGCGAGCAGACCAGCAGCGGCTCGATGTAGCTGAGCGAGCCGCCGGTCAGGTAGATGGCGAGGCCGACGACCGGGATCGTCACCACCATGCCGATCGCCAGCGCGTTCATCGAGGCGCGCTCCCAGGGGATGACGCCGGTGACGCTGCCGATGCCGTAGAGCGAGGACCAGCGCGCTCAGCCCGAGGACCCAGCCGAGCGCCCTCGTGGACGGCGCCGGGCAGGAAGGCGGCGCCGGCGCCGACCAGCGGCGGCGACGATCCAGAGGCCAGCCGGAGATCCGCCCCATCCGGGCGCGCTCGTCGGGCGCTTCGGCGAAGCCGCCGTGCGCTCCTGCGAGCTGTCGGCGGCATGCGTCGACATGCGCTCTCTCGATCGGCCGCCGGCGCGGAACTATTGAGCTGCCGCGACGCGCTCGTGCCGAGCTCAGCCGGCCTCGGAGTAGGCGGGCTCGCCGGCCTGGCGTCCTGCTCGGCGCGCGCGCTCGGCGCCGGCGCCCGCGCCGGCGGCGGCCGGCGACGTCGCGCAGGACGAAGACCGCGATCGCGACCGCGATCGCCGCCAGGCCGGCGCCGATCAGGTAGGCGAGGTGGTAGCCGGAGGTCAGCGCCGAGGCGTTGCGAGGCGCCGCCGTCGAGCAGGTTCTGGGTGCGCTCGGTCGAGAGCGTCGCCAGCACCGCCAGCCCGATCGCGCCGCCGACCTGCATGCTGGTGTTGACCAGGCCCGAGGCGAGGCCGGCGTCCTCCGGCGTCGCCCCCGACATCGCCAGGGTCATGATCGCCGGGAAGGAGGTGCCGACGCCGACGCCGATCAGCAGGAACGGCGGCAGCAGGTCGGTCAGGTAGTTGCCGTCGACCGGGGTGCGGGCGAAGAGCAGCAGGGCGACGACGACCAGGCAGACGCCGGGGATCAGCGTCGTGCCGCGGGCCGAAGCGCATGATCAGTTTTTCCGAGAAGCCGAGCGAGAGCGTCCCCATCACGATCGTCGTCGGCAGGAAGGCGAGGCCGACCTCGAGCGGCGCTGTAGCCGAGCACCCGCTGCAGGTAGAGGGCGCCGAGGAAGAACATCCCGAACATGCCGGCGACCAGCAGCGCCTGCAGCACGTTGGCGCCGGCGACGTTGCGCGAGCGGAACAGGCGCAGCGGCATCAGCGGGTTGGCGATCGTCGCCTGGCGGTGGATGAAGACCGCCAGCAGCGCCGCCGAGACGGCGCTGAGCGCCGAGCGTGCGGGCGTCGACCCAGCCCCACTCGGTGATCTGCAGGATCGTGAAGACGCCGAGCATCAGCGAGCGCGTGATCAGCGCCGCGCCGGGGAAGTCGGCGCCCTCGTGCAGGCCGATCCCGTCGCGGCTCGGCGACCAGGCGCAGCGCCAGGTAGGCGACGAGCGATGCCGATCGGCAGGTTGATGAGGAAGATCCAGTGCCAGCTGATCGCCTCGGTGAGGACGCCGCCGGCGAGCAGCCCGATCGAGCCGCCGGCGGAGGCGACGAAGCCGTAGACGCCGATCGCTTTCGCCTGGTCGCGCCGGCTCGGGGAACATCGTCACGATCATCCCCAGGATCACCGCCGAGGCCAGCGCGCCGCCGATCCCCTGGACGAAGCGGGCGCCGATCAGCATCTCCTGGCTCTGGCGAGGCGGCGCAGAGCAGCGAGGCGGCGGTGAAGATCGGCCAGGCCGACGAGGAAGACGCGGCGCTGGCCGACCAGGTCGCCGATCCGCCCGGCCAGCAGCAGCAGGCCGCCGAAGGGGATCATGTAGGCGTTGACGACCCAGGCCAGGTTGCTCTGGGAGAAGCCGAGGTCGTCCTGGATCGAGGGCAGGGCGACGTTGACGATCGTCGCGTCGAGGACGATCATCAGCATCCCCGCGCAGAGCACGTAGAGGGCGAGCCAGCGGGTGCGGTCGTCGGTCTGCCGTTCGGTGGCGTCGTCATGCAGGTGTCTAGCAACTGGCGGCCGGGCGAAACTCATCGCCGTCCGCTCAATCGAGACGGTCCGGCAGACCGAAGCGCCGAAGACGGACGGACTCTGCCTGTCCGGCGCGTACTCGGCCACCGAGAATAGCCATCGGGTGTCGGCCACGCGGACGACGAAGGCGGTTACTCCTGATCCGGCGATCCGATCCGCTGCTCGCGGCGCTCGAAGCGTAGCACCGGAACGGTGCTGCTGTGCCGGCGACTCGCGTCGGCATGCACGAGGCCAAGACCCACCTCTCGCAGCTGGTCGAGCGGGCGCTGGACGGTCGAGGACGATCGTGCTGACCCGCCGTGGCGAGCCGGCCGTGCGGCTGGTGCCGAGCGGGCGGCGGCGGCTTCGCGTCGCTGGCGCGGGTCTCGGGGGCGGGTGCGGATCGCCGACGACTTCGACGAGCTGCCCGACGAGATCGCCGAGTCGCCTCGGCATGCAGTCTTGACGCTGCTGCTCGACACCGCACCTGGTGCTCTGGTGGATGGCCGGCGAAGCCGAGCCGGATCAGCAAGAAGGCGACTGCCGCGCTCGGGTCCGACGGCGTCGAGCCGGTCGTCAGCGCGGTCACCATGCCGGCGAGGCCGCGATCAAGCGCGGCCTCGGCAAGCTCGACGCTCCGGCGGACCTGCTCGCCCAGCTCGAGGCGAGCGGGCGTCGAGCTGCTGCCGATAACCCCGCGCCACGCCGACCACGTCGCCTCGCTCGCCCTCCACCACCGCGATCCCTTCGACCGCTTGCTCGTGGCCCAGGCGACGCTCGAGGGCCTGGCCGCTCGTCTCCGACGACGAGTCGATGCGCCTCTACGACGTCGAGGTCGTCTGGTCAAGATGCAGCCGAGCGCGTAGGCTCGGTCCAGCACGAGTACGGCGGGCCGGAGGTGCTGGCGATCGAGGAGGTGGCGACGCCCGAGCCGATCCCGACCGAGGTCCAGGTGCGGGTCCACGCCGCCGGGGTCAACCCGGTCGACTTCAAGACCCGGGCGGGCAAGGGCGTCGCCGGGGTGCTCGGCGAGCCGCCGGTCCGGCTCGGCTGGGACGTCTCCGGCGTGGTCACCGCGATCGGCGGCGGCGTCACCCGCTTCGCGGTCGGCGACGAGGTCTTCGGGATGCCGTGGTTCCCGCGCCAGGCCGGCGCCTACGCCGAGTACGTGACGGCGCCGTCGCGCCACTTCGCCGCCAAGCCGCACGCCCTCTCCCACGAGGAGGCGGGCGCGCTGCCGCTGGCCGGGCTGACCGCCTGGCAGATCGTCGTCGACACGATCGCGCTCGCAGGCCGGCGACGACGTCCTGGTCCACGGCGCCGCCGGCGGCGTCGGCCACCTCGCGGTGCAGATCGCCAAGGCGCGCGGCGCCAACGTGATCGGCACCGCCGGCGCCGAGCAGGCCGAGTGGCTGCGCGAGCTCGGCGCCGACCAGGTGATCGACTACCGCGAGCGAGCGCTTCGAGGACCTGGTCGCCGACCTCGACGCGGTGATCGACTTCACCGGCGCCTACGGCGAGCGCTCGCTGCCGGTGCTGCGGCCGGGCGGGATCGCTGGTCTCGGTCCCCAGCGGCGTCTCGCCGGAGCTGCTCGACCTGGCCGCGCGGAGCGAGCGCCGCGCGACCGGCTTCCTGGTCGAGCCCGACCGGTCGGCCTGCGCGCGGCCTCTCCAGCTGGTCGAGGCGGGCAGCTGCAGGTCGAGGTCGACCGGCTTCGACCTCGAGATCGAGGTGGCGATCGTCCGGCGCAGCGGCACCCGGCGGCCGATCGTGCTCGTTTTCGGGCGCGACGAGCATCCTGCCGCGCGCTCGGCCAGCAGTAGCCAGCTGCCCGCGGTCGGGCAGGCGCTCGAGGGCGCGTGCCGCTGGCGGGCCACGCTGCGGCCTTCGTCGCAGAGCTTATGCGGCTCGGCGCCGATCGCCTGGTCCGCACGGATGCCAGGAGAGAAGTGCCGTCGACGGGTCCGATCGGAGGCCTACCGCACGACCGGCAGCGCCAGCGCATCGCATTCCAGTCCGGCCACTCAGCGTCGAATACGTCAAATCAGGCGATCCCTCGATGCGAGCGGGTCTTTCAGCGCCCCGCCGGCCGAAGCTGTGGCCGGCGGGGGCGACGGCGCGCAGCTCGGCGACGGCGCGCTCGCGGGTGCGGCGGGAGCTGGGCCGCGGCTGCGGCGTGCGCGGGGCGGCGCTCGGCCGGCGGCTGCCGGAGCGGCGCGCCGGCCTGCGCCGCGCTCCAGCGGCTCGACCTCGGAGACGAGGACGTTGACGACGCCTTCGCGGCGCTCGAGGCGGCCGCGGGCGCGGACCAGACGGCGGCGCGGACGAGGGCGCGGTGGCGGTCGTAGACGCGCTTGGCGGCACGATCAGGTTGACGATGCCGCGCTCGTCCTCCAGGAGCATGAAGACGATGCCCTTGGCGGTCTCCGGGCGCTGGCGGGCGACGACCATGCCGGCGACCTCGACCGTCGCCGCCGTCGTCGACCCGCTCCAGGTCGGTGCTGCGGCAGCAGCGCCGGGTCGAGGCCGGGGCGCATCAGCTCCATCGGGTGCTTGCCGAGGGCGATCCCGGTCGAGCGGTAGTCGGCGATCAGCTTCCCCCAGTCCCCGAGCGGCTCCAGCTCGGGCGGCGCGCGGCGGCTCGATCGGCAGCGCCAGCTGGGTGCCCGCCGCTGCCGCCCGCGCCCGCCGCCGGCGACGCCGACCCGCCAGAGCGCCTCGCGCCGCTCGCCCGTCGCCGTCGGCGCCGGCCCGGCCGGGATCGCCGTCCAGCGCGCCCGCCCAGGCCAGCCGTTCGAGGCTCGCCAGCCCGGCGCCGGAGCGCGAGGCCAGCTCGGCGATCCCCCGGTAGGCACCGCCGCGCTCGCGCTCGGCGACCAGCGCCTCCATCTCCTCCTCGCGCACCCCCTTCACGTAGCCGAGCCCGATCCGCACCGCAGCCCGCCGCGCACTCGCCGTCGCGCGGCGTTCGACGTGGCAGAGGACGCGGCTGCGGTTGGCGTCGGGCGGGGCGACGCGGATGCCGCGCCGCTGCGCCTCGTGGACCAGCGAGTCGGGCGGGTAGAAGCCCATCGGCTGCTCGTTCAGCAGCGCGCAGAGGAACTCCGGGCCGCGGTGGACGCGCAGCCAGGCCGACTGGTAGGCGAGCAGGCCGAAGGCGGCCGAGTGCGCCTTCGGGAAGCCGAAGCCGGAGAAGCCCTGGATCTGCTCCCAGACCCGCTCGGCCAGCTCCGGCGGCGACGCCGTGCTCGGCCCGGCGCCGTCGAGGAAGCGCTCGTGGTGCTCGCTCGATCGCCTCCTGGGAGCGCTTGCGGCTCATCGCCCGCCGCAGCTCCTCCGCTTCGGCGGGGCTGAAGCCGGCGAACGTCGATCGCCACCTCGAGCACCTGCTCCTGGTAGACGATCGTGCCCAGCGTCTCCTCCAGCGCCCGCTCGCAGCGAGCGGGTGCTCGTAGGGGATCTCGTAGCTCGGGGTCCTCGCGCGGCGGCGCTTGCGGCGCTCTATATAGGGGTGGACGGCGCCGCCCTGGATCGGCCCCGGCCGGACCAGCGCCACCTGCACGGTGAGGTCGTCGAGGTTCTCGCGGCCGGGTGCGCGGCAGCATCTGCATCTGCGCGCGGCTCTCGATCTGGAAGACGCCGGTGGTCTCGGCGGCGCGGATCGATTCGTAGGTCTGCTCGTCGTCGAGCGGGATCCGCGAGAGGTCGAGCCGCTCCCCGCGCGTCGCGCTCGACTTCGTCGACGCAGCGCTCGACCGCGGAGAGCATCCCCAGCCCCAGCAGGTCGATCTTGAGGAAGCCCGGCGTCCGAGCAGGAGTCCTTGTCCCACTGGACGATCTGGCGCCCCTCCATCGCCGCCGGCACGACCGGGCAGACGTCGATCAGCGGCTCGGTCGAGATCACCATCCCGCCGGAGTGCTGGGAGGCGTGGCGGGGCAGGCCCATCGCCTCGTCGCAGAGCCAGAGCAGCGCCCGCCAGCGCGGCGAGGCGGCGCGCTCGGCGCCGATCGCGGCGACGACGTCGCGCTCGATCTCCCCCGCCGACTCGTGGAAGCCGACCGTCTTCGCCACCCTCTCGATCTCCTCCGGCGGCAGCCCCAGCGCCTTGCCGAGGTCGCGGACGACGCCGCGCGGGCGGTAGGTCGGGAAGGCGGCGACCAGGGCCGAGCGGTCGGCGCCGTAGACCTCGTGGACGCGCGGGATCAGCACCTCGCGGATGTCGCGGGGGAAGTCGAGGTCGATGTCGGGCATCGTCTGCGATTCCTCGTTGAGGAAGCGGCCGGAGAAGAGGCCTCGTCTCGACCGGGTCGATGTGGGAGAGGCCGGTCAGGTAGCAGACGATCGAGCTGACGCTGGAGCCGCGGCCGCGGCCCGGGCGGCAGCACCGCGCGGGCCGAGTCGGGGCCGCGCACCTCGAGCGGCGACCTCGCGGGCCAGCTCGAGCAGCTCGTGGTGGAGGAGGAAGAAGCCGGAGAGGCCGAGGTGGCGGATCGTCGCCAGCTCCTGCTCGAGGCGCGCTTCGGCCTCGCCGCGGCTGCGGCGCGGCCGGCGTAGCGCTCGGCGAGCCGGTGCGCGGCAGAGCGCGGCGAGCTCGCGGTCGGCGGCGCGGTCGTCCTCGGCGCCGGGGTAGCGGTAGCCGAGCTCCTCGGTCAGGTCGAAGCGGAGGCGCTCGGCGAGGCGCACGGTCTCGGCGACCGCCTCGGGGTGCTCGGCGAAGCGCGCCGCCATCTCCGCCGGGGAGACCAGCGCCGAGCTGCGGTTGCCGCGCCGCCGCGGCTCGGACTCCTCCAGCGTCTCGCCCAGCCGGACCGCGACGAAGGCGTCCTGCAGGCGGGCGCGGCGGCGGCTGTGGGAGTGGACGTTGCCGGTCGCCACGCAGGGCGACGCCGAGCCGCTCGGCGAGCGCGGCGAGCCAGCGGTTGCGGGCGCGGTCGTGGCGCCAGTAGGGCCGCTGCAGCTCGACCCGGAAGCGCTCGCGCCCGAAGGCCGCCGAGCAGGCGCCGGCCGAGCCGCTCCCCGCGCGCCGTCTCGCCGCCGCTCCCAGGCGCCGGCCAGCGCCCCGTCGCGGGCGCAGCCGGAGAGGCAGACCAGCCCCTCGGCGTGCTCCTCGACCTGCTCCAGCGTCGCCCACGGCTGGCCCGGCGCTGCGCGCCGGGTTGTCGCGGGTGTGGGAGTGCGCCGCGGTCAGCAGCCGGCAGAGGTTGCGGTAGCCGGCCGCGTCTCTCGACCAGCAGGGTGAGGTGGGCGACGGCTGCCGCTGCGGTCGGCCACGCGCCACGGTCAGCTCGGCGCCGGTGATCGGGCGGAGCGCCAGTCCCTTGCAGGCCTCGGCGAACTCCATCGAGCCCCAGATCCCGTCGTGGTCGGTGAGGGCGAAGGCCGGGTAGCCGAGCGCCGCCGCGGCGGCGGCCAGCTCCGCGGGGTCGAGGCGCCGTCGAGGAAGGAGAAGGCCGAGTGCGCGTGCAGCTCTACGTACGGGGGCGGTCATGCGGCCATCAGGCCCGCTGCCGGTACCAGCGCCCGCCGCGCGCCGCTGCGGAAGACGACGGCGGCGCGGCCGTCGGCGAGCGCCAGCTCGAAGTAGCGGCGGCGCAGCGGCCGCGGCGTCCACCAGCGGTCCTCGACCACCCACTCCTCGCGCACCGCCTCGACCGCGACCCCGTCGACCGCGAGCGGGGAGCCCGTCGGGACCGGCCCGCGACCGCGACCGGCCGCGGCGCGTAGAGGCGGCGCGATCCCAGCGCTCGCCGAGCGCGCGCGCCTCACAGCTCGGGGAAGGGAGTCAGCATCGCCCAGCGCTCGGGCACCCGCGAGGCGGAGTCGACCGGGAGGACCCTCAGCAGCGCCTCGGCGCCCTGCGCGGCGCGGACCTCGCGCACCGCCTCGCCGAGCCGGCGCCGCCGCGGCTCCTCGCCGCCGACCGAGAGCTCCAGCTGGTCGCCGACCGGCGGGCCGAGGCCGAGCGCCCGCAGCCGCAGCGCCGTCGGCCGGGCCCGGCAGCGCCTCCAGCCGCGGCACCAGCACCGAGCGCAGGACCCGGGCCGAGGCGCTCGGCCGGCCCAGCCCCTGCTCGACGCTCCAGCTGCCGCCGGCGCCGAGCAGCGCGCCGAGGCGCAGGCCGAGCAGGGTCCGGCCCGCGGCGCTGCGGCGCGGCGAGCAGGCGGTCGACGAGCAGCTCGAGGGCGCGGTCGAGCTGGCTGCCCGGCGGTCCCCTCCGGCAGCTCGATCTGCTCGGCCAGCTCCTCGTGCGGGCGGCGCGGGCGCAGCGGCTCGTCCTCGCCGCGGGCGAGGCGCAGGGCCCGCAGGCCGAGCGGGCCGAAGCGGTCGGCGACCTGGTCGGCGCGAGACGCGCGCGAGCGCCTCCAGGGTCTCGATGCCGAGCCGCTCCAGGGCGACGACCAGCTCCTCGGCCTCGCGCCCGGCGGCCCGAGCCGCGGCGGCAGGACCGCGACCGGGAGCGGCGCGAGGAAGCCGCGCAGCCGCCGTCGCGGCGACGACCGCCTCGCCCTCCCGGCGGCGGCGAAGGCGGCGAAGCGGGTCGGCGCGACCCCGATCCGCACCGGCGCCGCCGACCGCCCGCGCGCGCCGCCGCCAGCACCCCGGCGCTGCTCGCCGCCGTGGATCCCGCGCAGCCCGTCGACCGCGAAGAAGGCCTCCCCCGCCCGCTCGGACTCGACCGCGGCGCCGATCCCCTCCAGCGCGCCGCACCATCGCCTCGGTCCGCTCCGCCGCCTCGACCGGATCGGGAAGGAGTTGCGCCCGGGCCGAGGCCCCCCGGAACGGCCCGGGCGCGCAGGAGTCGCCAAGCGACTGTCGATGACGCAGGCGATCTCCATACGAACATATGTTCGTATATTGAGTCCTCGAATTCAAGGGCCGAGCTAGGCAAAAATCGTCCTGGTCCGTGCGATCGCCTGCCGGCGCCTACGCGGCCGCCGTGCCACCGGGCTCGTCGAAGCGATCGATCAGTCTCAGCAGCGCCTGCGTCTGGGCGCGGGTTTCCTGGGTGTTCGAGTGGACCTGCGCTGTGTTCTTCTCGAGCTGAGCGATCGCCGACGTGTAGACCTTCTCGTTGCGCAAGAGGATCTCGCGGTTGAATTCCCGCGTTTCCTCCGAGCGACGCTCGGACTCTTCCACGCGGCGCTTGAATTCCTCATCGCGGCGCTTGGATTCTTCGCGCATCTCACCGATGAGCCTCTGGATGCTATCGCGACGACCGAGCATGAAATCTATTGTCTCAGGCCAGGCCACACGCGTTACGCCCGGAACGAAAAGAAAGTGAAGCTTCTTCGAGCGGAAAGAGTCAACCCAGCGCCGTCACCATCGCGGCCAGCTCATCTCTACCCAAGAGCCGTCTGAAGATCGGCCGCCAAGCCCGGGTCGGTCAGATCGGAATCCGCGGAGAGAAGGCGGCGACCGGTTCGGGAAGCGATGGCCAGGTAGGAAGCGTCGTAGAAAGTAAGCCTATGGGTAAGAGCCAACTCCGCGGCCATGCCGCGATCCTCCGGGGTCAGCGCCAGGGGGTCGCCGCAGATCTCCACCAGAAGATCGAGCGCGGTCGCGACCTCCGCAGCCGGCCACCCCGAGTGGAGGGTCAGCACGTTGCCCGCCTCATGCAGGGCGAGTTCCGTGGTGCGCATCGCCAACCGGCCGATCGCCGAGCGGGCCAGCTCGCCGTCCGGCTCGCGCTCGACCGGCAGGAACCACTTCAGGGCGACACTGGCGTCGACCACCCAGGCCTCGCCGATCGGGGCGCTGCTCACTTGTCCCGGTCGCGGTCGGCCCGGACGAGGGCCGCAGCATCCACCGGGCCCTTCCACGAGCTGCCGAGCGTGGCGAGGTCGGCCAGGATCTCCCCCCGGTCGCGGCGCAGCAGGCCCAGCTCGCGGCGAGCAGCATCCTGCAGCAGCCCGCTGCGGCTGGTTTGTCGCCGTGTTGCCTCGGCATCGAGGGCGATCAGCAGAGAGTCCGGCAGGGAGATCATCACCTTGGCCACCCGCCCAGTATATACAGCAGGCATTACCGGGAAATCGAGTCTGGAGGCCGCCATGTCCGCTATTAAGCCCACCGCGACCAAATCTCTCCCCTGTGGCTCAGGTCAGGGACAGCGCCATCGCCACCAGCTCATCCTCGAGCTCGGGAAGCGCGGCGGCTTCGCCGGCCATGACCCGTTTGCCGATCAGCATCGAGATCGAGGCGACCAGGGCCCAGCGGGCGTTGGGGAGGGACGGGTTGCCGCGCTCTTGCCCTGGTACTTGTTCGGCTGCTTGTCGAGGTCCTCGGTCACGGCTCACCGGCAAACGCTTCGCCAGGGACTCGATCGCGGCGTCGTTTCGCTCCGCCCCCGCCGGGCCGAGGGCCATCACCTCGACCGTCAGCAGCCGGGCGGTCGGAGCATCGGCGGCGAGCAGGCGCAGAGCGGTATGGATCCCGGCCCTCACCTTCGCCTCCTCGCTCGCCTCCGCCGCGCAGGCGCGATCGACTTCCTCCACCAGCCGCCCCGCCAGCTCCCGGTGGGCCTGCAGCGCGCACTCGCGCTTGTCGGCGAAGAGCCGGTAGAAGGTCGCGGTGGAGACGCCGGCGCGGTGAGCCAGCTCGGCGACGGTCGTCTCCGCGTAGCCCCGCTCCGCGCAGGTCTCGGCCAGCGCCGCCACCAGCCGTTCGCGCTGGTTGCGGGCGACCACCTCCGGCGGGATCCCGTGGGCGCCGGTAGGCAGCCGCCGGGCCTCGTCCCCTGAGGGCGTGCTCATGGGACTAACCGGCTGTAGGGCTCAGAGCAGATCACTTGCTCCGGTCACGGTAGTCCCAGAGGTGAGGGCGTCAAGTCGACTCGTCGCTGGGGAGGTAGGCACCTGGTGGCCCCGGCATCGACACCTGAACTGGCCCCACCTCCTGCCAGTTGTCGGTTGGTCTGATTGTGCAGGGCGGGCGAGCGCCCGGCGATGCAGCGGCCAATAGCCTGTCGGACTAGACCTTGATAAGCCGCTCACGTACCGGTTGAGACTCTTCGTGTGGTCGCGATGAGGAAGGTGGGGGTGCCGGACCGCAGCTATGCGGTCCGGCACCCTGTCCGCGTTTACCGTTCGATTGCTACGGGATTCTCAATGCCCGGCCTGCCGCCGTTTCGATCTTGCTCGTCCCTTCAAACCACGCAGGCTGCCCGTCCATGAGCAGTTTGCTTGTGCCCTGAGTGAATTGGAGGGAAGAGGAGCTGTCGAGGACCGTTTCAATGCTCCCCGTGACCGTGTGCGCATATTCGTTACGTTCAGACGCTTTGCATCCCGTGAAGTGGAACGAAGTAACTACTCCACCGGCTTCCGGCGAGAACGTTACGCCCGGGTTTGCCCCACCACCCGTGGCCGTCCCGACAAGGGAGTTCGTGTTTAATTCTGGGAGCTGACATCCTTCGCCGAGCGGTTCCGGCACCGTGCAACCGCTGAGGTGAAAATGCACTCCCGAGATCTTCCCCGCAGCGCCTCCGCTCGAGTTTTCGATCGTGCCGCCTTCGTTTGTCTGCGAGGTGCAGGTGATCGTGAAGTGGATCCCCCCGACCACGGACTTGAAGGAGAATTTAGTCCCGGCGGTAGAGCTCATTTTAAGAGCCGTCGGAGCGGTGAGCTTGCTCAGCTTGTATTTTGCGCCGCTGGTGACTTCTTTGCTGCAGAAGGAGTCTTCGAAACCAAGGCCGCCTTCTGCAGGATTGCACGTGTACCAGGCCTGAGGGGTGCTAAGTGTCACAGCCGACGCTTTAGACGTCGCGGTACCGGTGCCATAGGCATTCGTCGCTTTGACTTCCACCTTCAGGGTGGAGCCTTCGTCGGCTGTGACGGGGGTGTAGCTTGAGCTCGTTTTCCCGGAGATTACGCTGCAGCCGCTGCCGCTGGAGTTGCAGCGAAGCCAAGCATATGCGTAGCTGGTGGGGCCGTTCGTCCAGCTGCCATTGGAGGCATTTATAGCTTCTCCAACATGTGGGATACCGCCAGAGAGGGTAGGCAGCGCGGTGTTTACCGGAGGCGCTTCGGCTCCCAGCACCACTTTCGAGGCGGGAGAGAGCACGGCAGTGCTGCCGTAGGCGTTGGTTGCTTTGACTTCTATCTTCAAGGTGAAGCCTTCATCGGCTGCAACTGGGGTATAGCTCAAAGCCGTCTGCCCCGATATCAGTTTGCAGTCGATCCCTTCGGTATTGCAGCGGTACCAGGTGTAGGTAAAGGTGTTCGGGCCGTTGGTCCAAGCGCCCTTGAATGCAGTGACTGATGTTCC
The DNA here is from genome assembly GCA_963816755.1 of uncultured Solirubrobacterales bacterium. Classification (GTDB taxonomy): domain Bacteria; phylum Actinomycetota; class Thermoleophilia; order Solirubrobacterales; family 70-9; genus VAYN01. The sequence goes on from CAWFLN010000001.1 coordinate 247,855, forward strand.
AACGCGGGGAGCCGCGCTGGGCAGAGTCGGTGAGGCTATGTTTTCCGGCGGTGCTTCGGCGCCCATGGCGGGGCTGGCGAAGACACCGAGGGCCAATGCGATCAGCGCCAGGCCAAAGGCCGTGCCGATCCGTCTTGGTGTTCTGGGTTTGTTAACCATGCTCTGCGAACTCCTTCTCCCAGGCGTATCCCTGGGTTTGGTTTTCGTTCAGTGCACGGCCACCGGCGCCTGCCAGATGCAACTGGCAAGGCGCCGGGGTCGTGACTCCCCTGCTTGCAGAACAATTGACCATTACGGCCAACTGACTGGTGTTGGGAGACTGGGAAAGCATCTGAGGCGGCGAGCTTGCGCTTTGTGGCGCTGCTAGCGCCGGGCCTTGTGATGCGTTTTGGCCTTGTGCTTGCGCTTGGCCTTCTTGGCGCAGTCGTTGGCGATCAACGGCGTGGCTTGATAGGCATCGCCGTTGTGGGCGCGGTAGGAGACCAGGGCCCGCTGGGGCTTGCGGCAGATGTTTTCGGAGTTGACCAGCAAGCCCTTTTTGCCACCTTTCATTTCCAAGACGAACTTGGAAACCGGGGCGTCGGGGACGGCTTCGAAGGTGTTGCGGATCCCGCCGCCCTTGCCGTGTCGACTCTGCCGACGAGGTCGACGTCGATCTGGCCTTTCAAGGCAGCTACGAGGTCGGGCAGTTCGTGGCTTGAGGAACGCAGGTAGACCGGGCCTTCGACCGGTTTGTCCAAGCAGCGGCGTGAAGGCTCTGGCAAAGCCGTAGATCGAGGCTTTGGGACAGGCCTCGGCGGCGAACTGGACCCGGGTGCAGATGGTGCCGATGTGGGCCTGGTCGAGGAAGGCCGAGTGGCGGCAGGGTGACCTGGGCGCGAGGCGATGTTGGCGTAGTGGGAGCCCTTGGGGTAGGTCACGACCGCTTCAGGGCCGGATATTGTCGCGCTTGGTCGCCGCCCTTGAGGCTGATCGCCAGCCTTGGCTTGAAGCCGAGCGCTGCGCAGCCGCCGACCTGGAAGGGGCTGGTCAGAGCCGCGCTCTGGCCGGTCGAGAGCGAGGTGGCGGCGCCGGTGATCGCGCTGCGGATCGCAGCTGGTCGGGTTGAGGGTGAAGTCGGGGCGGTCGATCTTGAGGGCGATGCTGCGGACGTCGAGGGGGATGCCCGTCGAGGATCGTAGGGCAGGGGATCGGAGACGGCGTGGATCTGGGCGGTTTCGGGGTTGACGTAGAGGGCGGTGCGAACGACGACGGTGCCGAGGTCAAAGGGGCCGGCCACCGCCGGGGTGATGATCGCCAGGCTGAGCGGGGCGCCTTTGTAGGGGCCGGCGAGGTAGGCGTGGCCGCTGACGTAGAGGGGGTGGGGCCGGCTCCGGCGCCGACCGTCGACCGTGCCGACTTCACGTGCCAGCCGGGCAGCTGGGCTCTGCCTGCTCGAGGGCTCCTGGTTGGGGGCTTCGCGGGCTTTGGCGGCGGCGATCTGGGCCTCGGAGCAGTAGGGGATGCCGGCGAGCCTGCCGGTCAGGCCCTGTGGGCAGGGTGGCGTCGAGGCCGCTGAGCTGCTGGGAGCCGTCTGCGCGGGTCAGCTTGAGGACGAAGGGGCTGTAGGCGCCGGCCTGGGGGGCGACGGTGCCGGCGCTGAAGGAGGGTTTGTTGGGCAGCCGGCCGCTTCGCTGAGGTCGGGCAGACGCCGGCTCGGCGCCTGCGGCTACCGAGGTGTCGAAGAAGTCAGAGGGATGGCGTCGGCCCCTTCCGGAGTGCTCCAGGGGGTGAGGGTCGTGGTGGTGGTGTAGTTGCCGCAGGTCAGGGGGGTCTTCAAAGCGGCCGCGGTGCCATCGAAGAAGTGAGCTTCGATGTCTTCGAAGGGGAGCTGGGGGTTGTCGTCGAAGGTGGTGGTGAGCTGGCCGGTGCTGGGGTCGGCTTCGACCTGGCCGGCGAGCTTGACGACGATGCCCGCGTTCGGGTCGTCGACGGCGATGTAGATGGCGAGCAGGGAGTCGAAGGGGTTTTCGAAGGGCTTGGCGAGGTAGATCGAGCCGGGCAGCGGGTGGTCGAGCAGCGGCGTCTTCACTTCCACGGTGCCGATCTTGGCCGCGTCGGGGCAGAGCTGGGGGTCTTTGGAGAAGTGGATCGCCCTTCGGAGGGCTGATAGCCGATCTGGGCCTCGGAGCAGGCGGCGAGGCCGTTGGCGGAGGAGGGGTTCACGGTCATGCCGGGGGGCAGGGTGACGGTGGCGTCTTTGAGATGGGCGGTGGAGAGCCCGTCGGGGTCTGGTCTTGGGGCTGGTGGAGGTCGACGTTCAGGCCAGTCGGACTGTCGGCGAGGTTGGTGGTCGGCTGGGAGGAGATTTCCGGTTTGAATGCGACCGCGTTGCAACCGTCGATGCCGAACGGTTCGCCTTCTTCGTCTCCCGAGAGCACGGTTTCGCTGTGAAAGACGCCTGGTTCTTCGACCGAGTCGGCGCGCAGCGTGGTCTGTAGGGGGCCCCCGCAGGAGGTCGGCAGGGTGAAGAAGGGCGCCAGCGGGGCTTCGCTGGCGCATCCCGGGAGGCCATGTCCGTCGCTGGGGCAAAAGCGCTCGGCGTCATGGCTGGGGTCCGCCGGCACTCCCCAGACGGTCTCGGTGAAAGAGCGGATCGCCAGCTGGGGGACGGTGATGTCAGAGACGGTGATCCCGTAGTCGCCGTCGCTGCGAAGCGAGGCTTCCTGGAGGCTGTTGAAGCCGACCAGGCTGAAGCCGATCCGGGCCGGGACCCCGAGCGGGGCGACCATGTTGAAGAGCGGGAAGGTGAGGGTTTCGCCGATGAAATTGACATGGGCGATGCCGATCTGGCTATCGCCGGGGCACTGCGGCGTGGCGCCCTCGAAATCGGTGGTCGCGCAGTGCGGCAGCGCCTGGGGGTTACCGACCTCTCCCGGAGGGAGGTCGACGATGATGTCGCGGATCGAGCCTTCGGGGCGGCTTTCGAAGTCAAGGTTGAGGTTGAAGGCGAGGGTCCATTCATAGGGGTGGGAGCCCGCCTGGGTGTCGACGGTGGCGTCTTTGTTGTGAGCGCTGACTTGCAGGCTGTTGATCCCGAAGCTGGCCTGGGCGGCGGGAGCGAGGCAGGCGAGGCAGAGCAGGGCGAGGCCAAGGCAGGTGGCCAGGGGCTTGCGGGCGTTCACTTGTGACCTCCACGGTTGTGCTTGGCGGCTCGCTTGTGCTTTTTGTGCTTCTTTTGCTTGTGGTGCTTCTTGTGCTTGGGGGCCGGCTTGGGGTTGCCCGGACCGCTGAAGGTGGCGCTGGCGGGGCTCTGGGTGAGCGCGGGAGCGGAACTGGGGACCTTGCAGGCTTCGCCCAGGCAAGCGGCGCTGGCGGGTTCGGCGATGCCGCCGTTGACGCGGGCGTCATAGATGTCGAGCAGGTCGTCTTTGTCCCTCGGCAGCAGCTGTTCGCGGGTGCTGAAGAAGGCGTCGTTGCCACTGGGGGTGGAGTTGACGAACATCGCGTCGCCGGGGTCATGGCCGCTGGAGATCAGGAAGACGCAGCCACCGGGGCGCTCACAGCTGCCGACTCCCTGGGGCTCCCACTCATAGACGTCTTGGACGTGGCCGTTTTCATCGCGTGGGGAGAGGGTGTCCTGGCTTTCGAAGAAAAGGCGACCCTGCCCGGCGGTGGTGAGGTTGTTGGGCGGGGAGGGCGCGGCTTCAGCTTCGGAGAACCTGTTCGAGAACAGGCTGAGGTTGGCCCCTCCCAGCGGCCGCTCGCCGCTGGGGTTGCAGGAGGGGCAGGCGAGGCTGTCGGTGGCGGCGTCGTAGGCGAAGACCTCAAAGCAGGTTGACGTTTCGCTGGACCCACATTTGCCAGGGCCATTGACCTTGTTTTCCCAGTACCCGGTCAGCGGCGCCTGCGACATGAAGGCCAGGTAGCGCCCGTCGGCGCTGACCTGGGCGGTGCGCCGCGCCGAGGAGGGGGTCCAGTCGCCGTACTGGCCGGGATTGAATGATTGGACCACCTTGTTGTCCACTTTCAGTAGCTTTCCGATGAAGGCGGTGGTGCCTTCGCTCCAGGCGTAGAGGTTTTCTTTGCCGTCTTCGGCGTGTTCTTCGTTGGCGTTTTCTTCGTTACCGCTGAGGACCCTGGTGTCGACGAAATAGACGTGGGAGAGGTCTTCGGCGGCGCCGAGGATGCCCTGGAAGCCGCCCTGGTGCAGGTCGCTTCGATCGAGGGTCAGGTCCGCTTCGCAGGCTTCGCTTTGCAGGTCATAGAGGCAGCCGTCGTCCAAAAGCACCTTTGCGCCGTCGGGGGTGGCGCTCACAAACCCGCCCAGGTCTTTGATTTCCTGGGTTTCGGTGCCGTCGATGCGGACGAAGACGCGGCCGCTTTCATTGCTCCAGAAGATCCGGCTGCCGTCGGCGGAGATCGCGTGGTCGACGTCGGGCGGTTCGCTGTTGGAAGGCCGGGAGCCGATCACCGCGCCTGGCGCAGCGGTGGCGTTGCCGGGCAGCACGTTGATCAGGCGCAGCTGACCGGCGACCCACTCATAGAGGTTGCAGTTTTCGCCCAGGTTGCAGCCGCGTTCGGTGCTTCCTGCTCCCACTGGCGGAGCCACGGGGGCGAAGACACTGGCTGCGGTCAGCGCGTCGTTGGCGACGAAGAGCACGTGGCTTATCCCCGGCACCATGGCCGTGCCGGAATTGGCGCCCTCGTAGGCGATTTTGAAGACGTTGGCGCCCTGGTGGCCGGGGTCGCGGTGGGGCGGTTCCGCGCTGATAAGCGACTGTAGCGACCCTTCCTGCCAGAGGTAGAGATTGGCGAAGCCCAGGCCTTCGCGCGAGGGGGCGTCGGGGGTGGCGGGTTGCTCCTGGGTGAGGACACCGCGGGAGAGGTCGGAGGAAAGGGCCTTGAATTGCCCGTTGAGCTGGGGTGAGCTGAGGCCTTCGGTTCCCCAGCCGCCTGCTTCCCGGCTCGCCAGGTACTCATTCGCACCCGCATTCAGGCCGGCGGAGAAGGGCTGGCCCTCATAGGCGAAGGCCGACCCGTCGGCACTGCTTTGCATCGGCATCATCGTTATCTCCTTGGCCCCGGGCGCGCAGGCGGGCCGGGGAGACTTGCAAGTTCCCCCGAGGATTTCGGACGGTTCCGGCGGGAAGGGCTCGCCGGACTTCTGCGCCGGGGTGACCATCTCGTAGGCGCGGGCGTCGGGCAGGCCGGCCGGGGCCACGACGAAGGTGGCGAAGTGCTGGTCGGGGCCCTGGTTGGTGGCGTCCGGATTGATCGCGACCAGGCGGAAGTGGTAGGTGGTGTCAGGGCTGAGGCCGCTGAGCTGCTGGGCGACTTCGACGAAGTCGGTTGCCGCGCCTATTTCTTCGGCGGGCACCGGCACGCTGGTTGCTTTGGCGTATTCGCTTGCGTTGAAGTCGGCGGCACTGACGTATTCCACCGCGAAGCTGGTGGGCACGCCGTGGGGGTTGATCAGACCGACGATCTTGGCGGTGGTGGTACCGACCTGCAATGCCCTCTCTTCTTTGATCGCCGGGCCGAGGGTCAGGAATTCTTTGTCTTCGCCTTCCGAGGGGGCGCTGGCGTTGGCGGCGCGGAGGCGGAAGTGGTAAATCGTGCCCGTTTTCAGGGCTGAGACTTCGGCGTGGACGGAGACAGGGGCGTTGCCGGCGCCCACTTCGGCGGCGGCGGGTGCTGTGCACGGGGCGACCTCGCCGTGGGGGCCTTCGGCCTGGTTGTATTTGGCGGTGTCGTATTCGAAAAAGCAGCCTTCGCCGGGGTTTGACTTGAGGGGGAGCCCGTTGGGGTTGACGGTGCCATGCAGGGTGGCGCTGGTGGCGCCGATCGGGTTGGCTTCTCCGGTGGTGACGATGGAAGCCGTGAGGAGCGGGAAGACGAGGATCTTGTCTACGTCGGCATCGCCGACGTAGACGGTGTGGGCGGAGTCGACGGCGAGGCCGACGCCGGAGGTGAGGTGGCCTGCGCCGAAGGTTTCGGCGGCGGTGCAGGGAGTGCCTTCGGCGGCGCCGGAGGGAACGCAGGTCGAGTCGTAGCGATCGATCTTCCCGTTCTGGTCGGTATAGATGTCGTCGTTGGCGGGGTCGATCGCAAAGCCGGTGGTGGCGGTGGTAGCGTTGCCTTCCTGGGGGTTGACCGGCCCAACGTCGTTGCCGGCCGAATCGAACTTCTCGACGTTGCCGTTGCCGACGACCTTGTAGAGGTTGCCGGCGCTGTCGGTGGCGATCCCGACCGGGGTAGATTCGCGCCCGACGAGAACAGTGGAACCCGGGGTGCCGTCCTGGGCGAACTCGAACCAGTTGTGGTTGATGGGGTCATAGACGAAGAGCTCGCCCGACGGGCTGACGGTGATGCCGGCGATTTCAGTGAAGGGGCCGCCGCTGGCGCTGGAGCCGTCGAGCTGGCCATTGACTCCCCAGGAGGTGATGAGGACGCCCGAGGAGTCGAACTTGGAGACGATGTTGTTGGCGGTGTCGGCGACGTAGACGTCGCCGTGGGAGGCGCTCAGCGGAGCGTTGTCGACGGCGACGAAGGCGGGGTACGCGAAGGTTCCGAAGGTGCGCACGAAGGCGCCGGTGGCGGTGAACTGCTCGACGCGGCCGTTGCCGGTGTCGGTGACGTAGACGTCGTGGGTTTCTTCGTTGACGGCGAGGCCGCTGTCGGCGATTTTCGGTTCGAATGCCGGGGATAGGAGAATGGCGAGTTCGAGCTGACCGTCACCGTGCCCGGATTCACCGAAGGAGCCCGTGAAGACGTGGACCGCCAGCGCCGAGCTCGGAGCCAGCAGCCCGACCGCGAGCAGAGCGCTGGCAAAGCCGAGCAGCAGCCGGGTGCGACGGTTCACCTTGCCCCTCCACGGTTGTGCTTGGCGGCTCGCTTGTGCTTTTTGTGCTTCTTTTGCTTGTGGTGCTTCTTGTGCTTGGGGGCCGGCTTGGGGTTGCCCGGACCGCTGAAGGTGGCGCTGGCGGGGCTCTGGGTGAGCGCGGGAGCGGAACTGGGGCCCTTGCAGGCTTCGCCCAGGCAAGCGGCGCCGGCCGGTTCGGCGATGCCGCCACCCACGCGGGCGTCGTAGATATCGATCAGGTCGTCTTTGTCGCGTCCCAGCAGCTGCTCGCGGGTGCTGAAGAAGGCGTCGTTGCCGCTGGGGGTGGAGTTGACGAACATCGCGTCGCCGGGGTCATGGCCGCTTGAGATCAGGAAGACGCAGCCGCCGGCGCGCTCGCAGCTGCCGACTCCCTGGGGCTCCCACTCATAGACGTCTTGGATGTGGCCGTTTTCATCGCGCGGGGAGAGGGTGTCTTGGCTTTCGAAGAAGAGTCGTCCCTGCCCGGCGGTGGTGAGGTTGTGGGGCGGGGAGGGCGTGGCTTCGGCTTCGGAGAAGATGTTCGAGAACAGGCTGAGGTTGGAGGGGCCCAGCGGCCGCTCGCCGCTGGGGTTGCAGGAGGGGCAGGCGAGGCTGTCGGTGGCGGCGTCGTAGGCGAAGACCTCGAAGAAGCAGGTCGAGGTCGGGCTGGATCCGCACGCACCGCTGCCGGCGACCCTGTTTTCCACGTACCCGGTCAGCGGGGCCTGCGACATGAAAGTCAGGTAGCGCCCGTCGGCGCTGACCTGGGCGGTGCGGCGCGCAGAGGAGGGGTTCCAGTCGCCGTACTGGCCGCCGTTGTTGTGTTTGACGATCTGGCCGTCCGCTTTCAGCAGCCTGCCGATGAAGGCGGTGGTGCCTTCGTTCCAGGCGTAGAGGTTGAACTTGCCGTCTTCGGCGTGTTCTTCGTTGGCGTTTTCTTCGCCGCCGCTAAGTACCTTGGTGTCGACGAAGTAGACGCGAGAGAGGTCTTCGGCGGCGCCGAGGATGCCCTGGAAGCCGCCTTTTCCTGCGGTCAGGTCCGCTTCGCAGGCTTCGCTTTGCAGGTCATAGAGGCAGCCGTCGTCCAAAAGCACCTTTGCGCCGTCGGGGGTGGCGCTCACAAACCCGCCCAGGTCTTTGATTTCCTGGGTTTCGGTGCCGTCGATGCGGACGAAGACGCGGCCGCTTTCATTGCTCCAGAAGATCCGGCTGCCGTCGGCGGAGATCGCGTGGTCGACGTCGGGCGGTTCGCTGTTGGAAGGCCGGGAGCCGATCACCGCGCCTGGCGCAGCGGTGGCGTTGCCGGGCAGCACGTTGATCAGGCGCAGCTGGCCTTCGGCGAACTCATAGAGGTTGCAGTCTTCGCCCACGTTGCAGCCCTGGTTTTCTCCGCCCGCTCCGACCTGCGGCGCTGCGGGGGCGAAGGCGCTGGCCGCGGTAAGCGCGTCGTTGGCGGCGAAGAGGACGTGGCTTACCGCCGGCACCCTGGCGGTGCCGGCATTGGCGGCCTCATAGGAGAGTTTGAATCTGTTGGGGCCGCTTGAGCCGGGGTCGCGGTGGGGCGGTTTTTCGCTGAGGACCGACTGCAGCGCCCCTTCCTGCCAGAGGTAGAGGTTGAGGAAGCCCAGTCCCCCACGGGCCGGGGCTTCGGGGGTGAGGGGTTCCTGCTGGATGAGGACGCCGCGCGAGAGGTCTGGGGAGAAAGCCGTGAACTGCCCGTCGAACAGCGGCGAGCTGAGGCCCTCGGTTTCCCAGCCGCCCGCTTCCCGGCGCGCCAGGTACTCATTCGGACCCGCCCTCAGGCCGCCGGAGAAGGGCTGGCCCTCGTAGGCGAAGGCCGATCCGTCGGGGGTGCTCTGCATCGGCATCATCGTTGGTTGGCCGGCCCCGGGCGCACAGGCGGGCCGGGGGTTAAAGCAAGTTCCCCCAAGGACTTCGGACGGTTCGGGCGGGAAGGGCTCGCCGGACTTCTGCGCCGGGGTGACCATCTCGTAGGCGCGGGCGTCCGGCAGGCCGGAGAAGGGCTCGGCGAAGGTGGCGAAGCGCTCGTCGGGGCCCCGGTTGGTGGCGGCCGGGTTGATCGCGACCAGGCGGAAGTGGTAGGTGGTGTCGGGGCTGAGGCCGGCGAGCTGCTGGGTGACTTCGACGAAATCGGTCGCCGCGCCTATTTCTTCGGCCGGCGCCGGCACGCTCAGCGCGTTGTCGTATTCGCTTGCTTCGAAGTCGGCGGCGCTGACGTATTCAACCGCGAAGCTGGTCGGCACCCCGTGAGGGTTGATCAGGCCGCTGATCTTGGCGGTGGTGGTGGTTACCTGCGATGCCCCCTCTTCCCCGATCGCCGGGCCGAGGGTGGTGAGCACTTCGTCTTCGCCTTCTGAGGGGGCGCTGGCGTTGGCGGCGCGCAGGCGGAAGTGGTAGGTGGTGCCGACTTCGAGCCCCGTGACTTCGGCGTGGACGGAGACAGGGGCGTTGCCGGCGCCCACTTCGGCGGCGTCGGGCGCTGCGCAGGGGGCGATTTCGCCGTGGGGGCCTTCGCCCTGGCTGTATTTGGCGGTGTCGTATTCGAAGAAGCAGCCTTCGCCGGGGTTTGACTTGAGGGGGAGCCCGTTGGGGTTGACGGTGCCATGCAGGCTGGCGCTGGTGGAGCCCACCGGGTTGGCTTCTCCGGTGCTGACGATGGAAGCCGTGAGGAGCGGGAAGACGAGGATCTTGTCTACTTCGGCGTCGCCGACGTAGACGGTGCTGGAGGTGCCGTCAACGGCGAGGCCGACGCCGAAGCTGAGATGGCCTGCGCCGAAGGTTTCGGCAGCGGTGCAGGGAGTGCCTTCGGCGGCGCCCGAGGGAACGCAGGTCGAGTCGTAGCGATCGATCTTCCCGTTCTGGTCGGTGTAGATGTCGTCGTTGGCGGGGTCGATCGTGAAGCCGGTCGTGGTGCCCTGGGGGTTGACCGGCCCGACATCGTTGCCAGCGGAGTCGAACTTCTCGACGTTGCCGGTGCCGACGACCTTGTAGAGGTTGCCGGCGCTGTCGGTGGCGATCCCGACCGGGAAAGTCCCGCGCGGGACGGTAACGGTGGGACCCGGGGCACCGTCCTGGGCGAATCCGAACCAGTTATTGGTGGCCGGGTCATAGACGAAGAGCTCGCCCGACGGGCTGACGGTGATGCCGGCGATTTCAGTGAAGGGCCCGCCGCTGGCGCTGGAACCGTCGAGCTGGCCATTGACTCCCCAGGAGGTAATGAGGACGCCCGAGGAGTCGAACTTGGAGACGATGTTGTTGGCGGTATCAGCGACGTAGACGTCGCCGTGGGAGGGGCTCAACGGAGCGTTGTCCACAGCTACGAAGGCAGCGTGGCCAAAGGTTCCGAAGGTGCGCACGAAGGCGCCGGCGGCGCTGAACTGCTCGATGCGGTGGTTGCCGGTGTCGGCGACGTAGACGTCGTGGGTTTCTTCGTTGACGGCGAGGCCGCTGTCGGCGATTGCCGGTTCGAATGCCGGAAATAAAAGTGTGGCGAGTTCGAGCTGACCGTCACCGTGCCCAGGTTCGCCGAAGGAGCTCGTGAAGACGTGGACCGCCAGCGCCGAGCTCGGAGCCAGCAGCCCAACCGCGAGCAGAGCGCTGGCGAGGCCGAGCAGCAGCCGGGTGGACCGCGACGTGCCGGGGTGCCTTGCAGAGCTCACCATGACCCCCTAGTGCTTCTTCTTGGCCGGCTTGAGCTTGACCGTGGAGGGTTCGATCCCGCTCCCGCTCAGCTTCGCCTTCAGGGTTTTGCCCTTGTTCAGTTCCTGCTTGGCGGCGCCGTTGGTGATCGTCACCGTGAGCGTCTTTGCGGCACCGTCGACGAGGCTGAAGGAGCCCTTGGCGATGGTCAGGGTCTTGGTCTTCTTGCCCTGCTTGAGCTTGGCGGTGAGCTTCAAGGAGCCACTGCAGGCTCCCCCGGAGCAGCTCAGCTTCAGGGCGGCCTTGTTGGCGGAGACCGAGGCAGCTGAGGCCGCCTTGGCGACGCCGGGCTTGGCCGCCGGCGGGCAGAGGGCGGGATCGGTCGCGCAGGTGTTGGCCAGGGTCGTGAAGGTCTGATCGGCGCCGTTTGCAGAACCGCCGGCGTTGGTTGCCGCAAAGCGGAAGTGGTAGGTCGTGTTGGCAACGAGTCCCGCCAGCGAGGCGCTTACCGGGGCCGGGCTCGATCCCGGGGCCGGCAGTGAGGCGCAGGGGGCCTGGGAGCCGTAGCTGGCAGAGGTGCCGTATTCGACCCTGCAGGCGCTGAGGGTGCCGGCGTTGGGGTTGACGGTTCCCGCCAGCGTCGCGGTGCTCTGGGTGAGGCCCGTCGCCCCGGCGCCGCTGATCACGCTCGGGGGGTTGACCAGGGTGCTCAGTTTCTGATCGGGCGCTCCCGTCGTGGTGCCGCCGCTGTTGGTGGCGATGACTCGGTAGAGGTATTTGCTGTTGGCGGTAAGGCCGGAGGCGGTTGCTTCGACAGCGGTGGAAGCAGAGCCGGTGACCGGGGTGAGGCTGCAAGCCGGTTCAGCGATGGGAGTCCCGGGAGCGCTCTGCAGGGCGATCACGAACTTGCAGGCGGAGCCCGCTTCGGCGCCTTCGTTGTTGACGTGGCCCTTCATCACCACCGAGGTCTGGATGACGGTGCCGGGGGCGTCGTTGGTAATAGCCGGGGCGTTGGGCAGCGTCTGAGTCGCCTGATCGGGGGTGCCGGTGCTGGTGCCACCAGTGTTGGTGGCGATGACCCGGTAGACGTATTTGCTGTTGGCGCTGAGACCGCTGGCGGTTGCTTCGACTGCGGTGCTCGTCGAGCCCGTGACCGGGGTGACGTCGCAGGCCGGTTCGGCGATAGGAGTCCCTGGCGCGCTCTGCAGGGCGATCACGAACTTGCAGGCGGAGCCCGCTTCGGCGCCTTCGTTGTTGACGTGGCCCTTCATCACCACCGAGGTCTGGGTGACGGTGCCGGGGGCGTCGTTGGTGACGACTGGGGCGTTGGGCAGCGTCTGAGCGGACTGATCGGGGGCTGCGGTACTGGTGCCGGCGCTGCTGGTGGCAACGACGCGGTAGACGTATTTGGTGTTCGCTTCCAGGCTCGAGGCGGTTGCCTGCACTGCGGTGTCGGTGGAGCCGGTGACCGGGTTGACGTCGCAGGCCGGTTCGGCGATCACCCCCGGCGTCGCTTCTTTTTCGATCACGAACTTGCATGAGGAGCCCGCTTCGGCGCCTTCGTTGTTGACGTGGCCTTTCATCACCACCGAGGTCTGGGTGACGGTGCCGGGGGCGTCGTTGGTGACCACTGGCGGGGCGAGGACAAAGGTCGCTCTCGCGGTGACTTCGGTTTCCGCTCCGAGATTGAGCGGCAGGCAGGTTCCTGCCGCCGGGTTGTCACAGCCGGAGGCTTTGAATTCGGCTCCTTCGATAACCCAGCCGGAGAATTTGGAGCCGGGGGCGGGAGTCGCGATCATGAGGACGCCGTAACTGCCTTCTTCGTCGCTCATTTCGTCTTCGCAGACGCCGGTGGCGGGACCGGGCGAGGCGTAGGTGCAGGCGATCGGCGGGCTACCGGGCCAGGTTTCCAGTTCACCTTCTTCGCCGATGCTCTTGACTTCGCCGCTGCCGGCTCCTTCGATGAGGACTTTCATGGATCCGTTCGGGGGTGCGGCAACAGCCAGGGCGGCCGGGAGGAGCAGGAGCGCGGCGGTGACGCTGAGCAGGAGGGCGAGGCGACTGGCCTGGCGCTGGGTCGATCCCGCCGACGATGCCTTCGTGGGGCGTCTCACGTATTGCTCTCCTTGTCCCGTGAGCCCCTCTGCTTGCCGCTTCCCTTAGCGGCACTCCCGCGAGGCTCGGTTTTCCCTGATGCAGCGTGTTCCGTGTTCTCTGATTCACTCGCTGGAGTTGAAGCAGTTCCCAGAAGGTGCTGTCCGTACCCGCGAGTGTCGCTAGCTAAGCAACGACAGGCGGGTTTGTCAAGGACAAGTTCCTGAAAGAAAAGGAAAGTTCCTAGAGGTGAGGAGGGCTACGCGGCGGCGCGGGCGAGGCGTTCGGCCTCGTCGGGGCCCAGGTACGGCGAGAGAATGAACTGGGTGAAATCGGGAAGCAGCTCGTCGAGGCGATCGGCTTCGCCGGCGGCCGCTTTGCGGGCGGCCAGGGAGACCAGGGCGCCGATCGTCGAGTCCTCGGTGGTGGGGGGTAACGGGCGCTCGCCTGCGCGCTCCTCCCTACCCCTCTCCAGGGGCGGGACCAGCTCGCGGATCGCCGCGTGGAGGCGGGCCGCCACCGCGGGCCCGGCGCTCTGGGACTCGACCAGGCAGAGCCGCGCCAGGTCGGGCTCGGAGGCCAGGAAGATGAGCACCTGACGCGCCGCCGCGACCGCTCGGTGCGGCCAGTCCGGCGCCGCGTCGACCGCCTCCGTCACCAGGTCGCGGATGTGCTCGACCACCACGTCGAAGGCGGCGAGGAAGCACTCCTCCTTACCCTCGAAGTTGGCGTAGAAGACGCGGCGGGAGACCGCGGCGGCCTTGGTGATGTGGGTGATCGTGACCGCGTTGTAGCCGTGCTCGGCAACCGCGGTGGCGAGGCCGGCGATGAGGCGCTCGCGCTGGTTGTGGGCGACCTGCTCGGGGCTGAAGCCGTGGCGGCCGGCGGGAAGCGGGCCGAGCTCTTCTTCGGGCACGTGGAGAGAATATGGCGCGGTGCGGGAGATGTCACGAGATAGCAAATTCTCTGTACCATCCTCTCTATATCTCTTAAATCGCTATACAGTGGGAGCGTGGCCACGATCGCCAAGCGCAAGACGTCTTTCGAGATAGATACCGAGAAGGTCGATGTCGCAAGGGAGGTTCTCGGGACCAAGACGATGACCGAGACGGTCGACGCGGCGCTCGATGAGATCGCCAAACGGCAGTTGCGCAGAAGAGTTGCTTGAGCTGTTGGACACGCCGGGCGTCCTGGAGCTAACAATCCCGAGGTCATGAAGGACGCCTGGCGTAGACCGCCGGAATGGATGCGCTTCGTTCTTGGTCGATACGAGCGCCCTCGCACGTCGTCAAACTCGAGCCGAGGTCCGCGAAGCACTGGACCCTCTAATGCGACAAGGACAGGTCGCCACCTGTGGGATCGTCGACCTCGAGATTCTCTACAGCGCCAGCAGCCCTGAGAACTATCGCGCCGCCGCGCCAGTCGCTTGCCGGAATGCCGCGAGCGCCGCTCGATGAGGAGTGCGTGCAGCGGGCTCTCGAGGTGCAGGCGGCGCTCGCCGAGCGTTCCCAGCACCGGGCGGTGCCGCTCCCCGACCTGCTGATCGCCGCCTGTGCGGAGCGCGCCGGGCTGACCGTTCTCCACTACGACGCCGACTTCGAGCGGATCGCGAAGGTAACCGGCCAGCCGACGCGATGGATCGTCCCCCGCGGCAGCGTCTCCTAGCACGCAACCGTTGCGGTCAGCTCGAAGCCGCCAGCTGCGGCCTCGCGCGCCGCCTTCGTCCTCGCCGACGTAGGGGCGCAGGACGAACTCGAGGGTCTCCGGGCAGCAGCGCCGCGCAGCTGCCTCGGCTTCGCCGGCGATGAGGCGCTGGTTGATCACCCAGAGGACGCCGCCGGTCAGGGTGTCCTCGAGCGTGTTCGGGAAGCTCGGCCTGGCGCGGGTTGAGCTCGCGGCCCGGTCGCAGCAGGGGGGCGAAGCGCTTCAGCGCCCCCTCGTGCGGGCGACCGCCTCGGGGCCGGCGGTCGAGCGCCTCGACCAGGCAGGCGCGGGCCGACGTTGGGGTGGGCGGCGACGTCCTCGAAGAGGGCGCCGAGCGCCGGCGGCGACCTGGTCGGGCCAGGCCGTCCTCGCGCTCGTAGGCGTGCTTCGACCCGGCGCGACGGTGCGCTCGGTCGCCGCGTCGAGCAGCGCCAGGAAGGCTGCCTCCTTGTCGTCGAAGTTCTTGTAGAAGGTCGCGTAGCCGACCTTGGCGCGGCGCACGATCTTCTCGATCGTCGTCTCCTGGTAGCCCTGCTCGGCGACCAGGTCGGCGGTCGCCTCGAGGATGCGGCGGCGCTGGTCGGCGGCGGCGGCGTCGCGGCTGACCGGCTGGGGGCCGGGAGGCTGCCGAGATGCCTTTCCGGGCAGGGCTCGCACGCCTTCAGGATAGCGCGGGTTCCCATTGGTACGAAATCAGTACATAGAGTGGAGCAAGTTCCCAAATATGGGCTATGGTACCCGAAGTGGAAGGACCGCGCACACTCCGCGCCGTTCGGTCTTGGGAAGAGGTCGCTGCCGGACCGCAGCCACCGACGCAGCGGCGTCCACGAAGCGATGCTGCTGACCGCCGGCGCGCTGGGCTACGAGAAGACGACCGTGCAGGAGGTCGCCGACCGCGCCGGGATCAGCCGCGACCGCTTCCACCGCCGCTTCGGCAGCAAGGAGGCCTGCTTCGCACAGGCCTACGAGGCGGCCGCCGACCAGCTCTGCGAGGAGCCTGCTCGAGGCGGGCCGGGGCGGCGGCAGCTGGCGCGACGGCTTCCGCGCCGCGCTGGCCGAGCTGCTGCGCTTCGTCGCCGAGCAGCCGCTGCTGGCGAAGGCGCTGCTGATCGAGGTGCGGGCCGCCCGCGGCGAGGCCTGGGTCGAAGCACCAGCAGGTGGTCGAGCGCCTGATCGCCGCGATCGACACCGCCCGCGACGAGCCCGGCGCCCGCCCCTCGGCCAGCCCGATGACCGCCGGCTTCATGATCGGCGCGATCGAGGAATCGATCTGCCTCGAGATCGGCGCCGGCCGCGCCGCCGAGGCTCGAGCAGCTGCTACCCGACCTCTCCCACCTCGTCGTCCTCAACTACTTCGGCGAGGACGAGGCCTGGCTGGAGCTGCGCTCGGCGGGCGCGGCGGGGCAGGCCCGCTAACTCCGATTCAGTAACTGACCGTTTATTCAAAAAGTCTTGCGTTAACGGCCGGGTTGTGTAAGTCTGCTGCCAGATGTTGGCCAAACATCGGCGAGGCACGGGTATGCACGGCGGCGCCAGCGGTGACAGCCGCAACCCAGGTGGCGCTACGTCACCGCCGTAGCGCCCGTCGCCTCCGCCTGCGCACGATTCGGGCTTCCTCGCCCCGGCCCGGGCGACCTGCGAAGCCGCTCGTCAGGCGACTCAGCCCTCGCGGGCGACCTCGACCGCCTCGGCGCTGCCGAGGTACGGCGTCAGGGTGAACTCGACCAGGTCGGGCAGCAGGCTCTCCAGCTCGGCGGTCTTGCCGGCGATGATGCGGCGGGAGATCAGCGACATCATGCCGCCGACCAGGGCCTCCTCGGTGGTCGGGGAGAGGCGGGCGAGGACCTCGGGGGAGCGGCCCTCGCGGCCGGTCTGGAAGTAGGGGACGAAGCTCTGGATGGCGCGTCGTAGCGCTCGACGACGACCGGGCCGGCGACCAGCGCCTCGACCATGCAGAGGCGGGCGAGGTTGGGCTCGGCGGCGAGGAAGCGCAGCATCGCGCCGATCCCGGCCTTGACCGCGTGCGGCCACTCCTCCTCCTCCTCGAAGGCCTGGCCGACGCGCTCGCGCAGCTCCGCCATCACCGTGTCGTAGGCGGCGACGAAGCACTCGTCCTTGCTGGCGAAGTGCTCGTAGAAGGTGCGGCGGGAGACCGCCGCGTGGCGGGTGATGTGGGCGATCGTCGTGCCCGCGTAGCCGTTTTCGGCGATCGCCTCGGCGAGGCCGGCGATCAGCCGCTCGCGCTGGTTGTGGGCGACGAACTCGCGCGGCAGGCCGTGGCGGCCCGGCGGCAGGCGGGCAAGCTCGGGCGGGTAGTCGCGCAGCTGACTCGACCGAGCGTGTCGGCGGGATCTGCGGCCACAGGGCGACGATACCGGTCGGAGGAATTAGAGCTTCGGTCGAGCTCCTCGAGGGCCGCCTCGACACCCAGGTAGGGCATCACCGCGGCCGACATCAGCTGCGGAATCAGCTTCGGCAGCTCGTCGGTGTCGCCGCGCACGACCTTGGCGTAGACCTGGCCGTAAGCGGAGCCGGCGAGCGCCTCGGCGGTCGTGTGCGGGACCGACTCCGGGTCGTCCATCTCCTTGCGGCCGGCGTCGATCAGCGAGGCGATCACCCGCATCGTCATGTCGCGGCGGGCCCGGGCGGCGTCGCCGGCGGCCAGCACCTCGACCGCGAAGCAGGCGCGGCCGGGGTCGTCGCAGAGCGAGCCGACGACCTCGACAGCGACGGCGCGCAGCCGGTCGGGCCAGTACTGCGCGCTGTCATAGGCGCGCATCACCGAGTGCCATGCACTCCTCGTTCATCTCCTGCCAGGCGCTGAGGAAGCAGTCGTACTTGCCGCGGAAGTGGCGGTCGAAGGCGGGACGGTCGAGGCCGGCCCGGGCGACGACCGTCTCGATCGACGTCTCGACGTAGCCCCGCTCGGCGGCGACCTCGATCAGAGCCTCGATCAGGCGCGCCCGCTCGAGGAGGCGGCGGTGCGAGTCTCGGTTTCGAGCACTAGGTCATGGGACCGCCGATCCCTGCCTTCGTGGCCTCAGCCGCTGCTGGCGGCTTGCGGGTTGCTCGGCTGCCGCCCGCTTCGCTGCCTCGGCGCCGAGGTAAGGGGTGAGCGAGAACTCGACCAGCTCCGGCAGCAGCTCCTCGATCTGCTCCGTCTGTCCCATGATGATGCGCTGGTAGATGATCCAGAAGATGCCGCCGATGATCGTCTCCTCGAGCGTGCCCGGCAGCTCCTCGCCGTGCGGGGAGACCTTGCGGCCCATCCGGAAGAGCGGCACGAAGGCCTGGATCGAGCGCTCGTAGCGCTCGACCGCGGCGGGGCCGGCGGAGAGCGCCTCGACGATGCAGGTGCGGGCCAGGGCCGGCTCGCTGGCGACGTAGTGGAGGAAGGCGGCGAGGCCGGAGTTGACCCGGGCCGGCCAGCTGTCGACCTTGCTGGCGGCGTCGACGACGCGGCGCAGCGCCTCCTTGACCGCGAACTCCGAGGCGGCGAGGAAGCAGTCCTCCTTGGAGGAGAAGTTCTCGTAGAAGGTGTTGCGGGCGATGCCGGCGCGGCGGACGATGTCGGCGACGGTGACGGCCCGGTAGCCCTTCTCCACGGTCTCCTCGGCGAGGGCCGAGATGATGCGCGCCCGCTGGTGCTGGGCGATGAACTCTCTGGGGAGGGGATGCCGCCCGGGCGGGGGTCGCATCGTAGACGCGTTTTCGGCCACGAACGCCAGAGTACCTTGACCCCGACTGGCTTACAAGCTGGACGGCGCGGCTACATACCGCTAAAGTACCGAGATCCAGACAAGCGGTTCCCTTGATCGATCCGAAGAAAGGCTGCGATGGGAAAGCGCGCCGAAACCAAGGTCCTGGCGGGGGCTGAAGGGACGGCGGCGGGGCTGGCTCCGACGACAACGCTCCCGAACTCAGACTCGTGACCTCTCCGAAGCGGCAAGCGATCCTGGACGGAATGCTCGAGGCGGTCGGCGCGGAGGGCTACGAGCGGACCTCGGTGCGCACCGTGCTCGACCGAACCGGCGTCTACCGCCAGGCCTTCTACGACAACTTCGCCGACAAGGACGACTGCTACCTGCAGGCCTACGACGCAGGCCTGGAGCGGCTCGAAGCGCTGATCGTGGCGGCGGCCGCCGGCGAGGAGGACCTGGACAGGGCGAGCTGCGCGCCGGGCTGGGGGCGCTGCTCGACTTCCTCGACGCCGAGCCCGACGTCGGCCGGGCGCTGATCGTCGAGGTCCACGCCGCCGGCCCCGAGGCCCTGGCGAAACGGGCCGCGGCGATGCAGCGGATCACGGCCTTCCTCGACCGGGCCCGCGAGGCGGACGGCGAGGGCGAGTCGCCGCCGCCGATCGCCCCCGAGGGGATCGCCGCCGGGATCCACGCGGTGATCCACTCGCGGCTCGCGACCGGCGAGCGACGACGGCTTCCGCCAGCTGCTCCCGGAGTTCATGTACTTCGCGGTTCTGCCCTACTTCGGGGCCGAGGTGGCGAGCGCCGAGATGCAGGCCGCGAGCGCTTAGTCCGCCCCCCGCGACAATCCGCCGGGTCGGTTGGACAGGCCGCTGTCGCTGCCCTACGCTGGGTGGGATGGATTCGCCATCGGCATCGAATCCACGGTCCGAATCGGCTGCGAGCGAAGCGCTGCCAAGGGCCTACGCGGTCCGCTCCGAGCGCGAGCGGCTGCTGGAGGCGATGGTTCGCGTCGCCGCCGCCAAGGGCTACGAGGCGACCACGGTGGCTGACGTGATCGAGGCGGCCCAGGCGTCCCGCGAGACCTTCGACGAGATGTTCGCGAGCAAGGAGACCTGCTTCCTCGAGTCCTACGACGCGGTGATCGACGTGCTCGTCGCCCACGTCTCGAGCGCCTACGAGAGCGCCGGCGGGGAGCCCTGGCCGGAGCGGATCGCGGCGGCGCTGCGGGCCCTGGTCGACCTGCTGGCGACCGAGGCCGACATCGCCCGGATGGCGATGGTCGAGGTGACGGCCGTCGGCGAGGAGGCCCGGATCCGCTACCGGGCGGCGCTCGGCCGCTTCACCCCCTTCCTCGAGGAAGGCCGCGCCGCCTCCTCCCAGGCCGACGACCTGCCGGCCGACACCGCCCGCTTCGCGATCGGCGGCGCGCACCTCGATGATCTTCGACGAGGTCCGGGCCGGCCGCGGACCGGAACTGCGGCGGATCCTCCCCGACCTGGTCTTCGCGGTGCTGATGCCCTACCTCGGCCCGGAAGCAGCCGAGGACGAGATGCGGCGGGTCGCCCGCGAGGGCGACTGGGGGCGGGCAGGGGGCTTCACTTAACTTTTTCGGTGGGCGCCTCGGGCTGGCGCCCGGAGGGTGGCGGCGAAAAAGTACAAGACGTTCGCCCGCCCGCCCCCTCAGACGCCCTCGCCGTGGCGACCCTCGCCGGAGGCGAAGCGGGCGGCGCCTTCGACGGCTACGTCAAGGGTCTCGCGGCCGAGGTGGTGCTCGAGGGCGAGGCCGTCGGCGAGCGGCAGGCCGACGCCCTCGATCGCGGCGCGGCGGTCGGCGAGCATCGTCTCCTGTGGGAAGGCGGCGATCTGCTCGGCCAGCTCCAGGGCGCGCTCGCAGGTGCGCGCCCGGCGGCGACGACCTCGTTGACGAGGCCGATCCGCAGCGCCTCCTCGGCGTCGACGGGACGGCCGGTGAGGATCAGCTCCAGGGCCCGGCCCAGGCCGATCACGCGGGGCAGGCGCTGGGTGCCGCCGTCGACCAGCGGCACCCCCCAGCGGCGCTCGAAGAAGCCGAAGGTCGAGCCGGGAGTGGCGATCCGCAGGTCGCACCAGAGGGCCAGCTCGAGGCCGCCGGCCAGGCACCAGCCGTCGATGGCCGCGATCGCCGGCTTCGACGGGGTGAGGCGGGTGAAGCCCATCGGGCCGGCCGGGTCGTCGACGTCGAGGTCGAGCGCCTTGAGGTCGGCGCCGGCGCAGAAGGCCTCGCCGCCGGCGCCGGTGAGGACGAGCACGCGGGCGTCGCCGTCGGCCTCGAAGTCGTCGAAGCCCTGGCGCAGCAGCGCCGCGGTGGCGCCGTCGACCGCGTTGCGGCGCTCCGGCCGGTCGATCGTCAGCAGCGCCGCCGCCCCGACTCGCTCGTAGCGAACCTCCCGGCTCATCGTCGCGCATCCTCGCACAGCTGGACCGATGCGAAGAGTTGCAGCAAAAGGCACTGATTAAATGCCCCAGGTTCCAATGCCCGGCGTCTCCGTCCAATCATCGAAGTCCAGCGAGCTGCCGACACTCGGGCGGCTCGGCGGGCTGGCGCCCGGCGAGGCCGACCGCGGTGAAAAGGCGCTCTGGCTGGCCGGCAGCGGTTACCGGGCCGCGCTCTTCCACCTCGGTGCCCTGACCAGGCTCAACGAGCTGGGCCTCCTGGCCCAGACCGGCACCGTCGGCGCGGTGGCGGGCGGCAGCATCGTCGCGGCGCTGCTGGCGACCCGGGTGCCCTGGCCGCTGCACGGCGGCTACCGCGAGTGGCCGGAGCAGGTGGCCGAGCCGATGCGGGCGATCGCCCGCCGCAACGCCCGCGCCCGCGCCTTCCTGCGCAAGCCCTTCCCGGGCGTCGCCGGCGGGGCGGCCCTGGAGGAGCGTTACGCGCGGCAGCTGATCGACTCCCTGGGCGGAGAGCCGCAGCTGGGTCCGCGCTTCGTCTTCGGCGCCTCCGGCCTGACCCTGAGCGGCCTCGCCGCCGGCTGGGAGGAGTGCGTCGAGTGGGAGATCGGCGCGGCCGCCCACCCGCCGGGATACGAGCCCGGCCTGGTCGAGGAGGTGATCGCGGCGGTGCGGACAGACCTCGACGCCTTCGGCGAGGCCGAGCAGGCGGTGCTCGAGAACCACGGCTACCTGCTCGCCGACGCCGCCATGCGGGAGCGCGGCTTGGCCACTGTCGGCGGGATCGAGGTGCAGCCGCCGGAGCCGCCGCATCCGCGCTGGATGAGTGAGGCGAGGGTGCGGGAGGCGCTCGTCGCCAGCGCTCGTCGCACCCCGGTCGGGCGGCTGCGGCCGCGGCGGGCGAGTCGTGTGGAGCGCACCCCACAGCCCGCCGTCGCGGAGCTGACCGCGCTGCTGCAGCGCCACCGGCCGCTGCTCCAATACGACTCGCTGGAGAGCTTCCGGGCCGACTCGGTGGCGACGATCTGCGAGCTCGTCGCGCCGGGCCGCTGCAACACCCTGCACCGGGCCGGCGGGGAGCTGATCGCCGCGGCGGCTCCGGCTGGCGGGGAGGCCCGGCTCGACGTCGACTTCCTGCGCGGCTCCTCCTACCCCAACGGCGAGCCGGCGCGGCACGACGACTACCTCGACGAGTGCGGCGGCGCCCACGCCGGAGACGCCCAGGCGACGCGGCGGCGACAGGGCTGCGCCGACGTCGTCTACGGCCACGCCCGCCACGACGGCGAGGGCCGGCTCTGGCTGCAGTACTGGTTCTTCTACTACTACGACGACAAGGGCCTGCTGGGGCTCGAGCGGCACGAGGGCGACTGGGAGATGGTGCAGCTGCGGCTCGGCGCCGGCGAGCGGCCCGAGGCGGCGACGTTCGCCCGGCACGACGGGCGCCGAGCGGCTGAGCTGGGACCAGGTCGACCTCGCCGACTCCGGCGAGGGGCCGGCCCTCGTCGTCTATCCCGCCCGGGGCTCGCCATGCCTCGCTGCCGCGGGCGGGCAGCTTCGAGGCGCCCGTGGTCCCCGACCACAACGACGGCCTCGGCCCGCGGCTGCGGCTGCGGCTGGTGGCGATCGCCGACGACGGCCCGGGCTGGGTGCAGTGGCCGGGGCGCTGGGGAGCGACCCGGCGACGCGAGTTCTTCGAGGCCGACAGCCCGCGGGGCCCGCGGGAGCAGCAGCACTGGTGGGACCCGGCGGAGCTGCACCGCGAAGCGCGGCCGTGGAAGCGAGGCGAGGCGACGGCCGGGAACGCCCCGCCCAGGCCGCGGATCGAGGCCCGCCGCGAGGACGGCCTGGCGATCGTCTCCTACTGCTTCGACGAGCCCCGCAAGGGGAAGGGGGAGCCAGCGAGGTTCATCGCCGCGCCCTACGTCGACGGCGATGCCGAGCCGAGCGACGCCCGCTCGTTTGCGATCGAGGCGCGGCAGGGCTCCTTCGCCGTGCAGCTGCCGGCGGGGCGGGATTGGACGGGGGTGCGAGCGAGCGCCGTCTCCGATCGCGGCGTCCGCGGGCGAGACGGTCGCGGTGGTGCTCGAGTAGCTGGGAGCGGGCGGGCTAGTCGCTGCGACGGCTCACGGGGTTCGCCGGCGACACCCAACTCCCGGAGCTGCGCCCCGGTCGCGGGCCGGGGAGGGCAGGTCTCCCCAAGGCCGCGTCCCAACTTAGGAGGCGGGTCGGACAACAGGGGAGAATCGTGCCCCGTTGAGCGGGTGCGAGGGCAGGTGCGAGGGCGGCGTGCCCCGCTGAGCGGGTGCGAGGGAGGCGTGCGTCAGCGCGCACGAAAAAACGACCGGCGATGACGCTCGTTTGCCTGCCTCGCGCGTAGCCTTCGCGCTTAGAAGCTCGTGGCGCCACCTTCGAGACCTTCTCCGCTTGGCTTCCGCGGGAACCGGTCTCTCCCGGTCGCAGGGCGAACTTAGCGCCTCTGCCGAGGCCGGTCCAGGGAGAGCGCAAGCGCCATTCCCGCAAAATCCGCAGAGAAGCCCGGCGGCGGGAAGCTGGCGCTTGTCCGCGGGTCGATGTACGGTCCCGAGCGGGATGAACGCAGGGATCTGAGGCGTCCGCTCGGAGGGCACGGCGCAACGTGGTCCTCACCGCTGCGATCGCGGGGCTCGGCGGGCTGCTGTTCGGCTACGACACCGGGATCATCGCCGGCGCCCTGCTCTTCATCAAGCAGGACTTCGACCTCGGCAGCTTCGCCCAGGGGCTGGTCGTCGCCGCGGTCCCGATCGGCGCGATCGGCGGCGCCGCGATCGCCGGCCCGGCCGCCGACACCTACGGGCGGCGGCTGATGATCCTGCTCGCGGCCGGCGTCTTCATCGTCGGCGCGCTGGCCAGCGCCGCCGCGCCCGGGGTCGACGTGCTGGTCATCGCCCGGATCGTGATCGGCGTCGCGATCGGCCTCGCCTCCGCCGCCGCGCCCGTCTACATCTCCGAGGTGGCGCCGCCGGAGAGCCGCGGGCGGCTGGTCAGCTTCTTCCAGCTGGCGGTGACGATCGGCATCCTCGTCGCCTACCTGGTCGGCCTCGCCTTCGACGACAGCGAGGGCTGGCGCTGGATGCTCGGGCTCGGCTGCGTGCCGGCGCTGGCGCTCGGCTTCGGGATGCTGCGGATGCCGCAGAGCCCGCGCTGGCTGGTGATGTCCGGCGACGACTTCGCGGCGCGGGCGACGCTGGCGAAGATCCGCGTCGACGACCCGGACACGATCGACCACGAGCTGGAGGAGATCAAAGAGAGCCTCGACGACAAGCCGGGCGCCTGGAGCGAGCTGCTGGAGCCGGTCGTCAAAGCGGCGCTGTTCGTCGGCGTCGGGCTGGCGATCCTGCAGCAGGTGACCGGGATCAACACGGTCATCTACTACGCGCCGACGATCGTCGAATTCACCGGCGTCAACTCCTCCGCCGGCTCGATCCTGGCCGCGGTCGGGGTCGGCGTCATCAACGTCGGCTTCACGATCCTGGCGCTGCGGCTGCTCGACCGCGCCGGGCGGCGGACGCTGCTGATGGTCGGCGTCTCCGGCATGGTCGATCTCCCTGTTCGCGCTCGGCGCCGCCTTCATCGGCGGCGGTGGCAGCACCGTCGCCTCGGTGGTCGCGATCGTCAGCCTGATGGCCTACGTCGCCTCCTTCGCGATCAGCCTCGGGCCGATCTTCTGGCTGCTCAACGCCGAGATCTACCCGCTCGCGGTGCGCAGCAAGGCGGCCGGCCTGGGGACGATGGCGAACTGGACCTTCAACTTCATCGTCTCGCTGACCTTCCTGCTGCTGATCGAAGCCGCCGGGCGCACCGGCGCCTTCTGGATCTACGGCGGGATCGGCATCGTCACTCTCTGGTTCTGCTGGAAGTTCGTCCCCGAGACCAAGGGCAAGCACCTCGAGGACATCCAGGCCTACTTCCAGGATCGGGTCGAGGCCGCAAGCCGTCCGTGCGCTAGCCGGGCGGTTACCCTGCGCGGATGCGGATCGACGAGATCATCGCCTCGCGGCGGCCGACCTTCTCGGTCGAGTTCTTCCCGCCGAAGACCGCGGAGGCGACCGAGCAGCTCTACGCGACCGCGCGTGAGCTGGCGCACCTCGAGCTCGACTTCGTCTCGGTCACCTACGGCGCCGGCGGCTCGACCCGCGACGGCACGGTCGAGATCACCACGGCGCTGAAGGACGAGCTCGGCTGCGAGACGATGGCCCACCTCAGCTGCGTCGGCGAGACCACGGAGGGGCTGGCGAGCACGCTGGACCGGATCGAGGCGGCCGGGATCGAGAACGTGTTCGCGCTGCGCGGCGACCCGCCGCGGGGGGAGGGGGACTTCGTCCAGCCCGAGGGCGGGCTCGGCAGCGCCGCCGAGCTGGCCGCCTTCATCGCCGCCGGCTGGGACTTCGCGATCGGCGGCGCCTGCTTCCCCGAGGTCCATCCCGAGGCGCCCGACCTCGACACCGACCTCGCCTACCTGAAGACCAAGGTCGACTCCGGCGCCGGCTTCCTGATCACCCAGCTCTTCTTCGACAACCAGGTCTACTTCGACTTCGTGCGGGCGGCGCGGGCGCGGGGCATCGAGGTACCGATCCTCGCCGGGGTGATCCCGGTCGCCAGCTTCGCCCAGACGAAGCGGATCTGCGAGCCTCTGCGACGCCTCGATCCCGCCGCCGCTGGAAGCGGCCTTCGAGGCCGCCGGCGGCGACCCCGAGCGGGAGTTCGAGCTGGGGGTCGCCTACGCCGCCCAGCAGTGCGCCGAGCTGCTGATCGCCGGGGCGCCGGGGGTCCACTTCTACGCGCTCAACAAGGCGGCGGCGACGCGGGCGGTGCTCGGCGCCCTGCGGGCCTCGCGGCCCTGGGAGCGGGTGCGCGGCGATGCCGCGACCCTGACCGGCAGCGCCGACTAAGCTGGCGGCGGGGCGATGGCGGACCAGGACCAAGGGGACGAGCGGGAGCGGCTGCGCCAAGAGCGCATCGAGGGAGAACGCGGCGACGCCGGTGCGAATCGCAACCGCCTGATCGTCGGCTACTCGGTCGCCGCCGTCGCTGGTCGCTCGCCCTGGCGGCGCTGGTGATCGTCCTCACCAGCGGCGGCGGAGACGGCGCCCCCGAAGGCGAAGCCCACATCAACCTCAACGCCTCCTACGGCTCGACCAACGGCGTCCTGCCCGACGACCAGGCCGGGCACCAAGCCGGCGGCGGTCAAGGTCTCGAAGCTGGCCGCCGCCGCCAAGCAGGCCGGCTGCGTCCTGCGCCTGAAGCTGCCGGACGAGGGACACGAACACATCCCGCCCAGCGCGCCGACGCCGGACTACAAGACCAACCCGCCGACCTCCGGCGCGCACGTCGAACCGCCCTACCAGCAGGCCGACGGCGCCTACTCCGAAATGCCGGCCGAAATCGACTTCGTCCACTCGCTCGAGCACGGGCGGCTGGAGATCCAGTACGCGCCGGGCCTGGCCGAAAAGGACCAGCTGGCGCTGAAGGGCGTCTACGACACGATGTACGGGGCCTCGCTGCTCTTCCCGAACGAAAAAATGCCCTACCAGGTGGCAGCGACCACCTGGACCAACCTGCTCGGCTGCCCCACCTACAGGGGCGCGATAACGCTGGACGCCGTCCGCGACTTCGGCAAGGCGACCTGGGGCAAGTACGGGGGCGAGCCGGTGCACGCCTTCGTGTTCACGGGACCAACGCCAGCCGAACCGGCCGAATAGCCCTCGGCCGGCGGAGGAAGCGCCTCGGCTGGCGATTAGGCTCGGTAGGCAGGGAAGAAGGATCCGGGATCACGGCCCTTCGTCAGCTGCTGGTACTTCTCCGGGTCGCAGACGATCTCGGAGGTGTGCCAGGGGATCGTGCGGTTGGCGAAGCCACGCTTGAATTCCTCGAGCGCGTCGCCAGGGGAGATGCCGCCGCCGAGGTTGAGGGGCAGGCCCAGGTCGACGGAGTGCTCAACGAGGCGGGCTACGACGTTCTTCATCGGCGAGTCGGCCAGGTGGGAGTCGGCGCTGCCGGAGAGGTAGTAGTGGAGGAAGCCGTCGCTGAGGACGGCGAGCGAGGCGGCAGCAAGGGCGCCGTCGGGGGCCGCGGCGAGGACGAGCCAGGTGCGGTCGGCCTCCAGCACACGGTCGAAGTAGGCGGCGGGAAAGAAGTAGCGGTCCGCGGCCGCGGTGCGGCGCATGGTCTGCTCGTAGACGTCGAGGAAGCCGGCCCGCTGCTTCGGCGTCGTTTCGGGGCCGGGGACGAGGGTCAGCTCGTAGCCGGCCTCGAGGTTCTTGCGGACCTGGCGGCGATCGCTCGGCCGGCTCTTCGGCGGCAGCGCCGGGTCGGCGACCTGGACGACGTTGCGCTCCGTTGCGCCACTGAGTGGCGGCGGCCCGAGCCGGTGGCGAAGGAAGAGGCTGACCAGGCCGGTGGGGCCAAAGTCGACCGCCGCGGGGTCCAACTCGAACGCACTTGTCCCCGGTATGCGGGGACAAGTGCGTTCGGAGCTGGGCGGGACAAGCGCCGGGTACTCGTAGGGAGGAGTCACGTCGAGCTCGAGCCCCGGGTACCCGTAGGGAGAGGTCGCGTCGAGCGCGGGGGCGGTGGACCGGGGTGTCGAGCCAGAGTCGGCGTCCCGGCCGGTCGGCGGGATCTCGCGGACGACTAGGGGAGAGAGGAGCTCGGCGTCGCCCGCGTCGATACGCAGCGTGTGGGTGACGCCCTCGGCGCCGAGGAAGGGGCGGGAGCGAAAGAACTCGCGGCCGACCGCCGCCTCGCCGCGGTCGGCGATCAGCTCCGCCCTGGCGATTGGCGCGCTCATCGGACAACCCTCTCCTGTTTCTTACCCGAGCCTCTCCTCGTTCTCACCCGTGCCTCCCCCTGTTCACCCGGGCCTTCCCCTGCCTCACCCGAGCAGGTCCGCGGCGGCGGCCCGGAACTCGTCGGGGAGCACTCCCCAGACCTCGCAGTCATCGGGCGCTGCGCCATCGCGCGCCAGGTGCGCGCGCATCGTCCCCTCGTGCACCCAGCCGAGGCTGGTCACGGTCTTCTTGGCGATCTCGTTACGGGCCGGGATACGCCCATAGACGCGGTGGGCGCCGAACTCGTCGAAGGCCTTGGCGATCGTCAGCGCCTCGGCGCGGCGGCCGACCCCCTTGCCGCGCACGTCGTCGCCGATCAGGGCCCCCAGCTCCGGCGCGGTCTGGCGGAAGAGCCCGTAGAGGGCGGTGAACCCGACCGGCTCCTCGTAGCCGGCGACGACGATCGCGTACTTGCGGTCCTCGCCGGAGTCGTCCACCGCCCGCCGCGCCCAGCCCTCGGCCTGCGCCAGCGAGAAGCTCCCGCGCTGCTCCATCAGCGAAGCGGTCGCGACGGGGTTGTTGAACCAGCGATGCACCGCCGCCGCGTCCCCGGCCTCGAACCGCCGCAAGCTCACCTCAGGCCGCTCGGTCACCCCGCGAACCCTATCGAGGGCCGACGGGCCGATAAGTTGCCTCTGCGTCAACATTTCGGCCCGTCGGCCGGCTGTTAGTCGGGGGCGAGGCCTTGGCCGGTGATGACGAGTTGAGCGGTGCGGGCGAGGATGCGAGCGTCGAGGGACGCTGAGCGGCGGTCTACGTACTCGACGTCGAGCTCGATTCGCTCCTCCCAGGGGATGCCGGCGCGGCCCTGGACCTGGGCCCAGCCGGTGATTCCCGGCAGGACCTCGTGGCGGCGGCGCTGGAACGGCGTGTAGTCGTCGACCTGCGCCGGGATGGTCGGGCGGGGGCCGACGATCGCCATCTCGCCGCGCAGGACGTTGACCAGGTTCGGGACCTCGTCGAGCGAGGTGCGGCGCAGGAAGCGGCCGGCCCTGGTGACCCTGGGGTCGTCGCGGCTGACGATCGTGCCGACGCCGACCGGGTCGGAGCCCAGGGCCATGGTCCGCAGCTTCAGCATCTCGAACTCGCGGCCGGCGAGGCCGACGCGGCGCTGGCGGTAGAAGACCGGGCCACGGCTGCCGAGCTTGATCGCGATCGCGGCGACGAGCAGGAAGGGCGAGAGGACGATCAGGGCGACCGCGGCGATGAGGATGTCGACGAATCTCGGCATGGCTATGGATGCCGCGGCTGCTCGGCCACCCGCATCAGCGGGTTCCCTCGGCCTTCTCCCAGCGCCCGGGGGCGCCGTGCCGGGCGCGGTCCCAGAGACCGGCGGCGATCGAGGCGGTCGTCATCACGTAGTAGCGGGCGATCCGCAGCGGCGCCGGCGCCAGCCAGCGCCCCAGCAGCGCCGCGGCAAGCAGGGCCAGCTGGGCGAGGAGGGTGACGGTGTAGACCCAGCCGTCGCCGAGCAGGGCCAGGTTGGCCGCGAAGACGACGAGGTGCAGCAGCGGGCTGAGGTAGCGCAGCAGCCGGTGCGAGGCCAGCTCGAAGGCGAAGAGGGGCGAGTAGCCGCGCGGGGAGAGCATCCCTTCGCCGACGACGATGTCCCAGAGCCCGACCATCATCCGCCGTTTGCGGGCGAACTCGCCCTCCATGGTCGGGACCATCTTCTCCTCCGCCCGCGCCCAGGGCACGTAGAGCGAGCGCAGGCCGCGCTTGGCGAGGCCGAAGGGGAAGGAGAGGTCGTGGCTGCCCGAGGGCGGGAGTGGCGCGTAGGCCGCGGCGCGGACCGCGTAGATGGCGCCGTTGCCGGCGGTGACACCGGCCAGGGCCGACTCCATCTCCCGCACCGCCATCTCATAGCGCCAGTAGGCGCCCTCGAGGTTGTCGCCGCCGGCGTCGAGGAAACGGACCTGGCCGCAGGCGTAACCGACCGTCGGGTCGGCGAAGGGCTCGACGAGGCGCAGCAGGGCGTCCGGGGACCAGGCGCTGTTGGCGTCGGAGAAGGCGAGCAGCTCACCGCTGGCGCGCTCGGCGGCGGCGTTGAGCGCGGCGACCTTGCCGGCGCGGGGGAGCTCGAGGACGAGGTCGGCGCCGGCGGCGCGGGCGCGCTCGGCGGTGGCGTCGGCGCTGCCGTCGGAGGCGACGATCACCTGCAGCCGCTCACGCGGGTAATCGAGGGCGAGGGCGTCGGCGACCTTCGCCGCGATCACCTCCTCCTCGTCGTAGGCGGGGACGATCAGGGAGACGCGCGGCGGCTCCTCCCAGCTGTGGGGAGAGAGGGTGGGGCTGCGACGCCGGGCGAGCAACGCCCGCAGCACCAGTGGGTAGCCGGCGTGGGTGTAGACGATCAGGAAGGCGCAGGCCCAGAAGAGGATCGCGGCGACGGCGCTCATCCGCGGGCCTCGATCAGCTCGCGATAGAGGTCGACGATGCTCATCCGCGGGCCTCGATCAGGTCGCGATAGAGGTCGAGGGTGAGGCGGGCGGCCTGCTCCCAGGAGAAGGGGCCGGCGGCGGCGCGGCGGGCGGCGGCGGCCAGCTCGGCGCGGGCGGCTGCGTCGCCGGTCAGCTCGGCC
Organism: uncultured Solirubrobacterales bacterium; assembly: GCA_963816755.1. Lineage (GTDB taxonomy): Bacteria > Actinomycetota > Thermoleophilia > Solirubrobacterales > 70-9 > VAYN01. Next base: position 277,738 of record CAWFLN010000001.1, read on the forward strand.
AGCGCGGCTGCGAGGGCGGTGGCGTCCCCCGGGGAGACGAGGCGGGCAGCGCCGGTGGCGGCGACCTCGGGGAAGCCGCCGACCGTGCTCAGCAGCAGCGGCTTGCCGAAGGCGAGGGCCGTGTAGAGGACGCCGGAATGCTCGGCGTCGAGGTAGGGGAGGGCGACGAGGTCGGCGCGGCGGAAGATCGCCGGGATCTCCGCGTCCTCGACGAAGCGGGTGACGAAGCGGACCCGGCCGGCGGCCTCGGCGGCGAGCTCGCGCAGCGGCCCGACGTCCATGCGCGGGTTGCCGACGATCCACAGCTCGGCGTCCGGCGTCCGGCGAAAGGCCTGGAGCAGGTCCTCGATCCCCTTGTACGGGCGCAGCAGACCGAAGCAGAGGATCACCGGGCCCTCGGCACCCTCCAGCTCGGCCGGCAGCGGCTTCTCCTCCGGCAGGCGGGTGAGGTAGTCGAAGGCACCGTGGGGGATGACCCGGACCCGGTCGGCGGCGAGCCCGACCTCCCCGCGGAGGCGGGCGGCGCCGTGCTCGGAGTGGGCGACGACCGCGTCCATACGGCCGAAGACGCGGCGCGCGGCGGCGACCTGGCGGCGGCGCGGGCGCGGCGGCAGGATGTAGTGGGCGGTCATCACCCGCGGGCACGCCCTGGCGAGCAGGTGGGCGTCGAGGGACGGGATCGTCAGCCACTGGTAGTGGACGACGTCGGCGTCGGCGGCGCGGCGGAGGCGCAGCATGTCCGGAACGTGCTCGGCCAGCTTAAGGGGAAGGCGGATGCGGGCCTCGAGGCCGCGCCGGCGCTGCGACGGTAGAAGCGCTCGTCGACCCGGTAGCCCTCGGCCGGCGGGCACCGGCCCGTAGAGGAAGCGGGTGGTGAGCAGCTCGACCTCGGCGCCGCGGCGGGCCAGCGCCGCGGCCAGGGCGCGGTCGTAGGGCGGCGTGAACGCCGAGGGGTCGACCAGTTGGACTTTCATCGGCGGCAGCCGTGGCACGCGGGCGATTATCGTGACCGCGCGTGGCCGCCCACCCTCTCCTACTGCGTCGTGAACACGAACGGCCGTGAGCTCCTGCTCGCCTGCCTGGCCTCGATCGAGCGCACCCACCCGGCCGGAGTCGAGCGTGAGGTGCTGGTCCTCGACAACGCCTCCGAGGACGGCTCGGCGGCGGCGGTGCGGGCGCTGGGGAGCGAGATCCGCCTGATCGCGCTGACGCGGCGGACCGGCAAGGCCGAGAACGACTCGACCCTGATGCGCGAGGCGAGCGGGCGCTACTGCCTGCTGCTCAACGAGGACTCGGAGCTGCGGCCGGGGGCGGCGCGGCGCTGATCGCGGCGCTCGACGCCGACCCGCAGGCGGCGGCGGCCGGGGCGCAGCTGCTCGACTCGAGGGGCGACCCGGTGCCCTGCGCCTGGCGCTTCCCCGGCGTCGGGACGGCGCTGGCCGGGGCGCTGTTCCTGCACCGCCGGTTGACCGTGCAGAGCAGGGGGACCGCGACGCGCGAGGTCGACTGGGCCCAGTCGAGCGCCCTGATGGTGCGCCGCGAGGCAGCCGCGGAGGTCGACTACCTCGACCCCGCCTTCTTCGTCTACTACGACGAGTGCGACTTCGCCAGGCGGCTCGCCGATGCCGGCTGGCACTCGCTCTTCGTCCCCGCCGCGGAGGCGGTCCACCACGACCAGCTCTCCACCGACCTCGCCAGGGGCCTGCCGCGGATCGTCGAATTCCACCGCAACCGCGACCTCTACATGCGCAGGCACCACTCCGCTGCCCGCGGCCCTGGCCGTCCGTGCCCTCACCGCCTGGTCCTACGCGGCGCGGGCGATCGTCGCCACCTTCCTGCCAAGCCAACCCGCCCCGATCTACTGGGCCCACGCCGATCAGGCGCTCCTGCCGAGGCGAGGCGAGTCGATCCGCGATCGCGCCTAACCGCCCGCCGACGGGCCTCAAACGTCCGCCATATGGACGTTTGAGGCCCGTCGACCCCTAGAGCCGGGCGTCGTCGTCCATGCGCTCGGCCTCGTAGACCTCGGGGACGCGACCCTCGACGGCGCTGGGGAGGGCCCGCAGCTCGCGCCGCAAGCTCGGCGGGGTGGCGGAGGCGGGCCAGCCAGACCCGCTCGCCGGAGGTGAAGAAGCCGCTGGCGAAGAGGACGAGGGGGTAGGCGGCGAAGAGGGCGGCGCGGCGCAGCAGCCCGGCGAAGCCGGAGGTGGGCACCAGCAGTTCGCCGACGAGCGACGAGGACGGTCGAGGCCAGCACCACCCGTGCCAGCCGGCCCCACTCGTACGGCACCGGGAAGAGCCGCTGGGTGAAGCCGTACATCAGCACCAGCACGACGAGGTAGGAGGCGACCAGGGCGAGGCCGGCGCCGACGATCCCCAGCGGCGGCACCAGGATCAGGTTGAGGACGACGTTGGCGACCAGCGCCGCCGATCGTCGCCGGGAAGTTGAACTCGGTGCGGCCGGTGCGGCCGAGGATCACGACCAGGACCAGGTAGAGCGCGTAGAGGGTGACCGCGGTGGAGATCAGGCCGATCGCCTCGTAGGAGTCGAAGAACTCGGGCGCCGCCAGGGCGCGGACGATCCAGCGCGAGAACAGCCACATCCCGGTGACGACGAAGGCGCAGCCGGTGACGAAGAGGGTGACGACGGTCGCGTAGACGCGGCGGGCCTCGCCGTCGTCGCGGATCGAGTAGGCCAGCGGCGGCCAGGCGAGCTGGAAGCCGCGGACGAGGACGTTGATCGCCTGGGCGAACTTGACCGCCAGCGAGTAGAGGCCGGCCTCGGCGAGGCCGGCGGAGCGGACGATGATGATCCGGTCGACGAAGTTGAGCAGGTAGAGCGAGGCCTCGGCCGGCATCGTCGGCAGGCCGAAGCGCAGCAGCCGCCGCAGCAGCGCGCGGTCGAAGCGGAGCGAGAGGCGGCGGCGCTGGACGAAGATCAGGCCGAGCACGAAGGCGGCGCCGCTCGCGTAGCTGCCGAGCAGCAGCCCGCGGGCGCCCTCGCCGGCGCCGACGACGAGGACGACGGTCAGCCCGATCGTGACCAGGACGTTGAGGATCGTCGTCACGAAGAAGGCCCGGGCGCGCTCCTCGAGCCGGAACAGGGTGAGCATGAACTCGAACATCGTCAGCACCCAGAGGCCGCCGATCGAGATCCGCGCCAGCGCCGTGGCGGGGCGGTCGAGCAGCGCTTCGGAGATCGGCGTCGCGAAGGGCAGGGCGATCAGGGCGCCGAGCGTCGCGAACCAGAAGAGGGCGGCGAAGGCGCTGGAGACGACGCGGCCGGGATCCTCGCCGTCCTTGTAGTAGAAGCGCAGCAGGGCCTCGATCAGGCCGAGGCGGACGACGATGCTGGCGGAGACGACGGCGGCGAACATCACCTCGGCGGCGCCGTAGTCGGCCGGGGTCAGGTAGCGCGTGTAGAGCGGCAGCAGGGCGACCGCGATGACCTTCGAGAGGATGCTCGCCGCGGTGTAGGCGGCTCCGGTCGTCGCCAGGCGGCGCAGGTATCCCGACACCGCAGCGAGCCTACGCGGAGTCGCGGACCGCGGGAGCAGCCGCGAGCGAAGCGCCGATCGCCAGCAGGACCCAGGTGATCGGGTCCTCGAAGAAGCCGGCGTAGGCCATCGTGTGGACCAGCAGGGCGACGAAGGCGGCGAGCACGGCGGCTCGCGGCCGGCGAGCCAGCGGACGCGGGAGGCTGGCCGCCGGCATCCGCCGCGCAGCCGCTCAGGTCGTCCAGAGGGCGACGACGATCAGGGCGACGTAGAGCGAGCGAGGCCGATGAGGCCCTGCTCGGCGGCGACCGTGACCGGCTCGGTGTGGGAGACGGAGACGGGGGCGTCCTTGTTCTCGGCGTGGTCGCGGTAGGCGGTCTGGAAGGAGCCCGAGCCGTAGCCCTAGATCGGGCGTTCGCCGAACAGGTCGATGCCGCCGGAGACGAGGTTGGCGCGGCCGCTGGTGTCGATGTTGAGGCGGGAGAAGTTGACCTTGCCCGAGCCGCCGACCAGGGTGACGACGAGGACCGCCGCGACGACTCCGGCGACGACCGCGGCCAGGGTCCAGCGCCAGCTCCAGCGCAGCGCGGCGAGCACCGCCAGGCCCGCCAGCAGGGCGATGAAGCTCGACTGCGAGAAGGTCTGCGCCAGCCCGAGCCAGAGGATCGCGACCAGCGCCGGTCAGCAGCGCAAAGCTGCGCCGTTCCTTCGACCCACAGCAGCGCCGCCGTCGCGACCACGATCACCAGCGCCAGGTAGCGGCCGTAGACGTTGGGGTCCCAGAAGACCGAGTTGACCCGGAAGTAGGTGTGGAATTCGTTCGAGCGGATCACCTGGTCGTTCCAGAACAGGCTGCGGCGTCAGCGTACTCGACCGAGCCGACCAGCGACGAAGGCGACGGCCTCGACCGCGACGACGCACAGCACCAGCGTCAGCAGCCTCCGATCCCACTCGACGTCGCCGAGCAGCCCGTACGCCACCGTGAACGGGACGAGGAAGAAGCAGACGTTCTGCAGCCCCTTCGAGAAGTCGCCCGAGTAGAGGGTCTGCACGGCGTAGAGGACCACGACGGCGGCCAGGACCCGCGGCAGCCAGACGAGGCGCGGGTCCTGCGCGGCGGGGACCGCGTGCGGGCGACAGCGCCGCGCCAGGATCCCCGCCGGCCGCGCCACCGCCAGTCCCTGGCCGCCGCCGCGACCACCCCGCCGGCGATGACCAGGTAGAGCGGCACCAGCAGGTTCGCCGTGTCCCCGCCGGCGTGGAGGGGCACCCGGAACGGGAGCGCCGCGACGATCGCCAGCGGCAGCAGGACCGGCCAGCGGCGGAAGGCGACCGCCAGCGCCGCCGACGACCGCGAGCCCGACCACGACCGAGGCCGACGATCGCGAGCCGTGTCGTCGCGCAGGTCGACGATCTGGCTGGGTGTGCCACTGGTCGCCGAGGATCAGGATCGGGAAGAGGACGATCGCGACCAGCATCGCCGCCGAGCGGGCGCGGCCGGCGGGGAGCAGGATCGACGCGGCGCTGGCGCCGGCCGCGACGAGGACGCCGGCGCCGGCCAGGAAGTCGCTCAAGGCGCCCTCCTCGCGAGCCTGCTCGCACCCGCTCGCCGGCCGTCGCGGCGCGCGGTGCAGCCTGATCGCGCCGGGCGGGACCAGGTTGCGTTCCTGATCGAGCAGCTTGACCCGCAGCTTGTAGCGGCCCGGGGCGGCGATGCCGCCGCCGCGCCGGCGGCCGTCCCAGTAGAAGGTGAAGAAGTGGTAGCGCTTGAGGAACCGGTCGCGGGCGAGGGTGACGACGACCTTGCCGCCCGGCTTGACGATCTGGACGGTCGCGTGGTCGGAGCTGGGTGACGCGGAAGCGGATCCGCACGCGGTCGAAGCGGCAGTCGCCGTTCGGGGTGAAGCTGCGGCTGGGCCGCGGGTGCCGGACGGGATGAAGCGACCCGGTCGAGGACCAGCGGGTCGCGCTTCACCCGCTGCGCCCAGGCGAAGGCGGCGACCGTGGCGAGGACGAGCAGCGCGAAGACGCAGCGCGCGCCGCGTTAGCCCGCCGCCGCGGCATTGTCCTCGCCGACGATCACCGCGACGTTCGCCCCCGCCGAGACAGCTTCGATTTCCGCGTTCATCAGCTGCACCTTGCGAGATCCCCAGCTGCTTGGCGACCTGTCTGCGCTTCCGGCTCGTGGCCGCGGCTTGAACATGACGACGCTTTCGGCGAAGCTCGAGCTGCTGTTGGTGACGGCGCCGAGCTTGAAGCCCTTGCCCTCGACCTTGTCGCCGTAGCTGGCGGCGAGGCCCGGCACCGCGGTGCCGTTGAGGACCGTCGACTTCGATTTCGCTCGGCTGCGTCTTCGCCGCCGCCTGCTTGCCGCGCTTGCCGTTGCCGCCGCTTTCGCCGGAGCCGTGCAGGACCGCGTAGGCGACGCCGCCGGCGATCAGCGACGACGACGACGAAGATCGCCGACCAGGCAGCGCGGCTCGGCCAGCCGGGCGCCGACGCCGGAGGTGCGCTCGCCGATCCGCTCGCGCACGGGTCAGTTCCGGCAGGCCCGCCTCGCGCCGCTGGCGGCGCTCCTCGCGCTGCTCGACCGCCTCGTGCTCGGCGGTGCGGCTCTCCTCCAGCGCCCGCAGCTCCTCGGCCCGCTGGGCGGCGATCGTCGAGGTCGACTCCTTGCGCTCGGCGTCGCGCTCGGGCGCCGAGCCGGCCCAGTCGCGCAGGCGGCGGATGTCGCGGCCGTGGGCGAAGGAGAGCAGCGCGAAGACGCCAAGCCCGAGGAACGCGGCAAGGCCGGCGAAGGCGCCGATTTGTTCGATCAGCTCGGACCAAAGTGGCTGCGAGAGGCTACTCGTCGGAGACGACCGTCGCCGCGTCGCCGCCCGGCGCGGCGATCATCTCCACCACCCGCTCGGCCAAATTGGCCTCGTCGCCGGCCAGCACCAGGTGCTTCGAGCGAGTTCAGCGTCGACTCGACCCAGTCGGGGTCGAGCGGCAGCTCGCGCACCGCCCGGTTGATCCGCTTGGCGGCCGTCGGCTGCACGCTTCTCGCCCGCGCCGAACAGCTCCTCGTGCAGCTTCTCCCCGGGCCGCGGCTGGGTGAACTCGACCGCGATGTCGCTGCTCGGGCTCGTAGCCGGCGAGGCGGATCATGTTGTGGGCGAGGTCGACGATCTTCACCGGCTCGCCCATGTCGAGGACGAAGACCTCGCCCTTGCCGGCGCCGATGTCGCCGGCGCGGATCACCAGCTGCACCGCCTCCGGGATCGTCATGAAGTAGCGGGTCATCTCCGGGTGGGTGACGGTGACCGGGCCGCCGCGCTCGATCTGGCTGCGGAAGATCGGCACGACGCTGCCCGAGGAGGCGAGCACGTTGCCGAAGCGGACCGAGGCGAAGCGGGTGCCGGGGTGGTTGTGGCCGGCCGCCTCGACGATCCACTCGGCCATCGCCTTCGAGGCGCCCATCACCGTCTGCGGGTTGACCGCCTTGTCGGTCGAGATCAGGACGAAGCGCTCGACCTTCGAGGCGGCGGCGGTCTCGGCGGTGATCCGGGTCGCGATCGCGTTGTTGCGGACCGCCTCCAGCGGGTTGGCCTCCATCAGCGGCACGTGCTTGTAGGCGGCGGCGTGGAAGACGACGCTCGGGCTTGAAGCGCTGCATCACCTCCAGCATCCGGTGCGGCTCCTTGCAGTCGGCGAGCACCGACTCGACGTTGGTGAAGTGGCGCTCGCTCGACCATCTCGCGGTCGATCTCGAAGAGGTTGTCCTCGGCGTGGTCGAGCATCACCAGCAGCCGCGGGCTCGACCCGGGCGATCTGGCGGCAGAGCTCGGAGCCGATCGAGCCGCCGGCGCCGGTGACGAGGACGATGCGGTCGCGCAGGTAGGCGCCGACCCGGTCGAGCTCGACGACGATCGGCTCGCGGCCGAGCACGTCCTCGACCTGGACCTCGCGCAGCTGCTTGTTGAGCTGGACGCCGCCGCGCAGCAGCTCGAAGACGGTCGGCAGGGTGCGGACGCGGATCTCGCGCTCGCGGCAGGCGGCGACGACCTTGGCCGCGCAGCGTGCCCGGCGCCGAGGGGATCGCGATCACGACCTCGTCGGGCTCGGTCTCGTCGAGGATCTCGGCGATCTCCTCGGTCGAGCCGAGCACCTTCAGGCCGCCAGCATCCGCATCCCCCGCTTGCGCGGGTCGTCGTCGACGAAGCCGATCGCGGTGGCGCCGAGGTTCGGGTTGAGCTGCAGCTCGCGGACGACCATCTGGCCGCCGGAGCCGGCGCCGATGACCAGCACCTCGTGCTTGGGCACGCGGGCGCCGCGCGAGGGCCGCTCGACGATCAGCCGCACCGCCAGGCGGGCGCCGGCGATCAGCATCATCGTCAGCACGAAGTCGATCACCTCGACCGAGCGCGGCAGGGTGTGGGCGAAGGGCTTGAGCGACGGCGAAGAGCGACGACGAGGATCGCGCTGGCGACGGCGACGGCGCGGACGATCAGCAGGAAGTCGCGGCCGCTGACGTAGCGCCACCACTTCTGGTAGAGCCCGAAGGCGGCGAAGACGATGAGCTTGCCGACGACGACGAAGCCGACCGACTGGGCGAAGAGCACCTCGTAGCGGTGCGGCCAGCCGTGCGGGTCGTCGAGGAAGCGCAGCTGGAACGCGAGGAAGAAGGCCAGCGCGACGAGCGCCGCGTCGGCCGCCACCTGCAGAACCCGGTTGCGATAGACGGGGTGGTTCAACCGGCTCATGGGACGGCGCGAGTTTAGAGGCTGACGCTCTAGGATCACGGGTTCTCTCCATGCTGCATCCATTCCTCTACGCCGACCTGACCGGCCCGATCGTCGACTTCTGCGTCAACGTGATCGACGACACCGGGCTCGCCGGGGTCTTCCTGCTGATGGCCGCGGGGAGCGCCTGCATCCCGATCCCGAGCGAGGCGGTGATGCTGTTCGCCGGCTTCAACGTCTCCGACGGCGACCAGACGCTGCTCGGCGATCACGCCTGGCCGGGCTGGCCGGGAACATGGTCGGCTCCTGGCTGACCTACGCGATCGGCTACTACGGGCGCGTCGACCTGCTCGAGCGCAACAAGCTGATCCACGTCAGCCCGGCGCGGCTGGCCTGGGTCGACGGCTGGTTCAAGCGCCACGGCGACGCCACCGTCTTCCTGGCCCGCCTGCTGCCGCTGGTGCGCGCCTTCATCTCGCTGCCCGCCGGGTTGGCGAAGATGCCCTTCTGGCGCTTCACCTGGCTGACCGCGCTCGGCTCGCTGCCCTGGGTGCTCGGCTTCGGCCTGATCGGCCGCGCGGTCGGCGACAACTGGGAACAGTGGCGCCACCACCTGCAGGTGCTCGACTACCTCGTCGTCGCGGCGATCGTCGCGCTGGTCGTCTACGCGATCGTCAAGCGGCGGCGCGGCGGCGGCCCCGACGACGGCGAGCCCGCCGCGGCGGTCGAGACGGCGCAGCCGGGCGGCGCTTGAGCGAGACGGTCGACGGGCGGATCCCGGCCCGGCGCGCGGTCGCGCTGGGCATCGTCCAGGGCCCGGCCGAGCTGCTGCCGGTCTCCAGCTCCGCCCACATCGTCCTGCGTCCCCTGGCTGCCGGCTGGGACTGGGAGGCGATCGACCCCGAGGTGCGCAAGAGCTTCGAGGTCGCGCTGCACACCGGCGCCGCGGCGGCGCTGCTGATCGGCCAGCGGCGGACTGATCGCCGAAGAGCTGCGCGAGCTTCGACGGGCGTCGGGCGCTCGTCCTCGGCCTCTCCTTCCTGCCCGCGGCGGTCGTCGGCTACACGCTGGAGCGGCCGATCGAGCGAGCGGCTCGGCGGCCCGCGGGCGACGGCGCTACGGCCTGCTCGCCGGGGCGGCGGCGATGCTGGTCGCCGACACGCCGGCCACAGCAGCGGGGTCGCGGCGAGGCGACGCCGGCGGACGGCCTGGCGCTCGGCATCGCCCAGGCCGCGGCGCTGGCGCCGGGCGTCTCCCGCAACGGCGTCACCCTCGCGGCGGCGCGCTGGCGGCGCTTCTCGCGCGACCAGGCGAACCTGCTCTCGCGCACGATCGCGCTGCCGATCATCGTCGGCGCCACCGACGCTCAAGGGAGCCCGCCTCGCCCGCCGCGGCGCCTCGCCCGAGCTGCGCCGCTCGCTGGCGGTCGGCGTCGCCGCCTCCTTCGCCTCGACCCTCGCCTCCCAGCGCCTGATCGGCCTGGTCGAGCGCGACCGGGCGCTCTGGCCCTACGCGGCCTACCGCGCCGGCCTCGCCGCCGCGGTTCTTGTCAAGCTGCGGGCGGCGATGACGCGAGGACGCCTACGCGAAAGCCGGGGTCGACCAGGGCGCCGCCGACTCCGCGGTCGCCGGGCTGGTGCGGGCGCTGGGCGCGATCGAGCTGGGGCGGCCCTCGGCGCAGGTGCCGCTGCCGGGCCACTACGCGAGCGTGATCCGGATCGGCGAGAACGCCGGGATCGCGCTCTCCACCGACGGGGTCGGCACCAAGCTGCTGGTCGCCGAGGAGCTCGGGCGCTTCGACACGGTCGGGATCGACTGCGTGGCGATGAACGTCAACGACGTGATCTGCGTCGGCGCCGAGCCGCTGGCGATGCTCGACTACATCGCGGTGCCGAAGCGCCGACCCGGAGGTCTGCGAGCAGATCGGCGTCGGCCTGGCCCGCGGCGCCGAGCTGGCCGGGGTCGAGATCCCCGGCGGCGAGCTCGGCCCAGCTCGGCGAGCCTGGTCAGCAGCGTCGACGTCTCCGGCGCCTGCTTCGGGACCGTCGCGCTCGACGCGATCGTCGACGGCGCGGCGGTGCGCGCCGGGCGACTCGGTGATCGGCCTGCCCTCCTCCGGGATCCACTCCAACGGCTACACGCTGGCCCGCTCTGCGCTCGCCGGCATCGACCTCGACGAGGACCCGACGGGCGTCTCGGCCGCCCGCTCGGCGAGGTGCTGCTCGAGCCGACCGAGATCTACGTCAAGCCGATCGTCGAGCTGCTGCGCTCCGAGGTCGACGTCCGCGGCCTCGCCCACATCACCTCGGGCGGCGTCGGCAACCTGCTGCCGCCTCGCCGCCGAGGTCGGCTACGAGATCGACGCGCCGCTGCCCGTCCCGCCGATCTTCGAGCTGATCCAGGAGCGCGGCGGCGTCTCCGACGAGGAGATGCACGACGTCTTCAACATGGGCTGCGGCTTCTGCCGTCGTCGTCGCCGGCAGACGACGAGGCAGCGCGCTGGAGCTGCTGCGCGCTCACTACCCGGAGCCGCGGCGGCGGATCGGGCGCGCGGTCGCTGGACCGGAGCGGGTCGATCGCGCCTGAGGCCGGCTCCCCACGACCAGGAGCAGGCGGGGTCGGCGCGGTAGCGAACCTGTACGGACACGTGCTCGACAATATGCCTACCTAGATGGACCCTCGCTCGACCAGCTCGCAGATGATCGGCACCGCGCTCTCCGGCCGCTACAGGCTGGAGGCGAAGCTCGGCAGCGGCGGCATGTCGACCGTCTACCTCGCCCGCGACGCGACCCTCGACCGCGCCGGTCGCGGTCAAGGTGATGCACCGCGAGATGTCCGAGCAGGCCGACCAGCTGCGAGCGCTTCCGCCAGGAGGCGCGCGCCGTCGCCAAGCTCTCGCACCCCAACGTGGTCGCGGTGATCGACGCCGGCGAGGACGGCGGCCACCCCTACATCGTCTTCGAGTACGTCGAGGGGGAGACGCTGAAGCAGCGGATCGCCCGGGTCGGCGCGCTCGACATCCAGGAGGCGCTCGCCTACGCGATCGAGATCGCCCGCGGGCTGACGCGTCGCCCACGCCCGCAACATGGTCCACCGCGACATCAAGCCGCAGAACGTCCTGATCGACGCCGAGGGCCGGGCCAAGCTGACCGACTTCGGCATCTCCCGCCAGCTCGAGCAGGACGGGATGACCGCCACCGGCCGGGTGCTCGGCACCACCGACTACGTCGCCCCCGAGCAGGCGATGGGCCACGCCGTCGACCCGCGCTCCGACATCTACTCGCTCGGCGTCGTCCTCTACGAGATGCTGATCGGCCAGGTCCCGTTCCACGCCGACAGCCAGGTCGGGGTGGCGATGAAACACGTCAACGAGGAGCTGCCCGACGTCCAGCAGCGCCGCGCCCGAGATCTCCGCGGCGGCGGCGCTGGTGGTCGAGCGGGCGACCGACGAAGGACCCGGCGCAGCGCTACCAGGAGGTCGGCGAGATGATCGACGACCTCTCGACCGCGCTCGAGGTCGAGGCGGCGCGGGCCGGCTCGACGACCGGCGAGGCGACCAGCGTGCTCGACGCGGTGCCGCCGCCGCAAGCGCAAGCTCTCCGGGCGCGCGTCGCTGGTCCTGGGCGGCGATCGCCCTGCTGGTCCTGGTCGGCGTCGCGGCGCTGGTCGCTGGTCAGCTGATCATCAGCAGCGGCGGGGGCGGCGGCGGGCCCTCAAGGACAAGGGCGTCGACCGTGGCGATCTCCGCCGCCACCGACTACGACCCCGAGGGCGACGGCGAAGAGGACCCGAGCACGGTCAACCTGGCCGTCGACGGCAACCCGACCGGGACCGCCTGGAGCACCGAGCACTACGACAGCGACACCTTCGCCGGGACCAAGACCGGCCCGGACCCCGGCGTCGGCCTCTACGTCACCGCCGAAGTCGGCGGCCAGCCCGTCGAAGATGGTCGATCCGCACCCCGACCCCGGGCTGGGACGCGGAGATCTTCGCCGCCGCCGCGGGGCCGCCGGAAGAACTCTCGGAATGGGGCGAACCGATCGGCGAGGTGACCGACGCGGCGAGCCGAGGAAGTCGACCTCGAACGTCACCGCCGCCCGCCAAGTACTTCCTGATCTGGTTCAACAAGGCGGCCCCGGCGCGCGACCAGGAAGGCCGCTTCCAGGTCGAGATCAGCGACGCGAAGCTGCTCGGCTGAGGCTAGAACTCGAAGGAGCGAGCGCGGCGGTGGCGCTCGACCGCGAGCTGCGACGAGGCGGTCGCAGAGCTCGGCGTAGGCGATCCCGCTCGCCTCCAGCAGCTTCGCGTAGACGCTGGTCTCGGTGAAGCCGGGCATCGTGTTGATCTCGTTGACCAGGACCTCGCCGTCGGGCTCGACGAAGAAGTCGCAGCGGGCCAGGCCGGAGCAGCCGGCGAGCTCGAAGACCGCGACGGCCAGCTCGCGCACGCGGGCGATCGACGGCGCTTCGATCGGCGCCGGCACCCGCAGCTCCATGCCGCCCTCGGTGTACTTCGCCTCGAAGTCGTACCAGTCCGCGTGGGCGACGATCTCGCCCGGCAGCGAGGTCTCCGGCTCGTCGTTGCCGAGCACCGAGCACTCGACCTCGCGGCCGCTCGGCCGACGCCTCGACGATCACCCGCGGGTCGTGGCGCAGCGCCAGCTCGACCGCCTCGTCGAGGTCGTCGAGGCTGTCGACCCGGGTGATGCCGACGCTCGAGCCCAGGCGCGAGGGCTTCACCCAGAGCGGCAGCCCGAGGCGCTCGCAGCGGCCCCACCAGTCCGGGCCCGCGACCGCGGTGAACTCGACCTGGGGGATCCCGTGGGCGGCGAAGAGCCGCTTCAGGGTCAGCTTGTCCATGCAGATCGCCGAGGAGAGGACGTCGGAGCCGACGTAGGGGACGTCGAGCCACTCCAGCAGTCCCTGGATGCTGCCGTCCTCGCCGAAGGGGCCGTGCAGGGCCGGGAAGACAGCGTCGGCGTCCGAGCAGACCGCCGGCCGGCGACAGCTCGACCGCGCCCCCGGCGCAGGTCCAGCGCCCGTCGCGGGCGACCGTCACCTCGACCGCCTCGTGCCCGGCGTCGCGCAGGCCGCGCCGCCACCGAGGCGCCCGAGCGCAGCGAGACGTCGTGCTCGGAGGAGCGGCCGCCGGAGAGGACCGCGACCCTCACGGTTCTTCTTCTTCCGGACTGACCGCGCCGCGCCTGCTTGCCGACGACGATCGTCACGCTGGAGCCCGGTTCGACCTCCGAGCCGGGCGGCGGGAACTGGTCGATCGGCGCGGCCGACCTTGCTCGGGACTTCGGTTTCTTCTTCTTCCACGGTCGGTCGGAGGCCGGCGGCGCGCAGCGCCTCCACCGCTTCGGAGCGCAGCTTGCCGATCACGTTCGGCACCTTCGCCTCCTGCTTGCCGGCGGAGACGACGATCGCGACCGTCGAGCCCGGTTCGACCTCGCTGCCGGCGCTCGGCGACTGGCGGATCACCTCGCCGACCGGCGCGGAGCTTTCCTTCTTCGGAGACGCTCGGCTCGAGGCCGCGGCCGCGGATCTGCTGCACCGCGACGCTGCGCTGGGTGCCGACCAGGACCGGGACCTTGACCAGCTTCGGCCCGGAGGAGACGAACAGGGTGACGTCGAGCCGTGGGTCGCGGTCTTGCCGCCGGCCGGTTCGGAGTGGATCACCAGTCCTTCTTCGACCGAGGCGGAGTTGACCGTTTCGACCCTGACCTCGAAGCCGGCGGCTTCGAGCTTTTCGCTCGCTTCGTCGCGCGGCAGGCCGGCGGTGGCCGGCACGCTGCCGGTGCCGGGGCCGGCGCTGACCGTCAGCGTCACCTTCGGCTTCGAGCAGAAGAAGGTCAGGAAGGAGCAGTCGAGGGACGCCTTGTCGGCGGGCGGCGAGGCGGCGGGTCCTGCTCGAGGACGACGTTCGGCGGCGGCTTCGCGCTGCGACCTGACTGACTTTGGCGACCGAGAACCCGTTCCGTTCGAGCCGTCGGTCGGCGACGCTGCGCAGTTCGCCGGTCACGCTCGGGACTTCGGTCGTCGTGTCGCGGGTCAGCGCCAGCCCGATCAGGACGCCGATCAGCACCGCGACGACCGCGGCGCCGATCCAGCGGCGACGGCGCTTGCGCGCCTCCTCGTCAGGGTCGCGGTCCGCGGCCTCGGCCTGCTCGGGGGCGGCGACGACCGGCGGCAGCGCTGCGAAGGCGGCGGTCCCGCCGCCGGCCGAGCCCGGGTCCCTGATCGCCGCGTCGAGCGCGGCGATGAAGGCGTCGGCGCTCTGGAAGCGCTCGCCGGGGTCCTTCTCCAGCGCCCGCATCACCACCGCGTCGAGCGCCGGCGAGACCCGCGGGTTGATCGAGCTCGGCCGCTGCGGCGTCTGGGAGACCTGTTTCATCGCCACCGCGACGGCGGAGTCCGCCCTCGAAGGGGACCCGGCCGGTCAGCGCCTCGTAGAGGATCACGCCGATCGAGTAGAGGTCGGAGACGGCGGTCACGTCGAAGCCCTGCGCCTGCTCGGGCGAGAGGTAGTGCGGCGTCCCCATCACCGAGCCGGTCTGGGTGATCTCCGAGACGCCGGCGCGGGCGATGCCGAAGTCGGTGACGACCGCCTTGCCCTCGCCGTCGACGATCACGTTCTGCGGCTTCAGGTCGCGGTGGACGATGCCGTGGCGGTGGGCGAAGCGGGCCGCCTCGAGCACCTGGCGGATCAGCGCCACCGCCTGCTCCGGGGTCAGGCCGCTGTCGATCAGCTCCTTCAGCGTCGGCCCCTCGACGTACTGCATGGCGATGTAGTAGGTGCCCTCGAACTCGCCGCGGTCGAAGACGGAGACGATGTTCGGGTGCTGCAGGCCCGCCGCCGACTCGGCCTCGCGGCGGAAGCGCTCGACGAACTCGCGGTCCTGGGCGAAGCGGCGGTGCAGGACCTTCAGCGCGACCCGGCGCTGAAGGTGAGAGTCCTCGGCCAGCCAGACGTCGGCCATGCCGCCGGAGCCGATCCGGCGCAGCACCCGGTAGCGGCCGTCGACGACGCTCCCCTCGCTCACCTCAGGCACCCGGCTCCTCCTCTCTCGTCACGTCATTCGCCATTCAGGATCGTTTCGGCGACGTCGCGGAAGATCGGCGCCGCGACGTCGTTGCCGAACTGTTCGGTGCACTCGACCGAGGCCGCGATCGCGATCTTCGGGTCGTCGGCGGGGACGAAGCCGATGAACCAGGCCTGGTTCTCTTCTTCGCCGCCGCCGCAGGCCTCGTTGCCGGGCGTTTCCGCGGTGCCGGTCTTGCCGGCGACCGCGACGCCGGGGATCGCCGCGTTGGTCCCGGTCCCTTCGCTGACCACCCCTTCCATCGCCGTGGTCAGCTCTGCCGCGGTCTCGGCGCTGATCGGCTCGGCTGTATTCGGAGGGGTCGAGGCGCTTGACGACGCGGCCGTCGGGGTCGACCACCCGGTTCCAGATCTGCGGCTTCATCAGCTTGCCGCCGTTGGCGACCGCGGCGGCGACCATCGCGATCTGCAGCGGCGTCGCCAGCAGCCGCTCCTGGCCGATCGCGACCCGGGCCAGGTCGACCGGATCGTTCTTGCCGAGCAGTTCGCCTTCGTCGTAGACGCCGCTCTTGAAGACCTCGCTTTCGGCGCCTTCGGACGGCAGGTCGATCGGCGGCGTCGAGTTGAAGCCGAACTTTTCCATCGTTTCGAACAGCGCGTCCTGGCCGACCTGCTGGCCGAGCTGCCCGAACCAGGTGTTGACCGAGTTGGTCAGCGCGGTGTCGAGGCTGATCGAGCCCCAGTCCTGGTTGAAGTCGTTGTTGAGTTCGTGCCCTTCGTCGATCGAGCGTCCCCGGCGCGTTGATCGTCGTTTCCGGCGTGATCGTGCCGCTTTCCAGGCCGGCGGCGGCGGTCACCACCTTGAAGGTCGAGCCCGGCGGGTAGAGGCCCTGGGTGGCGCGGTTCAGCAGCGGCGTTTCGATCTTGTTTTCGATCAGCTTCGGGAGTTCGTAGGGCACCCGGTTGGGGTCGTAGGGCTTGTTGGAGGCCATCACCTTGACCTCGCCGGTGCTCGGTTCGATCGCGACGACGGCGCCGAAGCCGGCCGCCTCGAGGCCTTCCAGCGCGACCCGCTGCGCCGGCAGGTCGAGGTTGGTGACGATGTCGTTGCCTTCCTGGTCGCGGCCGGTGAGCTGGTCGAGGATCGAGCCGAATTCGGATTCTTCGCCGACCAGCTCGTCGTTGTGGAACTGCTCGAACTCCGAGTCCCCGTAGCGGACGAAGCTATAGCCGATCGGGTGGCCGAACAGCGCCCCTTCCGGGTAGCGGCGGACGAAACGCAGGGCGTCGCCGTGGCCCTTCGGCACCGAGCGGGCGAGCACGGTTCCGTCGGCGGCGAGGATCCGGCCGCGGCGGATCTGCTGCTGCTCCAGCAGCGGCCGCTTGTTGGCTTCCTTTCCCTTCAGCGCCTTGGCGTCGAAGACCGACCAGTAGGACGTGAAGCCGACCAGGACCGCGAAGAGGACGACGATGAAGCCGAACAATTTGACGATCTGGCGGTTCATGCCCTACCCAGGGCCAGCTCGCGGCCGGCGGGCTCCAGCGCCTCGCGGCGGGCGCGGTCGGAGACGAGCAGGAGCAGCGCCGTCAGCACGAAGTTGGCGACGATCGAGCTGCCGCCGTAGCTGACGAAGGGCAGGGTGACGCCGGTCAGCGGGATCACCCGGGTGACGCCGCCGATGATCACGAAGGCCTGGATCGCGAAGACCGCGGTCAGCCCGGTCGCCAGCAGCTTCGAGAAGCCGTCGCCGGCGAGCAGGGCGATCTTGAAGCCGCGGGCGGCGATCAGGAGGTAGATGAGGATCACCGCGCAGGCGCCGAAGAGGCCCAGCTCGTTGACGATCAGCGAGTAGATCGTGTCGGTCTGCGCCGCCGGCAGCAGCGCCGCGTGGGTGCCGGGGATCGTGATCAGCCCCTGCCCGAACCCTTTGCCGAAGAGGCCGCCGTCGGCCTGGGCGAAGATCGACTGGAGGATCTGGTACCCGCTGCCGGTCGGGTCCGAGTAGGGGTGCAGCCAGACCTCGACCCGGTCGTGGACGTGAGGCACGGTCGCGGCGAAGAACCAGGCGCCGACGGTGAACATCGCCATGCCGATGACGACGAAGGAAAAGCGGCCGGTGGCGACGTAGAGCAGGGCCAGGAAGGCGGCGAAGAACATCAGCGAGCTGCCGAGGTCGCGGATGAAGACGAGCATGAACATCGAGGCGCCCCAGACGACCAGCATCGGCCCGAAGTGCTTCAGCGGCGGCAGCGTCACGCCGAGCACGCGGCGAGCGCCGACGATCAGCACCTCGCGGTTCTCCCGCAGGTAGCTGGCCAGGAAGACGACGATGCAGATCTTCGAGAACTCGGCCGGCTGGAACTGCAGCGGGCCGATCTTGACCCCCAGGTAGGCGCCGTTGACCTGCTGGCCGATCCCCGGCAGCCGCGGCGCCAGCAGCAGCAGCAGCCCGACCGCGGCGATCGTGTACCGGTAGCGCTCCAGCACCTCGTAGTCGCGCAGGAACTGGATCGTCAACGCGAAGAGGACGAGGCCCATCACGAACCAGTTGGCCTGGTCGCGGGCCAGGGTGGCGTCGATCCGGTAGATCATCACCAGCCCGAAGGCGGTCAGCAGGGCAACCAGCGGGAAGAGGTAGGGGTCGGCGTCGGGGAGGCGGACCCGCAGGTAGATGTGGGTGAGGAGGCAGACCGCGAAGAAGTAGGCCCCGTAGATGAGGCTGAGGTTGCCGAGGCGGGCGTTCTCCTGGGCGAAGACCGCCGCGAAGCCGGCGGTGAGCAGGAGGGCGACCGGGACCAGCGCGGTCAGCTCCCGATTCCTGGCGGAGCTCATAAGGCCGCCCGCGTGCTCTGCTGCCACGAGAACGCGCTCATCATCACCGGGAGCCTCGCGTTCTCGTTCCCGCGTCCGCCGCGGGCGGGTATCCGCGGGAGCGCTGGATGTCTTCGATCAGGGATACCGCGTCCCCGCGTGAGCGCAGGTCGTGTCCGGTGACCGAGTCGCGGCGCTTCGGGGGCAGCGCCGCGGTCTGGAGCGGGCTTGCGTAGCGCTCGTCGTAGAGCTTGATCCCGAAGGGCAGCTCGTAGGGCGCACCGCGGTAGAGGGCGACCCGGCCGGCGGAGTCGGTGCCGAGGAACCAGATCTGACGGTTGCCGTACCAGGCGCCGAAGGCGATCGCAACGAGCACGACCAGGGCCGCCAGAACCTTGGCCGCGGTGCGCAGGCGGTGGCGCGGCTTGGCGGTGGCGAGATCCTCGCGGCGCTTTCTCGCCGCCTCGGCGGCGGCGCGGCGGCGGACCTCGGTCGCGGTCAGCCCAGCCTGCTCGGCGCTGGGGCCGATCAAGGTCGCTCCCTCGGGCACCCGGGCCGGCGCGGCGGCGTCCTCGAGGCGGAAAGCGACGACGGTGATGTTGTCGCGGCCGCCGGCCCGGTTGGCTTCGTCGACCAGGGCGCGGACCGCCGACTGCATCGAGGTCGCCCGCGACAGCAGCTGGGCGATCTGCTCGTCGGGGAGCATCGTGGTCAGGCCGTCGGAGCAGATCAGGAAGACGTCACCGGCCTGGGCGGGAACCGTCTGCAGGTCGACCTCGACCTCCGGTTCGGGCCCGAGCGCGCGGGTGATGATCGAGCGTTGCGGATGATCCTCGGCCTGGGCGTCGGTGAGCTGGCCCTTGCGCCGCATCTCCTCGACCAGCGAATGGTCGCGGGTCAGCCGCTCCAGCCTGCCGCCGCGCAGACGGTAGGCGCGGCTGTCGCCGACGTGGCCGATCGCCACCTCCTCGGCCTCGGGGTCGACGATCGTCGCGGTGATCGTCGTCCCCATCCCGGCCAGGTCGGGATCGTTGCGAGCGTGCTCGTGGATCGTCCGGTTCGCCGCTTCGATCGTCTCCCGCAGCAGCCGCTCCGGCGGCGCTTTCGGCAGCTCGCGATCGAAGGACTCGACCGCCGTCTTGGAGGCGACCTCGCCGGCCTGGGCGCCGCCCATGCCATCGGCGACGACGAAGAGCGGCGAGCGGGTGAAGAGCGAGTCCTCGTTGGCGTTGCGCTGGCGCCCGGTGTCGGTGCGGAATGCCTGGTCGTCGATGCGCAGCATCACTGTGCCTCGAATCTGAAGACCGTGTCGCCGATCTGCACCGTGTCGCCGTCGATCAGCTCGGCCTCTCCCTTCAGGGTGGCGCCGTTGAGCAGGGTGCCGTTGGTGGAGCTCATGTCCTCGGCGAAGAAGCGGCCTGCGCGCGAGAAGACCCGGGCGTGCAGGCTCGACGCATAGCGATCCTCGATCTGCACGTCGGACTCCTTCGAGCGGCCGATCGAGAGGCCGCCGATCAGGTCGAAGCGGCGGTCGGGCTCGAGGCCGCCGCCGCGCTCGACGACGAGCCAGCCGTCAGCGCCCCGGGGCGACTCGGCGTAGGCCGGCGCAGGGTGGAATCCGGTCGCGTCGGGGGCGGGCGAGACGGTCCGGCGCAGGTCCTTGATGGCGCTGCGTGCGATCACGAGCAGGAACAGGTAGAGGAGGGCCAGGAAGCCGAACTTCAGAGCGACAGATATCGGGTCATACGCCACGCCAGCACCCTAATGGCGGGCCCAGATCACCACCGGGCGGCGGCGAAGCCTCGTCACTGCTCGATGTCGAACAGGAAGGTGGTCGTGCCGACGGTCACCTGGTCCCCTGGAGAGAGGCGGGTGGAGGCGACGCGGCGGCCGTTGACCTTGATCCCGTTGGTCGAGCCGAGGTCGGCGATCTGCCAATCGCCGGACTCCGAGCGGCGCAGCTCGGCGTGGCGGCGGGAGACGTTGGGGTCAGAGAGGACGCACTCGACCGACTTCGAACGGCCGATCGTCGCCCGCGGGCCGTCGAGCACGTAACGGCGGTCGTCGAGGGAGACCACCGCCCGGGTCGAGACCAGGGCGCCAACCGCCTGCTCGGGCCGTTTGGGGCGGCCGCGATCACGCTCGCGGACCGCCGAGTAGACCATCGTGTGGCCCTCTTCGCCCTGCTTGGGAGCCTCGCCCTCGTGGGCCGGGGGCTTGACCAGGCGGGCCTGGATCCCGAACTCGCCGAGGCGCAGGCGCTCGTCGGTGCTGAACTCGACCGCGGGCCGGGTCAGCAGGTCGTAGCCGCGGCGGCGGGCGTGCTCCAGCAGGTAGCCGGACAGCTCCTGCTCGAGCGAGCGCTCGTAGCCCTCGAGCTTGGCGCGATCCTTGCTCGAGAGGAAGACCATGTACTCGTTCGGGACGTAGACGCGCTGCACCGAGGCCGTCTTGTGCGCGTCCATTTCCTTGGCCAGTTTGCGGGCGAGTTCGACCGGCTGCACCTCGGAGCTGAAGGCGCGGCTGAAGACCCCCTCGACGAGGCCTTCGATGCGGGACTCGAGGTTGCGCAGAACGCCGATCTCAAAATCCTAGATGAGGATGCCGTGGCCGAGGGCCAGCCAGGCGCCCAACGCGGTGGCCAGGGCGATGGCGCCGAGACGGGAGCCGAGGTGGCGGTTGGCGGCCCGGATGTGGTCGGGGAGCAGGTCGAGCGAGTCCTCGATCGCGGTGCCCAGATCCTCCAGCGAGGGACGCTGGTTCGGGCGGGCGAGGAGGCAGTCGTCGATCGCCGCGGTCAGCTCGCGCGGCAGGTCCGGCCGGAGGCGGTGCAGGCGCCGGGTGCGGCCGCCGATCGACCGCGCCGTCGCCGCCGGGCTCGATCGCTGGTGCGGGTTCTCCCCGCTCCAGCACTCATAGAGGACCAGGGCCAGCGAGTAGACGTCTGCCTCGGGACCGGCGGGGCGGCCCTCCGCCTGCTCGGGCGACATGTAGGCGAGAGTGCCGACCACGTCGCCGGCGGCGGTCAGCGGCGCGTCGCCGGCGAGGCGGGCGACGCCGAAGTCCATCAGCTTGGCGTGAGGCTCCCCGTCCGTCTCGGTCACCTGAACGTTCTGCGGCTTGATGTCGCGGTGGACGACGCCGCGGGAATGGGCGTGATCGAGCGCCTCGCAGAGGTCGGCGCCGATCTCGCCGATTTCGCGGTCGCTGAGCTCACCGGCGTGGGCGAGCCGGGCCAGGGTCGAGCCCTCGACCAGCTCGGTGACGAGCAGGGCGTTGCCGTCCTCCTCGCCCAGCTCATAGAGGGTGACGATGCCGGGGTGGTTGAGCCGCGCGGCGGCCTGCGCCTCGCGCAGCACCCGCCGGCCGGCCTCGCCCCGCTGCTCGATCGCCTTGACCGCAACCGGCCGCTCGAGGCGTCCGTCCCAGGCCTCGTAGACGACGCCGAAGCCGCCGCTGCCGATGCGGCGCTCGATCAGGAAGCGGTTGAGCACTAGAGAACCGACCAAAGCTCATAGGACTTCGCCGCCCCGTCTCTCTCTCCTGCGCCACCGGGTTTGGGAAAAACGCACCGTTTGCTGCCGCTCTTGACGCGCCGACCCCGCCAGGCTTCATACTCTCCGGCCAGCCCACGAGCTTTGGAGAGCCGCTTCCTTGGAGGATTCGCCAGTACGCGGGCCGCGACGTCGCGAGCGGCCCAAACGCCGACCAGAACGCCAGCAGATCATGCTGCGGCGTGGCCTCGCGCTCGGCGGCGGCCTGATCCTGCTGATCCTGATCGTGCTCGGCGTCAAGGGCTGCCTCGACGCCCGCGCCAACCGGGCGCTCAGCGACTACGCCCGCAACGTCACCCAGATCGTCGAAGAGACCGAACAGACCAGCAAGGCCTTCTTCGGCAAGCTCGCCGACCCGGGCAGCCTCTCGGTGACCGAGTTCGAGGCCGAGGTCAACGCCGACCGCAGCGCGATGGACAACTACGCCTCGCGAGTGGACGGGCTCAGCGCCCCCGGGGACATGGGACGAGCCCAGAGCGCCCTGGAGCTGACCTACGAGCTACGCAGCAGCGCGATGGCCGAAATCGCCGACAAGATGCGCACGGCGCTCGGCGACGCCGGCGCGGCCAAGGCGACCACGGTGATCGCCAACCAGATGCAGAAGCTGCTGGCGGCCGACGTGGTCTACGCCGACGTGGTCCGACCCGAAATCGACGGCGTCCTCGCCTCCAACGGGATCCAGGGCAGCGACGTGCCGAAGAGCGTCTTCCTCCCGGAAGGGACCAAGTGGCTGGAAGAAAGCTCGGTCAGCTCCGCGCTCGGCAGCATCAGCGGCTCGAGCGGTACGGCGACCCCGGGCGTGCACGGCCTCGGCTTGGGCGGGGTCAGCGTCAACGGGACCGAACTGGGCGAAGAAGTGGCGAGCGTCTCCAGCGAAGAAACGGTCGAAGTCGAAGTCGAAGTCGAAAACCAGGGCGAATCGACCGAGAACGGCGTCGGCGTCACGGTCTCGGTCGGCGGCACCGAACTGGAAGGGAGCATCGAAAGCATCGGCGCCGGGGAAACGTCGTCGGTCTCGATCCCGCTGACGCCGACCCCGAGCGGCGAAGTGACCCTTGAAGTCAACGTCGAAACGGTCCCCGGCGAGCAGGTCTCCGAAAACAACGAAGCCAGCTACACCGTCATCTTCGAATAGGCGAGCGGCCACAATGAGGATCGCTTACCTCGGCCCGGCTGGAACCTTCACCGAGGACGCGCTTGGGGAGGCGGCCCCGGCCGCCGACTTCGAGCCGCTGCGAACCCCGACCATCCACGACGCGATCCTCGCCGTCGAGCGCGGCGAGGCAGACCGCGCCCTGGTCCCCTTCGAGAACTCGATCGAGGGGTCCGTCCGCGGCACCCTCGACAGCCTCGCCTTCGACGCCGGGGCGGTGACGATCGTCGGCGAGCACGACTACGCGGTCCGCGCTCACCTGATCGTGCGCGAGACGGTCGAGCTCACCGAGATCGAGGCCGTCCTCTCCCACCAGCAGCCGCTCGCCCAGTGCGCCCGCTTCCTGCGCGAGCAGCTCAGCGGCGTCGAACTGCGCAGCGTCAGCAGCACCGCGGCGGCGGTCCGCATGGTCGCCGAGTCAGTCCGCCCCTGGGCGGCGATCGGCTCCCGCGCCGCCGCCGACCTATACGGCTGCGAGATCGTCCGCGAGGGGATCCAGGACGAGGCCGACAACGTCACCCGCTTCGTCTGGATCGCCCCGGCCGGAACCGAGCCCAGCGGCGCCGGACCGTGGAAGACCTCGCTCGTCTTCTCCGAGCTGGGCGAAGACCACCCCGGCGCCCTGGTCAACGCCCTCGGCGAGTTCTCCGATCGCGGCATCAACCTCTCCCGCATCGAGTCGCGTCCGCTGCGCAGCGGCCTCGGGCGCTACATGTTCTTCTGCGACCTCGAGGGTGCCGCGACCGACGAGCCCGTGGCCGAGGCGATCTCCCAGCTTCGATCCAAGGCCGAGTCGGTCAGGGTCCTGGGCTCCTACCCGCTCGGGTAGTCGAGCGAGGAATACCCTCCTCCCTCCCTCGACTACGGCACCGGGCGGCGACCTCCCTACAATTTCGGTCCATGGCACGGGTTCTGGTGCTCAATGCGACCTACGAGCCGATCAACGTATGCACGTTGAGACGGGCCGCCGTGCTGCTGTTGAAGGAGAAGGCGGAGCTGCTGGAGCAGCGGGAGGGAGCGCTGCACTCCGAGCACATGACGATGGAGCGACCGGATGTGATCCGGCTGGTCAGCTACGTGCGGATACCGAGAGAGGCCCACCGGCGCAAAATCACCCGGCGAGCCGTGCTCGCTCGCGATTCCTGGACCTGCCAGTACTGCGGCTCGACGAAGTCGGGTCTTACGGTCGACCACGTCATCCCCAGGAGCAGGGGCGGCAAGTCCGTCTGGGAGAACATCGTCGCGGCCTGCGCCAACTGCAACCGGCGCAAGGGCAACCGCCTCCCCCGCGAGATCCACATGCACCCCAAGAACTCCCCGAAGGCGCCGCCGGCTACGGTGTTCATCCAGGTGGCGAGCCCGAGGATCCCGCAGGCCTGGCAGCAGTACCTGCCTCAGGCTGCGTAGCTGTCGGGCCAGGGACCAAGACGGGCCCATCCCATCCAGGGCACCTATCCCCCTATCCCAGAGGCCGTCGCGCAGCTGGATCGCCGCGCGCGGGCTCGGAATGTCGCCGCCTGAGCCTCTGGGATAGGGGGATAGGTGCCCTGGCGCCACCGCTCTTGGCTGTTGGCTCTTGGCTGAGAAGCTGGTGGGAGGCAGGTACCGCTGCCGAGAGTCGATTGGCTCCCGTGGCTCGGAAGCTTCGACGACCCAAGCGCGGTGGCGCTGGCGCTCCAGGCCGATGCCTCGGCGTGGGGGATCGTGCTGGGCTCGGGCGTTTGAAGATTCCCGTGAAACGGGGCGGCTCCGTGCTGGGGCGGGTGAGTAGGTCCGTCCTAGCCTCCACAACTCGTTGCGTAAATCTTGGCGCCGCAGGCGCCATCCTCGTTGCACCGGCTCTGCCGGTGCTAGGCGTAGACGGACCTACTCACCCGCCCCATCCGCCCCAGCCCCGTCCACCGCAGGAAGTTCGTCCGCCTGAATCTCGGGAGGAGTCTCCGACTCCGGGCTGTCGGACTCGACCACCAGCGCCACGGCGCTGACCCGGTCGTCGTCCTTG
Source organism: uncultured Solirubrobacterales bacterium (assembly GCA_963816755.1). Taxonomy (GTDB): domain Bacteria; phylum Actinomycetota; class Thermoleophilia; order Solirubrobacterales; family 70-9; genus VAYN01. The sequence continues at coordinate 302,524 of CAWFLN010000001.1, forward strand.
ATGTTCATCACCTTGACCCCCTGCGTCGACCGTCCCATCTGGGAGATGCCGCCGACCGAGGTGCGCTGGACCATGCCGTTCTGGGAGATGAAGAGAAGCTCCTGGTGCTCACCGACGATCAGGGCGCCGGCCAGGCCGCCCTTCTTCTCGGTCAGCTTCGCGGTCAGCACGCCTTTGGTGCCGCGGCCCTTGACGGGATACTCGGAGACTGGGGTGCGCTTGCCGTAGCCGTTCTCGGTGACGACGAACAGTTCGGTGTCGTTGCGGGCGATGTCCATCGCCAGGACCCGGTTGTCCTTGCCCGCCACGTTCATGCCTTTGATGCCGCTGGTATCGCGGCCCATCGACCGCACCAACTGCTCGGAGAAGCGCGAAGCGTGCCCGGAGTGGGAGACAATCAGGATGTCGTCCTCGCCGGAGGTGAGCCGGACCTGGACCAGCTCGTCGCCGTCGCGAACCTTGATCGCGATGATCCCGTCGGCGCGGATCGGCGTGTTGTAGGCGAGAAACTCGGTCTTCTTGATCAGGCCCTTGGCGGTGGCGAAGGCAAGGTAGCGCTCCTCCTTGAAGTCCCGGGTTGGGATTACCGCCATCACCGTCTCGCCTTCGCGCAGCGGCAGCAGGTTGTTCAGCGAGCTCCCTTTCGCGTTGCGCGAGCCCTCCGGCAGCTCGTAGACCTTGAGCCGGTAGACCTTGCCACGGTTGGTGAAGAAGAGCAGGTAGTCGTGGGTCGAGCAGATGTGCAGGTGGGCGATGTAGTCGTCGTCTTTGAGGTTCATCCCCATCACCCCGACGCCACCGCGGTGCTGCTGGCGGTAGGTGGCCAGCGGCAGTCGCTTGACGTAGCCGGAGGCGGTCAGCGAGATCACCATCTGCTGGTCGGCGATCATGTCCTCGATGCCGACGTCGCCCTCGAAGTGGGCCAGTTCGGTGCGCCGCTCGTCGCCGTAGGACTCGACGATTTCGGCCAGCTCCTCCTTGACGATCGCCATCACCTTCGCCTCGTCGCCGAGGATCGCCCGCAGCTCGCCGATCCGCTCCATCAGGTCGGCGTGCTCGGCGCGGACTTTGTCGGCCTCGAGCGCGGTGAGGCGCTGCAGGCGCATGTCGAGGATCGCCTGCGCCTGCTCGCGCGAGAGCTCGAACTGCGATATCAGCCCGTCCCTCGCCGCGTCCGGGTCGGTCGAGGCGCGGATCAGTTTGATCACCGCGTCGAGATTGTCGAGCGCGACCAGCAGCCCCTCGAGGATGTGGGCCCGCGCCTCGGCCCGGCGCAGTTCGTACTGGGTGCGGCGGGTGACGACCTGGCGCTGATGGTCGACGTAATGGTGGATCAGCTCCAGCAGGCTCAGCGTCTTCGGAACCCCGTCGACCAGCGCCACCATGTTGGCGCCGAAGGTCGTCTGCATCGAGGTTTTCTTGTAGAGGTTGTTGAGCACGACCTTGGCCGGTGGGCCGCCGCGCTTGAGCTCGATGACCAGGCGCATGCCGGAGCGGTCGGACTCGTCGCGCAGATCGGAGATCCCCTCCAGTTTCTTGTCGCGGACGAGGTCGGCGATCTTGGTGACCAGGCCGCCGTCGCCGAGCTTCTTGACCGTGAACGGCAGCTCGGTGACGACGATCGCCTCCTTGCCCCCCTTGAGCGGCTCGACATGGGCCCGAGCGCGGACCTTGATGCTGCCGCGGCCGGAGGCGTAGGCGTCGCGAATCCCCTCGCGGCTCATGATCCCGCCGCCCGGGAAGTCGGGGCCCTTGACGTGCTCCATCAGCCCGGCCATGTCGATCTCCGGGTCGTCGATGTAGGCGGCGACCGCGCCGGCGACCTCGCGGAGGTTGTGCGGCGGGATGTTCGTCGCCATCCCGACCGCGATCCCCGAGGTGCCGTTGACCAGCAGGTTCGGGAAGCGCGCCGGCAGGACCAGCGGCTCCTGGGTCGATTCGTCGTAGTTGGGCCCGAAGTCGACGGTGTCGGCGTCGATGTCGCGCAGCAGCTCGGTGGAAAGGCGGGTCAGGCGGGCCTCGGTGTTGTGGCTGACGAAGCCGTTGGTCAGAAACGAGTGGTCGTCGGTATCGACCCGGAGGGAGTAGACCGGCTGGACGCCGGCATCGACGACGGCCTCGACCTCGGCGTAGAAGTAGTCGCCGGTGACCAGCGGCGAGACGACGTCGCGAACCTCTGGCGACTCAATCCGCTCAAGGATCGCAGTGCCGCCCTGCTCCCAGCGCTCGATGCGATCGACGTTGTGTCGGCGCAGCCAATCCCTGTCGGTCCACTTCGAGTCGCAATCCGAGCGGATGTACCCGGCCATGAAGGGGACTTGATCGCGGCTTAGGGCGCGGCTGCTCTCCGGAATGGTCTCGAGGTCTCGAGTCAGCTTCGCCTGCTTTGCGCCCAGGAAGCCGACATTGGTGGCAAACAGGCGGGCATCGCGACGGTTGCTGATGACCACCTTGAACTCGCCCTTCTCGTAGCGACAGATTCGGGAGACGACACCTGCCTCGAGCAGGAGGATCTGCACGTCCTTGGCCAGCTGCTCGCTGAAGGTCGAGTAGGAGACCTGAATCGTGTTCCGTGGCAGCAGCGAAGAGGAGCCGTCGCCAGTGAAAAGTGAGCGCAGGAACGTGCGCTTGAAGACGGCCGAGGAGCGCCAGACAAACTCCGGCACGACCTTCTCACGCGCGAGACCGGTCAGTGCGGCGAGCGGACTCTTTTGGAACTGTGTGAGGTTCTGAACGTCCAGCTCATGCAGAAGGCTGCCGGACGCGATAGTCCTCGAATACACATAGCGTCGGCCGCCGACGATCGAGTCATAGGCATCGACGACCTGCTCGAAGAACTCTCTGTCGACATTGTTGAAGCCGGCGCGGGAGTTGTTGACCCAGCCCTCGGAGACAAATGCCCCGGCCAAGAGTGCGAGCTGGCAGTCAGTGGCGGACAGTGGCTCCTTCTCACTCTGCACAGTGCGTGAAATCAGCACCTTGTCGCCTGGTGAGATCTCCTCCAGCAGCTTCCAGAGCAGGAGGGGGACCCCTGCCATATCGACCAGGCAAAGGACCGGGTGATTGTGGGTGCCAGTCAGCTCGTGGCCCTGGGCCGTGCGGAGGCGTAGGGTCGGGTGCTCTCCCGAGTGGAAGAGCTTGGAGGCGCGTGCCGGCCGTCCCAGTCGATCGAGGATTTCGAGCTCGATGTCGTTGTCCGATTCGGGGCCGGCGCCGTCCACAATCGAATCGATGCGGATCGTGCCGGTCGGGGTCGCGACCCGGGTGTCACCGGTGACGCAATAGCGCATGGCAGCAGCCGGGTCGTCGTCGATCGAGCCGAAGTTGCCCTGCCCGTCGACCAGCAGGTAGCGCAGCGAGAAGTCCTGCGCCATCCGCACCAGGGTGTCGTAGATCGCCGAGTCGCCGTGGGGGTGGTACTTGCCCATCACCTCGCCGACGATGAAGGCGCACTTGCGGTAGGCGCGGGTCGGCTGCAGGCCGACGTCGTGCATCGCGTAGAGGACCCGGCGGTGGACCGGCTTCAGCCCGTCGCGCACGTCCGGGAGCGCCCGCCCGACGATCACGCTCATCGCGTAGTCGAGATACGAAGAGCGCATCTCCTTCTCCAACTCTCGCTCCTCAATCCGCCCGGTCAGAGCATCGAGCGCCATCAGCCGCGGCCCCTGCAAACCGGCGCATCTCGGCGTCCTCGGTCGGGCGACTTGCTCACGCACCGAAGTGCGCTCGCGGCGTCGCCCTCCCTGCGTCCACCAACCTGCTTGGTTTTCGGAGCCGATCTATACATCGAGATTTCCCACCTCTTTGGCGTGGGCCTCGATGAACTCGCGGCGCGGCGCAACCTGGTCGCCCATCAGCATCGAGAAGATCTGGTCGGCGGCGGTGGCGTCTTCGAGGGTGACGCGGGCCAGGGTGCGGCTGGCGGGGTCCATCGTCGTCTCGCGCAGCTGTTCGGCGTTCATCTCGCCGAGCCCCTTGAAGCGGGTCAGCTGAACGCCGTGACGGGCCAGCTCCAGGACGGCTCCGCGCAGCGCCTGGAAGGAGAGTGCGGCGTTGCGGCGGCCGCCGAGCTGGATCTCAAACGGCGGCCGGCCGACCTGTTTGAGCAGCGCCTCGTGGACCTCGACGAACTTGCGGTAGTCGTAGCTGGTGAAGAGCTCGGCGGGCAGCCGGTGAGTGCGGGCGAGGCCGCTCCTGCGTTCGATCGCCTTGACGACCAGCAGCTCGTCTGAGCCCTCGATCACCTCGGTGTCGAACGGGGCGCCCTCCGGGGTGACGTCGCCCATCAGCTTGGCGGCGTCGGCGACGCTGCCGACGCCCTCGTCGAGCAGGTTGGACTCCTCCAAGAAGCGGACCGCGTCGCTGCCGAACTCGGCCTGCAACGAGGATCCCCAGCCCTCGTACTCTTTCGAACGCCGGATGTAGGCCTGCCAACGGCTGGTGGTCAATTTCTTAGTGTCGCCGCCGGCGTCGATCAGCTCGTAGTCCTCGATCTTGTCGCGCAGCAACAGCTCTTCAAGTTCGGACTCACGCTCCAAGTAGGTCTCCTGGTTGCCCTGCTTGACCCGGTAGAGCGGCGGCTTGGCGATGTAGACGAAGCCGGCGTCGATCAGCTCCGGCATCTGCCGGTAGAGGAAGGTAAGGACCAGGGTGCGGATGTGAGCGCCGTCGACGTCGGCGTCGGTCGCCATGACGATCTTGTGGTACCTGGCCCCCGCGATGTCGAACTCGTCGTGGACGCCGGTCCCGATCGCCGTGATCAAGGCCTGGATCTCGTTGTTGGCGAGGACCTTGTCGATGCGGCTCTTCTCGACGTTGATGATCTTGCCGCGCAGCGGCAGCACCGCCTGGGTGTTGCGGTCGCGGGCCTGCTTTGCCGAGCCGCCGGCGGAATCTCCCTCGACCACGAAGATCTCGGCCAGGCTGGGGTCCTTGACGGTGCAGTCGGCGAGCTTGCCCGGCAGGGTCGAGTTCTCCAGGGCCGACTTGCGGCGGGTCAGATCGCGTGCCTTGCGGGCTGCGTCGCGGGCCCGGGAGGCGTCGATCGCCTTGCTGATAATGCGTCGGGCGTCGCTGGGATTCTCCTCGAAGTACTCGGCCAACTTGCGGTTGACCGTCTCCTCGACCAGACCGCGAATCGGCGGGTTGCCGAGTTTGGTCTTGGTCTGGCCCTCGAACTGCGGGTCATGGAGCTTGACCGAGATCACCGCGGTCAGCCCCTCGCGAACGTCCTCACCGGCGAGGTTGTCGTCTTTTTTCTCTTTCAGCAGTCCTTTGTTGCGAGCGTAGGCGTTCAGGGTGCGGGTCAGCGCCGAGCGGAATCCGGAGAGATGGGTGCCGCCCTCGTGGGTGTTGATGTTGTTGGCGAAGCTGAAGATCGACTCCTGGTAGGAGGAGTTCCACTGCATCGCCAGCTCGACCTGGCCCTCCTCCTCGCTGCCCTCGAAGTAGATGACCTTGCGGTGCAGCTCGTCCTTGTTCGCGTTGAGGTGGCGGACGAAGTCCTCGATCCCGCCCTCGTACTGGAAGACGACGCTGTTGGTCTCGCCGCGCTCGTCGACCAGCTCGATCTTCAGGCCGCGGGTCAGGAAGGCGGTCTCGCGAAGCCGCTCGGCCAGGGTCTGGAAGTCGAAGCCGATCTCTTCGAAGATCTCGAGGTCGGGAAGGAAGGTGATCTTGGTGCCGTGCTCCCTGGTCGCCTCGCCCTTGGACAGGTCCGTCATCGGTTTGCCGCGCTCGTAGTCCTGCGACCAGACGTTGCCGTCGCGGCTGATCTGCAGGTGCAGGCGTTCCGACAGAGCGTTGACCACGGAGACGCCGACGCCGTGCAACCCGCCGGAGACCTTGTAGCCGCCACCGTCGCCGAACTTGCCGCCAGCGTGGAGGACGGTCAGCACGACCTCGGCCGCCGGCCGTTGCTCTTTCGCCATCGTCTCGACCGGGATGCCGCGGCCGTTGTCCTCGACCGTGCAGCTGTTGTCCGGGTGCAGGACGACGCGGACGCTGTCGCAGTGGCCGGCCAACGCCTCGTCGACGGAGTTGTCGACGACCTCGTAGACGAGGTGATGGAGGCCACGAGGGCCGGTCGAACCGATGTACATGCCGGGACGCTTGCGGACGGCTTCGAGCCCCTCGAGGACGGTGATGTCCTTGGCGCCGTAGGAGTCGGTGGTGGTGGCGCCGTTGGCTTTCTTCTCAGGCAATGAGTCCCTTCCGGTTGACACAGAAAACCCCGACGCGTGGAAGCTCGCTCCACACAAGCCGGGGCGTAATGCGAGTTGCCATAAGAATACCAGTTGAGCACTGCGGAAGGCCGGCCAAGACGAAACAAATTCCCTGCAAATTATGGATAAAGTGAGCCTAGAAGCGGTCGTGATTGAGGCGGAACTTCAAGTCCGTGGGGGCGCGCTCGCCCAACTCCTCTCGCAGGCGCTCCAGGAGCTGGCCTCGCATCAGGTCCAGCTCCTGCGACCAGACCGAGTCGGCGCACTCAATTGTCAGCGTCCCGGCTCGGTCGGAGACGGGAGTCGCGACAGCCGCGATCCGCTCGCCGACAGCGCCGCTCCAGACCGCCTGGACCGCCGCCAAGCCGGTGCGGGGGGCGGCTCGGTCGCGGGCGGCGCGAATCGCCGAAGACGCCTGGCGGGGGGCCCGGCGGTGGCTCACGCCGCGGCAGCGGTAGGTAGGGCCGGAGGTGGCATCCGAACCACCGAGGCCAGGGCGATCGGCGGCAAAGACTCTTCGTCGGCGGCGGTGATCAGGGCCTGGCCACCATCGTCGAGGCGAGCGACGAGCCGCTCCCGACGCCCCGGGTCGAGCTCGCTCATTACGTCGTCGAGCAGGAGCAGCGGAGTCACCCGGCGGGCCATCAGGAGGACCTCCCGCTCGGCGAAGAGCAGCGCCAGCAAGGCCGCCCGCTGCTGACCCTGGGACCCGTAGCGGCGCAGCGAGCGGCCGGCGGTCGCCACCTTGAGCTCGTCGAGATGAGGTCCCCAGGAGCTGCGTCCGAGGCGAAGATCCTGTTCTCGCCGCTCCTCCAGGCCGGCGCGGATCTCCTCGGCGGACCCCACCGCCCGAGGCGCGTACTCGAGGCTCGTGCCAGCGGCCAATCCCAACTCCGCGGCCGTCGCGGCAAAGGGATCGCTCAACTCTGCGACCGCCTCCTCGCGGGCGGCGACCAGGGGCGCAGCAGCTTCGGCGAGGCTGGCGTCCCAGGCGCTCAACTCGTCAGCCACGCCGAGGCCACCGGCCAGCCGCGAGAGCAGCGCGTTGCGTTGCGCCAGAGCCTGGCCGTAGCGCTTGCGCAGCTCCGTCCGGGCCGGCCAGCGGGCCGCGACGAAGCCGTCGAGATGGGCCCGACGCTCGCCCGGAGGTCCCTTGATCAAGCTCAGCCGGTCGGGGGCGAAGACGGCGACCGGGGGGCGGTTGCGGGCCAACGTCGCCGGGTCGGCCGGGCTGCCGTCGAGCAGGTGGCGCCGGCCCTCGGTGCGGCTGACCGAGGCGAGCAGCCGGCGCTCCAGCCCGTCGTCGTCGCGCACCGTCGCCTCCGCCCGCGCCAGCGAAGCGCCGAAGGGGATCAGGTCGCGGCGATCGGAAGTGCGAAACGAGCGGCCGGTGAGCGCGAAGTACAGAGCCTCGACAAGGTTGGTCTTGCCGACGCCGTTGGGGCCGACGACGCTGACGATCCCCGGCTCGAGCTCAACTCGGACCCGATCGAGGCTGCGCAGCGGCCTCGCTTCGATCGCGGTGACGAGCACCCGGCCGCCGGCCTCACACGTTGAGGCGGATCGGCATCACCAGGTAACGGAAGTCCTCGCCCTCGACCGACTGCAACAGACCGGGCCGCAGCGGTGAGATAAGTCGCAGCAGGACCTCCTCGCCCTCGACGCTTTCGATTCCCTCCTTGAGGAACTCGGGGTTGAAGCCGATCTCCAACGGCTCGCCCTCGAAGGCCGCCGGCATCGTCTCCTCGGCGTCGCCGACATCCGGCGTCTCCGCCGCCACGGTCAGCTCCCCCGGCGCAAAGGAGAGGCGCAGGGGGGCGTTGCGCTGAGCCAGCTGGCTGACCCGCCGAGTGACGTCGAGGAAGTCCGATCGGGGCATCCGCACGTCGTGGTCGTAGGACTCCGGCAGCAGCTGTCGAAAGTTGGGGAACTGGCCCTCGATCAGCCGCGTGGTGAGGGTGATCGACCCTGCCGCGAAGATGGCTTGGTTGGTCTGCAGCGAAACAGCTGCCTCCGCGACCCCCTCGGAGGAGAGGATCCGGCCCAACTCACGCAGGGCGCGGGCCGGGATATTGGCGTCGATCTCGCCGCCCAGCTCGCTCTCCAGCTCGGTCCGCTTGACCGCAAGCCGGTAGGAGTCGGTTGCGACCATCGTCATCTCCGAGCCACTGGCGGCGACGAAGACGCCGGTCAGGACCGGCCGCATGTCGTCGCGCGAGGCCGCCCGGGCAACCAGGTCGATGCTCGCCCCCAGAGCCGCAGCGGGGATCTTCAGGCTCGGCTCGCCGTCCACGGACGGCAGCTTCGGGAAGTCCTCCGCCGGCAGCACCCGCAGGTGGAAGCTGGAGCTGCCGCTGCGGATCTCGACGTCGTGCTCCGCCTCGCGGGACTCGATCTCCACCGTCTGGTCGGCGAGCGAGCGGACCACCTCCGCCAGCAGCCGCCCCGGCAACAGCACCGAGCCGGTGGCGGCGACGTCCGCGGCAAGCGTCGTCTCCAGACCCATGTCGAGATCGGTGGCGGAAAGCGTTACGCGGCCCTCGCCGGCGGTGAGGAGGACTCCGGACAGAGCCTGGGTCGCGGCGCGGGTGGAAACCGCCCTGGAGACAATCGAGAGCTTGGCGACGAGTTCTTCGCGTTTGGTCGTGAGCTTCAAGTGGTGAATGCCTTCTTGAGTTGGATTAGGAGTTGTGGAAAAGGCGCCGGGCAGGGAGGAATTGGCCTAGTGTCGCGGTTTCAGGCCTGTGGAGGCGACTGTGGGAAAAGAGCGATTCTTGCAGTGTCATCGGCGGCCGGTCTCAGTTGCCGGCTGGATTGTGGATAGCGATGCGCAACTCCTGGACGCGATCGGCGAGATCGGCGTCGTCGCCGATACCGGCTTCAACCCGGCGCAGGGAGTTGAGGACGGTCGAGTGGTCGCGGCCGCCGTAGAGGCGGCCGATCTGGGGCAGGGAGAGGTCGGTCGACTCGCGGGTGAGGAAGATTGCCACCTGCCGGGCGCGAAGCGGGGTCGCCGCCCTGCTGGAGCCGATCAGCTCGGCGCGGGAGATGCCGAAGGCCTCGGCAACCCGCTGCTGAATCTCCTCGACCGAGGTCGCCTGGGCGGAGCGGGCGCGGGGGATGACTTCGGCGATCAGCTCGGAGCTGAGCGGGCGGGCCATCAGCGAGGCGTGGGCCAGCACTCTGGTCAGAGCGCCGTGGAGCTGGCGCACGTTGGCGTCGATTCGGTTGGCCAGCTCGGAGAGGGCATTGGCATCGGCGATCTCGACGCCGGCCTCCTGGACGAGACGGCGCAGGACGGTCAGCCGAGTCGGCAGGTTGGGCGGCTCGACGGCGACGGTCAGCCCCCACTCGAAACGGTCACGGAGGCGGGAGGCGAGGGTCGAGAGCTCGCTGGGGATGCGGTCGGCGGAGAGGACCAGCTGGCTGCCGGACTCATAGAGGGCGTTGAAGGTATGGAAGAACTCCTCCTCGGTGTGCGGCTTGCCCTCGAGGAACTGGACGTCGTCGATGAGGAGCACGTCGATGTCGCGGTAGCGGCTCTTGAAGCCCTCGGCACCGGCCGAGCGCAGAGCGGCGACGAACTCGTTGGTGAACGACTCGGCGGTCGTGTAGCGGACGCTCAGCCCCGCTGCGTTGGCCCGCAGGTAGTTCGCGATGGCCCCCAGCAGATGGGTCTTGCCGAGCCCAGGCGGTCCGTGTAGGAAGAGGGGGTTGTAGGCCTCCGAGGGAGCCTCTGCAACGGCGAGGGCGGCACCGTGGGCAAGGTGGTTTCCACCACCGATCACGAAGCGGTCAAAGGTGTAGTTGGGGTTGAGCTCAGTGCCGTCGACAGGGCCGGGTGAGCCTCCTTGCCTCGCGCCGAAGCTGATCTGGCGTATTTGGCTCCCGGACTCGGCTAGCGCCTGCCTTATGAGCGGTGCGTAGCGGCGCTCGGCCCAGGCGCGAATTCCCTCCGGAGCGGTTAGGTAGAGGGTGTCGCCGGCGCTCCCGGCTGGCAGTAAGGGCTCCAGCCAGAGGCGGTAGGTCGACTCGGGCACGGATGCCCGTAGCCGGTCCTGGGTCGCCCGCCAAAGGGCGTCGAGTTCGTGTCTGGAGGAGTCATCTGGCACCTGGCCGGCGACCATAGCGGCGTGCCTGGGCATGCAGCCCCGGCCCCCCGCAAATCCCGCAGAAAAGATTTCAGGGCGGCCTCCGTATACTCCTGCCGGCATGAAGCGCACCTATCAGCCTAAGAAGCGGAAGCGCGCGAAGACGCACGGCTTTCGAGCGCGGATGAGCACCCGCGGCGGCCGCGCGATCCTCAAGCGACGCCGGCGCAAAGGGCGGAAGCGCCTCACCCCTTAGATGGCGAAGCGCCGTCGCCTTTCACGCAGCGGTGAGTTCGACCGCGTCTACCGCGACGGATCATCACATGCGACCCGCTACCTCGTTCTCTACACCTTCCCCCGCCGTGACGAGGAGCGCGAGGACGTGAGGCTGGGCGTCTCGGTCAGCCGCAAGGTCGGCAACTCGGTGGAACGCAACCGTGTCAAGAGAGCCCTCCGCGAGGCCTTTTGGAGCCTCTCCGAGCGACTCCCGGCCCGGCACGACTTCGTCATCGTCGCCCGCTCTGAGATCGGCGACCTGATCGAGCGCGAGGGCAGCCCAGGCGTCGCCAAGAGTCTTGAAGAGGCTCTGGCCGGCACCCCCGCCGGAGGGCGTTCCACGTGAAACGGATCGTCCTGGTGCCGATCGGTGCCTACCAGCGTTGGATCTCTCCACAACGGCAGCAGCGCTGTCGCTATGAGCCAAGCTGCTCCAGCTACGCGATCGAGGCGGTTGAGCGCTTCGGCGTCACTCGCGGCCTGCTTCTCGCCGGCTGGCGGCTGTTGCGCTGCAATCCCTTCAGCCACGGCGGCTTCGACCCGGTTCCGCGCGGTTTCACCCTGCGGGTCACCCCGGTGACCCCGGCTCGACACCACGGAGACGCTGAGGCCTGATGCTGCCGATCGCGATCCAGCTCGCCCCCCAGTTCCTGGTCAATATCGCCAACGGCATCCTGCAGTTCTTCCACGACAACGCCGGCTTCAGCTGGGGCATGTCGATCATCGCTCTGACGATCTTCGTCCGCGCCCTGCTGATTCCGCTGACCTACAAACAGCTGAAAGGGATGCGGGCGATGCAGGCCCTGCAGCCCCAGATCAAGGAACTGCAAGCCAAATACAAGAACGACAAACAGCGCATGCAGCAAGAGATGATGAATTTCTACAAAGAGAACAAAGTCAACCCCTTTGCCTCTTGCCTGCCGCTCCTCGCTCAGCTGCCGGTCTTCATCACCCTCTTCTACGTGCTTCGGGAAGAGCTCCCGTCGGACATCGGCTGCAAGGCCGGCGACTGCGGCAGTCAGGCGTCGTTCCTGTTCATCCCCGACCTGACCGCGAAGGCAACCGGCAGCGTCCTGATCGTGCTGCTGGTCCTCTATGTCGGCACTCAACTCGCCTCCGGCTACTTCATGTCGGTGACGGCAGACAAAAGTCAGCGCACGATGATGTTCCTCTTGCCGCTCTTCTTCGTGCCCTTCGTGGTCAGCTTCCCGGCTGGGCTGATCGTCTACTGGATCACGACCAACATCTGGACGATCGGGCAGCAGTACACGATCCAGAGGATCATTCCGGCGCCGGTGGTGGCCACTCCTGAGGAAGTGGCGGCGGCGAAACCGCCTCCTCCGCCGCCTAAAAAGAAGAAGAAGCGCAGATAGCTGGTGGTTGAGGAGGGGACGGATACCCCTCCTCACTCAACTTGCTCGGGTGGAGAGCCACCGGCTGGCGCCGCGGGTGTGGGTGACCGAGAAGTACAAGCCGTTCGGAGGGGTATCCGTCCCCTCCTCAGGCGACCGCGTCCTGCTTGGCGACCTATTACTTGGCGCTGCCCACGACTCCCCGCCGAGGAAGTCGCCAACTCCCTCGGTCATAGTTCAACCCTTGGGGCGCTTCTTGGCTTGGCCGGGGTTGCGGGGGAGGTTGGTTGGGGTGGGGCCGGACTTGCGGATGACGTGGAGGTGGCGGTGCTGGCTGCCGGCGCGGTTGCCGACGTCGAGGATGGACTCGGGGCGCATTGCCAGGTCCTCGGCTGCATTGCCAAGCTGAGATTCCTCGTCGGGGTCGCGTTTGCCCTTCCAGGCTACGAGGACGCCATCTGGCTTCAGGAGTGGGGATGCGAGCTCGGCCAGAGTCGAGAGGCGGCCCACGGCTCGGGCGGTGACGGCGTCGTAGCGCTCCCGGCCGTCGCTTCTCGCCAAATCCTCGGAGCGGGTGTGGAGGACGGTGGCGTTGGCGATTGCGGATTCGGCGATGGCTCGGGTCATGAAGTCGCACTTGCGGCCGATCGACTCGATCAGGTCGATCTGGGCCCTGGGCAAGGCTGCCGCCAGGGCCAGGCCGGGGAAGCCGGCGCCGGCGCCGACGTCGGCGATGCGCTTCGCGGTGCTCAGCTCAGTCACCTCCAGGCCGGTGAGGCTGTCGGCGATGTGGACCTTCCAGGCTCGCTCGTCGACGATCGAGCTGACCGAGGCGCGCTCTTCGCCGAGCAGCTCCAGGACCCTTTGCAGCGCCTCGCGCCCGTGCGGATCGAGGACCGCGGTGGGGTCCGGGGTCACTCCGAGACGAGCGGGGCGACCACTACGCAGCGGCGAGGCTCGTCGCCCTCGCTGTAGGTCTCGACGCCGGCGCGCTCCTTGAGGCGCTCGTGGACGACGCGACGCTCCTGGGCGCTCATCGGGTCCATCTCGACCACGCGATTGGCGCTCAGCGCCTGCTCTGCGGCGCGGTCGGCCCTTCCCTCCAGTGTCTCCCGGCGCCGCTCCCGGTATCCCGCCGCGTCGACCACGACCCGCTTACGCTCGCGCAGTCCCCTGAATGCGGCCTGGTAGCAGAGCAGCTGCAGGGCGTCGATCGTCTGCCCCCGTTTGCCGATCAGCAGCCCGTAGTCGTCATCGCCCTCGACCGTCGCCGCGATACGGTTCTCGTCCTCCTCGATCTCAACCTCGCCACCGAGGTCGAGCTCGTCCAGGACGCCCTCGACCAGCTCGCGGACACGCTCGGCGGGAGTGTCGGGCCAGTCGGGGGTCTCGGACACGAAGCGCAGGCTATCCGACCTCCCTTCGATGCGCGCGGGTAAATAGGGTGGCTCCGGATGGGGACGGTCTTCGCGGTGGCGAATCAGAAGGGCGGCGTCGGCAAGACGACGACCGCGGTGAACGTGGCCTCCTGCGTGGCCGCCAACGGCGAGCAGACGCTGCTCGTGGACCTGGATCCGCAGTGCAACGCAACCGTGGCCCTGGGCGGCGAAAAGGAGATGCACCCGTCCTCCTATGACTGCCTGACCGGCGACGTCTCGGTGGCCGCGGCGGCTCGCCCCGCTGGGCCGGACAACCTCTGGCTCGTGCCGGCCAGCCGCGATCTCGCCGGCGCGGCGGTGGAGCTGCCTCGCATCGACGGCTCGGAGACGCGGCTGCGAGAGCGCCTCGGCCCGGTGCGGGAGCGGTTCGCGGTGACGCTGATCGACTGTCCCCCGGCGTTGGGGCCGGTCAGCGTCAACGCCCTGACCGCCGCCGACCGGGTGATAGTCCCGGTCCAGGCCGAGTACTTGGCTCTCGAGGGGCTGGTCCAGTTCCTCGAGACGCTGGGCCTGATCCGCCGCGAGCTCAACCCCCGCCTCGAGGTCTCCGGTCTGCTGGTCACCATGTACGACGAGCGCACGCGGCTCGCCCAGGACGTCGAGGCCGAACTGCGGCGACACTTCTCAGGAATGGTTTTCGAGACCGTGATCCCCCGCAGCGTCCGAGTCGCCGAGTCGCCGAGTTATGGTCTGCCGGTGACCGAGCACGCCCCCTCCTCCCGCGGCGCCGTCGCCTACCGGGCGCTGACGAAGGAGCTGACTGGCCGTGGCTAGTGGCGCCAAGCGCGGCATCGGCCGTGGCCTGGCCGCGATCTTGCCGGAAGCCGCCGGCGAGGCGGGCGAGCTGCTCGAGCTTCCCGTCGGCCTGATCAAGCCGAACCCGGACCAGCCGCGGACCCAGTTCGACGCCGAGGCCCTGGCCGCTCTGGCCGCCTCGATCGAGAGCAGCGGAGTCGTCCAGCCGCTGCTCGTCCGCCCCCTCCCCGACGGCAGCTACGAGCTGGTCGCCGGCGAGCGGCGCTGGCGGGCGGCACAGCAGGCCGGCCTGGAGAAGGTCCCCGCGGTCGTCCGCGACCAGGCCGAGGCGGAGCGGCTGCAGGCGGCGCTGATCGAGAACATGGTCCGCGAGGACCTCAATCCGGTCGAGGAGGCGCGGGCCTGCGCGGCTCTGGTGCAGGAGCTGGGCCTGACCAAAGAGGAGCTCTCACGGCGCGTCGGCCGCAGCCGCCCCGCCGTCTCCAACCTGATCCGCTTGCTCGAGCTTCCCGACGAGACGCTGGAGGCGCTGGAGTCCGGCGAGCTCAGCGAGGGACACGGCCGCGCCCTGCTCGGCGCCAGCGGCAACGACGTGCGACGCCGCCTCGGCCGCGACGCGATCCGTGCCGGCTGGTCGGTGCGCGAAACCGAGAACAGGGTTAAGCTGGCTGGCCAGCCAAAGGCTAAGCCGAGGCGAGCGGCGGCTGATCCGGAGCAGACCGCCGCCCTGGAGGGGGCCGGGGACGCACTCGAGTCGGCCTTGGGCCACGAGGTGAGGGTTCGCACAAAGGGCGGGGAGTTCATCGCCGAGCTTCGCTTCGACGACCTTTCCGAAGCGAATGCGCTGGCCCGCAGCCTGCGCCGCCGGACCGGCTGAACGGCGGCGGAAGCATCGAACGTGGCGCCGTTATCATCGCCGTCTCGCGGGCGATTAGCTCAGTTGGTTAGAGCGCGTCTCTGATAAGGACGAGGTCCCTGGTTCGAATCCAGGATCGCCCACTAAGAACCGCAACGACATTGACACCCTGCAGCGCTACTACGCTCACTTCATTGCCCGCTATCTAGGCTCGCCGCCGATCGACCTCGAGCATGAGTGCGCGGCGGCCCGCTGGGAGGCCCGCGCGGCGTTGAGCAGGTCGCGGTATTCGCCCGAGCTCCCCCCACCGGCATGGCCGCCCGAATCGAGTCGCCCGAGCGAAGTCGGCGATTCCCCCACCGCGCCGTTGCCGTCGGATTCTGGTGCGGCGGTGGAGGATGCAGTCATCCACCGACGAAGATCGCCGTAGCAGATGTGTATCCCACGCCCGTTGCCGTCACGGTAGGCGATCAAGGTGCCGCTGCGGTAGGCGCGGCGGATGGTACGAGCGCTGCGGCCCGCGATCCTCGCTGCGGCTGCGACGCTCAATAGGTCGTCTTCGTGCAGTTGCCGCGTGCCTTCGCCAGCGACTCGTCTCGCCTGTCGTGCCACAGGCTCGAATGGCAGCGATCGCGTACCTCCATGACGTTCGAGGGCCACGAGAGGACCCCCCAAATTGCGGCTTACCGGATCCGGCAGCCTCCGCGACCTCGACGACGTCAGCGGTGCTTGGCCTCCCGGGATAGCGCCGAGCGGACCGAGGACGTTCTTGAGGCCCGCGCAAACCTGGCTTGCCTGAAGCCCGACGAGCGCACGGCATTGCTGCTCTTCGGCCTCGGCTACAGCTACCACGAAATCGGCGAGCGGCGCGGCTGGTCATATACCAAGACAAACCGCTCGATCACCGAGGGGCGGGCGGCGCTGCGGAGAGGCCAGCACGCCGACTGAAAGCAGGACGCAGGATCATCATGGTGGGAGTGCCGGGACCGCCGATAAGCGCCATCGCTGGGTGTACAACGGCGACGTTTCTCGGGCGCGCCAGGGTGCCCGCGTCAAAGCGGCGGGCCTAGTCGACGCGCAATCGGCTTATCGCGTCATCGCCCACGTCGAGCCCGTAGAGCCAACGCCCGTCGGGGCTGAGGAGCAGCTGGCTCACTTTGTAAAGCCCCGAGCCGTAGCCTCGCCGGCTGCCGGTTCGCAGGACCTTGGAGCAGGCGCCGTTCCCCTGCGGCCCGAACCTTGCGTTCGCAGTCATGCAGCCGAGATACGACAGCTTCCCGTTTGCGGGATGTCGCTTGAAAACGGCGAGCGACGAATCCGCGCCCGCCGCAACGTAGAGCCGGCGACCGTTCCGGCTCACCACCGTTCCCCGGGCGCCGTTCAGGCCGCTGCCTCCTCCCAGTCGAGTGGCAGCCGGGATGACCGTGCAGCCGGGGGATTCCCGCGCGGCGGCTATGCACGCCATCGCGGTCAGGTTGCCGGTGCTCGTATTGCGTTTGAACACCTCCAGCGATCCGAACATGGAGGTCGCATACAGGGAGCGGCCGTTTGCGCTCAGCGCCAGGCCGGTGGGCGCGTCCAGTCCGCCATAGGAGTGGCGGCGCGCCGTGCGTGCCAGCGTGCAGGACGGCTGAAGCCGCGAATTCTCGGTTATGCAGCTGTGGAAGCTGATGGCGCCATTGGCGGGGTCGAGGTTGAACGTCGCAACGTTCCCTCCGTGCTGATCCGCCAGGTAGAGGCTTCGGCCATCCGGGGCGATCAGCGGGGTGCGGGGATCATCGACCACGTTAGTTCGGGCATGGACGCAAGGCGGCGAAGTCGCCGCGAGCGAGGTCAGGCAACCCTCGAAGCTGAGAGCGCCGCTGGTTGGGTCGCGCTGGAAGGTGGCTATCCCGAACTCCAGCGAGATGTAGACAAAGTGGTCGTTGGGACTGATCGCGATCCCGGTCGGTCGCTCCAAAGCTGGACTCGGCATGGTCGGATTCGACGGGGCGCCCGGGAGCATCGTGCAGACCCCGGGGTTTGCGTTGTTCATTTCAGTGCTGCCTGTAACGCAGCTGCGGAAGCTGAGCGAGCCGGTGACCGGGTCGCGAGCAAAGCTCATGACGGTGCTGTCGCCACCGTTTGCTCCACTGGTGGTGTAGACGAAGCGACCGTCGTGGCTGACGGCGACCGCATCGACGAGATCGAGGCCCGAGTTGGTCGTCGTGTGGACCGTGGCGATCTGGCTGCACGGCCCGCCGAAGTTCCCAGTGAGGCAGTCCGAGAAGGAGAGCGCCCCGCTTGCGGCTTTCCGCTGGTAGTGAACCACGGATGAGGTGAAGGAGCCGGTTGCGTACAAAGAGGAGGCATCGGGCGCCAGGACCATCGCGCTCGGGAAGTTCATCGCCTGATCGAGGTTCCTCGGCGGAGGCGCAAGATCGCAGCTGCCCTTTGCGGCCACGGATGGACTGGCGGTGATGCAGCCCGCGAAGGAAATCCCCAGTCCGGCGCTGCCCGGGCGCGCAACCGCCGGCGCAGCCGAGACGGCGGCTCCCATCACGAGGGCCACGGCTGCCGCCAGCAGACCCGGGAACCGCCTCCGTCTCGCCCGGGTCTTCATCGCCTGAGCGAGCTTATCCGCCCGCGGCGCCTTTGAGGACGCATGAGCCCCAGACCAGAGTGATCGGCACGCCTGTACGCGGTGCCGATTGCCTACCCCCGATTCGCCCGTCCTTTGAGCCGCCGAGTTCACTCCCCCTTTGAACGGGATGCAGATGAACGCGAGGCTGAGCAGGCCCATGATCAGCATCACCTGGATATCGGCGTTGGAGGAGGACTTGATCGGTTCCACCTGATAGGAGAGGGTGTATCTGCTGCTCCTCGACTTCCTGCCCGCCTAAGTCATGACTCCGATCGACACCGATTACCTGATCGTCGGCGCCGGAGCGGCCGGGCTGGCGTTTGCCGATGCGCTGATCACCGAGTCCGACGCAGACTTAGTGATCGTAGACCGGCGCGAGCGTCCGGGCGGGCACTGGAACGACGCCTATCCGTTCGTGCGCCTGCACCAGCCCTCGGCGTACTACGGCGTCAACTCACTGCCCCTCGGCGACTCGATCGACCAGGACGGCCCGAACGCGGGCTGGTATGGGCGAGCGACCGGGGCCGAGATCTGCGACTACTTCCAGCGGGTGCTCGAGCAACTGCTGGCCTCGGGCCGGGTTCGCTTCTTCAGCATGTGCGACTACGCGGGCGACTGGTCGGGCGAGCACCGGCTCGTCTCGCGTCCGACGGGTGAGAGCAGCACCGTGCGCGTGCGACGCAGGATCGTCGACGCCACGTATCTCGCACCATCGGTGCCGTCGACGCACACGCCTTCGTTCGCGGTCGACCCGAACGTGCGGCTGATCCCGATCAACGACCTCGTCACGCTGAGCGAGCCCGGCAGTGGCTATACGGTCCTTGGCGCCGGCAAGACAGCGATGGACGCGTGCGGCTGGCTGCTCGACAGCGGTGTGGAGCCGGAGGCGATTCGCTGGATCAGACCGCGTGATACCTGGCTCCTAGACCGAGCGTTCCAGCAGCCGCTGGAGCTCGTCGGCTCGCTGATGGAGGGTTTGTCGCTGCAGGTGCAGGCCGCGGCTCGAGCGGAGAACGTCGCCGACCTCTTCCGCCGGCTCGAGGCCTGCGGTCAGCTCGTCCAGCTCGACCCGGCCGTCGAGCCCACCATGTATCGCGGCGCCACGATCAGCCAGGCCGAGCTGGAGGGCCTGCGCCTGATCGAGAACGTGGTCCGCCTGGGCCGGGTCACTCACATCGGAGAGGCTCGGATCGCGCTGGAGGCGGGGTCGATCCCGACCGACGACAAGCAGATCTACGTCGACTGCACGGCCGACGGGGCCCACAGGGTGCCCGGTCGCGCGGTCTTCGAACCCAACCGGATCACGTTGCAGGCGGTGCGGACCGGCCTGCTCCCGTTCAGCGCCGCCCTGATCGCGTTCGTGGAGTCCGCCCGTGAGGACGACGTGGAGAAGAACCGGCTGTGCCCACCCAACCCATATCCAAACGCAGCCGTCGACTGGATCGCGACGAACGCCATCTCCCATCGCGTCCAAATAAGGTGGTTTGAAGAGCCCGACCTCTTAGCATGGATGGAGCGATCTCGGCTCGACGTGGCACGTGGACTCAACGCCCACCTGTCCGAGCCGCAAACGCAAGCGGCCGTCGCTCGCTTCCTAACGAACTTGGAGCCGGCCGTCGAGAAGCTCGAGAGCTTCCTCGCTGAGACCGCGTAGGCGCCCGCGCCGCGCCTGCTCGGACTCGGCGCCGCGAGCCCCCTCAGCGACCGCGACCGAGGTTTTCGCAGACGGCTTTGTGCAACAGCCACGACGAAGCCCGAGAGCTGCGGGCAACAGGATCCGCGCACCTGCTTTGCACGAATCGGGGCGGCCCCATTCCCTCTCAGGCGTTCCGGATCTGGCTCTCGCAGGGCCGCGCTCCGCCAACCCCTGGCCGGCGAAGCGCGGTGGCTGCCAACGGATCCCTTACTTCGACGCCTTAGTGGGACAGGTACGCGGCCCCGACGACCGCCGCCATCGCGGCGTAGCCGAGCTTGGTCGGGTGGATGTCGGCGCTCGGGCTAGCCGGGTTGAAGGTGCCGCCCGGACACATCGCCGTGAAGGCGCAGACGGTGCGGATATCGCCGCTTTCCGGGCCGCCATGGGTGCCCGAGAAGTTGATCACCCTCGCCGTGTTCGCGAAGCTGACCCCGTAGGACGCGGCCACGGACTTCAGCGCGGCGTTCAGCCCTTCGACCGTCGCGTCCCCGGTGCCTTCCGGCGAGAGGACGGTCGGATAGGGGTTGTACTGCGAGACGAAGATGATCTTTGCTTTCGGTGCCGCCGCACGCAGCTGCGCCAGGATGTTCCCGACGTTGGTGGCGACGTGCCCGATCTCGGCTTCGATCTGTCCTTGACTACACGTGAACGTCGCCGGAAAGCCACAGGTATGTCCGAGGAACTGCAGCAGGTCATTTGCGCCGATGTCGAGCGTGATCGTGCCGACGCCGGGTTGCTTCGCGACTGCCAGTGCGTCTTCGAGCTGCGTGCCAGGGTAGGGGTGGTGCAGGAACGCCTTCGGGAATGGACCCCCGGTCGGACCCCCGGCGCAGTATTCGGGTCCATAAACGCCGGAGCCTTCAATCATCGTTTCGGTGGTCTCTCCCGGACAGCCATCGTTGATGACCTGAAGCTTGCGATGGAAAAGTCTGAGCGCGGCGCCGAAGTCATCGACGTAACCGTCGTTGAAATTCGCCGCTTCGACATAGCCTTTGGCTTTCAGTTCTTCGTTGAACTGGCCTTGGTGGTAACCGTAAGCGAGTGAGTCGCCGAGGGCCAGATAGGTGTCTCCGCTGCTCTTGGCGCCAGCCGTCGGGGCGAACACGAGCACTCCAAAGGCGGCAAGAGCAGCAATGCACACGAGCAAACGAGCACGAACGCGATACAGGGCAGACATGGGGTCCTCCGTGGTTTCGACGCTTAGTGAGCCGAGCTCCATCTGCCCCCATCCGAGCTCAAGCTTAAATCTAGCCGATCGGTTCACCCGACAATCGGCGATCGCGGACCCTCTCCTCGCTTGCGGGACCTATGCGCGTTCCCCATGAGCTTTCAGGGAGCCTGCCGGCAGGACCGCTCTTCAGGCTATGAGCCTGGCCTGAGTCCCGCCGGTTCTCATCAGTGTCAGTGCACGATGCTGGATGAGCAATGCGTTGAGGAAGTGCACCTGCGACTCGTCCCTTGGAGGCGTCGATTTGGACGGGGCCGGATTCCATAGGCATCGCATCGGCGACGGCGAGCCGACTTCAAAGCTCCTCGTGAAGGCGCACAGCCTCTTCCAGATCCACCTTCGCCTCGTCGCCGAGGCGAGGACCGCGATCCTCGAGCAGCGCCGCGGCGATCGCGTCGAGCTTGAGCTGCATCGCCCGCTCGGCGCGGAGCTCATCGACCCTTGACGGTACCGACGGGGAGGGGTGTGAGGACATGCGATCCGACGCCGCTGAGACCTTCGCGCATCGCCTCCAGGCCGGGCTGGTAGCGTCGAACGATGGCGAGGGCGGGGGAGACAATCGAGAACCCGGTGACTGGAGAGCGGATCACCTGGGTCGAGACGGCCCAGACCACCGCAGGCGAGCTGCTCTCCTTCGACCTCTACATCGCTCCCGGCGCCGCGGTCGCCACCGAGCACTTTCACGCTCGCCAGGAGGAGCGCTTTCTAGTCAGTGCCGGCACCATCTCCCTGGAGGCAGCCCGCGAGCGGCGAAAGGTCAGCCCGGGGGAGGAGGCCACGGTTCCGGCCGGCGTTCCCCACCGCTGGTGGAACGAAGGCCAGGAGGAGGCGGTGGTGCGAGTCGAGCTGCGGCCGGCGCTCGACACCGAGGCGTTCTTCGAGACCTTCTTCGGCCTGGGCCGCGATGGAAAGACGAACAGCAAGGGGATTCCGGGCCTCCTGCAGATCGCCGTCGCCTTTCGAGATCTTGGCGCCTCCTGTCCCTCACTGACCAAGCCGCCGCCGGCGCTGCAACGCGCCGTCTTTGCGACCCTGGCTCCTCTCGGCAGGCTCCTCGGCCGCCGCGCCGTCTACCCGGAGTACAGCCCCGGGCACGAGCGCCTGGAGGGCCTGACTGGTTAGCGGTCTCGCGGATCGGCTCGAGCCCGTCAAGGAGTCTCGGGACCGTCGGCCGCCGGATTACCGACTGCCGCTAGTCAACCACGGGGTTGCAACATGGGAAGCAGCACGAGGCGTACAAGCCGGACAACAGAGTCTGGGTCGTCGACCGTGATGTCCCCGTCGCGCGTGAGCAGCAATGAGATCGCAAGGCGAGCGATCACTTCAGCGACGCCGTCCACGTCTGACGTCGCAGCACGACCCGCCTCGACTTCAGCCCGAAGCCGCTTCGCGATGAGTGATCGGTAAAGAGCCGAGCACGGGACCGCCGTCGATCGTGAGCGGCGGCAACAGGACCTCGGGTTCACGCCGCAAGAGCCCGTCGAACAGCGGGTGGTCGCGCACGTAGCGCCCGGCGAAGGCGAACCCTTCGACGAGTCGTTCCTCCAAGGTTTCGGCGCCTTCCCACAGCAGGTCGAGCTCTTCCATGCCGCGGCGTACCTCGCGTGCGATGACGACCTCGACGAGGCCCTGCTTGCTCTCGAAGCGGCGAAAGACGGTCATCCGGGAGACGCCGGCGCGGCGCGCGACGTCTTCCATGGACGTGCGACGGATGCCGTGCTCGGCGAACTCGTCGAGCGCCGCAGCGGCAACCCGGTCGAAGACCGCGTCCTCGCCCAGAGGGGGGGTCCCTGCGAGGACTTCGGCGATTGGGCTCATGAGATACGCTGATACTCCATTCTCACAAAGTAACAAAGAGAGAGGTCATGGATAAAGCGCTCGCCGATCTGCCCCGACTGCGACGCCCCGCAGTCGTCAATGCCGCTCAGTACTGGCTCGCCCCGGAGCGATTCGCGCGCAGCTGCCAGCGCCTCGGCGACCGCTTCCTGGTTCCGATGCCCTCGGCGACGGGGCCGTGGCTGTGCCTGACCGACCCCGAGGACATCAAGCGCGTCTTCACCGCCGACACCGACGTGCTTCGCCTCGGAGCGGCACTGGCCAAGGCCTCCGCGCATCATCTCGTCCTCGGCCCGACGGGACTCACGAACCTCGATGGCCCCGAGCACATGCGGATGCGGCGAAGGCAGCTGCCGCCGTTTCATGGGCGCGCGCTCCCCAGCTACCACGAGACCATGGAGCGCAAGACCGAGGAGGTTCTTGCACGCTGGCCCTATGGTCGCCCCACCCCCGCTGGGCCACATATCGAGGCGATCACCCTTGAGGTGATGATGGCCACGGTGTTCGGGGTCACCGAACCCGCACGCGTTGAGCGGCTGCGCTCAGCGACGCTCGAGCTGCTTCGCGAGGGCCACTCGCGGCGCTTCTTCATTCAGACGATGATCGCGACCAGCCGTAAGAACGGATGGGACAGGCCCTTCCCGCGAATGAGCCGCGCAATCGCCGCGGTCGACGCGGTCGTGATCGAAGAGGTCGCCCAGCGCCGCAGCGAGGACAGACTCGATGGCGAGGACGTGCTCGGAATGTTTCTGCGCACGCCCGATGAGCAAGGTCAACTGATGAGCGACAACGAGATCTGCGATGCGATGCGCACTCTTCTGCTCGGTGGCCATGACACCACCGCCTCCACCTTGACCTGGGTGCTCGAGCGCATCAGTCGCTTCCCTGAGGTGCTCGAGCGCCTTGAAAGTGCGGCGCTGGACGGAGACGACGAGTACCTCGACGCGGTGATCAAGGAGACGATGCGATTGCGCCCGGCCTTCCCGCTCACCGCACGGCTCGCAACCGAGCCGTTCGAGCTACCGGGGCTCACCATCCCGAGTGGCACCATGGTCGTCCCCTACATCACGCTCGTGCACCGCCGCCCCGAGCTCTATCCCGACCCGCTCAGCCTTCCGACCGGAGCGTTTCCTCGACACCCGCGCCGGCACCTACACCTGGATCCCCTTCGGCGGCGGACCGAGACGATGCATCGGCGCCGCCTTCTCCATGGCCGAGGCCCGAATCGTGCTGAGGACGATCCTGCGCCACGCCCGCATCGAACCTTCCCGGCGACGCTCGGAGCGGGTCGCGCGCCGCAACGTCTTCATCGTGCCGGCCCGCGGTGGGCGCGTCACGCTCCAACCCCGCACCCCGCACCCCGATCACCGCACTCATTCTCTCCCGCGCGACCCTGCACAAGTCGCCCAGCCGCAATTCGTACTCATCGACGGGGCGGGCGACTATCAGCGCCGGCTGTAGTCGGAACCCGCGACTGGGATCGGGGCGAACAATTGATGCCAGACCAACCAACCGCTGCACAAGGCGGGGGCCGCGCCCGCCTGCGCGAGCTGGCGGTCAGCTGAAGCGATCTCGGGGGCGACCGCACCCTCAGTAGAAGTGCGGGACCTTTCTGAATCCTTTAGCGCCTCGCCCTTCGACAGAGAAGGTCCAGGGCATCACCGCCGAGGCCTCCGGCATCCTCACCGGCGGCTGGCAGACCGACAAGGAGCACGCCTACGTCGCGCTCAGCCGTGCCCGCGAGCAGACCCAGGTCTACGTCTCACGCGAGGATCTTGGCGAGCAGGGGATGGACAGCGGCGCGATCGAACGACTCGGTGAGCGGATCCGTCGCAGCGGGGCGCAGGAGGCGAGCATCGCCAGGGAGGCCGATGAGCGAATCGTGGAGTGTGAGGAGCGGATCGAGCGCGAGATTGACCGAGACCGCGATCTCGACCGCACGCGCGGACATCTTCGCCAGCGCCGCGCTCACCTGCGGCGTGCGCAGGACTTCGAAAGGCATCGCTCAGGCGGGCTCGGGCTGGCCGCGCTTCAGCTGGGAGATCCCCTTGCGCAGCTCATCGCTCTGGCGCGCCTCGCGGTCGTGCAGATCGTCGACGACGGCCTGAAGCCAATCGCGGTCCTGGCCTCGCTCGCGCAGCTCGGCGAGGGCGCGGCTGACCCGGTGCAGGCTTTCAGGGTCGATCTGCACCGGGCTTGCCTTCGGCACCGCGCGCAGCGCCCCGCGCTTGATCCAGCTGCGAATCGTCGGCTCCGATACCCCAAGCCGCTCGCCTGCCGCAGCCACGCTTACGCCTGGGGCGTGCTCGACCGAGCTCAGCACCCCCTTCGCCTCATCGAGGGCGTCCAGGGCCGCGTCGCGGCGGCCACTCTCGATCGCCTCGCGTGCATCGCCGAGCGTGTAGAGGGCCTGGGTGACCAGCTGAGCGTCGCGCTTTCCCATCCGCAGGAGCTTAGCAGGACTTGTGAAAACAAGCGTGATTTCCGAAAGTACAGACCGCCGATCTCGCCGCCTTCCTCTTCCAGCGCCGGCGCGGTGGCCGGGACAGCCCCGACAGCGCCTCTGGCCAAGCGATCACGGCGCTCTGGAAAGTCCTCGAGCCCAGTATCGTCTGCCGAATTGAGCCCTAGACGCACCGAAGCCGCCTTGCGGCGGCTTCAACGCTGTTGCGAGAGCTTGGTAGCCACTCGCAGGCGACATTCTAAAGGCTTTTCGGCGGAAACAAGGATCCCTGAAGTCCCGATGCGACGGCGAAGATCAGCGACTGATTTGCCGGCCGGCGCCTCGCGCAGCCTCTCATTCGTCGCTGGCGGATTCAGCCGCCTCATCGCAGCAGGGTTTGGCACCGGACGCTCGCTCACTGGGCAGAACGAAAAAGGCAGCAAATCCGGGCCAAAATGACCCGAAGCGTCCGCTTTCGACCTTCCTAAAACCGCTACATTCCAGGAGTCCTCGTTCTCAAGCCATTTGCCGGGACTTTCGCCAGTCTCTGATAAGGACGAGGTCCCTGGTTGAATCCAGGATCGCCCATTTCGCCGACCTATAATGGCTCTCCACCACGGCTGGGAGCGTTTCTCGTGCAGCAGATGCAGATCTACGGCGTCAGCTTCGACATGGTCGGCAAGCAGCCGATCGTGTTGTTGAAGACGGTTGATGGAAACCGGTTCCTGCCGATCTGGATCGGCCACCCGGAGGCGGCGGCGATCCTGATGAAGCTGCAGGGGGCCTCGACGCCCCGGCCGATGACCCATGACCTGCTCTCTGACGTGCTCGAGCAGCTCGATGCCAAATGCGAGCGGGTTTCCGTTACGGAGCTGCGCGACAACACCTTCTTCGCCTCGATCACGGTTTTGGTCAACGGCTCCGAGTTGGAGATCGACTCGCGGCCGTCCGATGCGCTCGCCCTCGCTGTCCGAGTCTCGGCCCCGATCTTCGCGGCCGAGGAGGTGATCGAGGAGTCGGCGATCGAGTTCGAGCACGAGGTCGAGGACACCGAGGAGGTCGTCGACAAATTCAAAGAGTTCCTCGACGAGGTGACGCCGGAAGATTTTGCGCAGGGCGACAGCTGAGATGGGGTCCCGGTAGGGGTTTCGCTTAACTTTTTCGAGGGTCGCCTGCCGCTGTCGCCCGAGCCGCGGCGACGAAAAAGTACAAGACGCTTCACCCCTACCGGGACCCCATCTCAGCGCCGGCCGGCTTCAAAGCCAGGTCGAGGATCCGTTCGACCAGTTGCTCGAAAGACATCCCCGCCGCCTCGGCGGCTTGGGGGAGGAGGCTGGTGTCGGTGAGGCCGGGGATCGCGTTGGCCTCGAGCACCTGCGGCCCGTCCTCGGCGAGGATCAGGTCGACCCTGGCGAAGCCGGAGCAGCCGAGAGCTCGGTAGGTGCCGAGCGCGACCTCGGCAACCCGCTCCCGCTCGCCGGCGCTCAGCTCGGCCGGGCAGACGAAGCGGGTGCGGCCGATCGCGTAGCGGGCCTCGAAGTCGTAGCGGTCGCCTTCTGCCGGCAGCGCTTCGACCACCGGCAGCGCCTCGCCGTCGAGCACGCTCACCGCCAGCTCCCGACCGGCGGCGAAACGCTCCAACAGGACGCGATCGTCGTAGCTGAAGGCCGAAACCAGGGCCCGG
This sequence comes from uncultured Solirubrobacterales bacterium, assembly GCA_963816755.1. GTDB lineage: Bacteria > Actinomycetota > Thermoleophilia > Solirubrobacterales > 70-9 > VAYN01. The sequence goes on from CAWFLN010000001.1 coordinate 329,028, forward strand.
GGAACCTCTGCGGCGCCGGCGGCGAACTTGACGCCCAGCGAGGAGCCGCCGCGGCTCGGCTTGACGACGAGCGGGAAGCCGAGGCTCCGCTCCAGTTGCTCCAGTGCGTCGGCAGCTCCAAGCTCTCGGAAGGCGGTCTGGCTGAAGGCGAACCAGTCCGGCGTCGGCAGCCCGGCCTCGCGGATCGCGTGCTTGGCCAGCACCTTGTCCATGCAGCGAGCGCAAGCCGCGGCGCCAGGGCCGGTGAACGGTATGCCGAGGATCTCCAGCAGCTCCTGCGCGGTGCCGTCCTCGCCCCCGATCCCGTGCATGGCGACGAAAGCGACGTCGGGCGCCCCGCCGAGCAGACGCTTGACCAGGTCGGCGCCGACGTCGAGCGCCAGGACCTCGTGCCCGAGGCGGGCCAGCGCGTCCTCGACCCGGGCACCCGAGCGCAGCGAGACCCCGCGCTCGAGCGAGCGGCCGCCCTTGAGGACGGCGACCTTCACCCTCGCCCCCCGCTCGTTTTACGGAAAGGGAGAACGTTCTCGTCGAGCGGCGCCGCCTCCGCGCCCGGCCCGCTGGCGCCGGCCGCTGCGCCGCTGTCCAGACCGCCTTGGCCGGTGAGCGTTTCGTACAGCTCGACCTGGTCGGCGATGACGGCGCCGATGCGGCGGATGCCCTCGCGGATCTCGGACTCGGTGACGCCGGAGAAGTTGAGGCGCATCGAGCTGCGGCCGCGCTCGTCGATGTAGGCGGCCTGCCCCGGCACGAAGGCGACGTCGGCCCGCAGCGCCTTCGCCAGCAGGTCGCCGGTGTCGATGTACCCGGGCAGGGTCGCCCAGATGAAGAGGCCCCCCTCCGGCTCGGTCCAGGTCGCCGCGGCGGGGAAGTGCTCGCGCAGCGCCTCGAGCATGACGTCGCGGCGGCCGCGGTACAGCTCGACCAGCTCGCCGATGTACTGGCGCCAGCGCCCTTCGGCGAAGTACTCGCGCACGAAGTACTGGGTCAGGGTGGAGGTGCAGAGGTCCGCCGCCTGCTTGCCGAGGACGATCTTCTCCATCACCGGCGGCGGTGCCACAGCCCAGCCGAGGCGGATGCCGGGGGAGAGGATCTTCGAGAAGGTGCCGATGTAGATGACGAAGTCGCCGCCGTCCAGCTGGTAGAGCGGCGGCAGCGCCTCGCCGCCGTAGCGCAGCAGCCCATACGGGTTGTCCTCGACGACGAGCAGCTCGTGCAGGCGCGCCAGCTCGACCAGCCGCCGCCGCCGCTCGAGCGACATTGTCACCCCGGCCGGGTTCTGGAAGCTCGGCACCGTGTAGATGAACTTCGGGCGCTTGCCTTCGGCGCGAAGCTCGTCGAGCAGTTGCTCCAGCTCGCCCACCCGCAACCCGTCCTCGTCGCACTCGACCTGGACGACGTCCGCCTGGTAGCTGCAGAAGACCGGCACCGCGCCGGGATAGGTCGGCGCCTCGCAGATGACCACATCGCCGGGATCGACCAGCGTCTTGCAGACGAGGTCGATCGCCTGCTGGCCGCCGGTGGTGACGATCACGTCGTGGGGGTCGACCAGCATCCCCTCCGCGCCCATCACCTCGACGATGCAGTCCTTGGTCTCTTCGAAGCCCTCGGTCGGCCCGTACTGAAGCGCCTCGGCGGCGGACTCCTGGGCGATCCGCGTCATCTGCGCGGCGAAGCTCTTGGGCGGGAAGGTCGAGGTGTCGGGAAGACCGCCGGCAAGCGAGATGACTTCCGGGCGAGCGGTGATCGCCATCAGATCGCGCATCGCCGAGGACCGCATCACCGTGGTCCGCTCGGCGAAGAGGCCGGCGTAGCGCTCCAGGTCCCGGGTGCTCGTGTGAGCACGCCGGCGGTGCGGGGGTGGGGGGACCTCACTCATGCACCGAAGTGTGGCGGATCGACGCGCCGGCGCCGGGAAGGTTAGGTTTTCGCATGTGGACTTTCTCTCCGACCTGGGCATCGGCATCGCGATCGGGATGCTCGCCGGCACCACCGGCACCCACGGCTCGGCCCGCGGGCGGATGACCCTGCTCGCCGTGGCGATCGGCCTCGTCGTCGGCTTCTTGATCGACGGCCCGCTCGGAGCCCTGCTCGCCGCGCTCGGCGCCGCGGCGGCCTGCCTGGTGATCAGCGACCTGGTCTCGGGGGCGAACCGCCGGGAGGGCAGCGGCGCCGGCGCGCTCGGCTTCATCGTCGCGCTGGCGGCACTGGTGGCCCTCGCCCTCGCCCTCCTGCTCCCGGTCCTGGTGATCCTCGTCGCGATCGCCCTGGCCTGGCTCGGCATCTCCCGCCACCGGCGCGCCCGGCGCAAGCACGCTGGTCTTCGCGTCCTGCGCTGAAGCGTCCAGCCGACCGCCCCGGTCGACGATCATTCGGCCGATGCCCGAGAAGAAGCTGGTCCTGACCTACGTCGACTCGCTGCGCACGGACATGCTCCTGCGGGCAATCGCCGAGGAGCGGGCGCCGACCTTCGCGGCGCTGCTCGAGCGTGGGGTTTTCGTCCCCGACTGCGTCTCCAGCTTCCCCTCGGTGACGCCGGTCGCCTGCGCGGAGATGGTCACCGGCGTCGGCTCCGACCGCCACTGGATCAGCGGCATGAACTGGTACCACCGCCTCGAGCGGCGCTACGTCGAGTACGGCTCCTCGCTGGACGCGACCCGCGCCTTCGGTGTCTTCCGGGCGCTCTACGACCTCGTCTACAACATGAACCTGGCCCACCTCAGCCCGGAGATCGAGACGCTCTTCGAGCGCCTCGACGACGCCGGCGCCCGAACGGCGTGCACCCCGTTTCTGATCTACCGCGGCCGCCACCGGCACGAGGTCTCCCTGGACGGCCTGCTGCGCCGGGCCGTGGACGCGACCAAACTCAAATTCCGCCACCACACCTGGGGGCCGACCGACCTCTTCTACGGCGACCTCTACGCCAGCCGCGAGGTGCCGTGCAAGTCGACCTCGATCCCCGGCAGCCGCGACGGCTACGCCGCCTGCTGCTCGGCGGAGCTGGCGAAGGCGGACCTCTTCGACTTCCTGCTGCTCTCCCTCCCCGACAACGACAACTACTCTCACCGGCACGGTCCCGAGGCGAGCGTGGAGTCGATCGCCAAGGCGGACCACTGCTTTGCGAAGTTCGTCGAAGCGGCCGGCGGGCTCGACGCCTTTCTCGCCGACCACGCCCTGATCCTCCTCGCCGACCACGCCCAGACCCCGGTTCACCGCGGCTTGCCGCTGGCCGAGCTGCTGGGTCACGAGTGGTCGGTCCTGCAGCCCTCCGACGATCGCCCGGAGCTGGCCCAGCTCGCGGTCAGCCCGACCGGCCGCGCCGCCCACGTCTACCTGCTGCCCGGCGAGGGAGAGCGAGCCGACCCCACGGCCGTCGCCGAGCGGCTGGCGGAGATCGAGGGCGTCGACCTGGTCTGCCGGCTGGAGGACGCAGAGGGGCAGCCGTTGCGGCGCACCGAGCCGGGGGTGCCGGCGGCGGGGGGCGAGTGGGCGGTCGTCGAGCGGACGGCAGAGCGGCTGCGCTTCCGGCCCGGCGATGGCGTCGCCGACCTGCGTGGCGGCCGCTGGGAGATCGAGGGCGAGCGAGCGGTCCTGGCGGCGACGGTCGAGGGCGGGCGGCTGCGCAGCGAGGCTTACCCGGACCCGCTGGCCCGCGTCTGGTCGGCGCTGACCGCGCCGCACGCCGGCGACTTCGTCGTCTCGCTGGCGCCCGGGTTCGAGGCGGTCGACTGGGGCGGCGTCACCCATGCCGGTGGCGGCAGCCACGGCTCGCTGCACGCCGGCGACTCGCTCGGCCCACTGCTGTTCGTCGGCTGCGGCCCCGCCAGCGCGGACGAGCGTGAGCAGTGGACGCTGCGTGACGTGGCGCCGGCCGTGCTCGACCACTTTGGGCTGGCTGGCGAGTGAGGGGCGGAGCTCTCCTTCTCTGCACCCTGGCCTTCTTCGCCACCGCGCTCGCACCGGCGAGAGCTTCCGCGGGTTCGGGGCGGATCACCGAAACGAAGGCGATCGAAGTTGCCGACAGGGACCCGAAGGCGGTTGAAGAGCAGCAGAAGAACCCGGGCCTGGCCCCGAGCGCGAGCATGGTCGAAGGTCACTGGGAGGTCGCCTACTTCGCCGCCGGCAAGGAGGTGGCGCTGGTCCTCGTCGATCCCCACAGCGGCAAGGTCCTCGAGTCGTGGACCGGCTACCAGGTGGCCTGGAAGATGGCCCGCGGCTACTCCGGCGCCTTTGGCCACAAGCTCGACGCGCCGTACGTCTTCCTGCCGCTGTGCGCGCTCTTCCTGCTCGGCCTCGTCGACTGGCGGCGGCTGCGCCGGGTCGCCAACCTCGACCTGCTCGTCCTGCTCGGCTTCGGTGTTTCGCACTTCTTCTTCAACCGGGCGGAAATCGGCGTCTCGGTGCCGCTCCAGTACCCGGTGCTCCTGTACCTGCTGGGCCGAGCGCTGTGGATCGGCTTCCGCGGCCGGGGGGACGGTTTGCGCCCCACCTGGCCGACCGCCTGGCTGCTGATCGCCGCCCTGTTCCTGATCGGGTTTCGGGTCGGGCTCAACGTCGCCGACTCCGGTGCCATCGACGTCGGCTACGCCAGCGTCGTCGGCGCCGACCGGATCGCCCACGGCGAACCGATCTACGACAACTTCCCCGGAGACGTCTCCCAGGGGGACACTTACGGGCCGGTCAACTACTACGCCTACGTTCCCTTCGAGCGGATCTGGCCCTGGTCGGGCAGCTGGGACGACCTGCCCGCGGCGCACGGGGCGGCGGTCTTCTTCGACCTCGCCAGCTTCGCCTTCCTGATCCTGCTCGGGATCCGCATCCGCCCTGGGCCCGCCGGTCGACGCCTCGCCGCGATCCTCGCCTTCGGCTGGGCCGCCTACCCCTACACCGCCTTCGCCCTGGAGTCCAACTCCAACGACACCCTCGTCGCGATGCTGCTGGTCGCCACCCTGCTGGTCCTCGCCAGACCCATGGCCCGAGGCGCGATGAGCGCTCTGGCGACCTTCGCCAAGTTCGCCCCCGTCCTCCTCGCCCCGATGCTCCTGACCTACGTCCCGTCCGACTCGGACGAAGAGAGGCGTCTTCGCAAACCGCTTGTGTTCGCTGCCGGCTTTCTCGCCGTGACGCTGGCGGTGATGCTGTGGCCCGCGGTCGATCCAGGGCTACGCACTGTCTACGAGCGGACGATCGCCTACCAGGCCGGCCGCGACTCCCCCTTCAGCATCTGGGGACAGGTCCCGTCTCTGGAACCCCTCCGCATAGCGATCCTTGCAGCAACGGCAGTCCTGTCCCTCCTCCTCGCGTTCGTCCCGAAGCGCAAGTCCCTGGTCCAGGTCGCCGCCCTCGGAGCCGCCCTGCTGATCGCCCTCCAGATCACCATGCACCACTGGTTCTACCTCTACATCGTCTGGTTCTACCCCCTGCTCCTGATCGCGATGGTGGCGCCCGAGAGAGGGACCGATACCCCTCCGAACGGCTTGTACTTCTCGGCTGACGGAACCTCGGAGGACCGCAAACGACCCACCCGAGCAAGTTGAGTGAGGAGGGGTATCGGTCCCTCTCTCGGGCTACGCACTCGCAGGAGGTGGTGGAGCCGGGACCATCACCTGCTCGAAGGAGTCGGCAAGCCCTCGCTCGTTGACCTCGACCAGAGCCCCCATCACCCAGACGTCTTCATCGGCGGTCTCGAACCGAGTCGGCATCTGAGTTATCAGCGAAGCCAGCGCCTGCTCCGGCTTGACCCCGAGCACGCTGGTCCGCGACCCGGTCATGCCGACGTCGGAGATGAACGCGGTGCCCTTGGGCAGCACCCGCCCGTCGGCCGTCGGCACGTGCGTGTGGGTCCCGAGCACCGCCGCGACCCTGCCGTCGAGGTGCCACCCCATCCCCACCTTCTCGCTGGTCACCTCGGCGTGGAAGTCGACGACGATCGCCTCGGCGTCGAGCCGGTCGAGGATGCCGTCGACCGTGTCGAAGGGTGAGCGGGCGACCTTCATCCCGACGCCGCCGCTGAGGTTGATCACGGCGACCCTCATCCCGCCCGCCTCGACCACGGTGTGGCCGTGCCCCGGGTTGCCCTGGGGGTAGTTGGCCGGCCGCACGACGCGCTCCTCGCGATCGAGGAAGTCGTAGGCCTCGCGGTGGCGGTAGACGTGGTTGCCGCTGGTGATGACGTCGGCCCCGGCGCCGAAGAGGTCGTTGGCGGTGCGCTCGGTGATGCCCATGCCCCCGGCCGAGTTCTCGCCGTTGACGACGGTCAGGTCCGGCGAGTGCAGCTCGCGCAGCTGCGGCAGCGTCTCGCGCAGCCCACGACGGCCGGGGCTGCCGACGACGTCGCCGATGAAGAGGACGCGCACGCGTTGACCCTATCCGCAAGCTGTGCTCAGACCGTGGCGAAGCGCCGCAGCGCGAGGCGGGCGAGGAGGCCGTAGGCCACGATCAGGATCGCCAGGTGGACCAGCGGCCCGCCGATGCCGGAGCCGGCCGAGTCCAGCGCCGCGGTCATCGCCTGCAGGGCCGGCTTGAACGGGAAGATCGCGGTGAGGACCTTGATCGCGGCGAAGATTCCGGGACCGACCGCGCCGGAGGGGACCAGCGAGAGGAAGGCAATCGGCAGGGTGACCATGAAGGCCAGCAGGGAGACGGCACGGACCTCGCGCGCCGCCGCTCCCAGCGCCGCTCCCGCCGCCGCCAAAGCCGCACCACCGGCAAGGATCGCCAGCAGCCAGAGCCCGAAGCGGCTCCACTGCAGGGGGACGAAGATCTGCAGGCCGGCGAGCATCAGCAGCGTCACCACCAGTCCCACGCCGATCCCGAGGACGACCTTCTCGCCGAGCAGGCCCAGCGGCGAGACCAGCCCCCGGGTCAAACGTGGAAAGGCGTTCTCCTCGCGCTCGAGGGCCAGTGAGCCGGCCACGAGCAGGACCGTGACGAAGGCCAGGGTCAGCGTTGCGGCGACGGCGATCGCAAAGATTTCCAGCGGCGGAGCGGAGCCGTTGACGACGACCTTGTCGACTTCGATCGGCTGCGCGATGCGTGCGATCAGGGGCCCGGCGACGTTGAGGTTGTCGCGGGCCTGACTGGCAAATTCGGTCACCTGCTCGAGCGAGGTGCGCAGCGGTCCCGGCGGCAGCGCCGGGCCCAGCGCGGTGAGGATCTGGGCGCTGGCGCGCAGGCCGAGGATGTGGATCGCCTGGCCGAGCACCGGCAGGTTGCCGCCGTCGATGAGGAGGTTGAGGTAGTGCCCTCCTTCGCTTGCGATGCGCCGCGCAATCGCCAGGTTCGCCTGCGCCAGCAGGGTCGAGATGCGTTCGCCGACCAGCTGCGCCTTGACCGGATCCTCCTCGTTGACGAGCACTTCGACCTTGGGGGTGCCGGGGGTCAGGGTCGAGAGCGAGTTGATCTTGTTGACCAGATCGGCGGGAAGGACCAGGGCCGCCAGGACGTTGCCGGAGCTGACTTCGTCGAGCGCCTCGGCGCGGTCCTTGACGTGGACGCACTCGACCCGAGAGCAGATCCGCTCGCTGACCCCCGCCGCCGGCAGCTGCTGCCCGCCAACGCTGACCCGGGTCCCGGCGGGGACCTCGTTGAGGAAGGCGATCCGCGGCTTCTGCGGACCGCCGGAGATCGCGAAGCCGACCAGGATCGCGATCAGGACCGGGTAGGCGACGAGCAGGACCGCCTGCAGGGGAGAGCGCCGCAGGATCTGCAGATCCTTCAGCAACAGCCAGCGCACGGCGCTCAGTGCCCCCGGTGCTGGAGATAGGCGACGAAAGCCGTCTCGAAGTCGCGGTCCGCGGCCTCCGGCGCCTCGCTGCGTACCGCCTCGCGCAGCTCCTCCGCCGGGCCGTCGAAGAGCGAATCGCCGTCGGCCAGAACCAGCAGCCGCTGCCCGTAGCGCTCCGCCTCCTGGATGTCGTGGGTGGAGAAGATCACCGTCGTGCCGCCTCCGGCGAGCCCGGAGACGAACTCCCAGAGGCGAGCTCGCTGCCGGGGGTCCAGGCCGACGCTGGGCTCGTCGAGCAGCAGCACGACCGGCCGCGAGAGCAGTCCGATCGCGATGTTGATCCGCTGCTGGTTGCCGCCGGAGAGCCGCGCGACGATCTCCCCGCGCCGCTCACCGAGCCCGGCCAGCTCCAGCATCTCCTCGGTCGACGCCCGCGGATCCTCGTGCCCCTCCAGCCGCGCGAACAGCAGCAGGTTCTCCTCCACGGTCAGCCGCCGGTAGAGCGCCGCCTGCTGGGGCACCCAGCCGATCTCCCCTTCGGGAACCAGCACCTCCCCCGCGTCCGGCTTGAGGATCCCGGCCAGGATCGAGAGCAGCGTCGTCTTACCGGCTCCGTTTGGCCCGATGATCGCCACCAGCTCCCCCGGCCGCGCCTCGAAACTGACTCCCTTCAGCGCTTCGCGCTCCCCATAGCGCTTGGCCAGCTCTCGCGCCTCCAACGCCGTCGTTGCAGTCCCCTCCATCGGCGCGAACCGTACTCGGGAGGGGCATCTGACCTCCCGTCCCTAGAATCGGACTTGATGCCTTTCCCCGCGACTCGCCTGCGCCGGCTGCGCCGTACCGACACGCTCAGAGGCTTGGTCCGTGAGACCGAGCTTTCGCCGGGGCATCTGATCCAACCGCTTTTCGTCGTTGCGGGTGAGGAAGTGCGGGAGCAGGTCGAGTCGATGCCGGGAATCGAGCGGCTCTCGATCTCGGGGTTGGTCGAGGAGGCTGGGGAGGTTGCGAGCGCGGGGGTCGGAGCCGTCCTTCTCTTCGGCGTGCCCGCCGCCAAGGACGAGTCCGGGTCGGGTGCCTACGACGACGAGGGGATCGTGCAGATGGCGGTCCGGGCTCTCAAAGAGGCGCACCCGGACCTCGCTGTCATCACCGACGTCTGCCTCTGCGAGTACACCTCGCATGGCCACTGCGGCTTCGTCCGCGAGGGGGAGGTCGACAACGACATCACCGTCGAGCTGCTGGCCAAGACCGCGATCTCCCACGCCGAGGCCGGTGCCGACGCGGTCGCGCCGAGCGACATGATGGACGGCCGGGTCGGCGCGATCCGCTTCCAGCTCGACGAGGAGGGCCACTCGGGGGTGCCGATCATCGCCTACAGCGCCAAGTACGCGTCTGCTTTCTACGGCCCCTTCCGTGACGCCGCCGGCTCGACCCCCGCGCTCGGCGACCGCCGGGGCTACCAGATGGATCCCGCCAACGCCGCCGAGGCGGTGCGCGAGGCCGAGCTCGACCTCGACGAGGGCGCCGACATGCTGATGGTCAAGCCCGCCACTCCCTACCTCGACGTCGTGCGCCGTGTCAAGGACGCGACCGGTGCCCCGGTCGTCGCCTACCACGTCTCCGGCGAGTACTCGATGCTGAAGGCCGCCGTCGCCAACGGCTGGATCGACGAGCGCCAGGCCGTGCTCGAGACCCTGACCTCGATTCGTCGCGCTGGGGCCGACGCGATCGTCACCTACTACGCGAAGGAGGCCGCTCCATGGCTTCGGTGAAGATGCCCCAGTCCAAGGCCCGTTCCCGCAAGGACGGCTCGGCGATCCCGCTCGACGAAACCGACAAGCGGCTGATGAACCTGCTGCAGTCGAGCTTCCCGCTGGACCCCGAGCCATTTGCCCTGCTCGCGTCGGAGGCCGAGCTGGAGCTGGACGACGTGCTGGCCCGCACCCAGCGCCTGCTGGACGGCCGGATCATCCGCGAGATCACGCCGATCTTCGACACCCGCGCGCTCGGCTACGAGTCGATGCTGGTCGCCGCCAAAGTCGACGGCGACAACCCGCAGCGGGCGGCGCAGGCGGTCAACGCCCACCCCGGCGTCTCCCACAACTACCTGCGCACGCACGACTTCAACCTCTGGTTCACGATCGCCACCCCGCCCGACTCCGAGCTTGGCCTGGCCGGCACCCTCGAGGTGCTGATGCGGGAGACCGGCGCCACCTCGATGCGGGAGCTGCCGACCCTGACCCTGTTCAAGATCAACATGAACCTGGAGATGGAGAAGGGCACCGACGCCCTCGCCACGGCGGTTGAGGCGGCGCCCCCCCGCGAGCTGGACGCGCAGCCCTACGACGACTACGACATCGCTCTGATCAAGGCGCTGCAGGGCCCGATGGCTGCGGTCGAGCGACCCTATGACGAGGCCGCCGCCGAGCTGGGAATCGACACCGACGACCTGCTCGACCGCCTGCGCGACCTGATCGACCGCAAGATCCTCCGCCGCGTCGCGGCGATCCTCTACCACCGCCGCGCCGGCTTCTCGGCCAACGGGATGGGCGTCTGGAAGGTTCCCCGCCGAGGAGATCATCGAGACCGGCGGCCGCATGGCCTCCTTCCGCGGCATCTCCCACTGTTACCAGCGGCCGACCTACGAGGACTGGCCCTACAGCGTCTTCACGATGGCTCATGGTCGCTCCAAGGAAGAGTGCGACGCGATCCTCGACTCGATCGCCGCCGAGTGCGGGATCGGCCCCGAGGGACGCGCCACGCTCTATTCCTCGACCGAGTACAAGAAGATCCGCCTCCACTATTTCACCGAGGACTACGCCAGGTGGGAAATGGAGCACACGTAGGTGCCTATCCCGGTAGGGGTTTCACTTAACTTTTTCCGAAGGAAGCTGCCGGCTGTCCGCGGGACGCGCCGCGGAAAAAGTACAAGACGTTCCACCCCTACCGGGATAGGCACCTAGCGTTCAGATGTCCCCAGGGCCATCGAAGATTTGTTTTACCACTTCTCCGGCGGTCACGGGTAGTCCGTTGTAGACCGAGCACGCTGACAATCTTGGATCCCGATTCGGGATGCTCGTCTTTGATGATCGCCGCCATCTGAGCCGTCGCGGTTCTGCTCCACGAAGTACACGGGCTGCTATGCTCCACCAGGAAATCTCTGTACCTCTCTTCGTTAGCGGTAATAGCTGGATCAACATGTGGTCTGTCTTCTACTCTTTTAGCTTCAACCGGTCGCGAGCCTCGCGGACCGCCTCTAGCTAGAACGATAACAAATAATGCCGGTCTCTACGCCGTCCTTTGATGATTGGCTTGGGGTAAACCTCCTGGGTGCTCAGTTTCTTCAGTTGATCGTTATGTATTGATAGTCATTTTCATCTTCGGAGTACTTGGCATCGGTGTTGTGCCCTTATCCGCGTGTGAAGTAGGAAGCCATGTGTGCTTATTTCGGGGACGGTTCGACAAGGTATGTCGTTGCTGTCCTGGTCAAGTAACGGTGAACTTCTTGCCGGCCTGGTTCATTTCTCAAACTTGTTCTGCGCTCTATCGTCTTGCCGTAGTCGTAGGGTTCTTTTTCTTAAATGGAGAGGGTCTGAGGACGAAATTGATACCCAGGCTCTATGTTCATAGCCACGAAAACGGGTGTCTGAACGGTCAGCGAATCGTAAACTCTGTGGCCGAAGTCAAAGAAGGTAAATTCATGTCGTGGGGAAATCAACAGAATATGCCGGCGTCGCATGGGAAGCATGCATACATCAGAGAGATATCGCTGCTGCGTCGTAGACCGTTGAAAGGGCCGCTGCGTCGGATGATAAAGTATACGTAGGGAATCTTGCATAGGAGGGGAGGTCTATAGTTGTTTATCAAGAAGGACCCAGGCCCAGAGGTCATCGCCCGGTCCGCCTACCAGTGCTGGCAACGATGCCTGCCGACGCGATCTCATCTTCGCCTGCACCATAAGCATAGACGTTCTTTCGCTGATCTCTAGGCTTGCGCAATTAAGGAAGATAGGGACCCCATGGCATTCAGCGAGGGAACTGGACGGCCTATCAATAATGACAAATCACCGAAGCTCCGCTGTAAAATCGCTCCTGAAACGCTGCGGCGGCGTCAACCTCCAAATGACCCCGCCTTGTCGCCATTCGAAGATAACCTGCAGCCGTGCCATATTTCGTTAGCCTCTTCCTCTACGTACTGATACCCTGTGTCTATGTAAGGAAGAACGGACTCGATCATGCGCACTCTTCTGAACCATGTCTTCAAGACGGCCTTGATAACCTCCATATCGAGACCCAAAATAGACAGGCCAGTGCACTGATGCAATCATGCCTCTACGCTGTTTGCTGAAGCGGCGAGCGGGGACGGATCGATTGAGCTCATCGGCCTGGATTCTCAACGTACTGCAACTCGATCGCGTTTCAGCTGGGCAGACAATGGTGTGGATCTGGTTGAAGAATCAAGCTGCTATCTGTATCTGTAGATGTCCTTGTGCGCGGCATCATTGAAAGATGACCATCACATCAATAATGTCTTGCGGCTCCAACAGCCTTCCGCTGAGTCGTATTCATATGAGTCGGCAAGCCCTGGATGTTCGACGGAAAATGTTTTCGACGAGCAGGGTATACCGATTTTGAAGATTGCTCTGGGACAGAATGTTGTTCGAGGAGGCACTTCCAGAACCATTTCTTGTAGTGATGTATATGTTTGTGTCATCATTCAGTGTATCGAGATAACTCCTTAGAAGTTTCTTGGCAATGCTTTAATTTGAGCATATTCCTTTAGTAGAGATACATGTTAATCAATGACCTGGCGCTATTGGTCTTCTAAATCATAGTATTCTGGCACTCTTCGTCCCGGTTGTTTTGTTTATGTTAACGTGTGTGATGGAGGAGATATTGGGCATGGAGATTTATCTGATAAGATTTACCCCCTTTCCCATGACGGTATGTCCGACGTTGGGCGGAACATCGTAGTCAGGTCTTCGCCAAATGAGGGCTGTTCGTCCATGGTCAAAAGAGGCGAAATCATAACTTCCTTAACCGGGGTCCGCTTTGAATCAATCCCTTTGCGGGCGACACGTTTGAGAACGTTCCTCGGTGAAAATACCACTCGGCCGACCCAAGGTCGAGATGACCACGCGGGACCACTCTTATGGATCATTAGATCAATGGCTTCATACACAGACGAGTTCTCATCGACGGAGCAGAGCCTCACCCGACATGAGACTTCCGAGGGTTTTTGTTTCGCTCATTCCTTGCCCCAATTCGACCGCGAGTCCAAGGAATCGGCGCATAGAGACGATGCCGACGATTTTTCCTCTCCGCCCACGGACCAGCAGATGGCGGTATTTCGTCGGTACATTTTGCCGAAGGCTTCGACGATGTGAGTCTCTTATCGCACGGCTCGTATCGGTGAGGTCATAACGTCTTTGATCGGCGATTCCTCGGGTCGATGTCCCCGTTGACGACGCGCTTAAGGACATTTTTCTCAGTGAAAATTCCGACCGGTATTCCCGCATTGGTAACGATCACGCGGCCGACATCGGCCGTGACCATCATTTCCAAAACCTCCTGAATCGGACTCGCGACGGTAGCCTCGTTAGGTTCGTTGTCATTATCTCGCTGACTCGGTTAGAAAGCACGGGGCACCTCCTTAGGTCTGCGAACTCGTCGACGATCCCAATAACCGATGGCAAGCCTCTGAGTCAATCTGGTAAATATACTACTTTTTTTGCTTTGGGGCACAAGCAGTTAGATATTATTTTTGGCTGTTGATATGGGTGGTTGCCGAGGATTGCGATGGTAGGAGAACCATGTTAGATTCATATCGTTTCCAGGGAGGCATTTCATGAGCCGCAGGGAAACCGAATTCGATCGCGAGCTGGTTACAGAGACCAAGAAAAAGCTAAAAAAACCTCCCCTCTACAAAGTTTTGCTGCACAATGACGATTATACTACCAAGGAATTCGTTGTGCAGGTATTGCAGTATGTCTTTCACAAGGAACATACCGCAGCCGTTCAAATCATGCTGCACGTCCACAAAAAGGGCATCGGAGTGGCGGGCGTTTATACCTATGAAATCGCGGAAACCAAAGTGACATTGGTAGAAGGCCTAGCCCGGCAGCACGAGTATCCGCTCAAATGTACCATGGAAGAGGCGTAGGATGATCAGCAAGGAGTTGGAAGGAACGCTGAATACCGCATTGAAGGAAGCGAAAGGCAGACGGCATGAATATGTCTGCCTGGAACATCTCTTATACGCTTTGCTGCAGGATAAAGATGCCAGTGGTGCGATCGTCAATGTCGGCGGCGACATCGACCGGCTCCGAAAGGGATTGGAAGAGTTCTTTCAAACCCACCTGCAGGCTCTTCCCGAGGGTGAGCGGCAGGAACCGCAGCAGACCCTTAGTTTCCACCGTGTCCTGCAGCGCGCGGTTATCCATGCCCAATCCGCGGAAAAGAAGGAAATCAATGGCGGAAATCTGCTCGATAGCGATGTTCCGCGAGCCTGACTCCTACGCGGTTTATTTGTTGGAGGAGCAGGGTATTACACGTTTCGATGTCGTTAATTACATTTCCCACGGGATTTCGAAAATTGCGGCGAAAGACGAATGGTCCCCCGGTGAAGAGGAACAGAACGAGGAAGAAAAACCCAATCGCCGGGTGAAACCCCTGGAAGCTTTTGCGGTCAACTTGGTGGCGAAAGCGCAACAAGGAAATATCGACCCGCTGATCGGACGCGACGACGAGATTGAACGGACGATTCACGTTCTCTGTCGACGACGTAAGAACAATCCGATCTATGTGGGCGACCCCGGTGTGGGGAAAACAGCGCTGGCCGAGGGCTTGGCGCTGAAAATTCATCGCGGTGAAATCCCGGACGCGCTAAAGGACGCGGTCATCTACTCGCTGGACATGGGTGCGTTGCTTGCCGGCACCAAGTTCCGCGGCGATTTCGAGGCCCGTCTGAAAGGGGTTCTAGCGGGTCTTAAGAAACAACCGAATTCGATTCTTTTTATCGACGAGATTCACACTATCGTCGGCGCCGGCGCCACCAGCGGCGGCTCGATGGACGCTTCCAACATCCTAAAGCCCGCCCTCGCTTCCGGAGAACTGAAGTGCATCGGTTCGACCACCTATCATGATTACAAGAGTTACTTTGAAAGAGATCGCGCCCTAGCGCGGCGTTTCCAGAAGATCGAAGTTCCCGAACCCAGCCAGGATGAGGCTTATAAGATCCTTGAAGGTTTGAAGCCGCACTACGAGAAGCACCATGGGGTCCACTACACCACCGGGGCTATTCGTGCCGCAGTCCAACTTTCGGCCAAGCACATTAACGATCGCAAATTGCCGGATAAAGCCATCGATGTCATCGATGAAGTGGGGGCGGCGGTGAAAATCCAACCGGCGGAGAAGCGCAAGAAATCCATCGGCGCGAAGGATATTGAAAAAATCGTCGCCAAGATCGCTAAGATTCCGCCCCGTAGCGTTTCGACGTCCGACAAAGAGCAATTGCAAAATCTCGATAGGGATTTGAAACTCACCGTCTTCGGGCAAGACGCGGCCATCGATACGTTGACGAGCACGATCAGACTTTCGCGTTCCGGTCTGGGCCATCCCGAAAAACCCATCGGTTGTTTCCTCTTCTCGGGCCCGACGGGGGTTGGCAAGACCGAAGTGGCGAAACAGCTAGCGCAGGTCATGGGTATCGAGTTTATTCGCTTTGATATGAGCGAATACATGGAAAAACACACGGTCTCGCGCCTGATCGGCGCGCCGCCGGGCTACGTCGGGTTCGATCAAGGAGGACTGCTCACCGACGCCATCAACCGCAATCCCATACGCCGTGTTGTTGCTCGATGAGATTGAAAAGGCCCATCCGGATCTGTTCAACATATTGCTTCAGGTGATGGATCACGCAGCTTTAACGGACAACAATGGAAAAAAGGCAGACTTCAGAAATATCATTCTGATCATGACAACCAACGCGGGCGCCCGTGAGATGAGCGGGACGCCGCTCGGCTTCGGTGCGCGCTCCAATGCGGGCAAAGGCAAAGAAGCCATCGAAAGGATGTTCAGCCCAGAATTCCGCAACCGCCTTGACGCGATGATTGTCTTTAACTC
Source organism: uncultured Solirubrobacterales bacterium (assembly GCA_963816755.1). Taxonomy (GTDB): domain Bacteria; phylum Actinomycetota; class Thermoleophilia; order Solirubrobacterales; family 70-9; genus VAYN01. The sequence continues at coordinate 344,877 of CAWFLN010000001.1, forward strand.
GTTGAGTATGGAGATCATCGAACAGGTGGTGGACAAGTTCATTATGGAACTCGATCACCAGCTCAATGAGAAGCGAGTGTTTTTGCAAATTACCGCAAAAGCGCGGCGATGGCTCGCGGAGCGAGGCTACGAGCCGTCGTTCGGGGCGCGGCCGATGGCGCGATTGATCCAGAATGAGATCAAAAGGACCCTAGCCGACGAGATCCTCTTCGGTAAACTGCAAAGCGGGGGCAAGGTAGAGGTCGACGAGCAGGAGGGAAAACTCACCTTCGCCTATAGTGCGCTCGCTGGCTGATCGGTCTTTGATTGTCCGCATTCGTTAACTCCTTTCCCCATTTCGCCGTTTGTCATAATGGAACAAGTCATTCGTAGGGCTATTCCTCGTCCTTTTTATTTTGGAATTCATCGTCGAATTCGGACTTAATGAGTTGAACTTGCGCTATGTTCGCGCGCGTTGGGTAGAGAAGAAAATTCCTGATTTTTTCCAAGACAAGATAAGTTCCGAGGAATACGAAAAGTCTGTCCAATACACCCTAGCCAAAGGGCGGTTTCAGCGTTGGGCGGAGATCTATGGTCGGTTGATTATCGCTGATCGTTCTTTTCGGCGGGTCGCTTCCGTTCATGGATCGGTGTCTCGCAGGATCTAGCTGGCCACGATTCGTATCGGTAAGCCTTACGCTCAGGGGTTAATCTTCTGCTTTGGCGTTGCGCTAGATTTTCTCCATAGCGAGTTTGCCCACCGATCTTTATTCGACCTTTAAGCTCGAAGCACGCTTCGGGTTTAACAAGATAACTTGGAAGCTGTATTCGAGCAGATAAGCTTAAAGGACTCTTGCTCGGGTACCCTCATCGGATTGCCCTTTCTTTGGGTTGTGCTCTGGCTGATGGAAGCAACGGGTTCTTATTGGTGGATCTGGACATTTTTCTTTGTCGCTGGGTTCCAGTTGCTGATGGTCATCGTTTATCCGACGCTCATTGCGCCACTCTTCAACAAATTTGAGCCGTTACCGGAAGGCGAGTTACGAAATCAAATCTTGGACCTGGCGGAGCAGGTGGGCTTCAAGACGAATGGAATCTTTTCGATGGACGGATCGAAACGCTCAGCGCATTCCAACGCTTACTTCACAGGAATCGGAAAGGCGAAACGGATCGTTCTGTTCGATACGTTGATTGGACAGATGACCATCGAGCAAGGGCTTGCCGTGCTGGCGCACGAGATGGGCCATTACAAGATGAAACACATTCGCCGTATGCTGATCCTGCAAACAGTTTTTCTTTTCTTCGGGCTCTATATCTTAAGTTTGCTGGTGAATTACAGACCTTTCTTTACGGCCTTTGGCCTGGACAATCCCTCAAACTACGGAGCGCTTGTGCTTTTCAGCCTGCTCTCCGGGCCGTTTGTATTCTTTCTAGGCCCGTTGATCAACGCGCTCTCGCGCAAGCACGAGTATGAAGCGGATCGATTTGCGGTCGAGACACTGCATAACGCTAGGCCTATGGAAGAAGCGCTGGTCAATTTAACGGTCAAGAATTTATCGAATCTAACACCCCACCCATGGTATTCCGCTTACCATTATTCTCATCCCACGCCCACAGAGCGGATCGGAGCCATCCGAGCGCTTTCGATTTGACGATTCGATCCGACTGGAATCGTCGTGAGTTGGATTGAACTTCTCCAATTAAGCGAAGGCAAAGCCCGAGTAATCCGCGTGAGTTACTGGTGCTTTGCCTTCCTGAGGTTTTTATCCCTGAATGTCCGCATCTTCCCAGCAATTCCCCCAGAAACCGAAACGGTTTGGTACGCCGGGTCGCAGCGTCGACTCGGTGGACGGTCCCGCTACTACTCACGTCGCAGATTGAGCCTAGAAAGCACGCGAGCACAAGCAATGCCAGGGGTAAGGACAGATACGGCCTCCATTTAACGCAAGGTTTGTCAAAGTTTGCAATTATTTGACAATCAGAGTTAAAATCAGATATGAAACCCAGCAATGTGAGATTCGAGTCCCACAGGTGAGCAGAAATTAAGCTCGACCTGTGAGCTTAGTGCTTTCCTCAAGGTGAGGACTAACGGGGCAGTCGCAAGTAATTAGGAAAGACCTATGGGAATTGTTCCTATATACGTGTGGAATCATTTTCCAAGTGCGGACAACCGAGACGGACTGGTTGCCCGGTCAGAGCAGCCGGTGCTGCCGGAAGTGATTGAGGAACGTAGGACCCAGTTCCGGCGGCTGCAGGATCAAGATCCTTACTTTATGGAGAGAATTCTCAGACTCTTTCGCATCTTTAAAGGTGTCTATTGCCCATCAACCCCGAGGCATATCGAATCAGCAACGCTGATCTGTGAGTTGTTCAAACTGCCGGCACCCATTCCGGATGCGCGTTTGAACGCCGTCGACTATGGAAACTTCAAGGGTCAACCGCTATCGAGCATGAAGCCACCGCATGATTATGTAGAGATACCGTACCCTGGCGGGGAAAGCTGGCTCCAGTGTCTTGCCCGTTGGCGGTCATTTTTCGAGGAAGTGCTCCCAAGGTACAATGGCCAACCGGTATTGCTGGCTGGACAGACAAGAGCAGCCATCCGAATGTGCGCGCATTTGTGCGAGGGGATGAAAATCAGCGATGCAGTGGACCTTGAAGTAACCGACCCCGAAGGTTCCTTGGGTTTATTTCTACAAGTTTTAAGGGCCTTAGATCGCGGATTACTCCGGCGTGTTTTGCGCTCATCTCACACCCGCGAGATGAGTCCTTGCCAGTCAGTTAACGGCTTGCCCTCCAGTCGCATAGTTTTCTAGTCGGTTTAGTGTCGCGGAAATTTGATATTGGCAGAACCCATGGTCGTGGCCGCTCGTGCCACCCTGCTATACTCCCCGTTCCCGGACGCTTAATTTACACGGCTCGTTGTGGGCTTTTCATTCGATGGAGGACTTGGTCCTTCCCTTCTCGACGGAAGAAGGTCGCTCAAACACGTAGCCGAATCTCTCAATCAATGGGTGGTCGCGAATTGAAACTAGCTCTGCGAGCTCCGGTGTATAATAGGTCGAGTAGTGGAGGTGCTCAGAAGTATTCTTCTTGTCTAGACCAAGAAGGTAGTCGGCGCAAAGCATCGCTCGCGGCTCCGATCCTCTCGAAAAAAGCCATTAGGTCGCTGCGAAGAGACTCGACACGGCAGAAAAAGACGTCGTCAGCTTGCCCGAACATTTGGTTAAATCGAAAGGTATATAGGCCTACACCAGTACCTCGAATTTTCCGCATGAGGTCTTTGGTAAGGTTTGGGATGTGTCTTTTTTGGTAATCAAAGTCTTCAGGCAACGCCTGGATCAAAGAATTGAGCGTATTTTCGCTCACACCGAGGTTCAATGTGTTTTGAATCGTCTCGACAAAATCGAGCTTCCGATTCTCGCTAACACTGCAGAATAGTACATTCTTGAGTGGTGAATACCTGTTGCTAGAATGATGATGGTGGTACCATGAGACGTAGAATTCCCAGGGGTTCCGAACCCCACCAAGGACAGGAAGGTGAGAGTACTCTTGGGGCAGAAGAACTCGTGGCAAATGATAGCCGATTTCGTGCGCTGATGGGAAGAATTTCCTGATTACCGCGGAAACAAATGTACCGCCTGACCGTGGTAAGTGCAGAAATACGAACCTGTCAGTGACTAGCATTCCTGCCTCCTTCATCCACAGAAAGCAGAGAAAACGTCATTTCAACCTCAACGAGTCGTCTAATAGATCTTTTGCAAAGTTGCAGGAACTCCTCGCTTTCTCCGAAAGATTCTTGCGTCAGTAAACATTCATCCGCGGGCCAAGCCAAATGAAAAGTGCTTTTGAGGTTCAGGTCCACGAAGCTATCCGCGTCCCGTTCTCAAGAGGACAGGGGAACTTTATTACAGAGTATGGTATCTGTTGTCTCTCCGCCGCCTCTAGCATTAATCCTTGTTGCCAAAGATATCTTTCCAACCTATCGCGAAAACCCTCCTTCTTGACTATCTGTTGCTGATGCTTCTGCCACGCGCTAGACCTCTCTGGATGCAAACTTCTCTTCTCAATTTCATTCTCGTGCAATTGCAAAATAAATACATGAACGGGCAGGGTCCTCAATACGTTGATGATATCGTCGTATTCTCTTTTAAGTTTCGGTTGTTGAATGATTGTCGACACGTACGCAGATAAATGGAATCTGTTCAAAAGAAAAACAGCGTTCTCGTCTCGACTAACGGTATCTCTTATATGATTCACGAAGTGCTTCATAAACTTAACGCGTAATTTGAGAATGCCCTCAATCTGCAAGTGCTTCCACGAATGCAGTACCTCACCTTCGGAATAGTCATACAAATGTGGGCCCTCGAGATGCTCTCTTAAGTACGTCTGAAACGTGTCTTTCCCCGACCCTGAAATCCCTTCAATAATGAAGACGCGAGAATCTAACGCTAAATTGATCCCCATGAATGTAGGATTGCTGGGTTGGGAAAGCATTGAATAGGGGCAATATCACTGAAACGGGGGCAGAGTCAATATTTGTATATATTTGACAACCGCTACCAATATGGTATGACACCTGGCGGTGTTCAGCCATCTGTCGCAAAGATTCGTCACGAACATTCGGCATTTGCCTATTAAAATTCAATTGGTGTGATCAGCAGATCGGCGGATGAGGAGGCCCCCCGTGAAAAAGACAGCTGCAAAGGGCCAACGAGCACGTTTCTTGCCAAACGAACCCAATAATCTCCCGCACCATTCTGATGAATCCAGCCCCCAAGTCGAGACGTTCCAGCGTAAGCCTGCCGACGAACTAGAAAAAGTTACAGACTTCATAAAACTGCGAAAAGCACCGAAAACTGCCCGTTCGTCGCGCGACGCCGACGGGGCGGAGCCGGTTTTCTCGTCCGAACCGCTAATCGCCTACAAGTACGATCCCGGCCTCGGTCGGCACGAAGATGTCATGCTCACGGTCAAGACGACCTTGCAGTTGGAGAAGAACGATCGTCAGGCAGAGCACATGAACAGGACCAGTGCGGACGTGTTCGGGCGGGAAGCCGCCCGTCCGTATGTCCTGGGGCTTGTAGCGGCATTTTCTCTGGCTCATGATCGGTTCGATTGGAGCTTAGGCGGAGTCGAAATGGGCTTTTTCCGTGGTTGAGCCCTACGGGGTGGACGCCTGGGGAAACAAAATGGCGTTGGCCACAGCTAACTACGTTCGGTTGATCGACATGGATACCGGTGGGGGAAGATTTTGTCAGAACCCTTGGCTCAATCAGGGACATACGGTCGAGTTCTCGGCCGATGGAAAGAAACTCCTTGTTGGTTCGGCTGGTTTCGATGCGGTTTTTGAATTCGATACGGCGAGTGGAGAAGTCGTTTGGGAGTGGTTCGCCTGGGACCATGGTTTCGACCGATCGAAGTTGGGTCACTACGTCGTTCGTTCGGCCACAAGATGCAGAACGCTTGCCGACATGGGTCACGAAGTGCTTTTGGTGGATGATCCGGCAAAATACCCATTCGGGATTCCTACTCGGCAAAAACCGGCACATCTCAACAGCGCCTGCTACGACTCGGATGGAAGGATTCTTATCACTTTGTTCCATCAAGGAGCCGGCTATGTAGTCGACCGGCACACAGGTGAGGCCCGAGAAGTGATCTCGGGTCTTATCAACCCGCACAAGCTCTCGAGGCGAAAACGCGGAGGATATTTCATCTCCGATACCAGAAGGGGCAAGCTGATTTTTTTGGATGAAAGATATTGTCCGAAGTCTGAAATCGCCCTCGCGGGGACGCCGGGGGTCGAGCGATCGCCGCACTTGTCGGAGTACTTGCAGAATACGACCGAGTTGCGAAAAGATCTGTTCGCCTGCATCGACATCCATCGAAGTTCTCTTTGGCTCATTGACGTGAAACGGCGCAGATATCGCGGTGTCAAGTTTCCGGTGGAGTGGTCGGTGCACGATGTTGGCAGCCTCGGACGGGAACATCGGCTTCGCATAGGCAGCGTGGTCGGTACCCAGTTCGGCAAAGTCGCGGCGTTCGCCCGGCAACTGAAAATCATACATCACTTCGCCGTGGACGGGCGGGAAGTCATGGCCTTGGCTCTTGATACACAAGGTCGGCACAGAGAAATAGACGGTTAGATGGACGTTATCAATGATGGCAAGCCTCGGATAAACCTAACCTAGAATTTAGTTTGCACAGCCTTACCCTCATAGCTTAAAATCGTGAAAAACTGGCTTTGATTGCCTATGCTAATCAACCCCACGAGGTTGATTGGGCCGGCAACATTAAGGCTACTGGGCGGAATTGCCCTGCGATCCCAGGCTGGCTCCAAGTTATAACATTAACAGAGGCGATAAAGTTAGACACCAATGAGGGGTAGTAACCTGTGAAAGAAAAGATTCTCTTTTCAGTAGTCGGTACTTTCATCTTTGCTTCTGTCTATCTAGCCGAGCGCTCAGCAGCCGGCGAAGACTGCCACGGATAGGGTTTATATACTCCGCGGGAACTCCTGAAGACTTCGCGTCCCCGTTCGACGCATTCCGGCTGGGATTGCGGGACCTCGGTTACGTGGAAGGCAAAAACATTTTGATCGAAAGCCGCTATGCAGAGGGCAGGTTGGATCGGATGCCCGCGCTTGTGAATGAGCTTGTTCAACAGAAAGTCGATGTCATTGTGGCGGTTAATAATGTGGTGATCCGTGCCGCCAAAAAAGCGACAAAAACAATCCCTATTGTCATGGTGACTTCCGTTGATCCGGTTGACGCCGGATATGTGGAGAGCTTCGCACATCCAGGTGGAAATATTACTGGGCTTGCGAATCTTGGTCGCGATTTAAGCGCGAAGCGCGTGGAGCTTGCTTAAAGAGGTGCTTCCCAAGATGTCGCGGGTCGCAATTCTCTGGGACGGAGACGGACCTGGCCCCGCCGTAGCTTTTAAAGAATATGAGACGGCAGCGCGGGCTTTCAAACTGGACCTTCGATCGCTCGAGGTGCATGGACCCAATCCTGATTTCGAGAAAGCATTCCAATCTGCGAAAGCGGCGCGGGTGGACGCGCTTATCGTCGTCAGAAACCCCCTGATGGCACAACATGCGGCAGAGGTTTTCGAACTAGCAACAACAAATCGCCTGCCGTCCATGACCGAGGAAGGTAGATACGCAAATGCCGGAGGCTTGATATCCTACGGAGCGAATGCGGCCGATTTATACCGGCGCGCCGCCGAGTACGTCGTCGAGATCCTGAAAGGGGCTAAACCTGGCGAATCTGCCGGTTAAGCTGCCGGCCAAATTCGAGATTTTCATCAACCTAAAGACCGCGCAACAACTTGGTCTTGTGATACCACAGCACGTGCTGGTCCAAGCAGATAAGGTGATTAAGTAGGCGGTAGTTATCACATCCGGCCGTCTCCAATAACGGTCATCTCGCGATCCGCGACGG
>CAWFLN010000002.1:0-580212 GCA_963816755.1 uncultured Solirubrobacterales bacterium
AGGAGCATTGATGACCAAGACAGCCGTCGCCGTGGAGATTGCCGTCCTGTTGACCGTTCTGGTGGTCGTGGAGTGGCTGGAGCACGTCCTGACCAACACGCGGGACATGTTCGTGCCGGCGGTGTCCTTCCCCCGGTATCTATGCGGTCGTTCGCACGGTGATTTCCGCGACAAAATCGACGCGCGAACGAACTGGGCGGGTCACGGTGATCACCGTGTCCGACCGATCGGTGGTGGGTCGCGACATTCTGTGACTGCTCGGTACGCTTGACGGTTGACGTGAACCGATCCACGACCGAACCATTCGCGGGCGGCTCCGTCGCGAATCGATTTGAGTATCATCTGTTCATCACCATCAGTTGTTTTGATTGAGTCAGGAGGAGAGATGCAGGAACGACTGGCGCGCGCGCGGTCTCGCGGTCTACTCGGGATCTTCACCGACGTTGTCATCAACGTGTTCACCGGCGTTCTGACCGGCGTGCTCACCGTGGGGGTGCTCGGCGTGGCCATCGCCGCGAGTGCCGGGCAGGCCGCCGGTCGCCCAAGGTCGAGGCGCCACGCCGGCACCGGCGACGCCACCATGCGGTCCGAACCTGCCACGTCAAGAACGTCGCCAAGGATTCCCGCTGCTTCGAGCTGCGCACCTACACCGTGCGTGAAGGAAGCTCGATCGATCTCCTGCACACCCGGTTTCGCGAGCGGACGACGGCGCTCTTCAAGAAGCACGGCATGACGATCGTCGGCTACTGGCAACCCGTGACCAAGCGCGACACGCTGATCTACATTCTGGCCTACAAGGATGGCGCGGCCAGGGACGCGGCCTGGGCGGCCTTCGGCGCGGATCCTGATTGGGTGAAGACACGGACCGAGATGCAGGTCAACGTGCAGGTCGAGAACGTCTTCATGAGCGCGACCGACTATTCGCCGGTGAAATAGTCGTCCAGTGCGTCTTGACGGCACGCATTCATAGGCTCGACCAGGCGACGTCCGATGATGGCACGTCGAGTGCGTATAATCACGGACGTACGTTCAGCAGGAACGCTCAGAAGAAATCCACAGAAGGAACGCAGAGTCGGTTGCTGCTCGGGAGGCCATCGTGCGCATGTGGTTGAAGACACTTCCGTGTCGGACCTCTATTGGCGACCTTCGTCGTGCTCCGCCTGGGGGCGCAGGGCAACCCGGAGGCGGCAAAGATCCAGAACCCGGTGCCGTCGTCGCCGGAGTCGATCGCCGCGGGCAAGCAGTCGTTTACGCGATACTGCGCGAACTGCCACGGCCTCAACGCCGAGGGCGGACCGGGCAACGACCTGACTCCGCGCAGCGCCCGACCTCACCGACAAGGACTGGAAGCACGGATCGACCGACGGCGAGATCTTCAACACGATCAAGAACGGCGTCGCGCCCGACTTCAACATGGGCGCGTTCGGCGATCAGTTGAAGGACGAGGACATCTGGAACGTCGTGAACTACGTGCGGTCGCTGGCCAAGAAGAAATAGGGCGGGTCGGGCAGGTAAGGCAGGTCGGGCAGGTGCGTACGGCGGACCTGCCCGACCTGCCAACCCGCCCTGACGCTGCTCACCGGCGCTGAGCCTACCGTCCGACCAGCCCTACCCGCCCTACCTGCCCGCGTCCTACTTCGACAGCGACGTCGGCCTGACCTGGAACTTCACGAGCTTGCTGGTTTCGCCCTTGCCACCTTCGCCGTGGAACGGCGCGCGAGTCGAGAGCGGATGTGTAGATGCCCTTGCCCTTCCAGCCGCGCGTTCGGATCGTCAATCCGCCCGTCCATGCCTTTCGCGAAGAAGCCCATCGGATACGGCACGCGCAAGCGTCAGGAACTTGCCGTCGACCAGCGCGAGCAGCGCTTCCGATTCGTTGCCCGTGGCAATCGGCACGTCCTTGCCGACGCCGAGCATGTTGAACTGGTCGACGAAGTCGTAGTAGAGCGAATCCGCGCTCGCTGAATCGACGGCGCCCTTGAAGTTCGGTCCGGGCGCGGCATACAGCTTCCAGCCCTCGGGGCAGTGCGGTCCCGTCGCCGTCGGGCCGTTCAGCGGGCCCTTGCAGAGGCGACGGTCGAAGCTCGCGAGCTGACCGCTCGACAGCACCGTCCAGACGACGTCCTTGCTGTCGATGTCCATGCCGCGCGGCGCAAAGCCGGAGGCGGATGCCTTCGCGTTGTTGAACGGCACTTCGTAGTATTCGGAGAGCGCCGTTGCGGGCGGATTCGATCCGGGCACCAGGCGCATGATGCCGCCGGGCACGCCCTGAATCGTTCCCCAGACCGAGCCGTCCGACGCCGGCGACACGCCGTAGAACGTGCACGTTCATCCGGCGGTCCTTCGTCGGATCCATCGGCTGGTCGGGTTCGGTGTACGCATCCCTCTTCCCGTTGCCGTTGGTGTCGAGGATGAACGCCGTCCAGCCCTGCGCCTTCTGCTCGTCGTGCGTCTTGTCCCAGATCTTCGTGTCGAACCAGCCCTCGACGCCGCCGGGGCCGAAGGAGGACCACAGGACGTCGTTCTTGTCGAAATTCACGTGACCCGAGCTGAAGCAGGTGTCGATCGGCGTCGTCTGCTTCGTCTTCGGATCGTACATCTCGAGCTGCCGGCCGCTCTGCGTGAGCGGGAACGCCTTGGCCGACGGATGATCCGATCCGGCCTGGCACCACGGCATCGTCGCGTTCTGACGGATTCGCGACGCGGCCCAGACCCGGGCCTGGCCGTCCATCGCGAAGCTGTGCGTGCTGGTCTGGCTGGTCCAGATCGCTTCCTCGCCCCAGTACGGCGACGGCTGCGGCGGCGGCGTGTTGGCCGCGCTCGGCGTCTTCGGATCGCGGACCGTCAGCTTCACCTGGCCGGCGGTATGGCGCGTCGGATCGATGGTCGGCATGTAGTCGGCGCTCTCTTCGAGCGCGCCGTAGATGGGCCCGTTGGCGTTCACGGTCGGATTGCGCTTGTCGCGTCGCGATTTCATCGTGGGCATAGACCTTCGGATCGGCCCAGTCCCACATCGTGACGACGACGTTGCGCTCCCGGCCCTGCGGACGCGCCGGCGCGGCGGTCGGCAGCTCGCCGGCGGCGATTCGATCGGTCCAGTTCGCGTACATCGCCAGGGCGCGCGCGCGGCCGACCTGGGAGAAGCGGTTGCTCATCCCGCCGCCGGCCTGCCCGGCCTGAATGCGTTTATCCCACGCCTCCTGGGACGTCTTCGCGGTCTCGTAGGCCGCAGGAAGCTCGCGCGTCGCCTTGCTGCCCAGCTGATGACAGCCGCTGCAGCCGTCGGTGTTGACGACCTGGCGGATCCATTCGCCCTGGCTCTTGATGTTGGGCGCAATCCCGTTGCCCTGCGGTCCGGTGCCCGGGAAAGTCGGTCTGGTGGCGGCACCTGGAGCAGCGCGAACCAATACTGCGCGGGATAGTAGGCCGCCGCCGCTTTCGCGTTCGGCGCAGCCACCGCTTTCAGGTTGACGCGCGTGCCCGGCGTCGCCTTCACCTTCGGCGAATCGACCAGTCCGTAGCCGCGGACCCAGACGTCGTAGTTGCCCTTCGGCAGGTCCGGCACGAGGTACCGTCCCTGGTCGTCGGTGACGACGCTCTTGATCAGCCGGGTCGGCGTATCCCGCGTTTCTGCGATCACCCAGACTCCGGCCTCGGGGCCTTTCGCGCCGGTGACCACGCCGCCAATGTCGTCGCCGTCGATGGCGACGCTGCCGGCCGGCGTCTGACCGGCACGCAGCACGGTCAGCGACGCAGCCGCGAATAGGGCAACCGCGAGGGTTGCGGTTCGTGTCAACAAGGCTTTCTTGCTCATGCCGGATCTCCTTCGGAGGATGAAGCGTCTTACGCGAACGGTCACCATGGCGACGAAGCGATAATAGAACGGCCAGGTCACGGGAGACGGAATGAGAAGGACGGTAACTCTCGCGAAATGCCTTGTCAACTGCTATCGAGCGGGCCATGCGCGCCGTTCCCGGCCGCGCCCAGATGAATCGGCCTGTCGTCCTGGTTGCCGTTGCTCGCGGTGGCCTGCTGGGCGGAATCCTGCGACGGGACCGCGTGGCCGCGGCGCAGGGCCGACTGCCGCGATCCGCCAGCGGGGCGCGCTCGTCTGCGGCGTGGCGCCCGGGGTGGCCGGCTTCGCGCGCGTCGACGGCCAGGGCCGCTACAGCGGGCTCGACGTCGACGTCTGCCGCGCGGTCGCCGCCGCGATCTTCGGCACCGCCGGACAAGGTCCGCTACGAACAGGCCTCGTCGGTCGACCAGTTTCAGCGGACGCCGGACGTCGACCTCGTGTCGCGCCGGTTGACGTGGTCGCTGCAGCGCGAAGGGCATGGGCCTGCTGTTCGGGCCGGTCATGTTCTACGACGGACAGGGTTTCCTGGTCCCGGCCAGGCTCGCCGCGCAGAACGGTGCGTCAGCTGTCGAATGCCCGCATCTGCGTCGTGGCCGGCGGCCTGAACGAATCGAATCTGACGATCTACTTCCGATCGCACGCGCTGACGCTCCGCAAAGTGCTGATTCAAACCGCGCAAGCTCGAAGCGGAGCTCGCGGCGGGCCGCTGCGATGCCTTCACGGCCGACGTCTCGGAGCTGGGTTCCTTGCGGAGCGCTGATGCGGAAGCCCGACGACTTCAGGATTCTCGCGGAGCAGATCTCCAAGGAGCCGCTCGCGCAGCTGGTGCGGCGAGTCCGACATCGATCTGTTCAACGTCCTGCGCTGGACGATCTTCGCGATGATCGAGGCCGAGGAGCTCGGCGTGACGTCGGCCAACGTCGCGGAGATGGCGAAACGGGACGATCCGGACGTGAAGCGTCTGCTCGGCGTCACGCCCGGCAACGGCAAAGCGCTGGGGCTCGACGAGGCGTGGGCCCACAACGTCGTCAAGGCCGTCGGCAACTACGGAGAGGTCTACGAGCGCAACGTCGGGATGGGAAGTCCCATCAAGCTGGCGCGCGGCGCTCAACGCGTTGTGGTCCGCGGGCGGCCTAATGTTCGCGCCCCCCTTACGATGACAAACAGCACCAGGGCGCCGATCAGGAAGATCCAGCGTCTTCGTATACGGCGCGGTGTCGGCGGCGTTGATGACCCGCGGCCGCGATCGGCGCCTCGAATCGTCCGGCTCCAACCTGCACATCGAGCTCGACCGTGCCCTGCGTCTTGCGGGGCATCTTCGTGATCCTGGCTTTCTTGTAGCCCGCGACGATCGTGCTGATCTCGAAGGCGTCGACGTTGACCTGTCTCGCCAATCTCCTTGATCGCGGCGCCGATGTCCGGACTTCTGTAGTGGCCGGGCTTGTCGCTCGTGAACTGGAAGCTGAGGCCCGTCGACTTGTCGGTCAGGAGGAAGTACACCGAGTCGGACACCGAACGGCCGGTCCGGCTGTCCTTGATCCGTCCGAAATAGACCAGATCGATTTTTCCGTCCTTCGCGGCCGCGAAGAATTCTTCGCCGTTTGCCCACGCGGTCGCACGCGAACGCCAGCAAGAGTCCCGAGCACGACGGCCGAGAGGAATGCCGAATGTCGTTTCATAAAGCCTCCCTCCAGAGATACATCCTACACGAACCAGCGCCGCTCGTAGAGCAGCATCAGGACCATGATGGCGAGCGGCACGACCCAGGCCCAGCCTGGCCGCAGCCGCTCGAGCCAATTGGCGCGGCACCACCGCGGCGACCGCCGCGCTGACCAGCGGCGGCCGCGGCTACCCATCCGTACCACAGGATGGCCGGACCGTCCTGCGGCGTGACCTCGAGATGGAACGTGCGCGTGTCGGGATAGTAGCGGAACGGCGCCCAGTCCATGTAGAAGGCCGCGAGGTAGACGATGCCGAAGAGCATGGAGAAGATCTCGACCGACGGGCGTCTGTTCGAAGATGTCACGGCAGCAGTCCCTTGATGTTGTTCAGCACGTGTCCGACGAGGAAGCTCCACCAGACGATGAATGCCAGCATCCAGGTCAGATAGCGGCGCGCCAGCCGCTTGCTCGGACGCGAGCGGCGCCTTCCAGAAGAGCCAGTAGGTGGGCAGCAGGCCGAGCCCAATCGCGACGAGATGCTCCTTGATCTCGAACACGCCGTTGGCCGAGCGCAGTTGCAGGTCTTCGAGGGCCGTCCGGACATCGAGCCGGTATTGCGGGTACAGCAGCGCGCCGCCGATCGCGGTGACGACAAACAGCACGACGACGGCGTTCGCATAGGCGCCGCTGTCGACGCTGCGAAATCGGCCGACGAAGGACAGCGGCCCGGTCGCGGCCCGCGACGGAACGACGCTCAAGGCCTGATGCGTGATGGCTCCGAGCAGCGTGACCGCCAGCAAGCCGTGAACGATGAGCAGCGCAACAATCATGAATTCAGCACCTCGCGTGCGGCCCGCTCGCCGGACTGCAAGGCTCCCTCCATCCATCCTGTCCACGACGAGGTGTGCTCGCCCGCGAAGTGGATGCCGTTCTCGGGACCGGCGATGATCGGCATGAGTGTACTCATCTCGCCCGGCTTGAACACAGGAAATGCGCCCTTCGCGACCAGCGGATCGAGCGCCCAGCGCTGGACGAACCCCTTTTCGAACTGTGAGCGGATGGCTGGAAAAGCGTCGGCGACCAGGCCGACGCCGAACGCGAGGCTGTCGTCGGCGGTCATGTCGAGGACCGCGCGACCGACGCCTCCGCCGACCGACGCGCCGAGAATGCCGCGCGGGCTGGTCACCTGATCGTAGGTCGAGTCCCACACCTCCGTCGCCCGGTCGGTTCGGGCCGAGCCGCTCAGGTCGTTGGACCGCCAGAAGCGGGTGCGCGATTGCAGGAGAAACCGCGTGACCGGATAGTACGACAGCTGGGCAATCGCGTGTTCCTTCGCCTGGGACAGGCGCGGGCGGATTTCGATGTCCCGCAAGGTCGTGAACGGAATCGCGAAGATGACGCGGCTGGCCGTCAGGCTTTCGACCCGAGCCGAGGCCTGATAGTCGACGCGGAAGCGCAGGCCGCGAGATCGCCCGGCAGCCCTCTCGGCGGGACGACTCGCGGGTGACCCTCACGACGGGCGCGTTGTATCGCACGATGGTTCCCAGATCCGACGCCATCGCGCGCGGCAGCAGGTCCATCCCGCCCTGGATCTTGTAACGCTGCGTGGAATGGCGGAGCATCGCGAATTGCCGGAGCACGTACAGCGCGGACAGATCGCTGGCGTCGCCGCCCACGGTCATGCGCGCGATCGCCTCGGGCGTCGCGCCGCGGGATCGAAGATACTCCGGCCACGTCACCTGGTCGTACGGCGCGCCATCGCGCGTACGACGCGGCGTTTGCCGCCGGGTCCGCGAGATCGCCGGGCAGGACGCCGACGTAGCGATCGAGCAGCGTCCCCGGGTCGAACCCGTCGATCGTCCGCGGCGGTCGCCGGCTTGCCCTTGATCGCGACGACCGGCGAGCCTTGCGACGATTCGAACGGCGTCAGCGTGAGGCCGAACGATCGCGCCGCCCGCAGCACCGCCTGATGAACGCCGGCAATGCGAATCGGCCCGGCCTCGCCGTGCAGGCCGCCGTCGAACGGAGCGCGAACCGTCAGGACTCGGCCGCCGGCACGTTCGCGCGCTTCGAGGACGGTGACCGGGCGGCCCGCTTTTCGCAGGATGTCGGCGGCGCGCAACCCGGCGAGGCCGCGCGCCGACGATGACGACGGGATCTCCGCCCGTCGGTGGACTCTGCGGGATGAGCGGTCGCGGCGATGCGACCGGACCCGCAAGGGCGGAGCTGAAGAAACCGTCTGCGACTGAGGTCTCGCCCCATTTGAGAAGTCTGTTCCCTCGACGCTCGACGTGGACGACTGAACGAACGACGCTAGCGGCCGGTCCCGCTCATTTGCCAAGCCGAAATCCGCCACGAAGACACGAAGACACGAAGAGAAATCCTTGGCATGCTGCTTCGTGCCTTCGTGCCTTCGTGGCTGCACTCGAGGAGTCACGCGCGCCCGACTCTCTAAATCGTCTAGCTTCCCGCCTTGTAGGCTCTTGGTGAAACCGTTCCGGCCGTTGGTGACCGTGAAGCTGCCGTCGGTCTGGGCCGACACCTTGATCCAGTACGCCGCTCCATTGTGCTGGGGTGCAGGCGGCGCGCCCCGCTGCGGCGGCCGGCTGCGCCGCGACCGGGACCGTCGCGGCGTCCTCGATGTTGGCGATGAACAGGCCGGGCACCGTGTATTCCTGACCGCCGAGCAGCGCGAAGTGAATCTGCCAGAGATCCTCGAGACGGGGCGAGTTGAGCAGGACGTTCATCGCGGCCGGTTGTCCACCCTTGCGGGGTCCGTTGTTCATGATGGTCACCCGCGGCCGGACGGCGTGCACGAGCGCTTCGGAATTCGAGCTCGGCTGCCCATGCCGCGACACCACGAAGAGATCGACCGTGCCGATGCGGTTGTTCGGACACATCAGCTCGAATTCCTGATTCCAGTCGAAATCGGCCAGATACAGGACTCGAAACTTTCCGAAGGTCACGTGGCTCGCGACCGACTGCTCGTCTTCGGTGTTGCCGAGCGGACCTCCTGACACCGGGTTCACGTCGTGCCGCTTGAAGCCGGCGCAATACGGATTCGCCGCGCCGGCGCCCGGCAGCGGCGTCTTGAGCAGCTGTCCGGTGGCGCTGACGATGCGCCAGTCGAGACCGCTGACGGGAATCCTGGTGCCGGTTTTCGCGACCGTGTGCTTCGCCTTGGCGTAGAGCGCCGCATACTGCTGGAGCACCGGATCGATTTGGGCGCCCGGCTGCACGTTGGCTCCGTGGTCGATGAACTCCTTGATCGGAATGCGCGTCGCCAGCTCGGGAAGCCCGCCGACATGATCGGCGTGGTAGTGCGTGGTGATCAGATGATCGATCTGCGTGAGCCCGGCGTCCTTCACGGCGGCCATGATGCGATCGGCGTCGCGGACGGCGGCGGCGCCGGCGTTTCCCGTGTCGATGAGGACCGATTCGCCTGACGGCGTGACCCACAGCTGGGCGTTGCCGCCCTCCACGTCGATCACGTAGATGTCCAGGTTCTTCGCCGCGCGGGTCTGCGCGGCCGGAAACGCTGCACAAAGAACGAGAGCCGATAGAAACGCCAGTGCGACGCGCATCAGAAGACTCCCGTCACAAGAACAGCGACGTGCGTCTCTCGGCGGCGACTTCGCCCCCGAGGAGCAGAAATTCTGCGGCTGAGAATACCTGCCGGGCGGGTTATTGACAAGGCGCTTCCGCGGCGCCACTTGGCCCGCCAGTCGGTTGCGCTCCAAGGGCGCCCTCACGCGAGGTATTCAGCGGACCACAGATCAACACAAACATCGTTGCGAAATGAAGAAGGTCAATGCGACGAGGCGCGAGCTATAGTTCCAAGTCATGCCAGCTGCTGTACGTGCTGCGCTCATCGGCCTCAGTCTCACGTTCCTCACCGTCGGGATCTACCACCGTATTCGCGCCGCACAATCGGGCGACAGGCTGGATCGCACCAAGGAAGGCTGGCCCACGCTGATCGGTATGAGGCTGGCCGGGCTTGGCACGTTCGGATCAACCGCGGCGTGGCTCTGGAACCCACCGTGGTTTGCATGGGCGGCGGTTTCAGTGCCTGACTGGGCGCGCTGGATTGGCGTCGGCGGATTCGCTCTCAGCGTCGCGTGGCTGATCTGGATGTTCGTCTCCCTCGGCCCCAATCTCACCGACACGGTCGTGACCCGCCGGGACGCGTACTTCGTCGATCGCGGCCCGTACCGCTACGTGAGGAACCCGATGTACTCGGGGATTCTCATGATGGGCCCGAGCCTCGGCCTCGCGCTCGGGAGCTGGCTGGTGCCCGTTGCCGCCATCGTGATGTTCGCGGTCCTCGCGAGACGCACGCGCATCGAGGAGATGTACCTGATCGCACGCTTTGGAGATCAGTACCGCAGCTACATGGTCCGTGTCGGCCGCTTCTTTCCTCACCTGACTTAGCACCAGCCGCACACGCATTCACGGCCCACTCACTCGACACCTGCCGAACGGGTTATTGACAAGGCGGTTCCGCAGCGACTACGGTGCAGCGGAGGTCGCCCCCCATGCAGCACGCTTTGACCACTACCGCGTTCACGCTCGACGGCTATCGCATCGTCGAGAACAAAGGGATCGTCCGCGGCATCATCGTGCGCTCTCGCAATATCTTTGGCACGATCGGCGGCTCTCTGCAGACGCTCCTCGGCGGCAACATTTCGCTGTTCACGGAGCTCTGTGAGCGCACCCGCGGCGACGCGTTCAACCTGATGCTCGAGCATGCTCGCGAGCTCGGCGGCAACGCGGTCATCGGCGTTCGATACGACGCCACGGAGGTCATGAGCGGGGTGACTGAGGTTCTCTGTTATGGCACCGCGGTCGTGGTCGTTCCGGTCGAATCCTAGCGACGGGTTCCTGCGGCGCCGAGCGGTTCGCGGAACAGCCTAGAGCGATTCGCCGCGCATCGACTCTCGGGTTTTCTGGTCGGTTTGAGGCGAAGCTTCACTGTCAGCCCGCCCGATTGCCGTCCCCTCACACGCCTACCGGGCATGTTCCAGGAACAGCGCGGTACCGCGCCAGGTGCGGATCTTCGGGCTGTTCCCCACCTGCTCGTAGCGCAAAGCCGTCGGCGGGGCGATCTCGAGCCTGAGCACGTACAGGCTCTGGGGCTGCGAGCGCCCAGGACTGCCGGTCACGACGAGGCGGTCGCCCGGTTTCAGCGTGGAGGCCGTCACGCCGATGTCGACCAGTTCGTGCCGGTTGTCCATTTCGAGCTTCCAGCGCTGCGCGCTGCCCGTGGCGTCGATCACGTCCAGCGTCACGAACGGGTGCGGGTTCACGAACTGAAATTGCGCGACGACACCGTCGATGGTCAGGCGGCGGCTGGAATCGTAGGCGCCGCGATCGAATGATGGGCATGGGCCGCCGCGCCGAGACAGGACGATCCAGTCGCGCACGCGATCAGAATCTCCCGTCCGACCTTACATCGCTGGCGAGAAGCGCCAACTCAGCTTCTGCGGGAAGCATCATCAGTGGCATGTTACCGCCGATTCTGGGATCGACCCGTGTCCAATTCGCCTCGCGCCTGCGCGAGACCCGCACGTGCCACCTGCCGACCCGGGATCGAGCAACAACGCTTCGACGAAGTAATCGGCGCCGGCCGTGCGATTGCCGGACGCAAGCTCCACAAGACCCAGGTTCACATAGCCGGTGCTTTTTCGCGGGTCGAGCTGAAGGGCCGACTGAAACGCGGTTCTCGCCTCCTCTTGCCGTCCCAGAGTGCCGTAGATGTTGCCGATCAGCGTGTGAGCGGCGACGTAGTTGGGGTCGGTCGAGGCAGCCTTGCGCGCCAGCGCAAGGGCCTCGTCGAGGTGGCCGGCGAGAAATCTTGAGACGGCTCCGTAGTAGTGCGTCGCCGAGGCGTCGGGCTGAAGCTCGGACAACCTGCGGACCGCATCGGCCAGCCGCTCGGCATCCCGGAGGTCGGAAAAAATCGCCGCGAGCTCCTGCACGGGCGCCGCGTCGCCCGGACTGAGGCGGGACGCTTCGCTTGCGGCCGCAATGGCGCGATCGAAGGCACCGATCCCGCCCAGCAGCTTTGACGTGGCCACTCGAATGCTGGAAGACCGCGGGTGTTGCTGCAGCGATGCATTCAGCCATTCCAGGGCCTCCATGGAACGCTGCGCGCCAGCCGCGGTCTGGACCAGGCCCGCGAGGGCCACGGCATCCTCGGGATCGAGCTCGAGCGCTTTCAGATAGTCCTGGTACGCCGTCGTGTAGTCCTCGGCGCCAAACATCATCGTGCCCCGATTCCGCCACTGCGCCGCTCCGGCGGCGGCCAGCGCGTGGCGAATCTCCAGTGGATCGCCCAGGGGATCCCGATGCTCCATGATCCGGGACGCGTTCTGAGCAGCGGTTTGAAGGTTGAGCGCCCGCGGCCCGGAAAACTCGAGCGCCATGCGATCGTCGCTCTGGAGCTCGGCGCCGCTCGCGTACCTCTTCAACGCCTGCGGCCCGCCGGCGAACAACGACCAGAACGCGAACGGCTCCACCGCGGACACGCCGGCGAGATCGGCGGCGATTCCCGGGCTGGTCCAACCTCGGTCCAGGTTCTTGAGGTTCGAAGAGAGCGGCTGGGTCGAGGCGACGAGCAGCAGATCGCTCTGTCCGATCAACCAGCCCGTGGCTTCCGGAAACACGGACAGAAACGTCGCGACGAGCGACCTCAGATCGGCGTCGGCGATTTCGTAGGTGTGCGTCCACTGGCAGACGATCCCGCCGGGGGCGAGCCGGCCGCGCAGGGCGGTGAAAAATTCGCGCGTAAACAGCGACGCGACGCCGGCCATCCAGGGGTTCGACGGCTCGGTGATGATGACGTCGTAGGTGCGCGACGACAGCTGGACGTGTGAACGGCCGTCGCCAACGATGAGCCGGGACCTGGGATCGTCGAGCGCGCCGCGGTTTTCGGCCGCGAAGTACCGTGATGCCTCCACGACCTCCGGCGAGATCTCCACGACGTCCGCGCGCCTGATCGGATGGACGAGCGCGGACGCCAACGTGACGCCGCTGCCAAGCCCGATGATCAACACATCACGAGGGTTCGGATGCAGCAGGAGAGGCAGATGGGCGAGCGTCTTTTGCGTGAGCATGTCCGCCGCATTCGAGGCGTCCACCTTGCCGTCGATCGCCAAAGAGACGGTGCCCGTCCGTCGCCGGACCGAGACCGTCGACGCCGCGCCGTCGCGGTAGTAGAGCAGTGTCCCCGCTGTCAGTCCCGCCTCGACCTCCACCCCGGGAGGCACGTGCGTGGCGTACTTGTAGATGCCGCTCGCCAGCAGGTCGCGGTCCCACACCTGGTTCCACGCGAGCAGACCGACGGCGGCGGCAACCGGAACGAGACCGACCAGCCGGGCATTCCGCGTCAGTCCTCCCCAGACGACGACGGCCGCTCCGGCCGCGAGAAACAGCAGCGCTCACCAGACTCAGTGCCTGCTGCAGACCCCAAGCCGGAATGACGAGAAACCCCGCGGCCAGCGCGCCCAACGTGCCGGCACAGGTGTTGACGGCGCACACCATTCCCACGCGCTTCGCGAAATGCGGGCCATCGCCCCCGACCATCTGCAGCGCGAGCGGAAAGGCCACGCCGAGGCCGACTGCGGTCGGCAGGACCAGCGCCGCGACCAGCACGATGTGGTGCCCGATGAGCAGTGACGCGATCTGCGGCGAATGCGTCAGATAGTCCACGACCGCTCGCGGCACCTGATTGCCAACGAGAGAAGAAGTCCAGCGCGTCGCGATCGCGGACCCGGTGAGCGCACCAGACAACCACAGCGCGAGCGATCCCGACCGCCGCAGAAGCCACGACGCAAATGCGGAACCGATGGCGATGCCGCCAATGACCGCCGCCACCGTCGCCGCAAACGCGTAGGTCGTCGGACCCCAGATGAGCGAGAGCAGACGGGTCCAGACGATCTGGTACATCAGCCCGGAAAAGCCGGTCACACCGAGCACCGCGGCGGCAAGCCACGGCCGATCGAGCCCAGGGCGCAACTCTCGGTCGCGACGGCCAGGTGACCTGTCCTTCCCTGCTCCACGCGAGGTGGCTCGTTTCGCGGAATGCGGTCGACCTGCTGTGTCGCTTCCTGTATCGCCTGCCCTGTATGCGCCTGACGCGTCGACTTCCCCGTGGACGCGGTGCGCCACCCACAGCGCGCCGCCAATCGAGAAGCTGCTCGCCAGGACGCCAACGAGAGTGGTTCCTGAAATTCCGAGGCGCGGCATGGTGACAAAGCCCGAGACCAGCACGCCGATTGCCGCGCCGACGGTGTTCACCGCATAGAGCTCACCGGCCCCGCGCCCGGGACGAGCAGACCCGCCCACCAACCAGCGAACGGCAAACGGATAGGCCGCTCCAAGGGCAATCGCCGGGAGTGATATCAGCACCAAACACGAGAGCAGGCGGACGAAGGGAAAGAGAGAGCCGGCGGCGCCATCCCGGTACGCCCACGCCAGCAGTGGCGTCAGCGTCTTGAGCTCGAGCGGCAAGACGAGAGCCACCAACGCGACGATCGCTTCGAGGGCCACGTACGCGTAGAGAGTGCGACGCGGCGCCAGGCGCGGTGCCATCCACCCGCCGAGCACGGATCCAGCACCCAACCCGCCCATGAATGCCGCGGTCACGGTGCTCGCGGCGGCAAGGCCGTGACCCATGTAAAGCGTCAACAGCCGCGTCCATGCCATTTCGTAGACAAGGCCGGCGAAGCCGGAGCAGGCGTACGGAACAAGAAATAGCTGTTTCTGGCGCATCGCGGGACGGGGCACGCCGGTCGATCTTGGAGTCGCGGGCATTCTACATTGCCGCACTGGGATGACCACCGAGAGCACCGAGATCACCGAGAAGTCTTTCATGCTCGGTGTGCTCAGCGAACTTGGTGGTGACTTCCAAACTGACCTTGACCTGACTGGGCCCGGACTCTTGACACGGCCAACGCGTCGGCTACACTGAGCGCCTTCTATCCGATCTTCAGGCCTTCTGTATCCGAGCGCCGATCACTGTTCTTGTGCGTTCTTGTGCGTCAGCGAGGCCACCATGTCCACGAATCACCCGAATGCCCATCCCCCATTCTCATACGGTGCCGAAGCCGACGTACAGGAGTCGCGAGCCGAGGGCGCCAGCTTCGAGCCGCTGGCGCAGCGGCTCGGCCTGACCACCGACGAGCCGGCGCTGCCGCGACGGCTGCTCGAGTCGGGGCGGAGTCCGCCGCCTGGGCGGCGACGTGATCGCCTACCGGCTGCCGCCCGGAGCGGCCGCGGCCGGGCACCGGGTGCGTGAGCTGGAGCTGCCGCGCGAGGCGCTGGTCAACGTGATCGTCCGCGACGGCCACGCGATCCCGCCGCGGGGATCGACCGAAATGCGCGAGGGAGACGAGCTGCACGTGCTGGTCCGCAGCGAGCTGCGCGAGGAGGTCGAGGCGCTGACGAAGACCTGGACCAGAGGCCCTGTCGGCCGGCCGCCGCCGCCCCAGATGCCGCACCGGGCTGCCTCGCAGATCTTCTCGGTGCGGCCGGCGCGGCCGGGCGACGACCCGTTGGCCCTGGTCGAGGTCGACGGGATCCCGGTACTGGCGGTGCTGCGCAGCCGCCGCGACGGCGTCGGCGCGATGGCGGCGCTGGCGGATGGCCGCTACGCCGTCACGGGCGACGACGTAATCGCGATCGGAGGACGGCGGGCGCTGGCGGGCTGGTGCGAGCGCCGCGCTGCGCGCCCGGGCGTCGACCAGGCCGAACGAGCCTGGTGGCAGGAGGTCACCGGCGCGCTGATAACCCGCGGCCGACCCACCTGACTGAGGCCGACGGGCCGAAATGTCGCCCCTGGCTCAACTTATCGGCCCATCGGCCTCAGGTTGCGCCGGCGGCTTGGGCGATGGCGGTGTAGGCGGCGGCGGGGTCGGCGGCGGCGAAGATCGCGGAGCCGGCGACGAGGAGGGAGGCGCCGGCGGCGGCGACCGGGCCGGCGGTGGCGGTGTCGATGCCGCCGTCGACCTCGATCCGAGCATCGCCGACGAGCGGGTGCAGGCGCTCGACCTTGGCGGGTGAGGACTCGATGAAGGACTGGCCGCCCCAGCCAGGATTGACCGACATGCAGAGGACGATGTCGGCGCTGTCGCCCAGCTCCGAGAGCGCCTCGGCGGGGGTGCCGGGATTGAGGGCGATCCCGGCCAGGCAGCCGAGCTCGCGGATCGCGCCGAGGGTACGGTGGGCGTGTGGGGTCGCCTCCTCGTGGAAGCTGATCGAGTCGGCTCCGGCGGCGGCGAACTCGGCGATCTGGCGCTCCGGCGCCTCGATCATCAGGTGGACGTCGATCGCGCCGCCGGCTGCGTGGACCTGGTCGGCGATGCCGCCGAGGACCAGGGGCCCGATCGTGATCGGCGGCACGAAGTGCCCGTCCATGACGTCGAAGTGGATCACCCGCGCCCCGGCGTCCATCACCTCGGCGACCTGCGACCCCAGCTTCGCGAAATCGGCCGAGAGGATCGACGGGGCAACCCGTGGGGACTGGATCAACTCGCGCATTCGCTCACTCACGGCCGCCACCCTACTGGGCACGTCCGGTGGCGCTCAGGCGGCGCGGAGCATTGAGGAGCCGCAGGACTGGCATTGCATGTCCTCGGTGTGGCTCATCCTGGCGATCGTCTGGTGTTCGCCGCAGTTGGGGCACTGGGAGACGAGTTCGAAGCGGCTGAGGCAGTTGACGCAGCGCAGGCGCCCGGGCAGCTGCGTCGGGCGCAGCCAGGGCTCGCCGCAATTCGGGCAAGGCGCCCGCCCCAAGGGGCTGTCGGTGCCCGTCACGGCATCCCCAGACTCGCTCATCGTCTAATCATGCCTGTTCAGGCGCCCGATGAAGAATCCGGTGGTGGTGTCGCGGTCCGGACGCAGCTGCAGGCAACGCGGCTCGACCGGCGAGGCGAGGCCCGGTGCGCGGGCGCCGAGGTCCTCCAGCTCCAGCGGCGGCACCTCGCCCGCCGCAGCCGCGGCGAGCAGCGCCGCGACGCGGTCCTCGTTCTCGTGACGGGAGATCGTGCAGGTCGCGTAGACGAGGACGCCGCCCGGCCGCAGGACCCGGGCGGCGGCGCGCAGGGCGCGGTCCTGGATCTCGACCAGGCGTCCGATCGCCTTCGGCGTTTTGCGCCAGCGGGCGTCCGGGCGCGAGGCGAGGGCGCCGAGGTCCGAGCAGGGCGCGTCGAGCAGGACCCGGTCGAAGCCGGGTGCCATCTCCATCGCGGCGACGTCG
Source organism: uncultured Solirubrobacterales bacterium (assembly GCA_963816755.1). Classification (GTDB taxonomy): domain Bacteria; phylum Actinomycetota; class Thermoleophilia; order Solirubrobacterales; family 70-9; genus VAYN01. Next base: position 16,775 of record CAWFLN010000002.1, read on the forward strand.
GCCTCGATCACGGTGACGCTGCGCAGGCCGAGGCGCCGCGCCTGCTCGGCGACTTCGGCAGCTCGGGTCGGGTCCAGCTCGACCGAGATCACCTCGCCGCGGTCGCCCATCCGCGCCGCGATCTGGCCGGTCTTGATCCCGGGGCCGGCACAGAGGTCGAGCAGGTGCTCGCCTTCCTGCGGATCGAGCACCTCGACCACGGCCGCAGAGCCGCGGCTCTGCGGGGTCAGCGCTCCGGCCTCGACCAGCTCGGGCACCTTCGTTCCGGTCCGCCCCGAGATCACGATCGACTCCGGCGCCGCCAGCGGCCACGGCGAGTCGGGTATCCGCGCCTCGACACCGGCCTCCTGCAGCCGCGCCAGCTGCGCATCGCGATCAGCCTGGGCAAGGTTGACGCGCATCGCCACCTCGGCCGGCTCGTTGCATGCGGCGAGCAGCGGTCGCGCCACCTCCGCGCCCAGCTCCCGCCACCACATATCCGCCAACCAGGTCGGGGCCGAGTGGGCGACCGCGGCCGCGGCGGCGGTCGAGTCGTCGTCGAGCAGGGCCGCCGTCAGCTCGGCCCGCTCGCGACCGGCGCGACGCAGGACGGCGTTGACCAGGCCGGAGGCATGGGCGGCGCCGGCACCCTTGACCAGCTCCACCGCCTGGTCGACGGCGGCGTGGTCGGGGGTGCCGTCTGAGAAGAGCAGCTCGTAGAGGCCGAGGCGCAGGGCGGCGAGAACCGGCGGATCGAGGCGGCGGATCGAGCGCCCGGCCAGCCGCTCGATCGCCGCGTCTGCGGTGCCACGGCGCTGCACGGCGCCAAACGCAAGCCGCTGGGCCTGGGCACGCTCGCGCCCGGACATCCCGAGTCGATCGGCGCCGGCGCGGAAGGCGCGCTCGGTGAAGGCACCGTCCTCGAAGGTCTCCCGAATCGTCTCGAAGGCGAGCGAGCGGGCGGGGGCGATCACGACAGCTTCGGCAGTGCGTGGCCGCGCAGGTAGGCGTCCACCGGCATCGGCTTTCCGCCCGGCGGCTGGACCACCTCGAGCCGCAGCGCCCCGCGGCAGCAGCCGACCAGCAGCACCCCCCATTCGGCCTTCACCGCCCCGGTCGTGACGTCGACGTCGACGGCACGAGCGCGCCGCACCCCGAGCCGCTCGCCGTCGGCGGTCTCCAGGTAGGCGCCGACGTGGGGGGTCAGGCCCCGCACCGTCGCGGCCAGCTCCCGGGCCGGCCGGCCGGGGTCCAGCCGTCGCTCGGCCGGATCGATCTTCTCCGCATAGGTCGCCTGCTCCTCGTCCTGGCCCTCGAACTCCAGCGCCCCCTCGGCCTCCAGGTCCAGCGCCCGGACCAGCAGGTCGCCGCCGAGCCTGGCGAGGGTCGCCGAGAGCGCCTCGAAATCTTCGTCGGGCCCCAGCGCCAGCTCCGTCCTCAGAGCGACCGGGCCGGAGTCCAGACCGGCCGTGAGGCGCATCACGCAGACGCCGGTGCGGCGGTCGCCGGCCATGATCGCCCGCTCGATCGGCGCCGCGCCGCGCCAGCGCGGCAGCAGCGAGGGATGCACGTTGAGGATCGGCAGCTCGGACAGCAGCGGCTCGCGGATCAGCTGGCCGAAGGCGCAGACGACCGCCGCGTCGGGCTTGACGGCGCGGATCCGCTCCAGGGCCGCGCCCTCGTTGACGTTCTCGGCCTGCAGCAGCTCGATCCCCAGCTCTGTCGCCGCCTCGGCGGTCGCCGGCGGCAGCTCCTGGCGGCCGCGGCCGCGGCGGCTGTCGGGCGGGGTGAGGACCAGCGCCGGCCTGTGCGCCGAGCCGGCCAGCCGTCGCAGGACGGTGGCGGCGAAGTCGGTGGTGCCGAGGTAGACCGTATTCACGCGTCGGTGCGCGGCTCGCGAAGCTCGCCGCCGTCCCCAGGCTCGTACTCCTCCGCGGGCGGGCTGTAGCTGCCGCCCTCCCGCAGCGCCCGCAGCGCGCCCTTGCGTTGTGGGCGAGCGGTCCGGTCGAGGATCAGGACGCCGTCCAGATGGTCGATCTCGTGCTGGAGCACGCGCGCCTCCAGGCCCGAGGCCTCGATCTCGACCTCCTCGCCCTCGGCGTCGCGACCGCTGAACCGCGCGTGCAGCGGCCGCTCGACGTCCATCGAGACCCGCGGCAGGCTGAGACAGCCCTCCTCGGCGACCCAGCACTCGTCGGACATCCACTCGACCACCGGGTTGACCAGGGCCGCCGGTTCGCCGTCGGGCCCTGCCTGGAAGACGAGCACGCGGCGCAGCACCCCGAGCTGGGTGGCGGCCAGGCCAACCCCCATCCCGTCGCGCATGATCGCGATCATCCGCTCGACCTCGGCCCGCAGCTCGGGGCCGAAGTTGGCGACCGGAGAGGCCTTGCTCTTCAGCACCGGGTCGCCGAACTTGATGACCTGGGCCAGCGCCGCCTCGCGGCGCTCCTGCAGCTTCGCTTCCAGCTCACGCTCCTCGCCGGCTGCCCGGTCCGTTTCGACTCCTTCGCTCATCCGAACCTGAGTTTAAGTGAGGCGGAGCGTCCCGCGGGCGTCATTGCGGATCGACGTCGACGCCGATCGCGACGTCCTTGAGCGAGCGGTCCGCGGCACGGCGCTCGACCACGCCGCGGACCGCGGCGACGGTGGCCTCGCGATCGCCGGCCTTGATCAGGATGCGGCGGCGGTGACGGTTGCGGACCCGGAACATCGGCGCCGGGCCGAGCAGCTCGGAGCCCTCCGGCAGCACCTCGCGCAGCTCGGCGGCGACGGTCGAGGCGGCCGTTTCGACGCGCGCTTCCTGCTCGGCGTTGAGGCCGATCCTGACCAGGTGGGAGTAGGGCGGGTAACGCAGCAGCCGGCGGCGCTCCAGCTCGCCGGCGAGAAAGCCGGCGGAGTCGTGGCGGGCCGCGTGCTCGATGCTCGACGCGCCCGGCGCCAGGGTCTGGACGATCACCTCGCCGCCGGCCTCGCCGCGGCCGCTGCGGCCGGCCAGCTGGGCGACCATCGCGAAGGTCCGCTCCTCGGCCCGGAAGTCGGGGAAGCGCAGGGTCGCGTCGGCATCGAGGATCGTGCTCAGCGTCACCTCGGGAAAGTCATGGCCCTTGGCGACCATCTGGGTGCCGACGAGGACGCCGCTCGGCGCCTCGCCGAAGCGGGCGAGGATGCGGGCGTGGGCGCCGCGTTCGGCGGCGGTGTCGGAGTCCAGCCGGAAGACCGGCATCGGCTGCAGGCGCTCGGCCAGCAGCGCCTCGATCCGCTCGGTCCCGGCACCGGCCTGCGAGAGCGTCGTCGAGGCGCACTCCGGGCAGGCTCGCGGCGCCGGTTCGACGTGGGCGCAGTGGTGGCAGACGAGGCGGCCACTGTGGCGATGGACGATCAGCGAGACGTCGCAGTTGGGGCAGTCCCAGTGGTGACCGCAGGAGCGGCAGGTGAGCCAGGGGGCGAAGCCACGGCGGTTGATCATCACGATCGCCTTGGCGCCGCTGTGGCGGACGCCCTCCAGCGCCTCCCAGGTGTCGGGGTGCAGCGGCCCGCTGCGCGGGTCGGCGCCGCGCATGTCGACCAGCTCGACCGGCGGCAGGCGGCGGGCGTCGACCCGGCGCGGCAGCTCCAGCCGCGGCAGCTCCAGCCAGGTCTCCGGGCGCGGCGTCGCGGTGCCGGCGACCAGCACCGCGCCGCAGTCCTCGGCGCGGCGGCGGGCGACGGTGCGGGCGTCGTAGCAGGGGTCGCCCTCCTGCTTGTAGGAGGCGTCATGCTCCTCGTCGATGACGATCAGGCCGAGGTCGCGGACCGGGGCGAAGACGGCGGAGCGCGGGCCGACGCAGACGCTCGCCTCACCGCTGCGTAGCCGCCGCCACTCGTCGTAGCGCTCACCCGGCGACAGCGCCGAGTGCAGGACGGCGAAGCGATCGCCGAGGCGAGCCCGGAAGCGCGCCACCGCCTGCGGCGCCAGGCCGATCTCGGGGACGAGGACGATCGCGCCGCGCCCCCGGGCCAGCGCCGCCTCGACCGCCGCCAGGTAGACCTCGGTCTTGCCTGAGCCGGTGACGCCGTGCAGCAGCAGCTTCGGCGCCGCCGCAGCTGCCGACGGGCCGCTTTGTCCATGAGGAGTCAACTTTTCGGCCCATCGGCCCCCGGTGGCCTCGCGGTCGAGGGCGGCGACGATCGCGTCGACCGCCCGCTCCTGCTCGGGGAGGAGGTGGGGGCGGCTGGCTGGCGCGTTCAGGCTGGAGCCGTCGGGGGTCCGGCGCAGGCGCGAGCTGCGGGTGGCGACCAGGCCGCGCTGCTCCAGCCGCCGCAGCGTCTGGCGGTCGGAGCCGACCGCCGCCGCCAGCTCGCCACCCGACATCTCGCCGGCCCGCAGCGCCTCCAGCACCGCCCGCTGCTTGACGCCGAGGCGCTCAGCGCCGCTCAGCGCCGCCTCGCCGGCGGGCAGGATCTCCGCTCGCAGCTCGACCTTGGAGCGCACCGTGCGCCCTCTCCCCGTTCCGGTCCCGGGCGGCAGCACCAGCTGCAGACCGCGCGAGGGCGTCGAGCAGTACTCGCGGCCGACCCAGAGGCCGAGCCGGACCAGCTCCGCCGGGGCGCCGGACTCCAGCGCCTCGATCGGCTCCGCGAGCCGCTCGGGCGGCAGCTCGGAAGCCGCGGCCAGCTCGACGACGACCCCCAAAAGTTTGCGGGGGCCGAACGGCACCCGGACCACGCTGCCCACCTCCAGCTCCCCCATCGCCTCCGGCTGGCGGTAGTCGAACGGGCCCCGCAGAGCGCGGGCGGTGGTCAGCGGCTCGACCCTGAGAATGGCCATCCGGCGAGGGTATGGCCAGGCGGGGACGGCCCGGCTTTTCACCCCTGGCGGGCCTGGGTCAGAAGACGTATGCTGCCCGCCGTGAGCCTCAACCTCAGCCCCGGAGAGCAGGTGATCTTCCAGGGCCACCCCTCCTGGCGCGCGATTCTCGGCTTCTACCTGAAAGGGATCGTGGTCGCCGCGGTGATCGGCGTCATTGCCAAGCTGGTCGGCGCCGGCAGCGCCACCATCTTCCTGATCGTCTTGGTGCTGATCGCCCTCACCGTGCTGGTCGGCTTCGTCAAGCGGGTGGCGACCACCTACACGATCACCAACCGCCGTCTCAACATCAAGCGCGGGATCTTCTCCCGGGAGATCCAGGAGACCCGCCTCGAGCGGGTCCAGAACGTCAACTACCGCCAGTCGGTCTACCAACGCCTGATGCAGATCGGCGACGTCGACTTCGACACGGCGGCAACCGACGACTACAACTTCGTCTTCGTCGGCGTCGCCGAGCCGGCCGGGGTCGTCCACAGTGTCGACCAGGCGACCGGCGCCAATGCGGCTGGGGCTCACGGCCTCGGCGAGGCACAACCGCCGCAGGCCCCGCCGGCTTCTTAGCCTCAGCGCCCGGGTGGGAGCCGCGGCGGGGTTTCGCTTAACTTTTTTGAGGGTCGCGGCCGGCTGGCGCCTCGGGGTCGAAGTCGCAAAAAAGTACAAGACGCTTCACCCCTACCCCGCCCCTGCTCCCGAGCCGCCCCTGCTCCCGCCCTACGCAGCGGCAGCAGCAGACCCAGCAGCCGCTTTGAGATTCTCGGCCCGGTCCGTCTTCTCCCAGGTGAAGTCAGCATCCTGCCGACCGAAGTGACCGTAAGCCGCCGTCTTCTGGAAGATCGGCCGGTGCAGGTCGAGGTAGCGGCGGAAGGCGCCGGGGCGCATGTCGAACTCGGCTTCGACCAGGCGGGAGATCTGCGCGTCGGGGAGCGCGCCGGTGCCGAAGGTCTCGACCATCAGCGAGACCGGATGGGCGACGCCGATCGCGTAGGCGACCTGAACCTCGCAGCGCTCGGCGAGGCCAGCGGCGACGACGTTCTTGGCCACGTAGCGGGCGGCGTAGGCCGCGGAGCGGTCGACCTTGGACGGGTCCTTGCCGGAGAAGGCGCCGCCGCCGTGGCGGGCCATGCCGCCGTAGGTGTCGACGATGATCTTGCGGCCGGTCAGGCCGGCGTCGCCGACCGGGCCGCCGATCACGAACTTGCCGGTCGGGTTGACGAGGAAGTCTTCACGCAGCTCGCCTTCGTCGTAGAGGCCGGGAACCTCGGCCTCGAGCACCGGCAGCACCACCTGCTGCCAGAGGTCGGGCTTGATCGTCGTCTCGGACTCGACCCCCTCGGCGTGCTGGGTGGAGATCAGCAGCTTCTCGATCGCGATCGGGCGGCCGTCGGCGTAGCGGACCGAGACCTGGGTCTTGCCGTCGGGCCCGAGGTAGTCCAGCGTCCTGTCCTTGCGGACCGCGGCGAGGCGTTCGGCCAGCCGGTGGGCGATGTGGATCGGCATCGGCATCAGCGCCTCGGTCTCGTCGCTGGCGTAGCCGAACATCATTCCCTGGTCGCCGGCCCCGGCGACGTCGAGCTCGTCGTCGTCGGAGGGGTCGACCCGGGTCTCATACGCGGCGTCGACGCCCTGGGCGATGTCGGGCGACTGCTTGTCGAGCGAGACGAGGACGGAGATGTGATCGCAGTTGTAGCCGTACTCGCCGCGGTCATAGCCGATTCCGCGGATCGTCTCGCGGACGATCTCCGGGATGTCGAGGTGGACGTCGGTCGAGATCTCGCCGGAGACGACCGCCATGCCGGTGTTGACCAGGGTCTCGCAGGCGACGCGGCCGCCGGGGTCCTCGGCCATGACCGCGTCGAGGACGCCGTCGGAGATCGCATCGCTGACCTTGTCGGGATGACCCTCGGTCACGGACTCGGAAGTAAAGAGGTACTCGCCCTCGGCGAGCGGCTTATTGGTAGGCATGGTGGGGAAGCCTAGAGGAATCCACGCCGTCAGTCCGAGGGCCCGCGACGGCCCGAATGTGGCACGAAGTCGATCACCAACGGCACGCCCTCGAGGCCGTAGGCCTCGCGCATCCGGTTCTCCAGGTGGTAGGCCCAGTCGCGGACGATCAGCTTGCGGTCGTTGACCTGGATCGCCACCCGCACCGGGCGCTCACCCACCTGCGCCGCGTAGTAGAGCCGCAGGCGGCGTCCGCGGCGGGAGGGCGGCGGGGTTTTGGCGATGACGGCGGCGACGAAGCGGTTCAGCTCCGGGGTGGGGATGCGCTCGCCCGCCCGATCGGCCAGCTGCAGCGCCCGCGGCAGCAGGGCGGGGACGTTGCGCCCGCGCGTCGCCGAGCAGGTGACGACCGCTGGCCGCAGCCGCAGCTTGCGCTCGACCCGGGCGCGGGCGTCGTCGATGTCGGTCGTCGTCAGGTCCCACTTGTTGAGCACCAGCAGGGTCGAGCAGCCGGCCTTCATCGCCAGCTCCGCCGCCCGCAGGTCCTCGGCGGTGACCCCCTCGGAGGCGTCGCAGACGACGATCGCCACGTCGGCGCGGTCGACCGCGCGTTCGGAGCGCAGCTGGGCGTAGTAGTCGATCGTGCCGGCGACCTTGGAGCGGCGCCGCAGGCCGGCGGTGTCGACCAGGATCGTCCGCCGCCCGTCGACCTCCAGCTCGGTGTCGATCGCGTCGCGGGTGGTGCCGGCGACATCGGAGACGATCACCCGGTCGGAGCCGAGGAAGGCGTTGACGAGCGAGGACTTGCCGACGTTGGGGCGGCCGATCACGGCGATCCGCACCGCGTCGTCGTCCTCGAGCCGCGGCGGCAGGTCGCCGAGCTTCTCGACGATCGCGTCGAGCAAGTCGCCGGTACCAAGCCCGTGGGTCGCCGAGAGCGGCAGCGGCTCGCCGAGGCCGAGGCCGTGGAACTCGGCGGTGACGCCGAAGTCGTTGGGGCGGTCGGCTTTGTTGACCGCGACCAGGACCGGGACGTCGCCGCCGCGCAGGGTCTTCGCCAGCTCGGCGTCGCCGGCCCGCAGCCCGGCCCGACCGTCGACCACCATCAGCACCGCGTCCGCCTCGGCGATCGCCAGGCGGGCCTGGGTCTGCACGTCGCGAGCCAGCTCGGCCTCGTCCTCAAGGTCGATGCCGCCGGTGTCGATCAACTCAAAGGCGATCCCGTTCCACTCGCAGGCGAGGCGCTTGCGGTCGCGGGTCACCCCCGGCTCGGCCGCGGTGACGGCCTCACTGCCGCCGACCAGACGGTTGACCAGCGTGCTCTTGCCGACGTTGGGAAAGCCGACCACGGCGACGGTGGGTAGGCGGTTCATCGCCCCCTCCGGGGCGATTTTGTCAACCGTAGGGTTACAAAGTCGCCCCGCCTCATGCCAGGCCTTGCTCGCCGGCCATTGCGACGACTCGTCCTACAACTTCTTCCAAGCTCAGCGACGAGGTGTCGAGCTCGACGGCGTCGGCAGCGGCGCGCAGGGCGCCGTGCTCGCGCTCAGTGTCGCGGGCGTCGCGACGGCGCTGGGCGTCGAGCACCGACTCGAAGTCCTCGCCGGTCTGCGCCGCGCGGCGGCGGGCGCGCTCATCGTCGGAGGCGGTGAGGAAGACCTTCAGCGGCGAATCGGGGCTGACCACGGTGCCGATGTCGCGGCCCTCGGCGACGTAGCGCCCGGCGGCGATCAGCCGGCGCTGGCGGGCGACCATGGCCTCCCTGACCGGCGGGTGGACCGAGACGCGGGAGGCGGCGGCGGTCACCCCCGGCTCGCGGATCGCGGCGCTGACGTCGCGCTCGCCGATCCGGGCACGCCGCCCGTCCAGCTCGATCTCCAGCCCGTCGGCCAGCGTGCCGAGCGCCTCGCTGTCGTCCAGGCTGACCCCGGCCTCGATCGCGGCCAGCGCCACGCAGCGGTACATCGCCCCGGAATCGAGGTAGGTGAAGCCGAGCTCCGCCGCCACGGCGCGCGCGACGGAGGACTTGCCGGCCCCGGCGGGGCCGTCGATCGCGATAACCATTCGGGCGGCAGCGTAGAGGCGCGGGGTCCCAGGCGGCGAGCCGCCCCTGGCAAACATGCCGCCGATGGGCCTGAAGCGTCCACACGCCGGACACTTCGGGCCCGCCGGGACTCAGGCGCCGTCGGGGCGCAAAAGGGCGGCGAGATCGGCCTCGAAGCCGGGGTAGCTGACTGCCGCGGCGTCCATGCCGGCGACCTCGACGCCCTCGCGGGAGGCGAGCCCGGCGACGGCGCCGAGCATCGCGATCCGGTGGTCGCCGTGGGAGTCGACGGCACCGCCGCGCAGGCCGCCGCTGCCCTCGACGACCATGCCGTCCTCGGTCGGCTCCACCCTGCCCCCGAGCGCGTTCAGGGCGTCGCTCACCGTGGCGATCCGGTCCGACTCCTTGCGGCGCAGCTCGGCGGCGTCGCGGATCGTCGTCGTGCCCTCGGCGAAGCAGGCGGCGAGGGCGACCAGGGGCAGCTCGTCGATCGCCAGCGGCACCTCGGCGCCAGCGACGTCGGTGGCGCGCAGGTCGGAGGCGAGCACCCTTAGGTCGCCAACCGGCTCGCCCCCCTCTTCGCCGCCGGGGGTCCTCTCGATCTCGGCTCCCATCCGCTCGAGGATCGCCAGCAGGCCGGTGCGGGTCGGGTTGAGGCCAACGCCCCGGATCAAGACCTCGCTGCCACCGACCAGGAGGCCGGCGACGATCGGGAACGCAGCGGAGGAGAGGTCGGCGGGGACGACGATGCGATCGACCGCCAGGCGCTCAGCCGGGCGGATCACGACGGTGCCCACCCCTTCCGCGCCGAGGCCGTCCTCGCGGCTCACGTCGGCGCCGGCGGCAGCGAGCATCCGCTCGGTGTGGTCGCGGCTCGGCAGCGGCTCGACCACGCGGGTCTCGCCCGCCGCGAGCAGGCCCGCGAAGAGCAGGCAGGACTTGACCTGCGCACTGGCGACCGGCAGCTCGTACTCGATACCGAGCAGCGGCACCCCGCGGACCTGCAGCGGCGGCAGCCGCTCCTCCCGGCAGCGCAGGTCGGCCCCCATCTCACCCAGCGGCACGGCGATCCGGTCGACCGGCCGCCGGCGGATCGAGTCGTCGCCGTCGAGCGTCCAGCTGCCGCCGTCCTGCCCGGCGAGCCAGCCCGGCAGCAGCCGCAGCAGGGTGCCGGCATTGCCGACGTCGATCGTGGCAGGGCGCGGGCCGCGCAGGCCGACACCGCGGACGATGAGCGCCCGCCGGGGCAATGCACTTCGTGCCGCGGCCAGGTCCTGCCCCACCGGAACCGACACCGTCCGCTCCTCCACGCCCATTTCGACGGCGCCGAGGCTCGCCACTGCCTCCAGCGTCGAGTTCGTGTCGGCGGCATCCAGATACCCCTCGATCCTCGTCTCACCATCCGCCATCGCGGCGATCAGCGCCGCTCGGTGGGAGATCGACTTGTCCGAGGGCGGGCGCAGGGAGCCCCGCAGGGGTCCCGATGGGTCGAAGCGGGTCACGGGCGCGACGCTACTCCCCGGCGCCGAGGATGCTGACCGTGTGGCCGAGCTCGCGGACCAGCGCCGCGGCGCGCTCGGCCTGCTCGGTGCCGCCAACCCAGAGCGAGACGGCGCCGGAGGTCATGTCGGGCGCCGGGTAGAGCGCCATGTCCTCGATGTTGACGCCGGCCTCGCCCAGCGCCAGCGCCAGCGCGGCGATGGTCCCCGGCCTGTTGGCGACGACGATGCGCAGCTCGAGCAGCGGCCCCGCCTCGAGGTCGGATTCGAGCAAGCGGCGACGATCCCCACCGGCGGCGGCGTGCCAGGCGGCGACGGCGTCATGGTCGCCGCCGCGGATCAGCGCCGCAGCCTCGCCGAGGCGCCGCGCCACCGACTCCACCGAGTCGGCGACGGCGTTGCTGTTGCTGGCGAAGATGTCGGCCCAGATCGCCGGGTTGGAGCCGGCGACGCGGGTCGTGTCGCGGAAGCTGGGGCCGACCTCGGGGAGCCGCTCGGAGTCACGGGTGAGCTCCGCGGCGGCCTCGGCGGCGAGGACGTTGGCGACGACGTGAGGCAGGTGGCTGATCGTCGCCATCAGGCGGTCGTGGGCGGCGCGGTCGATCGCCTGCGGGCGGGCGCCGAGAGCCGAGACGGTCCGCTGCAGGCGGTCGTAGAGCAGCCCGCTGGAGCGGTCTGTCGGAGTCAGGTACCAGCGGGCGCCCTCGAAGAGGTCGGCGCGGGCGTTCTCAACGCCGGCCGTCTCCGCCCCCGCCAGGGGATGGCCGCCGATGAAGCGCCCGTCGTCGCCGAGGGCGTCGACGAGCTCGCCCTTGGTCGAGCCGACGTCGGTGACCACCGTCTCGGGCCCGCTGGCCGCCAGCGCCTCGCGCGCCTGAGCCGGCAAGGCCCCCACAGGGCCGGCGCAGAAGACCAGGTCGGCGCCGTCGCAGGCCTCTCCTATCGAGCCGGCGGGACGATCGATGGCGCCGATCTCAACCGCCCGTTCGAGGGTCGCCGGCGTACGTCCGTAGCCGACCACGTCGGCGTCCAGCCGCCGTCGGGCGGCAAGCCCGATCGAGCCCCCGATCAGGCCTACCCCGAGGACGGCGATTTTCATCGGTCAGACCACCGGGTCAACTGCGTCTTGCCTCGATCGCCGAGGCAAAGCGATCGAGCGCGGCGACGGTGTCCTCCCAGTCGATGCAGGCGTCGGTGATCGACTGGCCGTAGGTGAGCTGCTCGCCGGCGACCAGGTCCTGGCGACCCTCGACCAGGAACGACTCCAGCATCACCCCGACGATCGCCTCGTTGCCGTCGGCGATCTGGTCGGCGATTTCGCCGGCGGCGAAGAACTGCTTCTCCGGGTCCTTGCCGCTGTTGTCGTGCGAGGCGTCGATCACCAGCCGCTCGGGCAGCCCGGAGATCCCCAGCGTGACCAGCGCATCCTCGACCTCGGGCACATGGTAGTTCGGCATCCCGTGGCCGCCGCGGAGGATGATGTGACAGTCCGGATTGCCGGTCGTGTGCAGGATCGCCGGCGCGCCGGCGTCGTCGATGCCGGCAAATACGTGCGGCGCCGCGGCGGCGCGGACCGCGTCGACCGCGACCTGGACGTTGCCGTCGGTGCGGTTCTTGAAGCCAATCGGCATCGAGAGCCCGGAGCCGAGCTGGCGGTGGGTCTGGCTCTCCGACGTGCGCGCCCCGATCGCCCCCCAGGCGACCGTGTCGGAGATGTACTGCGGCGTGATCGGGTCGAGGAACTCACAGCCGACCGGCAGTCCCAGGTCGAGGACCTCGAGCAGCAGCTTTCGGGCGATGTGCAGCCCGGCGTTGACGTCCCCGGAGCCGTCGAGGTGGGGATCGTTGATCAGACCCTTCCAACCGGTCGTCGTCCGCGGCTTCTCGAAGTAGACCCGCATCACCACCAGCAGCCGGTCGCTCAGCTCCGCCGTCTTGGCGGCGAGCCGGCGGGCGTAGTCCAGCGCCGCTTGCGGATCGTGGACGCTGCACGGCCCGACCACGACCAGCAGCCGCGAGTCCCTGCCGGTGAGGACGCGGACCACCTCTTCGCGTCCTCTCACAACCGCCTTGGCGCGCTCCGGCCCGAGGGGTAGCTCCTGAAGCAATTTTTCCGGTGGAGACAGCTCGACCACTTTCGCGATCCGCTGGTCCCGCACCCGATCTCGATTGGCGCCCCCCTGCATCCCGACGATCATTTTGCCTTTGCCTTTCTCCAAACCATGGCCATCGTACTTTCTGGTCGCTCGCTGCCAGCCCACAGCGGGCAGCGCGACACGTCGCGAGGGTCGGCGCCCGGCCGAGGAGAATCTTGGAGCGGCGCGATGCCGCCAGGCCGGACGCCTAGCTAAATCGCCAATAGGTGAAGGAGCCAGGGGCGAGGGCGGCGCCGGAGGCGCTGTGGCCGCTCGCGGATGTGGCAGTGGTCTTCACCTCGAGAAACTTTGTAGCACGCCGCGGACGATCAGTCGAGTAATTCCGACAGGCCGTCCAGAAAGCGGTCGTTCTCGGTGGGCGTGCCGTAGGTGACACGGATGTGGCCCGGGTCGCCGAGGGGCGTGCCGGGACGGACGGCGACGAGGCGCTCGGCGAGCCCGGCAACGACCTCCGCCTCCGCGGCGTCGCCGAGATCGATCCACGAGAAGTTGGCCTGGCTGTCGGCGGTCTCGAGCCCGAGCCCGCCCAGCGCCTCCTCGACCCGCAGGCGCTCGGCGATCGTGCTCTCCACCCGCCGCAGGACGTCGTCGGGATGCAGGATCGCCTCCGCCCCGGCCGCCTGGGCGAGGGCGTTGACGCTGAAGGGCTGGCGCACGGCGTCGACCGCGGCGCGGAAGGTCGCCGAGCCGATCGCGTAGCCGACGCGCAGCCCGGCCAGGCCGTAGCACTTGCTGAAGGTGCGCAGGACGACCAGGTTCGGGAAATCGGCGAGCAGATCGAGCGTCGCGTCAGGATCGTCGTCGGTCTGGAACTCGACGTAGGCCTCGTCGAGGATGACGGTGACGTGAGGGGGGATCCGCTCGCAGAAAGCGGCGATCTCGGCTGCAGGCAGGTGGGTGGCGGTGGGGTTGTTCGGGTTGCAGACCAGCAGCAGCTGGGTCGCCGCGGTGACCTCGGCCGCCATCGCGTCAAGGTCGTGGACGACGTCCCCGACCAGCGGCACGCGAATCTCACGGGCGCCGGTCAACGCCGGCAGGTACGGGTACATGGAGAAGGCAGGCCAGGCGAAGAGGATCTCCGCGCCGGGCTCGCAGAGGGCCTCCGCGGCGGCGAGGAGGATCTCACAGGAGCCGTTGCCGACCGCGACCCGACCGGGCTCGGTCTCATGGCGCTCGGCGATGCGGCGGCGCAGCAGCGTCGCGTCGGGGTCCGGGTAGCGGTGCATCGCCCCCGCCGCCTGCGCGATCGCCTCGATCACCTGCGGGTGAGGCGGAAAGGGCGACTCGTTGGAGGCCAGCTGGGCGATGCCGCCCGCGGCGATCGCCTCGGGGGCCTGCCCGGTCGGCACGCCGGCCTGGTAGCCCGGCATCCGGGCCAGCCTCTCTGCAAAGGTCACGGTCATCGGTCGAGTCTGACGGACGGCACGTTCGAGGGCCAGGTTTTCGCCGGCCACCTACTGGGCCGCTTCGAGATCGGCACGCAGCTTCTGCGTCTCGCCCATGTAGGCGTGGGCCGGGGTGTGGCCCTCGGGCGCGTAGAAATGGAGCATCACCCGGATCACTCGCGGCATCGAGGCGGGGACGGGGATCTCGCGGCAGCAGAGCAGCGGCACCGAGTCCAGCCCCAGCCGGCGGGCGGCGACGGCCGGAAACTCGGCGTCGAGATCCTCGGTGGTGGTGAAGAGGCAGCTGACCATCGCCTCCGGCTCGAGCCCGTTGCGCTCGATCAGCACCCGCATCAGTCCCTCGGTCGCGTCGAGGATCGCCCCGGCCTCGTTGGCCTCGGCCTGTGTCGCCCCGCGCACCGCGAAGAGGCGTTGGCGGGGTCCCTCGTAAGCGCCGACGTTCACAGCTCCGCATCTTTCCAGAGCCGCGCGATCTCCCCCTCGGAGAGGCGCCGGCTCCCTCCCAACGCGAGCCGCCCCAGCTGCAGTGAGCCGAAGCGGATGCGCTGCAGCGCCACGACTCGATTTCCCACCGCCTCGACCATGCGGCGAACCTGGCGGTTGCGACCTTCGCGCACGAGAATCTCGACTTCGCGCTCTCCCACCCGGGTCACCTCGGCCGGCGCGGTCGGGCCGTCCTCCAGCTCGACGCCGCTGCGCAGGGCCCGCAGGTCACGATCGCCGGGCGGCTTCTTCAGCTGCGCCCGGTAGACCTTGGAGACGCCGTAGCGCGGGTGGGTCAGGCGGTTGGCCAGCTCGCCGTCGTTGGTCAGCAGCAGCAGGCCGGTCGATTCGGCATCGAGGCGGCCGACGGGATAGAGGCGGGCCGAGGAGTCGACCAGCTCGACCACGGCGGGTCTCTCTCCCGGCTCCTTCGCGGTCGAGACGACCCCCGCCGGCTTGTTCAGCGCCCAGACCTCATGCGCCTCGGTCCCCACCGGGCTGCCATCGACCCTCACATCGCTGTCCTCATCCACGTCCCGCGCCGGGTCGGTGACCACCTTCCCGTCGACCGTAATCCGCCCGTTGGCAACGATCCTCTCCGCAGCGCGCCGCGAGGCAACCCCTCCGTGGGCGAGGAACTTAGCGAGCCTCACGACGCCGGAGCCGCGGGGGTCAACCCCGACACAGCCTCCCCGCTGTTGCTGTGGCGGGGTTGACCCCCGCGGCTCCGGCGCCTCACGGCTCAGCCCGCTGTTCCCCCGCTTTCAAGAGCCTCTCGCGCAGCTCGCGCGCATCCTCGGGACTCGGGTCAAAACGCGACGGATCCGGCAGCTGGTCGAGCCCGGCCAGTCCGAACAGGCGCTCGAACAGCTCCGAGGTCTTGAAGATCGCGGCGCCGAACTGCGAGCGGCCCGCCTCTTCGATCAGGCCGCGCTCGGCCAGGGTCTGAACCGCCGACTCCGAGGAGACGCCGCGGATCCGGGCCACCTCCGGTCGCGAGACCGGCTGCAGGTAGGCGACTATCGTCAGCGTCTCCGCCTGCGCCTGGGTCAGCGGCGGGGTCCGCGGTTTCGACAGCAGGCGCCGGGCGGCCCCCTCGCTGGCGGGGTCGCTGGCGAGGGCGAAGCCGCCGCCGAGCTCGCGCAGGACGACGCCGCGCCTGCCCTCGGCGAGGTCTTCGCGGAGCAGGTCGATCGCCTCGGCGACCTGCCCGGCGGTCGCCTCGGTCGCCTCGGCGAGGTCCTCGACGCTAACCGACTGCGGCGAGAGGAAGAGCAGCGCCTCGACGGTGCGGGAGAGGTCGCTCATACGGCTGCCCTGCGGACCTGGATCGGGCCGAACGGCTTCGACTGCTCCCAGGTCACCTCGCCTTTGCGGTACAGCTCCAGCAGGCCGAAGACGGTGACCGCCTGGGTAAGCCGGTCCTCGTTGCCGAACTCCTCGTCGAAGTCGAAGCTGGCGCGGCGGCGGAGGACGTCGCGCAGGGCACGCAGGCGGCGCTCCAGCGAGACGGTCGGGCGGATGTGGCTGACGTCGACGTCCGGTGGCTCGGTCAGCAGATCGCCGAGGGCGGCGCCGAGCCGATCGGGGTCGTAGACCGCCGTCGCCGCCTCGACCGCGATCCGGCGTAACTGCGACGGCAGCGGCGCCGAGCGGTAGAGGTAGCCGCGCTGGCTCTCGAAGCGGTCGCTCAGCACCGCCGAGGCGTCGCGGTAGCGGCGGTACTCGAGCATCCGCGCCAACAGCTCCTCGACCGCCTCTTCGGGGGTGAGGTCATCGAGCTCGTCCTCGGGGCCGGGCAGCATCAGCCGCGACTTCAGCTCCAGCAGCGAGGCGATCAGGACCAGGAACTCGGTCGCCACCTCGAGCTCCAGCTCGCCCTCCCGCTCGAGGTGCTCGATGTAGGAGACGACCACCTCGCCGAGCTGCAGCTCGAGCAGGCTCACCTCCTCGCGCAGGATGACCGCCAGCAGCAGGTCGAACGGCCCGGCGAAGACGTCGAGGTCGAGATCTAGGTCGGCAACCGGCATCTACCGAGGAGATTAGTCCGGCCCAGGGACACAGTCGCGACGGCGAGCGCGAAGGGGGAGCGCTGCGGCTATCCGGCCGGCCCGAAACCCATCCGCTCGCGAACCTCGGCGACGGTGCCGGCGGCGATCGTGCGCGCCTTCTCGGCCCCCTCGGCCAGCGTCGCCTCCAGCGCCGCCTCGTCGGGGCGCAGCTCGGCGTAGCGCTCGCGGACCGGGCCCAGCAGCTCGACCACGGCCGCGGCGACCGCCTGCTTGAAGTCGCCGTAGCCGGCGCCCTCGAACTCGCGCTCGACCTCGTCCTGGCCGATCCCGCGGGCGACGGCGAGAATGTCGATCAGGTTGGCGATCCCGGCCTTGTCCTCGCCCCGGCGCACCTCGCGGCCGGAGTCGGTGACGGCGCTGCCGAGCTTCTTGCGGATGGTGGCGGGCTCGTCGAGGACGAGGACGGTGCCGGCCTCGGTGCCGGCGGTGGTCGACATCTTCCGTTCCGGTTCCTGCAGGTCCATGATCCGGGCGCCGACCTCGGGGATGCGGAACTCGGGCACGACCAGGGCCTCGCCGAAGCGCTCGTTGAAGCGGCGGGCGATCTCCCGCATCAGCTCGACGTGCTGGCGCTGGTCGTCGCCGACCGGGACCTCGGTGGCGCGGTAGGCGAGCACGTCGGCGGCCATCAGCACCGGGTAGAAGAAGAGCGCGGCGGAGGCAAGCTCGCGCTGGCGTCCCGACTTCTCCTTGAACTGGGTCATGCGGTTGAGGTCGCCGTGGGCGGTGACAGCGGAGAGCAGCCAGGTCAGCTCGGTGTGCTCGCGCACGTCGGACTGGCGGAAGAGGATGCAGCGGTCGGGGTCGAGGCCGGCGGCGAGCAGAATCGCGGTGGTGTCGTAGAGCCGCTCGCGCAGCTCGACCGGGTCGTAGGCGACCGAGATCGCGTGCAGGTCGACGATGCAGAAGATCGCCGGCTCGCCGCGCTCCTGGCCCTCGACGTACTGGCGGATCGCGCCGATGTAGTTGCCGAGGTGCTTGCGTCCGGTCGGTTGGATGCCGGAGAAGATGATCGGGGCGGGCATGAAGGCAGCCTATTCGGGGTCGGGACGGGGTGCCCCTCGTCCGGACAAGCACCGCCCATGGGGGCGGTGCTTTGAGTATCCGCCCGTTCGAGGGGCACCCCGTCCCAACTCAAGCGGGCTGGCTTGACGCCGGCTCCTCAAAGATGTCGTCGACCTTGCGCCGTTTCGGGTCCTCGATCCCGAAGCCGGAGGCGATCCCGCCGGCGATCATCAGCAGGGCGGCGATCAGGACGCCGAGGTGGAAGGCCGAGGTCGAGGCGGCGGCGGAAGCGCTGCGGACCCGGGTCGCTTCAGCCCGTGGCAGGCGCTTGGTGCCCGGCACGGCGAGCGGCTGCGCCTTGGCATCGGCGACCGTCTTCGCCGCGGCCGGGCTGAGTGGCCGGGCGCCGAGGTTGGCGTCGAGCGCGGTGCCGAAGTGGGCGGAGATGACGGCGCCGAGCACGGCGATCGCCAGCAGGCCCGCCACCCGCGAGACGCCGTTGTTGACGCCGGAGGCGATCCCGACCCGGCGTTCCTGCACCGAGTCGAGCACGGTCGCGGTCAGCGGCGCCACCGTCGCCGCCAGGCCGAGCCCGAAGACGAGGATCGCCGGCAGCACGTCGGTGAGGTAATCGGCGCTGGACCCGACCCGCAGCATCAGCAGCAGCCCGAGGCCGGCGACAATCGGGCCGGCGGTCATCGGCAGCCGCGGACCGGTGCCCGAGGCGAGCCGGCCGAAGCGGGGCGAGAGGACGAAGAGCAGGATCGAGATCGGGGTCGTCGCCAGCCCCGCCTCCAGCGGCGTGTAGCCGACGACCTGCTGCAGGTAGAGGCCGACGAAGAAGAGGCCGCCGATCAGCCCCGCGTAGGCGGCCAGCGTGGTCAGGTTGGCGACCCGGAAGTTGCGGATCCGGAAGAGGCCGAGGTCCAGCATCGGGTGGCGGGTGCGGGCCTCGTAGATGATGAAGAGCGCGAAGCAGGCGATGCCGCCGATCAGCGGCACCCAGACCAGCGGGTCGCCCCAGCCGTGGGTCGGCTGCTCGATCAGGGCGAAGACGGGGCCGCCGAGCCCGGCGGCCGAGAGGCCGATCCCAGTCCAGTCGATGCCACGAAAGGCGCCGGGGTCGCTGCTCTCCTCGACCGCGTGCAGCGTGAGGACGACGGTGGCGAGGATCAGCGGCAGGTTGACCCAGAAGATCGCCCGCCAGGAGAGCAGCCCGATCAGGGCGCCGCCGCCGGCCGGGCCGAGCACGGTCGCGATCCCGGTCCAGGCGGTCCAGGTGCCGACCGCCTTGCCGCGGTCGGCACCCTCGAAGGTGGCGGCGACGATCGCCAGCGAGCCCGGCACCAGCAGCGCCCCGGCGACACCCTGCAGCGCCCGCGCCCCGACCAGGAACTCGACCGAGGGAGAGATCGCGCAGAGCGCCGAGGTGGCTCCGAAGGCGATCAGCCCGGCGACGAACATCCGCCGCCGCCCGAACTGGTCGCCAAGCGAGCCGCCGACCAGCAGCAGCGAGACCATCGTCAGCATGTAGGCCTCGACCACCCACTGCTGCCCGGCAAGCCCGGCGCTGAGGTTGTCGCTGATCGAGGGCAGGGCGACGTTGACGACGGTGCCGTCGAGGAAGACGACGGTCGAGCCGAGGATCGTCGCGATCAGGGTCAGGCGCTGCCGGCGGGACACGGCTCGAGTCTAGGCGCGAGCGGACACCGGCCCCGTCGGGCCAGCCGGCGGTAGCGCAAGATGGCTCCCGCCCGACCGGGTCGCCTGGCCGGGACGGGGGTCGGCTGGAAGAATCCGGGTAGGTGATCTCCCATGGCTAGAGCAATCTGGAGCGGCTCGATCAGCTTCGGGCTCCTCAACGTGCCCGTCAAGCTCTACAGCGCCGTCGCCCGGCGCAACATCGCCCTGCGCGAGATCCGCGGCTCCGACAGCGCTCGGATCAAACACCGCCGTGTCGCCGAGGGGACCGACGAGGAGGTCCCCTACGAGGAGATCGTCAAGGCCTTCGAGCTGACCCCGGGCAGCTACGTGCCGCTGAGCAAGGACGAGATGGCGGCGCTGGCGCCGGAGAAGACGCGGGCGATCGACGTCCAGGATTTCGTCGACCTCGAGGAGATCGACCCGATCTACTTCGACAGCCCCTACTACCTCGGCCCGGCCGACGGCGCCGAGAAGGCCTACTCGCTGCTGGCGGCGGCGATGAAGGCCTCCGGCAAGGTCGCGATCGCCCGCTTCGTCTTCCGCAACAAGGAGCACCTGGCGGCGATCCGCACCTCCGGCGGCGTGCTGACCCTGACCACGATGCGCTTCGCCGACGAGGTCGTGCCGGCCAACGAGCTCGAGGAGGTGCTGCCGGAGAAAGCGCCGAAGGTCGCGAAGAAAGAGCAGCAGATGGCCGAGCAGCTGATCGAATCGCTGAGCACCGACTTCGACCCGGGCGCCTACCGCGACGAGTACCGCGAGCAGCTGCTGGGCCTGATCGAACGCAAGGCCGAAGGCAAGGAGATCGTCACGCCCGAGAGCGAGGAGCCGCAGGCGACCAAGGCCCCCGACCTGATGGCGGCCCTGGAGGAGAGCATCGCCGCGGTCAAGGACGAGAAGCGCTCCCCGGCGCGCAAGCCGGCGCAGAAACATAAAGCGCCGCCAAAAAAAGCCAAAGCCAAAGCAAAAACGACCGCGAAGCCGAAGCAAAGCTCCTCGCGCTCCAAAGCGAAGTCCTCGAAGTAGCCCGTGGCCTCGAGCCGCCAGGTCGAGGTCGACGGCCGTGAGCTGAAGCTCACCAACCTCGACAAGGTCCTCTACCCGAAGGCCGGCTTCAGCAAGGGTGAGGTGGTCGACTACTACGCCAAGGTGGCGCCGGCGATGGTCCCGCACCTGGCCGGGCGGCCGGTGACGCTGCGCCGCTTTCCCGAAGGGGTCGACGACCTCGACGCCGCCTTCTTCGAGAAGCGCTGCCCCAAGCACCGGCCGAAATGGGTGAAGACGGCTCGGGTCGAAGCCGGGCCCCACGCCGGCAAGATCGACTTCTGCGTCTGCGACGGCCTGCCGACGCTGGTCTGGATGGCGCAGCTGGCCGCGATCGAGCTGCACCCCTCGCTCTCACTGGCACGGGCGCCGACGCGGCCGACGGTGCTGGCCTTCGACCTCGACCCCGGTCCCCCCGCCGACATCGTCGACTGTTGCCGGGTGGGACTGCGCCTGCGCGACATGTTCGGCCACTTCGGCGTCGAGTCCTTCCCGAAGACCTCCGGCTCCAAGGGCCTGCAGGTCTACATCCCGCTCAACAACAAGGTCCACTACGAGACGACCAAACCGTTCGCCAAAGCGATCGCCCAGCTGCTCGAGAAGCAGACCCCGGATCAGGTGGTCTCGAAGATGAAGAAGGTCGAACGCGAGGGCAAGGTCTTCGTCGACTGGTCCCAGAACCACCAGCGCAAGACGACGATCGCCGTCTACTCCCTGCGCGCCCGCGAGCGCCCCACCGCCTCGACCCCGGTCAGCTGGGACGAGGTCGAGACCGTCGCCGACAGCGGCGACGGCAGCACCCTCGTCTTCGAGGCCGACGCCGTCCTCGACCGCATTGCGACCCACGGCGACCTCTTCGCCCCGGTGCTGGAGCTCGAACAAGAGCTGCCGGAGCTCTGAGAGCCCGTCCCGGTAGGGGTGAAGCGCCTTGTACTTTTTCGGCGGACTCGTTCTCGGACGGCCGCGTCCGCCGTCGAAAAAGTTAAGCGAAACCCCTGCCGGGACGGGCTCTCACTCGCTACAGCGGCTGGCGGACTACGGGGTGACGGGTGGCGCGAACCTCGTCGAGCCGTCGCACCGGCGTTGTATAGGGCGCGCTCTTGGCGATCTCGGGGTCGGACTCGGCCTCGACGAGGATCTGCTCGACGGCGTCGGCGAAGTCGTCGAGGCTCTCCTTGGTCTCGGTCTCGGTCGGCTCGATCATCAGCGCCTCGTCGACGAGGAGCGGGAAGTAGACGGTCGGCGGGTGGAAGCCGAAGTCGAGCAGGCGCTTGGCGAGGTCGAGGGTGGCGAGGCCCAGCTCCTTCTTCATCGGCTTGCCGGAGAGGACGAACTCGTGCATGCAGTGGCGGTCGAAGGCGATCGGCAGCCACTCGCCGGCGCGGCCCGCGGCCAGGCGTGCCTTCAGGTAGTTGGCGTTGAGGACGGCGGTCTCGGAGGCCTCGGCGAGGCCGTCGGCGCCGAGGCTGAGGATGTAGGCGTAGGAGCGCACGAAGACGCCGAAGTTGCCCTGGAAGCCGCGCAGGCGGCCAATCGACTTCGGCCGGTCGTGGTCGAGGTCGTAGCTGGGCCCACCGCCGTTCTGGCTCTCGCGCCGGACCACCTGGGGGCGCGGCAGGTAGGGCTCGATCCGGTCGGAGACCGCAATCGGGCCGGCACCGGGGCCGCCGCCGCCGTGCGGCTGGCTGAACGACTTGTGGAGATTGAGGTGGACGATGTCGAAGCCCATGTCGCCAGGTCGCGACTGACCCATCACCGCGTTGAGGTTGGCGCCGTCGTAGTAGAGGGTCCCGCCGACGTCGTGAATCAGCGCCGCGATCTCGGCGATGTTCTCGTCGAAGAGCCCGAGCGTGTTCGGGTTGGTCAGCATCAGGCAGGCGATCTCGTCGGAAACCTTGGCCCGCAGGTCGTCCATCTCGACCCCGCCCTGCTCGTTGGTCGCAACTTTGACGACCTCATACCCGGCCATCGTCACCGAAGCCGGGTTGGTGCCGTGCGAGGTGTCGGGGGCGAGGACCTTGGTCCGCTGTTCGCCGCGGTCGGCGTGATAAGCGCGGGTCAGCAGCAGGCCGGCGAGCTCGCCGTGGGAGCCGGCGGAGGGCTGCAGGCTGACGTGCGGGAGGCCGCAGATCTCACCGAGCGAGCGCTGCAGCAGCCACATCAGCTGCAGCGCGCCCTGGGCGCGCTTGGGATCCTGGGCTGGGTGCAGGCGGGCGTGCCCGGGCAGCGCCGCCACCCGCTCGTTGAGGCGCGGGTTGTGCTTCATCGTGCAGGACCCGAGCGGGTAGAAGCCGCTGTCGAGATCGAAGTTGCGGCGCGAGAGCCGGTTGTAGTGGCGGACGATCTCCGGCTCGGCGATCTCCGGCAGCCGCGGCGGCTCGGCGCGCAGCAGGTTGGCCGGGATCAGCTCCTCCAGCGGCAGCTCCGGGACACCGGAGTCCGGCAGCACAGCGGCACGCCGACCCGGCTTCGACTTCTCGTAGATCGTCCGCACCCGTTCCTTCTGCATCGGGGTCTCGGTCAGGGTCATGCGATCCCTCCCGACCTGGGCGAGTTTGTAACCCCCTGGGTGACAAAGTCGCCCCGCTCGGCGGCGATCGCGGCGGCGATCGCCTCAGCGAACTCGTCGATCTGCTGGCGCGTGCGACGCTCAGTGATTGCGATCAGGAGACCGTCCTCGTGCTCGGGGTACTCGCGGCCGAGCGGGTAGCCGGCGGCGATGCCGCGCTCGGCGCAGCGCTCGAGGACGGCGCCTACGGGGGCGTCGAGGCGGACGGCGAACTCGCGCACGACCGGCGCCTCGTGCAGCAGCTCGACCCCCTCGACCGCGGCGAGGCGCTCGCGGGCGTAGGCGGTGCGCCGGACCAGCAGCTCGCCGAGCTCACGAAAGCCCTCGCGGCCGAGCCAGGCGAGGTGGACCATCGCCCCGAGGGCGTTGAGCGCCTGCGCCGTGCAGATGTTGTTGGTCGCCTTCTCGCGGCGGATGTGCTGCTCGCGGGTCTGCAGGGCGAGGACGAAGCCGCGGCGGCCGTCGACGTCCTCGGTTTCGCCGGCGATCCGCCCCGGCATGCGGCGGATCTGCGCCTCGGTGGCGCAGAAGAAGCCAAACGAAGGGCCGCCGAAGTCCAAGCGGTTGCCGAGCGGCTGGCCCTCGCCGAGGGCGATGTCGGCACCGCACTCGCCGGGCGGCTTGAGGATGCCGAGGGTCATCGGATCGCAGGCGACGACCAGCAGCGCCCCGTGCTCCCTGGCGGCGGCGCCGAGCGCCTCGACGTCCTCGACCGCGCCGAGGAAGTTCGGGCTCTGCAGGAAGACGGCGGCGGTCTCGCCGTCGACCGCCGCGGCCAGGGCGGCGGCGTCGGTCAGGCCATCTTCGAGCCCGACCTCGACGAGGTCGGCGCCGTATCCCGCCGAGTAGGTGGCGAGGGTCTCGCGGCTGTGCGGGTGGACGCCGCGGGAGACGACGAAGTGCCGCCGCCCGGTCGCGCCGATCGCCAGGTAGCCGGCCGAGGCGACCGAGGACGGCCCCTCGTAGAGCCCCGCGTTGGAGACCGGCAGGCCGGTCAGCTCCGACATCGCCGTCTGGAACTCGAACATCGCCTGTAGCCCGCCCTGGGAGATCTCCGGCTGGTAGGGGGTGTAGGGGGTGAGGAACTCCGAGCGCTGGGTGATCGCGTCGACGATCGCCGGCACGTAGTGGTCGTACATCCCGGCGCCGACGAAGCAGACCTGCGCTTCGGCATCGGCGTTGCGGCCGGCCAGAGCCGCGAGGCGCTCGTAGACCTCGGCCTCGCTGAGCCCGTCGGGGAGCGCCAGCGGCCGGCCGAGGCGCAGCGGCTCGGGGATCTGCTCGAAGAGGTCGGCGGCCGAGTCGACGCCGATCGCGGCGAGCATCTCGGCCCGGTCGTCGGCAGTCGCTGAGGTGTAGCGGGTCACCTGGGTAAGGCTACGGAAGCCGGTGGCGGGGCTGCTGGCCTAATTCTCGAGCAACTTGCGGTATTCCGCGGCGCCGAGCAGCGCCTCGGCCTCGGCCGGAGCGGTGAGGCGGACTTTGACCAGCCAACCCTCTCCGTAGGGGTCCTCGTTGATCTTCTCCGGCGTGTCCTCGAGCGCGTCGTTGACCGCGACGATCTCGCCCGACAGCGGCGCGATGACGTCGGAGACGGCCTTGACCGACTCGACCTCGGCGTAGGCGGAGTCTTTCTGGGTCGACGAGCCGAGCTCCGGCGGGTCGTAGAAGACGACCTCGCCGAGCGAGTCCTGCGCGTACCAGGTGATTCCGAGGACGGCGTGATCGTCGCCGTCGAGCCGCGCCCAGTCGTGCTGGTCGTGGTAGAGCAGCTCATCGGGGTAATCGGCTTCGGCCACGTCAGTCGTCCTTCCGGTAGAGGGGCTTGGAAGCTATCCGGGCGGCGCGACGCTTGCCGCGCACGTCGATCTCCAGCTCGGTCCCGGGCTCGGCCAGGTCGGTGCGGACGTAGGCCATCCCGGCGCCGCACCCGAGCGAGGGCGAGAAGGTTCCGCTGGTGACGGTGCCGACCCGCTCCTCGCCGACCAGCACCGGGTTGTCGTCGCGGGGGATGCCGGCGCCCTCGATCAGGAAGGGAGCCAGGCGCTCCGGCGTGCCCTCGGCCCGCGCCGCGGCGACCGCCGCCGAGCCGAGGAACCCGGTCGCCTCCGCACAGCACCAGCCGAGGCCGGCCTCGATCGGGTTGCGGTCGGTGTTCAGCTCGTGGCCGTGCAGCGGGAAGCAGACCTCGAGCCGCAGGGTGTCGCGGGCCCCGAGCCCGCAGGGGACGACGCCGGCGTCGCGCAGCTCGGCCCAGATCGGCGTCGCCACCTCGGGGTCGAGCAGCAGCTCGACCCCGTCCTCGCCGGTGTAGCCGGTGCCGCAGACGAGCGCCGGCCGGTTGCCGACCCGCCCGTGGGAAACCCGCATCCGCAACGGCAGCTCGAGGCCGAGAGTGCGGCCGAGGACGGCGCGGGCGTGCGGGCCCTGCACGGCGAGCATCGCGTAGCGGTCGGCGACGTCGCGCACCGAGACGTCGAAATCGCGGCTCCAGCGGCCGAGCCAGGCGAGGTCGGTCGCGTGGTTGGACGCGTTGGTGACGATCAGGTAGCGGTCGCCGCCGAGCCGGTAGACGAAGAGATCGTCGATGACGCCACCGTCCTCCTGGCAGAGGCACGAGTACTGAGCACCCCCGATCTCGAGCTTGGCGACGTCGTTGGAGAGCACCAACTGCAGGAACTCCAGCGCACCCGCCCCCTCGACCTCGACCTCACCCATGTGCGAGACGTCAAACATCCCCACATGCGTCCGCACCGCCGAGTGCTCCTCCCGGATCCCCTCATAAGCAACCGGCATCTCCCACCCGGCGAACGGCACCACCTTCGCCCCCAGGTCGACATGCTGCTCGTAGAGAGGAGTGCGCCGAAGGTCGCTCACCCCCCGCAGGCTATTGACGAGCCGACGTCGACGGAGGTCGGGTGCCACTCTCCCGGAGGCTCAAGGAACCGCGCCGGAACCCACAGGACTCGATCAGCTGCGCGACGGTCTCCGGGAGAGTGGCACCCGACCTCCGTCGCCTTCAGTCCTTCAAAAACCCCGGCACATCGATGTCGTCATCCGACACCCGAAGTTTCCGAATATCGGTGTCGTCGGCCGCAATCCGCGGCTTCGCCTCGTAACGGCGCCGCACCCGCTGCGGGGAGCGGGCAAGGAGCTCGAAGCCTTCGAAGCCGGTGGCGATCACGGTGACGCGGACTTCGTCTTTCATCGACTGGTCGACGACGGAGCCGAAGATGATGTTGGCGTTGTCGTCGGCCTCGGCCTGGACCAGCTGCGCCGCCTCGTTGACCTCGAACAGGCCGAGGTCCTCGGGGCCGGTGATGTTCAGCAGCATCCCGGTCGCGCCCTTGATCGACTCCTCGATCAGCGGCGAGGTGATCGCCGCCTTGGCGGCGTCAAGCGCCCGCGCCTCTCCCGAGGCGGAGCCGACGCCCATCAGGGCCGAGCCGGCGTCGCGCATGATCGTCCGCACGTCGGCGAAGTCGAGGTTGATCAGGCCGGGGATCGTGATCAGGTCGGTGATGCCCTGAACGCCCTGGCGGAGGATGTCGTCGGCCTGGCGGAACGCCTCCAGCACGCTGGTGCGCCGCTCGACCGCCTGCAGCAGCTTCTCGTTGGGAACGATGATCAGGGTGTCGACGTTGTTGCGCAGCTTCTCGATGCCCTCGAGCGCCTGCTGCATGCGCCGTTTGCCCTCGAACTCGAAGGGCTTGGTGACGGCGCCGACGGTCAGCGCGCCGATCTCTTCCTTGGCGATCTCGGCGATCACCGGGGCCGAGCCAGTGCCAGTGCCGCCGCCCTCGCCGGCGGTGACGAAGACCATGTCGGCGCCCTTCAGGGCCTCCTTGATCTCGTCGCGGCTCTCGGCGGCCGCGCCCGCTCCGACCTCGGGATTACCCCCGGCGCCGAGCCCACGGGTCAGCTCCTGCCCGATCGAGAGCTTGATGTCGGCGTCGCAGGCCTGCAGGGCCTGGGCGTCGGTGTTGACCGCGACGAACTCGACGCCGCGAATCCCGGCATCGATCATGCGGCTGACCGCGTTGGTACCGCCGCCGCCAGCTCCGACGACCTTTATGACCGCAAGGTAAGTGGATTCCATCTCCCGATTTCTCCAGCTCGCCGACTCGAGGGTCGGCGTTTGAGTTGAGCCTTTGTTCTGTCCGAGCCTTCAGCGAGGCTCAAGGGTTCGAGCCTCCGCCTCAAGTGCGGAAATTGCGCTCAACGTAGGGCATTCTCTCCCCTCTGTCAAACGCCCGACAGGCATCGTGCAAGGCAGAACCCTCGATGTTAACTAGAGACTTTAGCCACTCTCACTCTCAGGTCAAGCCTTGGCTTGAACAGCTTGGGACCGTGGTCGCGATCGTCTTTCCTGGCTCTGGGGCAGGTTGCGCCCCGGTCGGATGCCCGCTGCTTGGAGCAACGCCTACCGTTAAGGCGCCGGCGGCAACGAGTGGCCGGAGCCGCCGATCGCCGGCCGGCCAGGCGCGTACAGGTCTACATAATCGAGCGCGGTAATCGCTGGATCGGCGAGTACCGCGGCCGCTGCCTTCCACTTTCGCGCCGCCTGGGAGGCGTCGCCGAAGCGCAGTTCTATCCCCGAGGTGGTTTCGACGTCGACCCCGCTTTCGCCGTAATAGCTGCCGGCGAGGTAGGGACGCAGGGCGGCGGGAGCGGCGCCGAGGACGCGGGCCTGCTGCAGCGCCGGTCCGGCCAGGTGATTGTGCTGGGGCGGTTCCGACAGCGGCAGCAGGGGCAGTTCGGGTTCCTCGGGCAACGGGAACCAGGGGACGATCGCGCCGCTGGCCGTCACCGCGACGGCGTCTTCGCCGCTGCCGATCCGCGCCGTGGGCTGTGGTACGAGTACCGCCCCGCTGACGGTCTTGTCAGCCAGGAAGCGTTGATAGAGAAAGGCGACTGCGACCACGGCCAGGATGACCGCGACCGACTTCCACAGCCGGCTCACAGCTCCCAGCCGCTGGGCCACCCGACCTCGCCCAGCACCTGGACCTCCGGCTCCAGCTCGACCCCGAAGCGCTCGTGCACCCGCCGCCTTCCCGCTGCCATCAGCTCCAGCACGTCGGCGGTCGTTGCCTCGCCGGTGTTCTCGACGAAGTTGGCGTGCTTCTCGGCGAAACGGGCGCCGCCCTCCTGCAGGCCACGGCAACCGGCGGCGTCGAGCAGCTGCCCGGCCGAGCGCCCCTCGGCGCGCTCGTCCGCGGGGTTCTTGAAGGTGGAGCCGAAGGTCTTGATCCCGGACGGCTGGGCGTCGCGGCGACGCTCGCGCATCCTCGCCAGGGTCGCCCGGATCGCCGCCGGGTCGCCGGGACTCAGCCGGAAGCAGGCGCGGGAGACGACTTCGCCCGGGCCCAGGTTCGAGCGGCGGTAGGAGAAGCCGAGCTGGCCGGGCTCGCGGCGATCGCTGCCGGCCGGGGTGCTGACCTCGACCCAGTCGAGCACCTCGGCGAGCTGGCCGCCGTAGGCGTTGGCGTTCATCCGCACCGCCCCGCCGGCGGTACCGGGGATGTTGATCCCGAACTCGAGACCGGAGAGCCCCCAGCCGGCCGCTTTGGCCGCGGCCGAGGGCAGGCGGGCGCCGCCGCCGCAGAGGATCCGGTTGCCTTCGCGCTCGATCGTCGCGAGGCCCCCGTCCAGCTTGATTGCGAGCCCGTGGAATCCATCGTCGGCTACCAGCAGGTTCGAGCCCGAGCCGATCAGTCCTACCGCCAGGCCCTGCTCCGCGGCCCAGCGCAGCAGATCGACCAGCTGCCCGCGCTCCCCCGGGCGCGCGAACCAGTCGGCGGCACCGCCGGTGCGGACCGTGGTCAGGCGGGCCAGGGGGAAGTCGGCCTCGACGCCCTGGGGCGGGTTGCTCATAGGAGAACCTCCCCCTGCCTCATCGCTTCCCCTCCGCGAGCGCCTCGCCGAGCTTGAAGACGTCGCCGGCGCCGATCGTGACCAGGACCTGGCCCTCCTTGGCGAACGCCCGGTTGCGGTCGAGCAGGTCGGCGATCGCGCGGCGCGCCGTCTCGGCCTCGGGCAGCCACCAGACCGGCCTCCCCCCCGCCCGCTCCGCCGCCGCCTGCGCCACGCGCAGCCCGCTGACCCCGGCCAGCTCGCCGACCGGCTGCTCGCGGGCCGGGTAGACGTCGAGCACCGCGACCTCGTCGGCCAGGGACAGGGCGGCGCCGAACTCCTCGCCGAGGGCCTTGGTGCGCGAGTAGAGGTGCGGCTGGAAGACGGCGACCAGGTGCCTGGGCCCAAGCTCCCGCAGGGCCGAGAGGGCGGCCCGGACCTCGGTCGGGTGGTGGGCGTAATCGTCATATATGCGGACGCCGTCGCGAGCGCCCTTCAGCTCCAGCCGCCGCCTGACCCCGGGGAAGCCCGCGAGGGCGGCGGCGGCCGCGTCGACGTCGAGGCCGGCCAGCTCGATCGCCGCGAGGGCGGCGCGAGCGTTGGCGCGGTTGTGGAGACCCGGGACGGCAAGGGAAAGAGCGGCGGGGCCGGGCCGGTCGGAGTCGAAGCCAAGAGCCGGCCCTTCGCCCGCGAGCTCGTCGAGGCCGCCGTCCGCCGGCAGCACGGCGGCGGCCGGGGCGAGGAAGCGGCGGAAGGCCCGGTGCAGCTCGGCCAGCGAGCCCCAGCGGCTGTGGTGGTCCATCTCGACGTTGGTGACGACGGCGATCTCGGGCTGCAGCTGCAGGAAGCTGGCGTCGCTCTCGTCGGCCTCGGCGACGACCCACTCCCCCTCGCCCCAACCGGCGTTGGCGGCGGCGCCCTCCTCGCCGAGCCCGGGCACCTCACCGCCGACGAAGAAGGCGGGGTCGGCGCCGATCTCCCGCAGCGCCCAGACCGCCATCGCCGTCGTCGTCGTCTTGCCGTGGGTGCCGGCGATCGCGATCAGCCGCTTCTCGGCGCAGAGCTCCGCCAGCAGGGCGCCCCGGTGGATCGGCTCGAGGCCGCGCTCGCGGGCCAGCGCCAGCTCCGGGTTGTCGGCGCCGATCGCCGTCGAGACGACCACCTCGGCACCCTCGGACAGGTTCGCCGCGTCGTGTCCGACGACGGGATCGAGGCCGGCGGCGCGCAGGCGCTCCATATAAGAGGAGTCGGAGCGGTCGCTGCCGCTGACCGTCGCCCCGAGCCGCGCGCAGACCAGCGCCAGGCCGCTCATCCCGGCGCCGCCGACGCCGATGAAGTGCAGCCGCCGCGAGGGCCAGTCGCGCTTCGCGATCCCGGTCATGCCGCCGCCAGGACCGCGTCGGCGATCCGGCGCGCCGCGTCGGGCATCGCCAGGGACTCCGAGGCCGCCGTCATCTCCGCCATCCGCCCCTCGTCGCCGACGATCGCCGCGACCTCGGCGGCGAGCCGCTCGCCGCTCAGCTCCTCGTCGCGGAGGATCGTCGCCGCGCCGGCTCGCTGCATCCAGGCGGCGTTGGCGCTCTGGTGGTCGGCGGTGGCGTACGGATAGGGGACGAGGATCGCCGGGCGCCCGGCCGCGGTGAACTCGAAGATCGAGCCGCCCGAGCGACCGAGGACCAGGTCGCAGGCGGCGAGCACGTCGCCAAGGTCGGGCTCGTAGGGGAGCAGCGTGTAGTGGACGCCGTGAGGCGCCGCGGCGAGCCGTGCCCGCAGCTCCTCGAAGTCACGGCGGCCGGCCAGCTGGATGACGTGGAAGCTGCGTCCGTCGCGCTCGGCGAAGGCCTCGATCGCCGCGAAGTTGAGCGAGCGGGCGCCCTGGCTGCCGCCGACTACGAGCAGGCAGCGCGCCCCTTCGGCAACGCCGAACCGGGCCCGCGCCGTGCCGCGATCGGCGCCCAGGACCGCCTCGGGAACGGGGCGGCCGGTGACCAGGTACGGATCCCCCTCCCTCCCCTCGATCGGGAAGGCCAGGCAGACCCGGCGGGCGCGGCGGGCGAGCAGGCGGTTGGCGAGGCCCAGATGGCTGTCGGCCTCGGTCAGGACCAGCGGCGTGCGGGTCAACGTCGCCGCGAGCCCGGCCGGGCCGGCCACGAAGCCGCCGCCACCCATCACGACGTCAGCGCCGCGCCGGCGCAGGGCGGCGCGGGCCACGCTGACGGCTCCCAGCGCCTCGACCCCGGCCCGGGCGGCACGCAGGGGGTTGCGGCGGTCGATGCCGCGCACCTTGACGAAGTCGATCTCATAGCCGGCGGCCGGGACCAGCTCGGCCTCGATCCGCTCGCGGGTCCCGAGGAAGGAGACCTCGGCGCCGCTAGCTCGAAGCTCGGCGGCGACCGCCATGGCCGGCACGACGTGTCCGGCCGTTCCCCCTGCCGCCACCACCACTCTTGGCTTTCCTGGCACCGCTCGATCGACTCCTTTCGCGTGCGGACGGGCGCCCGCCTTCGACGACGCGCAGTTTGCCAGCGCGGGAGCCCGTCGCGGCTCGCGCCGCCGCGGTGCCGCCGCGGGCGACGTTGAGGATCAGCCCGACCGCGAACAGGGTCGCCATCAGGCTGCTGTTGCCGTAGGAGACGAAGGGCAGCGGCACGCCGGTCAGCGGCGCCAGGCCCATCACCGCGAAGAGGTTGATCGTCGCCTGCACAAGGATCAGCGAGGTCAGCCCGGCGACCAGCAGCTTGCCGTACTTGTCCTTTGCCTTCTGGGCGACTTTGAGGCCGGCGTAGCCGAACATCGCGAAGAGACCGACGACGCCGACGATCCCGACCATCCCCAGCTCCTCGCCGATCACCGCGGAGATCATGTCGGTGTGCGCCTCGGGCAGGTAGAAGGCCTTCTGGACGCCGTTGCCGATCCCGACCCCGAAGATGCCACCGGAGCCGAGCGCGATCTTCGCCTGGGCGGCCTGGAACCCGGCCCCTTCGGCGGCGGAGCCGGGGTTGAGGAAGCCGGTCAGGCGGGCCATCCGGTAGGGCTCGACGACCGTCAGCAGCAGCGCCGCGGCGCCGATGCAGAGGGCGATCATGCCGAGGTCGCGGGGACGGGCGCCGGCGGCGATCAGGGTCGCGGCGACGGCGAAGGCGACGACCATCGTCGTCCCCATGTCGGGCTCGATCATGATCAGCAGACAGGCGGCGGCGACGACCAGGAGGTAGCGGCTCGAGGCCCTCGATCGAGCGCACCATCTTCGGTTTGCGGGCCAGCAGGTCGGCGCCGTAGAGGACCAGCGCCACCTTGGCGATCTCCGAGGGCTGCAGCTGCAGGAAGCTGGGGCCGATCCAGCGGCTGGCGCCGTTGACGCTGGTGCCGGCACCCATCACCGCGACCAGCAGGAAGAGCGAGCCGCCGAGGATCAGCGGCGTCAGACGACGGATCGGACGAGCTGGTTGCGGGCGGCGAAGTGCATGATCACCAGGCCGACGGCGCCGAACATCAGCGTCCGCTTCAGGTAGAAGGCGCTGTTGGAGAGGCCGCCGTTGTGGAGGACCTGGGTGGTCGAGCTGGCCGAGAAGACCATCACCGCGCCGAGCGCCAGCAGGCACAGGGTCGCGGTCAGCAGCATGTTGTACTCGGTGGAGACGGCGGCGCGAGCGCGCTTCTTGGCTTTCTTCTTCGTCTTGGCCGGCCTGGCGAAACGGCCGAGGCGAGATGGTGCCCGCGTTCATCGCAGCGCCGCGACGATCTCGCGGAAGCGCTCGCCGCGCCGCTCGAAGCTCTCGAAAGCGTCGAAGCTGGCACAGGCGGGCGAGAGCAGGACGACCTCGCCGGGTCGCGCCGCGGCGGCGGCGCGACCGACGGCGTCCTCCAGGTCGGCGCAGCGGTGCAGCTCGACCCCGGTCGCGACGGCCGGCGCCAGCTCGCTCGGCCAGGCGGTCGGCGGCGTCGCCGGTCAGGTAGCAGGCGACGCAGCGTTCGCGGATCGGGTCGAGCAGCGGCGCGAACGGCTCCCCCTTCTCGCTGCCGCCGAGGATTGCGTGGACGCCGCCGGCGAAGGCGCGGATGCCGACCGTGGCGGAGGCGACGTTGGTCGCCTTGGAGTCGTTGACGAAGCCGACGCCGCCGATCTCGGCGACCTGCTCGAGCCGGTGGGCGACGCCGGCGAAGCTGCGCAGGCCCTCACGGACCGCGTCGCGATCGAGGCCCATCGAGAGCGCCGCCGCGGCGGCGGCCATCGCGTTGGCGACGTTGTGCTCGCCGAACAGGCCCAGCTCGTCGACCGCGAGCAGCGGCTCGCCGTCGTAGAAGATCGTCCCCTCGGCCACGGCGACCTCGCAGTCGGGGCCGGCGCCGGTGCAGAAGGCGACGCGCCTGGCGCAGCCGCCGAGGTCCGTCCCAGCCAGCTCCGGGTCGTCGGCGTTGTAGATCGCCAGGTCGTCGTTGCCCTGGTTGGCGAAGATCCGCAGCTTCGCCGCCAGGTAGGACTCAAGATCGCCGTGGCGGTCGAGGTGGTCCGGGGCGAGGTTGAGGAAGACCGCGCACTCGGGCGCGAAGTGGTTCGTGTCCTCGAGCTGGAAGCTGGAGGACTCGCAGACCACCGTGGCGTCCGGCTCGACTTCGCCGACCAGCTCCGAGAGCGGCCTGCCGACGTTCCCGGCCAGCGCCACCGGCTCGCCGGCGCTGCGGTAGATCTGGCCGAGCAGCTCGACCGTGGTCGTCTTGCCGTTGGTCCCGGTGACCGCGACGAAGCGGTTGGGCAGCGCCCGCCAGGCCAGCTCCAGCTCTCCGACGACGTCGATCCCCCGCTCCAGGGCCGCCGCGATCACCGGCGCCTCCCGGGGAACTCCCGGGCTCTTGACGACCGTCCGCGTCCGCTCGAGCTGAGCCAATCCATCTGTATCCAGAAAGACTTCGACGCCGGCCCCCACAAGCCCTGCCGCCGAATCCGGATGCCCGGAATCGACCCCCCGCACGACCTCGCCGCGCGAGGCCAGCAGCCGCGCCGCCGCGCCTGCCCCGAACGGGCCAGGCCGACGACCAGAAACGGCCCCTTCGGCAGCGGCGGACGTATCTCCTTCGGCGGCGGCTCGCTCATCTCAGACAGAGTTTCGCCCTCCCGCGGAAGGAACCTGTAGACCGAGCCTGCGCAAAGCGAACTCCCGGATCACCCGGGCCAGTGCCTCCGGCTGATCGATGGGGATCAGCGTGTAGCAGTCGGGAAGCTCGACCAGGCGGCTGTCGGGGAACGCCTCGGCCAGCATGCGGCCGTGCTCGTTGGGCATCATCTGCCCCTCGACGTCCCAGACGACGAGCACCGGCTTGAAGAAGCCGGGCAGCGCCGCGGTGGCGTCGCCCAGATCGTGGCGGCCGCTCATCGCGGCCCCCGTGTACTTGGCGGCGTCGCGGCGGATCTCGGGCCGCTTCAGCGGCTCCAGCCATTCGCGCATCAGCTCGTCGGGGACGCCGTGCTTGGTCATCTGGCCGAAGACGAAAGGCAGGTTGCGCAGGCGCCTGCGGAGGAGGACCTGGCGCATCATCGCCATCCCGCCGGGCAGCTTCGCCGAGAGCCAGGCAGCGTGGCCGGCGAGGCCCGGCGGGTAGTTGTCGTAGGCCTCGCAGGAGACCAGCACCAGCTGCCCGACCCGGTCCATCAGGCCGTCGGCGATCATCACCTGGGCGCCGCACCAGTCGTTGAAGCAGAGGGTCACGTCGCGCAGGTCGAGGCGCTCGAGGAACTCGGCGAGGATGCGGCCCATGCCGCGCAGCGAGAGGTCGGCGTCGGCCCGCATCGGCACCCGGTGGGCGCCCATCGGCAGCACCGGCGTCACGCAGCGGTGCGCGGGCGCAGCTCGGCGATCACCTTGCGCCACTGGCGGCCGTCCATCGCCAGGCCGTGGACCAGGACCAGTCGACCGGGCCCTCGCCACCGGTGTCCCCGTACTCGACCACCCCTGCCGACAGCTCGACCTCGGACATCTCACCCTCCTTTGTAGGCGCTCTAGATAGATCGCTCTAGTCGCGGCAACCTATCATCGCCGATGACGGCGAGGCGGACGAGGAGGAGGACCAGTGCCGAGCGAGACCAGGGAGCGAATACTCGAGAGCAGCGGCGAGCTCTTCCGGCGCCAGGGATACATGGGCACCGGGGTAAAACAGATCGTCGCCGAGGCGGGCGCCCCGTTCGGCTCGATCTACCACTTCTTCCCGGGCGGCAAGGAGGAGCTCGGCGCCGAGACGATCCGTCGCTCGGGCCGGCTCTACGGCCTGCTGCTCGGCGAGTACGCCGGCCCCGAGGTCGACGTCGCCAGCGGGATCCGCGCCTTCTTCGAGGGCGCCGCCGAGACCCTGCGCGAGACCGACTACGCCGACGCCTGCCCGATCGCGACCGTCGCGCTCGAGGTCTCGAGCACCAACGAGGAGCTGCGCAAGGCCTGCGCCGACGTCTTCGAGGGCTGGATCGCGGGCGGCACCGAGCGCTTCGTCGCGGAGGGGATCCCGCGAGAGCGCTCCCGCGAGCTCGTGATCCAGATGATCGCCGCGCTCGAGGGCGCGTTCGTCCTCAGCCGCGCCCTGCGCAGCACCGAGCCGGTCGAGCTCGCCGGCGAAGCCTCCCTCGAAGCAATCGAAGCAGCCTTCCAGGCCCAACCCTACGATCATCCCTAGCCATCTCGATGAGGCGTTGGTCGGCCGGAAGTCGGGTGCCCCTCCGGCGCAGCGTCGCTCTCTTTTTCGCACTGATCACTCAGCGAGAGACGCCCCGTCCAAGGCGAAAAAGTCAGCAAGCCGGAGGGGCACCCGACTTCCGGCTACTCACCGCTTCATCGCCCGATGCTCTGCTGGTAGAGCGTGAAGCCGATGCCGGAGCAGACCGCGGCGATGATCCAGAAGCGCAGCATTATCTTGGTCTCCGACCAGGCCATCATCTCGAAGTGATGGTGCAGCGGCGCCATCAGCAGGACGCGACGGCGGAAGGTCTTGAAGGAGAAGACCTGGATCGCGACCGAGAGCGCCTCGATCACGAAGATGCCGCCGATGATGATCAGCAGCACCTCGGTCTGGGTCATCACCGCCAGGGCGCCGATCGCCCCGCCCAGGCCGAGCGATCCGGTGTCCCCCATGAAGATCGAGGCCGGAAAGGCGTTGTACCAGAGGAAGCCGATGCAGCCGCCGACCAGGCAGGCCGAGAGCAGGGCCAGGTTCTGCTGCTCGTTGGCGACGAAGGCGATCGCCGTGTAGGCGAGCAGGACGATCGCGCAGGAGCCGGCGGCGAGGCCGTCGAGGCCGTCGGTCAGGTTGACGCCGTTGCAGGTGCCGGCGATGACGAGGAAGACGAGGACGAAGTAGAGGACCGGGCCGAGGTCGACGCTGCCGTCGCCGATCCGGAAGTAGAGGATCGGCTCGAGCCCGACCTCGTGGCGCGCGACCCACCAGAGCCCCAGCGCCAGGATCAGCTGGAAGAGCAGCTTCCAGCGCGCCGAGAGGCCGAGCGAGCGACGTTTGACGATCTTGATGAAGTCGTCGGCGAAGCCGATCGCGGCGCAGCCCAGGGCGACGCCGAAGACGGCGAGGCTCTGCGCGTCGCGGTCGGAGAGGACCAGGATAGGGGACGCAGATCGCGGCGAAGATGATCAGCCCGCCCATCGTCGGCGTGCCGGCCTTGGCGTGGTGCTCCTGCGGCCCGTCCTCGCGGATGTGCTGGCCGAACTCGCGCACCCGCAGGTATTCGATGAACTTGGGGCCGAGGAAGATGCAGATCAGCATCGCCGCCATGCCGGCGATCAGGACTTCGCCCATCAGATCAGCTCCCGGAGCTGCTCGGCGACGCTCTCCAGGCCGGCCGAGCGCGAGCCCTTGACGAGGACGGCGTCGCCCGGCTGCAGCCGGGCCGCCAGCAGCTCCGCGGCCTCACCGGCATCGGCGACCAGCTCGTCCGGCGCGTACTCGCGGGCCGGCAGGCCGACGCCGATCAGCAGGTCGACGCCGGCGGCGCGGGCGTGCTCGCCGACCTCGCGGTGGTAGGCCGGCGGCGCCGGGGCCGAGCTCGCCCATCTCGCCGAGCACGGCGACCGCGCGCGGCGCCCCGAGGGTGGCGAGATGGTCGAGCGCCGCGCGCATCGACACCGGGTTGGCGTTGTAGCAGTCGTTCACGAGGACGATCCCGTCGCCGAGCTGCAGGCGCTCGCCACGGAAGCGGGAGAATCCTATGCTCGCAGCGCGGTCGGCCATCTCGGCCAGCGACGCTCCCAGCGCCACACCGGCGGCGACGGCGGCCAGCGCGTTGGTCAGGTTGTGCGCCTCAGCGAAGGGAAAGTGGAAGCGCTGAGCCCCCTGCGGCGTCGCGATCAGCGCCTCGGTGACGCCCTCGACGACCCTCGCCTCGATCACCTCGACGTCGCCGCCGGGCCCGAAACGCAGCAGTCGCGGTGCCCGCTGCCAGGTGGGGCTCGAGCTCCGCCGGCCTCAACCGGGACGATCGCGATGCCGTCGGGGGGCAGCGCCTCGAGCACCTCGGCCTTCGCCGCCGCGATCGCCGCCACCGAGCCCAGCAGCTCGACGTGGACCGGGCCGACGTTGGTGATCACCGCGACCTCGGGCTCGGCGATCGCGGCCAGCTCGGCGATCTGGCCGGCGCCGCGCATCGCCATCTCCAGGACCAGCAGCTCGGTGTCGGCAGGAGCTTCGAGCACGGTCAGCGGCAGCCCGATCTCGGTATTGAGATTCTCGCGGTTGGCGTGGACACGGCCCGGGCAGGAGCGCCCGGGCGATGTCCTTGACGGAGGTCTTGCCGACTGAGCCGGTGACGCCGACTACGCGGGCCCCGAGGGCGCGGCGCCAGGCGCGGGCCAGCGACTGCAGCGCCGCCAGCGGGTCGGCGACGGAGAAGACCCAGGCTGGCGCGGGATCGGCATGCCCGGGTCCTTCGGCGCTCCCGCCGGCACGCCCTGGTCCTTCGGCGCTCCCGCCGGCACGCCCTGGTCCTTCGGCGCTCCCGCCGGCACGCCCTGGTGCGTCGACGCTGCCCCCGGCGGGGCCGGGCGCGTCGGTGGAGCCCAGGCCCCGCGCCTGCTCGGAGCGGACGACAACCCCCCAGGCGCCCGCCTCGATCGCCGCCGCGGCGAACTCGCCGCCGTCGCGGTTGACGCCGCGCAGGCCGAAGAAGAGGTCGCCGGTGCCGCTGGCGCCGGAGTCGATCGTCGCCCGACACGGCGGCTCGGCCGCACCCTTGGCGACAACCTCGGCCCCCAGCGCCGCCGCGATCTCCGCCGCCGTCAGCCTCACGCCGGGCTGCCCAGCTTGCGCAGCTCCTCGCGGGCGACCTCGCGGTCGTCGAAGGGGACCTTGCGGCCGCCCTCGAACTCCTGCCCCTGCTCGTGGCCCTTGCCGGCGATCACGACCGTGTCGCCCGGCTCCGCGCGGCCCAGCGCCAGCGCGATTGCCGCGCGCCGGTCGACCTCGACCGCCAGCTCCGCGGCCCCGTCCGCCCCCGCGGCGACTTCGGCGACGATCGCCGCCGGGCTCTCCGAGCGCGGGTTGTCGGAGGTGACCACGGCGAGGTCGGCAAGCTCCGCCCCGGCCCGCCCCATCTTCGGCCGCTTGTCGCGATCGCGGTCGCCGCCGGCACCGAAGACGACGATCAGCCGCCCCGCGGTGAGGCGACGGGCGGCCCGCAGCACGTTCTGCAGCGAGTCCGGCGTGTGCGCGTAGTCGACCAGCACCGCAAACCCCTGCCCCTCGTCGATCGGCTCGAAGCGCCCCGGCACCCGCCCCGCCCGCGCCAGCCCGGCGGCAGCCGCCTCCGGCTCGATCCCCAGCGCCTCCGCCACCGCAAACGCCCCCAGCGCATTCGCCACGTTGAAATGCCCCGGCATCCCCGTCCGCACCTTCATCTCCCCGCCGACGGGCCGAATTGTCAACGTGGGCTCAACTTTTCGGCCCATCGACCCCCGGCCTGGCAGGGCGATGATGAACTTGGCGCCGCTGGCGTCGAAGTTGACGTCGCGGGCCGAGTAGTCGGCGTCTGCGCCCTCGGCGGAGAAGGTCAGACACTCGAACTCCTCCGCGAGGCGACGGCCGTAGGGGTCGTCGAGGTTGACGATCGCCGTCCCCGGCCCCGCCTCGAACAAGCGGCGCTTGGCGCCGAAGTAGTCCTCCATGTCCGCGTGGAAGTCGAGGTGGTCCTGGGTGAGGTTGGTGAACAGCGCCACCTCGAAGTGGACCGCGTCGGCCCGGTGCAACGCCATCGCGTGCGAGGAGACCTCCATCGCACAGACCCGGTCCCCAGCGTCGAGCATCCGCCGAAACGTCGCCTGCAGATCGATCGCCTCCGGGGTCGTCCGCTCGACCGTCTCCTCGACCCCACCGACCACCTGCTTCACCGTCCCCAGCAACCCACAGGGAACCCCGGCTCCCTCGAGGATCTCCCGAACCAGGAACGCCGTGGTCGTCTTCCCGTTCGTCCCCGTCACCCCGACGACCCGCAACTGCGCAGTCGGATCTCCCCAAAACCGCGCCGCCAGCGGCGCCATAGCCGCCCGCGCGTCCCCCACCACCAGCTGCGCCACGTCCAGCTCCAGCTCCCGCTCCACCACGAGCCCCGTCGCCCCCGCCTCCACAGCCCCCGCCCCAAACTCATGCCCATCCACCTTCTCCCCCGGCACGCAGAAGAACAGCGTCCCCGGCCCGACCTTGCGGCTGTCGTAGGCCAACCCAACTATCTCCACCCGGCCGTCCCCGGCGATCCGGCCGTCCCCGGCGATCCGAGTCCCTCCAGCTTCCGCGACCAGCTCATCAAGCCTCATCGGCCCCCGATTCTAGGCCGGGAGTCGGGTGCCCCTCTCGCGCAGCGGCGCTCCCTTTTTCGCCCCGACCGCTTGGCGAGAGAGTCAGGGCTCCCGGCGAAAAACCCAGCAAGCGCGAGGGGCACCCGACTCCCGGCCCCTATTCGGGCGCCACACCCAGATAAGGCAAGGCAAACGCCGCGATCCTGCCGAACGCCGGAGCCGCCACTGACCCCCCGTAGATATCCCCCTGCGGCTGATCCACGATCACTGCCGCCAGCAGCTTCGGGTCCTGCGCCGGCGCAAAGCCGATGAACGAAGCCACGTACTTGCTTTCCGAGTAGCCGCCGTTTTCGGCCACCTGCGCCGTCCCGGTCTTGCCGGCCAGCGTGTACCCCGGCACGCTTACCTCCGAGGCGGTCCCGCCGGCGGCCAGCACACCCTCGAGCATTTCCCGCACCTGCGCCGCCACGCCCGGGGCGATCACGCGGTGCCCCTTCGGCTCGTCGACCTTGCGGTCGCCGACCCGCTCGATCAGCTGCGGCTGCCTGAGGATGCCGCCGTCGGCGATCGCCGAGTAGCCGGCGACCATCTGCATCGGCGTCACCGCCTGCCCCTGGCCGATCGGCAAGTTCCCCATCGACGAGCCCGAGTATTCATCCAGCTTGGGAACGATGCCGCTTTCCTCGCCGGGGAACTGGACGCCGGTCTTGCGGCCGAATCCGAAGCGGTCGATCCATTTGCTGAATTTTTCGGCGCCGAGCTCGAGCCCGATCGTCACCGCGCCCACGTTGGAGGACCGGGCGAGGATCTGGGCGACGCTCATCGTTTCGGTCCCGCGCGACTCGGCGTCTTCGATCGTCCGGTCCGCGACCTGGATGCTCGGCGGCAGCGTGAAGGTCGTTTCCGGCGTCACCAGCTTTTCTTCCAGCGCCGCCGAGACCGTGAATGCCTTGAAGGTCGACCCCGGTTCGTAGTTGAAGCTGGTCGCTCGGTTGGTCAGGTCTTCGCTGGGCGTGTTGGAGAGATCGCTGGGGTCGATCGGGGGCCAGTTGGCCATCGCCAGGATCTGCGAGTCGCGGGGGTCGACGACGATCGCCGTCGCTCCCTTGGGCGCGTAGGTTTCGCCGACTTCCGAGAGCACCTGTTCGGTCTTCTGCTGGATCAGCGGGTCGAGGGTGAGCTGGACGTCTTCGCCGTCGCTCGCTTCCTTAACCGTTTCCAGCCGGATCGGGTCGCCCAGCGCGTCGCGGACGATGCGCCGTTCGCCGTCGCTGCCCTCGAGGACCGATTCCTCGCCGGCCTCGAGGCCGATCAGACCCTGGTTTTCGGAGCCGACCGCGCCAATCACCTGTCCCGCCATTTCGCCCTGAGGGTAGGTGCGACGGCTGTCAGGCAGCTCGCCGATCCCTTCCACCTTCAGCCTTTCGATCCTGGCGGCCTGTTCGAGGCTGACTTTGTGGGCGATGTAGGAGAAACCGGAGTCGGCGGTGAGGCTGCGCAGCACTTCGCCGTTGCCCAATTCGAGGATCGAGGCCAGTTTCGCCGCCACCTGGGGAGGGTTTTTGACCTGGTATGGCGTCGCGTAGATCGTCGCCGCGTCCTCGGAGGCGGCCAGCTCGTTGCCGCGGCGGTCGAGCAGGCTGCCGCGCAGGCCCGGCACCGTGACGGTCTCGGTCTGTTGGGAGATCGCCTCGGACGCCAGCTGGGCGCCCTGTACGCCCTGCAGCCAGAAGGCGCGACCGACGATGACCAGGAAGCAGAGCAGGAAGCCGGCGAAGAGAAGCCCGATCCGGCGTTCGATCAAGCGCATCCGCCGCGCCTACCCCGGCCCGGCGGCAGCGAGGCGCTGGGCCGCCGTGGCGACGTCGTGGAGGCCGGCGTCGGTGAACTGGATCGCGTCGCTGGAGGGCATCGCCAGCCCGAGTGGCGCCGCCGCGCGGCGGACGTTGCCGATGCCGTCGAGCCGGGCGACGCGACCGCCGAGGATCGAGTTCTCCTGGTCCAGGGCGGTCAGCTGCTCGTCGATCTTGCCGGAGGAGGCGGCGAAGCTGAGGGTGACGACGTTGAGCGCGACGATCCCGACCAAGAGCACTCCGAGGACGCCGATCCAGGCGCGGCCGCGGGTCATCCGCACGACCAGCCCGGAGTCGGGCAGCTGGCCGACCGCGACCGCGGTCCGGCCGGCAAGCGGGATCAGCTGGCCGCCGACGGCTCGCTTCGTCTTTGGCCTCGCCCGGCGCGGCACCGGCGCCTTGCGAGCGGGGGCCGGGCTGGCCGCGGCGCGACCTTGGGAGTCGGACGGGAACGGGGACGGCGGGCGGGCGCGGCCTTTTTCTGCGGGGCGCGGGCGAGCCGGGGCGGCCTTTTTGCGCGGCGGCGAGGTCCGCGGCGGCGGCGCGGAGCGGTCTTACGAGCGGGGGCGGCGACGGCCATCAGCCGGCCACCCCGGTGCCGTTGTCCTCGGCGACCTTGACTGCAACCCGCAGGTGGGCCGAGCGCGAGCGCGGGTTGGCCTCGACCTCGGCCGGGCCCGGCGCGACGGCGCGGCGGGTCAGCAGCTCGGCCTCCGGCTCGTGGCCGCAGACGCAGACGGGAAGCTCGGGCGGACAGACGCAGCCGCGGGCCTTGGCGGCGAGGAACTGCTTGACCGGCCGGTCCTCCAGCGAGTGGAAGGCGATTGCGCCGAAGCGACCGCCGACCGCCAGCGCCTCCCAGGCCAGCGGCAGCGCCTGCTCGAGCGCCTCCAGCTCACCGTTGACGGCGATCCTGATCGCCTGGAAGCTGCGCTTGGCCGGATGACCGGCGCCAAAGCGCGCGGCGGCGGGCATCCCGGCCTTGATCGCGGCGACCAGCTCCGAGGTGGTGCTGAGCGGGCGGCGGCGGACGATCTCGCGGGCGATGCCGCCGGCGTAGCGCTCCTCGCCAAAGCGGCGCAGCACCTGTGAGATCCGCGCCTCCGGCCACTCGTTGACGAGATCGGCGGCATCGAACTCCTGGCGGGTGTCCATCCGCATGTCGAGCGGCGCGTCGTAGGCGTAGGAGAAGCCACGCTCCCAAGCGTCGATCTGCATCGAGGACATGCCGAGGTCTACATAAATCATCTCTGGGCGTATGCCTTCGCCGCTCAGGGCGCGAAGACCTTCCGCGAAGTCGGCGCCGACGAAGAGGGTCCGGCAGGGCGCCTCGGCCGCGAACTTGGCGAACCGGGCCGCCGCGGCGGGATCGCGGTCGATCCCGATCAACGTTCCCTCCGGCGCCCAGCTGCTCGGCGACGAGGCGCGCGTGGCCGCCGGCGCCGAAGGTGCAGTCGACGGCCGTCTGCCCCGGCTCGGGCGCGAGCAGCGAGATCAGCTCCGGGGCGAGGACGGGAAGGTGGGTCATCGGCGTAATGCTGCCCGGTCCGGGCTGGCGGCTGTAGGAGATCGGGGTTCGCTCGGCATGAAGTCTCATCGTCACGCAGTCCCGGCGCCGGC
Source organism: uncultured Solirubrobacterales bacterium (assembly GCA_963816755.1). Classification (GTDB taxonomy): domain Bacteria; phylum Actinomycetota; class Thermoleophilia; order Solirubrobacterales; family 70-9; genus VAYN01. Next base: position 59,630 of record CAWFLN010000002.1, read on the forward strand.
CAGGCCCTCGGCGATCTCAGGCGCGGCGGCGTCGAGCTCCTCCTCCTGCCTGGCCCAGGCATCGGCGTTCCAGATCTCCAGGTACTCGCCGGCCCCGATCACGACGCAGTTGCCGTCCAGCCCGGCGTGCTCGATCAGCGGCTTGGGGACGCGGATGCGCCCGGCCGAATCGAGCTTCTCGTCGAAAGAGCCGCCGTGGAAGCGGCGGCGCAGCTGGCGGGCGTCGCGGCCAAAGGGGCTGTGCGGCGAGAGGAAGCGGTCGGAGAGCTGCTCGAACTCGGCGGTGGTGTGAACCCAGACGCAGGGGTCAAAGCCCTTGGACAGAACCACTCCATCGGAGAGCGAGGCGCGGAACCGCGAGGGAACCGTGAGTCGATCCTTCGAATCCAGGCTGTGCTCGTAGAGACCCCGAAATGCCACCGCGGCGAGTCCTTTCTGAGCGGGGAGGGCGGGCCGGAAAGAGTTGGGACCGGAGTGATGAGGTGGGAGGAACCTCACCACCCCGGTCCTGGGCTTCAACTCGAGCGCCACAATAACCCACAATCCCCCACGGTGCAACACGACCTTCCCTTGCAACCCCCTTTGCATCCGCCGCCTGCCGTTAAGTTCCGCCGGTGAATTCGCCCGACGACGTCAGCTCGGCGCCTCCGCTCGCCGCAGGGGACGCCAACGATCTGCGCGGCTTCCACTTCAAGCGGCTGCTGGGCAAGACGCTGACGCTGGCCCTGATCGCGGCCTTCGCGATCGCGGCCGGGCTCGCCGGCGCCGCCCTGATCGGCCCGGCGGTCGGCGCCGGCGCGGCGGTCCTCGCCCTCCTTGTCTGCCTGGGAATCGTCTTCGCGATCGCCGACTCCCGGGCCGCCGACGCCTTCTTCGCCGCCTACGCTCAACAGCACGGCCTCGCCCTCGCCGGCCGCGGGCCGCTGCCCGCCGCGACGCCGCTGCTGCGCAAGGGCGACGATCGCTACGCCGAGCGCACCCTCTCCGGCACCCTCGCCGACGGCGTCGACGGGACCCTCGCTCTATATACCTACGAGGAGGAGACGACCGACGGCGAGGGCAACCGCCAGACCAACTACTACCGCTTCACACTGGGGCTGGTCGAGGTGCCCGAGTCCGCCCGGCAGGTGCCGGAGCTCTACTGCCAGCGCAAGTTCGGGCTGCACTCGCTGGAGAAGTTCGAGGACGTCTTCCGCCGCTCCAAAGAGCGGGTCAAGCTGGAGAGTGAGGCGCTCGACGACAGGTACGAGATCTTCGCCGGCAAGGGGCAGGACGCCGTCTGGCTGCGCCGCCTCTTCGCCCCCACCTTCATCGTCTGGCTGACCGACTCGGCCCCGAAGAAGTTCGCCTTCGAGCTGGTCGACGGCACCCTCTGCTGCTACGTCCACGGCCACAAGGAGAACGCCGAGGACCTCGAGACGATCACCGCCGCAACCGCCGCGGTGGCAAGGCGCCTGCGCGACGAGTCGGCCCAGTAAGGAGGGCGCCTTCAGAACCCCGCAAGGAGCGTCCCCGCGTTGGCGATCAAGCCGGCGGCGATCATCAGCAGGACCGAGGGAACCAGGACAAGGGCCACGACCAGCTGGATCTTCGGTGCGGCCCGGGCGGCACGCTCCTCGACGGCGCGACGGCTGTCGCGGCGCAGGGCACTGGCCTGGCGGCGCAGCTGGTCGGCCAGGGGCGAGCCGAAGCGGCGCGAGCGTTCGATCGAGGCGATCAGGGTCGCCAGCTCGCTGCCGGGGACGCGACTGCGCAAGGAGAGCAGCGCGGCAGCGAGCGGGGTGCCGCAGGAAAGCTCCGCGACCGTCAACCGCAGCTCTTCGGCCAGCGGGCCCTCGCCCGCCCGGGCCAGTTGCTCGAGACCGGCCGCCGGGCCGCGGCCGGAACCGGCGCTGACGGCAAGCAGGTCGAGGGCATCCGGCAGCGCCGCGACCAGGCGCCGCTGGCGGCGGCGCGCTGCGCGCTCGAGCAGGGCGTCGGGGACGACGAAGCCCGCCGCCGGCAGCGCGATCGCCACCAGCAGCGACGTCCTGCCCGGCGCCGCCGGCGCCGCGGCCAGCGCGGCGAGGCCGCCGCAGGCGGCTCCGGCGAGCTTGGCGGCGAACACGGCCGGGAGCGGCAGCCGCGCCTCCAGCCCGGAACGGCGCAGGCGCTCCGACAGCCCGAGCCGCAGCGCCGCTCCAGCGGAGCGACCCCGCAGCCGCGGCGGCAGCGGCATCCTCGCGGTCCCGAGCCTGCCGGCCAGCAACTCGCGGGCGGTGGCGAAGCCAAACAGCACGGCAAGGCCCGCCAAGAGGCCGGCAGCACTCACTCGACGACCCTCGAGAAGCGTTTGATCGCGACGAAGCCGGCGAGCTGAAGCGCAGCCGCCAGGGCCAGCAGCACAGCCGAGGGCGGCGAGCCGAGCAGCTTGGCGATGAAGCCGGGCTGGATCAGCTCGGCAAAGAGGGCGCCGCCGCTCGGCATCGCCACCACGAGCAGACCGGTGAAGCGGGCCTGTGCGGTGGCGGACCTGGCGTCCTCCGCCACCCGGTCGCGCTCGGCGGCGCCCGCGGCGAAGCGCCTCAACAGCCCGGCCAGGTCGCCACCCGCAAGCCGCTGGCTGAGCAACGCCCCGGCGAAGGCATCGACCCGCTCCGAGCGCATCCGCCTCCGCCAGGCCTCGACCGCCTCGGCGGTCGGCGCTCCGAGGTCGAGCTCGGCGCCGAGCCGGGCCAGCTCGGCGGCGGGCGGGCCGTCGAGAGAGCCGGCCGCGGCCGGCAGCGAGGCGCGCAGCGAGCGACCGGCCGTGAGCGAGTCGGCGATCGCCGTCGCAACTTCGGGCAGCGAGCGCTCCACGGCGGCCCGGTAGCGACGCCTGCGGCTGGAGATCGCCCAGCCGGCGATCGCCGGCCCGGCGACGGAGAGCGGCAGCGCCAGGGTCAGGCCGGCCAGCAGCCAACCCCCGAGCACCGCTGCCGCCGTGCCGAGTGCCGCCAGCCGGCGGCGCTCGGCGCTGGAGGGCGCATAGCCCTCCCGTCCCGCCCTGCGCAGCGGCTCAAGCGCCAGCCGCAGCCAGCGCGCGGCGGCGGGGCTGGCCAGCAGCGCCTCCCGCGCCGCCAGCGCCAGCAAGCCGCCGGCCGCAGCACCGACCAGCGCCGGCAGCAGCCTGGAGACGCCGGTCACCGCTCGCGAGCGGCGCCGTCGACGCTGCGGACCGCGGTGGTGCCGGCCGCGCGCACCACCTCGGCGACGTCGGTGACGAGGCGGGCGCCGTCGGCCCGCCGCTCGAGGTGGACAACCAGGTCGATGCCGCGCTGGACCTGTTCGGCCACCGCCGCGTGCGGCAGCCCGACCCCGGCCATCAGCGCCAGCGTCTCGAGCCGGCTCAGCGCGTCGGCGGCCGAGTTGGCGTGAACGGTCGAGAGGGCGCCGTCGTGACCGGTGTTGAGCGCGGTCAGGAGATCGAGCGCCTCCGGCCCCCGGACCTCGCCGATCACGATCCGGTCCGGTCGCATCCGCAGGGCGTTGCGGAGCAGATTGCGGATCGTCACCTCTCCCCTGCCCTCGACCCCTGCCGGCCTGCTCTCGAGCCGAACCACGTGGGGCTGCTGGAGTCGCAGCTCCGCCGCGTCCTCGATCGTCACCACCCTCTCGGTCTCGCCGATGAAGCTGGAGAGGGCGTTGAGCAGAGTCGTCTTGCCGGACCCGGTGCCACCGCTGACGAGGATGCTGCGGCGAGCGCCGACCGCGCTCTCCAGCAGCCGTCGCTGATCTGCGGTCAGGGTCCCGAGCCTGACCAGCTCGCCCGGGCCGGGGCGGCGGGCGCCGAAGCGCCGGATCGAGACCGCCGGCCCGTCGATCGCCAGCGGCGGGATCACGACGTTGACCCGGGAGCCGTCCGCGAGCCGGGCGTCGACCATCGGGCTGAGCTCGTCCACGCGCCGGCCCAGCGGGGCCAGGATCCGCTCGATCGCGTTGCGCAGCTCCTCCTCGTCCACGAAGGCGACGTCCGTGGCCTCGATCCGGCCGCCGCGCTCGACGAAGACCCGGCCCGGCCCGTTGACCATCACCTCCTCCACGGCGGGGTCGGCGAGGAGGACCTCCAGCGGACCGAGGCCGACGCTGTCGCGCACGATCCGCGCCGCGATCTCCTCGCGGTCGCGCTCGGCAAGCAGCACCGCCTCCTCGTCGACGAGCTCGCGGACTGCGCCGCGCAAGTCTCCCCCGGCCTGCCGCCCGGCCGCCGCCTCCGCCCGGCGCCGCTCGACCAGCCTCGCCCGCAGCGAGCCGGCCAGCGCGGCGACGTTTCGCTCTCGCGCCCCCACTCTCAACCCCGCGGGAGAATCGTCACCTGGCGGGCGAAGCTCTCGGCGGCGATCAGCGTCAGGGCCTGGTGCCGGGTCAGGCCCAGCGTCGCGGCGGCGGAGCCGTCCGGCGCTGCCGCTTCGGCATCCTGGGCAAGCCCCAGCAGCGGTACCGCCGCGGCCGCTACGTAGGTCCGGCCGGGGCCGGGGCCGGTCGGTTCCGTCGTCACGACCACATCCACCCTTGCACCGGCCGGCTGCGCCCCGCCCACGAGCAGCGCTTCGGAGCCGCTGACGGTGATCACGACCGGGCTGCGACCCGGCCCGAGACCGGGTACCCGGCTGTTGTCGGCGTGCGGTGGGTGAAGCTGGGAGGCGACCAGGTAAGACCCGGCGGGCAGCGGCGCATCGGGGATCAGCCCGACCGCTTCCGCTGCGGCGCCCAGCGCCCCGGGCGGCACAAACCGAGCCGGGATCCGCCGCAGCTCCAGCGCCGTCGCGGCCAGCCTGGGATCGAGCTCCCGGCCCGCTTTCAGGTCGCTGGCAGCGACGAGCACCGGCCGCAGCTCGCCGTAGCCTCGAGCGACGCTGGCCCCGTAGCCGTCGGCGATCGCCGCGGCGGTGACGGCGGCGAGCAGCGCCGCGAGGACAAAGGCAAGTGCGCGGCCCCTCTTGCTCACCCAACCGTCTCGTCCCCGCCGCCGAGCAGCGGCAGCTCGAGAATGGCCTCTGTCCCCTGCTCTGAGCATCGCAGCCGGAAATCTCCGTCGTGCGCCGCCGCGGTCCGCCGCACCACTCGGAGCCCATGACCGTTGCGACGGCGACCGGAGAGCCGGGCGATCAGCTCGGCGGGGCTCTCGCGCCGCGAGTCGGGGCGGGAAGCGCGGCCGGAGTCGGCGACGGACACCCGCAGCCTTCCCTCGCGAAGCTGCGCCGTGACGAGGATCGTGGGCCCGCCGTGCTCGATCGCGTTGACGATCAGGTTGTCGAGCGCCTGCGCGATCGCGCAGCGATCGCCGACGACCGTCGCCCCCCCTGCCTCCCAGCACAGCTCCAGAGAGCCGCCGGCGAGCGCCGCCCGCGCCTGCCAGCGCCGCACCGCGGAGGCCAGCAGCGGCGCGGCGAGGAGCGGCGCCTTGACCGTCGCCGACGCCTCGCCGTTGATCTCCCGGTCAAGGCGCTCCAGGGCAACGGCGGCCATCTGCAGGGACCACTCGATGCCCGAGCCCTCGACCCGGGGTGAGGCCGGAGCCGCCAGGGCAAGCGCCTGAAGCGGGCGGCGCAGCTCGTGCATGGCCTCGTTCAGCGCCGTTCGCCGCCGTCCCGCCCAGAGGCCCTGGGCGGTCACCGCCGCCGCCAACGATGCCGCCAGCGGCCAGCCGGCGACGATCTGCGCCAGGACGGGTTTCACCGCGAGTGTCCCCTCTGCGAGCCAGGTGCCATGGCCCCTTAAGGGGCGAGGACGGCCGACTTCTCCCCCCGAGCGAAACGGCGCTGGGTTAAGCACCCGCCACCCCAATGCGGTCTCGGCCAGGCGCCTTGGGGCAGCGGGTACGCATGGATTAGACCACTTGAACGGTATATCTGGTTTCTATGATCCCATTGATCGGTCCAAAATTGCGGCGATGCTCGGGTTTTTTCGCATTGGAAAAGGCTCTCGATCGCGGAAACGACGGAGCGTTTTGGAATACTTGATCCGAAACCGGAGTGGAAGATAGCTCCCGCACCACCTGTCCCGGCCCCCACATCGATCGGAGGATTTCCCCCTTGGCTCAGACTCGAACGTCTCCAGAGGGCATCACCCAGCAATTGGCTAAGGCCCTGGCCCACCCGTTACGGGTGAGGATTCTCACCTCGCTCCACAAGGGCGTCTCCAGCCCCAACCAGCTCTCGCAGGAACTTGGCGAGCCGCTGGGCAATGTCAGCTACCACGTCAAGACGCTGCTTGAGTACGACTGTGTCGAACTGGTCAAAACCGAGCCCCGCCGCGGTGCCGTCGAGCACTTCTACCGCGCCACGGAGCGTGCCTTCTTCAGCGACAGCGACTGGGAGAAGATTCCGGCCTCGGCCCGCAAGGGCATCTCCGGCGCCGTCCTCGAGATGATCGGCCAGGACTCGACCGCGGCCCTGACGGCCGGCACCATCGACGCCCGCAGCGACTCGCACATCAGCCGGACCCCGCTCGTCATCGACCAGGAGGGCTGGACCGCGCTGAACTCACTGCTCGAGCAGACTCTCAACCGGGCGATCGAGATCCAGGAGGAGGCGACCGTTCGGCTGGCCGGCGGGAAATCCAGCTCGATCACCACCACACTGGCGATCCTCCACTTCGAGTCGCCCCTGGCCAAGAGCGCCGATTGAAGTAAGCCTCAGCCGTCGATCAGGCGGTAGCCGATCCCCCAGCAGTTGACGATGTAGCGGCTGTGCTCGGGGTCCAGTTTGCGCCGCAGCCGGCTCGCATGCGAATCCAGCGTGCGGGTCCGGCCGGGGCTGCGGTATCCCCAGTGCGTGGTTGATGGCTGGGTGACGCCTTGGCATTCATAGCCGTCAGATCGCCATCTCTCTGCCCCACCTGAAAACCTGCTGCAACCGTGCACCCGTCGTACCGGGATGGTGCCATACCTCCCGTCCGCTCTCATGCGTCCGATCAGGTCGGTCGGCTCCGGAGCGTCCTCGCGTCGCGACCCGCTGCCCCCGGCGTCGGCCCGCTCCGGAGCCGACCGACTCGATTCTCGTCCGGAACGATGCGGCGGTGTCGGCGTCGCCTCCGTGTGGCGAGTGGGGTCTACGGCGAACGGCCATATACCCTGCCAGCATGGGCGAAGCTATGAGCCAGTCGAGGTTTGGTCCTGGCCGCAAGCTCGCGCGGAGCCCGGGTTTCCGCGGACGGTTCTGGATCGGAGCGCTGCTCCTCGCGGCTCTGACCCTGGGAGGCTCAGCCAGCGCGCGGGCAGCAGGCGAATGGTCGGCGCCCAGGCCGGTGGACCCGGCGATCCTCACGAATTCCGTCTCATGCGCTTCTCCCTCGTTCTGCGTGAGCGTAGGCGGGGCCAGCACACACGGGTCGGCCGCCGTCTACAGCGCAGGAACCTGGAGCGAAGCGAGCCTGATCGACCCACAGGCCGGGCTCCTGTCGGTCTCCTGCCCCTCCTCCTCCTTCTGCATGGCCATGGATGGGGGGGGTCGTGCCCTCACCTATAACGGCAGCGCCTGGAGCGAACCGCTGCCTACCGGCGGGAGCCTCTTCCACGTCTCATGCGTCTCGGCCTCCTTCTGCGCAGCCGTCGGAGCCGAATATGCCGCCACCTACCGCGACGGTCAGTGGAGCGAACCCGTCCACGTCTCTGCCGGGGGCCTGGACTCCGTGTCGTGCTCCTCTGAGACCTTCTGCATGGCGATCGACCCAGGCGGCGGAGGAGGGGCGATCGAGACCACTTATGACGGAAGCACCTGGAGCACACCGACCGAATTCGACAGCCAGCCCGACTCAGCCCTTCAATCGCTGTCGTGCGTATCGGCTTCCTTCTGCGTCGCGGCGGGTAACTTCGGCGACGAGCTGACCTACGACGGCAGCACCTGGAGCAAGGAACAGATAGGCCACTCGGGGATAATCGACTCAGTCTCCTGCCGTTCGGAATCGTTTTGCGCGGCGCTGACTCCGACTGGGGAAACCATCCTCTTCAACGGCAGCACCTGGAGCAACTCGACCACGGTGGGCGAACGGGCGGCTCGCGTCGTCTCCTGTCCGAGCGACTCCTTCTGTATCGCGGCCGGGGACTACGCCTCCGCCTACAACGGCACGACCTGGAGTGACCCCACGCCGATCGGCAGCGCAGGGATCGGCTCGGTCTCCTGCCCGGACTCCTCGTTCTGCATGGCGGTGGACCATCACGGCCGAGCCCTCTCCTACGACGGGTCGGCCTGGAGCCATCCGATTGCGGTAGACCCAGAAGGCGGCCTCGCCTCGGTGTCCTGCCCGGCGAGCACCTTCTGCGTCGCGGTCGGTGGTCGCGCGCGTGGCTATGCGCTCACCTACGACGGCTCGAGCTGGAGCCCCCCGAGCGAAGTCGACAGCGCGGGTGAGCTCGATTCCGTGTCGTGTGTATCCGCCTCCTTCTGCGTAGCGCTCTCAGAACATCAGAGCCACACCTACGCGCTGATCTACGATGGCGGCGGCTGGAGCGCACCGCGCGAAATCGATCAGGCCGCGCTGCGCTCGGTTTCCTGCGTGTCCCCATCGATGTGTGTCGCGGTCGGCGAACACGATGCGCTGATCTATCGCAACGGCCCCTGGACCGGGCCCGACCCGATCTATCCCGAAGGGGGGCTGTGGGGAGTCTCCTGCGCCTCGTCCTCCTTCTGCGCGGCGGTGAGCGAACGCCTGACGGGTGTGAGCGGGCAGAACACCGGGCAGGCATTGACCTATGACGGCTCGGTCTGGAGCGCACCCATCGAAATAGCTCACGCGCAAGAGCGCGGGCCGTTCAGCGCAGGATCGGTGTCGTGCGCGTCTGCGGCATTCTGCGTCGCGATAGCCCGTTTCGAAGGCGCGGTCTCGATCTTCGAAGGCAGCGGCTGGGGTGCCTGGGTGCCGCTCGAGACAAACGGCGATTTCTCGTCGGTGTCCTGTCCATCCCGATCGTTCTGCATGCTGGGAGATGAGGCAGGCCAGGTGCTGGCCTACTCCGCCCCCGCGGCAGGGGAAATCCCCGGTCACCCAGGGCAGGAAAGTCAGGTCGATCGGAACCAAGCTTCCCGGGAAGCCCCGGACAGTCCGGGCCCGGCAGGAGGTCCCGCTGTGGAGAGGCGAAAGCCTCGCGTCAACGGCAGGACCGGTGAGATCGTCCTCGACTACGAATTCCCCGAGCCTGGAAACGTCCAGGTCCGCGCTGAAGTCTTGAAGGAAGCCACCCTGGCTCGTGTCGCTCGACGCCATTTGGACCCGAGCGAACAGCGATCATCACCTGCTCCAAGACGCACCGTGCGCTTGCCCGTCTACGGTGAGAGCGCCACGTGGTTAGACGCGGCAGGGCGCTACACGCTGCGGGTCAAGCCGCGCAACAAGATAAGGGCGGCGCTCAAGCAGGGCGAGTCGTTGACGGTCCGCCTGACCGTCCGTTTTGAGCCCGCGGGTACGAGCGAGGAGATCGACAACAGCGCATCGGTCGAGGTGCGCTGAGCAGGGCCGGGAACCCCGTCATGGTCGCCATGCCCTGGCCGACGATGTACTCCCGGCTGCCTGCCTGATAGCTCTCAGCCGTCGATCAGGCGGTAGCCGATCCCCCAGCAGTTGACGACGTAGCGGCTGTGCTCGGGGTCGAGTTTGCGCCGCAGCCGGCTCGCATGCGAATCCAGCGTGCGGGTCCGGCCGGGGCTGCGGAAGCCCCAGACGTCGTGCAGCAGCTCTTCCTTGGAGAAGACGCGGGTGGGGTCGCCGGCGAGGACGCGCAGCAGCGTGAACTCCTTCTTGGCCAGCGGCACCTCGCGGTCGCCGACGGTGACCTTGCGGCGGATCGGGTCGACCATCAGCTCGCCGACCCGGCACGGGCCGTCGCGGCGGGTCGCGCGGCGGCGCAGGACGGCGCCGATCCGGGCCCGCAGCTCTTCGATAGTTGAAGGGCTTCGTGAGGTAGTCGTCGGCGCCCGCGTCGAGGCCGCGGACGCGGTCGGTCTCGGCGCTGCGACCGGTGAGGACGATCACCGGCAGGCGCGGGTCGAAGCGCGGCGTCGACCCCGTCGGCCTCGCGGATCTCGCGCAGGACGTCGAGGCCGGAGGCGTCGGGCAGCGAGAGGTCGAGCAGCAGCAGGTCGGGCTGGTTGTAGCGGCAGAGGCGGAGCGCGTCGGAGGCGCTCGGCGCCGGCAGCACCCCGAAGCGGTCGGCGACGAGGTGGTCGCAGAGCAGCTCCAGGGTCATCGCGTCGTCCTCGCAGACGACGACGCTGGCGATCTCTTGTCTCTGCGGCAACATCGCCCGCCTAAGGCGCGGGGGCGGCGAACTCTCCCCCCTGCGGCGCCGGAATCTCCAGAACCGCGGCGGCGCCGCGGTGCCGGACGAAGCGGCGCGGCGGCACGCCGCGGCGGACGCGACCAGCGGCCGACCGTCACGGTCGAGGAAGACGAGGTCGAGCGCGAAGCGCATGCCGAAGGTGTGGACGCTGGAGCAGCGCGGGATCAGCAGGCCCGGCCCCGCCTGCTCGCGGTCGCAGCCCAGCGAGGCCGAGCAGGCGGGCGCGGAAGCCGATCGCGACCGGGACCGCGCGGCCGCAGACACGGCGGCGGGGAAGCTTGCTCAAACGGGCGGACTGCACCCCCTGCCAAGGCCGTCCGGCGCAGCGGCCTCTCCCCCGCCGACGCGACCGACGCGTCGGGCGCGATCGACTCCGGAGTGCAAACGGTCGTTCAGTGACCTGCCCCGGGCAGGCACCGGACTACGATGATCGGCAAGATCATGGACCTGTTCCCGCTGGGCTTGCGGGGGCAGATGGGCTTCAACTCATGGACAAGAAAACGACCCGCCGAGGGAACTACGAGTCTGGCTCCGATTACGTGCTCGAGTACGGCGAGCTTCGCTTCGCCTTCAACGAGGAGGACTTCGGGCAGCGGGTCGAGCAGGCGGCGGTCAAGCTCGGCTTCGTCGCACCAGGGCCTCAGCCAGGAGGAGCTCGACGATCTTCTCGACCTCGCCGTCAGCGGCGAGATCGCCGAGCCCAGCTCACGCCTCGGCGAGCACATCAACGAGAACTGGGAGGACCTGGTCGGCCCCGCCAACCGCAGCCTCGTCCACTGGATCCGCCGCCTCGTCTTCCGCGGCGCCTGGCTCGACCAGCGGGTCAAGGAGGGCGAGCTCGACGTCGTCTTCGACGAGCGCACCCAGACCTTCGGCTACGTCCAGCCGGACCGCAGCTCCGACCTGATCGAGCTCTCCAAAGAGCCCTCCTGGCGCCGCATCGCCTACCGGCGCTAGAGAAATCTCGCACACCCGACTGCCGGGTGGGCGTCAGCTAGCTGGCTGGCCGCTCTAGCGCGGCCACCACGGTCAGCGAGCCGCCGCCCGCGCCGGCCTGGACGCGGCCGGCGTCGAAGAACTCCTTGGCGGCGTCGGCGTCGCTCGTAGGCCTCGCCGAGGCGGGTCAGCGAGTCGACCAGGAGGATCACGTCGTCGCCGCTGGAGGCGCGGGCGCTGGCCTGGGCGAGGGCGTCGCTGGCGTGGCGGGCCTGGCCGGCGGCGACGATCTCCGCCTGCGGCGCCTCACGGCGCCAGTCGGCGAGCTCCTCGGGGCTGGGGTCGATCAGCAGGGCGACCGGATCGGGACCCTCGGAGTCACCGGCGAGGTCGGCGGCGATGCCGCGCAGCAGCGCCGTGCAGGCCTCGCGGGTCTCGGCGCAGAGGATCGCCTGGCGGCCGGCGGCCGGCGGCAGCAGCAGATCCTGGAGGGTCACGCCCTGCTTGCCGCGGCGGCCGAAGCGACGGCGGCGCCGGCGGCGAGGACGGGCAGCGGGATCGGCTCGGAGTGGCGGCGGCCGGAGTCGGTGCCGCGGGAACGGGCTCGGGGGCCGGAGCCGGCTCGGGCGGCGGCTCGCGCTTGGGTCGCGGCTCGCGGCGGGGCTCGCGTCTGGCGCCCTCGCGATCGGAGGCTGGTTTGCGGTCGCCACCGCCGCGGCTGCGCCGGCGGCGCGGCGGGCGGTCGCCCTGCTCGGAGGTCCCGAACGCGGCGGGCGCTGGGAGCCCTGCCCCCGGAGCCCTGCGAGCTCTGGAGCTCTGCCCGGGAGCCCTGCGAGCTTCGGAGCTCTGGCTCCTCGGGGAGCCCTGGCCGTCGCCGTCGCCCAGCTTCTCGATCAGCTCGGCGCGCGAGAGCATCCGGTAGCGCTCGACGCCGGCCTCGGCGGCGAGCGCGTGCAGCTCGGAGAGGTGCTTGGATTCCAGCTCGGCCTTGGTCATCGAAGCGGCAGGTTATTCAACCGCGCGGCGGCGGGGTCGATGCCCTCCTGCGCGGCGGCCTCCGGCCAGGCCTCGGCCTCCTGCTTGACCCGGCGCCGCGACCAGCCCAGCTCGGCTCCCAGCACCTCGGCGACGGGGCGCACGGAGGCGGCGTCGCGCAGCTGCGGCGCCGCCAGGATGCCCAGCCGGGTGCGGCGCAGCAGCACGTCGGCGACGCTGCGCGCCTGCTCGCGGCGGGCGGCGATCGCCACCTCGGCCAGCAGGTCGGGGCGGCCGGGGACGATCGGCGCGGCCAGCTTCGGGTCCTCGCGGGCGAGGTCGAGGACGGCGCGGGAGGCGTGCCCGTAGCGGAAGGCGAGCTGGGCGAGCGCCTCCTCCCCCACCCCGTCGGGCGCCTCCAGGTCCGCCGCCGCGCGCCTCCATCCCGAGCGGGATCTCGGCGGTGTGGCAGGGCGCCTCGCGGCCCTCGCGCTCGACCAGGCGGTCGACGGTCTGCTTCGCCATCCGCCGCCAGGTGGTGAGCTTGCCGCCGGTGATCGTCAGCATCCCCGACGAGGTCTCGTAGAGCTCCGCCTTGCGCGAGATGTCGACCGACTTGCGCGGGTCGCCGCTGGAGATCAGCGGCCGCACGCCGGCGTAGGCGCCGACCAGGTCGGACTGCGACGAGCGAGGTGCCGAAGAACTCGTTGACGGCCTCGAGCAGGTAGCCGACGTCGTCCCCGGCCGGCTGCGGGTGGGCGATGTCGCCCTCGTAGTCGTTGTCGGTGGTGCCGATCAGGGTGCGCCCGTACCAGGGCAGCGAGAAGATCATCCGGCCCTCGCCGGCCGGGACGATGCAGGCGGCCTCGCCCATCGGCAGGTCGGCCTGGTCGAGGATCAGGTGGGTGCCGCGGCTGGGCGCGATCCGCGGCACGTCCTCCTCCTCGACCACCTCGGGGCGGATCGTGTCGGCCCAGACGCCGGTCGCGTTGACGACGTGGTCGGCGCCGACCTCGATCCGCTCGCCGGACTCGGCCTCGACGAAGGCGACGCCGGCTGGCGCGGCCGTTGGCGGAGAGCACCTCGGTGACGTCGGCGCCGTTCAGCATCACCGCGCCGAAGCGCTCGGCCTCGCCGAGGATCGGTCAGGACCAGGCGCACGTCGTCGGTCTGGCAGTCGTAGAAGAGGTAGGCGTCCTTGGGGTCGCGGGCGGCCAGCGCCGGGACCAGCTCCAGCACCTCGTCGCGGTCGATCGTGCGGTGGCGGTCGGGCGACCAGTAGAAGTCCTCGTCCTCCTCCTTGGAGGCGCGCATCTCGCGGCGGCTGCGGCCGACCCGCGTGGTCGCCATCACGTCGTACATGTTCAGCCCGAGGCCGAGTTTGCGGTCGCGGCGCTCCTCGCCCAGCGCGGCGACCAGGAACGGGGTCGGGTAGACCAGGTGGGGCGCGAGCTGGACCATCAGCTGGCGCTCCAGCAGCGCCTCGCGGACCAGGCCGAGGTCGAAGTTCTGCAGGTAGCGGAGGCCGCCGTGGACCATCTTCGAGGAGCGGCTGGAGGTGCCGACCGCGTAGTCGCCGCGCTCCAGCAGCGCCACCGAGTAGCCGCGCGAGGCGGCGTCGAGGGCGACCCCGGCGCCGGTGATGCCGCCGCCGATCACGACCACCTCGAAGTGCTGGCCGGCGATCGCCTCGATTGCGCGCGGCGCGGGTCAGCATCAGTCGAGGAAGACGGTGGTTGCGCCGACGTCGGGACGCGGCGGGGCGCCGGGCGCTCCTGGCGCGGGATGGCCGAGGTGGAGCAGGCCGACGAAGCGCTCGGCGGTCGGCAGGCCGACGGCGGCGCGGCCCTGCTCGCCGCGCAGCAGGCCCGGCGTGCGCCAGTAGCCGGCGAGGCCGCGGGCGTGGGCGGCGAGCAGGACGATGTAGGAGGCGACGGCGGTCGCGTGCAGGTCCTCCTCGTTCTGGACCGGGTCGTCGCCCAGCAGGCTGGAGACGACGACCAGGGTCGGGCAGCGGTCGAGCTTGGCGGCGCCCTCGGGCCCGGCCGCCTCCTTCAGCCGCGCCAGCGCGGCCGGGCCGACGACGCGGAAGCGCCAGGGCACGGTCAGGTGGTGGTTGGGCGCCCAGCTGGCCAGCTCCAGCAGCTCCTCCAGCTGCTCGCGCGGAAGCGGCTCCGGCGCGAAGGCCTTGTGGGTGCGACGGGTGCGTATCGCCGTCTCGACGTCCATCGGTCGAGGGTATCGGCCGGTGGCCGCGCCTACAGGCCGTAGCGCCAGCGCATCCAGAGCGCGGCGGGCGCCGAGAGCGGCGCCGAAGAGCAGGCAGCCGCCGAGCAGGCCGAGGACGATTGCGCCGGCGGGGCTGCTGCTGGGCGGGCTTTCGGGGGGTTCTTCCGGCGCCGCCGCCGACGCTTCAGGTTCGCGGGTGGTGGGCCCCTCCCTCTCTCGCCCCCCGGGCGAGGGGGTTGCGGCTGACGCCCCGGGAGCTGGCTGGCCCGGGGGTCGCAAAACGTTCGGGAGGGGCCCCCGACCTCCGTTCCCAGAGCCGCTCGGGGAGGCGGGGGAGAATCCGGAGACTCCCGGCGGGACCGCGGCGGAAGAGATGGCGGGAGATGGGTTCGTGGCGTTGGGGACGACGCCGCCGGTCTGGGCTTGGCTCTTGGCTGCCTTGGGTTCGCGCGGCGGTGGGGAGATCGGGAAGTAGTCGCCGGCGGCGGCCACCAGGACCTGGCCGGTTACCCAGATCGGGGTCTGGTCGCTGGACTTGGAGTAGCGGTAGTGACCGTCGCTTGCCTGCTGGGCGGCGAGGTAGTCGGGGGCGCTGGCGCCGCCGCGGCGGAAGGAGCCGGGGTCGCCGCCGGCGGCGAGGATGCCCTGGATCGCCCAGGCGGTCGACTGGGTGTTGACCGCGCCGTTGCCGCCGAGCGGGAAGCCGCCGCCCGGCCGCTGCGCGCCGCGCAGGTAGGAGAGGCCGCGGTGGGCGGCCTTGGAGTCGCCCGAGAGCGCCTGCATCACCGCGCCGGTGCCGTCGGCGGTGCTCGGCGAGCCGGGCACGTCGCCCCAGCCGCCGTCGTCGTTCTGGACCTCGCGCAGCCAGGAGAGCGAGTTGTCGAGGCCGCCGCCGGCGCCCGCCGTCGCGCAGGGCGATGACGCGCGAAGGCGGTCGAGCCCGGCCAGCCTTCGAAGGAGCCGTCGTCGCGGCGCTTGGCGAGCAGCTCGGCGACGAGGTTGGCGCCGCCGAAGCTGCGCGGGTCGACACCGGCCCCCTCGAGGGCGACGATCGTGCGGGCGAGGTCGCCGGGGCTCTTCAGGTCGCCGACGCTGCCGCGCAGGAAGTCGACCGGGGTGCGCCCGACGCGCGGAGACGTCGAGCGGGTTGCGCCCGGCGGCCTCCAGCCCCAGCATCGCCCAGCCGGTCATCGCGGCGCCGGAGTCGTCGCCGGGCGAGGCGCCGAAGCCGCCGTCGGCGTTCTGGACGGAGTGCAGCCAGCCGGCGGCGCGGCCGATCTCGGACGCGTCGGCGCGCGTCGGCGCCAGCGCCCCGAGCGCCAGGGCAACGAGCAGCAGCGCGGCGACACCCCCGCCGCGCAGTCCTCGGGTCACGCCGCCGGCGTCCTTGACGGAGGCCGGAGCGTCGGGGCTCTCCCCGGTCCCATTCGAAGCGCTCGCGGAAGCGGATCAGCATCCTCACCATCGCCGGGCCGGCGATCAGCGCGAAGACGATGTTGCCGATCGCGTGGGCGGCATCGAACGGCACGGCCTGCCCCTCGAGCACGCCGAAGCGCTGCCAGCGACAGGCTCCCCTCCGTAGGTGGCCATCAGTGTAGAAGTTCAGCAGAGCGCCGTAGGCGATGCCGGCGAACCCGCAGGTGGCGGCGAGACCGAGCCGGCCGACGTTGCGAGTGCCGAGCGCCAGGGCGGCGCCGAGGACACCGCAGAGGCCCCAGCCGACCATCTGCCAGGGAGTCCAGGGGCCCTGACCGAACCAGAAGTTGGAGACGAGGGCGGTGAGGGCGCCGACCGCGAATCCCGGCGCGCCGCCGAGCGCGTAGCCGGCGAAGATGACGATGTCGGTCGTCGGCTTCACGTTCGGGAAGGCGGCGAAGGCGATCCGCCCGGCGATCGCCAGCGCGGCCAGGGCGGCGACCAGGGCGACGACCTGCGAGGGCGGCCGCGAGCGCTCATACCAGGCGAAGCCGCCGAGCAGGACGGCGCCGAGGATGAGGAAGCTGGTCAGCTCCCAGCTCACCCGGCCCCACCGCCCTCCCCAAGCAGGGCGGCGGCGCCCTGCTCGGGGGTGAGGACGCCGGGCAGGTCGAGGACGCGGGCGACCTCGGTGGCGAAGTACCAGCCGCCGGAGAGCACCTCGTTCGCGGGCCCGTCGGCGATCACGACCCCGTCGCCGAGCAGCACCACCCGCTCGGCGAATGCGGCTGCGAACTCGACGTCGTGGGTGGCGACGACGACTCCGGCGCCGCGAGCGGCAAGATCGTCGATCAGCCCGACGAGATCGTCCTTGCGGGCGCGATCCATCCCCCGGGTCGGCTCGTCCAGGGCGACCAGGCCCGGCAGCTCCTCGCCCTCCATCCGCCCCGCCAGGGCGATCGCCAGGGCCAGCCGCTGCCGCTCGCCGCCGGAGAGATCGCGCGGGTCGGCGTCGACCGCGTGCTCGAGGCCGACCACCCGCAACGCCGCCAGCCCCGCATCTCCCGGCAGTTCGTCGCCGACTCGCTCCCGGACCAGGTAGTCGCTCGGATTCTGGGTCAGCAGCGCGATCCCGCCCGGGGTCTCGAGCCTGCCCCGGACAGGATCGATCAGCCCGGCGGCAGCCTTCAGCAGCGTGCTCTTGCCGGCCCCGTTGCGTCCCATCAGGGCCACCCGCTCGCCGCGCCCGACGCTTAGGTCGACCCCCCGCAGGACGTCGCGCGGCTCACCGTCCCGCTCCAGCTCGACCCACCCCCCGCGGATACTGAGCGCAGCCGTTGCCGAGGGCGTAACCCCCTCCGAACGGCTTGTACTTCTCGGCCGACCCGATTGCGGACTACCGCCGGCGCCCCAGCCGAGCAAGTTGAGTGAGGAGGGGGTCACGCCCTCGGCATCGGCCGGCACCCGTGATGCGAGGGTCTGGCGAGCCTGGCGGACTCCGATGGGCAGAGGGTCGATACCCGGCGAGGGAGAAGAGACGGGCTGCAGGAGTCGTCAAGGGCGGGGCTCGAGTCATGAGCCCAGCCGAGGAAGTCCGCCGGGGGCGCCGTCGAAGGCGATCGCGCCCGAGTCCATCGCGACCACCCGGTCGGCGGCAGCCAGGCAACGCTCGAGGCGGTGTTCGGCGAGCAGCACCGCCACCCCCCACTCCTCGTTCAGCCGTCGCAGCAGCCAGATCAGCTCGTCGCCGGCGACCGGGTCGAGCTGGGAGGTCGGCTCGTCGAGGAGGACCAGGCTGGGGCGGGTGACGAGGGCGGCGGCGAGGGCCACGCGCTGCAGCTCGCCCCCGGAGAGGCGTGTCGACGGTGCGGCCCAGCAGGTGCGGGATCGCGAGGGCCAGGGCGACCTCCTCGACGGCGCGGGCGCGGGAGGCCGGGGCGTCGCCGCGCATCTCCAGCGGCAGCTCGATCTCGGCGGCGACGGTGGTCGAGACGACCTGGGTCTCGGGGTCCTGGGCGACGTAGCCGACCGCGGCGGCCAGCTCACCCGGGCCGGCGACGATCGCGTCGAGGCCGGCGACGGCGACGCTGCCCGCGATCTCGCCGCCGTGGAAGTGCGGGACCAGGCCGCAGGCCGCTTTGAGCAGCGTCGACTTGCCGGAGGCGGAGCGGCCGGCGAGCAGGACGAACTCGCCGGGGGCGATCTCCAGGGAGACGTCGGTCAGGGCCGTCCCCGGCGCTCGCGGATAGGTGTAGGTCAGGGCGTCGACGGTCAAGGCGGGTGAGGCGCCGCGGCGAATCGCCAGCTCAGACACGAGCCCTTCCCGGGGGTGACGCGGCGATGGGGCCGAGTGGGGATGCCGCGGCTCCCGGCCCGCGGGGCGGGGACGAGCGCCGCACGGCAGGGCTGACGGGGGAAGGGCGACGGCGGGGCTTGCGCCGCAGGGGAGCAAGACCGCTCAAGGCCAGCAGTCCCGAGACGGCGACGGTCGCGGAGCCGAGACCCAGCTGGATCGTCGGGTAGGCGTGGAAGTCGTCGGCGCCGAGGAGCTTGCCGGCGATCGCGACGGCGAGCACTGCCGCGCCCGCCAGGTAGAAGCGACGGTCGAATCTGGACGCGTGCCCAGGGGATCGCCGCTGGCCCTGACCCCACGGCGCTGCGAGGAATCGGGGGCGGCGGCGAGGCGCCTCGAGGCTGTAGCCGCGCAGCTCCAGGGTCGCCGCGACGTCGACGGCGCGATCGAGGGAGCCGGCGAGGAGGCGACGCGCCAGCGGCGCCCGGCCGACCTCGGCGGCGCCGGGGCCGCGCAGCCGGGCGGCGTCGCGCAGCCGGTCGGCGTCGGCGCGGCGACCGGCACCAGGCGGGAGACGAGGGTCGCGGTCAGAGCCGAGTGGCGCGGCGACGGGACGCAGCGCTCGCAGTACCCGGTCGGGGTCGACGCAGGCCGAGTAGACGGCGAAGGCGACCAGCGCCACCGCGACCCGCAGGCCGAGCGTCGCTCCTTCGGCGATCGCCTCGGCGGTGACGTCGACCTGGCCCAGCAGCGGCCAGTCGCCGAGCCGGGCCAGCACCGTCTCGCCGCGGTGGACCACCAGGGCGTTGACGGCGACGATCAGCAGCGCCAGGGCGAAGCCCATCCGCAACGCCGCGCGCACGGCCCCTGCCGCTCCGGCCAGGAAACCGGCGACGGCTGCGGCGACGCCCGCGGCGAGCAGCACCAGCGGGCTCGAGTAGAGGAAGGACGACCGCGACCAGCGAGCCGAGGTAGGCGATCGCGGCACCCGGCGAGGCCGCCTGCAGCGGCCCGGGCCTCGGTGTGTAGGCAAACGGCGATCTCATCGCGGGGTCTCCACCGGCAGCGGCGTCTCCTTCCCGTCCACGGTCGCCACCGCGTAATGGTCGCGCAGGCCGGCGGCGTCGAGCAGATCGGCGGCGGCCTGCACCCCGGCTGGCGTCGCCCCGGTCACCACCCAGACCGGCGGCCCTTCGTAGCGGCGCGTCGCGGCGACGAGGCCGGCGGCGGAGCCGAAGCCGCGGGCTACCTTGCCGTCCTCGTCCAGGCCCTCCAGCGCGTAGGCGCCGCCGCGCCGGGCGAAGTCGGCGAAGACGCCGCTTTCCGCCGGCCCGGCCTCGATCAGCGCCGCGGCCGGGTCCGGCCGCAGGCGCGCCCAGGGCCCGACCAGGACCCGGATCGCGCCCGTGGGGCGAACCGCTCGCGATCGCGACGCCTTCCTCCTGCAGCGCCCTGCGCGTCGTCGCGCAGGCCCCTCCCCCGCCCTCGCACTCGACCGCGACCGGAGGGCGCTTGCCTTCGTAGCCGTCGCTGAACGGCGCCGGCCAGGAGCCGACCACGGCCGGGACGTGGTTCGTCGCCGCCCAGTCGCGGTAGTCCCACCAGATCCGCTCGCCTCCCTTGAGGGCGTAGCTCGGCGGCGCCGACCGGGGACTCGACGCCGTCGACGTAGAAGAACCAGTCGTAGGGGTGCCCGCCGCGCTGCCCCCCTTCGACCCCGTCGATCGACTGCACGAAGCCGCCGCCGTAGCGGCTGGAGATCGTCGGCCTTGCCTTCCAGGACCCGCATCACCGTGTCGGATTCCTTCGCCGCGACGGAGCTTTCGAGCACCGGCGCGGCACCGTATTCCCGCGTCACCGTCAACTCGACGGCGCCGACGTCCGGCGCCGGGGCCGAGGCCGCAGCCGGCGGCCGCGAGCGCTGCCAGGAGCAGCGCCGACGCGACCGCCGTGCCGCGGCTGCGGCTCATCTAGCCAGCCGGGCAGGTGCCGGCGATGCAGACCGGCGCGCGGCGGCGGGGATTTCCTTGCCGTGGCTTGCCGACAGCAGGCTCGGCGCGCTGAGCGTGACGGTGGCGCTGCCGTCGGGCCCGGTCGGGCCGGCGGCGCCGGTCACCGTCGCTCCGGCGACGGGCTTGCGCTTGCCCTTTTCGTCGTAGGAGAAGACGCGGACCGTGAACGGCAGGCCGGCGGTCGCGCTTTCCGGCGCCACCAGGGCCAGCTCGTTCGGGTACGGGTAGGACGGCGCCAGGTCCCAGAGGACTTCGTCGCCGGCCTTGATCTTCGCCTTGTCGCCGCCGACCGACGGCGCCTTGTGGTTGATCTTCAGGTACCAGGACGCCTTGCCCTTGGCGACGCTCGTGCCGACGCCGCAGAGGGCGAGGCCGAAGTCGAAGTGGTCGCTGATCAGCAGCGGCCGCAGCGACCCGGTCGACTGCGAGGCGTGGGCCAGCAGGCCCATCGCCGTGTTGCCGGCGATCGAGACGGCTTTGCCGCTGCCGCCGGTGCCGGCGCCGAAGCAGGTCGCCTTGGAGCTGGTCTTGACCGAGGTGGTCGCGGTGCTGAGCGTCGCTTCGGCAAGAACCTTGCCGCCGCTGCCGACCACCCGCAGGTTGGCGGAGCCCTTGGCGAGGGCACCTGCGGCCATCGTCAGGGATAGAGCTAGAGCCAGCGCGCACGCGGCGGCCAGCCGGAATGGGATCAGTCTTGGCATTTAAGCCACCCTTTCCTCGAGGGTTGTCATGGCTGGCCGGGGACAGGTCTCCTGGCTTCCGGGGTGGTCGGTCGCACCTTCCCGGGGACTCTGTGTCGCCCCCAGTGGCCGGCGCGCTCGGCGCCCGCGACTTCCTTGACCCGGTCACAGTGGCGGGACCGCGCCGGTCTTGCACCGGACTTCCCTTGACCACCGACCGATTACACGGGCGAGTCTATCCCGCCTTCGCTCGCCGGGATCTTCGTCCAAGCGTCGGCTTTGCTCGGTAAGCTCCCACCGCTCTGGGAACCTGGGTGTTTCCGGGGGCTCGTCCAAGCAAGCTGAAGCTCGTCCAACCAACCGAATAAGGGGGAGATCGATGGTTAGGGATCTCGGCCGGCGCTCGCCGGCCTTGCTGGTCGCCTGCATCGCGCTGTTCGCCGCTCTCGGCGGCACCGTCTACGCGGCGGCGAAGATCGACGGCAAGACGATCAAGGTGAAGTCGCTGCCGGGCAACCGGCTGGCGCTCGGCTCGGTGCCTGGCAACAGGCTGAAGGCCGGCACGGTAACCGGCAGCAGCCTGGCGCCGGGATCGATAACCGGCAGCAAGATCGACACCGCCACGCTCGGCCAGGTGCCGAGCGCCGATCCACGCCGACAGCGCCGACAGCGCCCGCGACGCCCTGACGGCGCTCAACGCCGTCAACGCCATCGACGCGGTCAAGGTCAACGGCCACACCGCCGGCTGCCGGGTCGGGACGCGCTTCTTCGCCGGCGCCTGCTGGCAGAACAGCGGCAGCGAAGCGGCGCTGACGGCGCCGGCCGCCGCCGCTCTCCTGCGCCACCCAGGGCGGCGAGCTGCCCGACGCCCTCTCGCTGGCCGCCTTCTCGCAGCAGCCGGGGATCGTGCTGGCGGCGGGGGACGAGTGGTCTGGGGACATACCGATTATTTCTGGGCCCAACGTTTATGGCGTAGCTACCGTGAACGCCGCAGGGAAAGTCGGCTCCGCCGACTCCGCCGAAGCAAAGAAGTACCGCTGCGTGATCCCGCTCGTCAGCTGATGCAAGGCTCGCCGCAGTGGGTGGCTGCGGCCCGGGCGGCGGCTCGCGACCACTATCCTCGCTGGCGATGCGCCGGCGCCCGAACCGTGCCCACCCACGCGTCGCGGGCCCGCTCGCGACGCTTCTCGCTCTCGCGGCGGCCCTCGCCTGCCCGGCGGGAGCCCTGGCGGCCTCGGCCCCCGATCTCGACGGCGGCGGTGCCAGCGCCGGCCAGGCGCGCGCCGGCGCCGCTGCGGTCGCCCGCTACTGGACGCCGCAGCGGATGCGCGACGCTCGGCCCCTCGACCTCGCGCTCGGCAAGGACGGCGGCACCCGGCTCCGAGCCGGCGCGCCGGCCGAGCCCGTCGCCAGCGCCAGCTTCGTCCCCGTCGCCACCCCGGAAGTGCCGCCCTACTCGGTCAACGGCCGGGTCTTCATCCGCCGCGGCAACCTGAGCGGCTTCTGCTCGGGGACGGCGATCAACAGCCCCACCCGGCAGCTGGTCCTGACCGCCGGGCACTGCGTCAACAGCGGCCGCGAAGGAGGCAGGCCGAGCGTCTGGTCCAACTACCTCGAGTTCGTCCCCGCCTACACCGGCGGCGTCGCCCCCTTCGGCGCCTTCGTCGCCCGCCGCAACACGATCTGCGCCCCCAAGCAGTGGATCAAGCAGGGCAACCCCGACTTCGACATGGGCGCCTTCCTGACCTTCGCCCAACTCCGAAGGGGTCAACGTCGCCGACGCGGTCGGCGGCGGCGCCACGATCGTCACCGACCTCAGCCGCCACCAGACCTTCCAGACCTACGGCTACCCCGGCGAGACGCAAGCAGATGCAGGGCTGCACGTCCCCCTACCTCGGCGACGACATCCTCACCAACGGCCTGCCCGGCCCGCCGACGATGGCGATCCGCTGCCACTGGGCCCCGGGCGCCAGCGGCGGCGGCTGGCTGATCGGCGACGGCACCGAGATCAACGGCATCAACACCTACCTGCACCTCGACGACAGGTCCCACACCTTCGGGCCCTACTTCAGCTCCAGGCAACGTCGGCAAGCTGGTCCGCGGGCCTCTGAGCCAGCGCGGCCGCTCAGGCGTCGAGCAGGCGGCGGTAGAAGCGGTAGTCGCGCCGGTCGGGGCGCAGGTTCGAGGCCAGCGCCAGGTGGTGGCGGGCACGGTCGCTTCTGGCCGGTCTTGCTGAGCGCGCGGCCGAGGCAGAAGTGGGCGTAGTCGTCGACGTGGTGGGTCTCGACCACCGCCTCGAACTCGACCGCGGCCTGGGCGAAGCGGCCGGCGCGGTAGTAGGCGCGGCCGAGCGCCTCGCGCACCGAGGACTTCTCCGGCGCCCGGCGCGCCGCCTCGGCGAGCGGCTCGGTCGCGTCGCACGAAGTCGCCGTCTTCGAGCAGCTCGATCCCACGCCTGTAGAGGGTGTAGGTCTGCTCTGTCCCAGCCTGCGAAGGCACGGGTCAAGTGTAGGAGGCGCGCAAATCCGGCCCGACGGGAAGCGGGAGACCGCTGGGGCGGCGATCGAGCCCCAGCCGACCGGCGCCCCCCAAAAAGTGCCTACGAGCAGGCCAAAAACACCGGCCTGCTACGGTGTTGTGGTCGGGCTTGGCGCCACCGCCACCCGAGAGGTTCCGTTTCCTCTGTGCGCTTCTCGCGTTTCGGGGCTGCTGGATCTCCCTGAATCGCATACATAAGGAGCACATCACTTCATGTCGTTTGCCGATCTCGGCATCTCTAAACCTGTGGTGGGCGCGCTCGCAGCGCGCAGCATCACCAACCCTTTCCCGGTCCAGCAGATGGTCGTCGGCGACGCGCTCGCCGGCCACGACCTGCTGGTCCAGTCGCCGACCGGTTCCGGCAAGACGCTCGCCTTCGGCATCCCGATGGTCGACCTGATCGAGCCCGGCAACGGGCGTCTCCGCCCTGGTCCTGGCCCCGACCCGCGAGCTGGCCAGCCAGATCGTCGACGAGCTCGACTCGATCGCCCGCGCCAAGCAGCTGCGGATCGCCGCCGTCTACGGCGGCGTCGGCTTCGGCCCGCAGAGCGCCGCGGCCCGGCGCGCCGACATCGTCGTCGCCACCCCCGGCCGGCTCGAGGACCTGCTCGAGCCGCAACGCCATCTCGCTCGGCCAGCGTCCGCGTCCTCGTCCTCGACGAGGCCGACCGGATGCTCGACATGGGCTTCAAACCGGCGGTCAGCCGGATCGTCGCCCAGACCCGCGTCCGATCGCCAGACGCTCTTCTTCTCGGCCACGCTCGAGGGCGCGACCGGCAAGCTCGCCGCCGCCTACACCCGCGACGCCGCGCCGCCACACCCAGGAGCCGACCGAGCGACAAGGAGGCCGACATCGAGCACAGCTTCGTCCACGTCGACTCCCAGAGCGCCAAGCTCGACCACCTGATCGCTGCAGCTGCGCGACGCCGAGCGCGGGCGCACGCTCGTCTTCGTCCGCACCAAGCGCGGCGCCGACCGGCTCGTCAAACGGCTGCGCAGCCGCGAGCTCGACGCCGTCGCGATGCACGGCGACAAGAGCCAGGGCCAGCGCGAACGGGCGCTGGCCCGCTTCGAGCGCGGCGACGTCGACACCCTGATCGCCACCGACGTCGCCGCCCGCGGCATCGACGTCGCCGACGTCACCCACGTGATCAACTTCGACGCCCCCGGCGACCAGGACGCCTACGTGCACCGGATCGGCCGCACCGGCCGCGCCGGCAACCGCGGCGCCGGGATCAGCTTCGTGCTCGCCGACCAGGTCGACGAGATGCGGCGCATCGCCCGCGACCTCGGCCTCAGCCGCGAGTTCGACCAGGGCGGCGGCCCGGTCCGCGAACAGCCCGGCAACGGCAACGGCGGCGCCGGCGACAACCGGCCGGCTGCCGGTGCTGCCGCTTCCGCTGCCCAGAAGCGGCGACGCCGCCGGCGCAAGAGCCAGGCCAGGGCGGCAGCATGACCACCGCAACCGCCACCGCGAAAAAGTGGACCTGCGACCAGCTGCGGCGTCTCGGTCAGCCGCATGGACGGCGGCCGCGTCGAGCTGCCCGAGACCTGGGACAAGCTGCGCCGACGGCATCTTCTGCCTCATCTGCAGGCGCGATCGCGCCGCCCAGGCGGCGCTCGAGTCGGCGCCGGACGACAGCCCGATCGAAGTCCGCGCCAAACTGCGCCGCGCCGCGCTGATCGAGTTCGAGGTCAGCCGCCGGCCCGGATCACGGCGACGGCGCGATCGCCAAGGCCTGCCGCTCCTCGGTCTCCGCCGTCGCCGCCGCACGCCAGCGCCTGAAGCTGCCCGCGCCTGGGCAGCCTTGCAAGTAGGCATCGCCCTGGCGGTAGCCGCGGCGCTGATCGGGAACCTCGCTTCGCTGTTCAAGCACCGCGGCTGCCAGTTCGCCGAGCCGGTCCACATCCAGCGACCGCTGCGCAGCGCCCGCCGGCTCGCCGCCTCGCCCTGGTTCGCGGCGGGCTGGGGACTCGCCGCGGTCGCCTGGCTGATCCACGTCGCCGCCCTCTCGATGGCGCCGATCTCCCTCGTCCAGGCGGTGCTGGCCGGTGGCGCCGTCACCCTCGCGGTGATGGCCCAGCGCGTCTTCGGCGACCCGGTCGAGCGGCGCCAGTGGCTGGCGCTGCTGCTCGGCGGCGCCGGCCTGGCGCTGCTCGTCGTCACCGTCCCCAACTTCCACGGCAGCCACTCCGGCTTCTCGCTCGCCGCCATCCTCGGCTTCGAGGGCGGCCTGGCGCTGCTCGCCGCGGGTCTCGTCGTCGGCCACCGCTCCGAGCGCCTCGCCGACCACGGCAACGTCCTCCTCGCCGCGATCGCCGGGATCCTCTTCGCCCTCGCCGGCATCGCGATCAAGGGACTGACCGGCGCCACCGGCGTCTCGATCGCGGTGCTCGCCCCCTGGGTCCTGCTGATCCTGCTCGCCGGCATCCTGGCCCAGTACACGGCGGCGTCGGCGCTGCAACGCGGCGGTGCGATCGAGACGATCGGATTGATGGGCCTGGTCGCCAACGCGACGCAGATCGTCGGCGGCGTCCTCGTCTTCGGCGACCCCCTCTCCACCAGCCCGCTCGGCCTCGTCCTCCAGGCCACCGCCTTCGCGATGGTCTGCGCCTCGGCGCTGCTGATCCCGGCCCGCCGTCGGCCGGCGGCGGCGATCGCCGCAGCAACGACCTAGAGCCCGACGCACCCTCCCTGGCCATCGCCTGAGCGACGGCCAATCCGGAAGCTGTCCATTTCCGACGATCCCATTCGTCTTAGCTGCGACCATTCACTGCCAAGGAGGCATCGATGCAATACATGCTGCTGATCTACTCGGGTGAGGCGATGACCGAGTTCGACAACCTCTCCGAGGCCGAGCAAAAAGCGGATCCTGGGCGAGTACTACGCGATCTCCGAGACCCCCGGCGTCACCGGCGGCAACCAGCTGCAGCCGGCGGAGACCGCGACCACGGTGCGGGTGCAGGACGGCCAGGCGCTGACCACCGACGGGCCCTTCGCGACGACCAAGGAGGTCCTCGGCGGCTACTACCTGCTCGAGGCCGACGACCTCGACGCGGCGCTGGAGATCGCGGCGCGGATCCCGGCGGCCAGGCTGGGCGGAGCGATCGAGGTGCGGCCGGTGGTGGCGCGCTGATCGAGCGCGTCTTCCGCGCCGAGTGGGGGCGCGTCCTCGCCACCCTCGTCGGCTTCCTCGGCGACATCGACCTCGCCGAGGAAGCCGCCCAGTCGGCCTTCGCCAAGGCGGCCGAACGGTGGCCCGGCGAGGGCCCGCCCACCAACCCGCGCGCCTGGCTGATCGCGACCGCCCGCAACCTGGCGATCGACCGGATCCGCCGCGACCGCACGCCTCGCCGCCAAGACCCGCCTGCTGGAGATCGCCCGAAGCCGTGGACGACGAGATCGCCGACGACCGCGTTCCCCGACGAGCGCCTCGAGCTCGTCTTCACCTGCTGCCACCCGGCGCTGGCGACCGAGGCCCAGGTGGCGCTGGCGCTGCGCACCCTCGGCGGCCTCTCGACGGCGGAGATCGCCCGCGCCTTCCTCGTCCCCGAGCCGACCATGGCGAAGCGACTGGTCCGTGCGAAGCAGGAAGATCAGAGGCGCCGGGATCCCCTTCCGGGTGCCGCCCGACCACCTGCTCCCCGACCGCCTGGCGACCGTGCTCGCGGTCGTCTACCTGATCTTCAACGAGGGCTACGGCGGTCGCAACGACCTCGCCGCGGAGGCGATCCGGCTCGGGCGGCGCCCTGGTCGAGCTGATGCCCGACGAGCCCGAGGTGCGCACGCCTGCTGGCGCTGATGCTGCTGCACGACGCCCGCCGCGAGGCTCGCTTCGCCGCCGGCACGGTGGTGCTGCTCGGCGACCAGGACCGCTCGCTCTGGGACCTGGGGCAGATCGCCGCGGGGCGGGCGGCGCTCGATCGCGGCCTGGCGCTGGGCGGGCGCGGCGACGTACGCGCTGCAGGCGGCGATCGCCTCCCTGCACCTCGAGGATCCGCAGGACTGGCCCCAGATCGCCGCCCTCTACGGCGAGCTGGCCCGCCTCACCGGTTCGCCGGTGGTCGAGCTGAACCGCGCGGTCGCGATCGCCGAGGCCGGCGAGGTCGAGGCGGCGCTGGCGCTGCTCGAGCGGGTGGAGCTGGAGAACTACCACCACCTCCACACGGCGCGGGCCGAGCTGCTGCGCCGGCTCGACCGCGTCGAGGACTCCCGCGCCGCCTACGACCTGGCCCTGGAGCTGGTCCACTCCGAGGCGGAACGGAGCTTCCTCGAACGGCGGCGAGACGAGCTGGTGGGCTGAGCATCGACGCTCAGGTCGAGCGAAGCACTGCCTGGGCGGCGTTGTAGCCGCACATCCCGTGCGCCCCGGCGCCGGGCGGGGTCGCCGCCGAGCAGATGTAGACGCCGGGGATGCCGGTCGCGTAGGGGTCGAGCGGCGAGCCGCGGGCGGATCAGCGTCTGCAGCGGGGTGTTGGCGCCGGTGATGATGTCGCCGCCGACGTAGTTGGCGTTGTCGGCGGCGAGCTCGGCGGGCGAGCGGGTGGCGCGGGCGACGATCCGCTCGCGCAGGCCGGGAGCGAAGCGCTCGATCTGGTCGAGCATCGCCTCGGTCGGCGTCGCCGTCGATAGCCGCTGGGGACGTGGGCGTAGGCCCAGACCGGGTGCACGTCGCCCTGCGAGCGGCGACGGGTCGGCCAGGTACTGCTGGCCGACGAGGACGAAGGGCCGCTCCGGCATCCGGCCGCGGTTGACCTCGCGCTCGGCGGCGACGATCTCCTCGAAGGAGCCGATCGCGTGGACGGTGCCGGCCCGGCGCGCGGCCTCGTCGGTCCACGGCACCCCGCCCTCGACCGCGAGGTCGACCTTGAAGGCGCCCGGCCCGTGCCTGTAGCGGCGGTAGGCGCGGGCGACGCGGCGCGGCAGCCGCGTCGCCGGCGATCTCGGCGACCGCGCCCGGGGCGAGGTCGAGCACGACCGCGTCGGCCGCGGGCAGCTCGTCGAGCGAGCGGACCGGCCGGCCGGTCTCGATCCTGCCGCCGTGCTCGCGCACCACCGCGGCCAGCGCGTCGGCGATCGCGCTGCGAGCCGCCGCGCGCCACCGGCCAGCCGTAGCGGTGGCCGGCGCAGATCAGCGCCATCCCGACCGACGAGCTCAGCGGCCGGGTCAGCGGCGCGAAGGCGTGCGCGGCCGACGCCGCCGAACAGGGCCCGCGCCTCGCGGCGGTGCCGAAGGCGCGCGCCAGCAGCGTCGCCGGCGCCGGCGCCGCGCAGGCCGAAGCGGGCCAGCTGCAGCGGGTGGCGCGGGCAGGTGGAGCACCGGCCGCAGGATGTCCTCGGCGAGCGCGTCGAAGCTCGCTCGCCGAGGGCGCCGAAGAGCCGCTTCCAGCGCCGCCCCGGCCGGTGCCGAGCCCGGCGGCCGTCGCCTCGATCGAGCGCAGCATCGCGGCGCCGTCGCCGCCGTCGAGCGGGTGCGCGAGGTCGACCTCCGGCCAGGCCCACTCGAGGCCGTGGCGCTCGAGCCCGAGCGAGGTCAGCGCCGGCGAGGCGACCGCCATCGGGTGCACGGCGGAGCACTCGTCGTGGAGCAGGCCCGGGCAGGGTCAGCTCGCTGCTGCGGGTGCCGCCGCCGATCGTCTCCGCCGCCTCGATCACGGTCACCCCGCACCCCGCGGCTGGCCAGCGTCGCCGCGCAGGCCAGCCCGTTGGGGCCGGAGCCGACGACGATCGCGTCGCTCATGCGCTGGGCACTGCCGGCCGGTGCCCGTGCCGGCGATCGGCTGCGCCGGGATCGACGCACCGTCCAGCCAGGGCTGGCGGCCGACCATGTCGGCGACGTCGACCCAGCCCTCCTCGACCAGGCCGGTCGGCGGCGTCGACGATCCGGTAGCGCTGGCGCTGGACGTGGGCCGGCTGGGACTCGAGCATGATCACCCGCAGCTCGCCCGGCTCGAACCGGCAGCGCTCCTGGACCGCCGCGAGCAGGTGCTCGTTGTGGAAGTGGCCGTCGCCGAAGTTGTAGCCGAGGACCACGCCGGCGACGATCTCGCCCTCGCGCACGTCGTAGGCCTCGACGTCGTCGACCGCGCGCGGCAGCAGGCCGTTGAGCGCCCGCCCGTGCGAGTGCATCGAGCGGAAGGCGAGCCCTTTGTAGACGAGCACCTCGATCGTCTCGGGGTCGTAGAACTTCGCCAGCTGCTCGACCACGATCGGCGCCGACTTGACGACGCTCGCGTCGAGCTTCGTCCTCGGCGCCGCGGTCCTTGCGGAACAGCCACTGGCTGGTCGCCCAGTTGCCCGCGTAGTAGCGCATCGACGGGCAGGAAGGAGACCAGGTCCGGGCGGAAGTTGCCCAGCACCGGCGATGCCGACGCAGGTCACCGCCAGGATCGCGATCAGCAGCGGGTCGTCGAGCGTCGAGAACGGCACCGCGCCGTAGTGGCCGAAGAGGAAGAGCAGGCCGAAGATCATGAAGACGTTCCACTCCAGCGGCACCGCCAGCGGGAAGGTCGAGAGGATGTGGAGGTGGAAGATGACCATCCCGGCGACGGCGATCGTGCCGATCACGCCGCCGCTGGAGACCAGCAGCAGCAGCGGCAGCGTGAACTCGATCACCGTGCCCAGGTGGGCCGACAGCCGGCCGACGTCGCGAGGGCAGCAGGTCGTCCGGGTGGTCGCGGTAGAGCCGCCGCTTCGCCTGGCGCGAGCGGTTCCAGGGCGTGTTGCTGATCATCACCGTGACCACGAACGGGAAGTGCCGGTTCAGCTTCGAGGAGGCGGCGCCCCACCAGATGCAGACGAAGACGAGCTGGGCGGCGACGATCAGGTTGCCGAGCGGGAAGAGGAAGACGATCATCAGGTTGCCGTAGATCTCCGCCCGGGCGGCCAGGAAGGGGACCTTGTCGCGCAGCCCGAGCACCGACCAGCAGCGCCAGCAGGACCCCGACGGCGACCGGGTCCAGGCGGCCGGCCGGCGGCGCCGGCCGTCGGCGCCGCCGGAGGACAGCAGGAGGAAGAGCGCCGCGGCGATCAGCCCCGCGTAGAGCGCCACGTCGAACAGGGTGCGCGTGGTGCCGCGGGTCAGCGGCACCCGCTCCGGCCACGGCGGCAGCCGCGTCGTCCCCGGCCGCAGCCAGTAGAGGACGCCGCCGATCATCGGCGAGAAGCGCAGCGTCAGCGGCAGCGAGCCGGCGCCGAGCCCGAGCATCTCCCAGAGCATCGTCCAGACGACCGCCTTCTGGAAGACGATCGGCTCGGTCCACCAGCTGCCGAGGTCGCCAAGGCCGCCGAGCCCCGCCGTGGTCGCCGAGATCAGCAGCAGCCCGCCGCCGGCGTAGACGACGAGCTTGACGACGTAGAGCAGGTAGACGCCGGTCGGGGTGCCGAACCCGTTCACCGCCCAGTCCTGGGCGAGCGGCTTGATCCGCTCCAGGTGCGAGCGGCGCTGCCACTCCTCGACGTCGAAGGGCGGTGGAGCGGGGGTCGGTGAATCCCATCGCGCCCGAGCCTACTTCCCGAGCGGCTCGCTCATGACGGCGAGGTTACTTGCGGCGGGACCATGCCCATATGGGGAGGCGACTCGACTAGCATTCGGGTATGCCGCTTTTCGGCCAAGAGCACGTCGAGCGATACCGGGCCACGGGCGGCGAGGAGGGCCACGACTGGCAGGGTACCCAGACGCTGCTGTTGACGACGACGGGGCGCAAGTCGGGTCAGACCCGCACCACGCCGCTGATTTACGCGCCCCACGGCGACGCCTACACGGTCGTCGCCTCCAAGGGTGGCTGGGATGCCCCGCCCGCCTGGTACCTGAACCTCTCCGAGAACCCGGAGGTGGAGGTGCAGGTGAAGGACGAGCGCTTCCAGGCCCGCGCTCGCACCGCAAACCCCGAGGAGAAGCCGGAGATGTGGCGGACGATGGTCGCCGAGTGGCCCGACTACGACGCCTACCAGCAGAAGACCGCGCGGGTGATCCCGGTCGTCGTACTGGAACGCATCTGAGCGACGCGCCCGCCCCGCCCCCTGGCCGATGGCGAACCCTACGAGTCGGAGGATTCCTCGCTGCGGGCGGCGGTCTTGCCGGGCAGCAGCGTGAACGCGGCGACCATCTCCGAGCCGATCACGAGATCCTCCCCGTGGGAGTGGAGGCTCACTTTGCCGTGCGGGCCGGGAGAGATCGCCGGGTCGCCCTCGACGAGCAGGCCGTCCACCCGGTGGCCGGTGGTCGCCTCGAGTCTGATCGGAACGTCCCCGTCCCGTTCGCTGCGAACCTGGTTGAGGACGTCGTGAAACCACGAGGCCGGCTCCGATGGCGGCCGCTCGTAGCGGCTCCCGACAGCGAAGTTCGTCGTCATCGACCGAAAGCTAACGCGAAGACGACCTGTCCGCACTTCCGGGCGCCGCCCGCGGGCGCATGGCGGGCGCGGCGATGAGCTCCGAGGCCCGCTACGTCCCCGCCGCGGGGCTGCGCGGCATGACCCGCTTCTATGACTCGATCATCGCGCTGACCACGCGCGAGCAGCTGTTCCGCGACCGTCTCGCCCGGCAGGTCCTGGACGGCCTCCCCGGCGGCGCGCGCATCGCCGACGTCGGCGCCGGCACCGGCACCCTGGCGATCGCGATCGCCGCCGCCGTGCCCTCAGCAACGGTGGTCGGCGTCGACGGGGACCCTCAGGTCCTGGCGCTCGCCCGAGCCAAGCAAGGCGCGGCAGCCGTCGAATGGAAGCCGGGGCTGGCGGCTGAGCTGCCGCTGGCCGACAGCAGCTGCGACCGGGTGGTGATGTCCCTGGTCCTGCACCACCTCGACGCCGGCGGCAAGCGCGCCGCCCTGGCCGAGGCCCACCGGGTCCTCCGCGAGGGCGGCCGCCTTCACATCGCCGACTGGGGCAAGCCGCAGGACCCGCTGATGCGGGCGGCCCTCTTCGCCCTCGCCCTCTTCGACGGCTTCGACGGCATCCGCGACCACGCCGCCGGCCGGCTGCCGCTCTTCGTCGAGGACGCCGGCTTCTGCGCCGTGGAGCGTCACGACCGGCTGCGGACGGCGTGGGGAAGCCTGGAGCTGCTCAGCGCGTTGCGCCAATGACTCCTTGTTCGAGCTGCTTGTGCAGCGATGCCCCGCCGAACCCGGGCTGACCTGGGGCGTGCGACTGTCATTCGGGCGAGCTTGAAACCTCAGGCGTCTCGTCCAAATCCAGACGAAGGCTATTCGCGTGGACATGGCAACGAGGACCGACGACCTCCTGGCCACCGCGGCCCTAACCGAGAGAGAGCGCGAGACGATTCGGCTCTGAATTTGCTCCACAAGCGGGAAGAGGGCCGCGTAGAGCTGCCTGAAAGTGCCGCGAAAGGGCACCTCGGAATCGACTTGATTTTGGCGCCGCGACTCCCATAAGGAGCCCTATTGCACGATCGTGAAGCTCAGCGACTTGGGCGCGGAGCGCGCTCCCGCAGGGTCGGTGGCGGTAATGACGAGCGTGTAGCGCCCGGGCTTGAGCTTCTTCTTGGGCGAGACGCGACCCTGGAAGGCCACCTTGTTGGTGCCCTCGTGGCCCGTAAAGATGAGCCTGCCCGCCGTCACGGTGCGGCCACTGACCCGCCGGGTGAAGCTGAAGGTCACGGCTGCCTGGGCGTTGAGCGAAAAAGAGAAGGTCGTTCCGATCGGCGTCTTCGCGCGACTGACCGTGGCGAGGCGATTGCCCTGACGCCATCTCGTCATCGACTGGCGGACGTTCTGCACAAGCAGGACGCGGGGAGGTTTCCCCGGGTCCGGACCGCAACAGGGGGGTTTGGGAGGTTCGCCGCGGGCGTCGGTCGTAAACGTCTGATCGTTGCCGTAGACCACTCCACCTGAGTTTTCGGCGACGAGCCGAAAGTGGTGGGTCGTGCCCGGCGCAAGCCCGCCAATGGCGGCCGCGAGCGGACTCGGGCTGCCCGAGGCGCCAACGCCCTGGGCGGAAGTCGAGGCCCCGTAAGTCCGTCACCGAGCGCGAGTCAAGGGAAGAAGACGCGGCGGCTAACGAGCTATTCCGGCTCGGCTACGACGCCTGCGAGGAACTGCTGGCCGACCTCGACCCACGGGAGGCGGCCTGACGATTCGCCGCGAACCCGTGCGGCTTCTCGGGGGCCGAGGCGCAGGCCACAGGGAGGTTGCGGAGCTGCTCCTTCGGGGGCGGCTTCCGCACCCTGCCTCGGCCTCCAAGAAGCCGCATCCCAAAATCATTGAACTCGGTGCCCTGTCAACTATTGACCGGTTGTGGCCCTGAGCAAAAGGTCGCGTCGTTGGACCTGGTCGCCACGGAGCCGGACATGAATCCCCTTTTTTCCGGCCGCCGCGACGAGGCGCCGGCTCTTTCGATTGAGGCGAACCGCGACGGTCTCTTGGCGGCCGGCCGGGGTAGCGAAGTCGACGGTGCGGGCCGAGACGTAGGTCACCTTGCCTTTCGTCCCAATCGGTCGGGCCACAAGGCGCAGGTTGCCCTTGCATGCCGAGGCACTAGGACAGCGGAGCTTGAGGTAGGCGTTGCCCTTCCTGACGAGAGCGATGCGACCGACCGTCGCGCGCCTACTTTTCAACCCTGAAGACTCGCTGTTCGAATGCGCCGGTTTGCCTGAGGTCGCGCCCGGCCGCGGGGTTACGAACTCGGTCACCTGAGGAAGAGTCGGATTAGCCGCCCACCATGCCACCGCGCCATCGCCTTGGTCATCCAGCGCGACGGCGGGGCGTACCGCCCAAGCCCCAGCCGCAGAGAGCGTCGTCGGTTCTTCCCATTCTCCTTCGCGCCCCGAAGCCGCTTCAACGAGCCGCTGTTCGACGTGCAGTTCCGGTTCTCGCCAGACCGACCACACCGCCAAGGTTTGCCCGTTCGGTGCAACGGCAAGCCGGGCTCCGGTGAATTCGCCGAGCCAGACTCGACCCGAGATCGCGGTCGGTTCGCTCCAGTGTCCGCCGACCGGGAGGGTCGAACCTTCGACGTAGTCACCTTCTTTTCCATAGAACGAGCTCCAGATCGCCACGGCAGTACCGGCGGCGTCCACCCCGATCTGCGGACCGAATGATTCGGGCCCCGAGAGTTCCACGGGATGCCCCCATTCGCCACCCGTCGTACGGCTCGCCGCTTCGATCCACCGTTCTTCGCTGTCTGCTTCTTTGCTTTGCCAAATGACCGTCGCCCCCGAGGTGCTGGCCTCCACCTTGGGTAAAGCGGCGTTCGGCGCGCCCGAGAGTGCCTGCGGCGGGCTCCACTGGCCGCCCTGTTTTTCGACGACCTGGACCATCGATTGGGTTTCGGGACTGTCGACATAGCCATAAAAGGCGACCACGATCCGGCCGGTGGGCGCGATCGCGACCTGCGGGCTGTACGACTCGTGTTCAGGATCGGAGAGCGTCACCGCGGGTTCCCAGTGTCCGCCCGCCGGCCTGAACGACGATTCGATCCGATACTCGCTGTTCGAGCCGAACCTGGGGATCTGGCTCCAAACCGCGACCGCTTCGCCCGCTGGGCCGACCGCGACATCGATTTCGCCATAGGGAGATCCTTCGGGGGAAAGGGGTTCCCGCGGCCCCCATTCTCCCGACGGCGTCCTCGACTTTGCGACGATCGTCGACTGTTCGATTTGCTTCCACACCGCGACGGCCTCGCCCGCTTCGTTCATTGCGAGTTCGGGTTCTTCGCGTTGGCCCCATTCGTTCGGCGCCAACTTGACCGGCGGCCCCCAGGTCCCCTTGAGGCTCATGTTCGCAGCCTCCAGAGTGCCCAGGCCTTCCAACTGCGGCCAGATCGCGACCCCGCCCCCGCCCCCGCTTATGGCGATCTCAGGCCGCGGTTCCCAGACGTTGAATTCGCTCGGGGTTGCGAGGTCAACCGGTGGGATCCAGGCCGCAGCGGCGGCGAGCGCGGGCACAAAAAGCAGAGCGAGGGACGCAATCACTGGCCCGGCCACAAAGCGGATTCTGGAGTTCAAGGCGATCACGAAGATCGGAAAAGGATACGGCAGCCCCGGCGAGTCGTTCTTTGGGCCGCGGCAGGTTCTCCATTGGCTGCGTCGACGAATCTAAGCGACCTGGGAGAGGCGGGTGATCCGGCTCTCGATAAGGCCATACCCCCAGCGGCACACAAGACGAACCACGCAGCGCTGATCGACGGCGAACCGATCTCGCTAGCACGGTAGCGCCACCGAAGAGGCCCGGGAAGACCGCCGCCGCGTCGACAGCAATCGGCGCTGTCGAGGTCAGCAACGGGAGCACCGCAAGGAGCAAGGCCCCGGGGCCCGGGACGGTGGCCCAAATCGACGATGATCTTCTGTCGCTGGCGCAATATCAGAAGGGCCGCGCTGCGAAGTCGGGAATACTGGAGCGATGACGGTCCGCGTCCAGATCCAGCCTTCGCTCCTGGATTGGGCCAGCAAGCGCTCGGGGAAGAGCGCCGATACTTTGAATCGGCGCGTTCCGCGCCTGGCCGCATGGACCCGGGGCGATGCTCAGCCAACGCTGAAGCAGCTAGAGGCTTTTGCAAGGGCGACTAACACCCCCGTGGGGCTCCTCATGCTGCCGGAGCCACCAGACCTACCCCTCCCCGTACCGGATTTCAGGACGCCGCCAGGCGCCGCCGCCATCCCGCCAAGTCCCAACCTGCTCGACACGATCTATCTGTGCGAGGAGCGACAGGAGTGGTACCGGACTTATGCCTTGGTCAACGAAGCGGAGCCGCTGGATTTCGTCGGCTCCGTGACGACTGGAGACGATGTCGTCTCTGTCGCTGATCGGATGAGAAGCAGGCTCACTTTCGACCTCGCGTTCCGACGCGGGTATTCGAGCTGGACCGAGACCCTTAGCCAACTCAGCGAGCGAGCCGAGGACATCGGTGTCCTGGTGATGATTAGCGGAATCGTCGGTAGCAACACGCACCGGGCGCTTGATCCCAACGAGTTTCGCGGCTTTGCTCTGGTCGACGACCTCGCCCCCGTCGTGTTCATCAACGGCGCCGACACCAAGGCAGCCCAGATCTTCACGCTGGCCCATGAGCTTGTTCATATTTGGATCGGGCAGCCCGCCCTGTCCAATCCACGCCTCGACGTCCACCGGGAGGACCAGCAGGTCGAGCGCTTCTGCAATGCGGTGGCCGCAGAGCTGTTGGTTCCCTTGGCACAGCTGAAGAACGAATTCGATCCGAGCCAGCCACTCGCGGACGAGCTAGACCGGCTCGCCCGGCTCTACCGGGTCAGCACTCTCGTTGTTCTGCGACGGATCTTCGACGCCGATCGACTCTCGTGGGACGAATACAGCAGCGCATATTCGGAGCAAATGTCGCGGGTCACTCGGGCAAGAAAAACCAGCGGTGGAAACTTCTACAACACGCAGCCCGTGCGGACGAGCAAGCGCTTTGCTCACGCAATGATCGCCGACACCCTCGAGGGCAGGACCCTGCATCGGGATGCGTTCCGCCTCCTCGGCGTGCGCAAATACGGCACGTTCCGCGAACTTGGACACCGACTCGGGCTGCCGTGAAATACCTGCTCGACTCCAACATCTTCATTTCAGGCCAAGAATCTCCAGTACGGGTTCGATTTCTGCCCAGCGTTCTGGGATTGGCTTGACGAGCAATTCGAGGCTGAGAACCTCGGCAGCATCGAAAAAGTTCTCGACGAGCTGAAGGCCGGCGACGACGACCTCTCCACCTGGGCAGCCGCCCGACCGAGCATGTTCGCGCAACCGGACGCACCGGTCGCGGAAAGCCTTAGGCGGTCAGCCGCTGGGCCGCCTCGGCCCACTATGACCCCGCCGCCGTCAGCACCTTTCTCCAGGATGCCGACTACTACCTCGTCGCCCACGCTCACGCACACGAACTCACCGTCATCACGCATGAGGTACCCGCGAACTCGATTAAGAAGATCAAGATCCCGAACGCGTGCATCGACCTGCGGATCAAGTGCATGAACACTTACGAGATGCTCCGCGTCGAGCGTGCCCGGTTCGTACTTGGTCGAGCCTAGTACCGCTACAGCGTTTCGTCCCTAACGGAGAGATCATCGTGCCGGTAGAAGCGGCGCTGGATTTGGCTCCACAGGCGAAAAAGCGGCGTCCCTCCTACAAGCAGATCAGGGTGCCCCGAAGGGACATCTGAAAAAGTCGCCTTGACTTCGGCCCCAGCGGAGCTACCTTCGCCGACGCCAAAGACATAAATGGCCCCGGCGGCGGTGGAACGCCCCGGGGCCTGGCACCGAAGACAAGGCCTTCGATGCGCGACCGATTCTCGCCAGAGCCTCGTGCGTGGGGAGATCGACGGCCACTGATCGAGGCGGCTCTTCGGTGCCCTACCGAAAGGAGGGCGCCATGCCCCGCAACACGATCAAGATCACCGGCGACGAGCGCGACGCGCTCTACGACCAGGTGCGCAACCACCTCGCCGCCCTCGGCGACGTCTTCGTCGCGATGGAGTGCCAGAAGGACTACGCCACCGCCGAACGCCTCGGCATCGAGTTCGGCGAAGACTTCCGGCTCCTCCAGGACCTCGGCTGGTCAGAGGACGACGACCGCGACCGCGTCGAGCTGACGATGCCCTACGAGGACCTGATCGAACTGATGCGGCGTCTGCGCGAGGAAGCCGAGGGCGGACTGGCCGACGCCCGAAAGGAGCGCGAAGCCGTCGCCGGAGCGAACGTGATCGAGGGCCTCGAATCCACGATCCAGACCTGCAAGGAAGTCATGGAGGCAATCGAGCTTCAGGAACGCGGGCCGCAGGCCCAGCGGACCTAACCGAGCTTCGCCGCAAGGCGAAGGCTCCCGCAGCCTCGACTCCCATGCAATGAGGGTGCGGCGAGCGAGCGGCAGGCGACCGGGAACTAAGGCACAGGAGGGACCCGGTCGCCGATCCGCTCAGGTCGGCCGGGGAGGAGCGCAGGCCACCAGTGGACTTCTCCCCGGCTCGGCCTTTCCGTCCTCCTACCCCTCGCCATCGGCGGGGAGAAGCGGCCCATGCACAGCTTCGATAGCTGCAATCTCCTCGGCCGTTGCGTCACGCTCGTCCTCGCCGAGCATCGCCCACCAAGGGATCTCAGATATCACGGCCTAAGCGTAATGAAAACGTTTCGTTGACCGCGCTGTCTCTCCAGAGAGGAAACCTCCGGGACACGCAGCTTTGAGCCAACTTACGCATAGGATGCCTGAATGCAGGAGAATTTCCTCGTTCCCAAACCAAGACGACTGGGTTGCTAGACCGGGAATCGGGAACGCTTTGGAGCTGAGTCGTCTCTACGGGTTCGCCATCGAGCCACAAAGGCTTGTGGATGACGACCTGTTCAATGACCCCCTGGGCGGGCAGTTGCCCGTTCGGGATTCGCTGAGGATTGCGCTCGACAACTCTCTGCGGGCCGCAGAGAAAAGCGGTCGCATGACCGAGGTCAATCTCAAAGTCAACCAAGACCCGAAAGAGGACAGGACCTGCCCTGTGCGAGACGCAGCTTTGGCTGTGGCCTTTGGCAATGCAAGCAAGGCGGCCGAGGGTGCCCTCTTTCTCGGTCGGCATCTCAGCAAGGCGATGGACGAACGCTCGCCAGAGTGTCTTTTTCTATTGGCCGCCTACAGCGAGAAAGGCAGCGAGAAACGACGTGTGGCTCTGTGGATTTTCCCGCAGGATGAGGCATTTCGGTTCACGCCAGGACAAGACGAGAACGACATCGAGCTGCTTACCGAAATTTTCAGTCGGACCTCAGCCTTGAGGAAGATGGCCTTGTTTCAGGGCAAGAACATCGCAACCAACTTTCTCCGGGCAAACGTCCTTGACTTCCAGACTGGTCGTGCCGACGACGTGGCAGCGTTTTGGATCCGACGCTTTCTCGAAGCAGGTCTCTCCATTACCCCCGCAGCGGGAACCAAGGTGCTAGCGGACGCCTTGAAGCGAGCTTCCGACGCAGAGTTGAGTCCGCAGGAGAACCAACAGGTTCACGCAGCTGCACTGGCGCTTCACACTATCCCCCAGACCCATTGGAGTCTTGAGGAGGTCGCAAACAACTTCCTCTCGGGCAAGGCTCGAGAAGTCTTCCTTTCAACGGCCGAAAATGAGACTGCCCGGACTTCGACCTTCGAGCTAGACCGGGAGGCCCTTCAGAGAGGGCTTAGCTATCGGAACCTTCGACTGCCTGACAATGTCTGGATTTCCGCTCCCATCGACCAGGTGGGCGATGGCAAGCTCGTCCAAGTTGAGCCGACCGACGAAGGCGATTCTGAGAATGGAACCGGAGAGCGTGTCAGGGTCGAAGCGGAGGTAATCCAGGATCGCCTTGGTAGCCGCCGTGCCTGACCTAACCGACGTGTCTCAACTCGCCGATGCTTATACCTCAAGGATCGACCTTCTCCAGCATGTCGCCGATCGACTTGAACAAGACTTGGTCGAGCATTTTCAGGGGCGCCCTCATATCGATCGCATTTCCGTTCGCGTCAAGAGCGTCGACAGTTTTGTCGAGAAGGCCACTGTCCGAGAGGTGGCAGTGCCTTACGAGGTTCCGCTTGCCGAAATCGAGGATCAGATCGCCGGACGAATCCTGGTCCATTTCCTGAACGACCTCCAGGGCACGGTGGAGCACGTAGCGAAACTGCTTAATCCAGTCGAGCAGGATCACAAGCGGCCCACCCGCTACAACGAGTTTGATTACGAGAGTCTCCACGGCGTTTATGCGCTTCCACCGCAGTATTTGCCATCTGGCTGGGGCGAGCAGGAGGACATGCCCGAGACCTTTGAGCTACAGATCCGAACGCTTTTCCAGCACGCCTATGCCGAGCCGCAGCACGATCTTGGCTATAAGCCGGGAGCGTCGCTCACCGATGAGGTTCGGAGAGAACTCGCCTGGATAGCCGCAAGTAGCTGGGGGGCAGACCATGCCTTGGATCGGGTCCGACAGCAGCTACTGGATGAGAGCTAGTGAAATGGGTGGCGGGACTCGACGCCGGCCACGAGAAACCTCAATGCGGCGACTGGTCTTGCTTAGTCCGCGTCCCGTCAATGCCAAGAGCATCAACCGCCATAGCCAAGCCATAACCGAGGCTTAGAGCGAACTCCCGCAGCTCGTCCGAGATTTCGCCGTCCTCGTCAAAGTCCGGCTGCTCGGCAAGCAGGCTCCGGCCTCGAATCGTCAGGACGTGAACCGCAACCTCGACTACCTCCGACCACACTTCCTCCCCCTGGGCGAATGGCTCCGGTAGACCTTCCCTCACCTGATTCATCGCAATGGTGATGATCGTGTCCGGCTCGTCCGACGCTTCGAACTTGTCGCGCAGGTCCGCGATGTAGTTGGCCTCAAAGGTGTTAAGCCCGTCCGCTAGTTCAGCCTCAGCCTGCCGAACCCAGTAGCCGAGCGCGATGGCGTCGAGAACGAGGTTGTATTCCTCGCGGAAGTGAGAGAGCTGGTCGGCGGTTTTCACAATGGCAATGCCGGGGATTTCGTCCCACTCCCATTCGCCTTCCGAGTGCAGGCTTAGGGCGTATTCAACGAGACGAGTGGCGAAATCGTTTTCCTCCTCGCTCTCCCCATCCGTCTCTGTCGCCCATGCCGGTTCCTGCCCGTCGATGATCCACGCGGCAAGCTCTTGGGCGCCCAAGTCGGGGGCATCGAATGGGTCGGGAAGCCCATCCCGCCCGAATTGTCGGCCCAGCTTCCGCCGAGCTTTCTTGGCGCGTTTCCGCCAAACCGCAGCGGCCTTCTCG
This sequence comes from uncultured Solirubrobacterales bacterium, assembly GCA_963816755.1. Classification (GTDB taxonomy): domain Bacteria; phylum Actinomycetota; class Thermoleophilia; order Solirubrobacterales; family 70-9; genus VAYN01. The sequence continues at coordinate 100,700 of CAWFLN010000002.1, forward strand.
TCATCCTTGTCAGCGCGCTCCCCCGAGTGGATTGCCTCTCGCAGACTCCGCCAAAGATCCTGGCCGCTTGCGAGGTTGTCGGCCAGGTCGCCACCCGCCAAGTCCAAGCCCGTCCGCGACGCGAAAATCTGTAGCTTCGCCCACTCGGCCAGCTCGCCGCTCAAGTCCCAGCCATTGGTATTCGTGACGACGAGGCGCGGGTTCTTAACCCGCGTGCCACAGCCGCAAAAGCAGTAGGTGGCCTGCGCCTCCTCCATTCCCGAGGGATTCTGCCAGGCGAATCGACTCCTATGCGCTGCCGCAGCGAGTAGCTGACGACTACGCCGCGCCCCTTGGAGGCACAAAATCTAGACGGGCGAATTCGTCACATACCCGTCACATAAGGGGGTCCACTTTCGCCCCTCGTGCCTCTGTTTAAGTAGATGGCACCAGAACTCCCCACCGAACGCATCGCGCTGGAAAGTTGCCGGATTCGGCTGGCTCGTTCGACGGGTAGGTAGATGATGAGCTTGCCGAGAGCCTGGTTGCGCCCGCCCGGTCTTGCCAATCGCCCTCAACCCGACTGGCAAGGCAGGGCAGCACTCATTCCGCGCCGTGGTGCGGAATCCGTGCCTCTCCCCCGCGCCCGAGTCTCTACAACCATGTTCGGCGCTCGGTGATGGCTGGTCGTTCTTCCTCTGGCACCGGGCGCTATGCCGGGACGGGTTCCTCGGCGGGGAACCCCTCGCTCTCCGATCTCGACCATCGCATCCTCGGCCTGCTCTCCTCTCTCCGGGTTCTGACCCTGCCTCAACTCGCCAGCCTGTCGCCCGAGACCCCGCCACGAACGCTTCGCTATCGAACCGCCCGCCTCGCCAAGCACGGCTTCATCGGGCGCACTCGGCCTTACCGCGAACGCGGCTCAGCGCCGCATCACCTCTGGCCGACGCGGAAGGGCGAGGCGATAGCCAACGGCGAACCGCCCCCGCGCGGCGGCGAGCGGCGCGAGCCGAACCCGCTGTTCCTCGCTCACGCCGCTGGGCTGAGCGAGCTGTACGTGGCGCTGAAGACCGAGCTGCCCGAGGGAACCCGCCTCGTCCTCTTCGACCGCGAGGCCGAGGCGCGCGAGCCGTTCACCACCTATGCCCGCGAGGAGCGAGCGATTGCCCCCGACGCCTGCATCGGCGTCGCCGAGGCTGATCGCCGGAAGCGGTACGGCTTCGTCGAGCTGGACCTCGGCACGATGTCGCACCGCCAGCTCAAAGCGAAGGCGGCGGGCTATGGCGAGTACGTCCAGCTCGAAGCTTGGCGCGAGCGCAACCCGTTCTGCCCGGCGCTGCTGTTCATCACCACCAGCGAAAAGCGGGCGCGGTCCTTCCTCGCCGCCGCCGACCGGGAGATCGACAGCGCCCGGATGCTGGTCGCCTGCGTCGGGCTGGCCCGCGACCTTCGCCGCTGCATCGCCACGCCCGAGTGGATGATCGGCGACGGCGAGCAGCGCGTCGACCTGCTCGGCATCCTCCGCGCCGCGCGACGGCCCCACGACGAAGCGAAGGAGCGCGAGGAAGCCCAGCGCCGCGAGGAAGAGGCGCAGCGCGAGCGGCTGCGCTCTGAGCCCGAGGCCCTCGCCGAGCGCCTGCGGGGGGAGCTTCGCTACGCCTGGGGAGACGATCAGCTCGGCCGAGCGGCGACCGATGCCCTTCGCCTCTCAGTCCAACAAGGCGAGGGCGGGCTGAGCGAGGTCGAGCGCGCTGCCCTGAAGACGGTCGGCGGGATGCTGGCCGAACCGCTTGCCGCCCGCCTCGCCGACCGCGAGCCGACGTCTTCCGAGCGCGAGGCGCTGGCCGCCCTGGTCGCCCACCACCGCGCGAGCCAGATCGAGCGCTTGAACGAGGCGGCGAAGCGATTCGGCGAAGGGCCGAAGCTGCGTCGGCGCCGCCGCTGGCTTGAGGAAGGCGATCTCATCGGCACCGACTCGCTGGCGACGCTGACAGACGATGCCGAGCAGGACCGCGAGAACGCCGTCGAACAAGAGCGCCTGCGGAAGAACTATCTGCGCGTGCGCGAGGCGGCGGCTGAGCGACTTGCCAAGAGACACGGCTTCATCGCCCGGCGCCGCATCGGCCACGACACCTTCCTGGCCCAAGTCGACCGCGAGAGACTGCGGCGCTGCTCGGGCTGCGAGGAGATCGTCTATCCCGACCCCAAGCGCGAACACGGCCCCGCTCGGCGCGACGTTGCCGCCTACTGCCATTTCTGTGGGTCCGGGGTGCTGAAGGAGCTTCTGGCCGAGGGGGTCGAACCGACTTGAGATCCGGGCGCAACGGAGCTACACCTAGCGAACGGGTCGCAGCCCGCCGCCGCCGCGATCACGAAGGCAGGCGACACAAGACGGCGGCGGGCGAACTCGAGCCCACCATGTCGATTGAACACACCGAGCCCGGATCAGCGCTGGACGATCAGCTTCGCCGCGAGCAGGCGAAGGCGATCTTCGACTTGCTTCGCTCGACCCCGCGCCCCCTCCCCACCGAAGGCTGCGACCGATGATCAGTGGCGCCCTACAGCTCGGACGGGGTGACGACGAAGCCCAGGCGGTCGGCCCCTCTGCGCAACCTGCCATCGACGGTTACGAGGCGGCAGTCGCTGATCCTCGCCAGCGCGACGTACTCGGCGTCGTAGGTCTTCGCCCAACCGAAATCCTCGGCGACTTCCCACGCAGCCATCGCCAGCCCGTCCGGCCGTTGCTCGCTGATCGAAAGCTTCCCGGCGAGGAACCGCTGCACGGCCAGCTCGGCAAGGGCGTCGGAGATATCGCCCCGAAAGGCCATCTCGTGAAGCACCGAGGGAACCTCGCTCCACAGCAGCGGCGGCGCGATCAGCTGGCCTCTGCCATCGAGGGCAGCGCTTGCCTGCTCCCCGGCCCGGTCGAGCGACAGCTCGACCGCCAAGCTCGCGTCTACGACCAGCACGCTCAGTGCGACTCGCGGGAGCGCCGCACGGCGGCCGCGACGTTCGGCATCGGCTCGCCGGTCAGGGTCTCGCCCCAGCCTGCGGGCAGCACAGCCATCTCCGGCTCATCGACCGGCTCGTCGGGGATCACGATCCGCGCACGGGACGCCCTGGCCTCATCCAGGTCAAGCACCTCACGCAGCAGCTTCTCCTTCGCGGTCACGGTTCAAGGGTACCGGCCGCTCCCGCGTAAAGCCGCGGAAAGGAACCGATGATGCGACGCTTCGCCTGGTACGGACGGCTCTCGACCAAGGACAAGCAGGACCCGACGCTTTCTTTTCCCTCCCAGCGCGAGATATGCGCGACGAAAGCCGCTGAGCTGGACGGGGAGATCGTCTGCGACTTCACCGATCAAGAGGCCGGTCGGCGAGACGACCGGGCAGGCTGGGCCGACCTGTTGCGCGAGGCCAAGGAGCGGGATGCGCGGCGCTTCGACGCGGTGATCATCTACTCCACCTCGCGCCTCAGCCGCGACCTCTTCCACGCGCTCACTTACGAGCGCGAGATGACGCGGGCCGGAGTCGAGGTCTTCTACGCGCTCACCGCCGGCGATCAGACCAGCCCGGAGGGGCGGCTGATCCGCCACATGTTCCAGGCGCTCGACCAGTTCGAGGTCGAGAAGCTGGGCCGGGAAGTTCGGCGCGGGCAGAAGGAGAACACGCGGCAGGGCTACCGCAATGGCGGGCGGGCGCCCTACGGCTACCGGCTTCGACATGAGGCGCATCCCGACCCAGCGCGGGCGAAGGCTGGCGATAAGAAGTCCCGCCTCGTTGCCGACCCCGAGCGGGCACCGGTGGTCGCCGAGATTTTCGACCGCTTCCTCTCCGGCTCCGGCTACAAGGAGATCGCCAACCACCTGAACCGGCCCGGTGGTCCGCCGACCCCCAACCACGTCGATTCCAAGCGCAACACCTCCGGCAAGTGGGCGAAGACCACGATCAAGTCGATGCTGGAAAACCCGACCTACACCGGCCGCCTCTACTGGAACCGGCTCGACTCACGCGCTCACAAGCAGGGTGCCGGGCCGGTGGTTCGGCGTAGCCCCGAGGAATGGGTCGAAGCAGACGAGCGGCACGAGGCCCTGGTCACCGACGAGCAGTTCGAGCGCGTGCAAACCGAGATGAAGCGTCGCAGCAACGGCCACGGCGGTCACCGACGACGCCCGCAGAAGCGATCCTTCCTGCTGCGAGGCATCGTCCACTGTTCCACCGGGCACAACCCACTACGGATGCAGGGCCGCTCTCGAAAAGGCGAGCCGACCTATTACACCTGCGGCTACCGAACCTCCTACGGCGACCGCGCGGCCGAGGCGGTTGGCCACGGCAAATGGCAGTACGTGCGCGAGGACAGCCTCACGACGCTGATCGACAGCTTCTTCGCCACCCGGATATTCGGTGCTGACCGCCTGGACTACTTCCGCGCTCAGAGTTCAACCATGGCGAGCGAAGCGCAAGACCGCGACGACGACAAGCGTACGCGGATCACCAAACAACTCAGCGAGGTCGACCAGCGGATCGAGCGCCAGCTCGCCGCGATCGAGGCAGGCGTCGATCCGGCCATGGTCGGCAAACGAATCCGAACCCTCAAAACGGAGCGCGAGGAGGCGGAGGTCGTCCTCGCCCAGCTCGAAGCCTCACACCGGGACAGCACCGCCATAGACCCCGCCGACACCCTGGCGGTCCTCAACGCTCTGCCCGATCTCGGCAAGTCACTGATCGCCGCCGACCCCGATATACGGCGGGCGGTGTTCGACGCCTTCCGCCTCCGGGTCGAGATCGACCGCAACAGTGGTCAGATACGCCTGAAAGCGCTGGTGTCAAGCGCGTTCGGGGAGGCGACGAATCTAAGTGACCTGGGAGAGGCGGGTGATCCGGCTCTCTCCGGTAAGGCCATACCGCTACGGGGATTCGAACCCCGGTTTCTGGCATGAGAAGCCAGCGTCCTAGTCCCCTAGACGATAGCGGCGAGGGAGGCGCGATTCTAGCGAGTGACGGGTTTCGGCTGCGCTTGACGGGGCGGAGTCGGGCGCGGGGGCCGCAACCGGTAAATTGCCTCGCTCCCGCGGCTGTGGCGGAACTGGTAGACGCGCACGGTTCAGGTCCGTGTGGGCGAGAGCCCGTGAAGGTTCGACTCCTTTCAGCCGCATCTCGCGACGGCCGGGCTGGGCGCGAGGCGCTCAGGCCGGCTGCTTCGCCGGCGCGCTCGGCGGCGCGGGCGGCGTTGGCGGCGATCTCCTCGACGAAGGTCGGCCAGAGGTCGCGGGGCAGGTCGTGGCCCATGCCGTCGATCATCCTCAGGCGGGCGCCGGGGATCGCCCTGGCGGTGGCGCGGCCGCCGGCGGGGCGGACGAGCGGGTCGCGGCTGCCGTGGATGACGGTGGTCGGGACCGTCGAGGCCGCGCAGCGCCCGGGTGCGGTCGCCGGAGGCGGTGATCGCGTGCAGCTGGCGGAGCGACGCCGGCGGCGCTGTGGCCGCGGTCGTAGGAGCGGCCGGCGATCTCGCGCAGGCGCTCCTCGTCGCAGCGGGTAGCCGGGCGAGCCGATCACGCGTGAAGGTCTTGACCGCCCGCTCGATCGCCGCCTCGCGGCCCCTGGGCGGGCGCGCCGAGCAGGACGCCGAAGGCCTTGCAGGCTCGGCATGCCGACCCAGCGGCTGCCGGTGGTCGACATGATCGAGACCATCGAGCGGACCCGCTCGGGATGCTCGATCGCCATCGGTCTGGGCGATCATCCCGCCCATCGAGGCGCCGACGACGTGGGCGGAGTCGATCCCGAGGTGGTCCATCAGCCCGATCGTGTCGGCGGCCATGTCGCGCAGCAGGTAGGGCGCGGTGGCGCGGCGGCCGGCGATCATGTCGACCCGGCTCGGCACGCCGGCGGACTCGATCTTGGTCGAGCGGCCGATGTCGCGGTTGTCGAAGCGGACGACGCGGAAGCCGCGCTCGGCCAGCAGCGCGCAGAAGCCCTCGTCCCAGGCGATCATCTGCGTCGCCAGGCCCATCACCAGGAGCAGCGGCTCGCCGTCGGGGTCGCCCATCTCCTGGTAGGCAGAGCTCGATCCCGTTGGCGGGCGCCATCCGCTCTTCGCCGAAGCAGTGCATCCGGGATCTACCCGCTGGCTGCTCAGCCAGATCGCTGGCGCTCGTCGAGCCTAGTGCAGGCCAGGAGCCCGTCGAGTAGAACAGGGGGATGCGGACGGCGATCGTCTCCGACCTCCACCTCGGCGCCGGCCAGCGGCGAGGACGTGCTGCGCGACGCCGGCGATCCGCGCGCGCCCTGCTCGAGGAGATCGCCGGCGCCGACCGCGTCGTCCTGCTCGGCGACGTGGTCGAGCTGCGCGACCTGCCGCTCGGCGTCGCGCTCGACGCGCGCCCGCCCGTTCTTCGAGGAGCTCGGCGAGGCGCTCGGCGAGCGCGAGGTGATCGCTCGTCCCCGGCAACCACGACCACCGCCTCGCCGAGCCGCTGCTCGACGCGCTCTCGCTCGACGGCGGCCGGCCGCTCGGCCTCGAGCACCGCCACGGCCCCTCCCCCGGCCCGACCGCGCCAGATCGACGCCTGGCTCGGGCCGGCCCGCCTGCGGATCGCCTACCCCGGCCTCTGGCTGCGCGACGACGTCTACGCCACCCACGGCCACTACATGGACGCCCACCTGACCCTGCCGCGCGCCGAGTGCGTCGCGGCGGCGGCGCTGATCCGCGCTCTCCGGCCCGCTCCCCGACCCGGCCACGCCGGCCGACTACGAGCGCGTCCTGCGGCCGCTCTACGGCTTCTCCTACGGCGTCGCCCAGGCCCGCCGCGCCGCGCCCGGCCGCGCGCCCGCCGCGGCCCCTCCGAGGCGGCCTGGGAGCTGCTCGCCGGCGACGACAGACGGCGCCGGCCGCGCCGCAGGCTGGCGGCCGCGGCGGCCCGCGCCGGCTTCCCGGCCGGGATCTGGGCGCTCAACCGCCTGCTCGCACTCCGACTTCGACGCCGACATCTCCGGCCGCGGCGATCTTCCGCGGCGGCGTCGAGGCGGCGACCGAGATGGCGACGCGGCTCGGCGTCGACGGCGCCCACGTGATCACCGGCCACACCCACCGCGGCGGCCCGACCGCCGGACGAAGCCGAGTGGCCGCTGCCCGGCGGCGGCCAGCCTCCACAACACCGGCAGCTGGGTCTTCTCCTCGGTCTTCCACCACCCCGGCACGCCCGCCCAGCCCCTACTGGCCGGGGACCGTCACCTGGGTCGAGGACGAGCGGCGCCGCCGCGCCGCGTCCAGCTGCTGCTGGAGCGCTCCCACGCGGGAGATGACCGAGCTGGTCAGCAGGGCGTCGCCTCCAGCCAGTCGGCGATGATCGCGCCGATCTCCGGCCCGGCGTCCTCCTGGAGGAAGTGCGAGGCGTTCTCGATCGGCCGCGGCGGCGGCAGGTTGAGCTCGCTGGAGACCCGCTCGCCGACCGAGAAGGGCAGGATCGGGTCCGAGTCGGCCCAGAGGACCAGCGAGGGCCGGTCGTCCTCGCGCAGGCGCGTCGGCGACCCGTTTGCCCTCGACCGCGCCGACCGCGTCGGGCGTCGTCGGCAGGATCAGCGGGAAGGCGCGGGCGCCGGCCTTCGACGGCCGCGTCTATATAAGGAGCGTCGTAGGCGGCGATCACCTCGTCGCCGGGGTCGTTCTTGCAGCCGCCGCGGACCAGCATCCCGACCGGCACGTCCTCGTTGTCGCGGACGAAGTCGCGGAAGGCGAACCAGGCGTCGCTCATCCGCTGGTGGCCGGTGAAGGGGCCGGTCTCCATGATCACGATCCGGCGAGATCCGGTCCGGGTGCTCGACCGCCAGCCGCAGCCCGATCGGCCCGCCCCAGTCGTGGACGACGACGGTCGCGTCGCGCAGGTCGAGTTCCTCCAGCAGCGCCGCCATCAGCTCGACGTGGCGGTCGTAGGTGTACCAGCCGACGTCGGTGGGCTTGTCGGAGCGGCCGAAGCCGGCGTAGTCGGGGGCGATGCAGCGGTAGCCGGCGTCGCGGACCGGCGGGATCACCTTGCGCCAGAGGAACGACCAGGTCGGCTCGCCGTGGAAGAAGACGACCGGCTTGCCCTCCCCCTCGTCGAGGTGGGCGAGGCGCAGGCCGTCGACCTCGCGGTAGCGCGACTCGAACGGGATAGTCCGGCAACCCCTCCAGCAGCTCGTCCGGCGTGCGCACCGCGTCGACGCTCATCCCGTCCCGTCGCCCATGCCCGCGAGCGCAGTCGCTCGAGTCTAGTTCCCAGAATCCCGATCGGGATTCCCTACTTTGTCGATCAACTTTGTGCTACGCGTGCCGCACTTCATATTCAGAAGTAAGTCAGTCGAAATAGGAAGGAACATCTAGATGCGGAACGCTCGCAATACCCGGCGGCGCAGCGTGAACGGTCGGCCTCCCGGCCGCGCTTCTCGCGCTGCTCATCGCCGTCTTCGCCGCCGGCTGCGGCAGCAGCAGCAGCAGCACCAGCTCGGCTCAGGCTCCTCAGGAGGCGCCAAGCTCGACGTGGTCGGCTACTCCACCCCCGAATCCGTCTACGCCGAAACCCTCGAGCCGGCCTTCGAAAAGACGCCGGAAGGCAAGGGCATCAGCTTCAGCAACTCCTTCGGCGCCTCCGGCGACCAGAGCCGCGCGGTCGTCGCCGGCCAGCCCGCATCGGTGGTCCACTTCTCCCAGGCCGGCGACATGGAACGGCTCGTCGAAGAAGGCGAACTCGTCTCCAAAGACTGGGAAAAACAGCCCTACGGCGGCATCGCCACCGACTCGGTCGTCGTGATCGCTGGTCGAAAAGGGCAACCCGCTCGGGATCAAGTCGTTCAAGGACCTCGAGACCAACGAAGAAGCCGAAGTCGTCACCCCGAACCCGTTCAGCTCCGGCTCGGCCCGCTGGAACATCATGGCCGTCTACGGCACGCGCGATCGACGAAGGCGACTCGCCCGACCAGGCGCTGGAAGCCGTCAAGACGGTGCTCGAAAAGACCAAGGCCCAGCCGGGCAGCGGCCGCGACGCGTTCGCCGCCTTCACCCAGGGCGAGGGCAACGTCCTGCTCAGCTACGAGAACGAAGCGATCAAGGCCGAAAAGGAAGGCGAAGACGTCGAATACGTGATCCCGCCCTCGACGATCCAGATCGAAACCCCGATCGCGGTCACCAAAGACGCCCCGGAGCCGGCGGCCGAAGACTTCCTCAAGTTCCTCTGGTCCGACGAAGGCCAGGAACTGTGGGCCGAAAACGGCTACCGCCCGGTCAACCCGAAACTGGTCGACCCGAAGCAGTTCCCGACCCCGGAGAACCTGTTCAAGATCAGCAAGTTCGGCGGCTGGGGCAAGGTCAACGACGAATTCTTCGACGAAGAAACCGGTTCGGTCGCCAAGATCGAGAACGAACTCGGGGTCTCCACCTCGGGCTGATCCATGGAGGCTCACGCGGCAGACATCCGACCAGTCGCGCACCCCGGGCAGGCACTCCGCCTGCCCGGGGTCGGCGCCGGCCTCGGCCGCGGCACGGTCGTCCTCTATCTGAGCCTGATCGTCCTGCTGCCGCTGGCGGCGCTGGTCGAGCAAATCGCTTCGAAGGCGGGCTCGGCACACTTCTGGGACCAGGTCACCTCGCCGCAGGCGGTCGCGCTCGCTCGAGCTGACCGTGTCTGCTCGCTGATCGTCGTCGTCATCAACGGCGTCTTCGGCACGATCATCGCCTGGCTCCTGGTCCGCGACGAGTTCCCCGGCAAGTCGGTCGTCAACGCGATCATCGACCTTCCCTTCGCGCTGCCGACGATCGTCGCCAGCCTGATCCTGATCGAGCTCTACGGCAACCCACAGCCCGTTCGGGATCGACATCGCCGCTGACCCGCGCCGCGGTCGTCGTCGCGCTGCTCTTCGTCACCCTCCCCTTCGTCGTCCGCGCGGTGCAGCCGCTGCTGATCGAGATGGACCGCGAGATGGAGGAGGCGGCGGCCTCGCTCGGCGCCGGCGGCTTCACGATCTTCCGCCGGATCATCTTCCCCAACCTCCTGCCCGGCCTCGCCGCCGGCGTCGCGCTGGCCTTCGCCCGCGCGCTCGGCGAGTACGGCTCGGTGCTGCTCTTCGCCGGCGGCCTGCCGGACACGCAGGTCTCCTCGGTCTTCATCCGCCAGCAGATCGAGTCCGGCAACGAAACCGGCGCCGCCGCCGTCTCGGTCGTGCTGCTGCTCGCCGCCGCTGGCGCTGCTCGGCCTGATCACCCTGATCCAGCGCTGGGGCAGCCGCCACGAACGCAGCCAGCGGCGGCCGGCCTGACCGTGATGCCGATGAGCGGCGACGGACTACGCCGCGGCGGGAGACGACGATGAGGATCGCTAGCTCCGCCCGCAGCCGCTGGGGCCTGCGCGTCCTCGGCCTCGGCTACCTCGACCCTGCTCCTGCTCGCGCCGCTGGTGATGATCTTCTACAAGACCTTCGAGCACGGGCTGGCGCCGCCGCTCGACGCGATCACCTCGCCCGACGGCCTGCACGCGCTGAAGCTGACCCTGCTGATGGTCGCGATCGCGGTGCCGCTGAACACGATCTTCGGGATCGGCTGCGCGCTGCTGCTGGTCCGCCACCAGTGGAAGGGCAACGCGGTGATCGACGCGGTGATCAACCTCCCGTTCGCGATCTCGCCGGTCGTGATCGGCCTCTCGCTCTTCCTCCTCTACGGCACCAACGGGCTGGCTCGGACCGGGCCTGGCCGAAGCCGGGATCAAAATCCTCTTCTCGGTGCCGGGAATGGTCCTCGCCAGCATCTTCGTCTCGGTGCCGTTCGTGGTCCGCGAGACGGTGCCGGTGCTGCAGGAGATCGGCACCGAGCAGGAGCAGGCCGCCTCGACGCTCGGCGCCAACGCCTGGCAGACCTTCTGGCGGATCACCCTGCCGGCGATCCGCTGGGGCGTCGCCTACGGCGTCGTCCTCACCACCGCCCGCGTGCTCGGCGAGTTCGGCGCCGTCTCGATCGTCTCCGGCTCGATCTCCGGCGAGACCGCAGACCCTGCCGCTCTTCGTCGAGAAGGCACTACGAGAACTTCAACCTCCCCGGCGCCTTCGGCGCCTCGGTCGCTGCTGGCCCTGCTCGCCCTGACGACCCTGCTGGCAATGAACGTGCTCAAACGAAAGGAGGACGCCTGATGGGAATCTCAGTCGAGGGAGCCAACAAGCGCTTCGGTGACTTTCAGGCGCTCGACGACGTATCGATCGAGGTCCCCGACGGGTCGCTGACCGCCCTGCTCGGGCCCAGCGGCAGCGGCAAGTCGACGCTGCTGCGGGCGATCGCCGGGCTCGAGACGCTCGACGGCGGCCGCGTCCTGATCGACGACGAGGACGTCTCGACGAAGCCGACGCAGAAGCGCGAAGTCGGCTTCGTCTTCCAGCACTACGCCGCCTTCAAGCACATGACCGTGTTCGAGAACGTCGGCTTCGGGCTGAAGATCCGCAAGTGGAACAAGGCGAAGATCGCCGACCGGGTGCACGAGCTGCTGCGCCTGGTCCAGCTCGACGGGCTCGCCGACCGCTACCCCTCCCAGCTCTCCGGCGGCCAGCGCCAGCGGATGGCCCTGGCCCGGGCGCTGGCGGTGCAGCCGCAGGTGCTGCTGCTCGACGAGCCGTTCGGCGCGCTCGACGCCAAGGTCCGCAAGGACCTGCGCACCTGGCTGCGCCACCTCCACGAGGAGATGCACGTGACGACGATCTTCGTCACCCACGACCAGGAGGAGGCGATGGACGTCGCCGAGCCAGCTGGTGGTGATGAACGAGGGCCGGGTCGAGCAGTCCGGCAGCGCCGACGACCTCTACGAGAACCCCGCCAACGAGTTCGTGATGAGCTTCGTCGGCGAGGTCAACCGGCTCGGCGAGACCTTCGTGCGCCCGCACGACATGGAGGTCGTGCTCGACGCCGACGAGCGCACCGAGGAGGGCATGGTGCAGCGGATCGTCGCCCTCGGCTTCGAGATCCGGGTCGAGTTCGTGCTCGCCGACGGCACCGAGGTCTGGGCGCAGCTGACCCGCCCCGAGCTGCAGCGGCTGGAACTGCGCGAGGGGCAGATCGCCTACCTGCGACCGATCCAGGCCAAGAGCTTCAACGGTTCGCCCCCGCCCTCCGACCACGGGGCCTCGACTCCCCACGGCGCCGAGGACGAGGGCGACGCGGAGAAATCCGCAGCCGTCTGAAGAGGCGACGGGGCGGGGCGCACTTTTTGCCGGGTGGCGCCCCGCCCCATCTCGCCGCCCCACAACTGTGGCGGATCTTCGGCGCCGTTTCTCTTTGCTGCTATTCTTGAGTTAGTTGCTCGACAAACTCCAGAAAGGAGCAGGAGATGAGCAAGCGGACCCAGAACACGACCTTCATCTCACGGGGCCGAATCACCGGTCTGGTCAGAGACGAGAGCCCGGCCGGCACCGGCCAGAACCGCACCAGCCGCACCGCCAATCGCGACTCGGTCCCGTCGGCCGCCGACGAGGCGCTCTTCTACCGGGCCCGCCTGATCCTCGGCGACGCCCTCCCCCGCCCCAGCCGCTGAGCGGCCCGGGGCAGGCCCGGCCCGGCCGGACCGCGCCCACTCCAGCCGGGCGCGGTCCGGCGGGCCGGGTCTGCTATTTGCCGCCCTGGGAGCCGGCGGTGACGGTTTCCGGAGCTTCTTCTTCCGGCTGCGGGTAGGCCTGAACCGCGAGGTTCCAGCCTTTCAGCGTGAAGGTCACTTTCGAGGCCCCCGCGTACTGGACGGCGACGGTGTGGCCGCCCTTGCCGATCACCGAGGTGAGGGTGAACGAGTGGACGACCGGCGACCGGCGTCGGCGAGGCCAGCGGTCGCCGGGGCGAAGTTGACTTTTCCGGTCGGCTGGCCGTCGACCAGGATCTGGACCGGGCAGGCCAGGTCGGGCGGTCGCTTTCTCCGCCGTGCAGATCGCGTTGCCCGAGAAGGTGACCACGACCGAGCTGACTTTGGCCGTGGTCGCGAACGAGGTGAACGCGGTCGGGATGTAGCCGGCGGTGGTCGCCGAGACGGGACCGAACTGCGTGGTGCCGGCGGCGATGCCCGCGACCGGCGGCTGCGGCGCCGTGGCCTTGGCGACGTACAGGTTCGTGGCGGCCTTTTTCTTCAGGAAGAGCGTCGCCGCCTTCTTGTTCGTGACGTAGGCTGGCCGCCGCCTTCTTGGTCGTCAGGAACGACTGGGCCTCTTCGCCAGCGACGGCGTCACCGCCACCGCGGTGGCGACCACCGCCGCCAGCACGACGACGGTCGCCGCTCGGGGGGACGAAATCCTTCTCTTCAACAATTGAACCTCCATGTCCAGGGCCTTGCCGGAGGTCCATCTGCTCCTGCCGGGCGGCCTTTCTTTACTAAGTGCGTCAATAAACTACAGAAAGTGCTAGCCTAAGTCGATCAAGTTGGTCAACAAACTCTGGTTAACCCTCGCAGGAAGGAAGCAGATCTGATGAGAATCAAGACCCTCGCCATTGCGGCGCTCGCCCTAGCCGGGCTCGCCGTGCCGGCGTCGGCCGGTGCCGCGACCCTGATCGGGTCGGGCTCCGTAGCCGCGCAGCCTGTGCTGCAGGCCCTCTTCTCCACCTACACGAAGAAGGTCAGCAAAAGCATCCACTTCGTCTACACCGCCAGACGGCGGCAACGCCGGCATCAAAGACGTGCAGAACGGCACCAGCCAGTTCGCCGGGCAGGCCCGTACGCCCCTCCCCAGCGATGCCGGAACGACCTACATCAAGCTCTACCTCGACGGGCTCTGCATCGACGTCAACCCGAAGAACAAGCTGAGCAACATCAGCATCCAGCAGGCCCACGACATCTACCGGGGGCTGCTGACCAACTGGAGCCAGATTCCCGGCTCGGGCTTGGAAACGACGATCGACCCGGTCGGCCGCGACACCAACGGAGGGACCTACAACTTCTTCCTCCAGGCGGTCCTCAACAACGAACTGCCGGCCTCCAACGTCAACGCGCTGACCGCCGACGGCCTCGTCGTCAACGCGGTCAAGCAGGACCCGAACGCGATCGGCTACGACGGTCTCGCCTGGCAGGGCAAGGGCCAGAAGGCGCTGAAGGTCAACGGCGTCCCGTGCCAGGCCAACAAGATCAGCGTCGAACCGCTCAAGTACCCGCTGTCGCGCTACATCTTCATCGTCCTGCCGACGGCGAGCCCGAGCCCCGCGGTGCAGAAATTCGTCGACTGGGCCCGCACCAGCCCGCTGGCCGGCGAAGTGATCGCCAAGGCCGGCGGCGTCGCGGCCTTCAACAAGAAGCCGAAGAAGTAGCAGTTGGAGGAGGAGTTCACTCCGGAGTACGGCCCACGCTGGTCAGACCAGCGCGTCGAGCGGATGCTCGGCGCGCTTGTCTGCGCCGTCGTCGGCCTGCTGCTGGCGATGATCGTCACCGTCTTCGTGCGGGGCTGGCCGTCGTTCGCGCATAACGGCCTCGCCTGGTTCGGGCCCGGCGGCAACGTCGACGACCAGCTCAACGCGATCTTCCTCTCCGGCGAAGCCGGCGCCGAATACGTCTACACCTTCCACGCCTGGCCGCTGATCTGGAGCACGCTGCTGATCACCGGCGGCGCCGTCATCATCGCCCTCTTCTCGGCCCTCTTCGTCGCCGTCTTCATCGTCGAGTTCGCGCCCGAATGGATGAGCAACATCCTCCAGCCGGTGGTCCGGTTCCTGGCCAGCGTCCCCTCGGTCATCTACGGCCTGCTCGGCGTCCTCGTCCTCGTCCCCTTCATCGGCAACCACCTCGTCACCGAGCACCAGAAGGCCTCGGTCGCGGGGGTCATCTCGCTGACCGGCTACAGCCTGCTGGCGGCGGTCATGGTCCTGACGGTGATGATCGCGCCGCTGATGGTCTCGATCTTCTCCGACGGCCTGCGCTCGGTCAAACCGGGCTGGCTGGAGGGCTCGCTGGCGCTCGGCGTCAACCGCTGGCGCACGACCTGGAAGATCGCCGTCCGCACCGCCCGCCCGGCGATCGTCGCCGGCACCGTGCTGGCGGTCGCGCGGGCGATCGGCGAGGCGGTGATGCTGGCGATGATCTCCGGCTCGGTCGGCTTCGCCCCCAACCCCGCCGACGGCGCTGATCTTCATCTACGAGCCCTCGCGACCGCTGGCGCCGACGATCGTCAAGAACATCGACCAGCTCAGCTCGCCGCCCGCCAACGCGACCCTGTTCGCGATCGCCACGGTCCTGCTCTTCTCGGCGGCCTTCTTCTCCCTGACCGGCTGGGTGGCGCGGCGGGCGATGCGCAAGTACGGGGCGGCCTGATGGAGTCCTCCGTCGCCAGCCCGCCGGCGGCACCGCCGCCGCCTCCGACCCCGCCCAGCCCGCGCCAAGGGCGCGGTCGAGGGCAGCGCCACCTGGCGCCTCAGCGACCGCATCGGCCTGGCGATCTGCTGGGCGCTGGGCCTGCTCTTCTGCGCGATCGCGGTGGCGATCGCCGTCTACCTGTTCATCCAGGGGATCAAGTACCTGAAGCCCTCGATGCTGGTCACGCCGGCGGCCTCGGGCTTCACCGAGACCGAAAGCGGCGGTTTCTCCGACGCCCTCTTCGGGACCATGATCGTCGCCGTGATGGGGATCGCGATCGCCCTGCCCGGCCGGGGTCGCGATCGCGGTCTGGCTGGTCGAGTACGGACAGCCGGCGGCCCTCGCGCGGATCACCGAATCGACGATCGAGGCGATCGCCGGTATCCCCTCGATCGTGCTCGCCCTGTTCGGCACGGTGATCTTCTCCAGCACCGCGCTCGGCCTTCCTCAGCCGCAGCTCCGAAGGCGTCGTCTTCGGCCGCTCCTTCTTCGCCGCCGCGGCGATGCTCTCCCTGGTCGCGCTGCCGCTGATCGTCGCCAGCACCCGCGAGGGGCTGAACTCGATCCCCCGCCACGTCCGCGAGGCCTCCTACGCGGTCGGCAAGACCAAGGCGGCGACGACGCGGCGGATCCTGCTGCCGGCCAGCCGCCCCCAGGTCGCCACCGGGGCGATGCTCGGGCTCGGCCGGATCATCGGCGACACCGCGATCATCGTCGTCCTGCTCGGCGCCACCCAGAACTTCGCCCCGGTCGAAGGCAGCGACTTCCCGTTCAACTACCTGCGCGGGGCCGGCACGACCCTGACCAACTTCGTCTACGAGGCCTCCCCGACCGGGAACCTCAACCAGCCCCAGAAAGCCTATGCGGCGGCTTTCGTCCTGTTGCTGATCGTGCTGGCCCTGAACGGGGCCGTCGACATCGTCCACCGCCGCGCCCGAAAGGTTGGAACGTGGAGCTCCTGACCTCTGACGTGTCTGAGCTAACCCGCCATATGGAGGCGTCAAGCTCAGACACCCCCTCATCGCCGCCGCCGATCCGGCGGTTGCCACTCGAGGAACCTGTCGCCGCCCGGCAGGTCGGACCCCCGGCACCCTCGACGGCCGGCAACGGCACCAACGGCGGCCCCTCGGCACCCGGCGGCTTCACCGGCGCCCGGCGCTCGATCGGCGCCCCCCAGTTCTCGATTCGCCGCATGGAGATCGACGACGTCTCGGTCTCCTATGCCCATCGCGACGCGGTCAAAGGCGTCTCGCTACCGGTCCGCCAGGGCGAGGTGCTGTCCCTGATCGGTCCCTCGGGCTGCGGCAAGACGACGCTGCTGCGCTCGCTCAACCGGCTCACCGAGCTGACCAGCACGGCGAAGCTGACCGGCCGGATCCTGCTCGACGACGTCGACATCACCCTGATCGAGCCGACCCTGCTGCGGC
Source organism: uncultured Solirubrobacterales bacterium (assembly GCA_963816755.1). Taxonomy (GTDB): domain Bacteria; phylum Actinomycetota; class Thermoleophilia; order Solirubrobacterales; family 70-9; genus VAYN01. The sequence continues at coordinate 117,431 of CAWFLN010000002.1, forward strand.
GCCGGGTGACGATGGTCTTCCAGCAGCCCAACCCGTTCCCGATGAGCGTCTTCGACAACATCGCCTACGTGCTGCGCGAGCAGGGTTCGCGGCGGGCGCGCAAGAAGACGCTGGAGCCGGCCGTCCACAGCGCCCTCGACCGTGCCGGCCTCTTCGAGGAGGTCAAGGACAACCTCGACCACCCGGCCCTGAAGCTCTCCGGCGGCCAGCAGCAGCGGCTCTGCATCGCCCGCGCTCTTGCGGCCGAGCCGGAGGTGCTGCTGCTCGACGAGCCCTGCTCGGCGCTCGACCCGCAGTCGACCCAGGTGATCGAGGACCTGATCGTGAAGCTGCGCGACGACGTCGCGGTCGTGATCGTCACCCACAACCTGCAGCAGGCCTACCGGATCGCCGACCACGTCGCCTTCATGTACCTCGGCGACCTGGTCGAGTACGCCAGCGCCACGGCGCTGTTCGGATCGCCACGCGAGCAGCGGACCCAGGAGTACGTGAGCGGTGCCTTCGGCTAGCCGCCATACCCCCCGGCTCGCGGTCCTCGCCCTCTGCGGCGCGCTCCTCGCCGGAGCCGCCTCCGGCTGCTCGACGACCGCAGGAAAAGGCGGAAATCCAGCAGGCCCGTGCCAAGCACATCCTCGAGGCGCGGGCGGCGCGCCAGCGCCAGAAGCACCAGCACGACAAGCCCGGCAAGCAGGACAAGAAGGGGAGCGACAGGCAATGACCGATGCGGACCTCAGACCGCCCACCATGCAGGGGGGCTACGAGCCCTGCGAGGAGTGCGGGGCGCCGCTCGACCCCCAGCAGCGCTACTGCGTCAACTGCGCCGCCCGGCGCGGCAACGGCGCCAACCCCTCTTCGCGGTACTTCGCGGCGATGAGCAAGAAAGCGCGCCGGCCGCTGACCCGGCCGCCCGCCAAAGCCGGCCCGGGCAGCCGCGCCGCGGCGGTCGGTTTCTTCGCCCTGCTGCCGATCGCGGTCGCGCTCGGGGTCGTCGTCGGCCGCAGCGACGGCGGCAGCGAAAACAACGACGCCCTGCTGCAGGCGCTGCGCCAGCAGGAAGCGGCCGTCGCCAGCACGCCGGCGGCAACGACGGCGGCCACGGCGACGAGCAAAAAGTCCAAAAAACAGGCCAAAGCCGACAAGGCGGCGGAGAAGGGCGGGGGCAAGGTGCTCGCCAAGACCAAGAACGGGACGGTCCACCAGGTGACGGGCTACAAAGCAACGCCGAAGCAGACCGAAGAAGACACCAAACTGGTCGAAGAAAACCCTGAACAGACTGGCGAAAACTACATCAAGGCACAGCAGAACCTGCCCGATGTCGTCGTCGTCGGCGGCGAACCCGGCGCGGCCCCCACCCCGACCAACGGAGCGGAACCGTGAGCCGCCTTACGGAGCTCGCCCGTCGCCCCGCCGAGTTGGTGCGCCGACCGCCTTCGAAGCCGGCGGCGGCGCCCAAACCCGCCGCCCCGACCGCGCTCCCCAAAGAAGCGAAAGAAGAGAACGCCGAGCTGATCGCCCAGCGCGACCGCCTGCTGGAGAAGTTCACGGTCATGCAGGCCGACCTCGGCGGCGCCTTCTATGAGATGGCGATCCGCGACCACGTCCGCCTCGACGTCCTGACCCGCAAGGCGGCGGAGCTGCAGCGGGTCGACGCCGAGCTGCTGGCGCTCGAGCGGGTGCTCGAGCTCGAACGCGCCGACGCCGCCGGACTCTGCCCAAGCTGCGGCGCCCCCTACGGCCACGCGTCCGCTTCTGCGCCCAGTGCGGGCACGCCCTGGTGCCGACGGAGGCAGCCGATGAAGGCGCTCGCTCGTCCCTTCCAGCGCGCGATGGCCGCCGCCGCGACCCTGACCGGGAAACGCTTCGGCCTGCTGGTCGCCTCCTCGCTGGTCGCCACCTCGGCGATCGTCGCCGCCGCCGACGACCAACTCCAACGGCTCCGGCCCGCTGGCCGCGCTGCTCGGCCGCAGCCTCGCCGCCGACAGGACCCCGGCTGTGATCGAACCGGCGCCAACCCCCGAACCGGCCGCCGGCGCCGCCGGTGCCGCCGGCGGCGAAGCCCAGCCGGCGCCGCAGGCGCAATCGTCCGCGCCGACCCCTCTCTCCACGCCGGAGCCGATCTCCTCACCCGAACCGATCCCCGCCGGCGAACCCGAAGCAGAACCCCCACCCCCCGCTGCGGAAGAACCGAAACCGCAAGCCGGCCGGATCAAGCACGTCTTCGTCGTCTCCCTGGCCAGCTCCGGCTACGAAGCGGCCTTCGGCACCGCCCCCCAGATGCCCTACCTGGCGGCGACGCTGCGCCCCAAGGGCGACCTGCTCAGCGGCTACTCGTTGCTCGACACCGCCGCGCTTCCCAACTCGATCGCCACGGTCAGCGGCCAGCCGCCGACCGCAGCAAGACCAAGAACCAACTGCCCGGACTACGGCAGCTGCGTCTACTCGGCCGAAACCCTGACCCTCGCCGACCAGCTCGGCATCGCCCAGTTCAGCTGGCGCGCCTACATGGAAGGCATGGTCGACCCGGAAACGGGCCAACCCGACAACTGCGTCTACCCGCAGCCCGGCGCCGCCGCGGAAACCGCCCCCGGCGGCTACTCGGCGACGCTCAACCCGTTCGTCTACTTCCACTCGCTGCTCGACCTCGGCGACTGCTCGGCCAACGACGTGCCGCTGACCGAACTCGACAAGGACCTGAAGAAGATCGACTCGACGCCGAACTACTCCTACATCTCGCCCAACCTCTGCAACGCCGGCGTCGCCGGGCAGTGCGCGGCGGGAGCACCCGAAGGCGCCGCCAGCGCCGACGCCTTCCTCGCCCAGCTGGTCCCGAAGATCCTCGCCTCCCCCGCCTACAAGAAAGACGGCCTGCTGATCGTCACCTTCAGCCAGGCGAACCCAGCCCCGATCGACCCGACCACTGGAGCACCAGCAGCGACCACGGGCAACCCGCTCAAAGTCGGCACCCTGCTGCTCTCGAAATTCGTCACCCCCAACTCCACCGACGCCGCTCGCCTACAACCCCTACTCGCTGCTGCGTCGAGCCGAGGAACTCTTCGGCCTCGGCCAGCTGGAAGGCGCCGAACCCGCCAAGGTCAAGTCCTTCGCCCCGGCCCTCTTGGGCACAAACGGCGGCGACTGACGTTGGGACCCGGACGCGCAGACTGGGTAGGGGTTTCGCTTAACTTTTTTGAGGATCGCCGAGGGCAGTCCTAGGTGCCACGGCACCAAAAAGGTACAAGACGCTCCACCCCTACCCAGTCTGCGCGTCCGGGCTCATATCGCAGATCGCCGGAGCTTGGGGCGTTCCTGGAGCGCCTTGGCCGCATTTTTCTGGCAGGCTGAGTCGCATGAACGCGCCGGAGCCAGCAGGGGAGCCGATCACCGCGGCGGGGATCGAGGATCTCAAAGCCGAGCTCGAGCAGCTGGAAGGGCCGGCGCGGCATCGAGATGGCGGCGCGGATCAAGGTCGCGCGCGAGGAGGGCGACCTCAAGGAGAACGCCGAGTACCACATCGCCAAAGAGGACCAGGCGCACCTGGAGACGCGGATCAAGCGGCTGCAGGAGCGCCTCCACAACGCCGTCGTCGTCGAGGTCGACGCCGCCAGCGCCGACTCCTTCGCCTTCGGCCTCAGCGCCGAAGTCGTCGACGAGAGCAGCGGCAAGACCAACGTCTGGACCCTGGTCGGCTCGACCGAGGCCAACCTCGCCGAGGGCCGGCTCTCGGCCGAGTCGCCGATCGGCCGCGCCCTGATGAACGCCAAGGTCGGCGCCACGGTGACGGTCGAGACCCCCCGCGGCCAGCGCGCCTTCAAGGTCCTGAAGCTCGTCTCCTAACCGCCTGCGGTTGAAAGGAATTGTTGCGTGGCGTCGAATACGTCGCCTATGTTGCGAGCGTTTTGCTCTCTGTCCCACGCACGAAAGGGTTACGCATGAACGAGGAATCGACGCTGTCAGCGGCTGGTGGGTGTTCGCCGGCGTCCTGCTGATCGTCGCCGGCGTACTCAACATCATCTACGGCATCGCCGCGATCGGCGACTCGAAGTTCTTCACCGCGAACGCGACCTACATCCTCAGCGGTCTCCACACCTGGGGCTGGATCACTCCTGATCCTCGGCGTGCTCGAGCTGATCGCCGCCTTCTCGCTGTTCGCGGGCGGGGAGTTCGGGCGCTGGTTCGGCATCTTCATCGCCGCCCTCAACTCGATCGGGGCGCTGCTCTCGATCCCGGCCTACCCGTTCTGGTCGCTGGCGATCTTCGCCCTCTCGATCATCATCGTCTACAAGCTGGCCGAGGGACCCGAAGGGGCGGTCTCATAGCCAGGTGCTGAGGCTGCGCTCATCCGTCGACGCCGAGCGCGCGCCCGCACTTCGGCGAGCTGCTGCGCGGAGCTCGACGGAGTGCGGCGGGTGGTCCGCCAGCCGGACGAGGCGGCGGGCTCGGACTCGGTGGTCTTCGTCGCCGACGTCGAGCCCGCCGCCGCCGACCGCCTGGTCGAGGCGATCGCCGAGCTCGGGATCCCGGTCGACGACTACCTGCTGACCCGGGTCGACGTGGTCGCGCCGCTAGCGCCGCCACCTCGGCGGCGAGCGCGGCATCGACGGCTTCGCCTGGGTCGAGGTGATGGGCCAGGCGCGCGCCAACTCGCGGCCGCTCGCCCGCTACCTGGCGCTGATCAACGTCGCCGCCGTGATCGCCGCGCTCGGCGTCATCATCAGCAGCTCGATCCTGATCGTCGGCGCGATGGCGGTCAGCCCCGACCTGCTGCCGATCTGCGCCACCTGCGTCGGCCTCGTCGGCCGTCGCAGGCAGCTGGCCCGCCGCGCTCTTCGTCACCCTCACCCTCGGCCTGGCCCTGGTCGTCGTCGACCGCGGCGGTCCTCTCCGCGGCTGCTGAATGGACCGACCTGCTGCCCGGCCGGCTTCACGGTCGAGCAGCAGCAGCCTCAGCACCCTCGCCCACACCGACTACTCGACCGTGCTGATCGCGCTCGCGGCCGGGATCGCGGCGATGCTCTCCTTCGAGACCGGGGCCAGCGCCGCGGTCGGGGTGGCGATCTCGGTGACGACGATCCCGGCCTCGGCCTACCTCGGCGTCGCGATCGGCGCCGGTGGCACCGACGAGGCGCTCGGCGCGCTCGTCGTCCTGCTGATCAACGTCTCCCTGCTGATCGTCTCCGGCAGCCTGACCCTGGTCTGCAGCGCTGGCTGGCCAACCGCTCGCTAGCGCCGGCCTAGACCTATCCGGCGGGCGCGGCTAACGGAGCTCAGCCTCGCCGGACCGCGGCTCGGCTCGGCGGCTTCGACCGTCGCGGCAGCCGTCCACGGTGCCACCGGCCTGGCCGCGGCGTCCGGCTGCCTCGACCAGGGCGCCGGCTCGGGGCGGCGCTCGTCGTAGAGGACGTCGGTGCCGGCGAAGCGGTCCTCCCAGCCGCGGCGCTGCTCGCCGAAGACGATGCCGAGGAAGCCGATGCCGAAGGTGACGACCGAGAGGCCGAGGCCGATCAGGCGCCTGAACGCAGCGCCGCAGCGGCAGGCGCTGCGACGCTCAGCCGGATGCCGACGAAGCGCATCCCCGGCGTCTGCCCGGCCAGCGACCAGAAGCCGACCAGGTAGACGCGAGCCCATCGCCAGCCAGGCGGTCGAGCCGACCGCGATCGCGAAGCTGCGAGCCGCCGTCGGCGCTGCCGCCGAAGGCGTTGTCGACCAGCGTCACGAGGGCGACGAGCGGCGGTGAAGCCGAGGTTGACGAAGACGCCGTCGATCGACGATAGGCCAGGGCGCGGCTGACGGCGCCGGCGTGGTTGCTCGGCTACGCGCGCCGGCGCGCGGAAGAAGATCCGCCGGACGATCCGCTCGAAGCTGTCGTCGAGGCTCCGCGCCAGCTTGCCGATCGTGCGGCCGATGTCCTCGAGCAGGCCGGCGCCCTGGGCGCTGATCGCCGCCCGCACCTCCGGCGCCTCGGCGATCCGCTCGACCAGCTGCTGGGCCTCCTCGCTGGCCAGCAGGCGCCGCCAGACCTCGTCGACCAGCTCGCTGTCCATCGCCTCGAGCAGCGCCCGCTTGACCGCCTCGCTCTCGAGCGCGCCCTGCACCGCCTCTTCGACGATCGGGCCCTGCAGCACCCGCGCCATCGCCCGCTCGACCGCCTCGCTCTCGACCGCGGCGACGATCGCCTCCTCGGCCGCGACCTCGACCGCGCGGTCGATCCCGGTCGCCCTGGAGACGGTCCGGGCGCCGCGGACGCCGACACCGAGCAGCCGCGCGGAGAGCGGCAGGTGGCCGTTCTGCGGTCGTGACCGTCTGACCGGTCGCCAGGCGCTTCAGACCGCGGAGTGGAGCCGTTTTCCATCCCGCGGCGAGTATACGTCCGGACCGTCGGACCGCCTAGTGAGACAGGTTCTAGCCGAGGCGGTCGAGCAGGCGGTCGAGCAAGCTCGCGCCTGGGCGGGCAGGATCTTGCGCCGGGCCCGGCCTCGGGCTCGAACCACTCGGCCCGGTCGACCTCGGGGAACTCCCGCTCGCTGCCGCTGCGCGGCGGCCACTCGAGCGCGAAGGTGTTGCTGCGCAGCCCGGCCGGGTCGAAGTCCGCCCTCCGCGGCCCAGGCCTCGACGACTTTGCCGGCCTTCTGGCGCACCGATCCGAGCTCGATCAGGTCCTCGGCGGCGATCGTGGGCGGCGCCCCCAGCTCCTCCGCCAGCTCTCGCAGCGCGCAGTCCACGCGGCCTCCCCGTCCTCGATTTCGCCCTTCGGGATCGTCCAGGCGCCGAGGTCCCGCTTCGCCCAGTAGGGCCCGCCCGGGTGGACCAGGAGGAACTCGGGTGCTGCCGCGACCAGGCGGTAGAGGAGGATGCCGGCGCTGTGCTTTGCGGACACGTCCGCACCGTACCCGCGATCCGCGAATCCAGGCCGGCGCCGGCGCCCGACCTGGACGCCCTATCTAGCCGCCGAGGCGATAGGCGACGATTTCGGGAGCCTGCCCTTCGGCGCTGGCGGCGCCCGCGGGGACGATCAGCGTGTCGCCGCTCGCCGCCACGCCGGCGTTGATCCCGGCCGGCAGAGCCGTCTGACCCAGACTTCGCCGCCGCTCTTCGCGTCGAGGGCGTAGAGGTTGCCTTCGAAGGTCGGTCGCGAAGACGAGGTCGTTGACCACGGTCGGCGGCGCCGAAGGCCGGCGTGGAGAATTTGCTGCGTTCCACTTGACCGCGCCGCGTCGCCGACGTCGAGCGCGACCAGTTCGCCGGTCAGCGCGCTTGCTTCGCAGATTTCGCGTCGGCGAGGTGACGGTCAGCGAGTGGTTGACCACCGGCACGAAGACGGTCGAGCCGTCGCGTCGCCATCGGCGCGATCACGCCGCCGAGCGTGCCCGGGGAAGACCGTCATCGGCGTCTTCAGCTTCGAGTATTCGCCGCGCATCGCCAGCAGGCCGTCGTCGTCGTGGCCGTTGTGGGTGCCGACCGGGCGCTTCCAGACCGGCTTGCCGGTGTCGGCGTCGAGGGCGACGACGATGCCCGACTTGCCGGCGCCGATCGCCAGTTCCCTGCCGCCGGCCTTGATCAGGATCGGCGGGTCCTGGAAGTCCCAGTCGTAGATGTCGTGCGGCGTCTGCTGGTAGTACCACTGCAGCTTGCCGGTCTTCGGCGTCGAGCTTGACCATCGAGTCGGTGTAGAGGTTCGGCGCCGGGCCGGCTCGACCCCCAGGGCTTGCCGGCGGTGCCGGGGAACGGCGCCGGGTTGCCGGTGCCGAAGTACATCGACGCCCTTGCCGTCGAAGGACGGCGGCGTACCAGAGGCCGCCGCCGGAGTTGACGCTCTGGCTCGCCCCAGAGGCCTGTCGGCGACGGTGTCGAAGTGCCAGACTTTCTTGCCGGTCTTCGCGTCGAGCGCCCAGAGGACGCCGACGCCGCCGGCGTTGTAGGTCGCGTTGACGTCGGTCGGCACGGTCGAGACGTAGACCAGGCCGTCGTGGTAGCCGGGCGCCATGTCGATCGCTTCGCTCGGGCGCTGCGGGTCAGCTGCGTCGACCAGACCTCCTCGCCGGTCTCCTGGTCGAGCGCGAAGGCGGTCGATCGGCGTCGCGCCGAACACCTGCCCGCCGGCGACGACGACGCCGTTCGGGCCCTGGTCGGGTTCTTCGTAGCGTCTTCGTCCAGAGGACCTCGCCGCTCTCGAGGTCGATCGCCTGCACGTTGGACTCGAGGTCCTGCGAGTAGATGACTCCCTTGGCGATGATCGGCGAGGAGGCGTAGGCGCCGTAGGAGCTCTGCGCGGTCAGCGGCAGCGTCCAGGCGACCTTCAGCTCGGCGACGTTGGAGCTGTCGATCGGGCCTGTCGCCTGGCGGGTGTTGGCGACGTCGACGCCCGGATAGCCCGAGCCGGTGAATTCGAGGTCTTCCCCCGAGGAGGAGGAGCCCGACAGCAGCAGGATCAGACCGACGGCGATCACGAGGATGAGGACGCCGGCTCCGGCCCAGGCGGCTTTGGGAACTTTCTCGAGACTCACGTCAGCTTCCTCCCCGCTGTTGGAAATGCCGCATTTCTATTCGAACAATAAAGTTTTATATTTCAAACTGTCGTCGTCGGCAAGTCCGCTGCGCTGCGGATCGATCGAGCAGGAGCGGCTGCAGCACCCGGTTCGCGAGCAGCCCGAGGGCGCCGAGGTTGGCGAAGCCCGGGCCCTGGCTGAGCCCGGCCAGGCCCGGGATCTGCAGGCGCGGGCTGCATCCCCTCCAGCTCGAGGAAGCGGCCGATCGGGATCTCGGTCCCCGCGCGGCCGCTCCCAGAGCGGTCCCGACGCTGGCGCTCGATCTCGGCCCGCAGCGCCGGTCGGGAAGAGGGCGCGCAGCTGCGCCAGGAGGTCGAAGCCGGTGCAGTTGACGACGTACTCGTGCTCGCCGCCGGCGGCCCCCTCCGGGCGACTCGTACTCGCAGGCGCACGCCGTCGCCCCCGCTCGCCGCGGCGACGTCGGTGACCCGGCCGGTGACGAAGCGGCAGCGGTCGTCGTAGGCGATCGCCGCCAGGCTCGGCGGGTCGAAGACGCCGCGGTCGCAGTGCTTGACGAAGTCGCGCCGCGTCTGCAGGTCCAGCGCGCCCCATTCGACCTCGTCGGGGTTGGAGAAGACGCGGTTCTCGAGGAAGCTCTCGCCGCGGCTCATCGGCAGCATCGGCGTGTAGATCGTGAACCGGGACCTGGGGCCGGAAGCCGCGCAGGAACATCACGCAGCTGAGCGCGCTCTCGCCGCCGCCGACGATGGCGACGTCGCAGCTCGCGGTCCTCCGGCAGGCGGGCGAACTCGCCGCGCCTGCTGTCGCAGTGGAAGACCCGCGCGGCCGACGCTCGGGCTCGTGCGGGAAGGCGCGGTGGATGCCGGGCCCGGTCAGCACCAGCGCCCCGCCGGCGTGCCGCGAGGCGCCCGACGGCTCCTCGACCTCGACCACCCAGCGCCCGCCGCGCTCGTCGAGCGAGACCTCGGTGACCCGGCCGTCGACGTGGCTGACCCCCTCGGTCGCCCGCGACAGCACCCAGGTCAGGTAGTCGCCGTAGTCGCGGTGGCGGACCGACGGCGAGCCGGCGTCGATCCAGCGCGCGTAGCGGCGCCTGCCGATCAGGTACTGCTGCCAGGAGAAGCGACATCGTCGCCGCGTCGAGCGCCTCGCCGGCCTCGCCGAACTCGCGGTGGCTCTGGTACGGGAAGCCGATGTCCTTGATCGGCGGTCACCGCCAGCGGCTCCTCGCCCGAGGTCATGCCGTTGCGGCCCAGCCAGGAGGCGGCCGGCTCGGTCCCCTCGACGATCTTCAGCGAGATCGGCCCGAGGCCGAGCCGGTTGAGCGACGTGGACCTTGGTCGCGATCGCCGGCGGCCTTGGCGCCGGCGCCGACGATCAGCAGGTCGGTCTCGGCTACGCACGGCTCGCGCGATCACCAGCCCGCTGCGGTCGGGGCTGAAGGAGATCGCGCTTTTCCGCATCCGCTCCGAGCGGCTCTCGACCGGGCCGCAGGTCGACCTCGGCGAAGACCGTGCGCAGCACCCGCTTCATCTCCATTTCGGCGTAGCTGGCGGCGAGGCAGCGGCGGGTGCCGCCGCCGAAGGGGATCCAGGTGTAGGTGCCGGGCTGGCGGCCGAGGAAGCGCTCGGGGAGGAAGCTGCTTGGCCTGCGGGTAGATCGCCTCGTTGCGGTGGATCAGGTGGATGCAGGGGGCGACGATCGTCCCCGCCGGCAGGTCGTGGCCGCCGAGCCGCATCGGCTCCAGCAGCCGCCGCACCACGACCGGCACCGGCGGGCGGACCCGCAGCGTCTCCTTGATCACCGCGTCGAGGTAGGCGCCGTCGCCGTCGCCGCGAACCTCCGCCTGGGCGCGGGCCAGCTTCTCCGGGTTGCGCAGCAGCCGCTCGAAGGTCCAGGCCAGCGAGGTCGAGGTCGGGCCGTCGGTGAGCAGGGTCAGCAGTTCGTCGCGCAGGTCCCGCTCGCTCAGCGGCGAGCCGTCCTCGTAGCGGGCCTGCGACCAGCATCGAGACGACGTCCTCGCGCAGGTCGCCCTCGGCGCGGCGGCGGCGCACCTCCTCCAGCACCGCCTCCTCGACCGGCGCCATCGCCCGCCGGAAGCGGCGGCTGCGGACGACCCAGCGCGGGCCGAAGGTCGCCAGCAGGGTGAGGTTGCGCGGGTCGTTCATCCACACGGTCAGCCGCCTCAGCAGCTCGCGCAGCCGGCCGCAGGCGCTCGTCCTCCTCGGCGCCGAAGACGGCGCGCATCACCACCTCCTGGGTGATCGCCTGCATCCGCGGCCAGAGCTCGAACGGCTCGCCGACCGGCCAGCGGCCGACTTCGCGCCGCGCCACCTCGGCCATCATCTCGGCGTCGCCTTCGATGCTCTTGCCGTGGAAGGCGGGCAGCATCAGCTTGCGGCGGGTCATGTGCTCGCGGTTCTTCCAGCAGCATCACCGAGCGCGGGCCGAGCACCGGCCCGAGCAGCGGGTTGGCGACGTCGACGCCGACCGCGTCGCCGGCGGTGAAGACCTTTTTGACGTCGTCGGGATCGCAGAGCACGACCCAGTCGCCCCAGTGGAGGATCCGCAGGGTGAAGGTGTCGCCGTAGCGCCGCTGGCAGCGCTCGAGGAAGGGCAGCGGGCGCTGGGTCCAGCCGATCGCCTGCAGCGCCCGCGGCATCCGCGGGCCCGGGCGGCAGCCCCGTGCCCTCCCGGTCACTCCCGCCGCGCTCACGACCGCGAGCCTCCCGCTGCCCCTGCTGCGCCGCCAGGCGCTCCATCAGCTCGTCCTCCGCCTTGCAGGTGGCGGCGATCAGCAGGTCGAAGAGGTCGGCGGTGAAGTCGGCCGGCAGGTCGACCTCGGCGCCGCGGGCGAGGTAGCGGCCGCGCACCTCCTCGACCCGGTCGGGCTGCATCATCGGGATCCCGTGGGCGCTCTTGTAGAGGGCGACTTCGCGGCAGATCTCGAAGCGCTCGCCGAGCAGGCGGGCGATCTCGTCGTCGATCGCGTCGAGGCGGCGGCGGAACGGCTCCAGGCCGCGCTCATGCCGCGGCCCCCTCCGAGCAGGCCGGTGGCGAAGGCGTGGCTGCAGGCGGCCAGCGTCGGCAGCGCGTAGCCGCCCTCCTGGATCACGCAGACCGGCCGGCCCGACTGCGGCCAGCAGGCGACCGATCGCGGTGAAGATCGCGCGGCGAGAAGCTCCAGGAGCCGTGCGGGTCGCCGGCGACGGTGTCGTAGCCGAGCGAGACGACCAGCGCGGCGGCGGTCGCCGGCCAGCTCCTCGATCGAGGCGGCGACCTCCTCGAGGTAGGCGTCGGCGTCGGGGCTGGCGGCGAAGGCGACGACCCGTTCGCCCTCGGCACGCGGCAGGACGGTGCCGGCGGCGACGTTGGTCACCGGCGAGGCGTGCAGCGAGTGCAGGGTGGCGCCGTCCATCCGCTCGACCAGCGCCGCGGTCCCGTTCGGGTAGTGCAGGTCGAGGTCGAGGATGCCGACCGGCTTGACCGCCGCCTCGAGCAGGGTCTGCACCGCCGCGGCGGCGTTGTTGAGGTAGCAGTAGCCGCCGAGGAAGTCGGGCCCGGCGTGGTGGCCGGGCGGGCGGCAGACCGCGTAGGTGAAGCGGGCGCCGGCGGCGAGCCGCTCGGCCGCGGTGATCGCCGTGCGCACCCCCTCGTGGGCGGCGGCGACGAGGCCGGCGCCGACCGGGATGTCGGGCTCGAGGCCGGGCGGCGCGAAGTCGGGCATCACGACCGGCTCCCCGGAGCGACGCCGCGCAGGGCGTCGAGGTAGCCGCGCTCGTGCATCGCGCCGAGGGTCCGCTCGAGCGCCTCGTCGCCGGCGTCGGCGGCGACCGCCCGCACCCGCGCGTGGCGGACGCAGCCCGGCGCGCAGCTCGTCGAGGCGGCGGTTGCTGTCCTGGCCGGGGATCGTGCGACCGCCTTCGCGGATCCAGTGGGCGGCGTCGTCGCGGCCGCGGCGCTGCTCGATCATCAGCAGCTCGCTCACGGCAGCAACCGCCGCATCCGCGGGCCGAGGTGCTCGAAGCCGTTGCTCGAGGTAGAAGCGCTCGGTGGCGCGGATCGCCGTCGAAGCTCTCGCGCGGCAGGCCGACCTCGATCCGGCGCGACGCCCCGCTCGCGCGGCGAGCGCGGCCAGCGCCTCGACCAGCTCGGCGCCGACCCCGCGGCTGCGCCAGCCCCGATCGACCCAGAGGTCCTGGATCGTCGCGTAGCGCCCGGGCACGTGCAGGGCGCGCTGCCAGCTGGCGCTGAGCACGCCGACGATCGCCGCCGTCCGGCCTCGGCGACGATCAGCGCCCCGACGCTCGGGGTCGGCGAGCGGTCGCCCGGACCTCGGCCTCCAGCTCGGGCCGCGGCGGCCGCCTGCCGCCGAGCTCGACCAGCAGCTGCTCGACCGCGGCGGCCACGCGCGCGTCGACGTCGCCCGTCGCCCGCCGGGCGAATCGTCGCCGGCACCGTCGCACCCGCGGTCCTCGTGACGCTCCGGCCGGCCCGCGCAAGGTCGGTCCGCGCGCCTCATGCCGCCCCGGCGACCGTCCAAGGGCTCCAGCTCGACGCTCCAGGCGCTCGGGGTCCTCGCTGCCGGTGACGACCCGGGCGATCGCCGCCATCGGCGCCCGCGCCTTGAGCAGGATCTCGTCGAACTCGTCCTCGGGGTCGGACTGCATGACGATCGCGCCGCCGGCGCCGATCGTGGTCCGGCCCGGGCCGCATCACGATCGTGCGGATGACGATGCTGAGGTCGGTGCTGCCGTCGAGCGCCGAAGTAGCCGATCGCGCCGGAGTAGACGCCGCGCGCCTCGTCCTCGAGGTCGTCGATGATCTCCATCGTCCGCTGCTTCGGCGCGCCGGTCATCGAGCCGCCGGGGAAGCAGGCGCGCACGCACTCGACCGGCGGTGCGGCCGGCTTCCAGCCGGCCGGTGATCGTCGAGACCACCTGGTGCACGGTCGCGTAGGGCTCGACCACCATCAGCTCGGGCACGCGGACGCTGTCGACGTCGCAGACGCGGCCGAGGTCGTTGCGCAGCAGGTCGACGATCATCAGGTGCTCGGCCTTGGTCTTTTCGTCCTCGGCCAGCTCGGCGCGGCGGGCGGCGTCCTCGACCGGGTCCTCGCAGCGGGAGATCGTCCCCTTGATCGGGCGCGCCTGCGACGCGGCGCTCGCGGTCGACCGAGAGGAAGCGCTCCGGCGAGGAGCTGACGATCGCGCGCTCGCCGAACTTGCAGGTAGGCGGCGAACGGCGCCGGGTTGCTGCGCCGCAGCTGGCGGTAGAGCGCGAACGGGTCGGGGCTGGCGTCGGTCGAGAACTGGTCGGTGAGGCAGACCTCGTAGGACTCGCCGGCGGCCAGTTCGGCCTGGCTGCGGGCGATGTCGGCGAGGTACTGCTCGCGGCCGCGGCCGCACTGGAAGCTGACGTGCGGCGCCGGGTCCGGCGGGCGTCGGGCAGTCGGCGCTCGGCGGCGGCGGGCTCGGCGATCGCCTCGGCGACGACCGCCTCGGCCGCCTCGAGCCAGCGCTCGGCCTCGGCGTCGTCCTCGCGGCCGAGCGCGAGCAGGTGGGTGCGGCGGCGGACGTGGTCGACGGCGACGACGCGGTTGGCGAGCATCATCGCCGCGTCCGGCAGGTCGGAGCGGTGCACGTTGGGCGAGCCGCAGTCGGCCTTGCAGCTCGTAGCCGAGGTAGCCGACGTAGCCGCCGACCAGCCCCCGCGCCGAGCCCGCCGGCGGCTCGACCGCGATGCTTGCGCCACTTCGCGGTCGAGCAGGTCGAAGATCGACTTGTGCTCGACGGTGCTCGACGCCGCCGCGCTCGACCGTCGACCTCGCCGGCCTCGACGTCGTACTCGAGCAGGCAGCGCTCGGCGCCCGGCGCTGGTGCCCATGTAGGAGCACTGCGCCAGCCGCGTCGGCGCGTCGGCGCTGTCGAGCCAGAAGGCGTGCTCGGCGTCGCCGAAGAGCCGTTCGAAGAGCGCCTCGGTCGGCGCCTCGCCCGTCGAACGTCCGCACCCGCAGCCGCATCACCCCGCCCGCCGATGGGCCGAAGTCGAGCCCTGGTCGACGTTTCGGCCCGTCGGCGGGCTCTTCGGCCTCGGCGACGGCGGCGCGGCGTCGGCGGCAGCTCGGGCGGGGCGGCCGGTGGCGGCTGGCCATCGCGTAGAAGTTTTCGGCGATCGCGCGGCCGTGCTCGGTGGCGATCGACTCGGGGTGGAACTGGACGCCCCACATCGGCCGGCTGCGTGTGCTCGATCCCCATCACGACGCCGTCGTCGGACCAGGCGGTCACGTGGCCTTCGGGCCCGATCGGGCTGGTGATCGCCAGCGAGTGGTAGCGGACGACCGAGAAGTCCTGCGGGATGCCCTCGAAGAGGCCGCTGTCGGAGTGGCGGACGTGGCTGAGGCGGCCGTGCATCGCCATCGGCGCGCGTGCTGACGCCGCCCTCGAGCAGGTTGCCGATCCCCTGGTGGCCGAGGCAGATGCCGAGCACGGGGATCTCGCTGTAGCGGAGGATGTCGCGGCAGACGCCGAAGTCGTGCCAGCGTTCCGGCCGCCCCGGCCCCGGCGAGAGCACGATCGCGTCGAAGTCCGAGCGCGAGAGCACCCGCCAGGAGACGGCGTCGTTGTTGACCACGACCGGCTCCTCGCCCGAGGCCGCCGCCAGCAGGTGGAAGACGTTGTAGGTGTAGGAGTCGTGGTTGTCGACCAGCAGCGTCCTCATCACGCCCCCTCCAGCCCGAGCCCGCGCACGCCCTGGTCGAGCACCGTCTGCACCACCCGCTCGACCTCGGGCGCGCGCTCGCTCCTCGCGGTACCAGCGGGCGAAGTGGGAGAGGTAGCGGGCCAGCGGCACCACGTCGAGGCTCTCGACCGCGCTGCGCAGGTGGCGGCGGTAGAGCTCCGACTGGACGACCGCGAAGCGGTAGTCGGGGTCCTCGGCCGGCGCGCTCGCCGGCCAGCGCGCGCGGTGCCGCGGTGCGCCTGGGCGCGCGCCAGGTCCCAGCCGAGGCTGCCCTTCTCCTCCCGCAGCAGCTTCTCCGGCTCGAAGTCGACCCGCTTGGAGGTCGGCTGCAGGAGGAAGTAGCCGAGCGCGACCTGGGCCGGGACCCGTTCGGCCGTCGGGATGGCCGCGGCGCACCTCGGCGCGCTCGGGGTCGGCCTCGATCTCTCGCTCGAGCCACTCGGCGAGGTCGTCGATCAGCAGCGCCCCTTCCTTGCTCGAGGTGATCGATGCGCTTCTCGCGGGCGACCATGCCGTGGAAGACGTCGTGGGTCGGCGGGCCGCCGCCCTTGGCGCTGCCGTTGCCGTTGCCGTTGGCGGCTCCGAGCTCGTCGATCAGCTGGCGGCGGCAGGTGACGTGGGCGACCCACTCGTTGCCGCAGACCTGCAGCGAGATGACGTCGTCGAGCTCCGGCGCCGCCGACCAGTAGGCGAGCGCCCGCATGTGCTGGGTCGGCAGGCCGTCGGAGCGGACCAGCGGCATCTCCTCCAGCTCCTCGCGTTCGGTCTCGTACATGACCATGTCGTCGCCGTAGCGCTTGGTCAGGGTGCCTTCGCTGAGGCCCTGGTTGGTCAGCTCCAGCGACCTCGGGCAGGAAGTCGGACTCGAAGATCACCTTGTCGAAGGCGATGCCGAGCCGGGCCAGCGTCTTGCGCTGGCCGGAGATCACCCAGGCGCGCGTCTTCGACCACAGTTCGAGCGCCTCCTGGTCGCCGCCGAGGACCCGCATCATCAGCTCGTCGGCCTTGTCGTTGTACATCGAGGACTCGCGGGCGACCGAGTCCTCGGCGCCGTCGTCGCCGTCGCCGCCGCCGCTGGCGCGGCCGGCGGTGACGTAGTCGGCGTAGCAGGCGCCGACGAAGTGGTCGCTCTTCTCGTCGCCGTCGGGCCAGACCTGCTGGTCGCGGCCGCTGTGGACGACGCCGGCCATCGCCTCGCCCATGCTGCGGCCGACGTCGCAGATCAGGCTGCGGCGCTCGACCCGGGCGCCGGCCTGCTCCAGCGCGGCGCCGATCGCGTGGCCGATCGCGAGGTTGCGGAGGTGGCCGATGTGCAGCGCCTTGGTCGTGTTGGCGCCCCAGAAGTAGACGGCGTAGCGCTTGCCGGCGGCGAGGTCGGCGTAGGCGCCGTCGACGCCCTCGCCGGCCTCCAGCGCGGCGCCCGCGTCGCCTCGATCCAGTCGTCGTCGAGGCGCAGCAGCACCTCGTCGTCCGTCGCGGCGACCGCCTCGACCCACGGCTCGGCCTCGATCCGCTCCAGCGCCCGCGCGCGAGCCCTGCGTCGCTCGCGCCAGTCCGGCACCCGCGGCACCAGCATCAGGTCGAAGTCCTGCCTCGGGCCGGAACGGCGCCCGCGCCGACCAGCGGGCCTGCTCCGCCCTCGCCGACCGCGATCCGTCGAATGTAGTCGAAAAGGTTCATCCCATAGCCCATTCCGCATTGCCCGTTTACGAATGCACCAGCCGGGGCTCGAACCCGGATCTACGGCTTACAACGCCGTCCCTTTAACCGATTAAGGCACTGGTGCTGGCTATGTGCCCCGCTCCTGATCAGAAATCTCTGATTGATCGATGCGGCGCGAGCATAACAGCATTGCTCGTCTACCGACAAATTTTCTGATCTATAGCCCCGAAACGGTGCCCGAGCAAGAATCGGGCGGCGGCTTTTTCAGGTCGAGCTCGGCGCTCGAAGACGCAGTCGAGCCGGCGCTCGTCCTCATCCCCAGGCACCGTCTTGTCGAGCTTCAGCGAGGCCTCGCGGCCGTCCAGCCGGATCGTCGCGACCTGGTTGTCGAAGTAGGGGCCCTCGGCGAGGCGCCAGCGCAAGCCCGGATCCGACGCCCCGGCGGCACCGGCCGAGAGCTCGCATCGCGGCGATGAAGGGGCGCGAGAAGCCGGCTTCGATCGCGACGCCGCTCGTGGCGGTCGAGCGGGTTGCGGTAGGGCGAGCAGACGGCCTGGTAGACGGCGCTCTTCATCCCCGCCGCCGGGCCTGAAGCCGACCTCGGCCAGGTAGGCGTGGTGGACGTCGCCGGAGAGGACGACGATCGAGGCCGGCGCCCTGCCGCGCTCGCCGGAGCCGACCTCTTCGAGCAGCTCGCGCAGGCGCTGGAAGGACGTGTCGAAGGAGGCCCAGTGGTCGAAGTCGACGGCGCGGCGCAGCTTCTCGGCCGCCCTGCGCCGCCAGCCCGCCCCAGGCTCCGTCGCAGACTCGCTCGCTCCAGGCCTCGAGGTGGTGGAAGCCGGGCGAGAGCAGGAAGGGGACCGTGGTCGCGATCAGCAGGTGGTCGAAGTCGCCGCTCGGCGTGCTCGACGATCCAGTCCCACTCCTCGTCGTCGACGATCGAGCGCCGCCCTCGCTCCAGCACCCGGCCGGCGCGCGAGTCCATGAAGATCGCCCGGGTGCCGCCGAGGTCGCGGCAGAAGCTCCAGCGGGTGCCGGCGCCGGTCGTGTGCGACCTCGGCGGCGAACTCGCGCAGCTCCGCGGTCGCGTGGACGTTGCCGCGCACCCGGCCGTAGAGGTCGTCTTCGTCGAGCGCCCGCGGCGAGAGGTTGCCGAGGTGCTGGTAGACCCAGTAGCTCATCACCCCCGCGGTGGCGCGGCGGTGCCACCAGGACTTCTGCCGCATCTCCTCGAGCCAGGAGCGGGAGATGTTCCAGTCGTCGCTCATGTCGTGGTCGTCCCACTGCATCGAGACCGAGACGGTCGAGAGCAGCCAGCGGATCAGCGGGTCGCTCCAGGACTCCTCGTAGAGCCAGCGAGTACTCCTCGAAGTCGGTGACCTCCTCGCCGGGCGGCGTGTCGGTGCCGCGCCGCTCGCGGATCCGCTCGCGGGTTCGCGGCGAGCCCTCGTCGACGTAGACCTGGTCGCCGAGCAGGAAGAGGAACTCGGGCCACTCGTCGCGCTCGCCGCGGGTCATCTCGCTCGCCAGCACCCGCAGCGCGTCGTACTCCTTGCCGTCTTCGTGGCGGTCCTTGCTGTGCGACGTAGGGCTCCTCGTGGGGCAGGGCGACCCGGCAGGAGCCGAAGCAGACGTCGATCGGGGCGTCGCGGCCGAGCGTGCGGATCGCGCTCGGCGGCAGCTCCGACCCGGCCGGCGGGCCAGCGCCGCTCGCCGTCGAGGCTGACCTCGTACTCGTAGAAGCCGGCCGGCTCGAGGCCCTCGATCCGGACCAGCGCGTAGTGGTGCTCTTCGACCGTGAAGGTCGGCTCCCGCCGGCCGAGCACCTCGACCTCGCAGGGCGAGTCGGTCTCGACCCAGACCGTCGCCTCGGTTTCGCCGACGTAGCGCAGCAGCGGCCCGAGGACGAGATCGGCCTTTGGCTGCGCTGCGGACACGGGAGTCACCTGCCCGGAAACGCCTTCCCCTAACCCGCTCAGATCCGCCCGGCCTCGAGCAGGCGGCTGAGGAAGCGCTGGGTCTCCGGCCGCTGCGGGCTCGACGAGGACGCGCTCGGGCGGGCCCGACTCGACGATCCGGCCCTCGTGCAGGAAGGCGACCTCGTCGGCGACCTCGCGGGCGAAGCTCATCTCGTGGGTGGCGATCACCATCGTCATCCCCTCCGCCTTGAGGTCGCGCACCGCCGCCAGCACCTCGCCGACCAGCTCCGGGTCGAGGGCGCTGGTCACCTCGTCGAGCAGCAGCGCCCGCGGCCGGCCGGCGAAGGCGCGGGCGATCGCGACCCGCTGCTGCTGGCCGCCGGAGAGGTTGTCGGGCCGGTCGTCCTCGCGGCCCTCGAGGCCGAAGCGGGCGAGCAGCGTCGCGGCCGCGCTCCTCGGCCTCGGCGCCGGGAGACGCCGTGCGCCCGCGTCTCGCCGAGGACCACGTTCTGCAGCGCGGTCAGGTGCGGGAAGAGGTTGTAGGCCTGGAAGACGAGGCCGAGCCGGCGGCGCACCGCGACCGGCGTCGACCGCCGGGTCGGTGATCACCTCGCCGTCGAGGAAGACGTCGCCGTCGTCGATCTCCTCGAGCAGGTCGATGCAGCGCAGCAGGGTCGACTTGCCCGAGCCGGAGGCGCCGATCAGCGCGACCGCCTCGTGCTCGTGCGACGGTCGAGGTCGATCGCCGCGCAGGACCTCGCGCTCGCCGAAGGCCTTGGTGACGCCGCGGACCTCGAGCACCGGGCGCGCTCGCGCGGCGCTCACCGCACCTCCCCTCGGGCCGCCGCCCATGCGGTCGACGACCCGGGCCAGCGGCACCGTGACCGCCAGGTAGAGCAGCGCCGCGGCGATCAGCGGCGTGTAGTTGAAGTTCTCGCCCTGGATGATCTGGGCGATCCGGAAGGCCTCCTGCGGGCCGAGGATCGAGATCAGGGCGACGTCCTTCTGCAGGGCGACGAAGTCGTTGAGCAGCGGCGGCGCCACCCGGCGCACCGCCTGCGGCAGGATCACGTGGCGCATCGCCTGCGCCTCGGTCAGCCCGACCGCCAGCGCCGCGTCGCGCTGGCCGCGGTGGACCGAGCGGATCCCGGCCCGGTAGACCTCGGCGACGTAGGCGCTGTAGGAGAGCGTCGAGGGCGATCCCGCCGAGCACGACCGGGTCGGTCGGCAGCCCGGTCAGCTGCAGCGCCGGGACCCCGAAGCCGATCAGGTAGACGAGCAGGATCGTCGGGATGCCGCGGAAGAGGTCGACGAAGACGGTCGCCAGCAGCCGCAGCGGGAAGAGCGCCGGCGCCGCGGCTGGTCCGGACCAGGGCGATCGACCAGGCCGACGACCAGCACCGCCGACCTCGACGACCATGAAGATCTTGACGTCGAGCCAGAAGCCCTCGAGCACTTCCGGGAAGGATTCCTTGAAGACGCTCCAGGAGAAGAACGTTTCGCGGACCACCGGCCAGCCGGGGCTGGTCAGGACCAGGCCGCGAGGCCGCCGATGACGACGACGCGTGGAGAGCGGCCGCGATCGCCTGCCCGCGCCGCGCCTGGCGGCGCTTGGCCGCCTCGCGTTCGAGGCGGCGATCGCTGATGACGGCGGTCTCGGTCAATCAGCCGCGGATTCTGACCTCGGCCGGGGACGGCGCCGCGGCGATCGCCCTAGGCGTCATCGCAGGCGGCTAGTGCAGTTCGGGGGCGCCGGCGGCCTGGCTCATCCAGCGCTTGTTGAGCTGCTCCAGCTCGCCGGAGCCTTCGAGCTCTTCGACCGCCTCCGAGACGCAGGCGGTCAGCGGCGAGCCCTTGGCCAGCAGCGCGCCCCACTGGTCGCCGCCGGGAGCGCTGAACTGGCCGACGACGGTCGCCGTCGGGACCTGGACGGCGGTCAGGTAGAGCGCCGTCGGCAGGTCGACGACGACCGCGTCGATCTGTTCGTTCTTCAGCGCCGTGACGACGTCGTTGGAGCTGTTGAAGACCTCCGGCTTGCTGCTCGGGTTCGATCTCTTCTTCGACCGCGTCGAGGCTGGTGGTGCCGATCTGGACGCCGATCTTGGCGTCCTTGAGATCGGCCAGCGAGGTCGGCCTTGGCCGCGTCGGAGCCCTTCAGCGCCACGACCGCCTGGTTGGCGGTGTAGTAGGGCGCCGAGAAGTCGACCGCCTTTTCGCGCGCCGGCGTGATCGAGATCTGGTTGACGTCGAAGTCGAAGTCCTTCGGGCCCGGGCGCGTAGGAGGAGTTGAACGGCTCGACCGTCCACTTGACCTTGGCCTGCGGGTAGCCGAGCTGTTTGCCGATCGCGTAGGCGACGGCGCTCTCGAAGCCTTCGCCGTTGGCCGGTTCGTCGTCTTCGAAGTACGGCGGGTAGGCGGGCTTGTCGGTGGCGACGGTCAGCGTCCCCTTGGTCTGGGTCGGCAGCTTGCCCGGCGTGCAGGCGCGGCGCTGGCCGTGGTCGTCGAGCTGTCCTTGCTGCTGCCGCAACCGGCGAGCAGGAGAAGAACGGGGACGAGGACGAGGGTGGCTGAAAGCTTCTTCATGGACGCCCCACCGAGCGGGGGCGAGGATCCTAGCTATTCGAACCTCGCCTGGCCCTTGCAAGTAAGTTCTCAGCATGGAACCCGAAGAGCTACGGGCCATCCAGGCCCCGCTGAAGGAACGCTACGAGAACGAGGCCGAGGCGGCTCTCGTCACCCTCTCGGCCAGCGGCACCTTGGGCGAAGGGATCTCCTGCTCGGTTAACACCGGCCGCGCCCTGGCCGAGGCTGGGCTGCATCCCGCCTCCGGCGGCGACGGCTCACTGCTCTGCTCGGGCGACATGCTGCTCGAGGCGCTCGCCGCCTGCGCCGGGGTGACCCTGCGGGCCGTGGCGACCTCGCTGGGGATCTCGGTCGAGTCCGGGACCGTCCGCGCCGAGGGCGACCTCGACTTCCGCGGCACGCTTGCCGTCGGCCGCCAGGCGCCGGTCGGCTTCCGCGCGATCCGCCTCAGCTTCGAGCTCGACACCGGCGCGAGCCAGGAGGAGCTGGACACCCTGCTGAAGCTGACCGAGCGCTACTGCGTTGTCCTGCAGACGCTGGCGAGCCCGCCGGAGCTCTCGGCCAGCGTCGCCACCCCCTGACAGCCTGCGGGCCGGAACCGCTGGTCGCAATCGAAACCAAACCCCGGCACCACGCCGAGCATGCCGGCGGACTACCGCGCTGCCCTGACCGACACCTCCGGCAGGTCGGCGAAGCCGTCCAGGTCGGCGGTGACGACCTCCCTCCCCCGGGCTCGAGCCGTGGCGGCGATGATGAGGTCATGCGCGCCGCGCGGCCGGCCGCTGCGACGGACATGGGCCAGCAGCGCCCCCTGCGCCCGGGCAACGTCGAGGTCGTAGGCCTCGACTGAAACCGTGTCCAGTACCGCCGCGACGAACGCGGCGCGGCGACGACGCCTCTTGCCGTCGGCCAACTCGACGCCGACCGTCAACTCGGCCGCGGTGATCGCGGCGATCGCCACGTCGTCCGCGTCGCCGATCAGCGCCTCGCGCCAGAGCTGCGACCCAAAGCGCCGCCGAGCAGAGCCAGACCGCCGACCAGGCGATGCGGCCGCCGCTATCGCCGAGCGCTCCGGCGCCGACCGCCGAACGCCCGTCGTCTTGGCGGCTGGGCCAGACGAGAACGCCGACAACCGCGTAGAGGACGACGGCACCGGGGGAACCGATCAAGGGCGAGCCCATGTTCATCAAGACCATGCCGAAGCCCTCGCCGAACCACCAGACGACAAGCGCCCAGGCGAAGGAGAGAATCAGCGCCGGTTTGACGGTGCGGCGGCAGATCAGTCCGAGCCCGATCGCACATTGCACGATGGCGAACAGGGTGTTCCAGAGCGCCAGGTCCCGTCCCACCAGGTGGGATGCCCAGAGAATCGGCTGCCCTGCCCAGCTCGGCTGCATCAGCGCCGTCGGTTCGATCACTTCGGCGAGAAAGGCGTGGGAGTACATGAACGACTGGAACTGCAGAACGCCGTCGAGCAACCAGATCAGGCCGAGGGCGATCTGGATCCCCCTGATCGTGATCGGGATGTTGGCGATCCTCGGCTGCCACGCGGTCGAGCTGCCGGCAGGGCTCACAGGCGCTGCGTCGAGGTCGCTTTCCCGGCCCCCGCCGAGGAAGCTTGGGCGGCCAGCGTGCAGGCGGTCTGGACGGCGTGGGTCCCGGTTGCGTCATCCTCGAGCTCGATCTGGCGGACCGGCAGGTCGAAGCGCGCGCAAACGTGCTCGAAGAGCGCCTTCTCGGCCCATTGGTCACGCTGTGGCGAGGGGACGATGACGATCTCATCCGCCGGGAAGGAAACCAGGGCGCTGTCGATCGCCATCAGCGGGTCGGCTTCTCCGACCTCGCCGGCGGCGTGCAGACGGCGCTCCCCGCTCATCTCGGCAAGCGAGCGCTCGAGACGCCGGCGTGCCTTGCGGATGCCTTCGTCGACGTCGCTCGCGATGTACTTGAGCGCCGAGCTGGCGAAGGCGGGCGCGAGGACCCGCAGCTCCAGCGCTCGCCCGCGCGAGAGACTCGCAAATCGATGGCGGAGCTCCTCTCCCCTCGCCGCCTGGGCGACGACGACCAGCAGATGCAGAGTCCTGGGACTGGAAACCTGGTCGAAAGACATATTCGTCCTCCTCGACGGGAGCCCCCAGACAGCAACCGTTGGTAGCGATGTGACTGTCTTGATCCGGAGTACGGGCGCCGCGCGCCATGGGTTCGATCGGTTGACCTGTCACCGGGCACCATGAGGACACGGAGCGCGGGAGAAATGTCAGCTATCTCGCCAGCGAGCGCCTGTACCGGTCCTTGGGCCGATCCCACTAAAACCCGTCGCCAAGCACCGGCGCTAGGCTTGGTCGGCTATGGAGCAACGTGAGAAGGGCACCCTTTCCCCCACCGAAGCCGCCGAGGCGGTACGCGTTCGGCGACTGCGCGAAGACGCACGCCGCCCGATCAGCGTGAACCTGACCGAGGGGATCGCCCTCAGCCATAAGCTGATGCGGTTCACGGGAGCCGCGCGCAGCAGTTGAGCGATCCTGCCTTCGACAAGCTGCTGCGGCGCCTCGCCGAAGCGGATGTCGAATTCGTCGTCGTCGGTGGCTTGGCCGTCAATGCCTGGGGTGTCATACGCGGCACCAAGGACGTAGACATCGTGGTCGCCCCGGACAGCGAGAACCTCAAGCGCATTGCCGAGGTTGCGGTTGCCTGCGGCGGCCATGTTCAGCAGGGCGAAGCCCTGTTCGGCAGCGCGATCTCGATTGCCTCCGCACTGGCAAGCGGAGAACAGGTCGCAATCGAAACCGACCTCGGTCGACTCGACGTCGTCCAGGGCCTGGACGGCGTCCCGAGCTACGCGGACCTACGTTCGCGGGCCAGCGAGGCGGAGATCCTCGGTGTCACCGTCGCGGTCTGCTCAATCCCGGACCTGAAGGCGATGAAGCAAGCCGCGGGACGCACTCGCGACCTCGCGGACCTAGAGGATTTGGACGCCGCAGGCAGATGATCTTTGGGGTCGCGATTCAGAGAGCTAACCGGGATTCGTCGCCGCAACCAGCCAAACGGACCCGCGGCCGACTATCGATCCGTCGGCCCGCTGCCAGGCGGTGTAGTGGTCGGCGAGGGCACCGGCTATCTCCGCTCGACGGCTCTCGCCGTGCTCTCCGTTGAGGCGAATCAGCTCGGCTCCGGGGCCGATCGCGAGCAGGGAGTCGACCGCCTCGGCCATGTCCTTACCCATGAAGTAGTCGAAGTCAAGCCGATGCAGCTCGATCGCCACGAACCCGGCGGCCTCGAGAATGCCCCGCAGGGTGTCGGGGTTGCCGAGAGAGAACGGTCCGGGGCCGCAGGTGTCGACCTCGTACTCGTCCGGGCGCGCGAGGAAGCGCTCGACCACCTGCTCGGTCTCCGCCCAGAAAGGACTCTCGGCCTTGCGCCGCCAGCAGATCTTGCGAAGCCCGCCACCGGGTTTCAGGGCTCCTCGAATTGCTCGCATCGCCGGGACGGGGGCAGCGAAGAACTGGGTCCCCATGCGTGAGAAGGCGTAGTCGTAGACGCGATCCCACGCCGCCGTCTGTGCGTCGACGGTTTCGAACTCGACGTTTCGGACACCTGCTTCGGCCGCCTCACGGCGGGCATCCTCGATGAAACGAGGGGAAGAGTCGGTACCGAGCGCGAAGCCCTGGGGACCGACGAGCCCAGCCAGTTGCCGCGTCGTCTCTCCGAACCCGCAACCGACGTCGATGCAGCTTCCAGCCTCCGGTGGCGGAAAACGGTCGAATGCTTCTCCGGTGACCTCGTCCAGCGCCCCAACGAACACCTCGCGATTCTTCTTCCAGCGCTCATAGAGCACCGTGTCCCAGGCTCGCACTGCCTCCTCATTGCCAGGCGCAGCTGGACCCGAGTCTCGCAATTGAGTCATTGCGCAAAGGCTAACTGCTCTCCTCGGCAGGAGGGTCGGCAAGCCACGATCCGCCCTCCGCGTGACCGTCCGCTAGGCGGACAGCCTCCGCTGGAAGCGCGAAAGCGATCTTCAACAGCTATCGGGGAGACAGGATTTGAACCTGCGACCGCTCGGCCCCCAGCCGAGTGCGCTACCAGACTGCGCCACTCCCCGTGGGGTTTCTGCATTCTGACGAATCGGCGAGCCGACGGCTAGGCTCCTGGCTGCGCGCGGCGGTAGCTCAACGGTAGAGCCTCAGCCTTCCAAGCTGATGACGCGAGTTCGATTCTCGTCCGCCGCTCTAGACGAGGCCGTTCGGGTCGGCCGCCCGGCACCGATAGCTGAGCACTCGATGCGCATCGCTGCTTGGGCTCAAGGAGCCTGCCTGGCCTGCCGATAGAGCGGGGATTGCCTAGCCCAAACGCGAAAGGCCCAATCTCACCCATGCTGCCCTCCCGTCATCTTCTCGTAGCCGCACTCCTCTCCGTAGCCGCCCTGGTGCTTGCCGTGCCGGCCTTTGCGTCGGCCGCCGGCGTCCTCGAAGCGGAAGTCAACCCGCTGGAATTGCCGGCCACCGGCATTCACGATCCCTCGTCGGAAGCGAGCACGACGATCACCAACGTCGGCGACGAAGAAGCGACTCTCGGCAACGTCACCGCGTCGACGCCCTTCTCGATCGACACCGCAGCCTCCAACTGCGACGACAACCTGGCCCTCGAACCCGGCAGCTCATGCAACCTCGTAGTCAGCTTCTCCCCCGAACTGGTGGGACCGGCGCTCGGCACCGTCAGCGTCGAATACAACGATCCGGCCGAACCGCAGACGCTTGAAATCGCGACTTCCGGAGAAGGCGTAACCGGCACGCTCGCGGGCGGCACCTTGAACTTCAACAGCCAGCCTTTCTATTTCGGCAACCAACAGCAGCAGGTCAACGTCACGAACGTGTCCGGCAATGCGGTAATCGCCGAAAACACCACGATCTCGGGCCCGGACGCCGGCCTCTTCAACATCAACTTCTCGAGCTGCAACGGCAACCTCCTGCAGCCCGGCACCAACTGCAGCGTCAACGTCCAATTCAACCCGTCTGCGGCCGGCACCTTCACTGCCAGTCTGGAAATCCAGAACGACGGCACCGCAAACCCGGTCGTGATTCCGTTCGAAGCCACGGCTCTGGCCGGGCCAAAAGCGGTGATCACCCCGGGCAGCGTCGACTTCGGCATCGTCAAAGTCGGCACCACCGCGCCGAGCGAAACGGTGACCATCTCCAACGCCGGGGATTTCCCGCTGCAGATCCAGCAGCTGTTGATCATCTCCGGGACGCCGACGACCTTCCCAATCGGCAGCGACAGCTGCAGCGGGCAGGAAATCGCCCCCGGCGGCGAATGCGAAATCGCGGTCGGGTTCGCGCCGACGAAAAACGGAGAACGAAACGCCTCGATCTTCGTGATCACCAACACCCCCGGCCCAATAACCATCGCCTCGCTGACCGGAGAAGGCCTGACCGCGCCCAGCGGCACGGTGGAGCTGACCACCCAGGCCAAGGTCGGTGTGCCGATCACCTGCCTGACCAACGGCTACCGCAACGCCGACGAACGCTCCTACCAGTGGCTGCGTGACGGGGTCGCCATACCCGGTGAAACCCAGTCGGTCTACGTCCCGGTCGAAGCGGACGTCGGCGCCGCTCTGAGCTGCGAACTGACTGTGGTGAACGCCGTCGGCACGCAGACCATCACCTCGGCTCCCTCCACCGCCGTCCTCGCCAACCCGGGCATGCAGGGACCGGCCGGCGAAGCCGGTCCCCAGGGCCCCACGGGCGCTACCGGAGCGCAGGGGAGCGATGGTGCACAGGGCGCCGCCGGAGTCCAGGGCCCGGCAGGGCCGAAAGGCGATCCGGGTCCAGCCGGACCGCAGGGCAAACGAGGTAAACGCGGGCCACAGGGCAAGCCCTCCAAACAGGCGCACGCCTCCTGCAAGTCGCTTCACTCGCGATCGGGGAGGCCTTCCGCCCGGCGCTGCGCCGGCGGCCGTTCTCACCGCGGCCAGAACTAGGGAGTCGAAGGATCCGCGGTCGCTAAGTCTGGAGACCCGCCTGACCGTGGATGAGACTGACCGAGCCGGCGCCGAGGGCGGCGCCGGCTCCTCAGCGCCGACCCGTCAAACCCAATCCGCCTTCGGCTCCCCACGCCTCAACGTCGCGTGGCGCTACTTCCAAGACTCGGAAAGCCGCTCTATCGGCGGCTTTCCGAGCACGTCTCTTCGCAGACACTGGCAAGCTGCTCCTCCGTTTGGCACCACGGCGCCTGTGAGTCCTGAAGGAGCGCCATCCAGCGCCTGAACTTCTGGCATCTTGATCTCGCTGATCTCGCGAGAAATGTCGAATCCGCGCGTCCCCGTTCGTCTCATGGGTAGAGGGAACTCAGAGGGAGCTCCCGCAACCGAAGGAGAACGAGATGGGCAAGCTGATCGCGACGACGCAGGCCACCGTCGATGGCGTCATTGACCCGGTCGGCGAGTGGGTGCAGGCGGACGGAGACCACGGCGACTACTCGTTCGAGCGTCAGGCGAGATCCGGCGGGCTGGTGCTGGGCCGCAAGACCTACGAGGGGCTGGCGGGATATTGGCCGAGTCGGTCGGGCAAATGGGCGGACATGGTCAACCCGATGCCGAAGTACGTCGGGTCCAACACCCTGTCCGGCGATCTCGAGTGGAACGCGACCCTGCTCGAGGGGGACCTCGAGGACTCGATCCCGAAGCTGAAGGACGAGGTCGACGGTGACCTGTTCATGCACGGGAGCGGCGAGTTCGCGTACGTCCTCGCCGAGAAGGGCCTGATCGACGAGTACGAGGTCTACCTGAACCCGCTTGTCTGGGGCGGGGGAAACGTCCACGTGCTCGGCGATAGGGGAACCGTCCGGATGGAGCTCGACGACGTGAAGCGGTTCGACTCCGGAGTGGTCCTCATCACCTACCTGCCGGCGTCTTGACCGCGGATGGGGCCGCGAGGCGGGGGTTCTAGGCGTCGGTCGCTTGGCGGATCCCCTCGCTCCTTACCGACCGACGCCGTCGAATGCGGCCCACAGAGCCAAGCAAATCGAACGGGGCAGCCAGGACTCGAACCTGGAATCGCCGGTTTTGGAGACCGGTGCCTCCCTGACAGAAACCGCCCTAGCAAGCTAAAAAACGGCATCGATTAACCCCGGGGGAATGCCAGGGGGAATGAAACTGAAACCAACCCTGGGAAGGGTCGCCCGAGTTGGGTGCTTAGTGCGCGGTCAACTCAGGGCGCAGAACACGGGTGCTGCCATCAGCGGATACGAGGACAACCGAGCGACCTTCATCTGCGGCGCGCTGGATCTCATGGCCCGCCTGGGGCGTATCGGCGTCGATGAATGCCGCCTTGTCGGGATATGGCGAGCGACCCTCGATAGCGAGGTCGATCGCTTCGTCCATCACCTTGCCAGCGGGCGAGCTATTGATTTCGGCGCTCATTGACGTTCCCATCCTTCAATCATCTCGTGGTAGCCGCGCTTTATCTCTTCGATTGCAGCGCGCATTCCTTCTCCCAGGGTACCGCTGTGAAACGGCGTCCCCGGCTGCTTGCCCTCGCTCAGGGTGTATCGGTGCATCTCGTTGTGGCCGTGGGCGCCGTCGTAGACACGAATCGTCTCGGTCGTCTCGCCCTTCTCAAGCAGCAAGACCACGGCGTAATCCGTGATCTCTCGACCCTCGCTCGTGAACTCAACCGAGAAGCCAATCCCGAGGACGTGATCGAGAATGCGGACGTAGTCAGGGCTCATCGGGACTGGAAGCTACCCGTGGTCTCGGCGCTTCGCTCGATCAGAAACTTGTCGAGGAGATCGCGGGCGCGCTCCAACTCGCCCGGCAGGACGTGCGTGTATCGCTCCAAGGTGATCGTCGCCGCACCCGCCTGATACTCGGGCGTTTTGTGGCCCATGATCTGTGAGGCGACCTTGGGCGATACGCCTGCGTGGTCGAGCCAGGTCGCGGCCGTGTGGCGGGCCTCGTGCAAACCGATCGGCTCCAGCTTGAGTTTGCGCCAGCGCTCGTGGACCCGCTTCTGCACGGTCGCTAGCGCGACCAGGCCCGACTTCGAGTTGCGGCGCGGAGGACAGACCTTGCCCTCCTTGGGCCGACCCTGTGCCAGCCACTCCTGCCGCAGCAACGAGCGCAATGGCGCCACCAGCGGCACAACCCGCCAGGAACCGCCCGGCTTACGCCCTTCCTCGTCGGCGGCTAGCTCGACTGCGCCGAGTTCGAGGTCGATGTGTTTCCAATCGAGTACCCGAATCTCCTGGCGCCGAGCCGTCGCATAGGCGGCGAGCGCAAACGGGACCGAGTCGCGCAGCGCGGCACGCGGAGTCCGGGCCGTCTCCTTTTCGCGCTCCTCCTGCGTCTGCCTAGAAAGGGCATCGAGAAGCGAGGCGAACTCAGCGGGCGTAGCGACACGCTCGCGCGGCTTGGCATCGGTAGCCGGGAGCTTCACTCGCTGCGCTGGGTCGTGGCTGACGAGTTCGCGATCTTGCGCCCAGCGATAGAGCGAGCGCACGGCATTGACTACAGAACGGATGCGCGAACCCGAGAGCCCGCCAGCGGTCAGCTTGTCAACCAAGGCTTGTAGATCGCCGTGCTTAACGCGGTCGAGGCTTCGCCGCGCGAGATCGTCGGGGACATGAGTTAGCGCCGACTCCAGGTCTTCCACCGCTCGCGAGCGATAGCGGCGACCCCATTTGGTGAGCGCCACTCCCTCGCGGGCCGCCTTCACAAATCGGCGTCTCGCCTCACCAAGCGTGATCGCCGACTCGCGCGGCATGGTGCCCTTGCGCAACGCCTCCAATAGATCGCTGCGAGCGTTGCGGGCCTCGGCGAGTCGGTTCACCCGTGGCGTTTTCCGAGGCTTTCCGGCCTCACGATCCCACGCGGTGCCGTAATAGCTCGGTCGGCAGTTGCAGTCTTTACGCTCGCCGGTCTCAGTGGCCTTGCACTTCTCTTGGTGTCGCGCGAAGACACCCTGGAACTTCGTCTTAGCCTCAATCCACCGATTCACCACACCTCTGATCGGTCGATCCGTCCACTCCCATCATGAAAATGACCTCCTGAGCAGGCAAATAGCGACTGTTTAGGGCAGCCGCGGCCTGGCAACAGGAGGTCACCCACATGGTGAAGGTTTCTCCGGAGTCCGTGCGGCCCGAATCGGTGGGCATCGAGTTCGACGACGAGCGGCTGGTCGCCAATGCCGGCCTGGTCTTGGTGGCCACCTTGAGCAGGAGGCTCGGCCTCGAGCAGATGATCGACAAGACGGTCTGCCTCCGAGAGCGGGCAGGGGCCGCCCAGCCAGGGCGCAAGGTGCTGACCCTGATCCACGCGATCGTGGCCGGCGCCGACTCGATCGACGACACCGACGTGCTGCGCGCTGGGGCCACGGAAGCCCTGCTCGGCCACAAGGCGATGGCGCCCTCCACGCTCGGCACCTTCCTGCGCGCCTTCACCTTCGGCCACGTGCGCCAGCTCGACCGGGTGCTGGGCGAGGCGATCGGGCGTGCCTGGGCCGCGGGAGCGGGTCCCGGCGCAAAGCGTCTGGTGATCGACATCGACTCCTTCCTCGGCGAGGCCAAAGGCGCCCTCAAGCAAGGCGCCTCCCGCGGCTACACCGGGGTGCGCGGCTACCACCCATTGCTCGCCACCCGGGCGGGCACCGGCGAGGTCCTGCACGCCCGGGCCCGCAAAGGGGCGGCGGGCTCCGCGCGCGGTGCCATGCGCTTCTGCGAAGAGCTGATCGCCCGGGTGCGCAGAGCCGGGGCCACCGGGGAGATCCTGATCCGCGCCGACTCGGCCTTCTACTCACACAAGACGATCACCTACCTGCAGGCCAAGGGCTGTCGCTACTCGATCTCGGTCCCCCAGAACAAGCGCATCGCAGAGCGGATCGCCGAGATCCCCGAGTCGGCCTGGCGGCCCGTCGCCGACTACCCCGAGACGGGGGTCTGCGAGCTCGCCGAGACCACCTACGGCGAGCGCCGGCTGATCGTCCGCCGGGTCCACCTGCACGCCCAGGAGGGCCAGGAGGAGCTCTTTGCCTACTGGCGCCACTTCGCCTTCCTCACCAACCGCGTCGAGGACATGCACACGGTCGACGCCGAGCACCGCCAACACGCCGAGGTGGAGCTGGCGATCCGCGACCTCAAGGACCAGGCTCTCGCCCACTTCCCCTCCGGGAGCTTCGCCGCCAATGCCGCCTGGACGGTGATCGCCTGCCTCGCCCACAACATGGCGCGCTGGGTCGGGCAGCTCGGCCTGGAGGATGAGACCTGGCGCACGGCGAGGACGATCCGCCGCTGGCTGATCGCCCTGCCGGGGCGGCTCACCCGCACCGCCCGGCGCACCACCTTGCACCTGCCTGCTCGCTGGCCCTGGCGGGATGCGTTCGTCGAGGCGCTGAGCAGGATCAGGGCGCTGCCGGCCGTGGCCTGATCTGTCTTTCCCCGAATCGCCTCACCCGCCGAGTCACCCGGTGCCGCAGGCTGCTCGCCATCGGCCGCCGGACGCCGCTGAGCAGCCGCCGCCGCTCCTCAAAACGCACCGGGCACACCTACAGCCGATGGCTTTCGCCACTCACACGGTCGCGGGTGGCCGTTTCTCTATCCCTGATGGTGAATCGGTGGATTGAGGCTTAGTGTCACGGCCGGGCATTAACCGACCCCTCTCGTAATGGAGGCAGTCTCTGCCCAGCGCTCTAGGTCGCGCGGCCGGTAGAGCCGCAACTGCCCCGAATAGACGCAGGGCAGATCGGACTGAACATGGCGCTGAAAGTGGCGCAAGCTCATCCCCAACACCCGTGCTGACTCCTCACGGGTCAGCAGCAATCGTGGTAGCTCACTGCCGCTCCAACGACCCTCACGCGTAGCCGAGCCGGGAGACTTGATCCTCGCCGCACTCATCGCGGCACCGCCTCACGGATCGCGATGAAATCCTGCGCCTGGGTGTTGGCGACGGCTCGCTCGACGGCGCGGCGGGTCTGTCCCGGCTCGCAGAGGTAGTGGACCTCCGTGATGACGCCCATGCCGATCGCCATCCGCCAGGCTCGGATGATCCCTTCCAGCCGAGCAGGGGACTTCGGCGTCAACTCGACCTCAATGGCGACCATCCCCGAGTCGGCGTGGACCGCCAGGTCGGCGCGGTGCATACGGGGCTTGCCGTTGGGAAGGGTGCCAACTTCGGCACTGGCAATCGGGCGCTGCTCGATCTGCTCGGCAAGGACGATCTCCCGCTCGGTCAATACGCGGTCGTGACCGATCTTCTTGCCGATCAGGAGGGCGGTCGAAGTGCAGCGCAACCAGTGATCGACCGAGCCGGGGGAAATCTCCGCGACCGGAAAGCCGAGGCCGACATAACGCAGACCAGCGCGGGTAGCTCGAAGCAAGCGAGGCTCCGAGCGAAGTAGCTCGATGCCCTCCAACAGCCCGGCATCGACGCAGACGGCGACCCGGCGATAGGCGGCCGTCCTGCCGACCCCCATCGCCTCCATCACCTGCCCGATCCGCACCAGCCCGTGACGGCCGACAAAGCGGACCAACTCGCGATCACGCTCGCGGCAAAGCTCCGCCCCCGCCAGCTTCTCCCGCGTCTTCATCGCAACCACCATCCGAACCCAAGACGAAGCACGTACCCAAATCGCCCCGGCTTCGTCTCAAAATCCCCACCACTAGCACGATCACCACAACCCCTGACCCCCATCCATCCCGCCGCCACGCCGCGTCCACAGCAACTCGGACCCCCGGCCAACCTAAGTCCCCCGGCAGCCGACCACCACCAATTACCACTCATGTTGAGTGTCAATGGTGATTGGGGGTGGTCGGCTGCCGGGGGACGCCTCCAACCGCTCTGCAAAGCCGAGTTGCTGTGGACGCCCGATCCACGGGTTCGTCCACACTCTCGTCCACCCCCGCAGGTCGCCCTGGTGGTGTCCTTCCCCGCCGACCTAACTGCATTTTCCGCGCCGCGAGGCTCGGCAGTCAAGGGCGCTTCGCGCCCGACCCCTTTAGGGGTTGACGGCCGATCCTCGCTGCGCTTTTTTTGCAGCCAGGTCGTCGGGGAGAGGTGTGCCGCCTGGGTTCCCGTATCGGTCCCAGGGAAAGAAATCGCTCGCGCTGCTTTGGTTGGTTGAGTCCTCGTCTTCGTTGGCATAGACGAGGCCGGCGCACCGCTCCGCGGTGCAAAGATCGGCGAGGCGAGCCAACGAAGACGAGGGCTTACCGAGTGACGAGGACCGAGGGCACAGCGCTGACGCGAATCAGGGCTGCGGGGGCAGTACACCGGCCACTCAAGAAAGTTACGCCTGCTTCGGCTCATCGCCTCAGCCCGACGCTTGCTCCTGCTCTCTGAACTGGCCGATCCGAATATCGCCAGGACTCCATGCGATTCCCTCCAGCAACTCGGTCGGCTCGACTTCGAGGCTGCCCGCGAGTTTCACCAGCGTGTCGATGCGGGCGATTCGCAGGCCGCGCTCCAATTGGCTGATCTCGGTCCGATGGACGGAGGCCCGAACGGCTACCTCGTCCTGAGACATACCGGCGAGCTTGCGAGCGCGAATGAGGTTGTCGCCGAATTGGGCCGCAATGTCGAAGACCATCAGTCCTCTTCCCGGCTCGGCTGCAAACGGTCCTCCGCAACGTAGAAACCGACTTGCTTGGGCGGGCCTGGGTACCAGCGCATCCCGACGATCAGATCGGCGGCATCAACTTCAATGCCGCCCGCCAGTTTCACAATCGTGTCGAGTCTCGGCAGTCGAGCACCGCGCTCAAGCAGCCCAATCGCCGTCCGGTGCAATTCGCTGATCGTGCTCAGCTCCTCCTGGGAGAGATCAGCGAGACGACGGGCGCGGACCAAGTTGCGCCCAAAGCGTTCGGCAAGCTCGCGCGGGTAGTCGTTCAGGCCATTCACTAGGCCACCTCCAAATCGGCGAAGTAGCGGGCGGCTCGAGTTGGCAGAACGAGGCCGCAGGCGATGTAGAGCAGCCCGGCTCCGACGAGGTTGCAGATCGCCCGCTCTACGGCATCAGCAGCGGAGAAGTCACCAGGGCCACGGTTTACGGCCAGCGATAGCTCCGAGATAGTCAGGAGCGCCGGATGCTCTTCGAGAATTACGCCGAGAAGGCCACCCTCGGTTTTCGCGTCTTGGACTGAGGGGGACGAGAAACCATCGCCCGGGATATCTTCGTGGTGCATGGGAGCGAATACCTCCTGTGCCATGCCCCCGGTCGTTAGCGCGACGCGGGGGCGCTTTTTGTCTATAGCGGGACGCTAGCAGACTGTCGAGAAAATCTCGACAAGGAGTTATTCGCCCTTGATGATCTGGGCGATCCGCGAACGGTGCAGCTCGACCTCTTCGCCGATGGCGCGCAGCGAAAGGCCTTCCTTCTGGGCTCGGACAAATGCCTTTCGCCGCGCCTTCTGAGCAGCAGCGGATTCACGCTCGAACTGCGCTTGTGCCGACTTGACGGCGCGGCGGGCCGACTGCTCACGGGCGAACGACATGAGCGGAGCCTAGATAGTCGGGGCTGAAGAGCCCCGGACTAGGATAGGCAGAATCTTGAGACCCATCCGCCAAGACGAAGCTGAACTGATGCGAGATGCCTTGAAGCGGATCGCGAGTTTTTACAACCCTGCCCTAGAGCCGGACTCGGGACAAGCTGCCGCTCTTGCTGCTCGTGAGACTCTTGAAGAGCTCGGGCTACTGAGCCAAAAAGACGCTCAGGGATCCGCAGGGCGGAGCTCCCAGACCTCAGACGCCAACTGATTGCTAGTGGGACGATCTCCGCTTCAGACGCGCATAGCTCAGGTAGTGACGGCGCTGGAAAATGACTAAGCGCGCGAGCCACCTCTGGACTCTGCACCGCCATGACGCGCGAGATTTGGAGAGTCTCTTCGCGGCCCACGCGAACGACCGGACTCCCCAAGTCATGGCGACGATCACGAGTCCGCCATATGGAGCCCTCAAGGACTACGGCAAAAAGAACCAGATCGGCTTCGGCCAGTCTTACGAGGACTATCTGCGTGACATGCAGGTCGTTTTCGAACAGATCCATCGTCGAACGGCAGACAATGGCTCGCTCTGGCTGATAGCTGACACCTATGTCGCCGACGGTCTAGCCCCTCGTCCTTTAATGCCGGTTCCATTTGACTTGGCCAATACGGCAGAAGCGGCGGGCTTCACTCTCCGAGACGTAATCATTTGGCACAAGGATCGAACGCTCCCATGGTCGAATGGCACCCGGCTACGAAACGCATTTGAGTACATCCTTCTACTGACCAAGGGACCGGATCCTAAGTATCGACTTGATCGCCTTCGCGACCATTCGGACCAAAAAGAGTGGTGGGTTCGGTTTCCTGAGCGATACTCGCCTAAAGGCAAGGCGCCCTCCAATGTCTGGAGCATCCCGATACCCGTACAGGGAAGTTGGGGGAACGGTGAGCTCGACCACAGCTGTCCATTACCGGCGGAGCTCGTGCGAAGGCTGGTCTTGCTCAGCACTGACCCTGGCGACGTTGTACTCGATCCATTTGCCGGCTCGGGGGTCGTACTGGCGGTTGCAGAGAGCCTGGGACGCAAGGCGGTGGGCTGTGAGCTAGTCGAGCGGCACGCGGAGGAATACGAGCGGATTATCAAGCCTGAAATTCAGGCATTGAGTGCGAACAACTCGACGAACGGGCGACTCGACTCAGAGCAGGCCGAACTCATCGTCAACCTCCGCATTCTCAAGTTTGCGCGGGTCGTAATGCAGTCTGTGGCTAAGCGCCGCGACGTGGCATGGCCCTCAGCGGCAATGGTGCTTCGCGGCCCGAGAGGGCACAACGGCATTCTGGCTAAACCTCGGATCATTTTCTTCATCGACGGTACGAAAGAAGACAGAGACAATTATCTGCGTCGTGCGAGGGAAGTGGCAACCGAAAAACCCGCTTCGAAGTTTGGCCTCCAAGCTCAGATCGATGTCGGCAGCATCAGAGGGTCAAAACTCGGAAAGCTTGCACGTGGGCGGAAAATACGCCTGTATCTGAACGGCCGCACGACCCGAGCGATGCGCGCGATACCTCATGGTCAAATGCGGAATGAGATTGCAAGCGCCGCAAGCGACGCAGTGCCTCCGATACTCAGCGATATCTGGGTTGACGTTGCCCCACGTCCCGATGCGAGCGTGCTGGAGCCATCAAGTTCGAGCTAGGCGGCTACGTCAAGCACTTGCCCTTTGGGGTCGATCTCCTCAACGCCAACTACAGCTTTCTCCAGACTCTCGCTGTAGAGCTCCTGGGGGGCACTCGATCCACGGGGGTCCCACTCGAAGTCAAGTATCCAGCTCACCATGGCGGAGGCTGGGGCGGCCCCGTAACGCAGGTTCCGTCTAGTCGTGACCTTCCATCCATGGCGGTGGGTGTCGCTAATGATTCGCTTAGGGATCAACGCCATGAGGAGATTCTGGACGTCGATGGGCTCCAGGTCATCTAGGACCTCGTCGGCGCATTTACCTTGACTCAATTTGTCGTACAGCTCTTTTCCAAGCAGCCCCGAGCTGGCCATCGCGTAGACCTCCTCTTTTTTGAAATTCTCCGCGAGAAATGAGGAGATACGTCCGAGGGCTCCTGCGTCACATGCGAGATCAGCGTGGAGCGTTAGGCACAGGGTCCAGTCAACTTGCGGATCCTGTGCATGCAGGATCGAGAACCTCTCGATCATCTTCACCACCGGGAACTGGAGCTGATTCTGTTTGATTCGCGCCGCCAGCGCGGCATTGAGGTCGAGGTTGACTACCCGAGACCGAAGCACGCGACGCAGCTTTTTGTCGGGCCAGGCCATGTCGCTCGGCATGCTCAACAGATCCTCGACTTTGCGATCGAAGACCTCAAGTCCTGAGAAGGTCTCCCGTAGCTCAAGCGCTGCATCGGAATCTGACTCAACGGCCACGATCTTTCCGAGATCAGCTTCGGCGATAGCCCCCGTCTCGGTTCGAGCGACTATGCCGTGCTCGACAAGCTTGACGATGTCCAAGCCCTTTGCCCCACACAAACTGAGGTAGAGCGGAGGCGGAGCGTCGCTGTCGCTGGGATCCTCGGATGCAATCTCGCCGACGTGTTCGGCCCAAAGATGGCGCATCGTGTCCTTTTCAGGACGTTCATCAGCCATTGCGAGCGTGACCGGAGAATTCGTCATGTCCCTAGCGGGAGATGCGCCTTGCGAGGGCTTTCGCGAACTTTCGAAAGAGATCACGAGGAAGCTCCTCCTCGGCTATCTCAAGTGCGAGCTCATAGAGCTCTGAGGCTGAATATTTCCGAGAAAGTGAGCGAGGATTGGAACTTCCCTCCGAGGAAGCGGTTGGTCTGGTGGATTTCTCCACTGGGGGGACCGTTACGCGGTGGCGCTGGGCGATCTCTTGGATTCGCGATGACTGAGCTGCCGCGCGTTTGACTTTGCGGTCCTGGCTCGGCTGCTCATAGGCCTTCTTGCGGACCTCTCGAAAGAACGAGCCGAGTTCCTTGTGCACCGCCGCTTGGAGCTCAACAAAAGCAGGATGGGCCTCTCGCAAGGTTCGCCGGTCGATGTTGAGTGCGTCCTCTAGCTCGTTGGATGCCCAAATTTCCCCCGAAACCCATCGCTTGAGGATCTGATATTCAGAAACGCGGTAGCCGAGAAAGCCTGAGTCGTATTCACCCACCGCTGCATTTCGAATTCGAATGAGTAGGCCATTGAGCTCCTGGGGTTCGATCACGCCGTGCTGGGCGAAGAAGTAGCCCTTGGCGCTGACGTGCTCTCCCTTGAAGTCGAAGCGCCGCAAGACATGCGGCATCTTTTTTTGGTCGTGCCCAAGGACTATCGGCTTGCGGACATCGGTTCCGTCCCATCGGACGCCGAAATTAAGCTCGTCCACCTCGTCTTCAAGCTCGTCGAGGCGCCTATGCAAGCCACTCGGAATCCAATCCGGCGCGTACCTGACGGGAACATTCAGGCCGACCTTCAACATGGTCTGGGAATAGAGATTGAGATCGCTCCATGCCCGTAAGCCAGGTTTGCTCAATCGAGCAGAGATCGACTCTGGCCCTAGGCCATATAGGGAATCGTCCCCGGCCGTGTTCGCGTCCGGGACGGCGCCGACCATGACGTCTCGGACGTTCTTCCGGACCTCATTCAGGTAGATCCGCGTGTAGTGCTCGTCTTTTCCGGCTTTCTCGACAATCCCGCGATAGTCGCCCTTGGTGACATTTCCCTGTTTGTCTCGGCGCTGTTTCTGGGGGTCACGCATTTTTCGGAAATCGACAATCACGCGAAGCAGATCGGTGCTACCGGTCTTCGTGGAGATGATCTCCATTTCCTCACAGAGCTCATTTGCCGCGATGAAGCCAATGCCAATTCGGCCTACCTTCGGTCGCCCCTTGTCAGTGCTGTCCCCGCTGTCCCGCTTGTGGGATTCGCTTACGTGGCCGAAGTGATCCTCGAATTCCTTACGGCTCAGTCCGGTGCCGTCGTCGCTAACGATTATTCGGTCGGCATCAGGTTTGACGTGGATCTCGACCCTGGAGGCATCGGCGTCGAAGGAGTTATTAACCAGCTCCTTCATGCACGCCGCCGGGGACTCGTAAAGACCCGAGCTCAGGTAATCGACGATGCTCGACGCGACTTTGACTTTGCCGCTGAAGGCGTTTGACTTGGCCACGACCCAAGCATTTCACGCAACAGTCGGCAATGGAGTTTGGCTAGACAATGCCTAAGCGGCAGGTACAGCGTCGTTCTGCCCGTTCTTGAGCCGGGCCGGGGGATCGACTGCCTCCGTCGGGGGAATGTCGGGGGAATGTCGGGGGAATGAAAGGGGTAAAAAACGGCCCCATATTGGCCTGAATAGTCCTGAGTTGACCTATCGCCAAAGGACGGCGGAAAGCACCGCAATCCCATTCCCAGAGCCGGATTGTGGCCCCTCAAGCCAAACATCGAAGACGGGGCAGCCAGGACTCGAACCTGGAATCGCCGGTTTTGGAGACCGGTGCCTTAGCCAGTTGGGCCACTGCCCCAGAGGGACGGGCATCGTAACGAGCGGCGCGGCACTCGCGACGCCGAGTGCGGGCGGAGGGATTTGAACCCCCACGGGCCGAAGCCCACCAGGACCTAAACCTGGCGCGTCTGCCAAATTCCGCCACGCCCGCGTGGCCGCCCCGATCGGGGCTTAACGCGCGACCAATGCCGCGTCGTCGCTGACAGATTCTATGATCGATGGCGTGGCGGTTGGAGAGGTGAGGCCCGGCTACGAACTGTGGCGGCCGAATCGGGAAAAAGCCGGGTCGGTCACGACCAAGTTCGTGATCGTCCTCTTGCTGCTCGCGACGGCCGTGCTCGCCGCCGCTGATCACGATCGGCGGCTGGTCGCTGCTGAAGGGCGGCGGCGGCATGGGAATCGTCTGCGCGATCTACGCGCTGCTCTACGCGTTCTTCGCCTTCCTCGTCGCCCGCTGGAGCCGCGGCATCCTGCCGGTCGCCGCGGCGCTCTCGATGATCCTGGCGATCTTCTGCGCGGTCGGCGCCGACAGCTGGTTCGCCCGCGACAAGGCCGGCTTCGACGAAGCGCTGCTGCCCTCCTCGCTGATCGGCCTGCTGGTCGTCATCCTCGGCCTGCTGCAGCTCGTCCTGATCGCCGTCGCCCTCTACGGCTTCAGCCAGGAGTGGCACGTCGAGGAGGAGCGCCCGATCGGCTCCGGCGAGGACTACGGCGCCGGCGCCCTGCCGGACGACGGCGCCCCGCAGCCCGCCTGAGCCCGCCCTGCCCAGCTGCCTGCGTCGATGCCGGAGGTGGGATTCGAACCCACAAGCCCGCAAGGGCAATCGATTTTGAGCCGATCGCGTATGCCAGTTCCGCCACTCCGGCGCCGGTGGGAACGATAGACCGAACTAGACTGCACGCGGGTATGCGGATCCAACCAGCCAGCGCCGGGCCAGCGTGAGCGCGCCGGCCGCGGAGATGCTCTGGGAGCCCTCCGCGGAGCTGGTCGAGCGCTCGCGCCTGACCGAATTCATGCGCTGGCTGGAGGCCGAGCGCGGCCTCGACTTCGCCGACTACGACGAGCTGTGGCGCTGGTCGGTCGACGACCTCGACGCCTTCTGGGGCTCGATCTGGGACTTCTTCGACGTCCAGGCCGACGGCGACCCCTCCCCCGTCCTCGCCTCGCGGGCAGATGCCGGGCGCGAGCTGGTTCCCGGGCACCTCGCTCAACTACGCCGAGCACGTCTTCGCCGGCAAAGACGACGCCGAGACGGCGATCCTGCACGCCTCCGAGCTGCGCGAGCTCGGCGAGCTGAGCTGGGGCGAGCTGCGCGACG
The DNA here is from genome assembly GCA_963816755.1 of uncultured Solirubrobacterales bacterium. Classification (GTDB taxonomy): domain Bacteria; phylum Actinomycetota; class Thermoleophilia; order Solirubrobacterales; family 70-9; genus VAYN01. Next base: position 158,135 of record CAWFLN010000002.1, read on the forward strand.
CAGGTCGCGGCGGTCGCCGCCGGGCTGCGCGGGCTCGGCGTCGAGCGCGGCGACCGCGTCGTCGCCTACCTGCCGAACATCCCCGAGGCGATCGTCGCCTTCCTCGCCAGCGCCCGCATCGGCGCGGTCTGGTCGAGCTGCTCGCCGGACTTCGGCCCGGCCAGCGTGATCGACCGCTTCGCCCAGATCGAGCCCAAGGTGCTCTTCGCGGTCGACGGCTACCGCTACGGCGGCAAGGACTTCGACCGCCGCGAGACGATCGCCGAGCTGCAGGCGGCGATGCCGAGCCTCGTCAGCACCGTCGTTCTCCCCTACCTCGACCCCGACGCCCGACCTCTCCGCCGCTCGGCGAGGCGAGGACCTGGGACGGAGCTGCTCGGCGCCGGCGAGGGCGCCGAGCTGAGCTTCGAGCGCGTCCCCTTCGACCACCCGCTCTGGGTCCTCTACTCCTCCGGCACGACCGGGCTGCCGAAGGCGATCGTCCAGGGCCAGGGCGGGATCCTGCTCGAGCACCTGAAGAAGCTCCACCTCCACGTCGACGCCCATCCCGGCGACCGCCTCTTCTGGTTCACGACGACCGGCTGGATGATGTGGAACTTCCTCGTCTCCGGCCTGCTGACCAAGGCCGCGATCGTCCTCTACGACGGCAGCCCCGGCCACCCGGACATGAACGTCCTCTGGGACCTCGCCGAGCGCGCCGGGGTGACGATGTTCGGCACCAGCGCCTCCTACATCGCCGCCTGCATGAAGGCCGGCGTCGAGCCCGGCGCCGGCCGCGACCTCAGCCGCCTCGGCGCGGTCGGCTCGACCGGCTCGCCGCTCTCGCCCGAGGGCTTCGACTGGATCTACGAGCACGTCGGCGCCGACACCTGGCTGTTCTCGACCAGCGGCGGCACCGACCTCTGCACCGCCTTCGTCGGCGGCGTCGCGCTGCTGCCGGTCTACCGCGGCGAGCTGCAGGCGCGCGCGCTCGGCGCCGCGGTCGAGGCCTGGGACGAGCAGGGCAACGCCGTGGTCGGCGAGGTCGGCGAGCTGGTCGTCACCGAGCCGATGCCCTCGATGCCGGTCTACTTCTGGGGCGACGAGGACGGCAGCCGCTACCGCGAGAGCTACTTCGAGCGCTACCCGGGAGTCTGGCGCCACGGCGACTGGCTCGAAATCACCTCGCGCGGCACCGCGATCATCTACGGCCGCTCCGACTCGACCATCAACCGCGGCGGCATCCGCATGGGCACCAGCGAGATCTACCGCGCCGTGCTCGGCATCGACGCGATCGTCGACGCCCTGGTCGTCGACATCCCGCGACCCGGGACCGAGGGCTGGATGCCGCTGTTCGTGGTCCTGCGCGAGGGGGCCGAGCTGGACGACGGGCTGCCGAAGGAGATCGCCCGGCGCGTGCGCGAGCGCTGCTCCCCCCGCCACGTCCCCGACCAGGTCTTCCAGATCGCCGAGGTGCCCCGCACCCTCAGCGGCAAGGTGCTGGAGGTGCCGGTGAAACGGATCCTGATGGGCACGCCCGCCGAGAAGGCGGCCAGCCGCGACTCGCTGGCCAACCCGGCGTCGCTCGACTACTTCGTCGAGATGGCGGGCCGGCTCGAGACCTGAGTCTGGCGCGGGGAGTCGCCGCCTTCGGCGATGCGGCGCGCAGCCAGCACCGCGAAGCCCCAGCCGCCGGCGACGAGGATGCCGCCGAGGACGTCGCTCGGGAAGTGCCAGGCGAGGACCATCACCGAGCAGCCGACCGCGACCACGAAGACGGTGCCGGCGGCCGCGACGGCAGGCCGCCAGCGCACGCGGGACGACGAAGAGGAAGGCGATCGCGATCGAGGCGGCGGCGGTCGTGTGGCCGCTCGGGAAGGCGACCGGCCCGAGCTGGTCGTGGCCGAGGACCGGCTGGAAGCGCGGGTGGGCGAGCAGCGACCTTGAGGACCTGGGTGGTCAGGTTGGCACCGGCGACCACGGTCACGGCGGCGAGGGCGTCGAGCGGCCTGCGGCGCCACAGCGCGATCCCAGCCGCGACCGCCAGCATCAGCAGCAGCGGCAGCGGGTCGCCGAGGTGCGCGATGCGCTCGGCGAGCGAGCCGACGCTGCCGTCGCGAGCGATGAACTTGGCCAGCAGGGTTGCATCGGCTCGCTGCGCGGCGTTGATCCCGTAGGCGACCAGCGCCAGCAGCATCAGCGCGCCGGCGCAGGCGATCCAGGCGGCAAGGGGAGCTTTGATCCTGCGGAACACCCCAAAAACGGTAGCGAGGCCGCTTTAAGAAGAGCTCAGGCGGGGGTGACCGGGTTGCGGCGCTCAGCGAAGCCGCGATCCTTGCTCGCCGCATGGGCAAAGCGGCGGATCAGCTCCTCGCGCAGGTTCTCGGGCTCGATCACCGCGTCGACGACGAGCTCGGAGGCGAGGTGGAGGATGTCGATGTCCTCGGCGTACTCCTCGCGCTTGGCGGCGACGAAGCGCTCGCGCTCGGCCTCGTCCTCGATCGCCTGGATCTGGTTGTAGAAGACGGCGTTGACCGCTGCCTGCGGACCCATCACGGCGATCGAGGCGCTCGGCAGGGCGATGCAGCAGTCGGGCTCGAAGGCCGGGCCGGCCATCGCGTAGAGCCCCGCCCCGTAGGCCTTGCGGACGATCACCGAGAGCTTCGGCACGGTCGCTTCGGAGACGGCGCTGATCATCTTCGCCCCGTGGCGGATGATCCCCTGGCGCTCGACCGCGGTGCCGATCATGAAACCGGGCACGTCGGCGAGGAAGAGCAGCGGCAGGTTGAAGGCGTTGCAGGTCTGGATGAAGCGCGCCGCCTTGTCGGCGGAGTCGACGAAGAGCACCCCGCCCTTCTGGCGCGGCTGGTTGGCGACGACGCCGATCGCGCGGCCGTCGAGGCGCGCGTAGCCGACGATCAGCTCTTTCGCCCAGCGCTTATGGACCTCCAGCAGGGAGCCGGCGTCGAGCAGGGCGTCAAGCACCTCGCGCATGTCGAAGGGCTGGTTCTCGTCGGCCGGGACGATCGCGGCGATCGCCGCGTCGGAGGCGGGCTCGGCCGGCTCGCGCGGTGGGAGTCTCCTGGCGCCAGTTGTCCGGCATGAAGGCGAGGTAGCGCTTGGCGAGGTCGATCGCCTCCTCGTCGCTCTTGACCAGGAAGTGGCCGCAGCCGGAGACGCCGGTGTGCATCTTCGCCCCGCCCATCTCCTCCAGCGTCACCTTCTCGCCGATCACCATCTCCGCCATCCGCGGCGAGCCCAGGTACATCGAGGCGTTGCCCTCGCGCATGATCACGACGTCGCAGAAGGCGGGGATGTAGGCGCCGCCGGCGGCGCTGGGGCCGAACAGCAGGCAGATCTGGGGGACCTGGCCGGAGAGGCGGACCTCGTTGTGGAAGATCCGCCCGGCGCCGCGGCGGCCCGGGAACATCTGCACCTGGTCGGTGATCCGCGCCCCGGCCGAGTCGACCAGGTAGACCATCGGCACCTGCAGGCTCAGCGCCCGCTCCTGGATCCGCAGGATCTTCTCGACGGTCTTCGGGCCCCAGGAGCCCGCCTTGACGGTCGGGTCGTTGGCCATCAGGGCGACGCGGCGGCCGGCGATCGTGGCCAGCCCGGTGACGACCCCGTCGGCGCCCAGGCCCTCCTTCTCCCAGTTAGCCAGCAGCCCCTCCTCGGCGAAGGAGGCCGGATCGACCAGGCGCGCGACGCGCTCGCGAACCGGCAGCTTGCCCTGCTCGGCGGTCTTCTCGTGGTGGCGCTGCGGACCGCCGGAGAGCGCTGCCTCGAGGGCCTTGGCGAAGTCGGTCACGGCGGGGAGCCTATTCAGACTGGCCGGCGCGCCAGTCGATGCCCGGCCCCATCGGCGCTCCCTTACGCGGGGCCGGGGGGCGCTATCGCGGCGGGGTGGGCTCCCAGTCGACCGGACCGGCGCGCAGCACGTGGGCGCCAAGGGGGCGCCCGAGCACCTCCTGCGCCGCCCGCGAGGCCTCGATCAGGCGCGGCAGGTCGATCCCGGTCTCGACGCCCATCTCGTGCAGCATCGAGACCACGTCCTCGCTGCGCGACGTTGCCGGTCGAGCCCGGCGGCACCGGGCAGCCGCCGAGCTCGCCGAAGCTCGACTCGAAGGACTCGACCCCCTCCTCCAGGGCCGCCAGCACGTTGGCCAGCCCCTGGCCGCGGGTGTTGTGGAAGTGGGCGGTCAGCTCGACGCCGCCGAGCCGCTCGCGGGCGGCGGCGAAGAACTCGTGGACCTGGCGCGGGTTGGCCATCCCGGTGGTGTCGCCGAAGCCGACCTCGTCGCAGCCGGCCGCCGCCAGGCGCTCGGCGATCTCGAAGACCCGCTCGGGCGGGACCTCGCCCTCGTAGGGACAGCCGAAGGAGGTCGCGATCACCCCCTCGCAGCGCAGCCCGGCCTCGCCGGCAGCGGCCAGGGTCGACTCCAGCCCGTCCAGCGACTCCTCGACCGAGCGGTTGACGTTGCGCCGGTTGTGGGTCTCCGAGGCGGAGAGGAAGACGCTGACCTCGTCGAAGCGATCGCGCATCTCCAGCGCCCGCTCGAGCCCGCGCTCGTTGGGGATCAGGACCGAGAAGGCGACACCGTCGCGGCGCTGCACCGCGGCCAGCACCTCGGCCGCGTCGGCCAGCTGCGGGATCACGTCGGGCCGGACGAAGGAGGTGACCTCCATCCGCGCCAGCCCGGTCGCCGAGAGCAGGTCGATCAGCCGCACCTTGTCGGCCGTCGCGATCGTCTCCGGCTCGTTCTGGAAGCCGTCGCGCGGGCCGACCTCGCGGATGCGGACACTGCTGGGCAGATCGGTCATGCCAGGAGCTTATGACGCGCCGTCCCTCCACCGGATCCGGTCTGGATCAGAGGAATCGAACCGTCGCGATCAACGTCTCGAGGACGTGGCCTGGCTCGTAGCGCACCTGCTCGTGAGTGAAGCGCAGCGGCGTCATGCCGGCAGCGGTGTGCGCCTGGTCCCGCAACCGGTCCCGCGCCTGCTCGGCCGGCGTGCGGTGATATTGCAGTCCATCGGTCTCGACGACAAGCCCGCTATCCGGCCAGTAGAAGTCGACCTCGAACCCATTGACCCACCGTTTGGTCAGCGGCAGCGGCAGGCCTGCTCGTCGAGCCAGGGGGAGGAAGTAGCGCTCCAGCTCCGATCGCGTCATCCGGAAGGTGCGCCGGTCGAGCATCGTGCGAAGCACCGCGACGCCCGGCTCCCCTCGATGCGAATCCAGCGCTCGGCGTAGAGCGGGCGGCGTGATCAGGCCGAGCCGGTCCGCTTCGTTCACCATCCGCTCGATCTTCGCCCGGTCGAGCCGGGTGGCGAGGTCGATCAGCGTCTGCGCCGGCGTCGTCACCGGGATGCGCCTGCGGGTCGTGACGTCACGATCGCGCAGCGACGGCCGGCGGTGGACTACAAGGCCCCGACGTCGGGCTCGGGACGACGCTCGCACCGAGAGCTCGACGTGCCGATGACGGTCGGGGCGAATGCCCCACAACGCCGCGGCGCTCTCATGGCTCAGCACGGCGTCTGCGCCACAGAGGAGAACCGCCGCCATCCACCGTCCACGGCGATTGAGCGTCGGACGGCCGACGGCGTATACACCCCGCGCGACCGGATGCAGACGCCCGACGGCGACGCGATGGGCGATTGCGCCTCGAGAAAAACCAAGCGCCATCAGCTGCTCCCGGGCAATCGCCCCATGCTGCGAGCGCGCAAGCGCCCAGGCCTCTCGACTGCGCTTCTCCTTCGTTTGGTCAGTTGATCGCGCCATAGGTTGATCAATTGACCAACCGCCACGAACTCTCCCCCGGGGGGCGGTGCTCTTTGGGCTTAGACCATGCCGAGGCCGCCGCTGACGCCCAGGGTCTCGCCGGTGACGTAGGTGGCGTCGTCGGAGGCGAGGAAGGCGACTGCGGCGGCGACCTCGTCGGGCTGGCCGAGGCGGCCCAGCTGGGTCGAGGCCTTTCATCGTCTCGATCATCTTCTCGCCGATCTCGCCGAACTCCTTGGCGCCCATCAGCAGCGGCGTCTCGATCGGGCCGGGGGCGATCGAGTTGGCGGTGACGCCGTAGCGGCGCGTTCTCGCGGGCGATCGCCTTCATGAAGGCGACGACGCCGCCCTTGGCGGCGGAGTAGACGGCCGAGCCCTTGGAGCCGACCCGGCCGGCCTCGGAGGAGATGCTGACGATGCGGCCGTAGCCCGCCTGCTGCATCGCCGGGCAGCGCGGCGTAGGTGCAGTTGAGGACGCCGCCGAGGTTGATCGCGAGCACCTTCTGCCACTGCTCCGGCGTGGTGTAGGTGAAGAAGCCGAACTCGTCGGTGCCGGCGTTGTTGACGAGGATGTCGAGCGTGCCGGCGGCCTCGACGGCGGCGCGGGCGGACTCGAGGTCGGTGACGTCGAGCTCGAGCGCGTGGCCGGCGACCTCGCCGGCGACCTTCTCGGCGCCCTCGACGTCGATGTCGCCGACCCAGACCTCGGCGCCCTCGGCGGCGAGCCGGGCGGCGATCGCGGCGCCGATGCCGCTGGCGCCGCCGGTGACCAGCGCTTTGCGTCCCTCCAGCCTCATCGAGGGATGAGCATAGACTGGCGCGCCCGTGACGGCCAGCGAACCGATCCCGATCATCGGCGGCACCGGCGCCCTCGGCGCCGGCCTGGCCGTGCGCTGGGCGCGCGCGGGCGCCGCGGTCGTGCTCGGCTCGCGCTCGGCCGAGCGCGCCGAGGAGGCGGCCGCGAAGGTCCGCGCCGCCGTGCCCGGCGCCGACGTCACCGGGCTCGAGAACGAGGAGGCCGCCAGGCGCGCCGAGGTCGTCTTCCTCACCGTCCCCTTCCGCGCCCAGTCGGAGAACCTCAACAACCTGCGCGAGGCGCTGCAGCCCGGCCAGATCCTGGTCGACTGCACGGTGCCGCTGGCCGCCGCGGTCAGCGGCAAGGCGACCCGCTCGCTCGGCGTCTGGCAGGGCTCGGCCGCCCAGCAGGCGCAGGAGATGGTGCCCGAGGGCGTCACCGTCGTCGCCGCCCTGCACACGGTCGGCGCCCCGACCCTCGCCGACGCCGACGCCGAGCTCGACGAGGACGTGCTCGTCTGCGGCGACAGCAAGGCCGACAAGGCGCGGGTCGCGCGGCTGATCGAGCTGATCCCGGGCCTGCGCGCGGTCAACGCCGGGCCGCTGGAGATGGCGCGGATCGTCGAGCAGCTGACCCCGATGCTGATCTCGGTCAACAGCCGCTACAAGGCGCACGCCGGCATCCGCCTCACCGGCCTGCCCGACGCCGACCACTGGGCATAGGCGGGCATGAGGGTCGCGCTCCTCGCCGGCGGCACCGGCGGCGCCAAGCTCGGCGCCGGGATGCAGGAGGAGCTCGGCTCCGACCTGACGGTGATCGCCAACACCGGCGACGACGTCGAGGCGCTCGGCGTCCACGTCTCCCCCGACCCCGACCTCGTCACCTACTGGCTGAGCGGCGAAATCGACGAGGAGCGCGGCTGGGGGATCCGCGACGACACCTTCACCGTCTTCGAGCGCCTGCAGCGGCTCGGCGCGCCGAGCTGGTTCGGCCTCTCCGACCGCGACCTCGCCGCCTGCCTGTACCGGCGCCAGTTCCTCGACGACGGCGGCACGCCCGACCGACGCCCAGGCGCAGATCGCCCGCGGCCTCGGGGTCGAGGCGCAGGTGCTGCCGATGTGCGACTCGCCGGTCCGCACCAAGGTGCTGACCGCGGCCGGGCGCGCGCGACCTGCAGGAGTACCTGATCGTCGACCGCGGCGAGCCCGAGGTCGTCGGCGTCGAGCTCGAGGGGATCGAGCGAGGCCGAGCCGACGCCGCGAGGTGCTCGACGCGCTGCGCGGCGGCCGAGGCGATCGTGATCGGCCCCTCCAACCCGGTGATCAGCATCGGCCCGATCCTCGCCGTGCCCGGCATGCGCGAGGCGATCGCCGCCTCCCCCGCCCCGGTCGTCGCGGTCAGCCCCTACGTCGCCGGCGCAGGTCGTCAAGGGGCCGACCGACCGCTTCATGGCGGCGCTCGGCCGCCCCTCCACGGCCGCCGGCGTCGCCTCGCTCTACGCCGGGCTGATCGACGCGATGGTCGTCGACGAGGGCGATCCCGACCCGCCGCCGACCGAGATCCCGACGCCTCGCCGCCGCCGACCCTGATGGAGGGCGCCGAGCGGCCGCGCCCGCCTCGCCCGCATCGTCCTCGACTACGCCGCTACCCTCGCCTCGAGTTGAAGGCGACCGCGATCCTGCCCGTCAAGCGCTTCGACGCGGCCAAGCAGCGCCTGGCCGCGGGCGTCGAGCGACGAGCGGCGCCGGGCGCTGGCGGCGGCGATGCTCGCCGACGTGCTGGAGGCGATCGGCGAGGCGCGGACGATCGAGCGCACGATCGTCGTCAGCGGCGACCCGATCGCCCAGGAGATCGCCGCCGCCGCCGGCGCCGAGGTCGTCCCCGACCCGAGCCGACGCCGGCCACGTCGAGGCCGCCCTGGCCGGCATCGCCCGGGCCGAGGTCGAGGGCGCCGAGCTGCGTCGTCCTGCTCCCCGGCGACTGCCCGCTGCTCGACCCGCGCGAGCTCGACCGCCTGCTGACCGGCGTCCCCGAGCGCTACGTCGGGATCGTCCCCGACCGCCACGGGGCCGGGCACCAACGCGCTGGTCCTCAGCCCCCCGGGCGCGATCGTCCCCGCCTTCGGCGAGGGCAGCCGCGCCCGCCACGTCGCCGCCGCCCGCGAGGCCGGGATCCCCTTCGCGGTCGAGGAGCTGGCCTCGCTCGGGCTCGACCTCGACACCCCCGCCGACGTGTCGCCCTGACCCGGGAGCTGGAGACGCGGCCCGGCCGGCGCCGACGAACCGCCAGGGCGCTGGGGATATGAGCGGCAGCGCCGCGTGCCTCGGGACGCATGCGACGACCGCGCGATGAGCGACGGCCGATGCAGGCGCGATGAGCGAGTCGCTTGCGGGCCTGCCGCGAGGTGATCGCCGAGGGCGCGGCGACTCGGTCGGCGAGCTGATCGCCGCCGCGGGCCGAGCTCGGGGACGGCGACGTCGTCGTCGTCTCGCAGAAGGTCGTCTCCAAGGCCGAGGGGCAGGTCCGCAGGCTCTCCTCGGTGCTGCCCGGCGCCGAGGCGCGCAAGCTCGCCGCGGTGCTCGGCAAGGAGCCGGCGCTGGTCGAGCTGATCCTCTCCGAGAGCCGCGAGGTGCTGCGGGCCGAGCGCGGCGTCCTGATCGTCGAGACCCACCACGGCTTCGTCTGCGCCAACGCCGGCATCGACAGCTCCAACCTGCCGGAGCCCGACACCGTCTGCCTGCTGCCCGAGGACCCCGACGCCTCGGCCCGGCGCATCCGCAGCCGAGATCGCCGCCGCCACCGGCGCGACGGTCGCGCGTCATCGTCGCCGACAGCTTCGGCCGCGCCTGGCGGCTGGGCCAGGCCGAGGTGGCGATCGGCTGCGCCGGCCTCGCCCCGCTCGACGACTGGCGCGGCCGCCACGACGCCGGCGGCCGCGAGCTGGAGGCGACCCTGATCGCGATCGCCGACGAGGCGGCCGCGGCCGCCGACCTCGTCCGCGACAAGGCGAGCGGCGTGCCGGCGGCGGTCGTCCGCGGCCTCGGCCGCCACGTCAGCCGCCGAGGACGGGCCCGGCGCCGCGGCCCTGCGCCGCCCGCACAGCAGAGGATCTCTTCCGCTAAACCGTCCGCGCGGAAAGGCCTCTTTCCCTAGAAACGCCCGCTAGAAACGCCCGCCGACGGGCCTAAATCCCGCGCCGATCGTGGGAAATCGGCCCGTCAGTAGGTTAGTGCCGCTTGAGGGCGTCCTTGACCTTGTCGGTCACCTTCTCGATGCCCTCCTTCGCCTTGCCTCCGGCCTGGTCGACCTTGCCCTCCCGCTTCAGGTCATCGTCACCCGACAGATCGCCGGCGGCCTCCTTGAGGCGCCCCTTGGCGTCGTCGGCATTCTTCACGTCGTCGCTCATCTCGATCCCTTCCTGGCGGCATTTATCGAACCTCACCTGGCTGCAGTTCTTGTCGAACTCAGCTACCCGATCAGGAGCGACTCAAGCGTGCTCAGCCAGTCCGTAGGTCTCGACGATCTCGTAGAGCGTCGTGCGCTGGGCGGGCTCGCGGCCGGCGGCGCGGGCGGCCTCGATCAGCTGCTCGGGCTCCAGGCGCACGCCGTGCTGGGAGCCGGCCATCCGCGAGATGTTCTCCTCCATCAGGGTGCCGCCGAGGTCGTTGACGCCCCAGCGCAGCGCCTCGGTCGCCCCCTCCAGGCCCATCTTCACCCAGCTCGCCTGCAGGTTGGTGATCGTCCTGCCGAGCGCCAGCCGGAAGGCGGCGGTGTGCTTGAGGTTCTCCGCCATCGAGATCTCCTCGATCCCGTGGGTGCGGCCGAGCATCGTGTTGAAGGGGATGAAGCTGAGCGGGACGAACTCGGTGATGCCGCCGGTCCGCTCCTGCAGGGCGCGGACGACGCGCATGTGGCGGGCCAGCTCGCGCGGCTCCTCGATGTGGCCGAACATCACCGTCGAGGTCGAGCGCAGCCCGGCCCGGTGGGAGGCTTCGATGATCTCGACCCAGCGGTCGGCGGGCAGCTTGTTGGGCGAGATCCGCTGGCGGACGCCGTCGTCGAGCACCTCGGCGGCGGTCCCCGGGGTCGAGCCGAGGCCGCACTCGAGCAGGTACTCGAAGACCTCCTCGGGCGGCTTGCCGGAGCGCTCGCACATGTAGTCGACCTCCATCGGCGAGTAGGCGTGCAGGTGCAGCTGCGGCGCCACGTCCTTGGCCAGCCGCAGCCACTTGCCGTACTCCTCGAGGGTCAGGTCGGGATGGATGCCGCCCTGCATGCAGAGCTCGGTCGCGCCGAACTCGACCGCGTCGCGGATCCGCGCGGCGAAGTCCTCCTCGGAGACTTCGTAGGCGTCGGGCGAGCGCTTGCCCTGGCCGAAGCCGCAGAAGGCGCAGCCGACGACGCAGATGTTGGTGAAGTTGATGTTGCGGTTGACGACGAAGGTGACCCGGTCGCCGGCCAGCTCGGCCCGCAGCTCGTCGGCGGCGACCCGCATCTCCTCGATCACCTCCGGCCGCGTCTCGGAGAACAGCGCCGTCAGCTCGTCCTCGGTCAGCTCCTCGCCCTCGCGCCCCTTCGCGATCGCCGCGCTCGGTCAGACCCGCCGCCAGCGACTCTTCGCTCCGGCGTCCCGACCCCCGCCGCGGGATGAAGCTCCAGTACTTCAGCTTGATCACGTCGAGGACCCCCTGCTCCATCCACTCCGGATCCATGTACTGCGGGTAGACGCAGAGCCGCTCGGTCAGCGCAAACCCCTTCGGCGCCAGCTCCTTGCGCACCTGATGCGGACTCGGGAAGGCATGCTCCGGCGAGATGTGATCCCCGTTCGCCGACAGCCCGCCCAGGTCGGTCGCCCCAGCCTCGACCAGCTCCGACCACCAATCGGAGAGGTTCGGCGGGATCTGGACCCCGACGTCCGGCATCAGCCGCTTGCTCTCGGCGATCAGCCGCTTGATCTCCTCGATCGAAACCGGGCTCGCCCACTCCGGCATCGGCAAGTCGCCGGCTCCGTTCGAGGGCGCCGGGGATGCCCCCGCGCCAGCCTCCACAGCTGTCGCTGGCGCGGGGGCATCCCCGGCGCCCTCCCACCGAGCCCGTGCCGCCTCCTCCGCGATGTCCGCGACCTCGGCGCCGTAGTACCTCGGATGCGGCACGAAGTTCTGCAGGATCACCTCCTGGAGGTGCCCGTAGCGTGGCGTGTAGACGCGGCCAGCGCTTCCAGCGACTGCGACCCGCTCCTCCTCGGTCTCGCCGATCCCGACCAGGATCCCGCTCGTGAAGGGGATCTTCAGCTCGCCGGCGGCCTCGATCGTCGCCAGGCGCAGCGCCGGGTGCTTGGTCGGCGAGCCGGCGTGGACAGTCTCCATCAGCCGCTCGGCGATCGACTCCAGCATCAGCCCCTGGGAGGCCGTCACCTCGCGCAGCCGGGCCAGGTCGTCGCGGTCGAGGACACCGAGGTTGGTGTGCGGCAGCATCCCCCGCTCGAGGGCCCGCTCGCAGGCCCAGACGACGTAGGAGGTGAAGTCCTCGTGGCCCCACTCGGCCAGGCGCGCGGCGACCTCGGGGTTGACCTCGGGCCGCTCGCCGGTGAGGACCAGCAGCTCCTTGGCGTTGCGCTTCAGCGCCTCGTCGAGGCGGCGTTCGACCTCATCGGGCGCGTGGATGTGCGCCCGATGAGTCGCGAACGCGCAGTACTTGCAGTAGCACTGGCAGGTGCGGGAGAGGGAGAGCGTGTAGTTGCGGGAGAAGGTGACCCGTCGCACGCCGCTCAAGCTACTGCAACCGCCGGGCCGGCCAGGCCCGGCGGTTCAATCGGATCGAATCAGCTGGCCGGTTTCGTGCTGCCCGGCGTGGCGGCTTTCGGCGCCGGCGGGCGGACGCGCTCCGGCGCTTCGGTCGGCGGCAGGCCGCCCGGCTCGAGCACGAACCTGTAGACCGCGGCGGCCAGCAGCGCGCCGACGATCGGGCCGACCAGGTAGGGCCAGGCGCCGCCCCAGTCGTTGCCGACCAGGGCGGGGCCGAACCAGCGGGCCGGGTTGAAGGAACCGCCGGTCAGCGGGCCGCCGACCATGACGATGAAGCCGAGCGTGGTGCCGATCGCCAGCGGCGCCCAGTCCTTGAGAGCTCTTTTTCGAGTAGACGGCGGCGAGGATCACGAGGACGAGGCAGAAGGTGCCGATCGCCTCGACGATCGAACCGGCGAAGTTGCCCGCCAGCAGGCCGCTGACGTTGGCGGCGCCGTAGTGCGTCGCTCGACCCTCGTCCAGCAGCAGGCCCTTGGTCAGCAGCGCACCGAGGACGGCGCCGGAGAGCTGGGCCAGCATGTAGATGACGCGCGTCGAGCGGCTTGATCCGCTTGATCACGATCGCCGCCAGCGTCACCGCCGGGTTGAAGTGACCACCGCTGACGACGCCGAACATGACGATCAGCCCGAACAGCAGGAAGGCGTGGACTAGCCCGATTACCGCGAAGTCGGAGCCGAACTGGGCCTGGCTTCCGGTCGAAACGAACAGCACGACGACGCTGGTGATGAAAAAGACCAGCAAAAGGGTGCCGATCAACTCAGCAAGATATGCGGCTAGACCTCGTTCCTGCACTCTCTCTCCTCCTCGATCCCGTGATCAGGTAAGCGGCGGCAGTCTACTCATATTTGCTCAATGGATTAATTTCAGCGCTAGATGAGACGAGCTGTCGCGCTGCTGGCGGCCGTCCTACTGCTTGCCGGCGTCGCCGGTTGCGGCGGGGAACGGTGCGGAACCGGGCGTGCCGAAAGGCGCGAGCCTGGTGCTCGATTTCACCCCCAATGCCGTCCATTCCGGGATCTACGCGGCGCAGGCCCGAGAGCTTCTACCGCGAGGCCGGGGTCGACCTGAAGATCCACCAGCCGGGCGAATCGACCGACGCCCCGAAGCTGCTCGCGGCCGGGCGCACCGACTTCGCGATCCTCGACATCCACGACCTCGGGATCGCTCGCGAGCGCGGCCTCGACCTGGTCGGCGTGATGCCGATCGTCCAGCGCCCGCTCGCCGCGGTGATCGCCCGCGGCAACGGCGCAGTCCGCAGCCCCCGGGACCTCGAGGGGCACACGGTCGGCGTCACCGGCCTGCCCTCCGACGAAGCCGTGGTCGACTCCGAGGTCGGCGCCGACGGTGGCGACCCGGCCAAGGTCGACGAGGTGACGATCGGCTTCAACGCCGTCGCCTCCCTCGCCGCCGCTAAGGTCGACGCCGCAACCGGCTTCTGGAACGCCGAGGGGGTCGAGCTGCAGCGCCGGGGAGTCCCGATCCGGATCTTCAAAGTCGATCGCTACGGCGCCCCGCCCTACCCCGAGCTGATCCTGACCACCTCCCGCCAGACGCTCGACGGCGACCCCGGCCTGGTTCGCTCTGTCGTCGACGCGACCCGCCGCGGCTACGCGTTTGCCGAGCGCGAGCCAAGCCAAGCCCTCGACGATCTGCTCGCGGCCGACCCGGCGCTGGACCGTGCCGACCAGGCGGCCCAGCTCCACGTCCTCCTCCCCGACCTGCACCCGGACCCCTTCGATCCGGCCGTCCTGCACGAATGGGCGGCCTGGGACCTCGAACACGGCCTGATCGAAAAGCCTCTCGACGTGGACAGGGCCTTCTTGTTGGGCTGAGCCGGCGTGGCTCGCCGGACACTCAGCCCGTAGGGCGGCCGCCGAGCTACGCCCGGCTCAGCCCTCGAGCAAGCGCTCTGCCAGAGCCGGCAGTTCGCGGGCCAATCGAGAGCGCGGCACGACAAGATCGATGCCGGCTGCCTCGGCGACCGCACGAGTCTCAGTGTTGACGTGCGAGTAGAAGCCGAGCACCGGCGCCCCGAGCCCGACCAGGGCATCGGGGTTCTCGGCGTCCAGGTCGGCGACGACCAGCTCGAACCCGTTGAGGTCCGCTTCCTGCAGCGCCGGCGAGAGCACGACCTCGTGGCCGGCGGCGATCAGGGTCGCCTGCACCTTGCTGCCCATCATCAGATCGGCGATGGCCAGTACCCGGGCGATCAGCAGCCCCCCACTAGATCGAGCGGCGCTGGCGGAACTCCTCGCGGACGCTCTCGGGGCGGCCCCACATCTGCACGACCTCCGAGCGCCCCTCGCGCACCTCGGCCACCCGCAGCTCCCCGGCAACGCCTTCGCCGTCGAGCTTCGCCAGCACGCCCTTGACCGTCTGCGGGGCCGCGGCGTGCCCGAAGCTGTGGGAGACCAGCAGCCGCCAGTGCCAATCGGCCCGCGAGTAGACCTGGGCGTTGACCTGGCTCAGCGCCACCGCCGAATCGACGTACTGGCGCTCGTCTCCGATCCGCAGATCGACCTCGAGATCCGTCCAATCGGGCGGCAACGCATCGAGAATCAGTTGAAATTCTGCAGCCAGGCTCATCGCCGGAAGCGTATCTGGATAGGAGCCAAGGCTCAGCCGAAGAACACCTGCTGCAGCAGGAAGACGTTGAGAGCGATGATCAGGGCGGCGATTGCCGCGGCGATTGCCGTCAGCCAGCGCGGGTTGACCAGGTCCCCCATCACCTCGCGGCGGCTGGCGATGATCAGCAGCGGCACCAGGGCGAAGGGGATGCCGAAGGAGAGGACGACCTGGCTGCCGACCAGGGCATCGGTGGGGTTGACGCCGATCGCCAGCACCAGCAGCGCCGGCGCCAGGGTGATCGTGCGGCGCGCGAAGATCGGGATGCGGCGGCGGATGAAGCCCTGCATCACCACCTGGCCGGCCAGCGTCCCGACCGAGGAGGAGGCGAAGCCCGAGGCGAGCAGGGCGATTCCGAAGACCGTGGCGGCGCGGTTGGAGACCAGCGTCTGCAGCCCTGAGAAGGCGCCTTCGATCGAGTCGACGCCGGTCAGGCCGCTGCTGTGGAAGAGAGCGGCGGCGACGATCATCATCGAGAGGTTGACCAGGCCCGCCAGCGAGAGGGCGATCACCACGTCGACCTTCTCGAAGCCGAGGATCTTCTTCCGCTCGGCCGCGTCGCGTCCGACGATCCGCCGCTGGGTCAGGGCCGAGTGCAGGTAGACGACGTGCGGCATCACCGTCGCGCCGATGATTCCCGTCGCCAGCAGGATGCTCTCGGTTCCGGCGAAGCCGGGGACGAAGAGGTGGCGGCCGATTTCGCTGGCCTGCGGCTGGGCGTCGAACAGCTCGAAGACGAAGGAGGCGACGACGACGCCGACCAAGACCGTGATCCCGGCCTCGAGGCGGCGGTAGCCCATCTGCTGCAGGGCGAGGATGGCGAAGGCGCCGGCGCCGGCGATCACCCCGGCCGGGAAAAGGGGGATGCCGAAGAGCAGGTTGAGGCCGAGGGCGGCGCCGACCACCTCGGCGACGTCGGTCGCCATCGAGACCAGCTCGGCCTGCAGCCAGAGGCCGATCGAGGTGCGCCGCGAGAAGCGCTCGCGGCAGAGCTCGGCGAGATTCTTGCCGGTCGCGATCCCCAGCTTCGCCGACTGGGTCTGGACCAGCATCGCGATCAGGTTGGCGGCGAGGACGACCCAGAGCAGCAGGTAGCCGAATTTGGCGCCGCCGGCGATGTTGGTGGCGAAGTTGCCGGGGTCGATGTAGGCGACGGCGGCGACGAAGGCGGGGCCGAGAAAGGGCCAGATGCGGCCGATGCCGCTGTTGTGTCCGTCCAGCGAGCGCCGCGCCGCCTCGGCGACCCGCGCCTCGCCGGGGAGAACGTCTTCGACCGTTGCCCCTTCGCGAGGTGGCGGCGGTGGCGTCGCGGCGCCCTTCACCGCGGATCCGGTTCGGGCGCCGGTGGCAGCAGATCCGGACCGGGGATCGGCGTGCCGTGGGGGTCATGGCTCGGTTCGCCGAGCTTGGCGGCAATCAGCTGCTCAAGCTCCTCGGAGATGTAGTGCTCGAGCACCTCCGCCTCCTCGTGCACGCGGTCGCTCGGCATCCCCAGGGCCTCGGAGAGGTAGGCCTCGATCAGCCGGTGGTGGCGGATCACCTCCAGCGCGACCCGCTCCCCCGTCGGAGTCAGGCTGACCCCCTTGTAGGGCACGTAGTCGACGAAGCCGAGCTCGGCGAGCCGCTTCAGCATCGAGGTCGCCGTCGCCGGGGCCACGCCCAGCCGGTGCGCGACCTCGCCGTTGAGGACCAGGCCGTCGCGCTGTCGGGAGATCGCGTAGATCGCCTTCGCGTAGTCCTCGATCGCCTCCGAAGTTTTAGACATATCTAAATCATAGTTTAGATATGTCTAAAAGAGGGGTGAGAAACCATTCACAAGCGCAGATTCAGCCAACCGGGGCGTCTCTCACGCACGCTGAGGGACGACCCCGCGTTGCGTTCGAGTCAAGCCCGCCGAGATGTGAGAGGGCGTGTGCCGGTCGGGTCGGCGCCCCCGTCTTAAGCCACTAGATAAGCCTCGTTTGGCGAAGATGACCCCTCGCCGAGAGGCGTCCAGCGATAACCGAACCCCTCGAGCAGCTCCCGGGGGCGGGCGGTATCGCCGTGGGCGTCCATCGCCTCCAGGGTGACCGCCCCGATGCGGTGTTCGGAGAGAGCCGTTTCCGCGCCGCGCAGGGCCTGCAGCTCGTGACCCTCGATGTCCAGCTTCATCACGTCCACCCGTTCGACGTTGTTCTCTGCGAGGTAGTCATCGAGGCGGATGACGGCGATCGAGTCGCCCGACTCTCGGATCTTGTGAGAATCGAGGTCATAGCCCGTCTCGCCCTTGGCATCGGAGAGTCCGACCGGGCTGAAGCTCACCTCGAATCCCTCCAGTGGATTCATCGCGAGGTTGCGTCTGAACTGTTCACCCCGGCGAGGGTGCGGCTCGAAGGCGTGGACGGAGACATTGCCTCCAACGCTGCGGGCGACCTGGAAGGTGATCAACCCGACATGGGCGCCGACGTCCACGAAAACGCCACCGGGCGGCAGGTTGGCGGCGACGAACTCCACCGTCGGCCGGTCGTACTCGCCCAAGAGATATGCCTGAGCCTGCGGCCACTCCGAGACCTCCAGCGCAAAACGCGATCCGTCCTCAAGCCGCGTCTGGCGAAGGGAGCCGTCCAATTCCTTGAGTCGCCGACGGTAAATGTAGTTCGCAGCCCGGAGGCGACCAGCAGGCAGTGCGCGAAGCGGCCTCATCGCCGCGAAAACTACACAATCGCCTCCGTCTGGCATTGCCTGGATTTGCCAGGTGAATAACCGTCAAAAGGATCTTTCGCCGGGCGAGCGACGCCACTTCCTAGAATCGGAGGCATGGCCGAGCCCGCAATCGTCGAGCTGGACGCCCAGTACCGGCAGCTGCGCGAGGAATGCGGGCTGCTCGACCGCTCCGAGCGCGGCAAGCTGGCGGTCAGCGGCCCCGATGCGGTTGAGTACCTGCAGGGGCAGCTGACCAACGACGTCGAGGCGCTGGAGCCCGGCGACGGCCAGTACGCCGCGCTGCTCGACCGCAAGGGACACATGCAGGCCGACATGCGGGTGTTGCGCCCAGCCGCCGAGGAGATCTGGCTGGACACCGAGCCCGAGGCGCTGGAGGCGACCCGCCGCCACCTGCAGATGTACTCGATCGGCCGCGAGGTCGAGGTGGCCGACGTCAGCGCCGAGCGGGCGATCCTCTCGCTGATCGGCCCGCGCAGCGTCGAGGTCGCCGGCACCGCGGCGCTACCGCAGAACGCCTGCGAGGGCACCTCCTTCGCAGGGGTCGATTGCCTGGCCGTGGGAACCGCCGGCGGCATCGACCTGATCGCCGCCGCGGCCGATTCCGAGCGCCTCGCGGAAGCCCTGCTCGGCGCCGGTGCCGTCGCGGTCTCCGCCGCGGCGGTGGAGATCCTCAGGATCGAGTCTGGGGCCCCGCGGTTCGGAGCCGAGATGGGCACCGCGACGATGCCGGCCGAGGCGGGGATCGTCGAGGACTCCATCAGCTTCACCAAGGGCTGCTACATCGGCCAGGAGACGGTTGCCCGCCTCCACTACAAGGGCCGGCCCAACCGCCACCTGCGCGGGCTGAAGCTGAGCGCCCCGGCCGACCCCGGAGCGGCGCTGCGACTCGGCGAGAAGGAGGTCGGGCGGCTCGGCAGCGCCGCCGTCTCCCCCGCCTTCGGCGCGATCGGGCTGGCGATCCTCCGCCGCGAGGCCGAGCCCGGCGCCGAGCTGGCCGTAGGTGAAGATGGCGTTACGGCTCAGGTCGTCGACTTGCCCTTCGGTTAGATTCCGCCGCGATGGGTCGTGGGAGAGCCAGAGCCGTGACGGTCGGTGTGCTCGGCGCGCTGGCGCTCGGCGCGGGCGGCTGCGGCGCCGAGAGTCACCCCAACGACCCGCGTCCGCAGGTGCCGCTCCACGTCAGCGTCACGATCACGCCCAAGGCGGTGACGGTGCGGCCGGGGGGCATCGGCCTCGGCGGCGCCCGCAGCCAGCAGATCCCGCAGAACCAGAACCACGCCCAGCCGCCGATCCGCACCAGCGGGCCGGTCGACGTCGTCTTCGTCGCCGCCAACCAGACGCGCTTCGATTCGCACCTGGAGATCCGCGGCACCAAGGACGCCAGCTCCGGACCCCTGTATGCCAACAGCCCCGGCACCCTCCAGACCGAGCTGCCGACCGGCGCCTACGTGATCGGCGCCGCCGGCGTCCCCGGCGCCCGCCCGGGCAAACTCGTCGTCGGGCCCTACCGCGCCTCCTCCCAGAACGACGTCCTGCTGCCCTAACCGCCCGTCGACGGGCCGAAAAGTTGACTCTGGCTCAACAAATCGGCCCATCGACCGCGGTTTCGAGGGCGCTCGTCGCGTCTGGGGTGTTCGTCATTCTTGGCGGTCGTGACTGTCGTGCTCTTCATTGCTGTCGTCGTCCTCGCCGCGGGACTCGTTTACGTGCTCCTCGTCCGGCGCGAGGAGCCGCTCGAGCAGCCCGACTTCGCCTCGGCCGTGCACGAGGCCGCCTCACGAGCCGTCGCCGACTCGCTGCCCAGCCTGATCCAAGCCAACGACCAGGCACGCAAGCTCGACGCGCAGAGCGCCGCGGCCGCCCTCGACAGGCGCCAGTCGGAGATCGACAAACGGCAGGCTGAGATCAAGGGCCTGGCCGAGCGGATCGCCAAGGGGCAGGAGAAGATCGAGGCCGAGGTGCGCCGCCGCGGTGAGACCGACCTGCAGACCAAAACCCTGCTCGAGCAGATGGGCCAGACCGTCGGCAACCTCAACTCCGAGACCGCGGGGCTGAAGAAGGCGCTGCGCCAGCCGCAGACCCGCGGCCAGTGGGGCGAGCTGCAGCTGCGCCGCTGCATCGAGATCGCCGGGATGACCGAGCACGTCGACTTCGAGCTGCAGGAGACGCTGCGCAGCGAAGACGGCAACCTGCGGCCGGACGCCCGCTTCCTGCTGCCGGAGGGCCGCAGCTTCGTCGCCGACTCCAAGGTGCCGCTCGACGCCTTCCTCGACGCCCAGGAGTCGGAGGTCGAATCGGAGCGGCAGGTCCACCTCGAGCGCCACGCGCGACAGGCGCGCGAGCACGTGCGCAGCCTCAGCTCCAAGGACTACCAGGGCCAGTTCAAGGCCGGCGAGATGCCCGACTTGGTGATCTGCTTCATCCCCAACGAGCCCGCCCTGCACGCCGCCTTCGGCGCCGACCCGGATCTCTTCGACTACGCGCTCGAGCGAAACGTGCTGCTGGTCAGCCCGACCTCGCTGATCGGGCTGCTGCGGACCATGGAGCTGGGCTGGCGCCAGGAGCGGATGGTCGCCGAGGCGGCCGAGATCGCCGACGCCGCCGGCACCATGCATGCACGCTTCGCCAAATTCCTCGCCGACTTCGACAAGGTCGGCAGGGGGTTGACGACCGCCGCCGGCGCCTACGACTCGGCGGTCGGCTCGATGGAGCGCCGGCTGCTGCCGCAGCTGCGCAAGGTCGAGGAGCTCGGGATCGCCCCCGGCAAGGAGATCGAGCCGCCCGAACCGATCGAGATAACGGTCCGGGAAATCACCGCCGCGGAGCTGCGCGAGACCTCCGACGCCGCGTAGAGCGGAAAGCCGAATCCACGCTTAGGCAGCGTCCGTCGCGATCCTCACCTGCTCCAGGATTCCCGCCTTGAACGCGTCTACTGAAAAGGTCTGCGCGTTGGCAACGGCCAGGTCGGGATCGAACCGCTCCAAGAATGGGTCGACCATCGCCTGGGTCAGCGCATTCAGGTCGTTTTCGGGAAAGAAGATCCCCGTCTCCCGATCGACCACCGTCTCGCGGGCGCCGCCGCCGTCGACTGCGATCACGGGCCGCCCCGCTGCCTGCGCCTCGACGGCGGTAATCCCGAACTCCTCGACATTGGGCACGACGAGGGCGCGGGCTCGCGCGTAGAGGTCTGCCAGGGACTCATCGTCCATGCGGCCCAGGAACTCAGCACGGTCGCCGTACTCGACCTGCAGTCGCCCCTCGTCGGGGCCGCTGCCGACGATTTTGATCGGCACGCCTGCCGCGCGAGCGGCTTGCAGAGCGAGCTCGACGTTCTTGTGCCGTACAAGCTCCCCCACGAAAAGGAAGAAGTCCTCCGGCTGGCCCGGCGAAAACCGGTCGAGTTCGACGGGGGGGTAGACGATCGGCGCTTCGCGCCCCCAATACCGAGCGATGCGTTGCTGGGAAAGCCTGCTGATCGCCACGTAGTGCGTCGGCCGCTGCGCGGCCTCGCGGTCCCAGCGGCCGATTCGCGTCAGCGAGCGGGTCACAAGCGGCCTCAGCAGCCGCGGTGCCTGGGCAACCCCCCGCTCCCGCTCGTACCAGGCGTAGCGGAAGGGCGTGTAGCAGTAGCAGACGTGCACGGCGCCGGGGTCGGGCCTGACGCCATGGGCAAAGGCGCTGGAACTGGAGAGGACGAACGAATGCCCGGCGACCGGTAACCGCTCTGCCGCCGCCGGCAGCAGGGGCATGAACGTGCGGTAAGAGCCCTGGCGGGCGCCGAAACGCTGGTAGCGCGAGGTCCGCACGTCCCGCTCGCCGAGCCGGGCGGCGAACTTGCTCTCGTCGTAGAAGAGCGTCGCCACCGGCGCCTGGGGAAAGAGATCGCACATCGCCATGAACGAACGCTCGGCCCCCCGCATGACGAGCAGGTAGTCGTGAACCAAGATCGGGTTCGCGGCGGTCGCCCGCTCGAAGCTCAAGCCGACAACCTTCCTCGCCACCACTGAAGCGTGTCAGCGACCGTTCGAGCCAGGGGAGTCTCCGGTCGCCATCCGCAAGCCTCGGTCAGTCGCTCGTGCGACCCGTACAGCACCGGCGTGTCGTTGGCGCGCAGGCGGGTGGGGTCGACCTCGTGGATAACCGCGACCTGCGTCGCTGCGGCGACCAGCCCGACCAGCTCGACGACCGACGTCGCGCTTCCGCGGCAGACGTTGAAGGCGCCGGACCCGATTTCGGCGGCGAGTACATAGGCACGGACGACGTCGCGCACATCGGTGAAGTCGCGCGCCACCGCGGGGTTGCCGGTCCGCAGCAGGCACTCGTCGCGTCCGCCGAGCTCCGCCTCAGCGACCTGCCGAGCCAGCGAACTGACCACGTATTGGTCGGATTGACCCGGCCCGGCGTGGTTGAACGGGCGCATCCGCACCACCTTCATCCCATGGCTGACGGCGTACTGGCGGCCGAGGATGTCAGCGCCGGTCTTCGAGACCGCGTACGGGTTATCCGGATCGAAGGGCGTGTCCTCGGTCGCCGGCAGACCGGCGGGCTTTCCGTAGACCTGGCCCGAGCCGACCAGGATCACCGTCGCTGTTGGAGCTTCGTGCCGGATCGCCTCGAGCACGTTGAGAGTCATCTCCAAGTTGCCGAGCAAGGCCTCGCCTGGAGCCTGCCACGAAAGCGACGGCGAGCTGAAGGCGGCGAGATGGAAGAAGGCGGAGGGCCGCGCCTCGGCCACCGCGTTGCGCACCCGCTCGGCGTCGCGAAGGTCGAGCTCGTCCCTGGTCGGCGCCACGACCTCGACGCCCTGCGCCCGCAGGAGCTCTACGAGGTGGCTGCCTGCGAACCCGGCACCGCCGCTGACGAGGGCCCTTTCCAGCGTCACCTCAGGCGTCGGGCTCTCTGCTGCGAACGTACCGGCCGGCGAGGCGATCCTCGAGCGCCCCTACGTCAGCGTCGACCATGATCCGCACAAGCTCCTCGAAGGAGGTTTTCGGCTCCCAGCCAAGCCGCTCCCTGGCCTTGGTGGGATCGCCACACAGCGCGTCGACCTCAGCCGGGCGAAAGAAGCGCGGATCGATCTCGACGTGCTTCTGCCAATCCAGGTTGAGGTGCTTTCCAGCCGCATTGAGAAAGTCGCGCACCGAGTGCATCTCGCCGGTGGCGATCACGTAGTCGTCGGGCTGATCCTGCTGGAGCATCAGCCACATCGCCTCGGTGTAGTCCGGGGCGTATCCCCAATCCCGCTTCGCGTCGAGGTTGCCCAAGGTCAGACTCTCCCGCAGGCCGAGGTGGATCTCGGCGAGGGCAGTCGTGATCTTTCGCGTCACGAAGCTCTCGCCGCGACGCTCCGACTCGTGGTTGAAGAGAATGCCGTTGGAAGCGTGCATCCCGTAGGACTCGCGATAGTTGACGGTGATCCCGTACGCCATCACCTTGGCGACCGCATATGGGCTGCGGGGGTGGAAAGTCGTGCTCTCGTTCTGCGGCGGCGGCGTCGAGCCGAACATCTCGCTGGAGGACGCCTGGTAGAAGCGCGGGCTGATCCCGGTATCTCGAATCGCCTCGAGCAGGCGGACCGTCCCCATCCCGGTCACATCGTTGGTCAACTCTGGACAGTCGAAAGAGACGCGAACGTGGGACTGGGCCCCGAGGTTGTAGACCTCGGTCGGCTCGATCTCATAGACGAGGCGGACGAGACGGCTGGAGTCGCTCAGATCGCCGTAGTGAAGAATGAGCCGCGACTCGTACTCCTGTCCGGCGCGGATATGCTCGATCCGCTCCCTATTGAACGAGGACGAGCGTCGGACGATCCCGTGCACCTCGTAGCCCTTGCCGAGCAACTGCTCGGCAAGGTAGGAACCGTCTTGTCCGGTGATGCCGGTGATCAGCGCCCTTTTCACGAAGCGCGATCATAAGTGAGTTCCCGCCCGCCTCGGCGGCGATGGCCACCCGGCTGGCCCCCGAGCGCCCGCCGGCCCGACCCGGTCTCATCTAGGATTGCCGCGCCCATACCCTGACCCGCGGAGGACCCCTTGGCAGTCGACAGCAGCACGATCTCGAACCTCGACGTAGAGCCCGGAACGCTGCCGGAGACGATGGCGGCGTGGGTGATCCGCGAGGAGCGCCAGGGCGAGCCCAAGGACGCCTTCCAGCTCGAGCAGATCGAGGTCCCCGAGCCCGGCGCCTTCGAGGTGATCGTCCGGGTGATGGCGGCCGGCGTCAACTTCAACAACGTCTGGGCGGCGCTGGGCAAGCCGGTATCGGTCTTCCCCTATGGCGACCACCCCGAGTACGGCCACCACATCGGCGGCTCCGACGCCTCCGGGGTGGTCTGGAAGGTCGGCGAGGGCGTCACCCGCTGGAAGCCGGGCGACGAGGTCGTCGTCCACTGCAACCAGGCCTCCTACGAGGACGTCGAGGTCCACGGCCTCGACCCGCTCGCCGCGCCGAGCCAGCAGATCTGGGGCTATGAGACGACCTGGGGCTCCTTCGCCCAGTTCACCAAGGTGCAGGCCCAACAGCTCCTCCCCCGCCCCACCAACCTCTCCTGGGCCGAGGCCTCCTCCTACGGGCTGACCTACTTCACCGCCTACCGGATGCTGATCGACCAGTGCAAGCTCCAGCCCGGCCACAACGTGCTCATCTGGGGTGCCGCCGGCGGCCTCGGTGTCTTCGCCGTGCAGCTCTGCAAAGCGGCAGGAGCGAACGCAATCGGCGTCGTCTCCTCCGACGAGAAGGGCGAGCTGGTCAAGCAGCTCGGCGCCGTCGACTACATCAACCGCCGCGAGTTCGGCGAGATGATGCGGACGCCGGAGAACCTTGCCGACAAAGCCGCCGACAAGGAGCGCTTCAAGGCCTCGCGCGGCTTCGCCAAACGGGTCAAAGAGCTGCTCGGCGACGCGCCCGACATCGTCTTCGAGCACGTCGGCCAAGCGACCTTCCCGACCTCGGTCTACACCGTCAAGCCGTTCGGCAAAGTCGTCATCTGCGGCGCCACCTCGGGCTTCCAGCTCGACTTCGACGTGCGCTACCTGTGGATGCGCCAGAAGCAGATCATCGGCTCCCACTTCGCCAATGCGTACGAGTGCATGCGGGCGAACCAGCTGATGGCCGAGGGCAAGATCCGCCCGGTGCTCTGGCAGACGATGGGTTTCGACGGCGTCCCCGGCGCCCACCAGCTGCTGCACGAAAACAAGCACCTCGGCAAGATCTCGGTCCTGGTCGGGGCGGAGTCCGAGGAGGACGGCCGCTACGAGGATGGGTCCGGGGCGATCCGGGCGGAGGTCGGGGCATGAGGGCACGGCAAGAGCCACAGGGAAGGGAGAGCTGATGGCGGAGGTCTGCAGGCTCGATTGGCACATCGCCCCACTGCGGGCGGACCGCTGGCTCGATCTCTGGGAACCGGCCGCGGCGAAGATGCCGGCTTACGGCGCCAAGAGCTGGTCGCTGACCCGCTCGATCGACGACCCGCTCGCCTTCCAGCAGACCTCGCTTTGGGAGAAACGCTCCGACTTCGAACGCTACTGGTTCTCGACGGAGATCGAGGCGGCGCGAGCCAGCGCGATCGACCTCTACGACATCCCGCTGCTGCCCTCCTGGCACACGCTTCTAGCGGCGGAGTAGCGAGCCGCCGATGAGGCTCGGGATCGTCGGCCTCGGTTACGTCGGACTGCCCCTGGCGGTCGCCTTCGCCGAGGCCGGGCACGAGGTTGTCGGGCTCGACGCCGACCGGGCCAAGGTCGCGGATCTGGGCAAGGGGCGCAGCTACGTCGAGGACGTCTCCGACTCCACCGTCGCCTCGCTCGGCCCCCGCCTGGCGCCGACCTCCGACTATGCCGCGCTGGCCGGCTGCGAGGCGATCGTGATCTGCGTCCCCACCCCGCTCAGCAACACCCGCGAACCGGACCTCGCCTATCTGCTCGACTCCGCGCAATCCCTTGCCGGGGTGCTGCAGGCCGGGCAGCTGGTCGTGCTGGAGTCGACCAGCTACCCCGGCACCACCCGTGAGGAGCTGCTGCCGATCCTCGAGCAATCCGGGATGACGGCCGGCGCCGACTTCCACCTCGCCTTCTCCCCGGAGCGGATCGACCCCGGTCGCACCGACTTCACGATCCGCACCACGCCCAAGCTGGTCGGCGGCATCAGCGATGCCTGCGCCGAGCGGGCCAGGCAGCTCTACGCGGAGATCTGCGACGAGGTCGTCGTCCTCTCGACCCCGGAGGCGGCCGAGCTGGCGAAGCTGCTGGAGAACATCTTTCGCTCGGTCAACATCGCCCTCGTCAACGAGCTGGCCCAGCTCTGCGACCGGCTCGGGATCGACGTCTGGGAGGTGGTCGAGGCCGCCGCGACCAAGCCGTTCGGATTCATGCGCTTCGATCCGGGGCCCGGCATGGGCGGGCATTGTCTCCCGGTCGATCCCTTCTACCTCGCCTTCAAGGCCCGCGAACACGACTTCTACCCCGAGTTCATCGAGCTGGCCGGCAAGGTCAACCAGGCCCAGCCGGCCTTCTGCGTGGAGCGCGTCGAGCGCGCCCTCAACGACACCGGCAAGCCGGTCAAGGGCTCGAAGATCCTGATCCTCGGAGCCAGCTACAAGGCGGGCATCGGCGACACCCGCGAGTCGCCGGCGCTGAAGATCGTCGCCCTGCTGCAGGTCCTGGGAGCCGATATCTCCTACCACGACCCCTACGTTCCGACGCTACCCGAGCTCGGACTTGACTCGGTCGACCTCGATGAGGGACTTGCCGAGGTGGACCTGGTCGCGATCGTCACTGCCCATCCCGGAATCGACTACGGAGAGGTGGTCACCGGCGCCCCGCTGACGATCGACTTCAGGGGCGTCACCCGGGGGTTCAAGGCGGCGGCAAACCTGATTCGACTCTAAAAGGAGCCGACCCTCCCGCGCGCCGAAGCTATGGACGGATAGGTGGAAAACCCTGAAACTGCGGGATGAAAGTTAAAGAATTACTCATAGCGTCCGATAGATCGGGTAGACCAACCCTGGGTTTTACGAAAGGGCGATTGTCCGATGCTGACTTCGACTGTGCTGATTGTCTCCGCGCTGGTGGCCATAGTTTGGCTCTTCCTAGCCGTCATGGTCGTGGCTGCCTGCCGAAGCGCCAGTCGCAGCGATGCCGAACTGGCTTCGCTGACTCAGAGGCCGCGTCGACCGAGCACGTGGGGAACCGTGCGCAGGAGGATTTTCACGTCACCCCAGAGCGACCAGTTCGCGACGTACAAGTAGTCGATTGCCGCCATCTCCTGCAGGGGGACCCGGGTGGGTCCGAGGATCTGCCACGGCCCGGTCATGCCCGGCATCAGCTCCAACCGCCGCCGGTACCAGCCCTTGACGTGCTGGTCCTCGTCGAGGACCAGCGGCCTCGGCCCCACCAGGCTCATCTCGCCTCGAACGATGTTGAACAGCTGCGGCAGCTCGTCCAGGGCGCTTTTGCGCAGGAACCCGCCCACCCGGGTGACGCGCGGGTCGTCGGCGATCTTGAAAAGCCCCTCTGCTTCGTTGCGATCGCGGAGAGACTCCTTGAGCGCGTCGGCGTCGGGAACCATGGTCCGGAACTTGAACACACCGAAGTGCGCTCCATGCTTGCCGACCCGCCGCTGCCTGAAGAGGACCTTCCCCCTCCCCCTGCCTTCGACCTTGATCGCGATTGCGATCGCGATCATCAACGGAGACACGGCAAGCAGGCCGAGTATCGCTGCGATGAGATCGAAGGTGCGCTTGACGGCGGCGGAGGAGCGGCTGAGCGCGAAGCGCTTGACTCCCATCACCATCACGCCGTGAAGGTCGTCGAACTCCACGGAGGAACCCACGACCTCCAACAGGCGCGGCAGCACGCTGACCTTGACGCCCACCGCCTCCAGGGTGCAAATCAGGTCCAGCATCCGCGGCGGCTCCAGGCTGTCGGGGGCGATGATCGCCCGCTGCACGTCGCGCGAACGGGCCAGATCGCGGATCTCGGAGAACCGCGGCGCCGAGAACGCGTCGGTTGACCACACCGTGGCATCGGTCGGGTCTATGGAGCCGACCAGCTCGGCCTTGAGCCCACGGTGGCCGGTCAGCTTCGACTCGATCGTGCTCGCCGTGCCCGGGTCGCCGATGAACAGGCATCGCTCGGCCGGGACGACGCGGAGGACGATTGCCCGAGCGCTCGCCCGCACCAAGACCAGCAGGACCAGCAGCGTCAGCCAGAGCACCAGCACCTCGCTGCGGTCGAAGCTGCCGCCCGCCACCACGAACCCCCCGGCCAGCCACGCGCAGAGAGCGCCCAGCGTCGCGATCTGGAACAGCTTCGGGGCCTCGTCGAGGGTCGTCTTGTGCAGCAACGCCTCGTCGCGGTCGTAGAGCCCGATGACCTTGGCAGCCAGAAAGAGGGCGAGCAGGCCGCAAAGGCTCAGCCAGCTGAGCGCCGGCGACCGGGCGAAGATCAGCTCCTGCACGAGGAACGTCCCCAGGAACGCCGTCATATCGGCGAGCAGCAGGGCGCGGCGGAACAGCTGGTCGCGTCGCAGGTTGACCCGGCCCCTGTCGCCCTCTCGCTGCTCGAGGCTGAGCGCGCCGATGTGGCCGGCGGCAGGGGCCGCTTGCCTGGTCCCGATGCCGGGCGGCCCCAGGGCCGTCACCGATGCACCGCGCTCCCTCTCGGGGAATTTAAGATGAGGTCGGCCGCCTCCACATCGCACCTCCCGATTTGCCAAGACTGACGCAAACTGGCTTTTGAACAGACATGTCGCGAGAGGCGGTCGATCTTCAAACTGGCCGGTTCATGTAACCCTGCATGACGAGCCTTGGGTCCGCCTTCCGCGCGAGGAAAAGAGTAGCGGGTTCCCCAGCCCATGGCCCAGAAACGGGCCGTTTATCATCATTCTTGCGCCGCGGCTGGCGCCGATGCCGCTCCAGCGTCGGCTAGCGACGGCTGTGGGCCTTGGGCCCGGGCACTTTCAGCTTGCCCGTGCAACCGCGGTAGGTGCGGCTGCGAGAAAATCTCTGGTTCAGCACGGTGACGGCGACGATGCGGACCTTGTAGGGGCCTTCCGGAAGGCCCCCGAGCACGATTTTCCTCTGCAATCGCTTGTTGCCGCGAACGTCGGCGACCTTCTTGCCGTTGACCCGGACCAGGACCTCTTTGAGGGGATCGTATTTAGGGTTGCGCAAGGTCAGCGTCAAGGAGCGACGGCAAGCGCCGCTGCTCGGAACGCCCACCAGAGCTTGGAATTTGATCGGCGCGGTTGCCTGGCTGCCGGGCAGAGGCGCCAGCGGACTCGATTCCTCGCAGTCATAGCTGGCACCCGAGGCAAAGCCGCTGGGAGCGATCTTCGGCTGGGAGGAGTCGCCCGGCTTGCTGAAGCAGACCGCGAGGAGATGCGTGCCGCTGCCGAGCGTCAGAACCCTCCAGGCGGTCAGGCCCAGTTCGGGGTCCGCTTCGCAGTTGGTGCCGTGATACCACTGGTGGAAGCCCCAGTAGGAGCCGTCCGGCCGCAGCCGCATGTCCGTCCACATCACCTGGCCGATGGGGTGCTCACAGGTGGCAAAGGTGGTCGGGGAAACGACCGTGCCCTGGAACGTCCCGTTTTCCAGGCCCTGAATCCCGACTGCGCCGCCGCCAAAGGACCAGATCCCTTCGATGTCGCTGGACGCCGCCGAGGCCGTGCCGCTTCCCACAGCAGACACAGCCACAAACGCGAGCAGTGCCAATAGCAGGCACCTGCGGAGAGTTCGGGGGTTCTTCAAGGTCGCAACGATAGCCGTTCCGCTGCGTTTCTCGGTCTCCCCCCTTCGATTTCCCCCCCTCAGGGCAGGGTCACCGTCTGGCCCGCCGTTGCGGTCAACCCGCTGTCGTCGGTGACGTAGAGAACCACGCTGTGCGAGCCCGGTCGCGTGTAGCGGACCGAGATCTTTCGACCCCTCCGGCGCGGTCCGCGTTCGACACTCCAGGCGTATTCGAGAAGCCGTCCGCCGATCGGGTCGAACGAGCGCGAACCGTCCCAGGTGACCTCCCATCCTCCGCCAGTGCGGGAGGCATGTCGCAGGATCACCGGCGTCGGTCGCGGACAGTTCCGGTTCAGCAGGTAATGGCCGGCCTTGCCGGGCCCGTCATAGACGCTGGGCCTGCAGCCCGGCGCGTCAAAGACCTGCTCGCCGTTCCCGGGAGCTCTGCCCAAATTCGCAGTCGAGGCGACCGAGATGAGCCAGGCCACCCCGGCGACGGCGATCAACGTGCTCAGCAAGACAGGTATAGAGGGCTTCAAGGCAATCGGGTGTGAACGAAATCGGGGTGCTCGCCGGTAGCCTCCGGGCATCGAGGACGGAACCCGGAGCGGGGAGAGTATCGGGGCGCAGAGCCAGTACCAAGACCCCTCCGAAGCGGCGCGAGGGGAACGTGCGCACGTCCCCCTGCTCCTGCTCCTGCTCATCCCGGGCGCACTGGTCGTCTACTTCGCGTTCAACTCCGGCGGCCTGTTCGAGGTCACCACCGCCTTCGGGGCGCTCCTGGTGCTGGTGGTGGCGCTCGTCGGCCTCGCCCTGGCCCCGAATCCGCTGGCGGGCCTGACACCTCGCGGGATATCTGCCTGTGCTCTGTTGGCTTTATTCGCTATCTGGACCTTGCTCTCGGGCGACTGGTCGCATGCGACCGGTCGCGCCCTCGTCTCCTTCGACCGGGTGCTGCTGTACCTGGGGGTGCTCGCCCTGTTCTCCTGCGTGCCGCGCTCGGAGGGAAGATTTCGATGGTTGCTGCGGGGGCTGCTGCTGGGGACGGCCACCGTCTCGTTGATCGGCCTGGCCAGTCGCCTGCTGCCCGCCCTATGGCCGACCACGCAGGCGCTGGTCAACGACCGGCTGAACTATCCGGTCACTTACTGGAACACCCTCGGGCTGCTGGTCGGGATGGCCTGCATCCTCGCCGTTCACCACGCCAGCGACGAGCACGAGCCAGCCGGCGTCAGGATCGGCGCCGCCGCCCTGCTGCCACCGCTGGGCGGGACCCTGCTGTTGACGTTCTCGCGTGGCGCGATCGCCGTCACCGTCCTGGGGATTCTCATCTACGCCCTGGCGGCTCGCCCTCGCGGAGTGCTCGGCGGCCTGTTGGCCGTCGCTCTTCCAACCGCATATGCCCTCAGCCAGACCTACTCGGCCGAGCTGGTCCACGAAGGGACGCCGCTGACCCCGGCCGCGCTGGCACAGGGACACCACCTGGCGCTGATCCTCGCGATCTGCGCCGTCGCAGCCGGCGCCCTACGCGCCCTCGCCCTGCCGTTGGACTCTCGGCTCGCACGCGTCTCCACCGCATCGCCGGAACGGAGGCGTGCCGGGCAGGCGTTGGCCTGTGGGGTCGGGGCGCTCGCCCTTGTCGCCTTCGTCGTTGGCGGCGGACCGGGGTTGGCGCACAGGCAGTACGAGAAGTTCGTCGACAACACCCACGAAGCCGCCCCTCTCGGCACCGGCCAGCGCGGCCGTCTGCTCGACGTCGGCAACGACGGGCGCCTGCCGCTGTGGGATGTTGCGCACGCCGCCTATCGCCAGGATCCATTGAAGGGAACCGGCGCCGGGACCTACCAGCTGCAGTGGGAGCGCCGCCGTACGGAAAGCCACGAACATCTCTATGCCTACTCTCTGTACTTCGAATCCCTCGCCGAGCTGGGGCTGGTGGGACTGGTGCTGCTCGGCGGCAGCCTGCTGACGATCCTGATCGGAATCGCCCTGCTCATGCGCGGGCCCGGCAGGGCCGTCTACGCGGCGGCCTTCGCGCTCGCCCTGGCCTGGATCGTGCATGCCGGCCTGGACATCGACTGGCAGACCCCGGCGGTGTGTGTCCCTATCTTCGCGCTGGGCGGCTTAGCGCTCGCCCGACCGCGCGAACGGGAAAGCGGGCTCCCCGACCAACCTCAGAGCCGCTCGCCTCGAATTGGCCCGCTCGTCGGTCTCGCCCCAGGCTGGCCGCGCCCCGTCCTGGCCCTGGCCTGCCTGGCGATTGCCCTGGTTCCAGGGCAGATGGCGATCGCCCAGTCTCATCTTCAGGGCAGCGTCGAAGCGCTGAACAGGGACGCCTGCACTTCCGCCCAGGCCGATGCACACGACGCCATCTCCTCCTCAGACACCGGACCGCGACCGTACGAGGTGCTGGCGATGTGCGCAGCGCGCCGAGATGACTCACGGGCCGCCGTGCGCTGGGCCAAGCGGGCGGTGGTCGAGGACCCCGAAAGCTG
Source organism: uncultured Solirubrobacterales bacterium (assembly GCA_963816755.1). Classification (GTDB taxonomy): domain Bacteria; phylum Actinomycetota; class Thermoleophilia; order Solirubrobacterales; family 70-9; genus VAYN01. Next base: position 190,048 of record CAWFLN010000002.1, read on the forward strand.
GGAGCCCCACTACGCCTTGGCCTTGGCAGAGGGTGCCGCCGGGCTCGATCCACGCCCGCAGGTCAGGACAGCCGGGGAGTCGGACCCACGCTCGCCGTTGCTGCACCGGGCCGTTGCTGCATTTCGAGGCGCAAGCCCGGCCCGCTGGCGGAATATCGCCAGGACGCTGCCCTTCCCAATCGGTTGATCGACGCTCGCGGGTACAGCCTCCGCTAAACGAACCTGCTGGCTGCTTCGCGAACCGGCATCGGCTCTTCGCCGTAGAACCGGTCCATACCGAAGTCCTTCAGGACCTCGACGCATCGCTTAGTGGTGGCGGCCGGCACCTCCGACGTCCACCGCGCCAGCGCCTTACTCCAATCGCGTGCATTGCGAGCCCCCGCAGCAGTGCCAAACCAATCCTTGACGGATGGCCTCCTTACCGCGTCCAGGCTGAGAGCGCCACTGCTGGCCCCCGTCCCCAGTGCATGACTGCAGAATTCGGCGAGGCGCGTGAGTTCAGATACGGGGTCAAGCACGCTCGTCTCGTAGAACATCATCGTGACCTCGTCCGTCCCCTCGCGGTCGAGCCAAGTCAGGGGATACGTGTTTTCGATGCACCACTCAGCCACCAATCGCACCAGCTCGTCCGAATGCGACCAATGCTCGTCGAAGATGGGAAGCCACTTCGCAGCCGGCGACTGCTCGGCGTCTCGCCGGCCGAGATCCGTTTCGAGGTATGCGCCCAAACCGAAAAACCCAGCCGCCCGCCGTCTGGAAAGCGCCGTAGCGATCGGGTGTCGAACCGTGTACACAATCGGAACGAGCGGGTGGTTCGCCCTGTACCAGGGAAGAAGGTTATTGGTGTGTATATCCTTCACCACCCGGCTGCGGGGCAGCCGTGCCGTCATCACCTGATCGATCTGGCGCATACGGATCCGCCCTGTCATGACTTCATCCACCGCGGATAACATTGGCTGGTTTGAATCGGCGGGGTCGAGAAACAGTCGCAGATCGTCACCAGCCGGACTGTATCGCGGGTGCAGCGGCTCGAATAGCAGTCTGCTCCTTGCATGACGAGCGAGGGACTCCGCCAGCCAGGTCGTGCCGCTGCGACCGCTGCCAAGCAAGAGCGCCGAACGAGCGGGGTCGTGGTTCAGCGGCAGGAACAGCTCTCGGTCGAGTGTCCGCGCGAGGCGAATGGGACGTGCTCTCAACCGACGGCTCCACCGCTCGATACCACTTGCATCCCACTTTCGTTACATACTCCGCCTGAGGACTCAGCATTAATTCATCATTCAGGCGGCTCGACTTGACGATGCGAACGCGACAGCATAACAGTGGTCACCCGTCCGCTACGATCGTCGCATGCGCAGACGTATGCCCCGGACGGCCTGGTACCACCGGCGAGTGAGGGATGACGTCATTTCCAACCCCGCTTATGAGCGTGTCTATCACTTTCACGTTCGCAAGACCGCCGGCACGAGTCTCAATGCAGCGTTCTGGGCGCTGGGAGATCTCCGCCTTCCGGATCTGGGGAAGTCATCCGACGTTACGGGCAATGGCCTGCGGTTCGTACGCAACAATCTGAAGCTGATCGCGAAGGGTGACTATCTCTTTGCAAATTCACACGCCCCTGCTTATCGCGTGAATCTGCCGCCGCACACCTTCACGGTAACTATCCTGCGAGATCCGATCGCCCGAGTACTTTCCTACTATCGGTACCTCCTCTGGGCCTCGAACAACTCGGTCGATCGCCAGGTCGAGCCGGCGATAGATTCAGTTCGGGAGGAGGCGAAAATCGTCGGCGACGGCCTCCGCCCCTTCCTGGAGAGGATCTCCGAGGAGCATCTACTTACCCAGGTCTTCATGTTCTCCGAGCGGATGGATCCGCTGGAGGCCGCCGATCGCGCCCTGGAGTGCACCGCGGTCTGCTTCACCGAGACCTTCCCGAAAGACCTGGCCGAGATCGCCTCGACGCTTAGACTGGACTTGGCCGAGGCGCAGGAGCGGCGCTTCGGAGAGCAGATCGCTTTCGCCGACGCCGAGCTGGATGCCCTCCGCCAGAAGCTGGCCCCGGAGTACGCGATGATCGAGCGGGTCCGCAACGGCTTGCGTGCCCGCAGATCCCGGCCATGAAGGGGGGCTCGGTGGTCATCCCGTGTCATGGGCGCGCCGATCAGCTGGCGACGATCGTCAAGCCGCTGCTCGACGACCCGGCGACGCTCGAGATCGTCGTCGTTGCCGACCGCGACAGAGCGGTCGAGCGGGCCGTCGAGGCTTTGTCCCATCCTCTCCTCCGCGCCGTCCGCTGCGACGCCGGCAGCGAGAACGGCGCCCGGCAGGTCGGGGTGTACGAGGCAAGCGCCGACGTCGTCTTGCTGATCGACGATGACGTGCTTCCGCTTCCCGGCTTGGTCTCCCGGCACATGGAACACGATCATCGGCTCAGCGTGGTCCTTGGCTACATGCCCGTGGAGCCGAGCCGCCTGCGTGGAGTGGGGCGATTCCCGGCCCGGGTGTATCAGGACTCCTACCAGCGCCAGGTGAAGCACTGGGAACAACACCCGGAGACCATTCTCCAGAAGTTCTGGGCGGGCAATTTCTCGGCTCGGCGGGAGGACCTGATCGCGGTCGGCATCGAGAATCCCCAGTATCGGGGGATGTACTTCGCCGACTACGACCTCGGCCTGAGGCTTCACGAGGCCGGTATCTCCGCATCTTTCGACCGGGCGGCGGCGGGCCTCCACCTCTATGAGCGCGATCTGGCCGGGTACTTGCGCGACTGCCGCCGGCAGGGAGCGGCACAGGCCGCGAGCGCAGCCCCGACCCCCCCACTCTCCTGGAATGACCGACTTGCGGGGAAGCTCTTTCTCGCCGGCACCCTCGCCTCCAGCGCTTTTCACAACCGCCGGGTGGAGCGGTACTTGGCCAGGCGCCTGCGCCTAGTCGAACAGCGGGTCGGCATCCATGCCGCGCAGGCCGGTGTCGCCGAGGCCGCCGGCCTGTTACTGCCGGCCGGCGACACCGGGGGCAGAAGGTCCTGAGCATGCGTGTGGCCATGTACCACGGAACCCTGCCGCAGCCCGGGCGCAAGCCAGGAGGGGTCGAGGTGATGGTGCATCGCCTTTCCAACGCACTGGTCCAACGCGGGCACGAGGTCGAGATGCTGAGCTACTGCGAGGCGCCTGCCGATGCCGTGTATCGACACAGGCGCCTGCCGCTCCGCATGGCCGGACAACGCAGGTTCGTCCGTCAGTACGTTGCCCCGTGGCTGTTGAACTTCGAAGATTTCGACGGCTTCGACCTGGCCCATTTTCACGGTGACGATTGGTTCTTCCTGAGGCGACGGCTTCCAGTCGTCCGCACCTTCCATGGCTCGGCGCTCCTGGAGGCGCAAACCGCGACCTCGCTGCGGCGACGCCTCGACAAGGCCGTGATCTTTCCGCTCGAGCTCCTGGCGGCGAGGCTGGCGACCAGCAGCTACGGGGTGGGCACGGATTCGGAGGTCATCTACCAAACCGATGGCCTGCTCCCTCCCGGTATCGACATCCAGGACACGTCCGCTCCTCCGCCCGAAACCGCCGCCAGGCCGACCATCCTGTTCGTGGGGACGTGGAGCGGCCGCAAGCGCGGAGCCCAGCTGCATCGCATCTTCCAGCGCGAGATCCGCCCAGCGGTCCCTGATGCCGAGCTGTGGATGGTTTCCGACGCCTGCGAACCCGCCGAGGGAGTCCGCTGGATCCAGGCACCCAGCGATGCGGAGCTCCTGCAGCTGTATTCCGAATCCTGGGTCTTCTGCCTGCCCAGCAGCTACGAGGGCTTCGGGATTCCCTATCTTGAGGCGATGGCGCAGGGCACCCCCGTCGTCGCCTCCCCCAATCCCGGTGCGCGCATGTTGCTCGAGCAGGGGCGGTACGGCATCCTCGCCGAGGACGACGAGCTTGGCCGACGACTGATCGAGGTACTGTGCGACGCGGACCTGCGCAAGTCGATGGCAACCGACGGCAGGCGCCGCGCCCAGGCGTATTCCTGGGAACGAATTGCCGAGCGCCACGAGGCCGCCTACGAAGAGGCCATCGAGCGCTGGACAGGCCTCACCGCAGGATCTGGCCGCTGGCGGCTCCCTCGATGACGTGCGCGAGCCGCTCGCGCATCACCTCTGGAGCGAATTCACTGCGGGAGATTTGAGCGGCGAGCTCGCGGCGGTCTTCGGCTCCTCGCCGATCCAGCCGCCAATTTTCGATCATCGCCGCCAGCCGCTCCGGATAGGCGCGATCGAGCCTGCCACGGTAGGGAATCGTCCACCCGTGCGGACCGAGCAGGCGGGCCGCTTCACCGACATGCGAGGCGAGAACCGGGCGATGACAGGCGAGGTAGAGAGGCAGCTTTCCGGTGGTTCTGACTTGCCCGACCACATCGTTGGTCTGGGTCGAGAGTGCGACGTCCATCGCACAGACGTGTTCGCAGATCCGATCGGCCGGGACCTCCCCGACGAAATGGCAACGATCCTCCACGCCCAGCTCCCGCGCCCGCCGGCTCAGCGCCTCGCGACCCGAGCCTTCGCCGACGATCAGTGCCACGACCTCGCGGTCGGTGCGATGGAGGGCCTCGATCAGGTCCCAGCCGTAGGAGATGCCGAGGCGCGGGGACAGGATCAGGCTGCCGACGAGGCCGACGACAAAACGGTCTTCGACACCCAGGCCCGTGCGCAGCGCCGACGCCGAGGTCGGCCCCGCCCCCGGGGGTGCCAAATCGGGAATCTGCGTGGCGTGACCGGGAACGCGCGCCACATGCGCACGGCCACGGACCACGATCTCGTCGGCGCTGCGCAGGGTCAGCTGCTCCGCAATTCCCACCACCAGCAATCCGGCGAAGCTGTGATCTCCGAGTGAGCGGGAAAGTGCGAGACAGGCGTCGCCGGTATCGACGATGACCCGCCTGCCCAGAAGTCGTCCGAGCAAGGCCGCCGGCGCCGTGGTCCTGCCGACGTCGACGAGATAGAGCACCCTCGCACGCGAGGTCAGGACCGTCCAGACCGACAGAGCCATCCCCCGAATACCCCGCGGCGGTTTGACGACGAGGGAGCTCGGGGTCTCGTCGAGCAGCTGCTCGGCCCGGGTCCGCGCCGCCGCCGAGTGAGCGACCGCAAGTACCTGCGTTGAAGTCCGACCCGCCCGGCCAGTCGCATCAACCCCAGACCGCCTTCCCGCCCGCCCGCGCAGGAAAGTCCCGATCGCGCGGCGACGGCCGTCGAAATTTGCCCACAGCAGGGACAGCTTCCGGATCCCCGCAGCGGACCAGAGAGCGGAGGGCCTGCGCGAGGCCGGGCGCATTGCCGGTGCCGATCGCCGTGCTCCAGAGGATGTGAGCGACCCTGCCCGGGGGGCTGAGGTGTTCGAGCAGGGCAAGCGTTTCGTTGTGGGTTGCGTCCCGCACCTGGCGAGGGCCGAACTCCCGGGCCTCGGCCGCGCGCGGCCGAGGCCGGTGATCGACGGCGATCGCAGGGTCATAGACGACCCGGTGGCCCATTCGCCGCAGCCTCAGGCACAGGCCCAGCTCCGAGTGGTGCTCGGTCGCGACGCCGAACAGACGCGCGTCGAATCCCACGGCGCGGATCAGATCTCCCCGCGCGCTGAGGTTCACGCCCTTGAGAACCTCTACGTCCCGCACCGGCCCGACCCCGAGATGGTGCCTGCCGATGGCCCTTCCCCACCAGCTGATCGTGCCCACGACGGACTCCGCGCCATCCTCCAGGCGACCGCCGTGGTAAACCCAATCGCGCCCCCCCACGGCGCCGATCGAAGCGTCCTCGGCAAAAGTCGCCACGACGCGGGAGATCCAGTCGGATCGGGGTTCGGCGTCATCGTCGGTCAGGCACACGACCTCGCCGGAGGACGCGTCGATGCCGGCATTGAGGGCCGCCACAAAGCCCGGGCGCCCGGCGGGAACATCGATGGGAATGAGGCGGATCGGGCCCTGCCTGCCCTGGATCGCCTGCCGGCTGATCGAGTCGTCGCGCCGCGCGACGACCAGAATCTCATCGGCCGGCATGGCCTGGCGGGCGAGCGCGTCCAGGCAGAGCACCAGGGCCTCCGGACGGCGATAGGTCGGGACGACTACGGAGACGCGCACCGGGGGATAATTACATCGCGACTCCCCCTGGAGCGACCGTCGAGCGTCCTATTCCCTAGCATGACCGGCCTGAACGACACGACCGATGCCAAAGCGATCTTCGCGCCGCTGTGGAAACGCAAGTGGCTGATCCTTCTCGTGGGGGTGCTCGTGGGAGGGCTCTCCTACGCCTATTACAAGCACCAGGAACCGGTATACGGTGCCTCGACGGGGATCTATCTCGGCAGTGGCTCCGAAGTCCAGGCCCTGTTGGGCGAAGGGGACACCAACCCGACCGGCAGCGATCGCAGCATCACCAATCAAGTGGTGCTGATCAACTCCAGCGTCGTCGCCGATGCGGTGGAACGACGCCTGGTCAGGGAACACAACCTCGCCGCCGCCCGGGGAACGGCCAGAGCCAGCTCCGCCGAAGGCAGCGATTTCATCCTGATCTCCAGCACCGCCGGCAGCGGCCAGGCGGCGGCCGACCTCGCAAACACCTATGCGCAGACGTATCTGCGACTGCGGGAAGCCGGCTACCGTCGCAACGTCCGCGTCGCTCTCCTCAGCACCCGCCAGCAACTTCGCACCACCGAAGAAACCGCCTCGGCGACGGAATCGCAGACGCTGCAGGTGCAGAACCTCGTCGACCGGATCAACCACCTTCGCTCGCAGCTCTCGCTCGGCGACGCCGGCGATCGCCAGATCAATCCCGCCGTCGCGAGCGCGGTGCCGCTTTCGCCGAAGCCGACGAGGAACGCGATCTTCGGCTTTGTCCTGGGCCTCGTCCTGGCCGCTCTCGTTGCCTATGCGCTCAGTCGCTTCGACCGTCGCCTCCGCTCGCTCTCCGACATCGAAACGACCTTCCAGGCACCCGTGCTGGCCACGGTCCCCTCGATCCGCCGGCCGATCGTCCACGCCGAAGGCCAGTTCTTACCCGCCTCGGCCCTGCGTGAGCCCCTGCGCCGGCTGCACACGACGCTCCAACTGCGCGGCATCTCCGAGGACATCGATCAACGGCCCAGTCCTCGTACGGTGCTCTTCGTCAGCGCCGACGCGGGCGACGGCAAGTCGACGCTGGTCGCAGGCCTGGGCCTCGTGCAGGGCGAGGCGGGAGAGCGAGTCGCGATCGTCGAGTCCGATCTCCGCCGTCCGATCCAGGCCGAGCTGCTCGGCGTCGACGGCTCGCGTGGGTTGGCAGAGGTTCTGGCTGGGGCGTTGACCGTGCGAGAGGCGACTCAAACGGTCCAACCCACCCTGGCGACCGGCGGGTCTTTAGACGGCGAGGAAGAAGTCGCGACGGCTGTCGAGCCGCGCGTCGGCTCGGTCTCGGTGCTGCCCAGCGGCGGCACCGTCGCCAATCCTCCGGCGCTCCTGGCCGGCCGGGCGATGCCCATGCTCCTGCACTCCATGGCCGAGGAATTCGACTACGTGCTGATCGACGCGCCGCCTCCGCTGAAGGTGAGTGATGTCTTGCCGGTACTCGCGATGGTGGACGCAATCGTCGTCGTCGCCAGGGTCGGACACACCAGCGAGACCGCTGCGCGACGACTGGTCGAGCTCCTCTCGCGAGCTCCCCACGGCCCGGTGCTGGGGGTCATCGCCAACGACGCATCGCCAGCGGACATAGAGGCCTTCGGCCTCTCGCTGATGGACTATGGCGAGGGCGGCCCAGCCACCAGACGGCGCTGATGGGCGTGTCGGCCACTCGTCTGGCGGGCACGCTGAGCGAGGACCATCCGGCAGTCTCCAGCCGTCGCCGAGAGGAGCTGCTCATCGCCGGCATCGGCTCGGCGATCCCGCTGGTCGTCGCATTGGCCATCTCCGTCGCGGTGCCCAACCCGAATTTCTTCCTGATGGCCGGAATCGTCTGCGGCATGCTGGGGCTGGTCGCACTGGCGGTCAGCGCCCGCTATGAGGTGACGCTGACCGTCCTCGTGCTGTATCTGGGGCTGGTCGACGGGGTGATCAAGCTTGAGACCGCCAATCAGCTCGTCTCCAGCCTGCGCGATCTGATGATCGCCGCGGTCTGTCTCGGTGCCGTCCTGCGCATGATCTCCCGCCGTGAGCCGCTGCGACTGCCACCCCTGGCAGGTTGGGTGATTGCCTTCGTCGTCCTCGTCCTCATCGAGGCTGCGAACCCGAACACCCATGGGGCTCTCAAGGTCATCGGTGGATTCAGACAGCAGCTGGAGTGGATCCCGTTCTTCTTCTTCGGCTATCTGCTGATGCGGTCCAAAGACCGGTTCCGAAAGTTCTTTCTGCTGCTTGGCGTGATCGCGCTGGCGAATGGCGTCGTCAGCACGGTCCAGACGCAGCTCACGCCTGCCGAACTGTCGAGCTGGGGACCCGGCTACGCCCAGCGGGTCAGTGGCTCCGGCTCGGTATCGGGCCGTGTCTATACCGACAACCAGGGCACGGTGAGGGTGCGCCCGCCGGCGCTCGGCTCCGATCTTGGCTTTGGCGGCTTCGTCGGCGTGCTCGCGCTGCCGGGCCTTCTGGCGCTGCTGGCCATCGGTCGCCCACGCGGGCGATGGCTGGCGCTGGTGCTCTGTCTGGGCGCACTGCTGGCGATCGCCACCTCGCTGCAACGCGAGGCGGTGCTGGGCGCCGTGATTGCGGCTCTCTCCTTCACCGTCCTCTCGGCCAGCGCCGGAAGACGTGCCACCCAGGTGCTGACCAGCCTGTTGGTGGTGGGCGCTCTCGTCTTTGCGCTCGCATCGATATTCGCCCCCCAGGCCGGCAACGGGGTCTTCTCACGCTACGCCGACATCACCCCCAGCAAGGCGGCGACCACCTCTGTCAGCTACCGCGAAAAGACTCTCGAGCAGATCCCCACCATCGTCGACAAGTACCCGTTCGGCGCCGGCCTCGCCGTAGCTGGAGCGGGAGTGAGCTTCGGCGGCAAAGGCACGGCTACGATCGACGGCCATCCCGCGAGCGCGGAGTCGCAGTACAACTACGTCGCTTTGGAACTCGGGTTGCCAGGCCTGCTGCTGTGGATCGCACTGTCGGTCATGTTGATCATGCTCGCCGTGCGGGGGTTGCGCCGAATCGGCGACGTCGAGCTGCGGCTCAGCCTCGCGGCGATATTTGCCACCGTCATCGCCTTCACCGTCATGGGATTCGTCGGAGCGACGATGTCGAATCTGCCCTTCGCGCCCTTCTTCTGGTTTGCCGTGGGCATCGCCGCCTACTGGTTTGCCGGCGGGCTGCAGCGAGATCATGCGGCGCTGCGGGGGGTCCCCTCTTGAACGCGTCCACCTCGGCCCCAGCCACGCTCAGCGCGACGGTCTGCATCTGCACGCGCAATCGTCCCGATCACCTGAGTCGAGCGCTCGAGAGCATCTCGCAATCCAGCCTTGCTCCCGCCCAGGTGGTCGTGTCCGACGACAGCGACAACGACGAAAGCGAATCGCTCGTCGTCACCAACCCGCTTCCGATCACATACGCCCGGGGCCCCCGCTCAGGGCTGGGAGCCAATCGCAATTGCGCGATCGCCGCCGCGACCGGCGATTATCTGCTCTTCCTCGATGACGACGCCATGCTCGGCCAGGACTTCCTCAGAGACGTCGAGCGGCGCTTCGCCGATGTCCCCCCGGACAGCCGCGCCAGAACCATCCTGACCGGCACCGAGATCAAGGCGGGTGAAACCGTCAGGCCCAACGAGCAGGGGTTCCTCGGCTTCCAGTCTCGCCGCTACCGGCAGCACGAGCCCCTGCGAACCGTGGTGATCAACGCGGCGCTCTTTCCCCGTGGGCTTTTCGACCAGGTCCTCTTCGACCCGCAGCTGTCATATGGCTTCGATGAGGTGGATTTCACGACCCAGGCGGTCGCGTGTGGCTTCGTCATCGTCCCTTGTTTCGAGGCATCCAATCTGCACCTCCCTTCCACCGTCGGCCGCGCTGAGTACGGCAGTCTCGCCGGCGCCTCGCGGCTCTACGTCACGCTCAAGCGCAGGCGTTGGACGGAACGCTCGCCGGTGCGAGCCTGGGTCGGCTTCGCGGTAGCCGCAGCCCACCTCTATCTCGCGTCGATCAAGAGAAATGGCTTGTCCGGTGGGCTGGCAGCGGCGCACAGCACCGTGAATCAAGCGTGGAGCTACTACTCCGCATTTGCCAGGTCGAGGAAAACCGCCGTGGAGACCGGGTCAGATGGCCTTTCGTAAATCGCGCCGCAGCGAGTCTCGTCCGCTCTGGGCACAGATGCGCCCACTCCTGGGGAGACGGCGGCGCTCGGTCGTCGCTCTGGTCGGGTTCTCGGTGCTCTCCGGCTTCACCGAAGCCGGAGTCCTGGCAGTCGTCGCGCAGGTGGCGGCCAGCCTCGTCAGCGGTGCGCACGAGGTGAATGCGAGCATCGGTCCGTTTTCGATACATGCCACGGTGGGTGGCCTCCTCGCCGTCGCCTCCGCCCTCGCCGTCGTCCGCCTCGCCCTGCAGGTGCCGATCTCGATGCTGCCGGCGCGAATGGCGGCTGATGTACAGGCACAGCTGCGCGAGGGGCTGTTCGACGCTTTCACCCGTGCCTCCTGGTCGATCCAGGCGCGTGAACGAGAGGGCCATCTCCAGGAGATGATGACCAGCCAGGTCGTCCAGGCGACCCAGGGGGCGATGCAGGTCAACATCTTGATCACCGCCATCTTCACCTTTCTGGTCTTGATTCTCTCCGCCCTGGTGCTCAACGTCGCGGCCGCACTGGTGGTGCTGGCGGCAGCCACCTCGCTTTTCGGGCTGCTGCGGCCGATGAACGCACTGGGCCATCGGCGCTCACGAGCCCTCTCCCAGGCTCAGATGAACTACGCCAGCGGCATCGGCGAGGCGGTTCGTGTAGCCGAGGAGACGCAGGTATTCGGGGTCGGCGGAGCACAGCGCAAGCAAATCGGCGAGTTGATCTCCACCGCTCAGGACTTGTTCTTCCGCACCCAGCTGGTCGGTCGCCTGATCCCGAACCTCTACCAGAGCCTGATCTTCCTGATCATCGTTGTCGGCCTCGCGGGGCTGTATCTCAGCGGTGCCGGTCAGGTGGCGTCGCTGGGTGCCGTGGTCCTGCTGCTGGTCCGGGCAGGAACCTATGGCCAGCAGATCCAGAGCTCCTACCAACTGGTTCGCCAGGCCCTTCCCTTCGTCGACCGCCTGGAAAAAGCCGAACAGGCGTATCGCGCGAGCCGTCCGGTCACAGACGAACAACGGCTCGCGAAGGTCGACACCCTGACCTTCGAGAGAGTCTCGTATGCCTACCAGCCAGACAGGCCCGTGTTGTCCGGCGTCAGCTTCGAAGTGGCAGCGGGCGAAGCGATAGGCATCATCGGCCCCTCCGGCGCGGGTAAGTCAACGCTCGTGCAGATACTCCTGCAGCTGAGGAGCCCGGATGACGGCCGGTACCTGATCAACGGCGTGCCCGTCGCACGGTTCGCGCTCGAGGACTGGCACCGCGGGGTGGCATATGTTCCTCAACAACCACGCCTCATCCACGCCTCGGTCGCGGACAACATTCGCTATTTCCGAGATCTCGATGACGATGCGGTGGAACGGGCCGCCAAGCTCGCTCGCATCCACGATGACGTGGCGCGTTGGCCGCTCGGCTACGAGACCGTTGTCGGTCCGCGGGCCGATGCGATCTCGGGGGGGCAACAGCAGAGGATCTGCCTGGCCCGTGCGCTTGTAGCCCAACCCCGCATCCTCGTGCTCGACGAGCCGACGAGCGCACTCGACCCCAGATCCGAGGCACTCCTTCAAGCATCGCTTCGCACCCTGGCCGGAGAGGTCACTCTGTTCATCGTCGCGCATCGCATGACCACTCTCGAGATATGCAAGCGGGTGATGGTCGTCGTCGACGGAAGACTGGAGGCCTTCGCGCCCACCGATCAATTGCTTCGTGACAGCTCTTACTACCAATCGGCCATGGATCTCGCGGCGGGGGTCGCAAATGCCGACAGTCAGGTCAACGTCGGCACGAGCGGCGCATCTTAAGCTCGCCAGGGGGCGCCGACATCTCTATTCGAAGGCGATCGTCAGCAGCCGCGGATAATCGGTCACCGATAGTTCGAAGACGGCACGGTCTGCCCGGCGCGAGACAAGACGCGCCGGAGTAGCTTCGTCGCGGAGCGGGTCGTAGGCACTGACCGTGGGTGGATCGGAGGTTTCCGGCAGGTTTCCCAGCGTGACCCGAAACTTCTCATCGGGGAGGTCGAAACGGGTCGGGGATTGTTCCGCGGCGCCGCTGTCGTGGACGGTGGTGAGGTTGGGAGTCATCACGTACACGGGGATCACGAATCGAGAGGGGGACGCTTGAAAGGGAAGCACCGCGAGCAGATCTCTGTCGTAGAGATCGGGATGGGCAGCGGTGCCGTCCCCGGCAAACTCGGCGTGGTTGCCTTCCTGGGCTATGCGCAGGAGCTGCAGCTGGCGTGCGGAACCGCCTGGTCCAGGCCCATTGAACTGGGCGAGCATATGTCCCAGCCCTTCCATGGTCTCGCCTCCACGCTGGTCGCCCGGATAGCTCGTCGGGTTTTCGTCAAGAGCATCGATGAAGTCTTCCCTGATCAGGTTGTAGCCTTCGGAGTGAGCGGCCGCGTAGAAGTACTCCCTGCTCATGCCCTTGTTCACCATCGACACGAGGCTTCGCAGGACTATCTCGGCCTGGAGCCGTTCCTTCTGAGCGGGGAAGAGAGGGCCGATGTATTTATCGGGATGCGTCTCGCTCATCGGGAAGAGCGTGTTGGTGTTCAGGTTGTACTCCGTCATCCAGGTCTGCGGTGGCTCACCGCCTGGGGGACCGACGCTGCGGCCGTGAGGCACGCCGTAGATCTTGGTGGTGACAGGAGAGAGATCTCGCACCTCCGTCTCGGTCTGGGTCGCGGTCAGGAAGTACTCGGGCAGGGCGGGGGAATAGTTCGGGGTGAACCGCGGGGTGAAGGGTTCCTTGTTCGTCGTCGAGTCGGGAGCGCCGAGCGCGTCCACCGGGCGGATCGAGTTGATCGTGGCGGTACGGGGGAAAAACTGCGGGCCCTTGTACAGGTGCTTGCTGATCGCAGTCGTACCGACCGGGACCGAGCCGCCGGAGGCGAAGGGCGTCTGACCCGCAAAGCCATCCGCGATGCCGACCCCGGGCGAGATGCCCTGCGCCGGCGCACGGAGGTAGGCGACGGTTTCGGCCAGCAGCGCCTGGGTCACCGAGCCGGAGCCATCGACACGAGGGGGCGCGTAGTAGTTGCTTTCCTTGAGGAACTGGGAGCCGAAGCTGAGCTCGTTCCAGACCTCGAGGTCGTAGCCTTCGGAGCCGAAGACGCTGGTTGCCTCGCGCGCGACCGCCGTCGCATAATCCAACCAACCCGCCAGCGTCGCCTGGAAATCAGGGTTGGGGGCTCCATCGGACAGTTCCGGCGGTCCAAACGGCGCGTAACGCAGGGTGGCTCCTTCATGGGAGCCGGCCGGCAGTCCGGCAGGCAGCGGCTTGGATAAGCTCGCGATTCCTTCGTTGGTAACCGACGTTATGAGGACGTCCGGATCGCCGCCGAAGGAGAGGTTGTCGAAACCGGTCTTGCCCGGCACCACCTCTGCGGCGCTGGCGGCACTCAGCCTGACGGTCTGGGCACCGGCAGGTGCGTTTGCCACGGTGGTGAGAGCGACTTCTTTTGCAGGGCCTGGATCGCCGCTGTTCGCGTTGAGGACTATCAGCGGCCGCAAGCCGTTTTCCCGCAGGGCTATCAGTCGTTTTCGCAGCGTGGCCTCGTTGTCGAATTCGCTGGGGTTTTGGTAGGACAGCGAGTTCCACCCAACCTCGATGCGCGCGAGCTTGAAGCCGCTGTCCTGCAGCAGTCGCGCCGTCCCTTCCGCCTCACCTGTGGTCACGTTGAAATTGATCCCCACCGAATCCAGCAGCCGCGCTGCCGGCCAGGTATCCAGGTAGGCTCGCCAGGGCTGGATCCAGAACGAACGGCGTCCAAAGGGGACCTGGGTCAGGAACTTGGGGTCGATCGGGTCATCGACCACACCGCCTGGCGAGGGGGCCGCGGGCGAGACGGCGATCACGTTGTCGCCGCTTGCGGTCGGACAGCGCACTTTGGCCGGCATCGCCCCTTCCGGAACGAGCTCCAGCCGCAAGCTGCCAGGCGCCGGCCCTTCGTCGATACCGCCAAGGTCGACGACCGCATCGGCGGAATCGAGTCCGACGCACCGCGAGACTTCGCTTGAGCTCAGGGGTGCGGAGGAGCTGAGCAATACGTCGGCCGGCTGCCCTGCGAAGTCCTCCGCTCGGGCGTGGGCCGAAGCCAGGGGATCGGTCGGCACTTCGCCTTCCGATTCTTCTTCGCCTTCTTCGCTTTCCCCTTCGCCTTCCGATTCACCTTCGCCTTTTTCCGGTTCGCCTTCCCCTTCGCCCCCGCCTTCCCCTTCCGGTTCGCCTTCCACTTCCGATTCGCTTTCTTCTTCGCCTTCCGGTTCACCTTCGCCTTCGTTTTCCACTTCTCCCCCGCCTTCCGGTTCTACTTCCACTTCCCCTTCCCCGCCGGATTCCCCTTCGCTTTCTCCTCCACCTTCCGGTTCGCCTTTTTCCGGTTCGCCTTTACCTTCGGGTTCAGCTTTGCCTTCAGATTTATCGCCGACCTGGACGCTCCCACCGCCCTGACTGGCTGGATCGCCGCCGGGGGGGGCCACCGCTGGCGCCTGATCGGGCGGGTTCGGCCCCCGATGGGCTTTTTTTGGACACCGCGAGGGACGATGGCCAGGCCGAGCTTGCCCGCCCCGCCACGCCAAAATCTTCCTGCGCTCGGCCACCTGAAAATGAGTCGACGAGCTGCCATCGCGTCGCTTGCCGTCTCGAGGCACGCATCTACCATGGCTCAGCGAGATGGATGCCGTGCCGTGCCCTCGCCCGGCAGCCTGACCGGAGCCGAGCCCGAACCCGCACACGACCACCAGCAGCAGTGCCGCCAACTGGCCGAGTCGGTGAGAGTTTGCGGATAGTTTCATCGCGGTGCTGCCGGACGCACAAAGAAATAACTGACCAGCTATCGGCGGTCGTGCCGAATGACTTGATATTTGGAGATGCCCACTGGCCGTTTGGCCAAACCGGCCGAAACTGCTGGGCGCCCGGAACCTCCCTGTCGACTACGGTTTGCCCGATGTGTGGAATAGCCGGCAGTACCAATGACCCCGAGGGGCGTGCCACGCAGCTGATGTCCGCCCGGTTGCGCCACCGCGGACCCGACGACGACGGCCTCCACACCGACCCCCGAACGGGGGTCTCAATCGGTGTGCGGCGATTGGCGATCATGGACATCGGTGGCGGCCACCAACCGCTCTGCAGTGAGGATGGCTCCGTCTGGGTGGCATTCAACGGCGAGATCTACAACCACCCACAGCTGCGCGATCGGCTACGGGAGCGGGGCCACCGCTTCGCGACGAGCTGCGACACCGAGGTGCTGGTGCACCTCTACGAGGAGTTCGGCGATGCGATGGTCCACGCGCTCGAGGGCATGTTCGCCTTTGCCCTCTGGGACGAGCGCCGCGGCCGCCTGCTCCTGGCCCGCGACCGCTTCGGCGAGAAGCCGCTCTTCGTGCACGAGCACGCCGGCAACGTCCTGTTCGCCTCCGAACTGACGGCCCTGCTGGAGGCGAAGCCCGACCTGCGCGAGCTCGCCCCCGAGGCGGTCGACGCCTTCTTCGTGCTCGGGTACGTGCCCGGGCCGGGGACGATCGTTCGCGGTGTCCGCCAGCTCCTGCCGGGGTCGCTGCTCTGCTGGGAGCATGAGCAGCGTCGTTGCACCGAACGCCGCTGGTGGTCGCCGCCGCAGGAGCCGCGGCAACGCCTTCACGAGCCGTTCCCGGTCTTGGCGGCCGAGGCGACGCGGCTGTTCACCGATTCGGTGCGCAGCCGCATGCTCGCCGACGTACCGGTGGGCGTGTTCCTCAGCGGCGGCATCGACTCCACCCTGGTTACGAGCGCCGCCACCCAGGCTTCCTCACAGCCCGTAAAGACGTTCACGATCGGCTACGACGTCGGTTCCTTCGACGAGACCGCGCGAGCGCGGAGCGTCGCCCGTCGCCTAGGAACCGACCATCACGAGGTCGTGCTCACCCAGGCCGAGGTCGGCGAGCGCGCCCCCGCTCTTCTGGCAGACATCGACCAGCCGCTCGCCGACCAGGCGCTGGTCTCGTTGCACGCCCTCTCGGAGTTTGCCCATCCGCTGGTCACAGTGGCTCTTGGCGGCGAGGGGGCGGACGAGCTCTTCGGCGGCTATCCCCGCTACCGCTGGATCGAACGCGCAGGACGCCTCCGGTCGGCCCTGCCGGCAACCGCGCGAACGCCGAGCCTGCTGCACCATGCCGCCCGTTGGAGCCCGGCGCGGAGGCTGATCGAGCGCACCGGACCCGCACCTGTGATCGAGCGCCACCTCGACTGGGTAACCGGCAGGCGCCGCCATCACCGGGACGGTCTCTACGGTCCACGACTGGCCGCCGTCGCCGAGGACGGCATCCTCTCCAGCCTCCTCGCCCGGGCCGGGGAGGTCAACGAGGACGCCGCCGGCCGGCAGCTGATGCGCCTGGACCAGATCGACTACCTGCCTGACGACGTCCTCGTCAAGACCGACCGGGCGGGAATGCTTGTCTCGCTGGAGATCCGCACCGTCTATCTGCACCAGGGGCTTGCCGAGTTCGCCGCCTCGGTGGATACCTCACTTCACCTCGGCGGGCGCGGCAAGTCCCTGCTGCATGCCATGCTCCCCCCTGGCATGCACACTCCGCGGAGACCCGGGCGCTTTCGCAAGGCTGCCTTTCGCGCCCCGACTGCCGAGTGGTTGCGCGGGCCCCTTGCCGCCACGCTGCGCCGCCAGCTGCAAACCGGGACGCTCTATGAGGAGGGCTGGTTCGACCGCACCGTGGCCGACGGCCTGGTGCAGGAGCACGTCTCCGGCTCTAAAGATCACAGCGACCTGCTCTGGTCCCTGCTCGCTTTGGGACTGTGGACGGACCGGCTACTCGGACTCGATGCCGGCTAAGCCGCGGCTGCTCGTCCTCACTCCCGATTTTCCTCCCGCCAGAGGAGGAATTCAGGTGCTTGCCCACCGGGTAGCCGCCGGCATGGAGGGCTTCGAGACCAGGGTGGTGGCCGCCGACGCGCCGGGAGCGGCGCAGTTCGACGCCGGCGACGAGATGGCAGTGCGGCGCGTGAAATCCGACCGGCGGCTGGGCGGCGGTCGCAACATACCCCTCAATGCGATCGCGGTAAGCGAGGCACTGCGGTTCCGCCCGCAGGCGACCCTCAGCGTCCACATCGTCACCAGCCCCGCCGCCGCCGTAATCAACCGAGCTCTCGGGGCGCCGACCGTCCAGTACTTTCACGCCAAGGAGGTCGGGGCCAAGCCGAGGCTCGCCGCATTCGCGGCGCAACGGGCCCAGGCGGTGATTGCGGTGAGTGCCTACACCTCCCGGCTGATCGCCGGCACCGGAGCGACTCCCGCCACGACGAGGCTGATCCCCCCCGGCGTCGACCTGCCGGTAGATACCGAGCCGCTCCCCGAGGCACGCCCCACGCTGCTGACCATCGCTCGCCTCGAGGATCGTTACAAGGGCCACGACGTGATCATCCGAGCGCTGCCGCTGGTGCGGGCCTCGGTCCCCGACGCCCAGTGGGTCGTGATCGGCGACGGGCCACTACGGTCCGGTCTGGAGCGCCTTGCCGTCGCCCACGGCGTCGCGGACGCGGTCCACTTCCTCGGCGCGGTCTCAGACGAGGAGCGCAATTCGTGGTTGCGTCGCGCCCACGCGTTGGTGATGCCCAGCCGCCTTCCGGATGGTGACTTCGCCGGCGAGGGCTTCGGCATCGTCTACCTCGAGGCCGGCGCCTACGGCAAGCCGGTCCTCGCCGGCAACGTGGCGGGCGCCCTGGACGCGGTCGCCGACGGTGAGAGTGGCCTGCTGGTCGATCCCGCCGACCACCTGGCGGTGGCGGGAGCCGCCACGAAGCTTCTTCTCGACCGCGACCTGGCGCGGCGACTGGGTGAGGCAGGAGCGGTACGGGCGCAAAGCCTGGCCTGGCCGCAGACCTGCCGGCGAGTGGAAGCGCTGCTGCTCGAGCAGCTCGACGGTACCGCCGGGCTGTGAGCCGGCCAGAGTCCACCGGCTCCGTAGGGTCGGGCTCGGTGAACGTTCTCTACGTCAACCACACCGCCGAGGTGAGCGGTGCCGAGCGCTCGCTGCTGGATTTGATCGGCGGCATGCCGGAGATGGTTCAGCCGCTGCTGGCCACACCGGCAGGGAGGCTGGCGGAGGAAGCGCAGGATCTGGGCATTTCCACCGTCTCGATCTCCGGCACGGCCGGCAGCCTCAAGCTGCACCCATCGCGTACCCCGCGTGCACTCGCCCAGATCGCCGTGACGGCAGGAGAAATACGCCTGGCCGCCCGCCGCCATCGCGCCGTGCTGGTTCACGCCAACTCGATTCGGGCGGGGGTGGCGCTCGGCCTCGGCCACCTGCGGGTGGCGACGGTGGTCCATGTCCGCGACTGTCTGCCACCGGGACGCGTCAGCACCGCCACGATGCGCCTGATCGCGTCGACCGCGACGAAGGTCGTCGCCAACTCCGAGTACACGGCGGATTCGGTGCGCCGCCTGGCTCCAAGCGCGAACCTGGAGGTCGTCCACAACCCGGTCGACCTGGAGCGCTGGGACCCCGCCCGCATCGACCGCGTCCACGCCCGGGCGCGGCTCAGGGAGGTCCGCCCCCGCTCGTTGCTGCTCGGCGTCGTCGCGCAACTGACGCCCTGGAAGGGGCAGGACACGGCGATCGAGGCGCTGCGGCTGCTGCGCCGGCAGGGCATCGACGCGCACCTGCTGCTGATCGGCTCGGCGAAGTTCCTCTCGCCCTCCGCCCGCTACGACAACCGGGCGTACGAGGCGGAGCTGCGCGAGGCAACCGCCGGCATCGAGGATCGCGTCTCCTGGCTCGGCGAGCGCGACGATGTGCCGGAGCTGGTCAGCGCCCTCGACGTGCTGCTGCTGCCCTCCTGGGAGGAGCCCTTCGGGCGTGCCCTGATCGAGGCGATGGCACTCCGGGTCCCCGTGGTGGCAACCGAGGTCGGCGGCCCAACCGAGATCGTCAGCGATGGACGCGAGGGCTTCCTCGTCGCGCCCCGCGATCCTGCGGCGTGGGCAGAGGCCATCCGGCGGTTCGCGGAAAGCCCGACGCTCGGTCGCGAGATGGGCCAGGCGGGTCGACTGCGGGTCGAGGAGGCCTTCGCCCTCGACCGTCATGTGAACTCGATGCTCGACGTCTACGAGCGGGCGCTCGCCCGCCTCGGCGCGTGAGGCGACGATGAGCCCCGCCGACGTCGATCTCATCTTCCGCATGCTGGCGGTGCGCAACCTCGCGATCGACAGGCTCGCGGCCGAGATCGCGACGACCTTTGCGACAGAGGGGATCGAGACGCTGGTCCTGAAGGGACCGGTGCTGGCCGAGTGGCTCTACCCTGGCGAGATCCGTCCTTACGGCGATGCGGACCTGATGGTCGCCCCGGACGATTGGAACCGGGCGGTGACCGTCCTCAACCGGCTCGGCTTCTCGGATCATCTCGGCCCGCTGGCGCATCCGCGGATGGAGTCCTTCGCCTCGACCGCCTTTCTCCGCGGCGAAGACAATCTCGACCTCCACTGCACCCTGCACGGTCTCGACGGCGATCCCGGACTGATCTGGGCTGCGTTCTGGTCCGGCTCCGAGCCTCAGCGGATCGCCGGCGCCGAGCTGCGGGTCCCGGGGCGGGCGGCCCTCGCGCTCCACGTCGGGCTGCACGCCGCGCACCACGTCGAGGGGAAGCCGATCGAGGACCTGCGGCGTGCGATCGCCACCGCCGAGGAGAACACCTGGCGAGAGGCGCTGGAGCTGGCCCGCCGCCTCGACGGCGTCCCGACGTTCGCCAGCGGCTTGCGGCTGCTGGCGGCGGGTGTGGAGCTGGCCCGCCGCCTCGGCATCGAGGACGAGGTCCGCTCGGCCCGGCATGAGATCCGCTACGAGCGCATTCCCACCGCGGAGGCAATCGACGCTCTCCTGCAACCTGGTGTGGGGGTCCGCCAACGCGCGCGGACCGTGGCCGGTGAGCTCTTCCCCCACCCGCGATTCATGCGCTGGTGGTCGCCGCTGGCGCGAAGGGGCCGCCTGGGGCTGCTGCTCAGCTATCCGTGGCGCTGGGTTTGGCTGGCCATCCAGGCTCCGCGCGGGCTCTGGGCGGTGCGGCGGGCTCGTGCGAAGCGGCCCGACAGCACCCCGCTCAGCTGATTTCGGGCAGCGTCTCCTCCGGGGAGATGCGGAGGATGCCGGGGCCGAGACCGCTCTCGCCGTCGAGGATCAGCTCGGTCGCGGCGCTGCGTGACTTCACGCCGAGCTTCTGAAAAGCGGAGGAGAGGTGATTCTTGACGTTGCTTTCGCTGACGAAGAGCTTGCGGGCGATCTCCGCATTGGAGAAGTCGATCACCACCATCGCCAGGATCTGGCGCTCTCGCGGCGAGAGCGGCGGCCGATCGACGATCTGGCGGATCGACCGCGGCACCACGCACTGGCCCACCGCCACCGCGTCGAGGGTCGGGATCAGTGCCTGTCCGATCTCGGCGACCAGGACCGCGCCCTCCAGGCGAGCGGCCATCGCCCGCGCCCCGCGCGCGCCCGGCATCTCCCTGATCACCGCGACAAGCGGACCCGCGTGCCCGGCCCGCAGCTCGGGTAGGCGAGCGACCTCCTCTCGGGTGGCGCCGACCCAGCCGACCAGGCCGATCTCGCAGGCGGGCTCCGGGTCGGGCACGTCCGACAGCACGGTCTCAACCGCCGGCCACACCTCGGCCACGTCTTCGAGTAGGGAAACGACGTAGGAACGCTTGTCAGTCATACGCGAAGGCGCAATAAAACAAGATATGCCGGCCACCGATACGGAGGCCGGCATATCGTCACGCTGAAAGCATTCGAGCTACGGCGTGGTGAGCGTGACTTCGTTGATCGGCGTACCTTCGTTGAAGGTCGCGTCGAGGTTCGTGCCCACGTGTTTGCCGGCGGTGAGCTCGGCGAGATCGCCATGATCCTCAATCCGTGGGGCCTCGTAATCGGTGATTTTCTTCTCCATCTGATGCCTCCTTTCTCTAGGAGAGGCTGCATGATATGGCTCTGACAGCGGCCCGCAAGCCCTGAAAAAGTACTGCGCCTCAGGCTCGGCCCTCACCGGATGAGGTCTTCTCGAGCAACTCCGACAGGAACTCGGGGCGTGCCTGGGCGCGTAGCCAAATATCGACCATCCCAACCCGCCAGAGGCGCAGCGCCGCCATTTTCGGCCCGCCGGCCCTGGTCGGGTCCAGCAGACGGTCCAGCGACTCGGAATGCAGAAAGGAGCGAACCGGGGCGTCGGATCTGGCCAGGTCGCGGCGCAGGAAGTCCGCCTCGGAACCGACGAGGGCCTCGACCAGGAGCGGCGTGAAGTGGCTCTTGGAGTGGCGAGTGCGCACCGCCTCAGGGATGTAGCCCTGCAGAGCGTCGCGCAGAAGTGCCCTGTCGCGGACCGGGTCGAACTGCAACTGCGGTGGATTTGCAAGCACGGCGTCGACCAGGTCGCGGTCGAACAGGAACGGGTGGCGGCGGTCCATTTCCTCGCCGACCGCCTCGCGCCGGAGATGACCGGAGACGTCGAACGCGTCGCCGCCGGTCAGGGTCGCCGCCAGACCGCGCCACCAAAATGGCCCGTCGAGGCGGCGGCGTTCAGCGTCGTCGAGCGCGGCTAGCGCCAGGCGATCCTCGACGTCCAGCAACGACGCTCCAGTCTGGCTCGCGGCCCGACTCCGGCGCCATCGACGCACTCGCGCCGGCGTCAGGGGCCCAAGCCCGAAGACGCGCAGCGCTCGTAGCCTGATTCGCGGGTCGGGATGTTCGCCGATGCCGGGAATGCCGCCCGACAGCGCCCAGGCCCGCCGAACGCTGCCGCGGCGCAGCATGTCGGCGATCAGATCGGGAGCCAGACCGAACAGCTCATCGCCTCCCTCCCCATCGAGCATCACCTCGACCCCGAGATCCCGCGCCAGCGCCATCACCGGCTCCCAGACGAAGAGGTTGGGGGTGACCGGAGGCAGCCGCCAGCGCTCGAGATGGCGAAGCGCCGCCGGCAGGATCGGGGCACCCCCGCCGAGGGAGATCTGCTTCGTCGCGAGGCCAAGCTGCCCGGCGGTGGCTTCAATCAACTCGCGCTCGTCGGTCTCCGGATGCCGGGGGAAGACGGCGGAGAGCGCCAGCGCCTCGCCGCCACCCGGTCCTCGCGCGAGAAGTCCGGCGGCCACGCAGGCGGAGTCCAGCCCACCACTGAGCCGTACCGCGGTGCGGCGCGACCCGCCGGCGGCGCGGTCGACCGCTGCGAACGCCTCGGCGCGCAGGCGCTCGGCGATCTCCTCTCTGGAGCCCGACACCGTGCCTTCGTAACGAGGCGCCCAGTAGGGCTCGACCGCGACGCCGGCGCCGGAGAGAACGAGCCGGTGCGCGGACGGCAGTCTCGATATCCCCTCATACAGAGTGCGCTCGGCGGGAAGGCAGCCTCTCTCGACCCAGCTCTTCAACGCCACTCGATCCGGGCCAGGGGTATGGGGGAGCAGATCGAGGATGTCCCGCTCGTGTTCGGCGAACAGCGCCCCGCCGCCGACTCGGGCGTAGACGAGCGGCGAGCCGCCCAGGTGGTCGCGGCTGACCAGCGCGGTGTCGCGCTCGGCGTCCACGGCGACCAGCACGAACGAGCCGCGCAGGAGGTCGCAGGCCTGTGCGCCCAGCTCGGCATGGGCTCGCGCGATCGCGACACCGAGGTCCTCGGCCTCGAAGCGCTCGCGCAGCGCCTCGGCGTTGCTGAGGCGGCCCCACAGCCAGCAGCGCCAGCGGCCGACGCCGGCGCCGGCCTCGCCGACGAGCGCCGTCGAGCCGAGCCGCTCCACCGTCGCCCCCTGCCGTCGCGCAAGGCGATCCAACAGGGCCACCGATCGCTCGTCCCAAGCCCCGGCAAGCATCCCTCAGAGCTCCAGCAGGCGCTCGTAGCCGGGATCGGCGTCGGGCAGCACGGCGTGGCCCTCGACCTCGATCCAGGCGTGGGCGGCGAACGGCTGGGGGCGGACCGCGATCACCAGCACCTGCCCGACCCCGCGGCGCTCGAGCATGCACATCAGCGTCAGCGAGCGGAACAGGCAACGCGAGTCGGCGGGCAGGCGGGTCAGAACCCGGCGCGTCGCCCGTGCCAGGCGCCAGGCCGCGATCAGCTGCTCGCCTTCGCTTTCGAAGTCGATCTCCGACCCCGCTGCGTAGGCTCGCAGGGCCTCCACCGCACGCTTGACATCGTCCTGGCGCATCAGCCGGCGTACCCGTAGGTAGGTCGCGACCACCTCCAGCGCCAGGCGCAAACGCGCCAGGGGCGAGTGCCTGTCGAGATCGGTCGGAGTGACGACGCTCACGCCGACACCGAGGCCAGGTGCCGTTCAACCGCGCCCGCCAGGCGTGTCGCATCGCCACCGGGCAGCACCCGCAGGCGATACAGACGCTCCGTGGCGGTGAGCGCCTCGACCGTGTCGAGCTGCCGTATCAGGCGCTCAGGGGTGCGGACCGAGAGGTTGAAGGTGGTGGCCAGAAGGTCGAAGGGATCGACCCTCTCCAGACGTTCCACCACGGCGCCCTCCCGGGCGCGCTCCAGCAGGTAGAGCGCCTCGAACGGAGTCGGCGGAGCCATCGCCTCGGGTGCATGGCGTTGCCTGCCGGCGAATGGCTCGGCCGGCCCAAGCAGTTCCCGCTCGGCCACAGAAAGCCGATCCCACTCGGCAGGACGCAGGTAGAGCGCCGCCACAGCGGGATGGGCGAGGAGCGACCCCTCGCGGCGCTCCAGCGAGATCGCGTCGTCGCCGAGCAGCGCGGCACCCGCTCGGACCAGGGCCGCGGCCAGCGAGGACTTGCCCGCTCCCGGCTCGCCGGCGAAGAGGACCGCGCCGCCGCCGAGCACGACGGCGGAGGCGTGAAGAACCTCGCGCCCGCGCAGGGTCGCGGCCAGGGGCAGGGCCTGGGCGGGAAGGATGAACTCCCAGCTCCGGCAGTCAGGGTGCGGATCGCAGAGCAGCTCGGCCCCGTCGGGCGCGACCAGCACTCGTCCCACTCCCTGCGCCCGGAGCAGGTATCCGGCGGGCTCGGCGAGGTCGACGGTGAGCACGGTCGAGGCGCCGTCGCGCAGCTCCCGCATGCGCCGCGCCGACCCGCTCACGGCGCCCCACCGTCGCTCCAGCTCCGCCGGGTCGAGTCGCACCCGCGTGCGTGGCTCCGCGCTGCTCGCGGGCGACGGGTCCGCCCGGCTCAAGCCCGGCACGTCGATACTCGCATCGACCTCCAGCAGCAGGCCAAAGGCGGCGTACGTCGCTGGGCGCTCCACCGCCGAGCCCGTCACGGGCTCAGTCCGAGCCCACATCCTCGATCTCGATCAGGCCTCGCTCCAGGAGCCCGCGGCAAAGCGCGTTCAGGTCGCGCGCTATCTGGTCTTGTGCAATCCCGTACTCGTCGGCGAGCTCGGGTATGGCGGCCTCCACGGTGGGCGCCCCCTCCAGGGCATCGAGCATCCTCCCGGCGGTCGCGTTGAGGCCGTGGTATTTCCCGGTGCGCAGGTTCAACACGACCGTCTCGGCGACAAAGCTGCGGTGCACGACGTGCTGCGGGAGCCGCGCCCGCGAGGCCATCAGCGTCTGGTCGGAGAGAGAGGTCATGACGAGCAGGCTCCTTTGATCGGTCGCATCAGTACTCGGCGATCGTTCCGGTGCGCTGACCGTAACGAATCGCCCTGCGCAGGAACATAAGGGCGAGCGGGAAGAGGAGCAGCGAAAACGCCACCAGCTTGAGCAGCTCCACCGCCGCGGAGTGGACGAGCGGGGTGCCGACCAGCAGATGGCGAAGCAGGTCGGTGGCCGGGGTGAAGGGTTGAACTTCGGAGGCCCAGCGAATCCAGCTCGGCAGCAACGCGATCGGGAAGTAGAGCCCACCGACGATCGCGACGGCGGTGACGATGAACTGAGATGCGCTGGACACCTGCTTGAAAGCCATCACCATCGAGACGAGGAAGAGGGCGAACGGCATGAAGGCCAGGGTGCCGAGCAGCGCCACCGGGATCGCCAGGCCGGCGGTCGTCGCGAGCGGAAGCCCGAAGATAAGGGTGGCAAAAACCAGCATCAGCACTCCGCTCATCAGAGCGTTCACCAGCGGGAACAGCATCGAGCCGAGAATCCCGTTGACCGGCCCGTGAGCGCTGACCAGGGAGCGCTCGATCGTGCCGGAAACCAGTTCTTGACGGACAGTCACCGGCATTACCCCCAGCGAGATGGTGAGGATCTGGACGATCACCAGACCGATCACCACGAACCCGAAGTACCCGCCGGGGGATTGAATGGTCTTCGCGGTCAGCAACTGGCTTATGTAGTAGAAGACGGCCAGCGAGAAGAGGGGGCCGAGGAACTGGGAGACGAGCTGGGTGCGGTAGCTCACAAACAGGATCGCGTCGCGTCTCATGATTGCCGACATCGCGTCGAACCAAAGCCTCATTCGACTCGCTCCAGAAGGCCTTCGCTGAGGGAGAAGCTCGCGTCGCAATCGATTACGCGGTCCTCTCCCCTCGGCGAGCACCACAGCATGGTCGCCCCTCGCTCGATCGCCAGGCGAGTCTGCGTATTCAGGAGCTCATAGCCGTCATCGTCCAGTGAGTTGCGCGGCTCGTCCAGAAGCACGACCCGCGGCTCGTGCAGGAACGCCATCGCCAGCCGGATGCGCTGGCGCTGCCCCATCGACATGCGGTCGACCCTGCGGTCGGCGAACTCCTCCAGGCCAAACCGCTCGAGGCTGACGGCGACGCGCTCGCGCCGCAGATCGCGGGGCACGTAGGCCAGGCGGGCCCAGTAGTCGAGCTGCTGGGTCACCCGCATCCGTGCCTGCAGGCTGCGGTCGCCGGCCGAGAGGAAGCCGATCTGACGCTGGTAGCGGTTGCCCTTGTCCGTCGAGCTGAGCTCGCCGATGTTGACGCTTCCCCGTTGCGGCAGCAGGATGCCCGCCGCCAGACGCAGCAGGGTGGTCTTGCCGGCGCCGTTGCGCCCGCCGATCCAGGTGACCTCCCCCGCCCGCAAGGTCAGGCTGACCTCATTCAGGATCGGCGGCCTCGGCCCCTTCCAGCGGTGGAAGATGTCCTTCATCTCCAGCACGGGCGCTCCCGGGGCCGGGGCGGCGGGGTCGCGGGAGGTTGACGGGGCCGAGGAGGTGGGGCTCATGAATCCAATCGTCGCAGCACCCCGGCCAACGTGTCGGGATCTACGCCCGGATCGGCTGCGAGCTCCCAGACGGGGACATGGGTGGCGATCGCGCCGGCGATCTCGAAGCGGGCACGCTCGCGCTCGGGCGAGCGTGGAAACCGCAGCAGCGACTGCAGCAGTGCCACCAGCGGATTTTGAACTCGGTGCAGGCCGGTCGCCAGCCCGGGACTGCGGTTCAGCACCACCAGCCCCCTCAAGGGGATCGCCTCTCGACAAGTCGGGACGGCGACCCAACGCTCTTCCCCCAGGGACGCGATCGGAGTGCCCGGCGCCGGATCTATCTTCGCCGGCAGCGTCATCAGCGGCGCGGCGGGATGGGCCAGCGGCGCGGCGTCGCCGCGGGACTCGAGCACGACCACGTCATCGGCCAGCATCGAGCAGCCGCCGCCGAGCAGCTCGGCCAGCAAAGTGCTCTTGCCTCCCCCGGCGCCGGCAGCTATCGCGATTGCGCCGCCGTCGGTTGCCACGGCGCCGGCATGGATCGCCTCGTAGCCGACGATCAGGGCGACGCTGAAGAGCACCGAGTCGAGGACCACTCGCCATCCCAGGGCCTGCTCGTCGCTGAGGGCGCAAAGCAGCAGGGCAGCGTCGGCGGAGAGGTGACACACCGAGCGCTCTCCGTGGGTGAAGCGGTAGTCGCCGGCCAGCCCCCGCTCGGCGGCGAAAGGGGCGCCGTCGACCACGGCCTCCCAGCCGCCCGAGCCCCGCCCCGACCAGCTGCCCGCGATCGCCTCCCGGCCGGCCCGACGCACCTCCAGGTCCGGCTCGGGTGCGGAACGCGCCTCCCACGCACCCGGTGGTGGCTCCTCGACGCTCAGGGTGAGCCCAAAGGCACGCAAGATCATGGGCCGGAGTGTCGCGGATCGCAGTTATCGCCCACAAGTGCCCACCTTGAGCGTCCCAGACATAAATGGACGAATCTTGTAGTTGACAAACGGACACCTGTTGGCGACCCTTCGCCAAGTGAGGGTTCGCAGCAGTTGACCAAGGCCAAAGCCACCATGTTGGCCTTCTCTCTGGTCGCGACGGCAGTTGTCTCCCTGCCCGCCTCAGCGGCTCAGGCCGGAACCGTTCCCGCCGGCTTCAACGAGTCGGTCGCCTTCTCGGGCCTCACCGAACCGACCTCCCTCGCCTTCTCGCCCGACGGCAGGGTGTTCGTCGCGGAGAAGAGCGGCATCATCAAGGTCTTCGACAGCCTTTCCGACCCGACGCCGGAAACCTTCGCCAACCTCTCGGGCGAGGTTTACAACTTCTGGGATCGCGGCCTGCTGGGGATGGCGCTCGATCCCGACTTCCCGGCGCGGCCCTACGTCTATGTCCTCTACACGCTGGACGCCTTTCCAGGAGGCCCGGTGCCGCAATGGGGCGGAACCTCGGCAAGCGACGGGTGCCCCACCCCGCCGGGGCCGACCGCCGACGGTTGCGTCGTCACCGGCCGGCTCTCCAGACTGACGGCGATCGGCAACACGATGACGGCTGAGACGCCGCTGATCACCGACTGGTGCCAGCAGTTCCCCAGCCATTCGATCGGGGACCTCGCGTTCGGGCCCGGTGGGGCGCTGTACGTCAGCGGCGGCGAGGGTGCGAGCTTCACCTCCGCCGATTGGGGTCAGTACGGCACTCCGACCGACCCCTGTGACGACCCCCCGGGGGGATCGGGACGGCGATGGCTCCGCCGACCGCCGAAGGCGGATCGCTGCGCAGCCAGGACGTCCGCACCCCCGGCGACCCGACCGGCCTGGATGGCTCGCTGCTGCGGATCGACCCGGAAACCGGAGAAGGCCTTCCCGGCAATCCCTACGCCGGCAGCTCCGACGCCAACGCCCGCCGGATTCTGGCCTACGGGTTTCGCAACCCCTTCAGGTTCGCGGTCCAGCCCGGCAGCGGCGAAGTGTGGGTCGGCGATGTCGGCCAGGGCATCTGGGAGGAGATCGACCGCGTCGATCCGGGCGGATCGGGCGCCGACAACTTCGGCTGGCCCTGCTATGAAGGAAGCAAGACCGGCAGCGCCCGGCTCGCTGAGTGGGACGCCATCAACGTCAACCTCTGCGAGACCCTCTACGGCGAAGGGCCCGGCGCCGTCGCCGCTCCATTCTTCGCCTACAAGCACGGCAATCCCGTGGTTCCCGGGGAAACCTGCTCGACCGGCAGCGCCTCGATCTCCGGAATGGCCTTCTACGAATCGGGGCCCTTCCCCAATGCCTACAACGGCGCGCTCTTCTTCGCCGACTACTCGCGAAACTGCATCTGGGCGATGATGCCCGGCGCGAACGGGCAGCCGGACCCCTCGAACGTCGAAGCGTTCGACACCGGCGCCCATGCTCCCGTCAACCTCAAGGTCGGTCCCGACGGTGCCCTCTACTTCGTCGATCTGAGCGGCGGCAAGATCTGGAAGATCTCCCACACCACGGGCGACCAGCCTCCGATCGCGTCGGCGTCGGCCACGCCGGAAGACGGCGCGGCGCCCCTCGAAGTCCAGCTCAGCGCCGCGGCTTCGCACGACCCGGACCCAGGCGACACGCTGAGCTACTCGTGGGACCTCGACGGCGACGGTCAATTCGGAGATTCGACCGAAGCTTCCCCCTCTCACGTCTACGCGCAACCGGGAGTGCACGTCGCCACGGTGCGGGTGAGCGACCCCGACGGCGCCACCGACACCGCCTCGGTCTCGATCCAGGTCGACAACGAGCCGCCGACGGCGACCATCACCGCGCCGTCCCCGACCCTGACCTGGGCGGTCGGCGACCAGATCGCCTACTCCGCCACCGCAACCGACCCGCAGGACGGAACCCTGCCAGCGTCGGCGTACAGCTGGAGCATCATCCTCCACCACTGCCCGAGCGACTGCCATCTCCACACCCTGCAGACGATCACCGGCCAGACCGGCGGAGTCGTCGTTGCCCCCGACCACGAGTACCCCTCCTGGCTGCAGCTGAAGCTCACCGTCACCGATTCCGGTGGACTCACCGATACCGAGTCAGTTGAAATCCACCCGAAGACGGTCTCGGTGGCGATCCAGCCCCTTCCCTCGCCGGGATTCGAAGTGTCCGTCGACGGGACGACCGGCGAAACCCCATTCTCGACGACGGTGATCAAGGGCTCCGACAACACCATCTCGGCGCCTCCCCAGACCCTCGCTGGGATCGAATATGCCTTCGGGGCCTGGTCCGACGGAGGCGCTGCCACGCACAACGTCGTCGCCGACCAAGATCTGAACCTGACCGCCGTGTTCGGACCACCGGCCGCCCCCGCGATAACCGCGACCGACCCCTCGAGCGCTCCGACCTCGCCAGCTGGGGACGACAGTCCCAAGGTCAGGGGAACGGTCGGATCGGACTTCCCCGCGACGGTGAAGGTCTTCACGACTCCCGACTGCTCAGGGTCGCCGGCTGCGACCGGGACGCCCGCTCAGTTCACGGGTACTGGGATCCCGGTACCCGTCCCCGACGACGTCACCACCTCGATCACCGCGGTCGCCGGCAATGCGGCGGGCGACTCGGCCTGCTCCAGCCCTTACTCCTACAGCGAGGGCTCCAGCCCGCCGGCCCCGACGATCGCCCCCATCTCTAGAGCTCCCTCGGCGCCACTGATCGTCGCCTCCGCGCCGGGCTCGCCCGCCAATGCCAACAATCCCGCGATCAGCGGCAGCGCCGATGCCGGCTCAAGGGTCAGTCTCTTCGAGACCGGCAACTGCTCCGGCCCGGTCGCGGCAGTGGGGACGGCGGCCCAGTTCGCGGCCGGGTTGGCCCTGCCGGTTGCCGACGACAGCAGAACGACCCTGACGGCCGCGGCCGCCGACCCGGCGGGCAACACCTCCGCCTGCTCGTCGGCCTTCGTGTACGTCGAGGACTCGACGGCGCCGCAGACCTTCATCACCCGGGCGCCGCGCAGCCATCTCGATGTACCGTCCAAACGCGCCCGGGGCCGGCTCGGCACCGTTCGCGCGGGCTTTCGCTTCGAATCCGACGATCCAGCGGCCCACTTCCTCTGCAGAATCGACAACGCGGCTGCAGCTCCGTGCTCCTCACCAGCGACCCGCATCAAGTTCAAACCGGGAACCCACCGATTCTCGGTGCAGGCCGTCGATGCGGCCGGCAACCTCGACCCAACCCCGGCCTCGCGAAGGGTGATCGTCGGCGAAGCGCCGGGGCTCAACGCTCGGCGGGGGCACGCGAGACTACGGGGTCGCAGTTTCGCCGATCGGCTGCTTGCCGCCCTGGCGTTCCGCGGCTAGCTCCTCATCTCGCCCAGGCTCGCGAGAACTCGCTGGGCAACCCGACCGACGTCCCGGTCGGCGAGGAAGTAGAGGATTGCGTGCTGCAGAAGCTCGTTCGGGGGCACCGCCTGGCGAGCGGCCTCTTGCGAAAGCTCGTCCCAGATCGTCACGTCGATGTGGAACTCGGCCTCGGCGGTCGAGCTCGAACCGTGGCCGGGGCCCCTGCGAAATCTGGGATATGGCCAGCCGGGCCGCCCCGAGCCTCGATCGGCAAGGTAGTAACGAATTGTCTGGGCGAACGAGCAACCGAGCATCAGCTCGTTGCGCGTACCCGATCCTCCGAGCGATTCCACGCTGAACTCTCCAAGCGCCGCGGTCACGGTGCACAGGCCGGCAATTCCACCGCCCCTCTCTGCGGTCGTCATCCTCGCTCCAGCGGCGCCATCGTCAACCCGGCGGCGTCCAGCTGCTCCCAGTAGTGCTCGGCCGGCTCGCGCGGGCCGCGTCCAGACGATCGCCTGGCCGCTGTTGTGGATCGGTCGGCGATCCGGTGGCCCTGGTCGAGGCTGACCCCGGGCAGCACGCCGGCCAGGGTCTGGGCGACGTGCTCGAAGGTGTTGTGGTTGTCGTTGCGGACGATCACGCGCCAGTTCCCGCCCAAGCCCGAATCCGGGCCTGCGATCGCGCGGTCGCTCGATCGTGCGCGTCGACATATCGCCGCGCATTATGCATCCGATGAGCAGGCCGCAAGGACAGCCGCTTCCCGTACATGCCCGGAATCGACGCGCTGCGCGCGATCGCGGTGCTCGCCGTCTTCCTCTACCACGCCGGGGTCGGCTGGATGCCGGGCGGCTTCCTCGGCGTCGACGTCTTCTTCGTCGATCAGCGGCTACCTGATCACCTCGCTGCTGCTGCGCGAGTTCCGCCGCGGCGGCCACGTCCGGCTCGGCCGCTTCTGGCTGCGGCGGGCGCGGCGGCTGCTGCCCGCGGTCGGCGTGCTGATCGCGGTGACGATGGTCGTCGCCGCGATCGTCGAGCCCGACCGGATCGACGCCCTGCGCGGCGACGCGATCTCCTCGCTCGCTCTACGTCGCCAACTGGCACTTCATCTTCAGCCACCAGTCCTACTTCGAACAGTTCCAGCGGCCCTCGCTGTTCACGCACCTCTGGTCGCTCTCGGTCGAGGAGCAGTTCTACCTCTTCTGGCCGCTCGTCTTCGCCGCCGGGATGAAGCTCTTCGGCCGCGGCCGCCTGCTGCTCGGGGTGCTCGCCGGGGCGCTGGCCTCGGTGGCCCTCGCCTGGATCCTCTTCGACCCCGGCTCCGACGCCTCCCGCGTCTACTACGGCACCGACACCCACGCCGTCGGGCTGCTGGCCGGCGTCGCGCTGGCGCTGGTCTGGAGCCCGATCGAGCTGCGCCGGCGGCGCACCGGCCCGCTGGTCGGCCCGATCCTCGACGTCGTCGGCGTCCTCGCCCTCGCCTACATCGTCCTCAGCTTCGTCCACGTCCACGACTACGACCTGGCGCTCTACCACGGCGGCTACCTCTGGCTGGCGATCGTCACCGCGCTGCTGCTCGCCGTCCTCGCCCACCCCGCGGCCCGGCTCGGCGGCCTGCTCGGCCAGGCGCCGGTGCTCTGGCTCGGCCTGCGCAGCTACAGCTTCTACCTCTGGCACTGGCCGGTGCTGGTGCTGACCCGGCCCGGGGTCGACGTCTCACTGCCGCGCGGCGTCCTGATCCCGCTGCAGCTGCTCGCGGTCCTGGTCCTCGCCGACCTCTCCTACCGCTTCGTCGAGCTGCCCTTCCGCGGCAAGGCGAAGCTGCCGACGCTGCCGGACGGCTGGCTGCGGGTGGCGCGGCCGGCGCTGCTCGTCGCGGTGCTGGCGATCGTCGTCGTGGTCGGCTGGAGCGGCATCGTCGGCAGCGGCACGGCGTCGATCGCAGCCCGGTCAGGCCAGCTGCCGCATCGACCGCCGAGCCGGCTGCCCAGCCGTCGATCGCCGGCACCGCGCCCGCCAAGGGCAGCCAGACCGCCGCAGCCGCCCGCCGCCGCGGATCGTCGCCCTCGGCGACTCGGTGATGATCGGCGCCAAGGACAAGCTCGCGGCGCGCCTCGGGCCGGGCTTCTCGATGAACGCCAAGGTCGGCCGCCAGGCCGACGAATTCGTCGAGATCGTCGCAGCGGCTGCAGCGCGCGAAGGCCACCACCCCGACGCGATGATCATCCAGATGGGCAACAACGGCCCGCTCTACGGCGAAGACATGGAAGCGATCCGCAAGGCGACCTCCGGCGTCGGCGAGCTCTTCCTGATCAACGACCACGCCCCGGTCAGCTGGGTCGAAGAGTCCAACGACGCGCTCGCCGAAGCGGCCGAGGACTGGCCGCACACGACCCTGATCGACTGGCAGGCGGTCGGCGGCAGCCCACGAAGGCCTGCTCTGGGACGGCATCCACCTGACCCCGGCGGCGCCGGCCTCTACGCCCGCCTGGTCTCAGCCGCGGTGCGCGAGAAGGTCGCCTTCCCGCTCGCGCCGCCGCAAGCCGCAGCCGCACGGGCGAGTCGCCAGAAGACGACGAAGGTGACGACGCCGAAGACGCAGACGCGCCGGGCGGCTAAAAGGGACTGGGACGCGAACGACGACGTCGTCGATGCTGGCGATGACCCCGTGGCGCTCTTGGTGGCGCCGACGGCGACCGCCGAGGCGCGGCCGTTGAGGTCGCCGGCGCCTTCGTCGGCTCGCTTCGGCGACGAGGTCGCAGCCGACGTACGCCGGCAGACCGCGTCGGCCCTTTTCGGGGCCGGACTTGACGTTGACGCCCGCAGGCGCAGCGTGTTGGCTTTGTTGACGCCCATCACGGTTTTGACGTCCTTGTCGATCGCGAGGTATTCGGTCGCCTTCCGGCGGTGACCTTGATCAGCTGGACCTTGCGCTGCAGCGGGAAGACCAGCATCTGGTACTTGGCGCCGCCCCCGGCCCGCAGCTCGCAGCGCCGAGGTAGGCCTTGCGCTGGAGCGCCGGCGGCGTGCCGCTGAGCAGCCGCTCGGTGGCGGCGATCTCGAGGTCGCGGCCGAGCACCGGGGTCCGGTAGGCGCAGGCGGCGGTGGCTTTGCCGATCGCGATCCGCAGGGCGCCGTCGGCGCCGCCCCGGGTGCAGCTGCCGCCCGAGAGCTTGACCAGCTGCGCCCCGCTGCGCGGTCGTTTCCATCGCCGTTGCGGTAGATCGCCGATCATCGCCGCCCCGGCAACGGCCGAAACGAGCAGCGCGGCGGCGAGGGCGGCGAGCAGAACGGCTGCGATTCGCATTCTCATGGTCCGGACCCTAAACACAGGTGGGGAGAAAGATGCGGGCCGAGGGAGGCTGAACGGTGGATTTCGAGGCGCTGGGGAGCGAGGTGGGGGTGCCCCTCCCGGCGCTGGGTTTTTCGCCAGGAGAGTTTGCGGCTGTCGCTCGGGGACAGAGTTGGGCGAAAAACAGGACGCCGCTTGGGAGGGGCACCCCCACCTCGCTCTCGAGGGACAGGATCTCCGCTGCTCTCAACGGGACGGGCTCTTCACATCTACTCGATGAGCCCCATCTACTCGCAAGAGCGCGCTGTTCCTCATGCCTGAGGGGAGGGATGGGGTGCCCCTCGCGCGCGCGGCGTCCTGTTTTTCGCCCCAGTAAGGCCCCGGGCGACAGCATCTCGGTGGCTCCTGGCGAAAAACCCAGCAAGCGCGAGGGGCACCCCATCCCTCCCCCAGCCCACAGGGATCAGCCGGCCAAATATCATGTGCAACATGAGCGATCACCGACTGCCCGAGCCCGACCGCCCCTGGGTGATGCGCACCTACGCCGGCCACTCCGACGCCCGCCGCTCCAACGAGCTCTACCGGGGCAACCTGGCCAAGGGCCAGACCGGCCTCTCGGTCGCCTTCGACCTGCCGACCCAGACCGGCTATGACCCCGACCACGTCCTCGCCCGCGGCGAGGTCGGCAAGGTCGGCGTCTCGATCGCCCACAAGGGCGACATGCACCAGCTCTTCGACGGCATCCCGCTCGACGAGATGAACACCTCGATGACGATCAACGCCACCGCCGCCTGGCTGCTCGGCCTCTACGTCACCGTCGCCGAGGAGAACGGCGTCGACCGCGCCGAGCTCAAGGGCACGACCCAGAACGACATCATCAAGGAGTACCTCTCGCGCGGCACCTACGCCTTCCCGCCGGAGCCCTCGATGCGGCTGATCGCCGACATGGTCGCCTTCAGCGTCAACGAGGTGCCGAGCTGGAACCCGACCAACATCTGCAGCTACCACCTGCAGGAGGCCGGGGCGACGCCGGTCCAGGAGATCGCCTTCGCGCTCTCGACCGGGATCGCCGTGCTCGACGAGGTCAAAGCGCGCGGCCAGGTCGCCGAGGCCGACTTCGCGAAGGTCTTCGGCCGCATCTCCTTCTTCGTCAACGCCGGCATCCGCCTGGTCGAGGAGATCGCCAAGCTGCGGACGATGGGCGCGCTCTGGAACCAGATCGGCCGCGAGCGCTACGGGGTCACCGACGAGAAGATGCTGCGCTTCCGCTACGGCGTCCAGGTCAACAGCCTCGGCCTGACCGAGGCC
Organism: uncultured Solirubrobacterales bacterium; assembly: GCA_963816755.1. GTDB lineage: Bacteria > Actinomycetota > Thermoleophilia > Solirubrobacterales > 70-9 > VAYN01. Next base: position 225,283 of record CAWFLN010000002.1, read on the forward strand.
CAGCCGGAGAACAACGTCCAGCGGATCGTGCTCGAGGCGCTTGCCGTCACCCTCAGCCGCGACGCCCGCGCCCGGGCGATCCAGCTGCCCGCCTGGAACGAGGCGATGGGCCTGCCCCGCCCCTGGGACCAGCAGTGGAGCCTGCGGATCCAGCAGGTGCTGGCCAACGAGACCGACCTGCTCGAGTACCCCGACATCTTCGAGGGCTCGATGGTGATGGACGGCCTGGTCGAGGAGCTGACCGCCGGCGCCCGGGCCGAGATGGCGGTCGTCGAGGAGCACGGCGGCGCCGTCGAGGCCGTCCCCTACATGAAGGCCCGCCTGGTCGAGTCCCACCGCGAGCGGGTCGGCGCGGATCGAGAGCGGCGAGCTGAAGGTGATCGGCCAGAACAGCTTCACCGAGACCGAGGACTCGCCGCTGACCGCCGGCGCCGACGGCGGCATCCTCACCCCCGACCCCGAGGTCGAGCGCGAACGGATCGAGGCGCTGGAGCGATGGAAGGCCGAGCGCGACGGCGATGCCGTCGAAGCCGCCCTCGCCGAGCTCGCCAAGGTGGCCGCCGACGATGGCGAGAACGTGATGCCGGCGACGATCGCCGCCGCCAAGGCCGGCGCCACCACCGGCGAGTGGGCCGAGGTTCTGCGCGAGGCCTTCGGCGCCTACCGCGGCCCGACCGGCGTCGGCGGCGCCGCCCCGGCCGCCGACCGCGACCAGCTCGACGCGATCCGCGCCAGGGTCGACGAGACCTCCGGACGGATCGGCCACCGGATCAAGATCCTGGTCGGCAAGCCCGGCCTCGACGGCCACTCCAACGGCTCCGAGCAGATCGCCCTGCGCGCCCGCGACGTCGGCATGGAGGTGATCTACCAGGGGATCCGCCTGACCCCGGCCGAGATCGCCGAGTCGGCGCTGCAGGAGGACGTCGACGTGGTCGGCCTCTCGATCCTCTCCGGCTCCCACCTGGAGCTGATCCCCGAGGTCGTGCGCCTGCTGGACGCGGCGGGGCGTCGACGTCCCGGTCGTGGTCGGCGGCATCATCCCCGCCGCCGACGCCAAGCGCCTGCGCGAAGCCGGCGTCGCCGGCGTCTACACCCCGAAGGACTTCGACATCAACAAGATCATGGCCGAGATCGTCGACCTGGTCGGCCAGCGGGCCGGCGCCGGCAGTGCCGCCTGACCCCGCGGCACCAGATCCCTACGGGGCGGTTGAGGGGCGCGGGAGGACCGTATAGCCAAAGGTGCTCTCCGCGCCTTCGACCAGACTCAAGGGAATCGGCTCGCTCCGAGGGGCCGGCTCGTGGCCGGGCCGAGGGCCCTCGGGACCGAAGAGCCCGACCGAGATCAGCTTCTGGGCAAGATCGTGCCGGGCCCGCCAGCGGATCCCACCGACGCGGGGCGCGACCGACCCGGCGAGTGCCTGCGGGTCGGAGTAGTCGTGCCCGGCGGTCAGCGTCGCCGTGACACCGGCCGCCAGGCCCTTCCTCTGTGTCAGGTCGATGACCGTGGTCTCGTCGGCGATGGTAAGGGTCGCCAGGCGCCTCTCGTCGACCTCCGCCTGGGTGAGGATCGTCTTGGTCCGGTACACCTCGACCCAGGCGCCGAGGGGATCCTCAGCCCAATAACAGATCCCCACGCCCTCGATGCCAATGGGGTCGAAGCGTCCCTCTCCCCGCTCGCGAAATACCATGGCGTGCCTGTGGTCTGGCGGTAGAGGCGGTAGAGCTTCGTGCCGGCCCCAAGGCGCCATTCGGGCAGCTTGTCCGAGTCGATGTCAGTCAATGCGCCGCGGCGGCGGCATCGCGCTGCGCGACCAGCAGAAGCCTGGCCTCGTCGTGGCGCTCGGTGGCCCAGATGGCCGGAGAGACGCCCTCGAGCTCAGGATTGTCGGCGAGGCACCACGACGCCGCGCTCCAGTCCGAGCCCGTCTCGGCCACGATCGCGTGAGCCTTCACAAGCGGGTCGAGAATCGTGCCGTCGACGCCACGGAACTGCCAGGCGGGATAGGAGAGCCTCCCGTCCTCGGCCCGCAGCGCGATCAGGGTTCCCCTGCGCACGCGCTCGCTGACGCGCTGGCGGCTCACATCCAGGTGCTCGGCGACGCCGGAGCTGGTCCACAGCTCCCCCCGAGATGAGCCTTCCAGGCCACCTCGGCAGCGGCGGCGCGGGCGGCGCGGCGAGCCATCTCGGCGTCGATCTCGCCGTTCGGCATGATCGACGCCAGCTCATCCATGATCGCCTGAGCGGCTTCGGGGGCACGCCGCAACTGGTCTCGCACCGCCTGCTGAGCCTCCACGATCAAGGCCCCGAGCCGCTCTTCGAGACGACGAAGCTCATCGAGCACCCTCTCCACCTGGGGAGCAGATCCTGCCTTGCCCTTGTGATCCTTGACAGCCATGACGCGATTTTACTCTGCCATGTCAAGGAAGACAAGGAAATTGTTAAACGCTGCCCAGGAAGGGGCAAAGCTCCGATTGCTGCTTAAGCCGTCTGGCCGAACCCCAGGCAGCGCCAACGCCGCCGCCGCGCGACAATGGGTGGATGAGTGAGCTGAATGGCGACCGCTCGGCCTGGCTGCGCTGTTATCGCTGCTGGTCGCAGAGCCTCGAGATCCAGATCCACTACGACGCGATCCGCCGCGTCGACCCCGATTCCGGCGTCCTCGCCGAAGGGATCGACGAGGTGCAGGAATCCGTCGTGCAGTGCCTCGACTGCATGCACGACCAGCCCCACCTGACCTTCCAGGACGATCGCGTCGTGCCGATCGAAGACCGCTGGGAGCGAATGGTGGCCGGCACCCCCTGGGTCGCCTCCTGCACGGTCACCGTCGACCAGGACCGGGTCGAGAGCTGTGCCGGGCCCGAGGCGATCGAGTTCCTCACCTACGGCGCCTTCGGCGATGCCGGCGTGCGCGAGTTCTTCACCCACGTCCGCTTCCACAAGCACGACGACGAACAGATCGTCGTCCACCTCCTGGTCGAGCTCTACGCCCGCTCCGCGCAGGAGGCGACCGAGGTGCTCGAAGGGGCCGCCCACGGCCAGCTCGAGATCACCTCCCTCGCCGAGGAGTCGCGCCCGCCGGCGCACGCCTCCGGCGAGGCGCACTGAGAGTCCGTGCCGGTCGACCCGCTCCCACCGAGTGAGTGCGACGTCGCCATCGTCGGTGGCGGCATCCTCGGCATGGCCGTCGCCCGCGAGGTACTCGGCCGGCGTCCCGGGGCACGCCTTTGCGTCCTCGAGGCCGAGGACCGGGTCGGGCGCCACCAGACCGGGCGCTCGAGTGGCGTCATCCACGCCGGTCTCTACTACGAGCCCGGCTCGCTGAAGGCGCGGCTCTGCGTAGAGGGCGCGCGGGCGCTCTACGCCTACTGCGAAGAGCGCCAGGTCCCCTTCGAGAAATCGGGAAAGCTGGTCGTCGCGGTCGAGGAGAGCGAGCTCGGCCGCCTCGACGAGCTGGAACGGCGGGGCCGGGCCAACGAGGTTGCGGAGCTGCGCCGCCTGCGCGGCGACGAGATCGCCGAGATCGAGCCCCACGCCCGCGGCGTCGCGGCGCTGCACTCGCCCCAGACCGGGGTCGTCGACTTCGTCGCCGTCGCCGAGGCCTACGCGGAGGACCTCAGGCGGGCCGGCGGCACGATTCACATGGGGACCGCGGTCGCCGCCGCCAAGCCCGCCTCGGGGCGGCTTGAGCTGCGGCATTCGGGCGGGCGTACCGCCGCCACCCAGGCGGTCTTCTGCGCGGGGCTCTGGTCGGACCGGCTCGCGGTTGCCTGCGGCGCTCCCGCGGACCCGCGGATCGTCCCCTTCCGCGGCGGCTACCTGCGCGTCCCGGCGGCGCGGGCGTGGCTGGTCCGCGCCAACATCTACCCGGTTCCCGAGCCCGACCTGCCCTTTCTGGGCGCCCACCTGACCCGGACCCTCGCCGGTGACGTCCTGATCGGTCCCAGTGCCCTGATCGCAGCCGCCCGTGACGCCTACGAGCTGCGAACGGTGCGAGCCCGGGACATCGGCCAGACCCTGGCCTGGCCCGGGACCTGGCGGCTGGCCGCCAAGCACTGGCGTGCCGGCGTGAAGGAGATCCGCCATGCCACCAGCCCGCGTTCATTCGTCGCCGAGGCGGCCCGGCTGGTGCCCGAGCTGGGCAGAGTCGCGGCCGAAGCCGGGCCGGCCGGAATCCGCGCCCAGGCGCTGGGGCGCGACGGCAAGCTGGTCGACGACTTCGTGGTGCACCGCACCGAGCGGGCGATCCACATCCGCAACGCCCCCTCCCCCGCCGCCACCTCCTCGCTGGCTCTGGCCCGGCTGATCGCCGACGAGCTCGAAACCGCCGCCGGCTCGACCGCTTAGACCTAAGGTCGAGGGCGAGAGCGTTCGAGCTGCCGCTGGACGGCCAGGACTTCCGGGCCGCGGGGATTGAGTCGCCGCGCTCGCGCCAGTGCGGCCCGCGCCTGGCCCGGGTCGGAGCCCGACAGCTCCTGGGCGATCAGCAGATAGGGCGCGTAGTCACGAGGGACCCGATCGGCAGCCTGCCGGAAGGCATCGAGGGCGACCCGGCGGGCCCCCAGGCGGGCCGCCAGGGCGCCCTTGGCCAACAGCGCCTGGTCGCTGAGGGGGTTGAGCTCAGCGGCCCGGTCGAGATCGCCGAGAGCGGCATTTGGATCCGCTGCGCCCTCGGCGGCAGCCTGGCGCGCGTAGCGGTCAGAAACGAAGAGCGGCACCGCAACCAGGGCCAGGGCAATCGCGCCGGCGACGACGCCGGCACGGACCGCCCTTGCCCTGCCCCGGCCGGGCGAGGCGAGGCCGGGAGCGCTGGCCACTCCCAGTAGGTAGACCCCCAACCCGGTTATCCCCGGGTATTGCCAGAACCAGTCGTATGACCCGTGCACGAACCACTGAGTCCCTCCGGCGACCGCGGCCGCGGTCAAGCCCATCGCCACCATCGACCCCCGGCGCCGTGAGCGAAATGCCGCCAGGGCACAGCCGCCGACGAACGCCGCCAGGAGGATCAGCCCCGGCAGCGCCGAGCTCGGAGAACGCCAGCGCCTCGATGCTGTGCGGGTCGTGCGGGCTCTCGTCGCTGCGTCGGTGCAGCAGGTAGGCCAGCGGGAAGGAGCCCGCGCCTCCGCCGAGCAGCGGATCTGTCGAGCCCCTGGTCGACGCTGACCCGCCAGAAGTCATGCCGGTTGGAGCCGACGTTGGCGCCGTAGCGCGACACCCTGCGCCGCGCAGGTCGGGGTAGCCGACCTTGTCGAACTCACTGACCCGCTGGTTCGACGAAGCCGATCGGGCCACCATGTCGGGAGACGAAGACCGAGCCGCCCGACCAGGACCACCGCGATCGCCGCGATCGCAGCCGCCCAGGAGAGCGCTCGTACCCGAGGGGGCCCGAGGCGCAGGCGCGGCTGAACCAGGCCCAGCGCAAGCGAGGCGAGCGCGAGCGAGAGCAACGCGGTGAGCGCCGATCGCCCGGGCCGCATCGTGAAGGATGGGGACGACACCCGCGTTCGCGTGCGCCGTAGCGGTAGACGTCGAGCATCGCCGGGAGCAGCCGGGACGGCCGGAAGCGCGGCCAGGCCGACGATCGCCGCTGCGCGCAGCCGGTTGCGGAGCGAAGGCCAGGTAGACGAGCAGTGCCGCGCGCCAGGGCCGGGATCGAGCCGCGGCTCTCGGCAGAGAAACGCCAGCTCGACCAGGACGGTCCCCGGCGGCGATCGTCAGCGCCCGCAACCCCCAGCGCAACTCGCTCCACGACGCGAGCGCCCAGCAGCGGCCAGAGGCAGATCAGGAAAAAGGCGGCGTTGGCGTTGCGGTAACCGATCGGGAAGCGCAGGGTCGCGTCTTCGTGGAGGTACCAGGTGACGTCGGCGCCGGTGGCGATCACGATCGTCGTCGCGACGCCGACGATCGCCCCGGCGATCGCGACCGGCGCCAGCGCCAGCAGCATCCGCCGCGCCGAGCAGGCGGGTCGCCCAGAGCCCGAGACGAAGAACAGCGCCGCGTAGACGAAGGCCCGCTCGGCGTATTCGACGGCTGCCGCGGGAACCGGCGTCCAGAGAATCGAGATCAGGGTCCAGGCTGCCAGCCCGGCACGATCCCGATGCAAGGCGACCCGACCGGACCGTCGATACGCACGTCGAAGGGCACGAAGAGCAGGAACAGCGCCAGCAGCGAGAACAGGCAGATCGCCGCCGGGGTAGAAGACCGGGCCGAAGTAGGCGCCCTGCTTCCAGCCCCACCAGGTGAAGACGATGCGCCACCGTGACGAGCAGGAAGGCCGCGATCGACGCCCTCTCGGGGCGCTTCCCGTCAGCGCCGGCCGGCATCGGGGTCACGCTAGCGCACGGTCCGCGACGATCCCAGCTGTCAGAATCCGCCCGCGGCGCAGGATGATCGCTCCGCGTCACGAAGCTCTTTGACACTGATGCCGGAGCGCCCAAACGACAACTCTGCCGCGACTGGCTCCAGCCCCTCGAAGAGACAGGAGGGCCTGCGTGGCTACGTCGAGACGCTGCGCGAGCGATTCAAGCTGATCTCTGACCGTGATCGCGATCACCACCGCGATCGCGGTGATCTACGTGGTCACCGCGACCAAGATGTACGAATCCCAGGCTGAACTGCTGATCACCCCGGTGACCAGCTCCGAGCCCGATTCTCGCCACGCCTGGGACTGATCACCGACTCCAGCGAACCGACCCGCCCGATCGAGACCGCCTCCAAGTTCGTCACCAACATCGATGTCGCGACGCCGGGTCCAGAAATCGCTGAACACCAGCGAGTCGCCGGAAGCCCTGCTCGGCAAGGTCAGCGCAGAACCCGTCGCCCAGAGCAACGTCGTCGCGGTGATCGCCACGGCGGACTCTCCGGAATTCGCCCAGGAACTCGCCAACGCCTTCGCGAACGAGGCGGTCGTCGATCGCAGTCGTCGGCTGCACAGCGAGATCGCCACGACGCTGCCGCGGCTGCGAACAGCAGATCGCCGCGTCTCCGCAGGAAGCGACCGGATCGGAAGAATCGCTGGCAGGCGAGCTGGCTCTCCTGCAGACGCTCCAGAACGGCCCCGATCCGACGATTGCGGTCGATGCCGAAGCCGCGGGCCCCGGGACGCAGGTCTCGCCCCGGCCGCTGCTGAGCATCGTCGGCGGGATCTTCGCCGGCCTCGTGCTCGGGATCGCGGCCGCCTTCGCCGCCCAGACGCTCGACCCGCGCCTGCGCCGCGAGGCAGCAGCTGCGCCGCCGCTACAGCCTGCCGATCCTTGCCCGGGTGCCATCGCGAACCGAGCGGCAAGTCCAACGAGAAGCCCCTCAACCCGCGTTCGATCGCGCCGGTCACCGCCGAGGCCTACCGGACCCTGCGAGCGACCCTGCTCCGCACGCAGGTCCCGGGGCGACGATCAAGGGCAGGTCATCGTGATCACCGGCTCGTCGGTCTCCGAGGGCAAGACGACGACCGCGGTCAACCTCGCCACGTCGATGGCGCTGTCGCGGGCAACACGTGATCCTGATCGAGTCCGACCTGCCGGCGCCCCTCGCTCGGAAAGACGCTCGGCGCCAAGGCCGAGGGCAAGGGCGTGGTCAGCACCCTGATGGAGAACACCACCCTCGCCGAAGCCCTGGTAACGACTCCGGACTACGGCCCCAACCTGCAGCTGCTGCTCGCCGATTACGAGGGTGGCTGGATCGCCGACCTGTTCTCGATCCCCGCGGCCGAGAGCCTGATACAGCAAGCCCGGCGAGATAGCCGACTTCGTGGTGATCGACTCGGCGCCCCTGACCGAGGTGATCGACGCGCTGCCGCTGGCTCGCCATGCCGACGGTGTCGTGATCGTCGTCCGAATCGGGCAGAGCCGCCTCGACAAAGTCGCCCAGCTGGCCGAACTGCTGGCTGAGAACGAGATCAAGCCGGTCGGCTTCACGATCGTGAACTCACCGCGCCTCGGCGGCAACCAATACCACTACCATCAGACTCCGGTGGCGGGATCAGAGCAACAGCTGCCAGGCGGGAAACGCTCGGGCAGCCGCGGCAGCTAAGGGTCCCTTGGCGATCCAAACGGACCTCGTCCGCTGGTCCTGGAGCCTCCTCCTCGCCGGCCTCGCGGTCGCGATGGGGCTGATCGCCGGTGTCGATCCGCAGCTGGCGATAGCGGCCTCGATCGGCCTGGCGTTCCTGCTGCTCACCGTCGCCGACCTGACGGTCGGCCTGACCATCTTCACCGCGGTCAGCTTCCTCGAGCTCGCCTCGGTTTCCTCCGGGGTCGGCCTGGCGAAGGTGCTCGGCCTGGCGCTCGCCCTGTCGTGGCTGGCGACGATCGCGACCGGCGCCGGCCGGGACCGCTTCGTCTGGGCGACCCACCCCGGGCTGGTCGCCCTGGTCGCCGGTTTCCTGGCCTGGAGCAGCTTGAGCCTGCTCTGGTCCGAGAGCACCGCCGAGGGACTGCAGCAGCTGCAGCGCTACCTGCTGGTCGGCGTGCTCGTCCCGATCGTCTACACCGCTGTGCGCAGCGGCCGCAGCGCGAAGGCGGTGACCGGTGCCTTCGTCGCCGGCTCGACGGTCGCCGCCGTGTATGGCCTGATCTCGGCCCCGAGCATCTCCGGCGAAGGCGGCGGCGCCGCCGAACAGCTGAACCGGGTCTCCGGCACGGTCGGCGACCCCAACGTGCTCGCCTCGATCCTGATCGTCGGCGCTGTCCTCGCCTTCGCCTTGGCGATCACCCAGCGCCGGTCTCCGGCCCTGCGGCTCCTCCTGGTCGGGTGCGGCGTCCTCTGCATCGCGGTCGTGGTTCTGACCTTCTCCCGCGGCGGCCTCATCTCGCTCGGGGTGGCCCTCCTCGTGGCTCCTCTTCTGGCCCGCAACAAAGCGGCGACGATCTGCGCCGCGACCCTCGTGATCGTCTGCGTCGTCGCCTACATCGCGGCCCTCGCCCCCGCCGATGCGCGACACCGCCTGGTCGCCAACGACGGCGGCAGCGGCCGTACCGACATCTGGAAGGTCGGCTGGCGGATGGTCGAAGCGAACCCGGTCGCCGGGGTCGGCGTCGGCAACTTCCAAACCTCGGAGATCCGCTACCTGATCAGACCTGGGGCGGCGACGGTGAGGACCGACCTGGCGGACAACCCGAGCGTCGCCCACAACTCCTACCTCGAACTGCTGGCCGAGACGGGGGTGATCGGCCTGGCGCTGTTCCTCGGGCTCGTCGTCGCGGCGCTGACGGCGGCGGTGAGGGCGACGCGCAGGTTCCTGGACGACCGGCGCTCGGACCTGGCGGTCATCTCCGGAGCCGTGGTCGTCTCGGTGGTCTCGGTGCTCGCCTCCGATTTCTTCATCTCCGAGCAGTTCAGCAAGCAGCTATGGCTGCTGATCGCCCTCTGCCCGGCCCTCCACGCGATCGCGATGCGGGGGCCGGCGGCCGGCGGCGAAGACTGAGCCGGCCCTCAGCGCCGCCGGCGCGAGAGCAGCGTGTCGTAGAGGCCGTCGAGCTGCCGCGACCAGCTGTCGAGGTCCCACTTGCGGCGGCGCAGCTCCTGCCCGCGGCGTCCCAGGCGCTCGCCTAGATCCGGGTCCTCGAGGAGGCGGCCGACCGCAGACGCCAGCGCGGCCGGGTCGCGCGGCGGCACGATCAGGCCGCTCTCGCCCTCCTCGACCAGCTCGGGCAAGCCGCCGACCCGGGTCGCGACCACGGGCAGGCCGGCCTCCATGTACTCCATCACCGAGAGCGGCCCGCCCTCGAAGTCCGAGCAGCAGACGGCGACGTCGAGGGCGGCGAGAATGTCGGGGATGTCGTCGCGGGCGCCGAGGAGGTGCACGCAATTGTCGAGGCCGAGGCCGGCGGCTGCCGTTTCGATTGCGAGGCGCTCCGGGCCCTCGCCCGCGATCAGCAGCGCCAGCTCCGGATGATCCTGGCGCAGGACAGCGGCGGCCTCGACCAGGATCTCGAAGGCCTTCTCCGGGCGCAGGTGTCCGACGCTGCCGATGACCGGCGCCGCGGCGGAGATCCCGAGCTCGGCCCGCACCCGGCTCCCATCGCCGGGCTCGAACCCGGCGATCCCGTTGCGGATCAGGACGATCTCGGCGGGATCGATCCGCTCGACCTCGACCATCCGCCGGCGACCCTCCTCGGAGACGGCGACGAAGGCATCGGCGAAGCGCGCGATCAACTCGCGGTCGAGCACCGGGCGCAGCCGATTCTCTCCCCCGTATGCCCACATGTGCTCGTGTGCGACGACCGCCGGGACCCGGGCGAGGCGACCGAGGATCGCCGCCCAGACGTTGGAGCCGAAGAGATGGCCGTGGACGATGTCGACACGCTGGCGACGCAGGGCCCTGAGCAGCGGCCACCAGGCCCAGAGCGCAAGCCGCGAACGCCGCCGCAGCTTCAGCACTCGCACGCCGGACGCTCGCAGCCGAGCGAGGATCGCCGCCGGCACCCCCTCCACCTCCAGGGAATCCTCCCAGCGGGTGATGCAGAGCGTGCGCTCGTAGCTGCCGGGATCGAGACGAATCGCGTTCTCCACCGCCAGGCGCTCGCCGCCGCCGGGTCGGGCAATCGTGTCGATCATGACCACGATTCGACGCTTGCCTGAGAAGGTCCGGTCCATGGCCGTCGAACCGTACCTCCATGAGCCCTGCTGAGAACCTGCCCGAGGGGAGGCCGCCGGTCCCCAGGGGCCTGGCTCAGACCGTGGTCAAGGGCGCCAGCATGGCCGCCGGCGGCTACGCGCTCGCCCAGGGCATCAACCTGGCGATCTATCTGGTCCTGGCGAGGTTGCTCACCCCGAGCGACTTCGGAGTCTTCGCGGCGGCAACCGTCCTGCTCGGGTTCATGACCCTCGTCACCGACTCCGGCATGACCTCGGCGCTGATCCACCGCGAAGACCGCATGGACGAGGCGCTCAGCACCGCCGCCGTGTCGACCCTGGTCGGGGGCATCGCGCTCGGCCTCCTCTCGCTGGCGGTCTCCCCCCTCGTCGGCGACTTCTTCGACAGCGCCCAGATCGGCGCGATCGCGGCGGCGATGTCCGGCATCGTGCTGCTGCGCACGATCACCTCGGTGCCTTCGGCGATCCTCCAGCGCAGCTTCTCCTTCATGCGGCGGATGGTCGTCGAGCCCGCCCAGGTGATCGCCTTCGGGGCGATCGCGATCGTCTGCAGCGCCCGGGGCATGGGGCCGTGGAGCCTGGTTGCCGGACAGTACGGTGGTGCCGTGGCGGACGTGGCGCTCTCCTGGATGCTGGTCAGCTTCAGGCCCCGGCTGCGCTCGGTCTCCTGGAGGGTATGGCGGGAGCTGGCCTCCTACGGGCGCCACGTCCTCTTCGCGACGGTGATCCTGAGGGCCGGTGAAACCTCGGACACCGTGATCGTCGGCCGGGTCCTCGGCGAGGGGGCCCTGGGCCAGTTCCGCTACGCGGTGCGGCTGGCGATGACGCCGTTCCAGCTGCTGCTGGCCGCTGCCGCCTACGTGCTCTTTCCGGCATTCGCCCGGATCGCGCCGGAACGCGAGCGCTTCCATGGCGCCTTCCTGCGCTCGCTGCGCTGGATGTCGCGTGCTCGGCTTTCCGGCTGGCCTGATCCTGGTTCCGCTGGGCGTTCCCCTGGCGGTTCTCCTGTTCGGCGAGGTCTGGCGCGACGCCGGCTACGCGGCGATGGGAATGGGGCTCTTCACCGGCGCCAGCTCGCTGAGCTCGGTCGCCTCGGAGGCACTGAAGGCCGACGGCCGGCCGGACCGGCTGACCAGGATGCACACCGCAACCGCGGTGGTCACGGTCGCGGCGATGCTGGCGCTGGTCCCGCTCGGGCTCTCCGCGGTCGCGATCGGCCTCTCGATCGGCGCCGCGGTCGGTGCCACGATGGGCATGACCTACGTGGTACGGCTGATCGCGGTCGACCGCCGCGACGTCCTGGGCGAGATCTGGCCGCCGCTGGTCGCCGCCCTGGCGATGGCCGCGGTGATGACTCCGGTCGAGTTCCTCCTGGTGGACGCTGCCGGCCGGGCACCGCGACGGGTCTGGCTGCTGCTGGCGGCCGAGGGCGTGGCCGCCGCCGTCATCTACTCTGGCGGTGCTGGCCGTCCTCGCGCCGAGAACGGCGCGCGACCTCCTCGCCGGCGCCAGGCGGCGTCCGCCGACGCTTGCGCAGGGCGATCCGCCGCGCACCCGACGAGCAGGCGCTCGACGAAGCAGAGGCCCCACTCCCTGGCAGCCCGATCGATGAGCGAGACGCCGATCTTCAGCGTCGTCGTCCCCGCCTACAACGCGATCCGCACCGTCGCGGCGACGATCCGCTCGGTTCTCGCGCAGACAGACGCGGACTTCGAGCTGATCGTCGTCGACGACGGCTCCAGCGATCGCACCCCCGAGTTGGTCGAGCAGACTCGCCGGCGGAAGACCCGCGCCTGCGCCTCGTCCGCCAGGCGAATCAGGGCACCCCCGGCGCCCGCAACACCGGAATCGGGCTCTCCCGGGGCCGATTCGTCAGCCTGCTCGACAATGACGACCTCTGGCATGCCGACGCTTCCTCGAGTCCGACCAGGCAGGCGCTTGACGCCTCCCCGGCCGCCGGCCTCGCCTACACCGACGTCTGGATGCTCGACGGCGCCACCGGCGGATCTCACCGCGAGTCGGGCCTGATGCACTACGGGATCGACGCGGCGGAGCTCGACCGCCGAGGAGCTGCGGCTGGCAGCTGCTGCGGATCAACTTCATCACCGCCTGCACGGTGACCATGCGCCGGCGAGGCGATCGACGCGCGTCGGCGGTCTTCGACACCGCCGTCAGGGGCTCCGACGACTACGACCTCTGGCTGCGAATCGCCGCCGCCGGGTTCGGCGCGGTGCGTCCGCCGGGGCTGCCTCGCCCTGCTCCGCGATCGGCCCGACTCGCAATCGAAGGACAAGCTGATGATGGCTCAGGACCTGCGCGCGGTGCTCGCCAAGGCCGGCGTCGGGTTGCCCGACTCGAGCCCGGCGGCGGCCATCGTCGAGCGCCGCCTCAAAGCCCTCGACACCGCGGTCAGCGGCTTCGCCGGCGAGCGAGGCAGCGGCTCGCTGGCGTTCCGGGCGAGGCACCGGCTCGCCGGGCTGAAGACGCGCCTGTGGCGGCCGATCGACCTCCGCCGGACCCCCCCGGAGGAGATCCTCGCCGCCTTCCCCGACCTCGAGGCAAGCAGATGAGGGGGGCCGACTCGCGCCTGCGGGTCGTCTATCTGGTCTCCCGCTTTCCGAACGTCTCGGAGACCTTCGTCCTGCGCGAGCTGAACCAGGTTGCCGCCGGCGAGGGGGTCAATGCCGAGCTCGCCTCCCTGCTTCGCGCCGACCGACCCGTTCGTCCACCCGGCGGCGGCGCCCTGGCTTCCGCGCCTGCGCCGCCCCAGCGGCCGGCCGGTCGGCGGCGGCACGTGCTGTGGTGGGCGCTGCGCGGCCGTTGCGACTGCTCTCCGTCTACGGTCGCCGTCGCTTGCGGCTACCTGACCCGACCGCGCCTGCTGGTGCGCGCGCTGGCAACGGTCCCGGTCGCCGCGGCCCACGCCCGTTGGATGGAGCGGGAGCGCCCGGATCGCGTCCACGCGCACTTCGCCAGCTACCCGGCGCTGGCGGCCTGGCTCTGCCATCGGCTCACCGGGGTCCGCTACAGCTTCACCGCCCACGCGCACGACATCTTCGTCCAGCAGTGCTTTCTCGGCGCGCAAGATCGACGACGCCCGCTTCGTGGCGACGATCTCCGACTACAACCGGCGCTTTCTGCGAGCGCTACCGCTCCGGGCCGGAGCCGCCGATCGGGTCGTCCACTGCGGCATCGACCCTCCGGTACCGCTACCGGCCGCGCCTGCCCGCCGCAGGGCCCGCTGCGCCTCCTCTGCGTCGCCAGCCTGCAGGAGTACAAGGGCCACCGGGTCCTGCTCGACGCGCTCGCGGCCGGCGCGCGCGACGCTGGCAGCGGGTCGAGCTCGACCTGGTCGGCAGCGGCAAGCTCGAGCCACGAGCTCGAGGATCAGGTCGCGCCGACTGGGCTCGAGGGGCGGGTCCGCTTCCACGGCAACCTCCCCGAGCAGGAGGTGACGCGGCTGCTCGAGCGAGGCCGACGCCTTCGTCCTGCCGAGCATCGTCGCCCCGGACGGCCGCCAGGATGGGATTCCGGTGGCGCTGATGGAGGCGATCGCCTGCGGACTGCCCGTCGTCGCAAGTCGGCTCTCGGGAATTCCCGAGCTGGTCCGCGAAGACGAGTCGGGGGTGCTGGCCGAGCCCGGCGACGTCGACAGTCTGGCGCTTCGCATCGGGCGACTGATCGACGGCGAAGCGTCGCTCGACCTCGAGGCGGGGCGCCGCCGGATCGAAGCGGAATTCGACATCCGCAAGATCGGCGCCGAGCTGGTCGCGATGTTCACCGGGGCGCGGGCATGAATGGTCCCAGCGCCTCCCGGTAGATCTCCGCCATGCGCGCGGCGTTCGCCTCGACGCTGAGGTTCGCTGCGATCCACTCCCGCGCCTCGCTCGGCTTCCTCGGCGGCCGGCTCGGGACCGCGTCGAGGATCAGCTCGAGGATCGCGTCGGCGAGGGCCTCCGGGTCGCGCTTGGTGATGCGGCAGGCGGGCACACGCTCGCCGATGTAGGGTGCCCGGGGACGTTCGTCGCGACCACCGGGGTGCCGCAGCAGAGCGACTCGAGGACCGCGTAGGCCATTCCCTCCGAGCGGCTGGAGGAGACGAGCACGTCGGCAGCGCCGAACAGAATGCGGCTGTCCTCGACCATCGGCTGGATGCGGACCACCTCGGTGAGCCCGATCCGGTCGATCCGCCGGCCCGGCGTCGTCAGCCGAGCCCCGCTCGATCGCGAGCAGCCCTCGGGGTCCCTCGCTCGCGCAGCTCCCTCACCGTCTCCAGAAAGTGTCGCCGCCCTTCAGGTACCAGTGCCAGCCGAAATGGAGCAGGACGATCGCGTCGGCGGGCGGTCCCCAGCTGTCTCGCGGTGCCCGGCGCCGGTCCGACCCTCGAGCAACGGGAAGCTGCCTCGACGTCGCACCACCGAGGGCAGGAAGTGGACCCGTCCCGGCGGGGCGTGGCGTGCGCCGCACGTCCTCGGCGATGTTCGCCGCCGGACAGAGGAACGCCGAGGCCACGCGCCGCCCGAGGCTCGCGAACTTGGCCATGTTGCGGAGCCTCGAGGCCAGCGTCTTGCCGAGCGTGGTGTGCAGGTGCCAGACGACCGCGGCGCGGTCCAGGCGGCGGGCGGCGAGCACGGCCGGGACGTCCCAGAGGGTGAAGTGGGTGTGGAGGATCAGTCGGGCCCGGCTCGTCGCCGAGCTCGCGCTCGCAGCCATTCGGGCCCGCGCCCGGCGGCCCTCGACCTGGCGAAGTGGAGGCGGATCGCCGGCGCTCGGTGCAGTCCTCGACCCAGGGCGCCTCCCGCGCCCGCCCGGGCAGCACCACGCCGACCCTCCAGCCGCCGCGACTGCGCCTGTCGCGAAGATCGCCGCCAGGACCATCGGCACGAAGGAGCCCGCCCGCGGGTGGCGTACTCGGCGAGGTGGATCAGCCGCGGGGCCTCACGGGGCCGGCGCCGGCGGGGTCGCCGGGCTCGACGCCCACGCACCGCCGCGAGAGCGCCGAACGCCCGTCCTGTCCTGGAGGTTGGCGGCGGCGAACTGCCCGCGCCGCGCCCGAGAGCCGCTCGCCGCAGGGCCTCGTCCTCGCGGAGCCGGCGCGACCGCCGCCGCCAGCGCCTCGGCGTCGCCCGGCGGCACGATCAGCGCCGGCCCCGGTCTGCTCGGAGATCCGCCTCGGCTCTCCCGGCGCGGCGACCACGATCGGCCGCCCGAGCGCCGCCGAGTCGTAGAGCTTCACCGGCACCGTCTTCCCCAGCGCGGGCTTGTCGGCGAGGCTGAACGAGGAGGGCGTCGGAGGCTCGCATCAGCCGGGAGGCCTCGGACGGCGGCAGCGGGTCGCGGAACACCACCGACCCGGCCGGATCGGCGGCGGCGGCGCGGCGCAGCCCGGACATGCGAAGCGCCGTCGCCCAGGATCAGCAGCTGGAAGGCCGGGCCCGAGCTTCCGCGCCGCCTCGACCGCCACCCGAGGCCCTGCGAGAGCCCGACGTTGCCGGCATAGGTCCAGACGAACCGTCGGCCGGATCGAGGCCGACCGCCGCGCGGATCGACCTCCGTCTCTCCCATCGCCATCCACTCGCGGGTCGTGCCGTTGGGGATCACCGTCACCTTCGGCGGGTCGGTAAAGGCGGCCGATGTGGCCCCGGAACGGCTCGGTTGTCGGTGAGTGACCGCCGGCGGCGCTCGCGGTAGAGCCGGTGCTCGACGGCGGTCGCGGCCGCCAGCGCTCGACCGCTCCTGACCTTGCCGAGCTCGCCGGCGACCTGGGGCCAGAGATCGCGGACGTCGAAGCACCCAGGGAACGCGGTGGCGGCGCGACAGCCGCCGAGCCGACGACCCCGACGCTGAGCGGCGGCGAGGAGGCGAGGATCACGATCCGGTGGCGCCGCGAGGCAAGCCCCGCGAGGGTGGCCGACGCTGCGTAGGAGCCGTAGGCGGCGAGCCGGCTGAGTGGGCGACTTCGAAGGCGTGCCGGCCACGCCCAGACGTAGGTGACGCGGCACCCGTCCAGCGATCGCCGCTGCAGCGGGCGGACCGCGAAACCCGGGTAGGTCACCCCCTGCGGATGGCTGGGCACCTCGCAGATCACCTCGACCTCGTGGCCGAGCCCGGCGAGGCCCGCCGCCAGCGGGCGCAGGCGCAGGGGCGCCGCGGTGATCTCGGGCGTGAAGTACTGGCTGATCAGGAGGATCCTCATCGTCGGGATTGCGGGAGCCGAGCCGAGCGGAGGCCGGCCGCGCTCACATCCTGCCTGACGGTCCCGGCGGAATCCGGCTCGGCGCGAGGATCAAGCGGCCGGAACCCGAAGCACGCGTGAGGCGCTGGCGCCCGGCACTCGTACCTGAAGGTCGGTCGGGCTCCCCTGCCGGGAGAGTCTGACGACGGCCCTGAAGGAGCCACTGCCGGTATCGATCGGAGCGCTGGCAACCTGCACCCAGCCCCGATCGCCCCTGGCGAAGACACGGGCCGCCGGGCGCGGCGAAAAGACCGTCGCCCGGCCCAGGACCGCGACCGCCGAGCGACCGCCGCCGGCGCTGTGGACGAGCTTCGCGAACACCCGACCGCGGCGACCCGTCCCGCCCTCTGACGATTGGGGGACGGATGCGGAAGCCGGGGCAGCGGTCGAAGTGGTCGCCGCGGCCGGGGCCGGACTGGGAGTCGGCACCGGGGCCGGGGTACCGTTCGGCAGGCCCGGCAGCCGACCGTCCTCGGTCGGCCCCAGAACCGCCGCGCAGGCGCTGCCGGAGGCGAGCTGGAAGTTGCCGGCGCCTGGATCGACGAAGGTCGGGTTGGCGACGACGTTGCCGGAGCTGGAGAAGCCGACTTCCGGCTGCTGAATTCCGCTGTTGGCAGGTCCGGCGTAGTAGCTGCTCGGACCCCCGAAAGTGCAGTTGCCCTGGACCAGGTTGTCGGTCCCGTGAGGTGCGCCTGCGGGGTAATAGGATTCGACGTTGCGGCGGATCTGGGCGCCGACGATCACGTTGTGGGTGACCACGGAGTCGCTGGCGGCGACCGTTTCGTTGCCGGAGAAGATGATGCCCTCGCCGTTGCCGTAGATCACGTTGCCGCTGATCGACGGTCCCCTGGGCATCCGGATACATCTGGATGCCGCGGTCGACGTTGTCGTAGATCCAGTTATCGCGGATAACCGTATTTTCGGCCGCCGAGAGGTAGATCCCGTGCTCCTGATTCGTCGAGGGAATCTCGCCACAGGCGTGGATCTTGTTCTCTTCGATCACGGTTGCGTGGGCCTTGCCGTAGACGGCGTTGCCGATGTCGAAGCAGATCGAGGTGTGGTCGTCGGTCACCTCGTCGTGGCGGAAGGTTGCGTTGTCGGCGTTCACCGTCGGGCTCGGCAGGTTCTTGGTGTTGGCACCGTCGAGGTAGAGGTTTTCGAAGCTGACCCCGTTGGCGCCCTGCGCGATCCAGATTCGGGCGTCGATCCGGGCTTCTTCGCCGGGCGCGCTGGTAAGCGTGATGCCGCCACGGCTCAGCTTCAGCTCCTTGTACGTTTCGCCCCCGCTCGAAGCCCCGTCGTAGCTCCCGGCCCGCAGGCATCCGACCTGTCCGGCCCCGAGCGAGTCGGCAAGGCGCTGGACGGTCTCGAGCGGCGCCGAGATGGAGCCGCTGGCCGCGTCGGACCCGGAGGGCGAAGCGTAGAGGTCGCAGCTGGGGGTCGCGGCGGATGCGGTGGCCGAGATTCCCACCACGAAGGCGATGGCCAGCGGCAAGATGAGCTTGAGCAGGTTCTCCACGACAACCAACTGGTCGGCTGCCAGGCGGGACCGGTGAAGCCCGCAATGCGCATCTGGACATACGTCTATTGGCGCTAGGCGGTGAGGCTCCTCGTGGCGTCTCGGTGGCGGATCCGCAGGCGAGTCCCGGGCGGCGCCTGCGGCTCCCCGTCGCGGACCTCGATCTGGCCGTGGCGCCGCAGGCAATCGACGTACTCGGCGGCCCCCACCCAACGAAGCCCGCCGACCGCGGGCAGGCGCAGCAGGTCGCGGCGGAGCAGCAGCCGCGCCGCGGCGACCGCATCCCGGGGAAAGCGGAAGGTCGCCGGCCGGGCGTCGATCAGGGTCCCGTGCATGACCAGGGTCGGCGGTAGGCCCAACTCGGCGAGCCGGGCCAGCGGCCGGTAGTCCAGGCGGTGGATGCCGTGACCGCTCTGGAGCGTCTCGAAGGCCTGGCCGGGCTCGAAGATACGCCCCGCCTCACATTTCCTGAAACAGGGGATATCGCGAGCGGCGGCTGCGTTCAGCGATCCCTCGCTGTAGGCCCAGGCTGCCGCAACGAACGTCTTCGAGGGCCCGATCGCCCGCTCCTGCCAGTCTCTCGCCAGGTCGAGGCGCCGCCCGGCCTCCTGCTCGTCGAGGCGGGCGAACTCGCGAAACTCGATCTCGCCTTCGGCGAGACGGTCCGTATCGAGGTGAAGCAGGCCGTGGCACACGGCCTCCACCGCCCCGGCCCGCACCCCCTCGCGCATGGCGGCGATCGATTCCGGCCAGACCCGGTCCAGCGGCACCCGATCCTCGCCGGCGAAAGCCTCGGCCGGCACCGCCGCGTTGAGGACCGCCCCACTGCCGCGAAACGCATCCACGTACCGGCGCAGCCGCCGACCCTGCCTGCGATCGCCCTTGGCCCGCCCTTCGAGCTGGTGCTGCGCGGTACCGGGAAGGTCATCGAGGCGGAGCATGCCGATCTCCGGCAACAGGATCAGCGGCCGATCGATTCGCTCGAGCAGATAGGAGGCGAGGGCCTCGATCACCCAGAAGACGCCAAGCCTCCCCCACTCCGCCTCAGGGTCGGCGGCAAGCGCCAGGATCCCCTCGCAGACGACCGCGTGGGGGCCCGCCTTCGAGGAGACCGTCGGCCGCCCTGCCGCGAAGACCGGATAGCCGTCGGCGACCGCTCCCGCGCCGGGAAAGCGCGTCGGGCCCGCTCGCGAGGCCCGACCGGGCACCGGGCCGATCGCGGGCCCGGGCGTCGGGACAAAGACACAGGCGCCGGCGAGATCGCCTCGCTTCACCATCGCGGCAAACTCCTCGGCGTCCTCAGCGCCGCCGATGCCGATCGCCTCCGAGCGCGGCGCTTCGAGCAGGGGGCCGAGACGCCAGAGCCAGGTCAGCGCTGCGGAGAACCGCGCCGCTCCCGGCCCGCGGCCCGGATAGAGCCGGCCCTCCGGCTCACTCATCCCGGCGTGGCCGGATCGAACTGCTCGGAGTTCGCCTCGTACTCGACCGTCGCGCGCTGGTACTCGTCCTGGGTGCCGATATCGAACCACTTCCCGGCGAAGGGATAGGTCATCACCCGCTCGCCGGCCGCAAGCAGGGCCAGAACCAGGTCGGGAAAGTCGAAGTGGCCCGGCGGTATGTGCTGCAGGGCAACCGGATCGTAGACGTAGATCCCCATGCTGACCTCGTATTTCAGGGTCGGCTTCTCGACGAAGCCGGTGACGTCCTGGGACCCGTCCTCGCTCTCGACCACGCCCAGCGCAAGCTGCACCTGCTTGCAGTGCGAAGCGATCGTCATCGCCGGCCGGTGCTCGCGGTGATGGGCCATCAACGCCCCGTAGTCGAGATCGGTCAGGATGTCGCCGTTCATGACCAGGAACTGCTCCGCCGGCGTCTCGACGATGCTGCGCAGCGCTCCCGCGGTGCCCAGCGGCTCGTCCTCCCAGATATAGCGGACGTCGAGGTCCTCGGGGAGCACCGCGCTCTCGGTCAGATAGGTGCGGATCAGCCCGCCCAGATGGCCGACGCTGAGGTCGACCTCACGAAAGCCGGCGCGGGCGAGCTGCTGCATGATCAGTTCCAGGATCGGCCGCTCGCCGATCGGGATCAGGGGCTTCGGGAGCACGGTCGTGTAAGGCATCAGCCGCGTCCCCTTGCCGCCGGCGAGGATCACGGCTCGCATCAGTCGACCCCGTCGCGGATCGACCGGTTGGCGTAGAAGCCGGGCCGCTCCGCGACGTCGACGAAGGCGCCTGCTCCAATCGCGGCAACCAGGTTGCGGACCGCGATCGGGACGCGGAAATCCGGCTCGAAGCCCAGCCTGTCGGCGATCTTCTCGAAGGAGACGCGGTAGTTGCGAGCGTCGAACCCCCCCTCGGTGAACTGGACCTTGCCGTCGCCGACCTCGGCGAGGGCGACGTCAACGATCATCCGCTTGGTGTAGTTCTCGTCGCTGTGGCCGACGTTGAAGACTTCGCCGCGCACCGCGTCAGCCGGACTCTCGAGGACCGTGATGATCGCCTTCGAGATGTCGGCCACGTGGCAGTAGGGCCGCCAGGTGTCGGCGTCGTAGACGACCAGCTCCTCGCCGATCGCCAGCGTGCGGGTGAACTCGGAGATGGTCAGATCGAACCGCATCCGCGGCGAGATTCCATAGGCCGTGGCGATGCGCAGGATCGTCGGGCAGAAATCGACGTCACCGGTGCGGGAGAGCGCAAACTCCTCGAAGGCGACCTTCGACTCGGCGTAGAGCGACAGCGGCGACAGCTCCGCCTCCTCGGTCGCCGGCTCGTCGCTGCCACGGAGGCCGTAGTTGCTGCAGGTCGAGGTGAAGACGAAACGGTCGAGCCCGCGGCCGTCGATCGCCTCGAAGATCGCCGAGGCCCCGTCGATGTTGATGCTTCGAGCCAGATCCGAGTACTTCTTGCAGAGGGGGTCCCCGACCAGGGCGGCAAGCAGGACGGCGTCGGTAACGCCCTCGAGCGCATCGTCGAGAGCGGCCCGGTCGCGCAGATCCGCGGCGACGAAGGAGAGGCCGGGCTCCTCAAGCGCCCCGGCGATTCCGGCACCATGACCGAAGAGGAGGTCGTCGAGCACGCGCACCTGGTAACCCCGCCCGAGCAGCTTCCGGACCAGGACGTTGCCAACGTATCCGGCGCCGCCGATGACCAGAACCCGGCGCGAATCCCGACTCGAACTGTCTGCCTGCTCGCTCAACTCGATCCTCTCGTAGTGGTTCTGCGTTCGTAGCTTCGTGGCATCGGTGTTCACTCCTGCGAGCCGGCCCGGCGGCCGACGGCGGCGCTCAGCGGAGCTCGATCCGGCTCGAGACCGCCACTCTCCCCACCCGCGTCCGGCTGAGTCGCTTCGAGGCAGTCGCCGCGACGGCTCCAGCGAGGATGCCCGCGCACGGGCTGCCGGGGCGAAGGCGGAAATCGCCGCCGTCAGCATCGACGAATTCCGGGCTGGCGGAGACGTTGCCGGTGACCTCGAAGCCGACCGGAGAGGATTCGACCACGCCGCTGCCGTTCGGCCCAGCGTAGTAATCGCTGGCGGCACCGTGCAGGCAGTTGTCGCGAACGACGTTGTCGACTCCGACTGGGGCCCCAACAGCGTAAGAGGACTCGACGTTGCGGCGAATTCTGGAGTTGGCGATGATGTTCCGTTCCACGACGGTGTCGCTGGCGGCGACGCTTTCGTCGCCCGAGAAGATGATGCCCTCGCCGTTGCCGTCGATCACGTTGCCGACGATGCGGGTTCCCTGCGCGTCGGGGTAGAGCTGGATGCCGCGATCGGCGTTGTCGTAGATCCAGTCGTTGCGGATCAAGGTGCCGGTTGCGGCCGAGAGGTAAATGCCGTGATCCTGGTTTTCCGAGGGCAATCGCCCGCAGTCGTGGATCCGGCTGTCCTCGATCACCGTCCCGTTCGCGCGCCCGAAGACGGAGTTTCCCAGCACGAAACAGATGCCGGTGTGGTAGTTGGTCACGTCGACGTCGTCGAAGACCGCGCCGTCGGCGTTGACGGTCGGGCTGGGCAGGTCGGGGTTGCCGCTGCGCCCGTCGAGGTCGAGGTGGCTGACGACGTCGTCGTCGGCGCCTGCGGCGATCCAGAGGCGCCCGTGCAGCGTGGCGCGGTCGCCCGGGTAGCTGGTCAGCGTAATCCCTGGCGTCGAGAGCTGCAGCTCTGCGAAGGAGTAGTCGCCGGCGCGGAAGCAGCCCACCTGCCCCTCCTGCAGCCTGTCGACCAGGCCCTGGGCGCTCTGCAAGGGGTCCTCGGCGACGCCCGATGCCGCGTCGGAGCCATTCGGCGCGGCGACGAGATCACAGCGCGTCGTGGCGGTCGCCGGGCCAGCCGCCGCCAACAGCGCGATCGCGAGCGCCGCGGCGAAGAGGAGCGTCGTAAGGCAACGAGAAGGCATTGCCCTGGAGATCGTCGGTCGGCACGTATGCCTGACCGGTGGGAACGAGATTGCACGTCTGTACTACCGGCGGCCGCAGCTCACCGGCTGGAGCCCAGGATAGGGTCCCGCGCATGGGCCCTCGCTCAAGGCTGACCAGCGTCGCCAAGCGGTCCCGGGGCGCGGTGATCGCAGCGCGGATCTGCAAGGACCGGATCGCCGCCCTGGGCATGGAGCTGCGGGTTCCGATCAAGCGGCAGGGGGCGACGCACCGCGGGCTCGAGGTCGGCGACAGCGTCGCCTACGTCGACTCCGTGTACGGCGACTACCGGCGCTACGCCGAGCTGCAGGAGTCGCAGCTGAGCGGGGCCTCGGTGCTTGAGCTGGGCCCCGGCGACAACTTCGGGGTCGCGCTCAGGTTCGCCGCGGCCGGCGCCCGGCGGGTCGTCACCCTGGACCGGTTCATCACCTGGCGCGACCCCGACCAGCAGGAGGGGATTCACCGCGCCGTGCTCGCCGGGCTGCCCGACGAGCAACGCCGCTGCGGCGAAGGCGCCCTGGCCCCCGGCACGGAGCTCGGGCTGGACCCCGAGCGGGTTCGGGTCATCCAGGGGGTGGCAGCCGAGGCGGCCCGGGGCGCGATCGGCGAGGAGCGCTTCGACCTGATCGTCTCGCGGGCCGTGCTCGAGCACGTCACCGACCCCGGGGAGGTGTTCGCGGCGATGCAGGATCTGCTCGTCCCGGGGGGGCTGCTGATCCACAAGGTCGACCTCGGCGACCACGGCCTCTTCAGCGGGGGCGGCCACAACCCGCTCACCTTCCTCACCGTCCCCGACCGAACCTATCGCTGGATGGGCGAGCACTCCGGGCTCCCCAATCGTCACCTCGCCAACTGGTACCGGGAGGAGATGGGGCGACTGGGATATCCGGCGAGGTTCTTCACCACCCACCTGATCGGTCAGGAGGGTGAGCTGATTCCCCATCCCGCCTCGGCGCCGGCCGCGATGGTGGCGGCCGCAAAGCCCCTGATCGACGAGATCCGGCCGCGGCTGCTGCCGCGCTTCCGCGGCCTCGCCGACGAGGATCTCGCCACGGCGGGGATCTTCCTGGTCGCGCGGAAGCCGGACTGACCGCATTCAGCTCTCGCTCCTGCCGCTAGGGTGAGCCGATGCCGAGCGCTGTGTCAAAGGCGGTCAGCTACGCGCGGAGTCTGGCTCTCCAGCTGAGCGTCTCGCAGGGCGCCAAGGGGGCGTTTCGAGTCCTCGGCACCGTGGTCAGGGGGCGAGTGGGGAGCAAGCGCGCCGCTCCGGTCGGCATCCCGATGAAGAAGCTGGGCGGCTGCGAGCTCCTTGTCCGCCCCGGCGCCAGCGACCTCCGCAACGCGAGCTACTACTACCGGGACAGGCTCTACCTGCCTCCGGCTCAGGCCGTCGAATGCGACCTTCGGCAGATCTGCGAGCTGGGGGCCAACATCGGCGCCTCCCTCGCCGCCCTGGCATACCGCTACCCGAATGCCCGGGTCCTCGGCGTCGAGCCCGACCCGGGCAACGCAGCCCTCGCCCGCCTCAACGTGGCCCAGTTCGGCCGCCGCTGCGAGGTGGTCGAGGCCGGCATCTGGGACTCCTCCACCGAGCTGGTCGTCGATCGCGACAGCCGCTACGGAGAGCATGGCTTCTCGGTCCGCCCCCGGCGGGAGACGGACCCGGCCGAGCTGGAGGGCGTTCGTGCTCTCCATATCGACGCCCTCCTTGCCGAGCACATGCCGGAGGGCCCGATCGACTACATGCAGATCAACATCGAGGGAACCGAGCCGAGGGCGTTCGCGGCCGGCGGCGGGTGGCCGGCTCGAGTCAGGTCGCTGCGCGTCGAGGCCCACCCCGAGCTCGGATACCCGGCAGGCCAGTGCGTCGAGGACCTGCGCGGGCTCGGCTTCGAGGCGTGGGCCGACGAGAAGCTTCCCGAGAAGTGGATACTCGCGGTTCGCTCCTAGCTCGACCGATCGGCGCGTTCGACGAAAGTGCGAACGCTCTCGGCGACGAAGTCGATCCGCTCGGAGTCCAGCAGGCTGTGGAGGGGAAGCGCCAGGTGGCGGTCGGCGATCTCGGTGGCGTTGGGCAGCCGGCCGGGGTCGGCCCGCTCCCGGTACTCGCTGAGCGTGTGCACCGCCGGGTACCAGGTGCTCTGCACGCCGCTGTCGCGCAGCTCGACCCGCAACCGGTCTCGCGTTTCCCGGTCGGCGAGCAGGATCGGGAAGACGAAGTGGGATGAGCGCTCCACCTCCTCGTCGTCGAATCCCAGCTCCAGGCCCGCGACGCCGCCGAGCCGTTCGCGGTAGGCGCGGGCGGCCGCGCGCCGCGCCTCGATGTCGGCGTCGAGGCGCTCGACCCGGCTCAGCCCGAGCGCCGCGCGCGGCTCGTCCATTCGGTAGTTGTAGCCGACGTCGGTTACGTCGTAACCGAGCCCATGGCCGCGGTGACGCTCCCAGGTGACCGAGGTCATCGCGTGCGAGCGCAGGGAGCGGACCGTGGCGGCGAGGTCGTCGTCGTCGGTGGTGAGGAGGCCCCCCTCCCCCATCGCCAGCTGCTTTTTGGAGAAGAAGCTGAAGCAGCCGAGCTCGCCGACCGAGCCCACCGCCGCGCCGCCCGGCAGCCGCGCCCCGATCGCCTCAGCGCAGTCCTCGATCAAGGCCAGGCCGCGCTCGTCGCACAGCGCCCGCAGCCCCTCGGCGGCGGCGGGGTAGCCCCACATGTGGACCGCGATCACGGCTTTGGTCCGGGGACTGATCAGGCGCTCGACCGCGGCCAGATCGAGCCCTGGTTCGGTGGGCCCGCCGGAATCGCAGAGGACGACATCGGCGCCGAGGTAACGCGGGGCGTGGGCGGTGGCGACGAAGGTCATGTCGGGCACGATCGCCTCGTCCCCGGGCTGAAGGCCGACGGCCCGGCAGGCGAGGTGCAGCGCCGCGGTGCCGCTGGAGACGGCGATCGCGTGCTTGACGCCGATCCGCCCGGCCAGCGCCGCTTCGAACGCCTGCGTGCGCGGCCCCATCGTCAGCCAACCTGAGCGCAGGCAGTCGAGCACCGACTCGACATCGTCGTCGGTGACCTCGATCTCGACCAGCGGCACCTTCCAGTCCATCAGAGCACCTCCTCGACGGCCGCGGCGACCCGCTCGATCTGCTCCTCGCTCAGGTGCGGGAACAGCGGCAGGTTGAACTGGGTCTGGGAAGCCAGCTCGGTGCGCGGCAGCGAGACCTCCGGGAAGCGCTCGCGGTAGGCCGAGAACTCATGGACCCCCGTGTACATGGTGGTGGTCTGGACGCCGCGCTCGTGCAGAGCGGTCCGAACCTCGTCCTTGCGGCCTGGCTCCGCCAGCATCACGCTCATCGAGTAGGCGGAGGAGGGCCCGACCTGCTCGTCGCTGAAGGGAACCGTGATCCCGTCCACGCTTGCCAGGCGCTCGCGGTAGATCCGCGTCAGCTCCCGCCTGCGCTCGATCTCGCCGCCGAGGCGGGCGAAGCGCGAGAGCAGCAGCGCCGCCCGCGGCTCGTCCATGCGGTAGTTGTAACCGAGCCCGGTGACGTCGTATTTGGCGATCTGGCCGCCGTGGCGATCCATCGTCCCCGAGGTCATCCCCTGCGAGCGCAGCAGCCGCGCCGTGGCTGCGACTTCGTCGCTGTCGGTGCAAAGGGCGCCGCCCTCGCCGATGCCGAGGACCTTGTTGGGGAAGAAGCTGAAAGCGCCGGCGAGCCCGAACGTGCCCAGCGCCTGCCCGCCGGCTTTCGAGTAGGGGGCGTGGGCGCAGTCCTCCAGCAGGGTCAGGCCACGCTGGGCGCAGATCTGCTCGAGGCGCGCCGGCGAGGCGGCGTAGCCGCCGTAGTGCACCGGCATGATCGCCCGCGTTCGGGGGCCGATCAGCGACTCGGCGTGCTCGGGATCCATGCAGAGGTCGTGCTGGCCGCCGATCTCGGCGAACACCGGGGTCGCTCCGGTCTGCATAACCGTCGCCACCGTGGCGACGAAGGTGAAGGAGGGCACGATCACCTCATCGCCCGGCCCGACCTCGGCGCCGAGCAGGGCCAGGTGCAGCGCCGTCGTGCAGCTCGAGGTCGCGACCACGTGGGCGCAGCCCAGGTGCTCGGCGAAGCGGCGCTCGAACTCCGCCACCCGCGGCCCCATCGTCCACCAGCCGGAGCGCAGGGTTGCCTCGACCGCATCGAGGTCCTCCTGCTCGATCCTCAGGTCGAAGACCGGGATCGAGGGCGCCGCGGCGCCGATCTGCTCGTCGAGGCCACGGCCGGTCACACGTTTCTCCCCTCTCGGCTCAAGCGGGGCATTCAATCAGCCAGGTCGGCTTCCCCCCGGTGGGCACGCCGAGCTGCCGCCTCGATGCATCCTGACCCAGAGGGCTCAGCGAACTCGGCCGGGATGGCCGAGGATGAACTGCTCCTCGGGAGCGTCGACGCCGAACTGAACGCTGCGGCGAAGTGAGATCCGCACGTTCTCGAGCAGGATCATCGCGTCGAAGTAGACCGAGCGGTGCTTGAGGTAGAAGAGGTCGTGGCAGAGCTTCCAGCTGGTGCCCTCTTCGGAGCCGCCGTAGCCACAGCGCGCCTGCGCCCAGCCGGCGAGCCCCGGCTTGACCAGGTGCCGCCTGTCGTAGTAGGCGAGGCGCCGCTCGAGCTCGACGATCAGCTCGCGGCGCTCGGGCCGCGGCCCGACGATCGTCATCTCGCCGCGCAGTACGTTCCACAGCTGCGGCATCTCGTCGATGTGCAGCCGCCGCATGATCGCCCCGACCGGGGTGATGCGGTCGTCCTCGGCTCCCGACCAGCGGGCGCCCTTCTCCTCCGACTCGACCCGCATCGAGCGCAGCTTGATCATCTGGAATTCGGTGCCGCCCTCGCCGACCCGCCGCTGCCGGTAGAGGATCGGGCCGCGGTCGGTGAGCTTGACGGCGATCGCAAAGGCCGCCAGCACCGGGGCGAGGAGCACGAGCATGGCGCTGCCGACGAGGAGGTCGAAGATCCGCTTCGAAGCCGGCGAACCGGCCCGGTAGCGGGGGTGGAGCAGGTACTGGAACCAGGCCGAGTTCGACTGGCCGAGCGGGACGTGGCCGAGCAGGCTCTCGTAGAGCTGACTGGCCTCGATCAGGCGCACCGGCAGGTCGAGGCAGCTGGCGGCGACCCACTCGAAGAGCTCGAGGCGAGAGAGGGAGGGCTGGGCCATCTTCGCCGAGGTCCCGCTGGAGTGGACGAGGAGTTCGATCGAGCTGCGCTCGACGATCTCGCGGACGTCCTCCAGCGAGCCGAGCCAGCGCGGCCCACCCTCGACCTGCATCGCCGGCTGCTCGTCGGCGATCCAGCCGATCACCGAGTAGGCGCGGATCCCGGCGCTCTTCAGCTCGTGCGCCAGGCCCACCGCTAGGCCCGGCGAGCCGATCATCGCGACCCGGATCCGCCGCGAGGACATGAAGCGCAGGTTGACCCAGGTGGCGAAGGCGGTGACGATCCAGGCGCCGACGATCGGCACCGCCAGCTTCGCGGCGGCCTCGGGCCGGCCCGCCAGCGCGAACGTCGCCAGGGCCAGCGCGGCCCCGATCACCGGGACCAGGGCCCTGATCACGAACGAGGCGAGCGGCATCAGGTGCAGCGGGTAGCGGTCCCGCTCCAACAGGAGACTGGTCGCGAAGATCGCGACGAAGACGATCGCGCCCTCGCCGACGCTGTGCAGGTGCCCGCCGGCCATCATGCCGGCGGCCACCGCAGGGGCCAGGCCGAACGCGGAGATCCCGAGCAGGCGCTGCGCGTGCAGCGCCGTGTGGTCGGGGTAAGTCGCCGCGCCCTCCATTGTCCTAGCCCTGCTTTACCCCTGAGGCAGTGAGGCGGCGCAGCGCCAGTCCGGTGCCGACCAGAATCGCGGCCACGAGGACCAGGATGCCGACGTCGAGCCCGGTGAAGGGCAGTGAGCCCTGGCCCGAGGATTCGACCGCGGCGGTGCTGGCGGCGGGCGCCGGTGCGACGGAGGCCTGCTCGCCCTGAGGTTCGCTCTGAGCGACCGGGGTGTTTTCATTGCCGCCGCCCTGGGCACCGCTCACGGAGCAGTACTGAGCCGCAGTGGGATCGCTGCCGGCGTTGGCGCATTCGCCTTCGGCGGCGATTGCCTGTGCCGGCAGCACGAAAGCGGCGATCAGAGCCGCACTCGCAATCGCCACGCGGAGGGCGGTCTTGATGTCGTTTATTCCGCTCACTACATTTTCTCCTTTTGTTCAGCCATGGCCAAAATCAGGTCTGCCGGCACCTTGGCGCCGAGATCGGGGTGGAACTCGTCGAAATGCATTTGGACCAGCTCAACCAAGCGCTGATCGCTGTCGGCAACAACGATTGTGCCGCATTCGCATCGGACGGTCAGCTCAAGAGCTTGAGCATCTAGGGTCAAGTTGTCAAACACAGCGGTCGATGATGCTGGAGACATGTTGCCCTCGCGTGGAAACAGCGCTTCCGTATCGTTTACGTCGATGCCCGGCCTCGAGACCGGGGCGCCGCGAATTCAACTCTGTGGGCGCCTCAAAGTGGATATCGAGGGACGCCACGTCACCCCCGCGCTGCGCGGGCGCCAGGGCAGGATTCTGCTCGCATATCTCGTCCTCAACCGCAACCGCCCGGTCAGCCGCGACGAGCTGATCGAGGCGATCTGGCCGCAGTCCCCACCCGCCGACCCCGCCGCCTCCCTGCGCACGCAGCTGTCGCATCTGCGCGCCGCCCTCGGCAGCGAGGCGCTGGCTGGCCGCGACACGATCGAACTGCGGCTCCCCGACGACGCCTGGGTCGACGTCGAGGCCGCCGAGCAGGCGATCCAGGTCGCCGACGCCGCGATCTCCGCCCAGCACTGGAGGGACGCCTGGATGCACGCCCACATCAGCCTGAACATCAGCGGGCGGCCCTTCCTCGGCGGCTTCGACGCCCCCTGGGTGGAGCAGGTGCGCCACGAGCTGGGCGAGCTGGAACTGCGTTCCCGCGAGGTCATCTCACGGGCCGGCATCGGGCTCGGCGGGTCCGAGCTGGCCGGGGCGGAGCGCTCGGCGCGGGCGCTGATCCGCTCCGCACCCTTTCGCGAGACCGGCTACCTGAACTTGATGGAGGCACTGGTGGCCTCCGGCAACACCGCCGAGGCGCTGCGCACCTACGACGAGCTGCGCAGGCTGCTCAACGAGGAGCTCGGCAGCGCCCCGGGAGCTGAAATCCAGGAGCTCCACCGCAAGCTGCTCAGCTGAGTCTTCCCCCAGCGCCCCGAGCGCGGGCGCACCGCCGGCCTGGGGTTTTGAGACAAGCTCTTACTCCGGTCGGCGCGGCACCAGCACCAGGCGCTTGAACTCGGCGACGAGGACGCCGTCCTGGTTGAGGACCCGCGTGTGGACCTTGACGACGCCGCGGTCGGGCTTCGACTGCGAGGGCTTGACGTCGAGGACCTCGGTCTCGCAGAAGAGCGTGTCGCCGTGGAAGACCGGGTTCGGGTGGCTGAGGTCTTCGGTCGCCAGGTTGGCGATCGCCTTGCCGGAGACGTCGGAGACCGACATCCCCAGCGCCAGCGAGTAGACGAGCGGGCCGACGACGACGTTGCGCCCCTGCTGGGAGCGCTTCGCGTAGACGTCGTTGAGGTGCAGCGGGTGGTGGTTCATCGTGATCAGGCAGAAGAGGTGATCGTCGGACTCGGTCACCGTCTTGGCCGGCCAGTGCTTGTAGACGGCGCCGACCTCGAACTCCTCGAGGTAGCGGCCGTAGGCGTGCGCGCCGGACGCCTCGCGCTCGGCCTGGTCGGTGGTCAGCTCGATGCTTCTCGTCGCTCATCTGTCGTCGGTTCTCCTCTGGGTTGGACGGCGCGGGATGCTATCCGCGCACGAAAGTGGGTGGAGCGCCGCTCAGTGGACTTTCTTCAGGCGCGCGCGCTGCTCCTGGCTTTCGACGACCTGGGCGATCAGCTTCATCACGTTGGAGTCGCCGCTGGCCTTGATGTGGCCGGTCTCGACCGGCCTTGCGGTAGCTCTTCAGCGTGCCTTTCTCGGCCAGCTCGTTGAACTGCGGGCCGGTCGATTTCGACCAGCACCCGCTCGTCCTGGGCGAGGTCCTTGCTGATCTTCGGCCCCGGCAGCTCGACCCGGTAGAGCTGGATGTCGTGTTTGGCTTTCAGCTCGCAGGCCGAAGACCAGCTTCAGTTTCGCCAGCGCCGGGACTTCCGCCTGGAAGCGCTCGACGGCGGTGCGGATCAGGTCGGCGGTCGATGCCAGCCATAGCGCCTAGATCTTGTGCCTCTGCAGGAGCTTCTTGCCGATCACCATGCGCTGGATCTCCGAGGTCCCCTCGCCGATCAGCAGCAGCGGCGCGTCGCGGTAGAGGCGCTCGATCTCGTACTCCTTCGAGTAGCCGTAGCCGCCGTGGATGCGGAAGCAGTCCTCGACGCACTCCTTGCCGGTCTCCGAGGCGAGCAGCTTGGCCATCCCGGCCTCGAGGTCGGAGCGCTCGCCGGCGTCCTTCATCCGCGCCGCTTTGCGGGTGAGCAGGCGGGCCGCCTCGATCTTGGTCGCCATGTCGGCGAGCTTGAACTGGATCGCCTGGTGCTGGGCGATCGGCTTGCCGAAGGTCTTGCGCTCCTGGCTGTAGCGGAGGGCCAGCTCGAGCGCGCGCTGGGCGATGCCGACGCCGCGGGCGGCGACGTTGACGCGGCCGACCTCGAGCGCGTCCATCATCTGGACGAAGCCCTCGCCGACGCCCGCCTCCTCGCCGCCGAGCACGCGCTCGGGCGGGCACCTGTAGCCGTCGTAGACGAGCTCGGTCGACTCGACGCCCTTGTAGCCCATCTTCTTGATCTTCGGCGGCACCGTCGAGGCCCTCGAAGTCGCCCTCGTTGACTTCCGCCCAGGGCTCCTTCTCGGTGATGAAGCAGGTCATCCCCTTGTAGGCGGGCTCGGCCTTCGGGTCGGTCTTCATCAGCACGAAGACGACGCTGGAGCCGAGGCCGTTGGTGACCCACATCTTCTGGCCGTTCAGCTCCCAGTTGCCGTCCTCGCCCTTCTTGGCGGTGGACTTGATGCCCTGGACGTCGGAGCCGACCTCGGGCTCCGACAGCGAGAAGGCGGCGCGGATCTCGCCGGTCGCCATCTTCGGCAGGAAGTACTCCTTCTGCTCGTCGGTGCCGAACTTCATCAGCAGGTAGGAGCCGATGAAGTGGGTGTTGACGACGCCGGAGATCGAGATCCAGCCGCGCGAGAGCTCTTCGACGATCATCGCGTAGGTGGTCAGGTCGAGCCCCATGCCGCCGTACTCCTCGGGGATCGTCACCCCGAACAGGCCGAGCTCTTTCATTTCCTCGACGATCTGCTCCGGGAAGGAGTCCTCGTGGTCGAAGTGCTCGGCGTTGGGGATGATCTTCTCGTCGGCGAACTGGCGGACCATCTCGGTGATGTCGCGCTGAAGGTCGGTCTGCTCGCTGTAGGCGGCGGTGTCTACGGCCATGGCTCCTAGCTCGTTGTCGGGGGTGGAATGCGGCGGCGGGGGCGCTCTCGCCGGCCAGAGTCAAGGATAGTCGGCGCCTGCGCTCAGATGGGCTGAGGGCACCGCGCCGAGGGCTGCCATCGGCGCCCGGGCCTTGAGCAGCATCTCCTCGAGCTCCTCCTCGGCATCGGACTGGGCGACGATCGCGCCGCCGGCGCCGATGCTCGCCAAGCCGCCGTCGAGGACGATCGTCCGGATCGCGACGCTGAGGTCGCAGCCGCCGCCGAGGCCGAGGTAGCCGATCGCGCCCGAGTAGACGCCGCGCGGCCGCTCCTCCAAGGCGTCGAGGATCTCCATCGTCCGACGCTTCGGCGCCCCGGTCATCGAGCCGGGCGGGAAGCAGGCGCGGACGCAGTCGAGCGCGGTCAGCCCCGTGCGCAGGCGCCCGCGCACGGTCGAGACGAGCTGATGCACGGTCTCGTAGGTCTCGACCTCCATCAGCGCCGGCACCTGGACGCTGCCGACCTCGCAGACCGAGCCGAGGTCGTTGCGCAGGAGGTCGGCGATCATCAGGTTCTCCGCCCGGTTCTTCTCGCTCTCGCCCAGGTCCCTGGCGAGGCGCGCGTCCTCCTCGGCGTCGCCGCCGCGCCGGCTGGTCCCCTTGATCGGCTTCGCCTCCACCCCGCGCTCGCGATCGATCCTCAGGAACCGCTCGGGAGAAGAGCTGAGCACGGCGAGCTCGCCGAAGCGCAGGTAGGCCGAGAACGGCGCTGGGTTGACCCGCCGCAGCCGCCGGTAGAGATCGAACGGGTCCGCGTCCACCTCGGTCTCGATCGCGTTGGTGAGGCAGATCTCGTAGCTCTCACCCTCGCGCAGGAGCTCGAGACATGTCGCGATGTCGTCGAGGTAGCGGGTTCGGGATCGGGCCAGGCGGGAGGAGACAGGGGAGGACTCGTCGGAACCTTTCCGCTGTTGCTCCGTCGAGTCCTCCCCTGTCTCCCCGTTCGCCTGGCCGGGTCCCAGGGCCGAGAGCTGGGCAGTTGTGGCGGAGAGCCAATCGTCGGCGGCATCCTCGCCGCCGGGGTCGTGCAGGCAGAGCAGGTAGGTGGTCCCGAGCTCGTGGTCGAAGGCGATCATCCGGGCGGCAAAGATGAAGGCGGCGTCGGGGAGCGGGGAGCTGTGGGCGCGGTCGGCGCCGCACTCGGCCTTCAGCTCGTAGCCGAGATAGCCGGCGAAGCCGCAGGCGAAGTCGAAGGGCAGCTCGGCGGCCCGCGGGCACAGGCGCCGCTGCTCACGCTCCAGGTAGTCGAAGATCGACTCCGCCAGGACCTCCGCCTCGTCGCCGCGCTCGACCCTCACCTCGCCAGCGTCGAGGTCGTAGGTGACCGTCGCCCCGAGCGGCCCACCGGCGTCGCCCACGAAGGAAAAGCGAGCCGTCTCCCCCGTCCGGCTGCTGTCGAGCCAGAAGGCAAGTCGCTGCTGCCGTAGATCGCCGCGAAGACCCGCTCGGGCTCGACAGCGGTTTCGAACCTGCGCACCTTCAGCTCAAGCGCCAGCGGCGTCCCGCTGGGCGAGTTTGTCACCCCTGAGGTGACAAACTCGCCCAGCCTCGAGGCGACCGGTGGCACGGTGTGGCCGCCGAGGGCCTCGGCGCTGAGATCGCGGAAGTTTGCGAGCAGACGGCGGCCGTGCTCTGCCGCGATCGACTCGG
The DNA here is from genome assembly GCA_963816755.1 of uncultured Solirubrobacterales bacterium. Classification (GTDB taxonomy): domain Bacteria; phylum Actinomycetota; class Thermoleophilia; order Solirubrobacterales; family 70-9; genus VAYN01. The sequence continues at coordinate 259,201 of CAWFLN010000002.1, forward strand.
GGTGGAACTGCACGCCCCACTGCGGGCGGGCGCGGTGAGCCAGTGCCATCACGATGCCGTCATCGGACCAGGCGATCTCCTCGAGCCCGTCGGGGAGCGGCCGCTCGAGGCAGAGCGAGTGGTAGCGGACCGCCTGGAAGCGGCGCGGGATCCCGGCGAACAGCGGCGAGCCCGCGTGCTCGACCGGGCCCACCCGGCCGTGCACCGGCTCGGGAGCGCGGACGACCCGGCCGCCGTAGACCCAGCCGAGGCCCTGGTGGCCGAGGCAGACGCCCAACAGCGGCAGCTCGCAGTGACGGATCACCTCGGCGCAGACGCCGAAGTCTCGCCGGCGCCGGGGCTGCCCCGGCCCCGGCGAGACGACCACGTTGTCGAACCCCGATCGCGCCAGCTCGTCCCAGCTCGCCTCGTCGTTGCGGACCACGACGGGCTCCGCCCCGTTCACCTCCGCCAGCAGCTGAAAGAGGTTGTAGGTGAACGAGTCGTAGTTGTCGATCAGCAGAGTTCGCATCGCCCCGGGTGCCAGCCAAGCAAAATACCCCTGCGATGACCGCCAACCGACACCCGGACCCGGCGCGGGGCATCTTCGAGACGCTGCTCGTGGTCGACGGCGGGCCGGTTGAGCTGGACGCTCACCTCGAGCGGCTGGCGAGCAGCCTGGGGGCGCTGTATGGGGCCGGCCTGCCGGGAGAGGCGTGCCGGCTCGTCGTCGACCGCGCCGCAGGCCTGGGTCTCGGCCGCCTGCGGTTGAGCATCGCTCCGGCCGACGACTGCCTGTCCTACGACGTGGAGACGGCGACAGTAGACCCCGCGCTTCTCTTCCCAACCCCCGATCGCGGCGCCGACCTGCGGGGTCTCCTCCTCGCCGGCGGCCTCGGCGCCCACAAGTGGGCCGATCGCTCGCCGCTGCCGCCGGCCGCGGAGGGGGCCGGCCCGCTGCTCCTGGACGAGGGCGAGGAGGTGCTCGAGGCCGGCTGGGCCAACGTCTTCGCCGCCCGGGACGGGGTCCTGGTCACACCTCCGGCCGACGGCCGCATCCTCCCCGGCGTCGCCCGCGCCGGCGTCATCGAGGTCGCCCGGGCGGGCGGGGTCGAGGTGCAGGAGCGGCGCCTCGGGCGGGCGGAGCTGCTCGCGGCCGACGAGGTGCTCCTGACCGGGTCGGTGCGGGGGGTCCAGGCGGCCCGCTCGCTCGACGGGGTGCCGCTTGGCCTCGCCGCAGACCTCAGCCGCCTGGTCGGCGACGGCCTGTGGCGACGCTGGCGGGCCTGGCCCGAGCCGGCAGCCGCTCGAGCGCCTGCAGGCGCGCCACCACCCGGTCCGCTCGTTCGCTGAAGCCACGCAGGCTCGCATCCCCGGGCGGCGCCTCGGCGTCCGGCCGGCGCGAGCCCACCGGGGGGCTCGCGGCCACCGCCCGGCTGGCGCTCAATGCGGACTCGCTCGCCCGCTCGGCCAGCTCGGCGGCGCGGCGGGCCTGTCTGGCCGCGTCGATCGCAGTCTCGCCCACCAGCCTCACCGCCGCCTCCGAAGCCCTGGCGATGACGAGCGCCTCGTCGATCCGCAGCTCCAGCTCGCCCAGCAGCGGCGGCGCCGCTGCCTCCGGCAGCAGCCAGTCCTGCGTGCTGTCGCGCTCGGCAGCCTCCACTTCTCCGCAATTTACGGCCGCGAGAGGCGGCAAACCCGCCGGGCCAATAGATTCCCGCCCGCCAACAGAGCGAAAACGACCCGAGGAGCAGCGTGAGAAACCCCAGAGACTTCTTCCAGCCGCAGGCGATCGGCGCCCCGGAGCCGCTGCGCGAGATCCCCGTGACGCCGTCGCGGATGATCCACTTCCTCGACTTCTCGAACGAGAAGATGGTCGCCAAGGCCGGCGCGCATCGCCGAGAAGACCGACATCCTGCTCGGCAACCTCGAGGACGCGATCCCGGTCGACCGCAAGGAGGCCGCGCGCCAGGGCCTGATCAAGGCCGCGCAAGGAGTCCGACTTCGGCCAGACCTCGCTCTGGACCCGGGTCAACTCGCTGGAGAGCCCCTGGGTGCTCGACGACCTGACCACGCTGGTCACCGAGATCGGCGACAAGCTCGAGGTCGTGATGGTGCCCAAGGTCGAGGGCGCCTGGGACATCCACTACGTCGACCGCCTGCTCGCCCAGCTCGAGGCGAAGGCGGGGCTCGACCGCCCGATCCTGATCCACGCGATCCTCGAGACCGCGCAGGGCGTCGTCAACCTCGAGGAGATCGCCGCCGCCAGCCCGCGCATGCAGGGGATGAGCTTCGGCCCCGCCGACCTCGCCGCCTCGCGGCGGATGAAGACGACCCGCGTCGGCGGCGGCCACCCCGGCTACCGGGTGATGGAGGACCCGGCCGACCCCGAGAACCCCGAGGCCGACCGGGTCAGCGCCCAGCAGGACCTCTGGCACTACTCGATCGCCCGCATGGTCGACGCCTGCGCCTCGACCGGGATCCTGCCCTTCTACGGCCCCTTCGGCGACATCAAGGACACCGCCGGCTGCGAGACCCAGTTCCGCGCCGCCTTCCTGATGGGCTGCGTCGGCGCCTGGTCGCTGCACCCGGTCCAGATCGACATCGCCAAGAAGGTCTTCAGCCCGCCGCCGGAGGAGGTCAAGTTCGCCAAGAAAGTGCTGGAGGCGATCCCCGACGGCCGCGGCGTCCACATGATCGACGGCAAGATGCAGGACGACGCCACCTGGAAGCAGTGCAAGGTGATGGTCGAGCTGGCGGAAATGCTGGCCGAGAAGGACCCGGAGCTGGCCGAGTCCTACGGGCTGTAGGACGGGGGGTCCTGCCCGCGGGGTCCTGTCGTCGGGTGGGGCGCCCTCCTTGCCCTACGCGCTGCTACGGGCGCCGGGCCCGCGCGCATCTAGGGCTCAGGCCTTGCCCTTCGCAGCCTTCGGGCGGCGGAGTCCACCCCACCCGACGCCACCCGCGGACGGGGACCCACCACCAGCTCGCAAACCCGGCGGCACCGAGGTGGGTCCTTCACGGACCGCCCATCCGCTGGCTTTGAGCCGCGCTTCTTGACGCAGAGCTGGCTCGCGCGGTGGGGTGAAGCCGGCCTTCGAGCTGGGCTCTCTCGCCGTTCGAGCTGTCACCCGGCTTGAGCGTTCCCTTGCGCCTGAGCTGGGGTGCTCAGCCGGGACGGTGCTCGGCGCGGGGGTCGATGACGGCGGCGTCAACTCGTCTCCGCGCGCGGATGCACTCACCGAACGCGCGCGAACGGCCCGGCGACTACACGTAGGTCGCGATCGGCCTGCGACCGGCAGCTCGATGGCAGGCCGAAGTCCACGTATGGACGCAGCAGCTCGGATCGCAGCGGCAGGACCCGCGCGCTAGCCACACCCGCTGGCGAGGCGGTCCGAGCGGGCGATGCTCGGCCCCGCCGGCGGCGGCCGCTACCGAGGCGCTCTTCGAGCGCCTCGAGCTGGGCGGTGATCTCCGGCGGCAGCTTGTCGCCGAACTTCGCCAGGTGCTCCTTGACCTGCGGCAGCTGCTGCTTGACCAGCTCGGTGTCGACGGTGAGCAGCTCCTCCATCGCCTCGTCGGAGATGTTGAGGCCCTCGGTGTTGATCGCGCCCTCGGCCGGCAGCAGGCCGATCGGGGTCTCGACCGCGTCGGCGGCGCCCTCGCAGCGGCGGAAGACCCACTCGAGGACGCGGCTGTTCTCGCCGAAGCCGGGCCAGAGGAACTTGCCGTCGGCGTCTTTGCGGAACCAGTTGACGTAGAAGACCCGCGGCAGCTCGGCCCCCTCGCGCTTGCCGGCCTTGAGCCAGTGGGCGAAGTAGTCGGCCATGTTGTAGCCGCAGAAGGGCAGCATCGCCATCGGGTCGAAGCGCAGCTGGCCGACGGCGCCGGCGGCGGCGGCGGTCGTCTCCGAGGACATCGTCGCCCCCATGAAGACCGCGTGCTCCCAGTCGAAGGCCTCCTGGACCAGCGGCACCACGGTCGCCCGGCGGCCGCCGAAGAGGAAGGCGTCGATCGGCACGCCGGCGGGGTCCTCCCACTCGGGCGCGATCGAGGGGCACTGCGAGGCGGGCGTCGTGAAGCGGGCGTTCGGGTGGGCGGCGGGCGTCTCGGACTCCGGCGTCCAGTCGTTGCCGTGCCAGTCGATCACGTGCTCGGGCGGCTCGCCGGTCATCCCCTCCCACCAGATGTCGCCGTCGTCGGTCTTGGCGCAGTTGGTGAAGATCGAGTTGCGCTCGATCGTGTCCATCGCGTTCGGGTTGGTCTTGTGGCTCGGTGTTCGGGGCGACGCCGAAGAAGCCGGCCTCGGGGTTGACCGCGTAGAGGCGGCCGTCCTCGCCGAACTTCATCCAGGCGATGTCGTCGCCGATCGTCTCGACCTTCCAGTCGGGCAGGGTCGGGACCAGCATCGCCAGGTTGGTCTTGCCGCAGGCCGAGGGGAAGGCGCCGGTGACGTACTTGACCGCTGCCCTCGGGCGAGGTCAGTTTGAGGATCAGCATGTGCTCGGCCAGCCAGCCCTCGTCGCGGGCCATCGCCGAGGCGATCCGCAGCGCGAAGCACTTCTTGCCGAGCAGGGCGTTGCCGCCGTAGCCGGAGCCGAAGGACCAGATCTCGCGCGTCTCCGGGTAGTGGACGATGTACTTGTTGTCCTCGTTGCAGGGCCAGGAGACGTCCTCGACGCCCTCGGCCAGCGGCATCCCGACCGAGTGCACGCAGGGGACGAACTCGCCGTCGGTGCCGAGCACGTCGAGCGCGGCCTGTGCCCATCCGGGTCATGATCCGCATCGAGACGGCGACGTAGGCGGAGTCGGTCAGCTGGACGCCGATGTCGGCGATCGGCGAGCCGAGCGGGCCCATCGAGAAGGGCACCACGTACATCGTGCGGCCCACCATGCAGCCCTTGAAGAAGCCGTTCAGCGTCTCGCGCATCTCGGCCGGGTCGCGCCAGTTGTTGGTCGGGCCGGCGTCGTCCTCGGTCTCGGAGCAGATGAAGGTGCGGTCCTCGACCCGGGCGACGTCGGCGGGGTCGGAGAGGGCGAGGTAGGAGTTCGGCCGCTTGGCGTCGGAGAGGCGCTCGAAGGTGCCGGCGTCGATCAGGGTCTGGGCGAGGGCGTCGTACTCCTCGGCCGAGCCGTCGCACCAGTGGACGGCGTCGGGCTGGGTCAGTGCCGCGATCTCACCGACCCAGTCGAGGAGCTTGGCGTGGGTGGTCGGCGCGGGGGCCGTGGTCAGGTCGCTCATTCGCCTCTCTCTATTTCTTCGGTTTGAGGCCGACGATGCTCGACGTCGGCGTCCTCGTTGCGGATCTTCAAGGTCGACCGTCGCCTCGCTTGCCGTCGGCAAACTTCACCGTGCAGGTGAAGGTCTTGCCCGGCTTCGACCTCCTGGTCGGAGGGGCAGTCGACGGACTTGATCTTGTCATGAAGCGATTTTTCGAGGCTGCTCTGGATCGTGTCCCTCGGTCTTGGCGTGTCGATCACGGTTTCCCCGCAACCGGCGCGGCAAGCGCGAAAGCGAGCAGCGCGAGGGCTGCGGCAGAGCGGACAGAGAAGCTCATCTTCCTCCCTCTGGGGACGGGGCTCACGTCGACAAGTATTCCAGCAGCACCGGCACCCGACGCGCTCCGCGCCGTCGGATAGGGTTCCGCGCCGCTGATGAGCTTCTTCGAGTTCGAGGCACGGAAGATCGTCGAGCTGGCGGGGATTCCCGTCACCAAGTACGGCTTCTGCACGACCGCCGAGGAGGCGCGCGCGGCCGCCGAGGAGATCGGCGGCCCGGTCGTGATCAAGTCCCAGGTGCTGAGCGGCGGCCGGATGAAGGCCGGCGGCGTCAAGTTCGCCGACACGCCCGAGGAGGCCGCGGCGCACGCCGAGGACATCCTCAAGCTCGAGATCAACGGCCACATGCCGCGCGGCGTCCTCGTCGACCCCAAAGCCGAGGTCAAGCAGGAGTACTACGCCAGCGTCGTCTGGGACGGCACCGCGAAGCGGCCGCTGATGCTGTTCAGCGACATGGGCGGGATCGACATCGAGGAGGTCGCCGAGACCCACCCCGACCACGTCGGCCGCGGCCACGTCTCCAACCTGATGCCGATCCCCGACTTCGAGGCCAAGCAGACGATCGCCGCGACCGGGGTCACCGGCTCGCAGCTGAACCGGGCGACGCCGATCCTCGCCAAGCTCGCCCGCCTCTTCCGCGACTACGACATGACCCTGGCCGAGATCAACCCGCTGGCCGAGCTGACCGACGGCAGCTTCGTCGCCCTCGACGCCCACATGGAGATGGAGAACGAGGCGGTCGGGCGCCAGAAGGGCTGCTCCGCAAGCAGCTGGAGATCGCCGAGGACGACACCCGCGAGACCTACGAGCCCTCCGACTTCGAGCGCAACGTCGCCGCGATCGACGCCGCCGACCACCGCGGCGTGATCCAGGGCAAGGACCACGGCTTCGACGGCAACCTCGGCCTCGTGATCGGCGCCGGCGGCGGCTCGCTGACCCTGACCGACGCGGTCCGCAGCCAGGGCGGCAAGCCCGCCAACTACTCCGAGATCGGCGGCAACCCCTCGGTCGCCAAGGCCTGCGGCCTGGCCAAGGAGGTGCTCGAAAAGGACGGCGTCGAGAAGATCGCGGTGATGATGTCGATCGTCTCCAACACCCGCGTCGACATCGTCGCCCGCGGCGTGATCAAGGCCTGCCTGGAGCTCGGCAAGGACCCCGGCGAGACGATCGCGATCTTCCGCATCCCCGGCGCCTGGGAGGACGAGGGCTTCAAGATCCTCGAGCGCTACGGGGTCGAGTACTGCGACCGCTCGGTCTCGCTGTGGGAGGCCGCCGGCCGCGCCGTCGCCAAGATCCAGGGAGCGCCGGCATGAGCATCCTGCTCAACAAGGACACGACCTTCATCGTCCAGGGGATCACCGGCCGCGAGGCGGTCAACCTGACCCGCGAGTGCCTCGACTACGGCTCCAAGGTCGTCGGCGGCGTCACCCCCGGCCGCAAGGGCCGCGAGGTCCACGGCGTGCCGGTCTTCGACACCGTCGCCCAGGCGGTCGAGAACCACGGCGGCCCGATCGACGGCTCGGTCGTCACCGTCCCCCCCGCCTTCACCAAGGACGCGGTCTTCGAGGCGATCGACAACGGGATCAAGCTGATCGTGATCGTCACCGAGCGGATCCCGCGCCGCGACGTCGCCCAGATGGTCGAGCTGGCGAACATGAGCGGGGCGCGGATCATCGGCCCCAACTGCCTCGGCCTGATCGTCCCCGAGGTCTGCAAGATGGGCGGCATCGGCGGCCCCGCCAAAGACGCGGCCAAGGCCTACGCCCCCGGCCCGGTCGGCGTGATGAGCCGCTCCGGCGGGATGACCACCGAGATCTCCTCCTCGCTGACCCAGGCCGGCCTCGGCGTCTCCACCGCCGTCTCGATCGGCGGCGACGCGATCATCGGCTCCGCCTACGCCGAGCTGATGCCCTACTTCGAGGCCGACGAGGAGACCAAGGCGATCGTCATCTACACCGAGCCCGGCGGCCGCATGGAGGCCCAGCTCTCCGAGTGGGTCGCCGACAACGACAGCCGCCTGCCGATCGTCGCCTTCATGGCCGGCAAGTTCATGGACGACGAGGAGATGAAGGGGATGAGCTTCGGCCACGCCGGCACGATCGTCGAGGGCAAAGAGGACACCGCGACCGAGAAGATCGCCCGCCTCGAAGCCGCCGGCATCCGCGTCGTCGAGCGGATCGACGAGATCCCCGACGCGGTCAAGGAGAAGCTGGGGGCGGCAGCCTGATGACCGAGAAGCTGAACAAGGTCTTCATCGACGTCGAGGTCGACGCCTCCGTCGCCGGCGACGCCGCGCTCGCCGCGAAGCTCGAGGAAGTCTGCCCCGTCGACATCTTCAAGGGCGCCGGATTCCGGCGTCGAGATCGTCGAGGAGAACCTCGACGAGTGCGTCCTCTGCAAGCTCTGCATCGAAGCGGCCCCGGCGGGCACGGTGCACGTCCAGAAGCTCTACGACGGCACCGAGCTTGCCTAGACCGAGCCGGTCGGGCAGGGGTTTCGCTTAACTTTTTCGAGCGGGCTTACCGCCCGTCCGAGCTTCCTAGCGGCGAAAAAGTACAAGACGCTTCACCCCTGCCCGACCGGCTCGGCGAAGCGCGCAGCGGCTTCGTGACGTAAGCGATCAGGAACGACGACCATCGTCCGCAGCTCGTCCAGCAGTGACTCGTCCCGGTCGAGCTCGACAGCCGGCACGGCGGCGGGGCCGACCACGACGGCCGCTAGCACCTCGATCGGCGATCCCGAGAGGGTCAGGTCGGGCTGGCCGAGACTGCCGCGTGAGGCGGCGATCCAGCTGTCGCGGGCGCGCAGGGCGTAGCTCTGGCCGGCGCTGCGCAGGCCCAGGTCGAAGGCGGCCTCGGGGGGCGGGCGCAGGATCACGCGCAGGGCGTTGGGAAGCGATGAGGGGGCGAGGCCGACGACGTCGGCGGCGGTCTGCAGCTCCATGCCCCAGCGCGCCAGCTCGATCATCGGGCGCTCGAGACCGCGGCCGAGCTCGGTCAGCTCGTAGACGACGGCCGCGGCGGGCGGGGCGAGCTCGCGGCGGGCGACGATGCCGTCGGCTACGAGGTCGCGAAGGCGCTTGGTCAGGACGTCGGTGGGCGCCCCGCCGACGTCGCGCGCCAGATCGGAGAAGCGCAGCGGGCCGAGCGAGAGCTCGCGGACGATCAGCAGCGACCAGCGCTCGCCGACCCGGTCGAGCGCGCAGGCAAGGCTGCACTCCTGGCCGTATTCGCGGCGCGACATAGCCGCCATCCTATCAATGTGCTTTGCAATTCAAAGCAGCTACTTTGAATTCTGGTACGGTCACCGCCGCGTGAACCGGATCGCCGACCTCACCTGGAAGCGCCCGAAGCTCGTCCTCGCCGTCGTCGGCCTCTTCGCCCTGCTCGCGGTCGCCTTCGGCCACGACGTCGAGCACCACCTCAAGGCGGCCGGCTTCACCGACCCCGCCTCCGAGAGCGAGCGGGCGACCAGCGACCTCACCGCGCGCTCTCGGCTACGACGCCAACCCCGGCATCGTCCTCGTCGTCCGCGCCCCCGGCGGCGGCAAGCTCGACACCGGCAGCCCGGTCGTGCGGCGCGAGGTCGGCCGGCTCAGCGGCGAAGTCGCCAAGGCCGAATACGTCGGCCGCGTCGTCAACCCGCTGCGCGACCGCCGCGCCGGCGCCGAGCTGATCGCCGCCGACGGGCGCTCGCTGGTCGTTCTCGGCTACCTCTCCACCGCCGACCGCGAGAACGCCGGCGGGATCGCCGCCGAAGACGTGCAGCCGGCGGTCGACGACAGCAGGCTCGACGTCTCGATGGGCGGCTTCGCGCCCAGCTTCAACGAAGTCAACGACCAGACCAAAACCGACCTGACCAAGGCCGAGCTGATCGCCTTCCCGCTGCTGGCGCTGCTGCTGCTGTTCGTCTTCCGCGGCGTCGTCGCCGCGGCGATCCCGCTGCTGATCGGCGGTATCTCGATCGTCGGCACGCTGCTGGTGCTGCGGATCATGTCGACCTTCGTCGACACCTCGGTCTTCGCGCTCAACATCGCCACCGGGCTCAGCCTCGGGCTGGCGGTCGACTACGCGCTGCTGCTGGTCTCGCGCTACCGCGAGGAGATCGCCGACGGCGGCGCCACGCGTGAGGCGCACCGCCGCACCGTCACGACCGCCGGGCGCACCGCGCTCTTCTCCGGCCTCACCGTCGCGGCGGCGATGGCGGCGCTGGTGATCCTGCCGCAGCGCTTCCTCTACTCGATCGCCGTCGCCGGCGCCTCGGTCGGGGTGCTCTCGGCGGTGATCGCGATCCTGGTCGTGCCCTCGCTGCTGGCGCTGCTCGGGACCCGCATCGACGCGCTCTCGATCCGCCGCGGCCCGGCCGTCTCCGACGAGTCCGACGGCTGGTACCGGCTGGCCCGCGGCGTCATGCGCCGCCCGGTCGCGGTCGCCCTGGCCAGCTCGGCGCTGCTGCTGGCCGCGGCCGCGCCGCTGCTCTGGACCACCCTGACCGGGCCCAGCGCCCAGGCGGTGCCGCCGGGCAAGCCCTCCTACGAGGCCAACAGCTACGTCGAAGCGCACTACCCGCGCGAACGTCACCGAGGCGGTCACGGTCACCGTCGACGGCCGCGCCGGCGCCGGCCCAGCTGGCGGCCTTCCAGCGGCGCATCGAAGCGGTCGACGGCGTCGTCCGCGGCACCCCGTTCGTCGCGCGCCTCCGGCCACGTCGCCTACGCCAACTTCGGCCTCGCCGACCCAGCCCTGGCCGACTCCTCGCAGGACAGCGTCAAGGCGATCCGCGGCGCTGACGCCACCGGCGGCGACGGCCGCCCTGGTCTCCGGCAACACCGCCGGCTTCATCGACCAGAAGCAGAGCCTGGTCGAACACCTGCCGCTGCTGGTCGCGATCATCTGCGCCACCACGCTGATCCTGCTCTTCCTGCTCACCGGCTCGGTGCTGCTGCCGCTGAAGACGCTGCTGATGAACGCGCTGACCCTCGGGGCGACGCTCGGCATCCTCGTCCTCGCCTTCCAGGAGGGCTGGCTCGACGGCCTCTTCGCCTACACCGGCCCGGCCGCGATCGAGGTGACCAGCCTGGTCTTCCTCTTCGCCGTCATCTTCGGCCTCGCGACCGACTACGCGGTGCTGGTGATGGCGCGGATCAAGGAGCAGCACGACCTCGGCGAGAGCAACGAGGAGGCGGTCGCGATCGGCATCGCCCGCACCGGCCGCGTGATCACCGCCGCGGCGCTGATGATCGCCGTCGTCTTCCTCGCCTTCGGCGTCAGCTCCGTCTTCTTCATGAAGCAGATCGCGGTCGGCATGGCGGTCGGGGTGCTGCTCGACGCCACCATCGTCCGCGCCCTGCTCGTCCCCTCGCTGATGCGCCTGCTCGGCGAGTGGAACTGGTGGGCACCGGCCCCCCTGCGCCGCCTCCAGCTCCGCTTCGGCTTCTCCGAGGCTTAGCCGGCGTTCAACCACTCGGCGAGGAACGGCTCGACGATGCGGTAGGCGCCGCGCTGGCCGTCGACGACCTCGCGCTGCTCGAGCGCCCGCAGCGCTTTCTGCACGTTGGTCGCCGCCGGCAGGCCATGGCGAGCGCGGTAGTCGGACCGAAACGGCCGCCCCGGCTCACGGGCGAGCGCCTGCAGAACCTGCCTCTGCATCCGCGAAGCGTCCTCCCAGAGGAGGCTGAAGTGAGCGTGCTCAGAGCGCAGCACCGCGGCCAGCGCCAGCCGCAAGTGCTCAGCCGAGGCCTCGCCCCGGCGGGCGTCTGCTCCCAGAGCGAGTAGCAGAGCTCCTGGGTCGCGTAGGGGTGGCCTCCGGTGTGCGCGAGCACCGCTTCGGCGACCTTCTCGCCGATCGCCTTTCCCGTCTGTTCGAAGCGGTCGACGATGAACCGTTCGAACGGCAGCGACTCGATCGGGCCAAGCTCGATCGACTTGGCGCTGCGCCAGAACGGCTCGTTCTCGTCGCTGAAGATGCGCTGCATCACGTGGCGCTTGCTGCCCAGGTAGACGTGGGCGACCTCGGGCTGCTGCTGGAAGACGGCGCGCATCAGGTTCGGCAGGCGCGGGTCGATGTCGACGATCTCCTGGAACTCGTCGATGACGAGCGCGGTGCGCCGCTCTCTGGCGCCGCCGAGCTCAGCCGGAAGCTGGAGCAGCCGTTCCAGGGTCGCGTCGATGTCCGCCGGTCTCTGGCCGATCCCGAACGCTGAACGAGAAGGAGCCGTCCTCGGGGTCGACGGTCACGGTGGGCTGTACCCGTAGGCCGCCGGAAGGGCGCCAGCGCCTTCTCCTTGACGCGCTCCAGGGCCGAGGCGATCTGCTCGAAGATCGCGGCCGCCAGCGCGGCGGCGAGCCGCTCCTTGGTCGGCGTCGTCATCAGGTCGACCTGGGCGACCAGCACACCCTCGGCCGCCAGCGGCCTGCGCAGCGCTCCAGGCCAGCGAGGACTTGCCGAAGCGCCGCGGCGGCGAAGATCGACCACGTCCTGACCGTTGCGGATGTCGCTCGACGAGCTCGGCGCGCTCCTCGCTCGCGATCGGCGAAGGACTCGTCGAGCGCGAGCGCGCCGAAGCGGAACGGATTGATGCCTGACTTTCATACCGCGCGGTATTATACAGTGATTGCTGCTATGTGCAGGCACTGCAAGGCTCGGCCCATAGGCAATCCGGCTACGTGACGGCTCATATGACGAAGGCCGAGCCTTGAAGTTATTATACTTAACAGTATAATACTGAGGTATAAGCTGGTGCGATCGATCACATTACTCGACATATAAATTTATATCCGGGTAACGTTGTGACATCGATGGCTGCATCGAGCTGCCCGCACCCGGCTCCCCCGCGCCGACCGGATGGAGCAGACGCTCGACGGCGGCGCACGAGCTCTTCGCCGAGCGCGGCTACGCGGCGGTGACGATGGACGAGATCGCCGCCGCGGTCGGCGTCACCAAGCCGCTGCTCTACAACTACTTCGGCAACAAGGAACGGCTCTACATCGCCTGCATGGAGCGGGCGGGCGACGCGCTGACGGCGACGGTCGCCGAGGCGGTCGGCGCCACCGCCAGCCCCGGCGAGGCGCTCGGCGCCGGCGTCCGCGCCTTCTTCGCCTTCCTCGACACCGACCGCGCCGCCTGGGCGGTGCTCTTCGACGAGACCCTGCCGCGCGGCGGCGAGGTCGCCGACCGCGTCGCCGAGTACCGCGGCGCAGATCGTCGAGCTGGTCTCCGCCTCGATGCTCGCGCAGCTGCCGCAGAAGCGCCGCGACGCCGCCCGGATCGAAGTCGAGGCCCTCTCCACCGCCCTGCTCGGCGCCGCCGAGGCGCTGGCGCGCTGGTGGCTGCGCACCGAGGCGATCAGCGCCGACGACGCCGCCGAGCTGCTGATCGCGACGATCGAGCCGGGCCTGCGGGCCCGCTCGGCCCCCGCACTTCCAACCCCCCCGAAAAAGGAACCGCCACCGCATGAACAGCACAGACCCGCCGGGTCGCCGTCGTCGGCGGCAACCGGATCCCCTTCGCGCGCTCCGACAGCGCCTACGCGCACGCCTCCAACCAGGACATGCTGACCGCCGCCCTCGACGGGCTGATCGACCGCTTCGGCCTCGACGGCGAGACGCTCGGCGAGGTCGCCGGCGGCGCCGTCCTCAAGCACTCCCGCGACCGCGACCTGACCCGCGAGAGCGTGCTCAGCACCCGGCTGGCGCCGGAGACCCCCGCCTACGACGTCCAGCAGGCCTGCGGCACCGGCCTGGAGACGACGATCCTGGTCGCCAACAAGATCGCCCTCGGCCAGATCGACGTCCGGCATCGCCTGCGGCGCCGACACCACCTCCGACGCGCCGATCGCGCCTCAACGAGGAGCTGCGCGAGACGCTGCTGGAGGCCAACCGCCAGCGCTCGACCGCCGGCAAGCTGCGCGCCCTGACCGAGCGTCCGCCCCGGCCACATCGTGCCCTCGATCCCCCGCAACGAGGAGCCGCGCACCGGCCTCTCGATGGGCGAGCACTGCGCGATCATGGCCGACCGAATGGGAGATCGGCCGGGCCGAGCAGGACGAGCTCACGGTCGCCAGCCACAAGCAACCTCGCCGCCGCCTACGAGCGCGGCTTCCTCGACGACCTGATCACCCCCTACCTCGGCCTCGAGCGCGACCAGAACCTGCGCCCGGACTCGAGCCTCGAGAAGCTGGCCAAGCTGAAGCCGGTCTTCGGCGGCCCGGAGGGGACGATGACCGCGGCCAACTCGACCCCGCTCAGCGACGGCGCCTCGGCGGTCCTGCTCGCCTCCGAGGAGTGGGCGAAGGAGCGCGGCCTGCCGGTCCTCGCCTACTTCACCGAGGCGCAGACCGCCGCCGTCGACCACGTCCACAAGCGCGAAGGGCTGCTGATGGCGCCCGCCTACGCGATGCCGACGATGCTCGACCGCGCCGGGCTCGACGCTGCAGGACTTCGACTACTACGAGATCCACGAGGCCTTCGCCGCCCAGGTGCTCTGCACGCTGAAGGCCTGGGAGGACCCGGCCTTCTGCAAGGAGAAGCTCGGCCGCGACAAGCCGCTCGGCTCGATCGACCGCGCGAAGCTCAACGTCAACGGCGGCTCGCTCGCCGCCGCCCACCCGTTCGCCGCGACCGGCGGGCGGATCGTCGCCGGCCTCGCCAAGCAGCTGCACGAGGACGGCAAGGGGCGCGGCGTGATCAGCATCTGCGCCGCCGGCGGCCAGGGCGTCGTCGCGATCCTGGAGAGCGCCGGAGGCAGGCAAATGAGCGACCGCTACTCGCAGCTCGTCAACGCGCCGGTCGTCTCGACGCATCGCCAGGCAGCTCGGGCCTGCCGCAGCCGGTCGAGCTCGACCGCTACAAGGCGGGCGCGCCGGTCGTCGCCGGCCCGGTCCTCTCCGGCGCCGCCCCCGGCGGCCGCCTCGGCAAGTACGCTGCCCGGCCTTCCTCGACCGGATCAAGGCCGAACGGGCCGGGACCGAGGGCAAGGCCAAGGCACTCGTCTTCGACGCCACCGGGATCGCCGACTCGACCGAGCTGGTCGAGCTGCAGCGCTTCTTCTACCCGGCCGTCGGCCGCCTGCAGCGCAGCGGCCGCGTCGTCGTGCTCGGCACGCCGCCGGCCGAGGCCGGCTCGCCCCGCGCCCACACCGCCCAGCGGGCGCTGGAGGGCTTCACCCGCTCGCTCGGCAAGGAGATCGGCGGCACGGGCGCGACCGCGCAGCTCGTCTACGTCGAGCCGGGCGCCGAGGACCAGCTCGACTCGACCCTGCGCTTCCTGCTCTCGCCGCGCTCGGCCTACGTCTCCGGCCAGGTGGTCCGGGTCGGCGCCGGGGTCGCGCCGACGCCCGAGGTCGACTGGGAGCGCCCGCTCGACGGGCAAGGTGGCGCTGGTCACCGGCGCCTCGCGCGGCATCGGCGCCGCGATCGCCGCGACCCTCGCCCGCGACGGCGCCAGGGTCGTCGGCCTCGACGTGCCGCAGGCCGCCGACGACCTGCGTGCGGTGACCGACGCGATCGGCGGCGAGGCGCTCGGCCTCGACATCACCGCCGACGACGCGCCGGAGCGGATCGCCGCGCACTTCGCCGACGGCGTCGACGTCGTCGTCCACAACGCCGGCGTGACCCACGACCGCACGATCGCCAAGATGCCCGAGGAGCGCTGGGCGCAGCTGATGGAGATCAACCTCTCCAGCGAGGAGCGGATCAACGACGCGCTGCTCGACGGCAAGCTGCTCGCCGCCAACGGCCGGATCGTCTGCGTCTCCTCGATGTCGGGGATCGCCGGCAACTCCGGCCAGACCAACTACGCCGCCTCGAAGGCGGGCGTGATCGGGATGGTCGAAGCGCTGGCCCCGGAGCTCGCCAAGCGCGAGGCGACGATCAACGCCGTCGCCCCCGGCTTCATCGAGACGAAGATGACCGGCGGCGATGCCGATCGGCCCGCGCGAAGCCGGCCGCCGGCTCAGCAGCCTCTCCCAGGGCGGCCTGCCGGTCGACGTCGCCGAGACGATCGCCTGGTTCGCCAGCCCCGCCTCGACCGGCGTCAACGGCAACACGGTCCGCGTCTGCGGCCAGAGCCTGCTGGGGGCCTGACGTGGCAACCCGCACCCTCACCAGCTCTCCCAGCATCCTGCCGCTCTACGCCCGCGCCGCGGCGCCGATGATCCCCGGCGCCTCGCTGCTCCCGTTCATTCCCGGCGGCGGCGGCGAGATCCCCGACCTCGAGCTCGACGCTGGACGGGCGTCGCGCGCCGACCCGGCCGCGGTCGCCGCCTACGCCAAGGTCTGCGGCTTCGCCCTGCGCGACCAGCCTGCCCGCCACCTACCCGCACGTGCTCGCCTTCCCGCTGCACATGGCGGTGATGGCCGACGGCGGCTTCCCGTTCGGCGCGGTCGGCCTGGTCCACGTCGAGAACCGGATCGAGCAGCACCGGCGCATCGGGCTCGGCGAGGAGCTGACGATCCGCGTGCGCCCGACCAAGCTGCAGCCGCACCCGAAGGGGCAGACCTTCTCGTTGCTGACCGAGGTGACGGCCGGGCGCCAGAAGGCCTGGGAGAGCGTCAGCACGATGCTGCGGCGCGGCAAGGGCGACTCGAACGCAGTTGTCCCCGGTATGCGGGGAGAAGTGCGTTCGAGTGAGGAGAGCTTCACCACCCTTTCCGCCGACACGCCGGCGAGCGCCACCTGGAAGCTCGGCGGCGACCTCGGCCGCCGCTACGCGGCCGTCTCCGGCGACCGCAACCCGATCCACATGCACTCGCTGACCGCGAAGCCGCTCGGCTTCCCCGCTGCGATCGCCCACGGCATGTGGACCAAGGCGCGCTGCCTGGCGGCGCTGGACAGCCGCCTGCCCGACGCCTTCGCCGTCGACGTCCGCTTCCGCAAGCCGATCCTGCTGCCGGCGCGCGTCGAGTTCGCCAGCGCGGCGGAGGGCGAGGAGATCGCCTTCGCGGTGCGCGGCGCCAAGCGTCAGACCCCTCATCTCGACGGCCGTGTGTCGGCGCTCGAGGCCAAGCCGAAAGCCAAAACCAAAGCCGGGAGGAAGTCCAAGTGACCACTGCCACCGACACCGATAGGAGCGGCGCCAGCATGGCCGAGCGCGGCATGGGCTTCGGCCTGCGCGCGCTCAACCGCCTCGCCGGCTCCGACCTGCTGGACCGCATCCGCCTCCGCAAGCAGGTCGAGCGCGCCCTTTTCCAGAGCACCAAGAACGGCTTCCGCTCGGCGACCGCCGCCGGGCGCACCTTCAAGGCGGCGCAGCAGCTGGGCAAACCGGCACGCCAGAAGAAGAGCAAATCCAAGGGCCTCTTCGACCTCGGCCCCGACGACGAGCAGCAGATGTTCCAGGAGGCCGGCCGCGCCTTCGCCGAGGCGAAGGTCCGCCCAGCCGCCCACGAGGCCGACGCCGCCTGCGAGACCCCGCAAGGAGCTGCTCGCCCAGGCGGCCGAGCTCGGCGTCAACATGCTCGGCGTCCCCGAGGAGCTCGGCGGCGTCATGCACGAGCAGTCGGCGGTGACCAGCGTGCTGATCGGCGAGGCGCTCGCCCACGGCGACATGGGCATCGCCTACGCCGCCCTCGCTCCCGGCGCCGTCGCCACCGCGATCGGCCTCTGGGGCAGCGCCGAGCAGGAGGCCACCTACCTGCCGGCCTTCACCGGCGAGGACGTCCCCGCCGCCGCTCTGGCGATCCTCGAGCCGCGGCCGCTGTTCGACCCGCTGAAGCTGGAGACCACGGCGCGCAAGAAGAAAGGCGACGAGTGGGTCCTCGACGGCACCAAGTCGCTGCTCGCCCGGGCCAAGGACTGCGAGCTGTTCGTGATCGCCGCCGAGGCCGAGGGCATCGGCCCGGCCCTGTTCGTGGTCGAGTCCGGCGCCAAGGGCCTCTCGGTCGAGGCCGAGCCGGCGATGGGCCTGCGGCCCGCCGCCACCGGCCGCCTGCTGATCGAGGGCGTCCGCCTGCCGGCCAGCGCCCTGCTCGGCGAGGCGGACCAAGGCCGAGGACTACGTCGAGTGCGTCAACCGCTCGCGCGTCGCCTGGTGCGGGCTCGCGATCGGCACCTCGCAGGCCGTCCTCGACTACGTCATCCCCTACGTCAACGACCGCCAGGCCTTCGGCGAACCGATCTCCAACCGCCAGGGCGTCGCCTTCGCGGTCTCCGACATCGGCATCGAGAGCGAAGGGATGCGGCTCGCCACCTACCGGGCAGCCAGCCGCGCCGACCGCGGCGAGAAATTCGCCCGCGAGGCGGCGATCGCGCGCCGGCTCTGCGCCGTCAAGGGGATGCAGATCGGCTCCCAGGGAGTGCAGCTGCTCGGCGGCCACGGCTTCGTCAAGGAGCACCCGGTCGAGCGCTGGTACCGAGACCTGCGAGCAGCGGGCGTGATGGAGGGCGCCCTGCTCGTCTAGGCGATCCGCCGAGACTCGAAGCGAAAGGCAACGATGATCAACCTCGAGATACCGAAGAAGTTCAAGCCGCTGGCCAGCCAGGCCAACCAGGTCGCGACCGAGGTCTTCCGGCCGATCTCGCGCAAGTACGACGAGGCCGAGCACTCCTACCCGAAAGAGCTCGACATGCTGGCCTCGCTGATCGACGGCATGAACGAGGGCTCCGACATCGGCGGCGCCGGTGCCGCCGGCGTGCGCCGCGAGTCCAGCGACGGCGACGAGGGCAACCGCAACGGCTCCAACCTCTCGACCGTGCTCGGCATCATCGAGCTCTGCTGGGGCGACGTCGGCCTGCTGCTCTCGATGCCGCGCCAGGGCCTCGGCAACTCGGCGATCGCCTCGGTGGCGACCGAGGAGCAGCTCGAGCGCTACGGCGGCAGGTGGGCGGCGATGGCGATCACCGAGCCGGAAGCCGGCTCGGACTCGGCCGCGATCCGCACCACGGCCGAGCTCGACGGCGACGAGTACGTCCTCAACGGCGAGAAGATCTTCGTCACCTCGGGCGACCGCGCCGACCTGATCGTGGTCTGGGCGACGCTCGACCGCTCCAAGGGGCGGGCGGCGATCAAGTCGTTCATCGTCGAGCGCGACAACCCGGGCCTGAAGCTGGACCGGCTCGAGCACAAGCTCGGGATCCGCGCCTCGGACACCGCCAACTTCACCCTGCAGGACTGCCGGGTGCCGAAGGAGGCGCTGCTGGGCAGCTCCGACGTCGAGGACAAGCAGGGCTTCGGCGGCGCGATGCAGACGTTCGACAACACCCGGCCGCTGGTCGCGGCGATGGCGGTCGGCGTCGCCCGCGCCTCGCTCGAGGAGACGCGCAAGCGCCTCAAGGAGGCCGGGGTCGAGGTCGACTACTCCACCCCGGCCCTCTCCCAGCACGCCGCCGCGGCGCGCTTCCTGGAGATGGAGGCCGACTACGAGGCCGCCTGGCTGCTGACCCTGCAGGCCGCCTGGATGGCCGACAACGGCAAGCCCAACTCGCTGCAGGCCTCGATGGCCAAGGCCAAGGCCGGCCGCACCTGCGTCGACGTCGCCCTCGGCTGCGTCGAGCTCTGCGGCAGCGTCGGCTACGGCGAGAACGAGCTGCTGGAGAAGTGGGCTCGGGACGCGAAGATCCTCGACATCTTCGAGGGGACCCAGCAGATCCAGCTGCTGATCGTCGCTCGGCAGCTGCTCGGCAAGAGTTCCGGCGAACTGCGGTAGGCAGAGGGGTCGGGGGTCCCTGCCCCGGAGGCCGTCGCGCAGCTGAGTCGCGCGCGGGGGTGCGGAACGTGGTTCCTTGAGCCTCCGGGGCAGGGACCCCCGACCCCTCTGCCACAGCAGCATCGCGGCACAGAGCTTCTGAACCCCGGGGGGCTGGCTCCAGTGAGAGAGCGGGGTGACCCTCCCGCAGAAGCTCATGGACGAGCATCCCGAACCCTGGCGGGCGACCCAGCTGCGCGACGGCTTCTGCGGGAGGGTCACCCCGCTCTCCCGGTAGGGCAGACTCCCGCCCCGTGAACCTGATCGAGGACTTGATGGAGCGATCGCCGGCTTCGCGGCTGGGGATCGTGGCGGTCGACGGCGAGGCGAAGCGGCGGGATTGGCACTTCGGCGAACTGATTGCCTGCTCGGCCGGGCTCTCGGGGGCGTTCGCGGCGCGCGGGGTGAGGCGCGGCGACGTGGTGATGACCCTGGTCGGGAACCGGATCGAGTGGGTGCTGACGCTGCTCGCCTGCTGGCGGATGGGCGCGGTGGCGCTGCCCTGCAACACGCAGCTGCGCCGCCACGACCTCGAGCTGCGGGTCGGCGCCGCGAATCCGAGGCTCTGCGTCGGCGAGGAGGGACTGCTGGCCGAGCTGCCGGACGGCGTGCCGACGATGACCATGGCCGAGGTCGCCGCAGTTCTCGACGAGGACCTGCCGCAGGAGACCCCGGCCGCGATCGAGCCGATGGACGCCGAGGACCCGGCCCTGATCGTCTTCACCTCCGGCACCACCGGCGAGCCGCGCGGCGTCGTCCACGCCTACCGCTACCTGCTCGGCCAGCGGATCCAGGCCGAGCACTGGCTCGGCTCGCGCCAGGGCGAGCTGGTCTGGTGCACGACCGCGACGGGCTGGTCGAAGTCGGCTCGCAACGTCTTCCTCGCGCCCTGGCTGACCGGCGCCGCCGCGGTCATCCACGACGGCCGCTTCGACCCCGCCGAGCGGCTCGACTTCGCCGAGGCGCTCGGCGTCAACGTCCTCTGCCAGGCGCCGACCGAGTACCGGATGCTGGCCAAGCGCACCGCCCTGCGCCCGCTCCCCGCGCCTGCGGCGGATGGTCTCCGCCGGGGAGCCGCTCGACCCGGAGACGATCGCCGCCTTCCGCGCCGCGACCGGCCTCGAGCCCGCCGACGGCTACGGCCAGACCGAGACCGGCCAGGTGACCGGCAACCTCGCCGGCGAGCCGATCCGCCAGGGCTCGATGGGCAGGCCGCTGCCGGGGATCGAGACTCGCATCGCCGGGTCGAGGACGAGCGGCGGAGAACTGCAGCTGCGCGTCGCCTCCTCCCCCACCTTCTTCTCGCCGCTACCTCGACGGCGAGCGCTTCGAGGGCGAGTGGTGGCAGACCGGCGACCTGGTCCGCGCCGACGAGGACGGCTACCTCTTCTTCGAGGGCCGCGACGACGACATCATCCTCTCCTCCGGCTACCGGATCGGCCCCTTCGAGGTCGAGTCGGCGCTGCTCCCACCCGGCCGTCGCCGAGGCCGCCGCGGTCGCCGCCCCCGACCCCGAGCGCGGCTCCGTCGTGCGCGCGATCGTCGTCCTCCGCGACGGCGAGCCCGGCGAGGAGACTGGCCCGCGAGCTGCAGGAGCACTGCAAGCGCGAGACCGCCCCCTACAAGTTCCCCCGCATCGTCGAGTTCGTCGCCGAGCTGCCGAAGACGACCAGCGGCAAGATCAAGCGGGCCGAGCTGCGCCGCCGCGCGGTTCCTTAGTTACGCATTTCGTCCCAAAGGAACCGCAGGGCTAGTCTGGACGGGTGGAGCAGATCGACCGCAAGCGGATCGCGGCGCTGACCGAGGCCCAGCAGGAGCGGTTCCGCAACCGCACCGGCGCCTCGGCCGAGACCTTCGAGCGCGCGGTGAAGGTGATGCCGAACGGCGTCCCCTCCTCCTTCCAGGACAACGACCCCTGGCCGGTCTACCTCGAGCGCGGCCAGGGCAGCCGGGTCTGGGACGTCGACGGCAACGAATACGTCGACTTCCACAACGGCTTCGGGGTGATGTGCATCGGCCACGCCAACCCGACGTCGGCGCCGCGGTCAAGGCGCGGATCGACGAAGGCACCCACTTCGCCGCCCCCACCGACGGCTCGATCGCCGTCGCCGACGGAGCTGACGCGCCGCTTCGGCCTGCCGCAGTGGCGCTTCAACAACTCCGGCACCGAGGCGACGATGGACGCCGTCCACCTCGCCCGCGGCGCCACCGGCCGCGACACGATCCTCAAGATCGAGGGCTCCTACCACGGCCACCACGACACGGTGATGGTCTCGGTCTACCCGCCGCTGGAGGCGCTCGGCGCCCGCGACGACCCGGTCAGCGTCCCCTACGGCGGCGGCATCCCGCGGGCGATCACCGAGCTGACCCGCGCCGTCCCCTTCAACGACGCCGAGGCGCTGGCGAGCGTGCTGGAGAAGATCGGCGACCAGGTCGCCGGCCTGATCATGGAGCCGGCGATGATGAACATCAACATCATCCCGCCGCGCGCGGGCTACCTCGAGCGGGTCCGCGAGCTGACCGCCGAGCACGGCGTCAAGCTGATCTTCGACGAGGTCAAGACCGGCTGCACGATCTCGCCCGGCGGCGCCACCGCCCGCTTCGGCGTCCTCCCGGACATGATCACCCTCGCCAAGGCGAGCTGCGGCGGCTACCCCGGCGGCGCGATCGGGATGAGCGAGGAGCTGGCGGCGATCGTCGCCGACGGCACCGTCTCGCCAGTACGGGACCTTCAACGGCAACCCGCTGGTGATGGCGGCGGCCGAGGCGACCCTGACCAAGGTCCTCACCGACGACGTCTACGAGCGCTTCGAGGCGACCAACCGGCGCCTGCTCGACGGCTGCCAGCAGATCATCGACGCCCACGGCCTGCCCGCCTACACCGAGGGCCTCGGCGCCAAGGGCTGCGTCGTCTTCTCGCCGGAGCGGCTGTACGAGTACCGCGACTACCTGACCAAGGTCGACGAGGAGCTCTCCCGCCTGGCCTGGCTCTACCACATGAACCACGGCATCTTCATGACCCCGGGGACCGAGGAGGAGTGGACGCTCTCGATCGCCCACACCGACGAGGACCTGCAGCGCTACCTCGACGCCTTCGAGGCCTTCGCCGCCGACGTGACGCAGACCTGAGCGGCTAAGCGGCCTCGGGCACGAGGCCCTCGGCGGCATCGACCGGGCGCCCGAGGTGGTAGCCCTGGGCCATGTCGACGCCGTACTCGCGCAGCATCCGCGTCGTGTCGTCGTCCTGGACGAACTCGGCGATCGTCGTCTTGCCGAGGCCGCGGGCGATCTGGACGATCGCCTTGAACGGTGAGCTGGTCGGCGTCGTTGCGCGGCATGTCGCGGATGAAGGAGCCGTCGATCTTGATCACGTCGAAGGGGACCTGCTTCAGGTAGTTGAAGGGCCCGAAGCCGGCGCCGTAGTCGTCGATCGCGACTTCGCAGCCGAACTCGGTCAGCCGGTCGGCGAAGCCGGCCGCGGCCTCGTAGTCCTCGACGCGAGCGGTCTGGGTGATCTCGAAGGTGCAGCGGCCCGGGTCGGCGTCGCCTTCGTCGAGGCGTCGCTCGATGAACTCGAGCACCGAGATGTCGGTCAGCGAGGCGCCGGAGAGGTTGACGTGGAGGGAGACCGGCTCGCCGGCGCGCTCGCGCTCGGCCAGCATCTCCAGCGCCCGGCCGACCACCCAGCGGTCGAGCTCCTGGACCATCCCGGAGCGCTCCGCCACCTCGATGAAGGAGGCGGCCGGCAGCAGCTCGCCGCTGTCGCCGGTCATCCGCAGCAGCAGCTCGTAGCGCTCGATCCCGCCGGAGGCGAGGCTGCGGATCGGCTGGGTGGCGAGGCTGAGGCGGTCCTGGGTCAGCGCGTCGCGGATCCGCGCGCGTGGTCGTCTGACTACGCTGCGCGGGGCGCTGGCGCTCGTCGGAGTCCTGGAACAGCGCGATCCGGTTGCGCCCCTCCTCCTTGGCCCGGTACATCGCCTGGTCGGCCGCGACCAGCACCGCCTCGGCGCCGGCTTCAACCTTGCCCCCGAACATCGTGATCCCGACGCTGATCGTCGCCGTACCTATCTCGGAGTCGGCCGGGAAGCCCTCGGCGACCTGGGCCCGCAGGTCCTCGCCGAGCTGCAGGGCGCCGTCGGTGTCGGTCTGCGGCATCAGCACCGCGAACTCGTCGCCGGAGAGGCGGGCGACGATGTCGGTGCCGCGGACCCGCTCGCGCAGGACCTCGGCGACGCGGCGGATCAGGTTGTCGCCCGGCTGGTGGCCGAGCCGGTCGTTGACCTCCTTGAGCCCGTCGATGTCGATGATCATCACCGCGCCCTGGCCGCCGTAGCGGGCGGAGAAGGAGACGTAGCGGTCGAGCTTGGCGCGGAAGCAGCGCCGGTTCAGCAGCGCCGGTGAGCGAGTCGTGATCGGCGAGGTAGCGCAGCTCGGCCTCGGTCTTCTCGGCCTCGGTCAGCGCCCCCTGGACGACCTCGCGATCCTCGGGGACGAGCTTCGCGAGCACCGTCTCGAGGGCTGGATCTCGCCTGCCAGGATCGTCTGCCGTCGCCACCGACCGAAGTTAATCGCTTCCGGGCCTGCCATTGGCGTCGGCGGCCGAATTCCCCCAAGGGACTCGAATTTAGGCGAGTTGGTCGCCCGAATAGTTGGCCTCGGACGGTCGTAAGTAGGCTGAGACGAATGTCGAACCGACTCGCCCAGGAGACCAGCCCCTACCTGCTCCAGCACCGCGACAACCCGGTCGACTGGTACCCGTGGGGCGCGGAGGCGCTGGACCGGGCGCGCGAGGAGGACCGGCCGATCCTGCTCTCGGTCGGCTACTCGGCCTGCCACTGGTGCCACGTGATGGAGCGCGAGTCCTTCGAGGACCCCGAGACCGCCGCCTACATGAACGAGCACTTCGTCAGCGTCAAGGTCGACCGCGAGGAGCGCCCCGACGTCGACGCCATCTACATGGAGGCCGTGCAGGCGATGAGCGGCCAGGGCGGCTGGCCGATGACCGTCTTCCTCGACCCCGACGGCGTCCCCTTCTACGGCGGCACCTACTTCCCGCCCGACGAGAGCCGCGGCATGCCGAGCTTCCGGATGGTGATGGAGGCCGTGGTCGACGCCTTCGAGCGCAAACGCGAGCGAGATCCGCGAGCGCGTCGGCCGCGACGCGGGCTCGGCTCGGCGCGATCGGCGCAGGTCGAGCCGAGCGGCGAGCCGCCCGAGGCGCGCCGAGCTCGAGGACGCCGTCGCGCAGCTGCGCGCCGCCGCCGACCTGGAGCGACGGCGGCTTCGGCGGCGCCCCGAAGTTCCCGCCCGCCTCGGCGCTGGAGCTGCTGCTGGCCCGCGGCGAGCACGAGCCGGTCGAGGTGACGCTCGACGCGATGCTGGCCGGCGGCATCTACGACCAGCTCGGCGGCGGCTTCGCCCGCTACTCGGTCGACGCCGTCTGGCTGGTCCCCCACTTCGAGAAGATGCTCTACGACAACGCCCTGCTGGCGCGCGCCTACCTGCACGGCTGGCAGGCGCTCGGCCACGAGCGCTACCGCCGCGTCTGCGAGGAGACGCTGGACTGGATGCTGCGCGAGATGCGCGGCCCCGAGGGCGGCTTCTACTCGGCGCTCGACGCCGACTCCGAGGGCGAGGAGGGCCGCTTCTACGTCTGGACCCCGGAGCAGATCCGCGCCGTGCTCGGCGACGGCGCCGAGGCCGTGATCGAGTTCTACGGCGTCAGCGAGCAGCGGCAACTTCGAGGGCGCCAACATCCTCCACCTGGCCGGCGGCGCCGGCGCGCCCTCGCATACCGAGCAGCGCCCGCGGGTCTCGCCGAGGCCCGCCGCGCCCTCTACGAGGCGCGCGCCAAGCGCGTCTGGCCGGGCCTCGACGACAAGCGCCTCACCTCCTGGAACGCGCTGGCGATCGGCGCCCTCGCCGAGGCCGGCGCCGTGCTCGGCCGCGAGGACTACCTCGCCGCCGCGCGCGGGTGCGCGGAGTTCGTCCTCGACTCGCTGCGCGACGACGACGGGCCACCTGCTGCGCACCTACAAGGACGGCGACGCCCGCCTCAACGCCTACCTCGAGGACCACGCCTTCCTGCTGGAGGCGCTGCTGACGCTCTACGAAGCGAGCTTCGAGCGACGCTGGTTCGAGCAGGCGCGGGCGCTGGCCGACACCACGATCGCCCGCTTCGGCGACCCCGAGCGCGGCGGCTTCTTCTCCACCTCCGCCGACCACGAGGAGCTGATCGCCCGGCGCAAGGAGGTCGGCGACCACCCGATCCCCTCCGGCAACAGCTCCGCGGCGCTGGGCCTGCTGCGGCTGGCGGCGCTGACCGGCGAGCGCGGCTACGAGCGCGAGGCAGAGGGCGTCTTCGGCCTCTTCGCCAAGACCGCGACCCAGCACCCCGAGGCCTTCGCCCACCTGCTGCGAGCCCTCGACTTCCACCTTTCCCCGACCCGGGAGGTGGCGCTGGTCGGCGAGGACCTCGGTGAGCTGGCCGCCGTGGTGCGCGCCGAGCTTCCGCCCGCACCTGGTCCTCGCCGGCGGTCCCGAGGGCACCGCGACAGCCGCCCCTGCTCGAGGGCCGCACCGCCGTCGACGGCGAGCCGGCGGCCTACGTCTGCGAGAACTTCACCTGCCAAACGCCGGTGACCGGCGCCCAGGCGCTGCGCGACCTTTTCTAAAGGTTCTATGAAAACGGCGGGCGATGCGCCCGTCTCTTAGCGCGACGTTTGGTCACTTGGTCGCGCTATAGGCCGGTCAACTGACCAAACGTCGCACTTGGTCGAGGACGACGCGGCCGCCGACCTCGGCGCGGCCCTCGCCCAGGGGCCGGGCGTGCAGCAGCGAGCCCTCGCCCTGGTGGATCGTCAGCTCGCGGCCGAGCTCGGCGCGCAAGCATGATCGCAGCGGAGCCGGTCGCCTCGTCCTCGCCGATCCCGTCCTCGAGCGAGAAGCAGCGGGCGCGGACCTCGCCGGCCGCCTCGTTCGTCCCAGGCCCAGTAGTAGGGCGCCAGCCCGTCCGCCGCCGCGTCGGCTCCCGCAGGCTCGCGACCGCCGCCGCCTCCGTCAGCCGGATCAGCTCCCAGGGAGGCGACCACTCGGCGCGGGCGGCGACGAAGGTCAGCTCGCCGTCGCGGCGCACCTCGACCTCGCCCGCCGGTACCCGCAGGCGATCGGCGGGGTGTCCCTCTCGCTCCAGCAGCCAGGCGGTGCCCACCGTCGGGTGACCGGCGAAGGGCAGCTCGACCCCCGGCGTGAAGATGCGGCAACGCGCCGCTGCGGCGATCGTCGACGAAGACGGTCTCCGAGAAGCCGAGCTCGGCGGCGACGGCCTGGCGCCGCCGCTCGGGAACCTCGGCTCCGTCGAGGAAGACGCCGAGCGGATTGCCCCAGCCGCCCTCTTCGTCGGTGAAGACACGGAGGACGTACAGCCTCGCCACCCGTCCGAGCCCCTGGCCTCAGAGGATCGGCAGGAAGTTTTCGATCTCGAACGGCGTCACCTGGACGCGGTAGTCGTCCCATTCCTGCCGCTTGATCTCGACGAAGCGGCGGAAGGTGTGCTCACCCAGCGTCCGCAGCACCAGCTCGGAGTCGGCGGCGACCTCGATCGCCTCGCCCAGCGTCGCCGGCAGCTGCTCGATCCCCTGGTGCGCCAGCTCCTCCTGGGAGAGGTGGTAGAGGTTCTGCTCCATCGGCTCCGGCAGCTCGTAGCCCTTCTCGACCCCTTCCAGCCCCGCCTGCAGCATGCCGGCGAAGCAGAGGTAAGGGTTGGCGGCGGGGTCCGGGCAGCGCAGCTCGGCCCGGGTCGCGTTCTCCTTGCCGGGGTGGTAGAGCGGCACCCGGATCAGCGCCGAGCGGTTGCGGCGCGACCAGGCCAGGTAGACAGGCGCCTCGAAGCCGGGTACGAGGCGCTTGTAGGAGTTGACCCACTGGGCGAAGAGCGGCGAGATCTCGCGCGCGTGCTTGAGCTGGCCGGCGATGAACGACTTCGCGACCGGCGAGAGGAAGTAGGGGTCGTCCTCGTCGTAGAAGGCGTTCTTGCCGTCTTTGGCCAGCGACTGGTGGACGTGCATCCCGGAGCCGTTCTCGCCGAACAGCGGCTTCGGCATGAAGGTCGCGTGCCAGCCGTACTTCATCGCGTACTCCTTGACGACGATCCGGTAGGTCATGCAGTCGTCGGCCATCTCGAGCGCGTTCTTGTAGCGCATGTCGACCTCGTGCTGGGAGGGGCCGACCTCGTGGTGGGTGTACTCGACGTGGATGCCCATCTTCTCCAGCGCCAGCACCGTCTCGCGGCGCACGTCGGAGCCGGCGTCGAGCGTGGTCAGGTCGAAGTAGCCGCCCTCGTCGAGGACCTCGGGCACGCCGTTCTCGGGCTTGGCGGAGCGGAAGTAGAAGTACTCCAGCTCGGGGCCGATGTTGTAGGCGTCGAAGCCCATCTCCTCGGCCCGTTTCATCGCCCGCTGCAGGATCCAGCGCGGGTCGCCCTCGTAGGGGCCGCCGCCGGGGACGCGGATGTCGCAGAACATGCGGGCGACGGCGTTCTCTTCCTCGGGGCGCCAGGGAATCAGCGCGAAGGTCGAGGGATCGGGCATCGCGATCATGTCCGACTCCTCGATCGGGTTGAAGCCGGTGATCGAGGAGCCGTCGAAGCCCATGCCGCCGTCGAAGGCGTCCTCGAGCTCGGCGGCGTTGATCGAGAAGCTCTTCAGCTGACCGAGCACGTCGGTGAACCAGAGGCGGACGAAGCGAACGTCGCTCTGCTCGACGATCTCGGCGACGTCAGCGGCACTACGGGGTTGCTCTGCCATTCCGGCCTCCTTGGCTTGTCCGCGAGAAGGGGGCAACGATAGGCGAATGAACCGGAGAGGTGCGGAACGGCGTATAGCGGGTAGAGGCTGAACAGTTTCGGCCGCTTGCAGAGACGATCAAAACCAGGTATAACTTACTCCTCGTAAGTAAGTGGCTCAAAGTAAAGTAAAGGCCACGTAAAGGCTCTGTAAAGCGAAATTCGCCCTCACCAGAGCCAGAGACGAGACGCAACGTGACGGTAAAAACGGCAGTAAGCAGATTCCAGATCCACGATGAGCTGACGGCGCCCGACGAGAGCGCCCCGCTGATCAAGACCATCCAGGCGGCCGGCGGTGCGGTCACCAAGTTCGTCGGCGTGCTCGCCGGCTCTCCGGCGGTCCTCCGCGCCTACACGCGGATGCGCTCGGAGCTGCGCGGCGGCGTCCTCCCCCAGGCCACCCGCGAGCGGATCGCCCTGGCGGTGGCCGAGCATCGCGAGGACAACTACAGCATCGCCCAGCACGCCAAGTCGGCGCGGCGGGCCGGGCTCGGCCTCGACGAGGTCTCCCGCGCGCGCAGCTTCAGCTCGGCCGACGAGAAGGAGGCGGCCCTGCTCGCCTTCCTCAAGGAGGCCCTCGACGCCGACGGCCCTCCCCCGCTCCACCTCCACGAGGAGGCGCGGGAGATCGGCTGGACCGACGAGGAGATCCTCGAGGCGGTCGGGCACCTGGCCCTGAACGAGTTCCAGAGCCTGATCGCGAGCGCGGCGGCGCTCCCGAAAGATCAGGCGACGCCGCGGGTACTTCCTTCGGCGGCGTAGGCGTGGGAGGGGTCGTGTGCCCCTCCCTCACAAGCGCCAGCGGTAAGACCGGCGGGAACCTCAGCGAGGTCACCGCGCCGTGAACTGAGCTGGTCCCAGACGGTTAGTTCTCGACGAGCGTCGCCGTGTAGAGCAGGCGGGCGGTTGAGTAGCGGCAGCCGTAGGTGGCGCGTTGGCCAGGCCTTGTCCTGGGGCTCGCCCTGGCGGATGTCGGTCGAGTTGGTGCAGGTGCCGGGGTCGCGGCTGGCGCGCCAGACGTTGTTGGCGGGCAGGCCCTGGGCGAAGGTCGGGGCCCAGGTCGGCACGGTGATGCCGACGATGTCGCCCTTTTCGACCTTCAGCGAGGAGCCGAACTTGACGGTCTGGCCGAGGTAGGGGCTGAGGACCTTGATCGAGCCCTGGCTGCGCAGGTTGTAGCGGGGCGGGTTGGTGCCGGGGACGCGCCGCAGGATCGCCAGGCGCGCCTCCGGCGGGGTGCCGAAGAAGCCGTTGAAGAAGGAGCGCTGCTTGTTGGTCGGCTGGGCGAGGGTCAGGGTCCAGGCCTTGATCGTGCCGTCGCGGGGGACCAGGAAGGGCGAACGGGTCTGGCCGTTGCTGACCTGGAAGCCGGTGACGCTGCCGACCGCCTGGCAGGGAAGCCCCGGGCAGGAGGGGTCGGGAACCGTCGAGGTCTGGCCGAGCACCACCGTGGTGCTGGGGACGTTCGCGGCGCCGGCGCCGGCGGCGAGGGCGGTCAGGATCGCGAGGGAGCCCATCGCCAGCGCCAGTACCCGCCAGCGACCTCTCCGCGGCGCGCCCGCGGCGAATGCTCCGTGCGAAGACCTCGACATACCCATGCTCCTCTCGTGAAAGTGCTGCCTGAGCAGGGCAGATTAGCCGCCCAGAGCGGCAGAAAGAGGAGGCCGGTGCGCTAGCGGATGCCGCTGGGCCGGGCGTAGCTGACGGCGACCGCGTAGCGCAGCGGTGCCGACGCCTTCGAATTCGAGCGCTTCGCTGGCGGCGGTGGTCAGGTCCCAGGCGCGGCCTTTGACGTAGGGGCCGCGGTCGATCACCTGGGTGATCAGCGGCGTGGCCGTGGTAGACGAACTTGACCGTGGTGCCGCAGGGCAGGCTGCGGTGGGCGACGCCGATCGTGCTCGGGCGCAGAGTCTGCGCCGCAGGCGGTCTTGTTGCCGTAGAGGCCGGGCCCGTACCAGCTGGCGCCGGCGATGCGGAAGGGGCTGAAGGCGAGTTCCTGCGCCCTGCCGGCGAGCTGCCGCCGTAGGCGACGGCGGAGGCGCCGCCGGGCGCCGCCTGGGCGGAGGCGGCGCCGCGGGCGAGGATCGCCAGGGCGGCGAGCGAAGCGGCCCAGCGCAGGCGCCGGCGCAAGCGCGGCGCTCGGGTCCGGGCGCACGTCGCGAATCGTTTTCCGCGCAAGGCGGTTTCTGCTTGGCTGCATGTCTCTTTCCAGGCGCTTACGGGGTTAGCTGTCGGGCTCGCGCTGAAAGAGCTGCGCTACGCGGCAGATGCCGGCGATTCGCCCCAACTAATTGGGTCCCCCGCTCCCCGCGGTATGTAGGCGGAGATTCAGCGGAAGTTGGCGGCAGGTTAGCAAAGGCTAAGACAGAAAACTTGCAGGTCCGCGCCGACAGGCATGTCGGCCAGCGTCGCATAGCCTGCAAATAGGCCCGCGGAGACGAGGAAAGGCCCCTCAACGGGGCCTTTCCGTTAGCGGGCCTGTAAGCCGGATCCTGTCGTGAGCGGCCATCTATCTATGCGGCCTACCTGGACCTCGCCGAGCCGGGTCGACGGTCCTGCTTGGCCTTGCACCGGGCGGGGTTTGCCTGGCCGCCGCGTCACCGCGACGCCGGTGCGCTCTTACCGCACCATTTCACCTTTGCCTGTACGCGACTCACGTGTGGCCGCGCCATCGGCTGTGTGTTTCTGTGGCACTTTCCCGCGGGTTTCCCCGGGTGGGCGTTACCCACCGCCCTGCCCTGTGGTGTCCGGACTTTCCTCGAGGGGTTTTCTCTCCCCCCGCGGTCCGCTCGGCCCGCCCGGCATGGTAGTCGGCGCAGCTCGAGGGCCGACGGCCGAAGTCGCCGGCACGAGGATGCCGCAGCGCTGTCAGACCTTGCGGAAGACGCCGACGACCGGCCGAGCACCCGGGCCTCGGTGGTGATGATCGGCTCCATTTCCTCGTTCTCGGGCTGCAGCCGGATGTGGTCGGTTTCGCGGAAGAACCGCTTGACGGTCGCCTCCTCGCCGATCAGGGCGACGACGATTTCGCCGTCGGCGGCGTCGTCGGCGGGGCGCACGATCACGTAGTCGGCTTCGAGGATGCCGGCGTTCTTCATGCTTTCGCCGCGGATCTGGAGGATGTAGTCGCCGTCCTCGCCGCCGATCACGTCGGGGATCTCGAGGTACTCCTCGATGTTCTCCTCGGCCAGGATCGGCTCGCCGGCGGCGACCTGGCCGACCAGCGGCAGCCCGTTGCCGGGCCGGATCGTCCGCTTCGCCTTGTCGAAGAGCAGCTCGATCGCCCGCGGTTTCGACGGGTCGCGCCGCAGCAGCCCGATCTTCTCCAGGTTGGCCAGATGCGCGTGCACGGTCGAGGACGAGTGCAGCCCGACGGCTTTGCCGATCTCCCGCACCGTCGGCGGGTAGCCGGTCTTCGCCGCGTACTTGCGGATGAAGTCGAAGATCTCCTTCTGCCTCTTGGTCAGATCAAGGTCAACCATCGTCGCTCCCTTTCCCTCCCATTGCCGGGTGCAGATCACGTTCGAACACTTGTTCGCAGGCTACCGCCTCCTCCGGATGCCGCAAGCGCAACGACCGCCCCGGCGCCGAACATCTAGAATCGACCGCCCTCGAGCGGCTGTGGCGGAACTGGTAGACGCGCAAGGTTGAGGGCCTTGTGGGTGGAAACACCCGTGATGGTTCGACTCCATTCAGCCGCATCGAAAAAGCCCCGGAAACTCCGGGCCTTCCAATTTCAGGCCTCGACGGCAGCGTTGAACCAGGCCGCGAGCTGGGGAAAGCGGCGATCGCGGACCCAGGTCCAAGCCCCGGTGTCGAAGAGCGCCGGTCGATCGAGCTGCGGCAGCTAAAGGTCGGCCACGGCGCCCAGGAGCGCGCTCGCGGCCGGCAGCGACTTCTTGCGGAGTGCCATCGACGTCGCGGACTACGTCAAACCCCTTGAGGATGCAGCTCATCTGCATCGCTATAGAGCATCAAGTGAGGTATCGCGCCTTCAAGAGCGCCCTGGAGGACTCACCCCGACCTCGACCCTGGGCTGAAGCCGCTCGTGGCGGGCGGCTACGGCGCCAGCAGGGTGAGCGTCCAACCGGCGCCGTCGCGCTCGAAGAGCCGGCGCTCGTGGAGCCGGTCGGGGGCTTCGCTCCAGAGCTCGATCGCGTCGGGCCGGACCCGCAGCGCGCCCCAGTCCTCGGGGCAGGCCGGGGCGGTCTCCTGGACCTCGGCGAGGTGGGCGAGGCGGTCGCGCAGCGGGGTCGAGATCGTCGATCGGCTCGCCCTGGCGGGAGACGACGGTCTGCAGCTGGTGGGCGAGGTCGCGCTCGGCGAAGAGCTCCTCGGCCAGGGCGCGCTCGGCCAGGGTCGCCTCGCCGGTGAGGTGCACCTGGCGGCCCAGCGCCGGCCAGTGGAAGAGCAGGGCGACCTGCGGGTTGGCCTCGATCTCCCGCGCCTTGCGCGTCCACAGCGCCGAGGTGAAGACGCAGCGCGTCGTCCTCGAGCCGCTTCAGGGTCACCGTGCGAGCCGACGGGCGGCCACCCTCGCCGACGGTGACGAAGGCGACCGAGGCCGGCTGCGGCAGCCCCTCCTCGCGCGCCTCCTCGATCCAGCGGCTCCAGCTCGCGAATCGGGTCGTCTGCGCGGCACCGGTCCGAGAATAGTTCGCGCGGCACCGCGGAACCGCGGAGTACGCTCTGGCCGAGCGTGCCGAGTGGGATCGGCCCAACCGAGGAGGAGGTCCGATGTACGACTACGTGATCGTCGGAGCGGGCTCGGCCGGATGCGTGCTCGCCGCGCGCCTCTCGGAGGACCCGGACGTCAGCGTGCTGCTGCTGGAGGCCGGGCCGCCGACGTCAAGGAGAACATCCACGTGCCGCTCGGCTACCTGCAGCTGGCCCGCACCGACGTCGACTGGGACTACTGCACGGCGCCGGAAGCCGAACTGCGACGGCCGCCGCCTCCCCCTCCCCCGCGGCAAGGTCCTCGGCGGCTCCTCCTCGATCAACGCGATGGTCTACATCCGCGGCAACCGCGCCGACTACGACGACTGGGGCGTCCCCGGCTGGGGCTGGGACGACCTCTTCCCCTACTTCCTCAAGGCCGAGGACAACGAGCGCGGCGCCTCCGAGTGGCACGGCGTCGGCGGGCCGCTGCCGGTCTCCGACCAGCGCTCCGGCAACGCCATCACCCCCGCCTTCGTCGAGGCCGGCGTCGAAGCCGGGCTGGACCGCAACGAGGACTTCAACGGCGCCGAGCAGGACGGGGTCGGGATGTACCAGGTGACCCAGCGCGGCGGGATGCGCGCCAGCGCCGCCGTCGCCTACCTGCACCCGGCGATGGAGCGGCCGAACCTGACCGTGATGCCCTACATGCACGTCAACCGGGTGCTCTTCGAGGGCACCCGCGCGGTCGGCGTCGAGGCGAGCCAGCTCGGCCAGGCGCAGGAGCTGCGGGCCGAGCGCGAGGTGATCCTCTGCGGCGGCGCCTACAACTCGCCGCAGCTGCTGATGCTCTCCGGCGTCGGCCCGGCCGAGCACCTGGCGCTGCGCGAGGTCGAGCTGCTGCTCGACCAGCCCGCGGTCGGCGAGAACCTCAGCGACCACGCCGCCAGCTTCGCCGTCTGGACGACGCCGGAGCCGGAGAGCCTGCTGCTGGCGCTGGAGCCGGCGGCGCTGGAGGAGTTCACCGCCTCCCAGACCGGGCCCTTCGCCTCCAACCTGGCCGAGTCGGGCGGCTTCGCCCGGGTCGAGGCCGGCGCCGCGGCGCCCGACACCCAGTTCCACGTCGCCCCGGTCCACATCGTCGACGAGGGCATGGGCGACCCGCAGGCCCACGGCGTCTGGGTCTCCCCCTGCCTGCTGACCCCGCAGCAGCCGCGGCTCGGTCCGGCTCGCCTCCAACGACCCGACCGCGAAGCCGATCGTCCGCAACGACTTCTTCAGCGCCGAGGAGGACATGCCGCGGATGATCGCGGCGGTGCGGCTGATGGAGGAGATCTGCGCCCAGCCGGCGATGCGGCCCTACTGCGCCGAGCCGTTCACCGTCGCCGGCCGGCGACTCCGAGGACGACCTCCGCGCCCACGTCGCCCGCACCACCTTCCCGATCTACCACCCGGTCGGCACCTGCGCGATCGGCTCGGTCGTCGACGCCGACCTGCGGGTCGCAGGGGCTCGAGGGCATCCGCGTCGTCGACGCCTCGGTGATGCCGGCGGTCCCCCGCGGCAACACCAACGCCCCGATGATCGCGATCGCCGAGCGCGCCGCCGACCTGATCAAGGGCGCGGCGCCGCTCGCGCCGCCGACGCAGCAGTCGCCAGCGCGTGGTTCCTTAGCCGTCAGCCGGAGCCGAGCGCCCGGTCGATGAAGGGGCCGAGCAGCTCGGCGACCGAGGCGGCGGTCGTCTCGGGCGACTCGCCGGGGGCGGTGATGTAGCTGATCGCCAGCCGGACCAGCGATTCGGAGAGCAGGTCGACGTCGGCCTTGGGCGCCTGCGGCCAGCCCTCCTCGATCATCGCCGCGAGGCGGGCGGTCGCCCACTGGACGACCGGCATCCCCTGGGTGGTGACGAAGGGCAGCATGCCGCCGGTGCCGTCGTCGCTGAGCAGGATGCGGATCAGCGGGTCCTCGCCGGCGGTGCGCAGGAACAGCTCCAGCGCGGCGCCGATCGCGGCGCGGGGGTCGTCGAGGTGCTGCTTGACCGCGGCCTCGACCTCGTCGAGGAAGCGCTCGCCCTCGTGGATCACGAAGGCGAGGCCGAACTCGTTGCGGTTGCCGAACTCCTTGTAGAGGGTCTGGCGGCTGACCCCGGCGCTGGCGGCGATGTCGGACATCGTGATCTCCGACCAGGCCCGCTGTTCGAGCTGGTCGCGGGCGGCGCCGAAGAGGGTCTGGCGCAGCAGCTCCCGGGCCGCCTCCGGGTAGGGGGTGCGCGCGCTCGCCATCGCCCCCATCGTCGCAGCGGGAGCGGTCACCCGGCCTCCTCGACGGGCTCGAAGTCGACCTTGTCGCGGACGCCGCAGTCGGGGCAGGCCCAGTCGTCGGGGACCTCGCTCCACGGCGTGCCCGCCGGGAAGCCCTCGCGCGGGTGCCCCGCCTCCTCGTCGTAGACGTAGCCGCAGCCGGGGCAGCGCCAGCGGCTCACGAGGCCGGCCCCGTAGCGGGCCAGGACCCGGTCGGCGCTTGCGCGGCTGGATGTTGGCCCGGGTGACGTCGCCGTCGAAGTGGTCGAGCAGGCGCGGGTCCATCACCCGCCGCCAGAGCGGCGGGAACCAGGCGAGGACGATCATCCCCGCGTAGCCGGTGGGCAGCTGCGGCGCCTCGTCGACGTGGCGCAGCGCCTGGTAGCGGCGGGTCGGGTTGGCGTGGTGGTCGCTGTGGCGCTGCAGGTGGTAGAGCAGGACGTTGGAGGCGACGTTGTTGCTGTTCCAGCTGTGCTCGGGCAGGCAGCGCTCGTAGCGGCCGTCCTCGCGCTTCTGCGCGCAGCAGGCCGTAGTGCTCGAGGTAGTTGACGACCTCCAGCAGCGAGAAGCCGATCACCGCCTGGATCAGCAGGTAGGGCAGGACGACCGGGCCGAAGACGATCGCCAGCGCGGCGAAGAGGACGACGGTCATCGCCCAGGCGCCGAGGATGTCGTTGCGCAGGGTCCAGTGCGACTTGCCGAGGCGGTCGAGGCGCGCCGCCTCGATCCCCCAGGCCGAGCGCAGGCTGCCGGCGACGGTGCGCGGCAGGAAGGCCCAGAAGCTCTCGCCCAGCCGCGAGCTGGCCGGGTCCTCGGGGGTGGCGACGCGGACGTGGTGGCCGCGGTTGTGCTCGATGAAGAAGTGGCCGTAGCCGGTCTGCGCCAGGGCGACCCGGCTCAGCCAGCGCTCCGAGCTGTCGCGCTTGTGGCCGAGCTCGTGGGCGGTGTTGATCGCGATCCCGCCGACGACGCCGATCGTGAAGGCGAGGCCGAGGCTGCTCGAGCACCGAGAGGTCGCCGCTGGACCACAGCCAGCAGGCGAGGATGAGGCCGGCGTACTGGATCGGGATGAAGACGTAGGTGCACCAGCGGTAGTAGCGGTCCTGCTCGAGCCACTTGAGGACGCTGTCGGGCGGGTTGGTCGCGTCGACCCCGACGGCGATGTCGAGCAGCGGGAAGACGACGAAGACGAGCAGCGGGCCGAGCAGCCAGAAGCCGCCGAAGCCGGTCAGCGCGACCGAGCCCCAGGCCATGAACGGCGCCAGCGGCACGACGATCCCCAGCAGCCAGGCGTAGCGCTTGGGGTCGCTCCAGGTCGCCGGGTTGACCTCGACCTCGTCGTGGTGGTGATGGTGATGCGTGTCTGCGGTGGTGGCCTCCATCGGCCTCCTCCTTGTCAGAAGTTGCAAAGAACGTCTGCAACCTAGACAAAGATCTCCAATTTGTCAACCAGCCATACAGAGAGCCCCGACCTGTTCGAGAGCGAGACCAGGGAGGTCGATGACCAAGCGGGGCGGCGACGAGACGATGGCCGCGTAGCAGCGCTACGTGGCCATCGGGGAGGTGCCGGACCGCGCAGCGTCACTCGGCCTCATCGGGCCGCACTCGAACAGGGAGGGGCTCTCCCCTAGATCTTCAGCAGCACGAAGGTGTTCAGCACGAAGAGCACCGCGAAGAAGACCGTGGCGCGGTCGAGGTTGCGCTCGACCATCGAGCCGCCGCCGATCGAGCTGCCGCCGCCGCCGATGCCGAAGGCACCGGAGAGGCCCGCGTCTTTCCCCGAGTGCAGCAGGATCAGGAAGATCAGGACGACGGAGATGATGACCTGGATGACGCTGAGAAACGTGTACATGGTCAGCGAAGTCTAGCTCTGCGGGGCCTTTTCGCGCGGCTCCGTCGCCTCGTTCCCCGCTTTCCGGCGCCTGTCCGTTGCCGTTCCCATTGCCGTTGCCGTCCTCGACCCGGTCGAGGATCTCCACCGCTTCCCGGCGCAGCTCGGCGTCGAGCAGGGCGAAGTCCTCGTCGGAGAGCTTGCCGGCGGCGTGGTCGAGCTCGGCGTCGCGGATCTCGCGGTACTTGGCTTCCTTCAGCGCGTCGGCCTCGGTGCGAACGAGGGCGCCGCGGCGGCGGCCGCGGCTCGGCCAGAGCGCGATCAGGGCGCCGATCAGGCGCGATCAGGCCGCCGATCCACATCCAGGTGACCAGCGGGTTGACGATGACCTTGAAGGTCGCCGGCGAGCCGTCGGCGAGGTAGCTCCTGGCGATGCTGTCGCGCGGTCAGCGTCCTGGAGCTTGGCGATCTGCGCCAGCGCGGCCGGGCGCAGGCTCGGGTTGGCCCGCGCCTGCAGCATCAGCGCCGCGATCGCTTTGCACTGGGGCGGCGTGCCCGGAGCGCCGCTGACGCAGGCTCGTGAAGCCCTTGTCGGCGGCGCGCGCGCTGGCGCTGCACGGCGGTGATGTCGGGTGCGGACGGCGATCCAGAGGTCGTGGAGCGAGCCCGGCGTTGAGGCCGACCTCGCTGGTCGCCTCGCCGTCGAAGTAGCCGGCGATCGCCGCTCGGCGGCCGCTCCGGTCGGGCGGAAGAAGCGGCGGCTCGGGCGCAGCGTCGAGAACGTCTTGCCGTCCTTCTCCGACCCGCAGCACGGCGCCGAAGGTGAACTTCTCGCTGTCGACGCTGGACGGTCGGCCTCACGTAGGTGATCGTTGCGGCCGTCGACGACGGTGCTCTCGCCCGGCTTCAGGGTGACGTCGCGGTTGGTCTGGAAGCTCGAGGAGGCGGCGATGCCGATCAGCAGCACGGCGATGCCGATGTGGACGATGTAGCCGCCGTAGCGGCGGCGGTTGCGGGAGACGACCGCGACCAGCGCCCCGGCCATCGAGCCGCCGGAGATCTTGCGCCGCGCCGCGGCGCCGTTCCAGAACTCCTGGCCGAGGCCGGTGATGGCGAAGGCGGCGAAGACGAAGAGCGCCAGCGCCCAGGGCTTGTGGGCGGCGTCGCTGAAGCAGCGCCAGGGCCACGGCCGCCACCGCGGCGACGACCAGCGGCACCCGGAAGACGCGCTTGGCCGAGGCCCAGCTGACCCGCCGCCAGGCGAGCAGCGGCCCGATCCCGGTGAAGAGGACGAGCAGGATCGCCAGCGGCGTCGTGTAGCGGTCGAACCAGGGCGCCGCGAGCGAGGCCTTGTTGCCGGTGAAGAGTTCGGAGATCAGCGGGAAGAAGGTGCCCCAGAAGATCACCGCGCAGAGCGCCGACCAGGAGCAGGTTGTTGACCAGGAAGACCGACTCGCGCGAGACCAGCGAGTCGATCCGCTTCGGCGAGCGCAGGTCGTCGAGGCGGGAGACGATCAGCGCCGTCGAGCCGATCAGGACGACCGCGATCAGGCCGAGGATGTAGGGGCCGACGGTGTTGTCGCCGAAGGCGTGGATCGACTGCAGCACCCCGGAGCGGACCAGGAAGGTGCCGAGCAGCGCCATCGAGAAGGTGCCGACGATCAGGCAGGCGTTCCAGACTTTCAGCATCCCGCGCTTCTCCTGGACCATGATCGAGTGCAGGAAGGCGGTGCCGAGCAGCCACGGCATCAGCGCCGCGTTCTCGACCGGGTCCCAGGCCCAGTAGCCGCCCCAGCCGAGCTCGGTGTAGGACCAGCGGGCGCCGAGCAGCAGGCCGAAGCCGAGGAAGGTCCAGGCGATCAGCGCGAAGCGGCGGGTCGAGCGGATCCATTCGGCGTCGAGGCGGCGGGTGATCAGGGCGCCGATCGCGAAGGCGAAGGGGACCGTCAAGGCGACGTACCCCGAGTAGAGCATCGGCGGGTGGATCATCATGCTCGGGTGCTGCAGCAGCGGGTTGAGGCCGATCCCGTCGGCGGGCGCCGGGTTCAGCGTCGCGAAGGGGTTGACGTCGGGCGCGAACAGCATCAGCCCGGTGAAGAAGGCGGCGACGCCCATCATCACCGCGGTCGCCCAGGGGACGATCTCGCGCAGCTTGTTGCGGGTCGCGTAGAGGGCGAGCGCTGGAGACGATCGAGAGCACCCAGGCCCAGAGCAGCAGCGAGCCTTCCTGGCTCGACCACATCGCCGCCAGCTTGTAGAAGGTCGGCGTCTCGATCGAGGAGTGCTGCTGGACGATGTTGAAGGAGAAGTCGTTGCCGGCGAAGGCGACCTCGATGATCACCACGCAGGCGGTGAGCAGGCCGCAGAAGCCGTAGACGGTGCGGCGGGAGAGGTCGATCCAGCGGCGCTCGCCGTTGCGCCCGACGAGGGCGACGACCGCGGCGAGGACGGCGGCGAGGAAGGCCAGCGCCAGCAGGACGCTGCCGAGGCTAGCCATTGCTCTTGGTCGTGAACTTCGACGGGCACTTGGTGATCAGGGTTTCCGGTTCGCCGACGAAGGTGCCGCTCTGCATCGCGCCGGTGAGGACGATCTCGCGGCCGCCGCGGAAGGGGTCGGGGACGGTGCCGGTGTAGGTGACCGGCAGGGCGCTGGCCCTCGCCTTCGCGATCGTCGACGCGGAAGGCGATGCCGCTGCCCTGCTGTGCTGGATCGAGCCGGGGACGACCTTGCCGGTCATCTCGTAGCTGGTGCCGGGCGCGGCGCCGATCAGCTGCGAGGGCTCCTTCGCCTCGGTCGAGGCGGAGAACGAGGTGTAGATCAGCGCCACCGCGAGCAGCACGGCGACGCTGAGCGCGACGACCAGCCGGATCTTCCGCTTGCGCTGAGGGTCCACGCGCCGCGGATTATCGCAAGCCCGGCCGGTCGGCACATCAAGGTCTGCTAAACATGCGAGAATGCCGCATCAGGAGCCGGATTCCGAGCCGAACAACCCAGTTCTGCTGATCACCGGCGCCAGCAGCGGCATCGGCGCCGCGACGGCGCGCGCGGCCGCCGGCGACCTACCGCCTGGTGCTGGCGGCGCGGCGGCTGGAGGAGCTGGAGGCGCTGGCCGCCGAGCTGGGCGGCGCCGAGCGGGCGATCGCCGTTCGCTGCGACGTCACCGAGTGGGACCAGGTCGAGGCGCTGGCCGGCGCACGGCGCTGGAGCGCTTCGGCCGGATCGACGCCGTCTTCGCCAACGCCGGCTTCGGCGCCACCCGCGGCTTCCTCGAGGAGTCGGTCGAGCACTGGCGCTCGATGGTCCTGACCAACGTCTACGGCGCGGCGCTGACGATCCGCGCCACCCTCCCCCACCTGCTCGAGCGCGGCGACGGCCACTTCGTGATCACCAGCTCGGTCGCCGGCCGGCGGGCCCTGCCCGGCTCGCTCTACTCGGCGACCAAGTGGGCGGCGACGGCGATCGGCGAGTCGCTGCGGGCCGAGCTGCGCCAGATGCACGAGAACACGGCGATCAAGGTGACCCTGATCGAGCCGGGCATGACCGACACCGACGTTCTTCGACAACCGGCCCGGCGAGTCGGGCGCTGCACGACGCCGACATCGCCCGGGCGGTGATCTACGCGCTTGAGCAGCGGCCGGGGGTCGACGTCAACGAGATCCTGATCCGGCCGTCCAGCCAGCCGATCTGAGGGCCTGCCCCGGAGGGGCTTCACTTAACTTTTTCGAGATCGTCGGTGGTCTCCGCGATGGAAGGCGGCGAAAAAGTACAAGACGCTCCACCCCTACCGGGCAGGCCCTCAAAGCCGCTGAGCAAGGTACGGACGAGGCGCCAGTAGGTGCGGAGGATCAGGCGCGCCGGGAGCGAGCGGGCGAGCGGGGAGATGAAGGGGGAGTCGAGGTCGGGGGTGAGCCAGGAGGCGAACTCGGCGGCGCTGACGGTGCGGGTCGCGCTGGATCTGACGACGCTCGCGCGAGCAGGCGCGGCAGCCAGCGCAGCGCTTCGAGGTTGGCGGCGCAGCTTCTGCCCGCCCCAGCCGCCGGAGATCGAGACGGCGAGCAGGGCCAGCTCGGTGGCGAGCAGGGCCGGCGCCAGCAGGAGGAGCAGCGGCGCCGGGTAGGCGCGGACGAGGAAGGCGAGCCGGTTGCGCTCCAGCCAGCGCCACTTGTGCTCGCGGGCGCCGAACTCGTAGTCGTGGTCGACCACGGCGGCGGGCTCGATCCCGAGCGTGCCGCCGCGCAGCCGCAGCCGCAGCGAGAGGTCGACGTCCTCGTGGTAGAGGAAGAACCGCTCGGGGAAGCCGCCGACCTCGCGCCAGGTGCGCGAGCGGGATCGCCAGGCAGGCGCCGGAGAGCGCCGTCACCTCGCCGGCCGCGGGCGCCGTCGGCGATCGGCCGCCCGTGGCCGCCGGCCCAGACGATCCCGGTGAAGTGGACCGGGTTGCCGGCGGAGTTGATCCGGGTCCCCCCCGCGTCGGCGACCAGCGCCTGCCAGGCCGCCCAGCCGCGGCCCTCGAGCCAGGGCCGGCGGATCGCCTCGCCGAAGCCGGGCAGCGGCGCCGCGTCGGGGTTGAGGATGACCAGCAGGTCGCCGCTCGCCTCGGCGGCGCCGGCGTTGCAGCCGCCGGCGAAGCCGAGGTTGCGCCCCATCCGCACCATCCGCGCCCGCGGCGCCAGCGACCGCCACGACCGCGGCGGTGTCGTCGCTGGAGTCGTTGTCGACGACGATCAGCTCGTCGCCGTCGCGCAGCTCCGGCAGCAGCGCGCGGCAGGGTCCGGCGCAGCTCCTCGCGGCTGTTCCAGGCGACGATCAGGACGGAGAGCGTACGGGCGCACCGGCGCGGAGGCTAGTTGGCCTTCCGCGCCGGTGCGCGTGCGACGTGCCTGCCCGGGCTCTACTTCTTCTTGCCGCCGCAGATGCTGATGTTCAGCCGGAACTTGTTGTTCTTGACCTTCTTGCCGTTCTGGCCCTTGATGTTCAGGACCGCCCGTCTGCTTGCCCTTGCAGAGGTTCGTCGAGTTGACCAGGAGGCTCTTCTTGCCGCCCTGCATGTTGAGGATGAACTTCCTCACCGGCACGTCCGGCACCGGGTTGAACACCGTCTTCAGGCCGCCGTGCTTGGAGCTGATCACGCCGTGCAGCTGGATGTTCACCTGACCGCGCAGGTCGGCGACCAGGTCCGGCAGGTTGTGGTTGGAGGACACCAGGTAGACCGGGCCCTTCAACTTCTTGCTGAGCAACGGCGTGATCGCTTCCGCGTGGCCGTAGACCGACGCCTGTCGGGCACGTCTGCGAGGCCAGCTGCGGCCGGGTGCAGACGGTCCTGATGTGGCTCTGGTCGAGGAACAGCGAGTGCGGCAGCGTCAGCGCCGTGCGGCTGACGTTGGCGTCGCCGCTGCGGGCTTCCAGGATCGCCCGGATCTGCGGGTTCTTCGCCCGCTTGGTCGGGCCGGAGAGGCGGGTGTGCAGCTTCGGCTTGAAGCCGAGCTTGTTGCATTCGGTCGCCTGGTACGGAGCCGTCGACGGCGTAGGAGCTGAACGCGGCCGGATTGGCCGGGTTGGCAGCCGCCACCGTTGATCGTGCCGCTGGTCGCCTGAGCGGCGCAGTTCGTCGGGTTGAGCATGAACTTGGTGCTGGTCGACGTTGACGTCGATCGAGCGGATGTCCAGCTTGACCCCTCCGAACACGTCCGGGATCGCATCGGACACCGCGTTGATCTGGGCGGTTTCCGGGTTGACGTTGAGCGCCACCCGGACGACCACGGTGCCGAGGTCGAACGGCCCCGAGACCGCCGGCGTGATCACCGCCAGCGAGAGCGGGGCGCCCTTGTAGGGGCCGGCCAGGTACGCGTTGCCGTCGAGCTTGACCGGGTTGGCCCCCGTTCCGGACTCGGTCGAGGTACGCGCCGATCCGGCTGGCCGTCGAACAACTCGGACTTGCCTGCTCGGCCTTGCCCGCTGCTTGCGGCCGCGGCCGCCAGTTCGCCCTTCCGAGCAGTAGGGGATGCCGGCTG
The DNA here is from genome assembly GCA_963816755.1 of uncultured Solirubrobacterales bacterium. Classification (GTDB taxonomy): domain Bacteria; phylum Actinomycetota; class Thermoleophilia; order Solirubrobacterales; family 70-9; genus VAYN01. Next base: position 302,060 of record CAWFLN010000002.1, read on the forward strand.
AGGTTGCCGGTCAAGCCCTTGGGGAGGGTGACGTTGACGACCTTCAGCTCCTGCTGACCGTCGGGACGGCCGATGTGGACCCGGAACGGGCTGTAGGCACCGGCCTTGGCGCTGTCGGACTTGGCCGTGTAGCTGGGCGCGAACTTGCGCGCGGCCAGCGTCGTCGGGCAGGTTCCGCCGCCCGGCACGCTGGACAGCGTGAATTTGCTGCTGACGGCCACCTGTTCTCCGGGCCTCGCCCACGGTTCCATCTGGCCCGTGGTTTCGGCGGCGGAGCAGGTCGGCGGACTGGTCAGCACCGACCTCGAGCCGTCGAAGCGGAGCTTCACCGACTTGAACGGCACCTGCGGCAGGCCTTTCGGCAGCGTGCCGGCCAGCGGACCGATCTCCTGTTCGTCGAACGTGGTGGTGAGTTGACCCGTGGTCGGGTTGGCGCTGATGTTGCCGACCAAGCGCAGGTCGATGCCCTCTTTTTCTTCCTTCGCTTCGACCAGGATCCGGAACTCTTCTCCCGAGGTCGGGTTCGAGCTCTTCTGTTCGCCGACGTAGACGTCGCCTCGCAACGGCTGGGAGAGCGGCGGCGATTCGACTTCGACGCTGCCGACCTTGGAGTCGGCGGGACAGGAGTTGCTGTAGTCGCGCTGCCCCTTCTTGAACTGAGCATCCGAGCAGGCGAGGAGGCCGTTGGACCCGGCGGGGTTGAGACCCATGCCCGTCGGCAGCGTCGCCACCGCCTTGCGCAGGTGGGACTCCTGGACTTCGCTTTCTGCGCCGGTGAGGAATTTCAGGGTCGCGTTGACCGTTGCCGGTGCCGGCGAATCCACCTGCGAGGTGCCCGGGTCGACATTCAGACCTGGATCGAAGGGAACTTTGCCGCACCCTTCCTGCGGAAAGAAATTGCCACTGGAGTCCTTGATCTTGTTCTCCACCGGGGTTGATCCGTTCGGGAAGCTGGCGTCCGGTTTTTCGTAGGACTGCGCCCGGAACCAGGTGGAGTAGAGGTGTGCATTGGCAGGTTCACTCGGATCGAAGCAGGTGGTCGGCTTGTTGATGTAGGTGCCATCGCCGGGCGAGGCGCCAAAGTTGATCAGGCGGCTGATCAGGGTGTTCAGCCCAGGAGCCGCCGCCGTGTTTGGCTGCTGAATCGTGAAGCTCTCGTGGAAGTCACTTTCCCAGGCGACTTCCGTTTCGAGGAAGACCGGCTCTTTGCCGGCGATGACGAACCCGAACAGGGCCGGTTCGCCAGGTTTGGGCTGAAGGTTGTAAACCGGGACCTGGGTCAGACCAGGGGTGGGCGGAATCACGAATCCTTCGAACGGAATGATCCCAATCCCCGGGACTTCGACGTTCGGGGCGTTGGTCACCAGGGTCGCCTGCTCTTCCCCCACTTTCGTGCCGGGATCGCAGGTCGGGACGAAGGTTCCTGGTTCCGGTTCGTTGAGGAATTCGGCCAACGAGCATCTGGTGGGGGTTGCATTGGGATTCACGGTCTCCCCCGGCGGAAGATCGACGCGAAGCGTTTTGATCGTGCGGCCTTCGAGAGGCGGTTTTATTTTCGCCGTCACAGGAGAAGAAGTGAAGGGTTCGTGCTGAATGATGTACTGGGTGAAGCCGATCGGCGGGTGCCCGCCCGCCTGTTTGTACAAAGCACCGGGCGTCTGGGGCGAGCATTTGATTTTGGGTTCGCCCGACACGGGTTCGTCGGTCAGGCAGCTGGCAGCCTGCCACCCGTTGGTTGCCGTGGGCGGTTCATTCTGCGGTTCGATGATGTCGCCGGTGTTGGCCTGGGCCGCGGGTACCGCGAGCAGAGCCATGGCCATCATCGTGAATACGATCAAGCGCCTAGCCATTCAATTCCTCCTCGTAACCCAATTGAGCGAAACGCTTCCCCTGCGTAGCGCCCTGTCCATCTCCCACCAAAGACAGTACAGATCGGCCTCCCTGAATCAAGTGCGAAATGGAACAAACGTCTGCGACTGGTCGCGCAGCGCTCTACTTCTTGTGATGCATTGGCTTGTGATGCCTGCGCTTGCCGTGCTTCTTGCCGTGGCAGGGGGTTCGCACCCTCTGGTGCTTGTTGACCTTCTTGCCGTTCTGGCCTTTGAGCTGGACAATCGCTCTGACTCGGCCCTGGCAGAGGTTCTTCGATGCGACCAAGAGGCCGTGCTTGCCGCCCGGCAGGGTCATCACGAACTTGGAGACGGGCACGTCGGGGACGCGGTCGAAGGTCGTGCGGATGCCCCCTTTGAAGCTGTCGATCCTGCCGACCAGATCGATGTCGACCTGGCCTTCGAGGTGGGCGACCAGATCCGGCAGCGGGTTGTTGGAGGAGCGCAGGTAGACCGGGCCTTCGAGCGGCTGGCCGAGCAGCGGCGTGATCGCCCGGGCGTGGCCATAGACCGATTTCTTCGGGCAGGCGTTGGCCGCGAACTGAACCCGCGTGCAGATCTTCGCCAGGCTCGACTGGGCCAGGAAGAGGGCGTGCGGGAGGGCGACCGAAGCGCGGGCGATGTTGGCGTCGCCGGGGCGGGCGTTCAGAACCGCTCGCAGGCGCGGCTGCTTCGACCGCCGGGTGCCGCCGAAGAGCCGCAGGTTCAGCTTCGGACGGAAGCCGAGCGGGTCGCAGCCGGTCAGCTGGGTCGGGTCCGAGACGCCGAAGGACGAGAACGCCGCCGGGTTGGTCGGATCGGCACCGCCGCCCTTGAGGGAGCCGGCGGTCGCCAGCTTCGAGCAGTTGGTCCCGTTGAGGGCGAAGTCGTCCCTGTTGACGTTGACGGCGATCGAGCGGATGTCGAGCTTGGCACCGCCGAAGACATCGGGGATAGGGTCGGACACCGCATGGATTTGGGCCGTTTCCGGGTCGACGAACAGGGCCACCCGGACCACGACGGTGCCGAGGTCGAAGGGGCCTGCCACGGCAGGCGTGACAACCACCAGAGAAAGAGGGGCGCCCTTGTATGGGCCGGCGAGGAAAGCCTTGCCGGAGATCTGCAGCGGCGAGGCGCCGCTACCAGCGGCAACGGAAGCGATCCCGATCCGACTCTTGTCGGGACAGCTCGAGTTCGCCCGCTCGGCCACGCCAGAGCTGGCCGCCGCTGCCGCAATCGCTGCCGGCGGGCAGTAGGGAACCCCTACCAGCTTGGCGGTGGCGCCCGGGGGCAGGGTGATGTCGACTCCCTTCAGCTCCTGCTGGCCGTCGGAGCGGCCGATATGCACCTGGAAAGGCGTGAAGGCCGCGGCCGCGGCCTTGTTCGGCTTTGCGGCAAAGCTGGGTCCGAACGGGCGCGTCGCCAGCGTCTTGGCGCAGGCGCCGCCGCCGGGAGCTTTGCTCAGGGTGAAGCCGGCGTCGGCGACGTTCGCATCGGCGGCGCCCGACCAGGGAGTCATCTGGCCGGTCGTTTTGCTTGGCCCACAGATCGGCGGACTGGTGAGGACGCCCTTGGCAGCGTCGAATTTGACCTTGACCGACGTGAACGGAAGCTGCGGAGCTTCGTTCACGGTCGTGGTCAGCTGCCCCGTCTGCGGGTTGGCGCTGACGTTGCCGACGAGGCGAACCGATTGTCCGTAGCGGGGCGACTCGGCGTCGATGAAGATCCGGTACTCGTTGCCGGAGACCGGGTCACGGCTGAGCTGGCTGCCCAGGTAGACCGTCCCGGCAAGGGAGTTCGGGGGCAACACCGGGGTCTGGATGGCGACGGTGCCGATCGCAGAGGGGGCGGGACAGGCGACGGACCTCGTCGTCCCCTTGCCGAATTGCGCGTCCGTGCAGGCCTGCAGCCCTGGCGCGGCCGAGGGGTTGAGACCGGCCCCCGCGGGCAGGGAAACCCGGGCGGTGCGGAGGTTCGAGTTGGCGATGTCCGCGTTCGGGTCAAAGGGAACCGACACTTCGACCGTCGGCCCAAACGGCGAATCGGTCTGGATGGCGTTCGGCGCCGTGCTCGCCGCGGGGGCGAAGGGGACGCCGGCACAACCCGTCGGTTTCACGCCGTTCGGCAGCGACGCCTCGAGGAACTGCGAGTTGGCCGGGAAGCCCGGCGCTTCTTCCTGGTAGGAGTCGGCGTGCAGGAAGGTCGAGTAGATGTGCTGGAAGGGCGCGAGAGCGGGGTTGAAGCAGGTGCTGGGATTCGTCAGGAAGGGACCGCCCGCGCCCGCTCCTTTGCCCTTCTCGCCTTCGAAGACGAGGCGATCTTTGAGAACTCGGACGCCTTTGAGCCCCACAACTTCCGGCAGGCTCAACCTCGGCACGTGGATCAGGAAGAACTCGTGGTAGTCGCCCGCCGATTCGACTCCGGGTTCGAGAAAGACATCGTTCCCGGCAGCGCTGAAGCCGAATCGGGCCGGTTGCCCGTTGAGCGGTTCCACGTTGTAGACCGTCGAGGGCAATGACAGCGAGCCGCTGACCGGAACGCCCGGCACGACTTCCGTCACCAGAGCGGCAGTCAGGGTGCTGGTCCCGACCGCGGTGTCGGCCGGGCAGGTGGCGGGGCTCTGACCCGCCGCCAGCTGGCAGCGGGGGGTGGCCTGAGGATTGACGCTGAGCCCCGCCGGCAGATCGACCAGGAGCGTTTTCACGTCTCCCACCGGGGTTTCGGCACCGAGCAGGCCCGCGGTGTGCTTGACGATGAACTGGGTGAAGCCGACGGCGGGATGGCCGGCCGCCTGGGTGAAGAACTGGCCGGACGTCAGCGGCGAACACGGAGTCGGCGTATCAGATTTGCAGGTCCCCGCCTGCCAGCCGTCCTGAGCGCTGCCGGTCTGGCTTTCGATGATGTCGACAGCGTGCGCGGGCGCCGCGAACATTGCCCCCAGCGCCGTGATCGCCACCGCAACCGCGTATCGAACTCCGAATCGGTGCACCATCTCGCTTCCTTTCCCAGGAGATTCTCCAGGCCGCCCTTCGATACTCTACCCAATTTTAAGGAGAAAAACCAAAACTTTATTGGTATCTCCTGGCTCAACCCCGCTTTCCCTGCAGCCGATGCTACCCCCACTTCAGTCCAGATAATCAGCCAAGATAAAGCTCTCTACCTAATTTTGATCGCATAAGCAAAGATTTTTTGGTATCTTGCCGCCCGATGCCCAGCGAACCCACCTCAAACAACGGTTTCGAGCGAGGATTGGATGAGTCGGCCGCGAGTCCGAACGAGAAAGCCGGTGCGCTGCCGGTCGACTGGGAGCGGCTCGCCCGCTCCACCGCCCACCCGCTGCGGATTTCGATCCTCGAAATTCTTGGCATCGACGGGGGCCGCACGCTCTCGCCCAGCGACCTCGGCCGGGAACTGCAGATACCCCTCAGCAACACCAACTACCACGTCACTGAGTTGGCCAAGGCAGGGCTGATCGAGCTCTCCCGCCAGCGCCAGGTGCGCGGCGCAACGGAGCACTTCTACCGGATCCCCGCACCCATCGACGGGGCGACGGGTGCGAGCGAGAAGCGGACGACGGTCACGAAACCCACGTTCCAGCCCTGATCTCGAACCCCGAAACCCCTTTGCGACTCGGAAGATCGGAAACGGACCACAGTTGCTGTCGAGCCAGCATCGACTTTTTCATGGGCCATCTTGAGAAGCCCGGCAGTGAGCGCCCATCTGGCTCGCGCCTGCGCTGCGAGTGGTGCAAGTCGTGGCTACCCGGATGGGGCCTATCTGAGCCAGGGCGCGCTTCAGCGACTCTAGCTCCTCGCACCGGGCGGGGGCCTTCCCAATAGGAGGAGCGGCATGCCTTCAACAACCCTTCGATCTGCATTGGAGCGCAGGCGCCCCTCGCGCTTCTTGCGCGTCTGGACGAGCTCAACCCTGGCGGGCGGCTCGCCACCTACGGGTCGGGCAAGCTCAGCGCCGCGGCACGCCTAGCGGGGGCTCCCCGCCGGGCGGATGGCAAGGGGCGGATCCGGATCGCACCGGATCCGCCCCTTGCAAGGTCTACCTAGCGCAGGTCGGCGGAACCCACAGCTTCCGCCATGCTTCGCTCATCCAGACCGTGCCCGCCGGAACGTAAGTGTCTTCCCCCTGACGGAGGTATGAGACGCGCCACGTGCCGGCTACCCGTGCCAGCCCAAGCGCCCCGTGTGCCTGACTGCTCTTTCGCTCGCTGAGCAAGACGGCAAAGGCGCTCTCCGCACCTTCTTCGGTGATGCTGCCGACCTGTTCAACAGGCTTCCTCCGTGCGCTCGACTTGGAGCCACGTTTTGGTTTCTGGCTCGCCGAACTTTTCGGGCAATGCAGCACTTGCCGCGTCGGAAGGGCATCGCAAGCCTGTCCATTGACCGACGCGACGGTCTGCAATGCACAGGCGGCTCGCTGATTCCCGTTGTTCATATAGCGGACCCATTCTTGGCTCACGACCGTTTGCGGCGACGACAGCCCCGCTTGGTGCGGGATCGGATCCGCAGATCCGTTCGCCGCACTGCCAAGAGCAATCATCGCTCCGACCACCAGGGCCAAAATCGCGCAGATCCCCTTCATCACGCCACCCTCCTCACTGGCAAGTGCTGTAGAAGTCCGTGAAATTCTCATGGTTCCAGACGCCGCCGGGCCACTGCGTCGGGTGATTGCCGTGCCAACTCACATCTGCATAGTAGTAGGCGGCATCGATCGGGTGGATTTCGTCTCTGAAGTTCTGCGTCGTATTCGAGTACCAGTTGACCTGCCCGTAGTTGAGCAAGGGAAGCTGCCCGGTTTTGGTAGAGGGGGCCTCATCGATCCACTCGGCAGAACTTCCGTCGTAGAACTGGGGGCCAATGTGCCATTCGGTCAGCACCGTCTGGCCGGTGTGATCGTTCGTGATGTAGAAGTACGCGATTTTCAGGCTCTGATTGTAGCCCGCATACAGCCGAATGTAGTTACCCGATTCGATCGGGAAGGACGGGATGTAGTAGCTGAAGTTGTAGCTCCCCGCGTAGATTTCAATCCAAGCCGTCCTGGATCCGCTCGCCGTCAGTTCGGTCCCGGTCTGCATGAAACGTCCGGTGTAGTCGCCTCCCAGGCCGACCCAGTCCGCCACTGTTGCCGAGGGTTTGCATGATCCATGGTTATAGGGCTCATAGAAGGTGCCAATCACGGCTTTCCACGCACTGGTGTTGCCGGGTTCGATGTCCTCTATGCCGGACCAGTAGGCGTTTGGAGCTTCACCCGCATAGACGTGGCTCTTTTTTGATTGCTCGCACCCCGGTTCAACAAATGATTCGCCGAATCCGCCGACCAGTTCTCGCCATTGTTCGATACCCCCCGCGTTGCTCGGACGCGGCGGGAAACCCCATGCTCGAAGTTCCGCGTCGCTTGCCTTGAGAGGATCAAAGTCCTTCGGCGGTTCGTTGACGGTCATGTATTCATCGCTGGAGCCTGGAAGCGCATAGCTGTACTTCGTTCCGCCCCCGGCAATCTTCGTCACCGCCGCTTCCGAGGAGGCACCAAGTGCAGGCGCCTCGGTGTTCACCTGTGAGCAATCCGGAACCGCAGTGCTCTCCGCCGGAACCGCAGTTGCGCCTAGCTCGCTCGTCGCGCCAACGGCATAAGGCGATGCGATCAATCCGCATACGGTTGCCGCGGTCGCCGCCAGGACAAAAGCCGACCGACGACCTCGCCGCTTCAAGTGAATCGGAAGTGCGTTCATTCTCTGCTCCCATCTATTATCGCGCCACCCCTAGAGCAACGCTGGTCTCATCTCGTCCTCAACGATTTCGGCCTCCCGCCGATCTGTCGAGCGCGGTTTTGTGGCGCTTGTCGCGCGAGATATTGGCAGTGAGGGGCCGTTTGGCAATACTAACTTTTTGGGCTTACCAATTGCAGCGGTTCACTGTGTCATGGTGCACGCTCACCGTTACTGTTTCCCGGCTCCTCATCTATAGCCCGAACTCGACCGCTGGCGGCGTCGGCGCCAGCGGTGGCGCGGACGGCGACGGTGCCGAGCTTGGCGTCAGCGGCTGAAGAAGCGGACGACGGGTCTCGAACCCGCGACCTCGAGCTTGGGAAGCTCGCGCTCTACCAACTGAGCTACGTCCGCAGGGCCGCCATTCTATGCGGAACCCGAACGCGAAGCTCGCGCTCTACCGGACCCCGCTCCAAACTTTGGTGTCGAGCAAATGTTGATAGGTGCCTTGGGAAACCTCGGGCGAGTGTCCAAGCTGATGGCCTATCTCAACAGCCGTCCAACTGGCGGACGCGTAGAGCGTGGCGGCCGTGTGGCGCAGGTCATATGACTTGAGGCTGGGCCCAGGCCAACGTCCTCGGCGGCGAGCTTGAAGCAGCGCGCAAGCGGCCGCGATCCGGCGCCGTGGCGACGGCCGCCGGGGCGCGTGTATTTCGACCTCCAGTTGTCCCAGTCGTGCTTGCGCCACGGTTCACCATCCGGTCGCGGAAAGATCAGGCCGCGACCTCGACCGGCGGCCCGCCACGCGGCCAGGTCGGTGACGACAGGGCCTGGAAGGTGAACACGGTGCATACGAAAGGATATGACGAATGCGGCTGATCGCCTATCTGCGGACCAGCTCCACCGGCACCACGAATGGCGACTCGCTCGACGCACAGGAGGATGCTTGCCGCGATTGGGCGGGCGCCAGCGGGCATGAGATCGTCTGCGTCAAGCGCGACGAGGGAGTCTCCGGCGGAAAGGCGGTTGACGAGCGCCCCGGCCTCCTTGCGGCGCTGATCACGATCGAGGAGGGCAGCGCCGAGGGCCTGGTCGTCCACCGCATCGACCGCTTGGCACGCGAGCTGCATGTCCAAGAGGCGGCGCTGGCGCGGCTCTGGACGCTTGGCGATTACGTCGGCGGCTTCGAGGCGGTCGAGGGCGAGATCAAGCGCGATGATCCCGCCGACCCTCACCGACGCTTCCTGCGGCAAGTGCTCGGCGCGGCGGCGGAGCTTGAGCGCGGGTTAAGGTCAGCGCGACTCCGCCGGGGGCGCCGGCGAAAAGCTGCCCGCGGCGGCTACATCGGTGGGCCTCGATTTGCGCCCCGCTTCGGCTACACGTTGGAGAGTGGCGAGTACGTCCCGGTGGTGGCGGAGCAGGAGATCATCGGGAAGATGCGCGAGCGCTATGAGGGCGGCGAGACACTTGAAACCATCGCCACGTCGCTGGCGGCGGATGGGCGGATGCCGAGCGGCGGGGCCTGGTCGCGGCAGGCGGTCGCCAAGATTTTGAGGCGCGAGGGCGTCGAGCTTCGTCCGCGTGGCCGGGTCCGGCAGGCGGCCTGATGCGTCCTCAACCCGACCCATAATAGAAACGTGGACGATCACCTTCTACGGGTCTACCAAGGTCAGGTCAAAGGTCAGTGCGAATTCGCGCTCATGGCCGTCGCGGACATCAACGCATCACTGGAGGCGATCGCGCGAGCGCAAGCCGCGATGAGGCCGGACACGGCCAGCCCAAAGACGTTCGATCCCGCAGGAACTCAACAGGCAATGCAGGAACACACCGCTGCCAGTGCTCGCCTTTGGTTCTCACTCAACGCTCTTCTCAACATCGTGGCGAACGTCTCCAAGATGCTCTGGCCAGCCAAGGGGCGGAAATTGGCGAAGGAGTTTCCCGATCGCGGCGAGGCTCTACGAGAAGGTTTCGGCGTTAAGGACGGCTCGCCGCTCCGGTACCGCACGGTCCGGGATCACTTCGAGCACGTTGATGAGCGGCTTGAGAGTTGGTGGCTGGAGTCGGAGAGGCACAACATCGCCACACGCACTCTCGGGCCGCTTGGAGGGGCGGCGTTTGGTGGCGCGCTTGAGGAGAAGGAGATTTTCGAGCAATTCGATCCTGCGAGCTTGACTGTCGCCTTTCAAGGCGACCTCTTCGAGCTGCAACCGATCGCAGACGAGATTTCCGGATTGCTCGACGCTGTGAACACGGCCGAGCAAGCTCGCTTCACTCCGCCGGACTCCTAGACGGTCCCGATCGACGCATCCTAGGGGACGGCTCCGAGCTGGCGCGCGGGCTGGAGGTTCCTCCGGCAAAGCTGTTCGACGGCATCGACTGAAGCCGCCCGATCCCGAACATTTCCAGAACATCGAAGCGGAATGGAGGCCATCCGGCGCCGATGTTCGGGTAGCTTCCGCGCCCCTATATGGCTTGAAGAGCGGAGTCTTCTGTCTCGGCTGGACTGGCTTCCCGGTTACTTGCCAGCTTGGGAAGCTCGCGCTCTACCAACTGAGCTACGTCCGCGCTGGGCGATTCTATGACCGGTGGGCCGTTGCCGGGAGCGGGTGGGTTCTAACCTTCTGCGCTCCGTGAGCGTCCGCTCTTCGATAGCCGTCCTCGCCGTGCTGGCCGTCGTCGGCCTGCTCGCCTTCGGCCTGCTCAGCAAGGGCTCCTCCGGGGTCGCCCTCGGCGAGGTCGCGCCGGCCCCTCCCCTGCCCCGCCTCGAAGGCGCCGGAACCGGGTCGCTCGCCGATTACCGGGGCCGCTGGGTGCTGGTCAACTTCTGGGCCTCGTGGTGCGTCCCCTGCCGGCAGGAGGCGCCCGTGCTGGAGGACTTCCAGCACCGCCATGGAGACGGCGGCTTCACCGTGCTCGGCATCGACAGCCGCGACCTCAGCGGCAACGGCCGGGACTTCGTGCGGCGCTACGGCCTCAGCTACCCGCAGCTGCGCGACGGCGACGGCGCCACCGCGCACGACTACGGGACCACGGGCGTGCCAGAGAACTTCCTGATCGACCCGAAGGGGAGGCTGCGGCTGCATGTGGTCGGGCCGGTCAACAGCGAAAGCCTGAACGACGAAGTGGCGCCGCTGCTGCCGGGCGGCAGATCGTGAGGGCACGGGTTGCGGCCGGCCCGCGGCTGCGCCCACTGCTCGCGCTGACCGCCGGGCTTGCGATGGCCTTCGCGCTCCTGGCCTGCGGGGCCGCCGGCGCGCGGGCGGCGACGCCGCAGACCTCCCTCACCGAAATCGAGAGCGAAGTGATGTGCCCCGTCTGCGGCACCCTGCTGGAGCTGGCGGAATCTCCGCAGGCCCAACAGGAGAAAGCCTTCGTCTCGCGGCTGGTCGCCGCCGGGCGAACCAAGGACCAGATCAAGGACGCCCTCGTCGCCGAGTACGGCAACGAGGTCCTGGCGCTGCCGCAGGGCTCCGGCTTCGATCTCTCCGCCTACCTGGTGCCGATCGTCGCCTTCGCCCTCGCCGTGGTGGCACTCGCCTTTGGCGTGCTGAGGTGGCGGCGGGACAGCGAGCCGCCCGACCCGGACCGGCCGGCGGCGAGCGGACCCAGCCCAGAGGATGCCGAGCGCCTCAACGCCGACCTGGCCCGCTACGACCTCTGAGCTACGCCCCGGCTGCGCTGACCACGACGGCGCCGGGAATTGCCACCGGCAGGCGCCGCAGCGAGGCGCGCAGCTCCCGGCCGCCGCGGCCGGCGAGCTGCGCGGAGGGAACGCTGGCGAGGAGGGCGTCGGCCGTCCCCGCGACGGCCTCCAGCGCCCGCCGGTCAGGGCCGAGCGGCGGGCCGCAGAGCACCACCAGGTCGTAGGCGCTGCGCAGTTTCGCCGTCGCGTGGCGGAAGCCCTCGGAAGCGAGTAGGAGCGCCGGGTCGGGTGCCGGGGCGCCGGCGCCGATGCAGACCAGCGGAGCCGATGCCCGAGCGGACGCCGGGCCGGCGAGCGCCAGCGGCTGCAGGATCTGCGCGGCGCTCGCCTGCCGGCGCAGATACTCGTGCAGCCCGGGCGCGGGCTGAAGCCCGAGCTCTGCGGCGAGGCGGGGCCGCGACAGGTCGCACTCGAGCAGGACCGTACGGCGCCCCACGGCGCTTGCGGCGCCGGCCAGGGCGACGGCCCCGGCGAGCCGCTCGCCCCCGGTGGCCACGACGACGCGGTGCTCGCCCAACCCGCCCACCAGCTTCTCCATCGCCTCGAAGTCGGCCCGGCGCAGCGACCAGGCCCTCGCGTCGCCGGGCGCGGGCCCGGATATCTCGGCCAGCACGGGCAGCTTGGGGCGCCCGCCCCGCATCACATCCGCTCGGGAGCCGAGATCCCCAGCAGGCCGAGCGCGCCGGAGATCGTCCGCTTCGCGCAGAGGCAGAGCGCCAGCCGCGAGCGCTCGACTCCCTCCCCCTCCGCCCCGACCACCTGGCAGTCGCGGTAGAAGGCGTGGAAATCGGCGGCGACCGCGGTCGAGTAGGCACAGATCCGGTGCGGCGCCCGGCGTGCCGCCGACTCGCGCACCTCCTCCGGAAACTCCAGCAGGCGCTTGATCAGCGCCTTCTCGCTGACCTCGAGCACGGCGCCCGTGGCCTGCGGGTCGAACCCGGCCCCGGCGGCCCCGGCCGCCTCGCCGGCTTTGCGGAGGATGCTGGCAATGCGGGCGTGCGCGTACTGGACGTAGTAGACCGGGTTCTCGCTCGACTGGCTGCGGGCCAGCTCGAGGTCGAGGTCGACGGTGGTCTCGTGGCTGCGCCAGAGCATGAACCAGCGGGTCGCGTCGACGCCGATGTCGTCGAGCAGCTCGTCGAGGGAGACGAAGTCGCCGCTGCGCTTGGACATCTGCGCCCGCTCGCCCGCTTCGACGATGTGGACGAGGTTCATGATCAGCGCCTCGAAGGCGCCCGGGTCGGCGCCGAGCGCCTCGATCGCGGCCCGGATCCGCGGCACGTAGCCATGGTGATCGGCGCCGAGCACATCGATAAGGCGGCCGAAGCCGCGCTGCAGCTTGTCCCAGTGGTAGGCGACGTCGGCGGTCAGGTAGGTCGGCTCGCCGCTGGAGCGGATCAGCACCCGGTCCTTGTCGTCGCCGAAGCCCGTCGTGCGCAGCCAGAGCGCCTCCTCGTGGCGATAGGTGTGGCCGCGCTCGGCGAGCTGGGCGAGGGCGGCGTCGACCTCGCCCCGCGAGTAGAGGTCGCGCTCGGAGAACCAGGTGTCGAAGTGGACGCCGAAGCGCTCGAGGGTCGCCCGCACCGCGTCCAGCATCAGCTCGATGCCGCGCTGTCCCAACGCCTCGCCGTCGGAGGGATCGATCCCCTCGGCGGCGATCCGCTCGGCCAGATCGGCGACGTACTCGCCTTCGTAGCCGCCCTCGGCAGGCTCGGCACCGGTCATCCTGGCGGCGATCGACTCGGCGAAGCGAGTCACCTGGCCGCCGGCATCGTTGACGTAGAACTCGCGCTGCACGTCGTGGCCGACGGCGGTCAGCAGCCGCACCAGCGCGTCGCCGTAGGCGGCGTGGCGGCCACCGCCGACGTGCAACGGGCCGGTCGGGTTGGCGGAGACGAACTCGACCAGGACCCGCTCGGGAGCCTCGGTCGGGGCCGGGCCGAGGCTGTCCCCAGCCGCGACCATCGCCCCCAGGGCGCGCCGGTACCAGGCGTCGGAGAGGAAGAGGTTGACGAAGCCCGGCCCCGCAACCTCGATCCGGTCGACGCTCCCGGCGCCGCCCAGCTGGCGCTGCAGCTCCTCGCGCAGCCGCTCGGCGACGGCACGGGGGTTGTCCCCCAGCGGCGCCGCCAGCAGCATCGCCGCGTTGGAGCTGTAGTCGCCCAACTCCGGCTTGGGTGGGCGGTCGAGGGAGGGCGAGGGTTCGGTGAGCTCGCCGTCGCGCAGGGCTCGCGCCGCTTGGTCTACGGCCCCTCTCAGCTCGGCGATCGAATCGGTGGCGGCCACCGCCCAATCGTATGGACCGGAGGCCTGATGTGGGTTAGGCACGTGCGCGGGGGCGTCATCCGGGTGCGTGCCTAACCCACATCAGGCCTCCCAGCTGCCCCAGGGTACGCTGGCCGCTTGCGTGCAGCCGTCCTCAGCGATGTCCACTCCAACCAGCCCGCCCTCGAAGCCGTCCTCGCGGCGATTGACGAGGCCGGCGTCGAGGAGCTCTGGTGCCTCGGCGACGTGGTCGGCTACGGCGCCCAGCCCGACGCCTGCACGGCGCTGATCCGCGCGCGCTGCGACGTCTGCCTGGCCGGCAACCACGACCTGGCGGTGCTGGGCGGGCTCGACATCGCCTCCTTCTCCGACAACGCCGCGGTCGCGGTCGAGTGGACCCGGGAGCACGCCAGCGAGGAGAGCCTGGGCTTTCTGCGCGGCCTGGAGCCGGCCGCGAGCCGGGGCGGAATCGCGATGTTCCACGCCTCCCCCCGCGACCCGATCTGGGAGTACGTGCTCTCGGTCGACCAGGCGGAAGCCGGGCTCGACGCGCAGGAGGAGCGGATCGGCCTGATCGGGCATTCCCACATCTCGCTCTTCTTCACCCGCGGCGACGGGGTCAGGCCCGGCCACGCGCATGGGTCCCAGGCCGGCGACGGCGCCGTGCTCGGCCTCGGCAGCGGCGGCTGGCTGGTCAACCCCGGCAGCGTCGGGCAACCGCGCGACGGCGACTCCCGGGCCGCCTGGCTGGAGCTGGATACGGAGGAGTGGACGGCACGGTTCCACCGCGTCTCCTACGACATCGCCGCCGCCGCCGAGGCGATCGTCGCAGCCGGCCTGCCGAGCCAGCTCGCGGAGCGGCTCGAGGTCGGGCGGTGAGCCCCAAATGCAGGGAAAATACGGCTCGCGAAGGGTTGTCTAGACTCGAATCATGGGTCGCTTGAGCGCATCTCTGCTTGTCGTCGCCCTCGCTGCCGTCGCGGCGCTGGGCCTCCCCGCCTGCGGCAGCGGCGGCGGCGCCGACCTGCTGCCCGGCAAGACCGCGGGCGAAATCACCGAAAACCTCGACCGGGTCAAGGAGCTGGCGGGCGAAGACGAATGCATCGGCGCCGAGAACGAGGCGCAGGAAATCAGCGGTCAGATCGACGCGCTCGGCGGCGTCGACAAGCAGCTGAAGCAGGCGCTGAGGGAAGGCGCCGCCAGGCTCACCCAGGTCGTCGAGGGATGCGAAGAAGCGCCGGTCGAAGAAACCGCCCCTTCGATCGAAGCCGAGGAAGAAGTCGAAGCGGCGGGCGGGAGCGAAAAGCCCGAAAAGCCCAAGCCGCCGAAGCAGCTGAAAGAACCCCAGGGAGAAAACACCACCAACCCGGACCTGCCCTCACAGGAAAACGATCAGGGCAAGGGGGCCGAAAACGGCAACGCCGAAAGCCCGCCGGTCGAAGAAGGCGGCGGTACCGCACCGCCGTCCGGTGGGGTCGGACCCGGCGCCCCGGTGGGGGGCGAATGATGGAGGCGGGAACCCTCTCAGGCCGCTACGAAACCGGCGAGCGGCTCGGCTCCGGCGGCATGTCCAACGTCTACAAGGCGACCGACCGGATCCTCGAGCGGACCGTCGCGGTGAAGATCCTCGCCGAGCACCTCTCCGACGACGAGCGCTTCGTCGCCCGTTTCCGGCGCGAGGCACTGGCGGTGGCGAAGCTGATCCACCCCAACATCGTCCAGGTCTACGACACCGGCGTCGACGAGGGGCGCCACTACATCGTCATGGAGTACGTCGAGGGACGCTCCGGAGCGCAGATCCTGCAGCGCCACGGCCCGGTCGAGCCGGAGATCGCCGCCGAGGTGGGGATCCAGGCCTGCTCCGGCCTCGACTACGCGCACCGGCGCGGGATCATCCACCGCGACGTCAAGCCGGGCAACCTGATGGTCGTCGGCGGCCCCGTCGGCGGTGGCGAGATGACCGTCAAGCTGACCGACTTCGGCATCGCCCGGGCGATCGAGCAGACGCGGATAACCCAGGTCGGCTCGGTGGTCGGCACCGCCGCTTACCTCGCCCCCGAGCAGGTGCGCGGCGAGGAGGCGACCCCGGCCACGGACGTCTACGCGCTCGGCGTCGTCATCTACCAGTTCCTCACCGGCCGACTCCCATACGAGGGGTCCTCGCTGGCCGAGCTGGCGGTGCGCCAGCAGAACGAGAAGCCGCTGCCGCCGAGCGCCTACAACGACGAAGTCCCCGGCACCCTCGGCGCCGCCGTCCTGCGCGCCCTCGAGGGCGACCCCAACCGCCGCTATGCCAGCGCCGACGAGCTGGCCAGCGGCCTGCGCCTCGGCCTCGAAGGCGAAGACGTGACGTTGCCGATGCAGGAGGGCGCCACCCCCACCCGCGTGCTCGGCGGCGACACCGCCGCCACCCGCCACCTCGATCGCTCCACCGCTCAGACCGAGTATCGCCCCGCGCAGTCCCAGACCAGGCGCCCGGAACCGCGGGTCCTCGCCCCGCCACCACCGGCATCGCCGCAACGCCCAGCGGGACCGCGCAAGCGCTCCGCCTTCTCCCGCTTCGTCCGCTTCATCCTCGCCCTGGTCGCGCTCGTCCTCGTCGCCGGCGCGGTCGCGACCGCGGTGATCGTCACCACCGACAAGGCGGCGGGAGTGAAGGTCTCGAAGGTCGCCGGTCAGACGGTCGACAAGGTCGTCGAAGAAGTGAAGGACCTGGTCAAAAAGAACACCGAATAGCGGGGCGACTTTGTCACCCTATGGGTGACAAAGTCGCCCCGCCCCCCCAGGGGGAGGCGCCGGCGAGCACGGCAGCCCGGTAAGCCTCGAACCTGCCGGCGGCGATCGCGGCACGGGCGTGGCTCGTCAGCTCGTGCATGTAGCTGAGGTTGTGGAGGGCGATCAGGCGGACCGCAGTCAGCTCCTCGGCGCGGGAGAGGTAGCTGATGTAGTCGCGGTCGTGGCGCCGGCAGGCTGGGCAGGGACAGCCTTCGACCAGCGGTTCGCGGCTGCCCTCCCAACCCGCCTTGCGCATGTCGAGGCGGAAGCGGCTTTCCGGATCGGGGGCAAGCGCCACGCCGTGGCGGGCGAGGCGGGTGGGGACGGCGCAGTCGAAGACGTCGAGGCCGAGGGCGATGCCGCCGAGCAGGTCGTCGACCTCGCCGATGCCGAGCAGGTGCTTGGGGGCCTGCTCGGGGAGAAGCGGGGCGGTCATCGCGAGGACGGCGTGCATCTCCTCCTTGTCGCGGCCGAGGGTGCCGCCGATCGCGATGCCGTCGACGCCGGCCGCGGCGATGCACTGGGCCGATTCACGGCGCAGGTCCTCGTGAACGCCACCCTGGACGATCCCGAACACCGCCTGGTGCTCCGGGCCCTCGCGGTCGTGCCACTGCAGGCAGCGGTCGAGCCAGCGGTGGGTGCGCTCGGTCGAGCGGGCGGTGTAGTCGCGGTCGGCGTGAAACGGCGTGCACTCGTCGAAGGCGAGGGCGATATCGGAGCCGAGCGCCGCCTGGACCCGCATCGAGACCTCGGGCGAGATGAACAGCTCCGAGCCGTCGCGGTAGGAGCGAAACCGCGCTCCCTCCTCGGTGATCTCCACCTTCGATCCGTGCTCCCCCCCGGACCGCCCACTTCCCTTGACCTCGTTGGCGACGCCGCCGTGGGCGAGCGAGAAGACCTGGAAACCGCCAGAGTCGGTGATCAACGCCCGCTCCCAGCCCATGAAGCCGTGCAGGCCGCCGGCGTCGGCGATCCGCTCCGGGCCAGGCGAGACGAACAGGTGGTAGGCGTTGCCGAGGATCAACTGGTAGCCAAGGTCGGCGACCTCGCTCGCTTCGAGCCCCCGCACCGACCCCTTGGTCGCCAGCGGGATGAACGCCGGCGTCTCGATCGCCCCGTGCGCGGTGTGGATGACCCCGGCCCGCGCCGCCCCATCCCGCGCCCCGACCTCGAACCGAACCGGCCCCCCAACCCTCATCGCGTTCGAGTGGTCACTTAGACGCCCTATAGCGCGATCAATTGACCACTGGTGGACCGGCGATCAGCGAGCGGCCGGTCATCGGCTCCGGCTGGGGGATGCCGAGGAGGTCGAGGGCGGTCGGGGCGACGTCGGCGAGGATGCCGCTGTCGCGCAGCTCGAGGCCCTCGGCGGTGACGATCAGCGGCACCGGGTTGAGCGAGTGGGCGGTGTTGGGCGAGCCGTCGGGCTCGAGCATGTGGTCGCAGTTGCCGTGGTCGGCGGTGACGATGCAGGCGCCGCCGCGGGCCTCGACCGCGGCGGCGACCTCGCCGAGGCAGGCGTCGACGGCTTCGACCGCGGCCACCGCGGCGGGGATCACGCCGGTATGGCCGACCATGTCGGGGTTGGCGAAGTTGATGATCCCGAACCGGTAGTCGCCGGCCCCCCAGTGCTCGACGAAGGTCGCCGCGGCGGCCTCGGCGCTCATCTCCGGCTTGTGGTCGTAGGTCGGCACGTCGCGCGGCGATTGCACCAGGCAGTGCTCCTCCCCCTCCAGCTCCTGCTCGCGGCCGCCGTTGAAGAAGTAGGTGACGTGGGCGTACTTCTCGGTCTCGGCGACGTGCAGCTGGCGCCCGCCGGCTTTGGAGATCGTCTCCGCCAGGGTCGTCTTCGGTCGATCCTCCGGGAAGGCGACGGGATAGGGCCAGCCCTTCCGGTAGGAGGTCATCGTGGTCAGATCGAGGAGCGGGCCGCCGCCGCGAGGGAACTCGTCGAAACCGGGTTCCGAGAGGGCGCGGGTCATCTCCCGGGCCCGGTCCGGGCGGAAGTTGACGAAGATCGCGACGTCGCCGTCGGCGGCGCCGTCGTAGTCGCCGATCACGGTCGGCTTGACGAACTCGTCGGTCTCCTCGCGCTCATAGGAGGCCTCGATCGCCTCGGTGGCGCTGGCGGCGCGCAGGCCACGGGCGTGGACGACCGCGTCGTAGGCGAGCTTGACCCGCTCCCAGCGGGTGTCGCGGTCCATCGCGTAGTAGCGGCCGCCGACCGTGGCGACGCGGCCGGCCTGGCGCAGCCAGCGCTCCAGCTCGCCCAGATAGCCGCGACCGCCGTGCGGCAGCGTGTCACGGCCATCGGTGAAAGCGTGGAAGACGACGTCCGGGACGCCCTCCTGGGAAGCCAGCTCGATACAGGCCTCGAGGTGCTCCCAGCCGGAGTGGACGCCGCCGTCGGAGACGAGGCCGAGCAGGTGCAGGCGCCCGCGAGGGCTGGTGCGCGCCCGCTCACATGCCGCCAGCAGCGCCTCGTTCTCGAAGAAGCTGCCGTCGGCGACGGCGTCGTCGATCCGGGCCAGGTCCTGCTTGACGATCGCCCCGGCGCCGAGGTTGAGGTGGCCGACCTCGGAGTTGCCCATCTGGCCCGGGGGGAGGCCGACGTCGCGACCCTGGGCGGAGAGCCGGGTGTGGGGGAAGCGATCCCAGAGGCGATCGAAGACGGGGGTCTCGGCGAGCGAGATCGCGTTTCCCGGCCCCGGCTCGGCCAGGCCCCAGCCGTCGAGGATGACCAGCGCCAGCGAGGGGACGATCGGCGTCAACCCGCCGCTTCCACGATCCCGGCGAAGTCGACCGGGTCGAGGCTGGCGCCGCCGACCAGGGCGCCGTCGACGTCGGGCTTGGACAGCAGCTCGGCCGCGTTGGCGGGCTTCACCGAGCCGCCGTAGAGGATTCGCACCCTGTCGACCGCGGCGCCGCGCATCCGCAGCACGTCGCGGATGAAGGCGCACGCTTCCTGGGCCTGCTCGGGGGTCGCGGTGCGGCCGGTGCCGATCGCCCAGATCGGCTCGTAAGCGACGACGACCCGCTCCAGGTCGGTGGACTCGACGCCCGCCAAGTCGGCTTGGAGCTGGCGCTCGAGGACGATCTCGGTCTCGCCGGCGTCGCGAGCCGCCTCGATCTCGCCGACGCAGAGGATCGGCTCCAGGTCGGCGGCGAGCGCGGCCGGCACCTTCCGCGCCAGCGCCTCGTCGGTCTCGCCGAAGTGCTGGCGGCGCTCGGAGTGGCCGAGCACCACCGCCTCGACGTCGAGCTCGACCAGCATCGGTGCGGAGACCTCGCCGGTGAAGGCGCCCGAGGCCGCCTCGTGCATGTTCTGGGCAGCGACGCGGACGGCAGTGCCGCGGCGGCGCTCGACCACCTCGCCCAGGGCCAGGAAGGAAGGGCAGATGACGACGTCGCACCGGGTCGCGGCGATCCGTGGCAGCAGCGCGTCGACGAACTCGGCCGCCTCGGCGACCGTCTTGTTCATCTTCCAGTTGGCGGCTATGTACGGGGTGCGCTCAGGCATCGGTGCGCTCCTTGGTTGCGGTCTCCTGATCTGGGGTCTCCTGGTCTGGGGTCTTCTGGTCGGGGGCCTCCTTGTCCAGCAGGGCCTCGACCCCGGGCAGCTTCTTTCCCTCCAGCAGCTCCAAGGATGCTCCTCCTCCGGTCGAAAGCCAGTCGACCTCGTCGTCGAGGCCGAACTTGCGCAGGGCCGCGACCGAGTCGCCGCCGCCGATCACAGTCGTCCCCGTCGCGGCCGCGACGGCTTCGGCGACGGTACGCGTGCCGGCCGCGAACGGCTCCATCTCGAAGGCGCCCATCGGACCGTTCCAGAGGACGGTGCCGGCGGCGGCGATCGCCTTGGCGTAGCGGGCCGCCGTGCGGCTGCCGATGTCCAAACCCATCCAACCGTCCGGCACCTCGACACAGTCGCTCTCGCGGCGCTCGGTGTCGGCGTCGAAGCTCTCGCCGAGGACGAGGTCGACCGGCAGCATCAGCTCGCAGTCGGAGTCCTTGGCCCGCTCGAGCGCTGCCGCCGCCAGCTCCACTCCCCTCTCCTCGACCAGCGAGTCGCCGGTGGCAATGCCCTGGGCGCGGAAGAAGCTGAAGCACATCGCACCGCCGATCAGGATCTGGTCGGCCAGCTCGAGGAAGCGGTCGATCACCCCGATCTTGTCTGAGACCTTGGCGCCGCCGAGGATCACAACCAGCGGTCGCCGCGGCGACTCGACCACGGCGGTCAGCTCGGTCACCTCGCGCTCCAGCAGCAGCCCGGCGTAGCCCGGGAGGTGGTGGGCGACGCCCTCGGTGCTGGCGTGGGCGCGGTGGGCGGCGCCGAAGGCGTCGTTGACGTAGAGGTCGGCCAGCTGGGCCAGCGCTTCGGCCAGCTTCGGGTCGTTCTCGGTCTCCCCCGGCTCGAAGCGCGTGTTCTCCAGCAGCAGCACGTCGCCGGGGCCGAGGGCGCCGCAGTGGAGGTCGACGTCGCCCTCGATCACGCCCGCGGCCATCTTCACCTCGGTGCCGAGCAGCTCGCCCAGGCGCTTCGCGACCGGCGCCAGCGAGAGCGCCGGGTCGGGCTTGCCCCCCGGCCGCCCCAGGTGCGAGAGGAGGACCAGTGCCGCGCCGCGCTCGCGCAGCAGCTCGATCGTCGGCAGCGCCGCCCGGATCCGCATGTCGTCGGCGACGAAGCGACCTCCCTCCTGCGCTCCGCCTCCGGGGGCGTGGTCGCCCAGCGGCACGTTGAAGTCGACCCGGACCAGCACCCGCCGGCCCGCCACCTCGGCGTCGCGGACGCTTGCCTTCGAGAACGCCGTCAAGGAGCCACCGCCCGCGTGCCGGCCGGGATCAGGAGCCCGCCAGGACCTTGCCGGCCAGCTCGACGCAGCGGTTCGAGTAGCCCCACTCGTTGTCGTACCAGCTGACCGCCTTGACCATCCGGCCGTCGCCGATGACCATCGTCGTGCCGGCGTCGAAGATCGAGGAGTGCGGGTCGCCGACGATGTCGGTGGAGACGATCGGGTCCTCGGTGTAGGAGAGGATCCCCTTCATCGAGCCCTCCGCGGCGGCCTTGACGGCGGCGTTGACCTGCTCCGGGGTGACCGGGTCCGGGGTCGTGAAGACGAGGTCGACGACCGAGCCGGTGGCGACCGGCGCCCGCATCGCGAAGCCGTTCAGCTTGCCGTTCAGCTCCGGCAGGACCAGGCCGACGGCCTTGGCGGCGCCGGTCGTGGTCGGGATCAGGTTGAGCGCCGCGGCCCGCGCCCGGCGCAGATCCTTGTGGGGCATGTCCTGCAGGCGCTGGTCCGCCGTGTAGGCGTGGATCGTGGTCATCAGTCCCTGCTCGATCCCGAACGAGTCGTTGAGGACCTTGGCCAGCGGCGCCAGGCAGTTGGTCGTGCAGGAGGCGTTGGAGATGATGTCGTGGCTGGCCGGGTCGTAGTCGCTGTCGAAGTTGACCCCCAGCGCCACGGTCACGTCGGGCTCCTTGGCGGGAGCCGAGATGATCACCTTCTTGGCGCCAGCCTCGAGGTGCTTGGCGGCGTCGGCACGGGCGGTGAAGAAGCCGGTCGACTCGATCACCACGTCGACTCCGAGGTCGCCCCAGGGCAGGGCCGCCGGGTCGCGCTCGGAGAGCACCTCGAGCGCCTTGCCGTCGACCGAGATCGAGCTCTCGCCGGCCTCGACCTCGCCCGGGAAGCGTCCCAGGATCGAGTCGTACTTGAGCAGGTGGGCCAGCGTGGCGGGGTCGGTGAGGTCGTTGACGGCGACGAACTCGATGTCCGTCCCCGCCGCGTGCGCGGCGCGGAAGACGTTGCGACCGATGCGCCCGAAACCGTTGATGCCGACCTTCACAGCCATGAAGTCATGCCTCCTGAATTCGTTTGGTGGAGCCGATTCTATGGAGTCGGCTTAGTCGGACCCGATGGTGATCTCGATCTCGTACCCGTCCGGGTCCTTGACGAACGCCGAGTAGGAGCCGGAGCCGTGGGAGCGCTGCTCGCCGGGGTCGCTGACGTTGACGCCCCCGGCCCGCATGCCGCCTTCCCAGGCTGCCTTGACGGCGACGATGCCGAGCCCCGAGAAGCTGAGCAGCCCGAAGCCCGGCCTGGGCTCGTGGTGGGCGGCGATGAAGAAGACGGGTTTGGCGATGCCCCAGCCGATCGTCTCGTCTTCCTCGAAATGCCGCCGCCAGCCGAGCGGGGCCAGCATCGAGTCGTAGAAGGCAGCGCTGCGGTCGAGGTCGGAAACCTCAAGGAGTACGTGATGGAGCATGAGCCGGCAGGCTATAGACGGGTCTCCCGGAAAGTCGTCTGACCAGATGCGCCGATCGGCCGAATCCCACCGATAGCGTGGGAATCGGCCCGTAGGCGGTCTTTAGCCCTGCCGGGGGGTCCAGCGGAAGAACTTGACGGCGAGGAGGAGGCCGACCACCCCCCAGATCGCGACGATCGCCAGGTTGTCCCATGAGATCGAGGCGCCAGCCACGCCGTTGGCGGGCACGTAGGCGTCGAAGATGGCCTCGAAGAAATGGCGGATCGGGAAGGCGTCGGCGAAGTGGATGACTCCGTTGGGCAGCTGATCGTCGGGGATGAAGACGCCGGAGAGGAAGTAGAGCGGCAGCAGCAGGGCGTTGACGATCGGCGCGGCGGCGTCCTGGGAGGGGATCGCCGCCGTCAGGGCGATCCCGAGGCAGCAGAAGGCGGCGGCACCTATGACCAGGGTGAGGACGATCGCCGGCAGGCGATCCCAGGGGATCGCGACCCCATAGAGGACCGCGCCGATCAGCGCCAGCAGGACGAGCATCATCAGCGCCACCACGATCGAGTTGCCGACCCGGCCGGCGATGAAGACCCAGGGAGGCATCGGGGTGCCGCGGCTGCGCTTGAGGCGGCCGTCCTCGCGGGCGATCACCAGCGACATCGCCAGGCTCTGCATCGTCGCCGAGATCACCGAGAGGGTGATGATCGCCGGCACGTAGTAGGTCGTCGTCTTGATCCCGCCGCGCACGTCGACCGTCTGGCTGCCGAAGACGGTGGCGAAGATCAGCAGCAGGACGACCGGGAACATCACCGTGAAGAAGACCGAGGCGGGGTTGCGCCAGAAGGCCTTCTGGTCGTAACGGAACTGGTGGCCGACCAGGGCGAGCCCGCTCACTCGGCTGCCTCCGAGTCGGCGGTTAGCTCCAGGTAGACGTCCTCGAGGGTCGGCCGCGTCACTTCGAGGCCATCCAGGTCCTCGCCGCGCGCCAGCGCCTCCCCGGTCAGCTCGTGCAGCGTCTTGACCAGCGTCGTCGTCTCGACCTCGATCTCTTTGCCGCCGTCGCGGTAGTGGATCGTCGCCGGAGCGCTCTCGCGGTCGCCGAGGTCCTCGGGGGTGCCGCGGGCGACGATCTCGCCGGCGGCGATGATCGTCACCCGGTCGGCCAGCCGCTGCGCCTCGTCCATGTAATGGGTGGTCAGGAAGACGGTCTTGCCGAGGTCGCGCAGGCCGGCGATCACGTCCCAGGCCTGGCGCCGCGCGGTCGGGTCGAAGCCGGTGGTCGGCTCGTCGAGAAAGAGCAGCTCGGGGTCGCCGACCAGGGCCATGCCGACGTCGAGGCGGCGCTGTTGGCCGCCGGAGAGCTTGCTGGCCCGCACGTCGGCCTTCTCCTCCAACCCGACCAGCCCGATCACCTCGTCGACCGGGAGCGGGGCGCGGAAGTAGCCGGCGTAGAGGCCGAGCGACTCGCGCACGGTCAGGTAAGGGTCGAGGCGACCGCTCTGCAGGACGATGCCGATCCGCTCGCGCCAGGCGCGGCCGGCGTGCTGCGGATCCTCGCCCAGCACCGTCACCTCGCCGCCGCTGCGCCTGCGGTACCCCTCGAGGATCTCCACCGTGGTCGTCTTGCCCGCCCCGTTCGGCCCCAGGAACGCGAACACCTCCCCCGCCATCACCTCGAGGTCGATCCCCCGCACCGCCTCAGCCTCGCCATAGCTCTTCCTCAACCCCCGAATAGATATGACCGGCTCAGCCAAAGCGAAGCGATTCTAGGTCGATGGGCCGATAAGTCGCCTGTGGCTCAACTTTCCGGCCCATCGGCCGGCGGTTAGTCGAGCTCTACGTCGCGGTGCTTGACGCGGACGATGACGTCATCGCGGGGAGCGAGGTCGCGGCGGATGCGGTCGGCGACGGTGAGCGAGCGGTGGCGGCCGCCGGTGCAGCCGACGGCGATCGTCAGGTGGCTCTTGCCCTCGGTGACGTAGGCCGGGACGAGGAACTCGAGCAACGGCAGCAGCCGGCCGTAGAACTCGCCGGCCTGCGTTCCCGACTCGACGTAGGCGCGGACCTGCTCGTCCATCCCGGTCAGCGGCCGCAGCTCGTCGACGTAGTGGGGGTTGGGCAGGAAGCGGACGTCGAGGGTGAGGTCGGCGTCGCGCGGCGGCCCGTTCTTGAAACCGAAGGTGAGCAAGGTCAGGGCCAGCTTGCCGCTCTCCTCGCGGCCCAGCATCTCCTCGGCGATCCGCCGCCGCAGCTCGGCCCCGGTCAGGTCGCTGGTGTCCATCACCACGTCGGCGCGCTCGCGCAGCGGCGCCAGCAGCTCGCGCTCGGCCCGAATCCCGTCGACGATCCGCCCTTCCGGGGCCAGCGGGTGGCGACGGCGGGTCTCCTTGTAGCGATCCAGCAGCGTCTCCTCGTCGGCCTCGAGGAAGAGGACTTTCGGCCGCAGGCCGCCCCCCTCGAGGTCGTCCAGGACCTGGAGCAGATCCTCGAAATAGTCGCCGCCGCGCACGTCGGAGACCACCGCGGCGCACTGGACGCCGCTGCCCTCGTGCCGGAACAGCTCGCCGAGGCTGTCGATCATCCGCGGCGGCAGGTTGTCGACGCAGAAGTAGCCGCCGTCCTCGAAGGAGGCAATCGCCTCCGACTTGCCGGCACCCGAGTGGCCGGTGATGACGACCAGGGTCATCTCGCCGTTCGCCATCGCTCTAGCTCGTTCTGTTCAGCTGCTCGTGGATCTCCCGCCCCACTTTGCCAGGCAGGCCGGGCACCGCCTCCAGCTCCTCGCGGGTCGCGGCCAGGAACCGCTCTGGAGAGCCAAAATACTGGAGCAGTGCCCGCTTGCGGGCGGGTCCGATCCCCCTCAGCTCGTCCAGCACCGAGCCGGTCATCGCCTGGTCGCGGCGGCCGCGGTGGTGCTCGATCGCGAAGCGGTGCGCCTCGTCGCGCACCCGCTGCAGCAGCTTTGACGCCTCCGAGTCGGCGGCCAGGTCGAGCGGCGCCGAGCGGCCGGGAACGTAGACCTCCTCCTGCCGCTTGGCGAGGCTGACCACGGTGACTCCCCGCTCGACGAAGGGCTGCAGCACCTTCATCCCCGCCGCCAGCTGCCCCTTGCCGCCGTCGATCATCACCAGCGAGGGCAGCGAGGCAAAGCTCTCGTCGCGCTTGCCGTCGTGGGGCGAGAGGTCCGCCTGTTCGAGGTAGCGGGCGACCCGCCGCGAGAGCACCTCCTCCAGCGAGGCGAAATCGTCGGGACCGCCGTTGCCGCCCTCCTCGCGGGCATCGCCGCGCACCCGGAAGCGCCGGTAGTCCGCCTTCTTCGTCGCTCCCCCCGCGAAGACGACCATCGAGGCGACGGTGTGCTCGCCGCCGATGTTGGAGATGTCGAAGCCCTCGATCCGCACCGGCAGCTCCTCCATCCCCAGCACCTCGCGCAGCGTCGCCAGCGACTCGACCCGGCGCGCCCGGCGATGCTCGCGCCGCAGCCGGTCCTGGTCGAGGGCGAGGCGGGCGTTGCGCTCGGCCAGCTCGCGTAGGCGGCGCTTGTCGCCGCGCTCGGCCGCCCGCACCTCGACCGGCGAGCCGCGCCGCTCGCTGAGCGCCTCCGCGAGGATTCCGGTGCGCTCGCGCAGGTAGGGGCCGACGACGATCATCGGCGGCATCGCCGGCGAGGCCGAGTAGTACTGGCCGATGAACTCCTCGGCGACCTCGGCCGGCTCGCGCTCGGCCTGGTTCTCGAGGTAGAAGCTCTGGCGCGCGGCGAGGATCCCGTCGCGGACCTGGAAGACCTGGGCGTTGGCGTCGGTCCCCTCGACCGCGACCCCGATCAGGTCGGCGGTGCCGACCGAGCCGCCGGCGACGCGCTGGCGCTCGAACAGCGAGCGGATCGCCTTGAGGCGGTCGCGGTGCAGCGCGGCACGCTCGAATTCCTCGGCACCGGCGGCGCCGTCCATCTTCGCCTGCTCCTCGGCCTCGACCTGGCGGTAGCGGCCGGAGAGGAAGTCGATGATCGCGTCGATGTTGTGGCGGTACTCCTCGCGGCTGACGTGGCCGACGCAGGGCGCCCCGCAGCGCTTGATGTAGTAGTCGAGGCAGGGGCTGCCGGAGCGGCGGCCGGGCTCGGCCCCCTCGCAGGTGCGGAACTGGAACAGCTTGCCGAGCAGGTCGAGCGTCTCCCGCACCCGCTTGGCGCTGGAGAAGGGACCGAAGTAGGCGCGGTGCGGGCGGTGGCGCTCGCGGGTGAAGTAGACCCGCGGGTACTCCTCGTCGAGGCTGACGCAGACGTAGGGGTAGGACTTGTCGTCGCGGAGGCGGATGTTGAAGTGCGGCCGGTGGCGCTTGATGAAGCTCTGCTCGGCGAGCAGCGCCTCCGCCTCGGTCGCGGTGACGAGGGTGTCGATGCGATCGACCCGCGAGGTCAGGCGCCGGTTGCCGGCCGAGAAGTGCGAGGCGACGCGTTTGCGGATCGAGCGTGCCTTGCCCACGTAGAGCAGCGAGCCGTCGGCCCCGTAGAAGAGATAGACGCCCGCCGAGTCGGGCAGCGAGCGACGCTGCTCCGCCAGACGCTCGGCGCGCGAGAGGCTGCCGTTTTCCCCTGCTTCGGGCATGGCTCTAAGGGTAGGCTGCTGGCCACTCGGCCAAAACGCCTTCCGTGGTTCCTTTGGGACGCATACCGTCCATAAGGAACCACGCGATGCGGAACCAAGCCCCAAATGGAGAGCGAGATGACAAGCCAGACCCTGAGCGCACCGGAGCTGAACACCCTGCAGATCGAGATCGACGGGGAAATCGGCACCCTGACCCTGGACCGGCCGGACGCCTTCAACGCGATGAGCCCGGAGATGATCGGCGAGCTGACCGTGGCCTTCGCCTGGCTCGCCGATCGCGCCCCGCTGCGGGCGCTGATCGTGACCGGGGCCGGCAAGGCCTTCTGCGCCGGCGGCGACGTCACCTGGTTCCAGAAAGGGGTCGAGGCCGAGGAGATCGACCTGCCCTCCGAGGTGCGGCGCGGCGCCGAGGCGCTGCACGCGGCGATCGTCGACCTGCGGCGGATCCCCTACCCGGTGATCGCGGCGGTCAACGGGCCCGCGGCCGGCGCCGGCTTCTCGCTGGCGCTCGCCTGCGACACCCGGATCGCCTCCGAGTCGGCCTTCTTCGCCTGCGCCTACGGCCGCATCGGCGCCTCGCCGGACGGCGGCATGACCTACTTCCTGCCGCGCGTGGTCGGCCCCAGCCGGGCGCTGGAACTGCTGCTCGACGATCCCAACATGAGTGCCGCCGAGGCGCTGGAGGAGGGACTGGTCCGGCAGGTGGTCGCGCCCGAGGAGCTGATCGGGACGGCGCGCGCGCGAGCCGAGAAGCTCGCGGCCAAAGCGCCCCACTACGTGCGGATGTCGAAGCTGCTCTGCGGGGTCAGCATCGAGAACAGCCTCACCGAGCACCTGCAGCTGGAGCGCCACGGAATCGCCGACAGCATGGCCACCGAGGATCTTCGCAACGGGGTCGAGGCCTTCTTCGGCGGCGGCAAGCCGGTCTTCGAGGGCCGCTGAACCCGGGCTGCGGCGCCGCCGTATCCGGGTTACAGTCAAACGAAGTCAAGTCAGTCCCCTGCGGGAAAGGACCGCCATGAAGAAGGTTGCAGTCGCATTTGCCCTAGTCCTCGCATCGACCGCCTTGGTCGCTTGCGGCAGCAGCTCTTCGAGCAGCTCCGAATCCACGGCCACCGAAACCACCTCGGAAAGCGGCGCCGCGGCCGGAGGCGGAGCCGAAGCCGAAGGCAAGTCGGCCGGCAGCGCCGCCGTCAACATCGAAGCGGCCTCCAGCGGGCTCGCCTACACGAGCAAAACCGCCACCGCCAAGGCCGGCAAGGTGACGGTGGACTTCAACAACCCGCAGCCGCTCACCCACGACGTCGCGATCGAAGACTCCAGCGGCAAGACGATCGGCCAGACCGAACTGGTCGCCGAAGGCTCGAGCTCAGCGGTGGTCAACCTGAAGCCGGGCACCTACCACTACTTCTGCACCGTGCCCGGGCACCGCGAAGCCGGCATGGAAGGCACCCTCACCGTCAAATAGCCGGCAGTGTGGGGCGGCGCCCGTCAGCCGGCGGGCGCCATCACGCGGGTGACCGAGTCGCCGACGAAGCACGGCTTCTCGTTGCCCTCGACCTCGAGGGTGAAGCGGGTCACCACCTGCCACCAGCCGCCGCCGACCTCGTCGACCGAGACGACCTCGGCCCTGGCGCGGACCCTGCTGTCGACCGGGACCGGAGCCGGGAAGCGGATCTTGTTCCAGCCGTAGTTGACGCCGAGCGCGAAGCCGGTGGAGGCGATCAGCTCCTTGCGGAAGCCGTCGACCAGCGAGAGCGTCAGGTTGCCGTGGGCGATCGTCGTCCCGTAGGGGCTCTCCGACTTTGCCCGCTCGGCGTCGACGTGGATCCACTGGTCATCGCCGGAAAGCGCGGCGAAGCTGTCGATGTCCGCCTGGGTCACGGTCCGCCACTCGCTGGGGCCGATCCCCTGGCCGAGCAACGACTGCATCTCCTCGACGCCCTGTACCTCGATCGAAGCCATCGGGCGCCAGTCTAGTAGGCCGGCGGATCGCGGGGATCGCGTCGTTCCTCGACGAGGACCTCACGCCGGGAGCGCCGCGACCACAGTGCCTGCTGAACCAGGCCGAGCACCAGCCCCACCGCACCGGCGATCATCAGGATCAGACCCACGGTGTCGATGCTCACGTGCTTGACGTGTAGGTTGGTGGCGAAGTAGAGGATCGCTCCGATTGCGATCAGGAATATGGATCCACCGATGGTCAATGAAGTCTCCCTCGACTTTCTCGGTCCGCCGCTCTCGCTTTGGAACATTTCTCCGAACCCAATCGCCGGGGTACCCCAAGGAGCTTCCGAGAAACCTTCGCTGCGTCCAGCCGCGCCGCCCCTGCCGCGAAGAGGGGCGACAAGGCGGAAGGGCCGCTTGTTTCGCGCCGAGGGAGTTCGGGAACCACCTAGGAATCTCAGACCAACCGAAGGAGGCAGCTTGACGATCGTAGGCATTCTCATCGTGATCATTTTGGTCCTCCTGGCGATCTATCTCTTCAGGAGAGTTTTCTAACCGCCCGCGAGGCGCCGACTGGCTCCTGGTATCCGCTCAGCATGGCTCAGGCTCGGGGTTTCTCTCGACCAGATCGGGGTATTTATCCGGTGGGCAGCACGCGAGAGCTGCGAGGCCATGGGTCCAGCCACGCTCTCGCCCATGGGCCGCCTTGATAGGACGGTCCTTCGTGTCTGCCGCCTGTTTGAGGCGGCGGACACCGGGGCCGATTACCAGCCCAACCAGGAGCCGGCGATGGTTCGATGCGAGCGTTGTGGAAGCAAGTTTCACTCGATCCGAGCGGCGCTGATCGAGAATTGCCCGCGCTGCCTGCTCAGAGATGATGTCTCCGCTCGGCTGGTCGCCAAAGATCCCCGCCCTCCGCCGGTGGCACCTGGGAATGCAACCCAGGACTCGCAGGGTCGATTGACTGACCCGGTCTGATTGCGAGCATCGCGCTCCCCTTCTCATTGCTCGCCGCGCCAGAGAAAGGATTGAAGTTCTGATCCATGGGGAATATGGGCCTGGGGAAGAAAACGTGGCCTTGGGTGAGAAGCGACCCTTTGCCGCCGCTGTTTGTTCCCGGCGCCTCACCCGTGGATCGGGCTGAGGCGGTAGGACCCGGCCGTCGGCCGTCTATTGCGAGGAGAGCACTATGGCTCAAGCAAAAAAGGGAAAACAGGCGAAAAGCTCCAGTCGCGCCAAGCCGAAAGTCACTCAGAAACCCAAGGCCACGGCCGCGCGAGCAAAAAAAGCCAAACCCAGGGCAAAACGCTCAAACCCCGGCTCACGGGGCGGCTCACCTAACGGGAAAAGCAGCCGACCCAGACCCAAAGCCGCCCGCGGCGCCGGAGGCAGTTCCTCCAACGGAGCCGCTGCTGCGGCCACTCAGGCTGCGAGCAAAGCCCGTATTCCGCTGCTCGCCGGCAGCGCCGCTCTCCTCGGCGCGGTCGGGGGCGTGATGCTCGGCGCCACGCGGTCGGGAGGCAAGGTGCTTGGACTCCCTCTGCCCCATCCACCGCGGGTAAGGATCCGCTCCAGCGATCTCGCCGCGGCGGCGAAGGAGGTCGGTCGCTTCGGTGAGCAGGTGGGCGAGTTGACGACGGAGCTGAAACAAGCCCGGGAGGGGCTCGGCAAAGGGCAGAACTCGCCCCTCGAGATCATCCTCAAGGGGTTGACCGCCCGGCGCTAGAGATCGCTGACCGAGATGGAGCACCGGGCCTCTCCGGAAAGCTTCCCGGTCGCCGCGTCCGGTCGGATCATCGGCGGCTGCTCACTGCGGTTTTCGCGGCGATCCTCGTGGTTGCGGGCTTGGTCTTCGCCTTCCTCCTCCTACCGCCGCTCGTCCGCTTCTTCGTCTTCCTTCATCTTCAGTTCTCCTTCTCTGAATCGGGTTCGAAAGCCATATCCGCGGCGAGGAGGTGAAGCTCCTCGACTCGGCCGCGCTGGCGCTCCGCCCGCTCTGTCAGCCGAGCGAAGTCGACGCCGAGCTCACCACGGCTGCGCTCGAGCGCCGTCCACATCCGCAGCTTGCCGGTGATCCCGATCAGCAGCAGCTCCAGCTCGACCAGGCGGCTGAGCGGCGAGTAGCCGGTCAGCTGCCCGTTGAGCTTGAGGCGTCCGAGCTTCTCGCCGGCCCAGGCGGCGGCCGGTTTGACTTTGGCCCGCGCGATGCCCAGGCGCTCCATCGCCTCCACGAGGCTCTCGCGATCGGCCTCGATTTCGGCGCAAATCTCGGCCAGGGGCTCGGCGAAGGCCAGCTCCTCACGATTGCTCGCTCGTAGTCGCCGAGCCAACTCGACCCCCACGGTCGCCCCGGCCAGGTGATCGTTGAGATAGATCGAGAGCAACTTGCCGGGATCGGCACTCACGCGGGCACGACCTCCTTTCCCACCTTCTGACCTTCGATGAACCAGATCCGACGCCCGTCGGGGTAGCTCGCCGCCGGGCCGCCATCGCGGTGGCGCAGTCCGTCGCGGTACCACTTCTCGGTGCCGTTGACGTAGACGCAGGCGGGGCCGTCATCACGGTGGCGGACGCCGTCACGGTAGTACTTGACCGAGCCGTTGGCGTGGATCACCGCCGGCCCTCCCTCGCGATGCAGGCGGCCGTGGCGGAACCACTCTTCGCGCCCGCCGGGGAAAACACGGGCCGGGCCATCGGAGCGGTTGAGCCTGCCCTCGGCGTCGCGCCATTCGATCGTCCCATCGCCGCCGATCACGCCCTCTTCGTCGTGCGCCATGGGGGTGATGTACCCGGGTCGAGCCGGAAGATGCGCCGCTGTGCCCTATAACCAGACGTGCTCGAAGACCAGCCGGCCCGGCTCGCGGCGCAGCAGGCCCATCGACGGCCGTGGCGCCCGACGGCGCTCCGTCGGACTGCCCGGATTGAAGATCTGAAAGCCGTCGCGCTCCTCGTGCAGGGGCAGGTGGCTGTGGCCGAAGACGACGGCAGCGGCGTCGGGGAAGCGCCGGCGCATCCGGGCGAGGCGGCCCTTGGCGGGGCCGGCATCGCGGATCATCGCCACGGTGAGATCGCCGAGCTCGACCTCGAGTGTCGCCGGCAGCGAGTCGCGCAGCGCCGGCTCATCGACGTTGCCGTGGACCGCGTGCACGACCGGGCAGAGGCCCCGGAGCTCCGCCAGCGCCGAGGCGCCGCAGAAGTCGCCGGCGTGGATCGTCGCCTCCGCCGCGGCGATCAGCTCGACACACCGGGCCGGCAGCCGGCGCGCGCCCTTGGGCATGTGGGTGTCAGCGAGGACGGCGATCATTCTTTCGGGTCCAGCATGGTCGAGGCGAGTTTCGACCTTCCCGGCGTGGGTATTTCGGCGCTCATGTATTTGATTGCGCTGGTTGCAATCGTGATTCTCGCCCTGATCGCGGTGGCTTGGTCGCCGATTTTCGCGATCGTTATTACGGGGAATACCTTGGCAGGCGATAGCGGCAGTGACTGAGAATTGGATTCAGGTTCGCGGCCACCCGTAAAGAGGCCGATTCTGTGCCCGCTTTTACCCCTGCCGGCGCGGCGGGCACGCGAGTACGGCGATCCGCCTTGGCGGCGCATCTCCATTCCTCGGACACTTCTACAGCCCGTGGGATAGGGTCGGGCCGGGAAGCGTCAACCGCTAGAGAGGGAGTCCAGATGCGCTCAACCAGTCGGCGTGCCACAGGGGTCGCAGCAGCGCTCGTCGCTACAGCAGCGCTCATCGCAGGCTGTGGGAGCAGCGACAGCTCACCGGCCAAGCTCTCGCTGAAGATCGGCGAAGAAGGCAAAAAAGCAAGCTTTCAGGCTCCGAAATCCGCAGAAGGCGGGCTGGTGGAAGTCAAGCTGACGAACCAGGGCAAGGCCCCCCACGGGGTCGAGTTCATCCAGTACACGGGTGGCCACAGCGAAGAAGAGGTCCTCAAAGAACTTGGCGGCAACAGCGAAAAGATCCCCTCTTGGATCAAGCTTCAGGGCGGAATCGGGTCGGTGGCGAGCGGTCAGACCGACGCCGCGGACGTGAAGCTTCCCGAAGGCCACTATGTGCTGGCCGACGCCGCCGCCTTCTCGGGCCCCAGCGGCGGTCCCCCGGCGACAGCCCCGCTCAAGGTCTCGGGCGAAGCCGCCGGCGACCTGCCCAACACCCCGGCCACCGTCACGGCCGCCAACCCCGCAAAGGACAAGTACAAGTGGGAAACCTCCGGGCTCAAGGTGGGGAAGAACACGATCACGTTCAATTCCAAAGGCAAGGAGGCGGTCCACCTGATGATCGCCGTCCCCGTGAAGGGAAAGGCGCCGCCGCTCGGCCAGATCAAGAAGGACCTGGCCTCCAACGGTCCGCCACCGTCCTACGTAGACGCAAACGAAGCGCAGTCGACGGCGATCGTCGACGGTGGTGCCTCACAGACGACGACCATCGATCTGAAAAAGCCGGGGCAGTACATCCTCTTCTGCCCGCTGAGCGATCGCGATGGGGGCAAACCGCACTTCGAGGAGGGCCTGCTCAAGGTGGAGACCGTCAAGTAGGGCCTCGACCTGAGGCCCAAGCACCAGCCGGCCCTTCTGGCGAGGGCCGATGAATTGAGGCAGGCCTGTCATGCGTGGCCTAGCTAGGGGAATGATCGCCGACCGTTGCTCGCCACGCCGGCGAGTGGCTACGCTGCGGCCATGGCCGCTGAGATCGAGCGCAAGTTCCTCCTCGGGGAGCCTCCGGATTGGCTCCAGGACTGCGCGTCCGTACCGATCGAGCAGGGCTACGTGGCGCTCGCGGAGGAAACCGAGGTTCGCCTGCGGAAGGCGGGCGAGCGGCGCCTGCTGACGGTGAAGCGCGGCCAGGGCGAGGTGCGTGAGGAGGTCGAGATCCCCCTGGGCGAGGACCAGTTCGACGCCCTCTGGCCGTTGACCGCGCGGCGGCAACTCGCGAAGACCCGCTTCCTGGTCGCGCTCGAGGAGGGGCTCGAGGCCGAGGTCGACGTCTTCGAGGGCGACCTCAAGGGGCTCGCGGTCGCCGAGGTCGAGTTCGAATCCGAGAGACAGAGCGGCGACTTCGAAGCTCCCCGATGGCTGGGCGAGGAGATCACCGGGGACCCTCGCTACGCGAACCGGGAGCTGGCACTGCGGGGCCTCGGCATGCTTGGGCCGCCGCAAGACGGGAATTCGAAGGACATGTCGTCGGCCGTTCACTCGAAGTCCTACCGCCTGAAGGAAAAGGAGCGGGCCGACGAGGGATCCGGCGCCTTGCTCTTGGCCGGGCCGAGCAAGCGCTGGAGAAGCTCGAGGGCGCCGACGGAGATCGACTTGCGACCTCGATCCACGGCGCCCGCAAGGATCTCAAGAAGCTGCGGGCGGCCCTGCGCCTGGTCCGCGAGGAGCTGGGCAAGAAGCTCTTCAAGGCCGAAGACCAGCGCTACCGGGACGCCGGCCGGCAGCTGGCGAGCAGCCGCGACGCCGAGGTGAAGCTGGAGACGCTGGCGGCGCTCGCCGAGCGCTTCGAAGGCGACCTGCCCCGCGGCGATACGCGCCGCTGGAAAGAGGCGCTGGAGCGGCAGCGCGATCGTCTCGCCGACTCCTCGGGGGGCGAGACGCAGGGCCGAGTCGAGGTAGCCGCGGAGGCGATCGAGGCGGGCCGCGTCGGCATAACTCAATGGCCCTTGCGGGCCGACTCCTGGGAGCTGGTTCGCCCCGGGCTCAGCGCCGGCTACCGGCGCGGAAGGCGGGCGCTGAAACAGACGCTGGAAGAGCCCAGCGCCGCGAACGTCCACGAGTGGCGCAAGCGCGCCAAGGACCTCTGGTACCAGCTGCGGATCCTGCGCGACGCCTGGCCGGAGCTACTCGGGGAAACCGCCGACCAGGCTCACGAGCTGGCCGACCTGCTCGGGGACCACCACGATCTGGCGGTGCTGGCGGAAGATCTTGCCGGGCGCGAGGAGCCGCTGGAGCGAGAGGCCTTCGAAGCCTCGATCCAGCGGCGGCAGGGGGAACTCCTGGCCAGCGCCCTGGGGCTTGGCCGGCGGCTCTATGCCGAGAAGCCGAAGGCGTTCTCCAGGCGCATCGAGGCTTACTGGTCCGCCTGGCGAGAGGACTGACGCCCAGGGGTCGCAGGGGTCAATCGCTCCACCAACCCTGGATCATCTCGCCGTCGCCGTCGTGGCGGGGACCGACCGCCAGCACCTCGATCCCGCCCGGCCCCGCCTCCAGGGCACGGGTCACCCCGGGGGCGATCCGGATCGCGTCCAGCGTCCCCACCTCGAGGATCTCGTCGTCGAGTTTGATCCTCCCGGTGCCGCCCAGGACGACGTAGACCTCCTCCGCCTCCTCGTGCTTGTGCCCGAACGGCGAGCGTTTGCCGGGCTTGAGCCGATGGTGGCTGATCCCGGTCTGCTCGGCGTCGAGGTCGTCCTTGGCGAACCTCGCCTCCTGAACCTCACCGAGCCCGAACTCGGGAGCGGAGTCCTTGACGTCGGTGAGCCTCTTGTGGGTGTACGAAGCGGGCATCCCAGCCTCCTCGGATCGAGATTGTCTCGCTACGCCTACCCGCGCCCCCGGCCGCCAAGCAGCCAGGCGCTGCGCTACTGGACCAATCTCACCTCGAAGCTTGGTACCGCCAGCGCCCCGGCACCGCCGAGCAGGGCGAGGATGCGGGTGACGTAGGCCTGCGTCTCCGGGTAGGCGGGTATGCAATGGCAGGCTTCGACCGGGGCGGGACCGGCGTTGTAGGCGGCGAGGGCTAGTTCGGGAGAGCCGAGCCGGCGGATCAGGTCCGCCATCAGGTGGGCCTGGGCGTCGATCGCGGCGACGGGATCGAAGGGATCGCTGAGCCCGTAGGAGGCGGCGGTGCCGGGCATGAACTGAGCGATGCCCTGGGCGCCGACCGGCGAGGTCGCGAAGGGGTTGAAGTTGCTCTCGGCCATCAGCTGCGCGGCGAGCAGCGCCGCGGAGACGTTCCAGCGCGAGGCGGAGTCCAGCAGGGGGTCGCGGAAGCGGGAAGGGACGAAGGCGGGAAGGGTGGCGCCGCCCGGCGCCGCGCCCTCTCCCCCGGCCTCGGCCACGGCATTGCCGGCCTCCGAGCAGGGCGCGGGAGGACGATCGAAACCGTAGTGCCAAGCCTCCCAGGAGTAGCGCTGGAGGAAGCCGAAGCGCTCGGCATTGGCCGCCAGCCAGGAGTAGGCGGCGTCGGGGCCGAGGTCCAGCTCGGTCGCGCAGCGGTGCAGCGAGTGGCCGGGGGGAGCCACCCACCGCGGGTCGGGGTGGGCGGCGAAGAGCGCTGCCTGTTCGGCGTCGGAGCGGAAGCCGGAGACGACCAGGAGAACGATGCCGGCGCCGCGGGCCGCGGCCGCCATGCGGTCGAACGCGGCGGCGACGTCAGGCCTCATCCCCTCCCCGTTCCGGTAGACGAGCGGGCCGCTGTAGCCGCCTCCGCTGGCCATCGCGGGCATCCCGCCGGCCGCGGTCGCCGGCGCCGCGGCTTCGGCGACCGCCGACGCCTCGGTCTGCACTCGACCGCCGCCGACGTCGAGGCGAGCGATGACCTCTGCCTTGGCCTGTACGGGGGCAAATGAGGCGAGATCCGGGAAGCTGAGGCGAAGCCGGTCCGGGTCAACGCCGTTAGCCCTGCCCGCATCCATCGCCGCCAGTCGCGCTTGCGCCAGGTACACGGCCTTGTCGATGTGCATCGGGTTCGGCAGCCCGTCGGGAAGCGTCGGCGGCGAGAGCAGGCGCGGCAGGTCGTCGCGCATCGAGCGGGCGGCCGAGATCGCCGCCAGGTCAGCCGCCCGCTGCAACCTTCCCTTGCCGGTCACCGCCCCCGCGATGGCGACCATCGCCAGTGCCGCCGCCAAAAGCGCCAAGGCTCCGCCGAGGGCAAGGATCAGGGCCTGCCCGGACTCCTCACGGAGCCCCAGCCCGATCTCGTCCCAGCTCCGGCCGCCGGCGCGAATTCCCATCCCCCGACCCTGCCGAGCGGACGCGCACCCGTGGCACACTCAACCGAACGATTTGCGCGCCCCGGCGTGACGGAAGAGAAAAAAGCGGTTCCGGCGCCGAACCTTTGCGGCACCGCCGCCGTAGACCGTTCGACCAAACCGACCAAGGAGCCTTTATGCGGCGATCCGCGATGCCCAGCCCGATCCGTTCCTCGATCCAAGTCGCTCTGACGATGACGCTACTGGTCGCTCTGATCGGTCCCACCGGCGCCGGCGCGAGCCAGGCCACCAAGGTCGTCGCCAAGCAGGCGCCGAACGCGACCCTGGGCCGGACGATCCTCACCACCACCAAGGGCCGCACCCTCTACAGCCTCAGCGCCGAGACCAACGGCAGGTTCATCTGCACCGCCTCCTGCCTCGCCACCTGGCACCCCCTGGTCGTGCCGAAAGGAGTAAAGCCGAAAGGACCGGCGAAGCTCGGCACGATCGAACGGCCCGAGGGCAAGACGCAGGTCACCTTCAAGGGCCGCCCGCTTTACAGCTTCGCCGGCGACTCGAAGGCGGGCGATGCAAACGGCGAGGGGATCATGGACGTCGGCACCTGGCACGCCGCCACCACCTCGAATGCCGCTCCGCAACCACAGCCTCAGCCGGAACCGAACTACCCGTACTAGTGATGTGACCGGGAACCTTGCCGGTCACGTCACTAGTCCCGATCCGCGCCGGGCCCAGGCCAGAACCGAGCTGCGTAGCACTCGTGCGACAGGAGGCGCCGCAGGACATAAGGCGGCAGGCCACCCGTCGCCTCCGGCGCCAGGGCGCCGAAGAGGGCGCGGCGCTCGGCAACCCAGCCGAGACGCTGCTTGAGGACAGCGAGAGTGAGATCCTGGGCAATCAGGTCACGGGCGGCCAGGGCCAGAAGCGGGCGATCGGCGGCGATCTCGGCGCACAGCAGGACGCCGGAGGGCCGCGGGCCGGGCCCGTCGCCGAGCAGCGGCTGAAGCAGGGCCGGGGGCAGGTGCAGCACCGCGAGCGCGCCGCGGGCGACCGCCACCGCCGCCGACGCCGCCTCGATGCCCTCCGGCTCAGCGGGCACGGCCAGGTGACAGACCTGCCCCCGGGCCGCGACCCTGGCCTGGGGGAGATGCGCCGCCAGCCGCTCCTCGAGCCGGCGCGCCGCGGCCGAGGCGAGCAGGGTCGGGCGCGGCGCCCTGTCGCCGAGCTCGATCAGCAAGGTGGCCAGGTCCAGATCGGCGCCGGCGCAGGCCAGGGCCGCGGCCGCACCCCGGGACCCCTCGACGGCACCCACAGAGGTGACCAGGACGGTCGGCGCGTCGCCGGCCGGGCCGGCGCTCATCGGGCCCGCCTGGCGCTGGCCGAGCTGGTGACCGCGAGGTGGTCGGCAACCGTGCTCAGCGGCGAGGGCGGCCGCAGCCGCACGGTCACCTTCCCTCCCTGCACGGAGACCGCCACGTCGTCCTTCGCCCACCCCGGCAGGGCGCCGCGGGCGGCGTCCGCCGCCGAGCCTCCCGAGGCGAGGGCCAGCGCCCCCGCCTCGGCGGCGCCGTCGGCGAGGGTCAGCGCGTAGCCGGCGGCGAGCAGCTGCAGCGCCAGCAGCGCCGCGAGCAGCAGGGCCGGCAGCGCCGCGAGCAGCTCAACGGATGCCTGTCCACGCGAGTCACCCATCGCCTGGCTCCAGATCTGCCCTGGCGCCGACCATCACCCGCGGCAGCTGCGGCAGCAGGCGCGGCACCGGCACCCGCACCGAGACCGCGCCGGAGGCGTTCACCTCCGAACCGCCACGCAGCGACGCCGGCAGCGCCCGGCGCGCCGCCGCCGTCGTGTCGCCGCCGACCAGGGCGGCTCGGGCCCCGGCCCGGGCCGCCACGCTCGCCGACCAAAGCGCCTCGCCGGCGAGCGCGATCTGGGCCGCCGCCAGGACCGCCAGCAGCAGGAACGGGAGCACCGCAATCAGCTCGACCGATGCGGTCCCTCCCTCCCTGGGGCCGGCGCTGCTGACTCTCCGAGGCGGCATCGGCAAACCGTTCCAGGCAAACGCGCACGCGTGGCGCGCAGCGGCTCACGACTCAGTCAAACCTCTCCTACGTCAGTAGGTATTCGCCTCGAGCCAGATTCGCCAGATCGCCGCCACCGAGGCGGCGAGCAGGAGGATCCAGACGAGGGTGCCGCCACCGCTGGAGAACAGCTTGTCGGTGCCGGCGATGAGCAGGGCGATGACGCCGAAGGCGGCGTAGAAGATCGCTCTGCGGCGATCGCTCAAGGTCGCCAGGGTCAGCTGGTTCTGGCGGCTGAGCGTGTAGAGCATCCAGGCGATCCCGGCCAGGAAGCCCATCGTCAGCGCGGTGAAGACGGCGTCGACGATGTTGCCGCCCGCGGGCGCGAAGGCGACTCCGAGCGCCAGGACCATGATGATGGCGACGTTGCGAGCGTTTCGCACAGGCCAAAGTGTACGACGACTACTTCTTGGTCATCACGATGATTCCGACGACCACGGCGGCGACCGTGCCGGCCAGCGCCAGCCCGGTCGCGAAGAGAGCCGCCCCCGCGGCCAGCGGCCGTTCGCTGCGACTGAGGTCGGCGAAGCGGGCCACTCCCCAGATCGCGATCGAGAAGATGAAGGTGACGCCGACGCCGGCGACCAGCGAGGCGAGGACCGTCTCGAGCAGCTCCTTGCCTTCGACGATCGTCGCGGTCATCCGCTCGAAGCCGCGACCGGGCTACCTCGCTGGGCACGCCGGGCGAAGACGGCGACGATCAGCGAGAGGGACATCAGGGTGACCAGCACCGGCCCCAGCGCGCCGGTGCCGAAGATCCGCGTCATCCCATAGGCGAGGGCGCCGATCGCGGCGGCCGCCGGCAAGGTCAGCAGCCAGGCGACGACGATGTTGCCCGCCACCCCCCAGCGCACCGCCGAGAGCCGCTTCGCCGCGCCGGCGCCCATCACGCCGCCGTTGATCACGTGGGTGGTCGAGAGCGGGAAGCCGAAGTGGGTCGAGGCGAGGATCACCGCCGCGCCGGCCCCCTGCGAGGAGAAGCCCTGGGCGGCGTCCATCTTGATGATCCGGGTGCCGGTGGTTTTGATGATCTTCCAGCCACCGCTGTAGGTGCCGAGCGCGATCGCCGCCGCCGAGGAGGCGATCACCCAGAGTGGCGGGTCGGCGTTGGCGGCGAGGGTGCCGTTGGCGATCAGCGCCAGCGTGATCACCCCCATCGTCTTCTGCGCGTCGTTGGTCCCGTGGGCCAGCGCCAGCAGCCCGCCGGAGACGATCTGGCCGTATTTGAAGCCGCGCGTCACCGTTCCCGGCCGCTGCCGCCCCACCACCCGATAGACCAGCGCGATCGAGAGGCCGGCTACCCCAAAGGCGAGGAACGGCGCGATCACCGCCGGGATCAGGACCTTGCCGACCAGCCCTTCGGCGATCACCGCGTCGAACCCGGCCGCGGCGATCGCCGAGCCGACGACGCCGCCGATCAGCGCGTGCGAGGAGCTCGACGGCAGCCCGAAGGACCAGGTGATCAGGTTCCAGGCGATCGCCCCGATCAGCCCGGCGAAGACGATCGTCGGCGTGATCACGTCGGCGTTGACGACGTCGTTGGCGACCGTCGCGGCGACCGAGATCGAGATGAAGGCACCGGCGAAGTTGAGCAGCGAGGCGATCCCAATCGCCACCCGGGGGTTCGCCGCCCCGGTCGAGATCGAGGTGGCGACGACGTTGGCGGTGTCGTGGAAGCCGTTGGTGAAGTCGAAGGCCAGCGCCGTGCCGACCACGATCACCAAAATCACATCCGAGCTCATGAATTTTTGATGACTATTCCCTCGAGGATCTGGGCAGCGGTCTCGGTCGCGTCGATCGCGTTCTCGAGCACCGCGAACATGTCCTTCCAGCGGATCACGACCATCGGGTCGATGCCGTTGGAGAAGAGCGAGGCGACCGCGTCGCGGGAGATCCGGTCGCCCTCGTTCTCGAGCCGGTGGATCTCGATCCAGTACTTGTCGAGGTCCTTGAAGTCGCGCAGGTGCTCGAGCCCGGCGGCGAGCTGCTCGCAGGCGGCGACCAGCACCTTGGTCAGTGCCGTCGCCTGCTCCATCGGCGCCTCGATCTTGTAGAGGCCGAGGAAGTCGGCGGCCTCCTCGGTGAAGTCGACGATGTCGTCCATCTGCGTCGCCAGGCCGTAGATGTCCTCGCGGTCGATCGGCGTCACGAAGGTGGTGTTGAGGCGTTTGATGATGTCGTGGGTGATCCGGTCGCCCTCCTGCTCGGCCTTGAGGATCTCCCGCGAGATCCCCGCCTCCTCCGGCCAGGAGTGCATCATCCGGTCGAGCAGGGTCGCGGCGTGCACGGTGTTCTGACCGGCCTCGATGAAGAGGTCGAAGAAGGTGCGGTCGCGAGGGAGGAGCGAGAAGCGCGCCAAGGGAGGCCATCCTAGTGGCGAGCGGAGCGGACGGGTGGCGTCAGCTCGTCGCGGCCGCGAGCTGCTCGGCGGCGCGGGCGGCGTAGCGCTCGCGCAGCTCCGCCTGGACGCTGCGACGCTCGCCAGCGGGGGCGACGTGCCGGCTCCAGCGACCGTCGGAGTCGAGCTCCCAGGCGTTGGCGCTGTCGGCGAAGCAGCGCTCCAGGACGTCGAGCATCTCCGCCTTCAGCTCCGCGTCCTCGACCGGCGCCACCAGCTCGACCCGGCTGTCGAGGTTGCGCGGCATCAGGTCGGCGGAGCCCATCAGGACCCGCGTCTCGGCGCCGCGCCGGAAGGTGTAGACGCGGGAGTGCTCGAGGAAGCGGCCGACGATCGAGACGACGCGAATATTCTCCGAGACGCCCGGCACGCCGGGCCGCAGGCAGCAGATCCCACGCACGTTGAGGTCGATCCGCACCCCCGCCCGCGAGGCCTCATAGAGAGCCTGGATGCAGCCGGCGTCGACCAGCGAGTTCATCTTCAGGGCGATCCGCGCCTCTTCGCCCGCCTGGTGGGCGGCGACGGTGCGCTCGATCTCCTCGACCATCCGGCCCCGCATCGTCGTCGGCGAGACCAGCACCTTGCGGTAGGCGGCCGGGCGGCCGTAGCCGGTCAGGAAGTTGAACATCTCGGCGACGTCGGCGCCGACGTCCGGGTCGGCGGTGAAGAAGCCGAAATCCGTGTACAGGCGGGCGGTCTTCGGGTGGTAGTTGCCGGTGC
This sequence comes from uncultured Solirubrobacterales bacterium, assembly GCA_963816755.1. Taxonomy (GTDB): domain Bacteria; phylum Actinomycetota; class Thermoleophilia; order Solirubrobacterales; family 70-9; genus VAYN01. The sequence goes on from CAWFLN010000002.1 coordinate 344,326, forward strand.
CGATGTGGACGTACTCGCGCACCCGGTCGCCCTCGCGGCGGACGACCAGGATCGCCTTGACGTGGGTCTTCAGGCCGGGGATGCCGTAGACGACGTGGACGCCGGCCTCCTCCAGGGACTTCGCCCAGTGGATGTTCGCTTCCTCGTCGAAGCGCGCTTTCAGCTCGACCATGCAGACCGCCTGCTTGCCCCGTTCGGAGGCGCGGATCAGCGACGGCACCAGCGGCGAGTCGTCGCTGGTGCGGTAGACGGTGTGCTTGATCGCCAGCACGTCGGGGTCGGCAACGGCCTGCTCGACGAAGCGCTCGACCGAGGTGGTGAAGGAGTCGTATGGGTGGTGGACGAGCAGGTCGCCCCGGCGGATCGCCGCGAACATGTCGACCGGCTCCTCGTCTTCGCCCTGCAGGCGCGGCTGCGTCACCGGCGACCAGGGCGAGTAGCGCAGCTCGGCGTGGCCCGGCACGTCGGCGATGTCGCCCAGGTCGCCGAGGTCGACCAGGCCGTCGACGTCGTAGACCTCGCGGTCTTCGAGCCGCAGCGCCTCGATCAGCTGCTCGCGCAGTTTCGAGTTCATGCCCGCGGCGATCTCCAGCCGCACGACCTCGCCGAAGCGGCGGCGGCGGATCTCGTCCTGGACCGCTTGCAGGAGGTCATCGGCCTCGTCGCTGACCGTGAAGTCGGCGTCGCGGGTGACCCTGAAGTAGCCGTGGTCGATCACCTCGGTGCCCGGGAAGAGGACGTCGAGGTTGGCGGCGATCGCCTCCTCCAGCGGCACGAAGGACTGGCCGTCCTGGCCCAGCGGCAGGAAGCGTCCAAGCAGCTCCTTCGGAACCTTGACCCGGGCGATGATCTCGACCCCGCTCTCGGGGTCGCGCAGCAGCACCCCGAGGCTGAGCGAGAGATTGGAGATGTAGGGAAAGGGCCGCCCGAGCCCGATCACCAGCGGCGTCAGCGCCGGGAAGACCTGCTCGTGGAAGCGGGCGTCGATCTCCCGCCGCTCGGCCTCGCCGGCGGTGTCGAGGGTGACGACGCGGATCCCCTCCGCCTCCAGCGCCGGCCGCAGCACGCCGCCGAAGCAGGAGTTGAGGCGCTGGTCCAGCTCCAGCACCCGGGCCTGGATCGCGTCGATCTGCTCGCTGGGAGGGAGGCCGTCCGGGCCGCGGGCGTCGATGCCGGCGTCGAGCTGGTCGAAGAGGCCGGCGACCCGGACCATGAAGAACTCGTCGAGGTTGGAGGCGTAGATCCCGCAGAAGCGCAGCCGCTCCAGCAACGGCACCTCGGGGTCCTCGGCCAACTCGAGAACCCGCTGGTTGAAGTCGAGCCAGGAGAGCTCGCGGTTGAAGTAGAGAGCGGGATCTTCGATCGATCCATCGTACTGCGACACCGTGGCCTCCCTTGCCGCCTCAGGCGGCGCGGGCGATCGCCTGCCGGCCCGCCGCCGGCCGCACCTCCAGGGCCCGCCGGTAGCCGGCCGCGAGCTGGCCCATCGCCCGCTCCCAGGAGCGGCTGCGGGCAGCGCCGACGGCGGCGTCGCCGAGCTGCCTGCGCAGCGCCGGCGAAGAGGCGAGCTGCAGCAGCGCCCCGGCCAGGTGGTCGGCGTGCGGGCGACAGAGCAGGCCGGTGTGGCGGTTCTCGATCAGCGCCGCCGGCCCGCCCTCGGCGACGGCGACGACCGGCAGGCCGCTGGCGCCGGCCTCGAGGATCACCTGGCCGTAGGTATCGGTGCTGCTGGCGAAGAGGAAGGCGTCGGCGCTGGCGTAGGCGGTGGCCAGCTCCTCGCCGCTGAGCCAGCCGAGGAAGGTGGCGTGCTCGCCGAGCCGCGCCCGCAGCTCCCCCTCCTCTGGGCCGCCGCCGGCCAGCAGCAGGTGCAGGCGCGGGTCCGAGCGCCGGGCCGTGAGGAAGCTCTCGGCCAGCAGATCCACGCCCTTCTCCCGCGTCATCCGCCCCGCGTAGAGAACCTTCAGCTCGCCGGGGTAGGCGTCTCGGTCGGCCTTGGCCGGGTCGAAGCGGACGGTGTCGACGCCACGCTCCCAGCGACCGATCCGGGCCGCGTCGGTACCAAGCCTCGCCAGCGAGCCGTCCGCCGCGGGGCTTGGCGAGAGGACGACCTGGGGAGCGCGGTAGAAAGCACCCAGCGCGGTCGTCGCGATCGCCTCCAGGCCGCCGTCGCCGCTGCGCAACCCGGCGTAGGCGGCCAACTCGGTGTGGTAGCTGGCCAGCAACGGCACGCCGGTGACCCGGCTGAGCAGGGTGGCGGCGACGCCGGCCGGCCCCGGGGCGGTGACGTGGACGAGGTCATAGCGGCCCTCGGCAAGCGCCTCGACCAGGTCGGGAAGGCCGGGAACGCCGAGCCTCATCCCCGCGTAGAAGGGCAGCTCCAGCTCCGCGGCGGCGGGCAGGCGGCGGTCGACGCCGGCGTCGGTGCCGATCACGTCGACCTCGAAGCCCGGCACGCCGCGCTCGCGGATCTGCTCGATCGTGTGGGTGACGCCGTGCATCGAGCCGATCCCGTCGGCGATCAACGCGACTCGGCGGGGCTCTCCCTCGCGGCCGGCGAGCTTCGCCTTCTCGGCGCCGAGGAAGACGGTAGACGGCGCGTAGGGAACCGCCGGGACCAGGGCGGCGAAGAAGCCGCCGATCGCGGCCGGGTAGTCGCCGCGGGCGACCGCGTCGGTCCCCTCCTCGACGGCGGCGCGCAGGCGCCGGTCGTGAAGGCGGCGGGCGCGGCGGTAGAGGTCGGCGTGGGAGAAGCCGTCTGACTGCAGGTAGGCGATCAGCTCGCGGCCGCGCAGGTCGAGGCCCATGCCCTCCAGCCAGGCCTCGAGCAGGCAGCGAGCGTCTTCGGGGCCGATGTCGGCGGCGACCTTGCCCTCGCGGGCGGCGCCCTCGCGGATCACCCGTTCGGCCATCTTCAGCACGGCGGCGGGATCGACCCCACCCGAACGTACTTCTCCCCGCATACCGGGGACAACTGCGTTCGCGTGCTTCGCACCCTCGCCCATATCGCCGAGGGCGCGGGTCGCGAGCGCCATCGCCGCGTGGGTCCACTTGGCGGCGCTGCCCTGCTCACCGCCGGCTTCGGCGTCGCCACGGAGCAGGTGGCCGAGAAACTCTTCCGGCGTGGCAGCGGCGGGCGCCTTGGTGAAGGTGCGGCCGATGTCGACGCCGGCGTGGTCGTCGGAACCGCCGATGCCGGTGCCGCCGTGAGTGTCGACGTAGACGGCGGCGGGCATGTTCAGCTCCGCGGCGCGGGACCCGTTGCGGACCTCCCAAACCGGGAACAGCTCCGCCAGGCGGCGCCGGTGGCGCCGTGTGAGCGGCGCCGCGACGTTGTAGAAGGGGTGCGCGAGGGCGCAGGCGATGCGGTTCTCGTGAAGGTAGGCTGCGCAGGCCTCGAGATCGCCGGAATGTGCCTGCAGCCACTCGTGGTTTCCGGGGGTGATCCCGTAACAGAGGACGTGAACCGCCTGGGGCTCGCCGGCGAAGCGGGCGGTCAGCTCCTCGGAGACGAAGCAATCGGCTCGACCGGACAGCTCCAGGCAGCCGTCGATCGTGTCGTGGTCGGTGATCGTCACGAAGTCCATCCGGCGCCGCTTGGCCAGCTCGTAAACCTCCTGCGGCGGCGTCGCGCACTCCGGTAGCCCCAGCGACCGCTGCACGCCCAGCCTGGAGAGCTGCGAAGCGGTGGAATGGCAATGCATGTCTACTCGGGAAGTCATCGGTGTCTCCCTCTCCTAGATCCTTGGTCACTCACAGAATTCGCCATGAGCAGGGGAAACTTGTGAACCGTCGGGAAACGGGGTGTGAACTTCGCGTGACCGACGCCTCAGCGGGAGGTGTCGTGGGTCTCTCTCCCGGAGACCGTCGCGCAGCTGGGTCGCCTGCCTGGGCTCAAGCGCCCGTCCTTGAGTCTCCGGGAGAGAGACCCACAACACCTCTTACAAGAGCTCGGCCCACGCTCCTTCAGGAGCTTCCCGAAACGGGAGTGAGGGTGGCGAAGAGGGTCGGGTGCCCCTCTCGCGAAACCAGGCCGCCGTCGCCGCTCCTCGAGACCGATCAGCCCTGCGGGCCGCGCGGAAGCCGGAGACCACTTCGGAGGCGTGCCGACCTTACGGGTCCACTCCCGGAGCGCCGCCGCGATTCGCGCTCCTCGTCCCAAGTATCCGGCTGCGTGTGGAAGCGGCGGGTCGTCGATCGTCGTGGGTGATGGGGCGATCTGGGATCAGACGAGCCTTGGGTTCAGCTGGACCAGCAATCCATACCTTCCTGGGCACGCAGCCGCCCAGCGCACGGATCATCGTGAGTTCGCGCGAGACTTAGTCTTCAGAGATCGGCCTATAGAATCGACTTAGGGCAGGTCCGAGCAACTGCATTTCAGTGATCTTTGCCTGGGGGCCGGCAGGGATAATTTCGACCACGCGACCGGTGCCGAGGTCAACCCGCACTTCCAATTTGGTGACGCCCGTCGCGGAACAGTTATAACTCCGCGAGAGTGGCGGCGTGCCCGGGGGGGCCGATCGATTCGGAGGAATCTGCGCTGGCAGTTTGCGATGATCCAATCTGACGGCCGGTTTGAAGCTGACGGTCACAACGGCTCCTTCAAGTTTGGTCCCGTCGGCGCTCGTAACAGGAACCAGACCGGCCAATCGGCTCCGCCGTTGGCCGAGGATCAACTTGACCTCGGGGCTCCTGCTCGCCACGACAGCGGTCCGACGTCGATCCCGGCTGGTGAGTTGGTTTTCTATCTGTACACGGGAAGGTACTTTCGGCGCCGCGATGCTTCGCTGACCTGCACTCAAGCTGTCGCTCCCGCCCCCACAGGACGAGATCAGCAAGCACAACACCGAAAACGCGACAGTCGCCGCGAGCTTTGAGGAGGGAATCTCGCGCATGCCTTTGGCTATGCCCTATGGCCTGGGTCGACCAGCAACCGCACGAACTCAAACGCAAGAATGAGCACGACTATGGCAAGAACGGCAAGGACTACTATGAGCATCCATCTCGCCACGATTCGAATCGGCAACTCTCGCTTCGACGGCATCTAAGCTAGCGCCTCCTTCTTCCGTCTGATCAGTATAAGAAAAACGCCGAGTCCGAAGCACGCCAGCAGTAGACTAACTACGCCCGACATTGTGCTTGGGAGTCCAGTGCCGAGGAAGCCGCCCTGCGTGCGTTTCGAACTTCGCAAGCGCAACCGACACACGGCGGCGGCTTGGTTGGCATTGCTTACAGCCAATAGTCGCAGAGGAACGAGCCCGGTTCGGTGGGTCCTGATCCGGAGCAGGACACGGCGGATTTCGCCTGCTGGAATCCGAAGTGGTCGGGAACGCTCGGACTTGATGTCGACACCAGGGACCGGCTCCGCCCCCACTCGAACCCGGCTAGCCGGTCGCTCACCGCGGTTTCTAATCCCGATGGGCACCTCTATCCATCTGCCCGACAGCCGCCGAATCCGACGGCAGTTACTTACGTCCAATTTGATTTCCGCTGGCCCCAGCGCCGTCGCGTACAGTCCGGCACCGGCGGCAATTTCGAGATGCGTGTCTGGGCCTAAACCTGGCGAGAGCGAGATAGCCAGCTTTCCTCTCCCGGGTCGTATCGAGCCATACGGCACGAAGTTGTCGGACGTGAGCCGCAACGTCCGGGAGCACGTGACCCTGTTTCGTACCCCTTTGAACAGGTCGATCGTCTGCCAACGGACGCCTCCGGACTCACAGCCATCCTTCGACGAGGCACGCGTGAATTCGACCGCATTAGTGGTCCAGCCGCCCAGAGCCGATTTGAGCGTAGCCAGCCCCTGGATCTCGCCCATACCGCTCAAGGAAGCGGTGAAATGAACGAGGTACCATCTTTCACGTCCCTGCTTCGCTGCGGGCGGTAACAACGCTTCGAGGAGCAGTGGTCGTGAGGGCGTCAGCTCCTGGGCCCTGTTGGTAACCGCCACTGCTTCGTCTCCAGTCCGAGGGGTGGCTCCGCTCTCATGCGCTCCGGCATGACCAGGCAGCAACAGAAGCATCGAGACAACGCTTACAGACGTTAGGGCCAGGATGCTCCTTATCTGACCCAAACCATAGTCGCGTATCCGTTGCCTTCCCAGTGGTGACTCCCTTCGTCATAGTGTTTCTCGGGATTGTGAAAATTAATCGCGTCTTCTTTGACGTGCCTGCGACCGAAGGCAAGTCGTGCGTCGCTCGCTACAATCGCCTCCGCCTTCTCACTCGCTCCGCTCCACTTGTCGACCGCGTTGCACTCATTGTGATCGATATGGGTACTGGCGATGTTGAAGAATCCCCATCTCAGGTTGTAGAACCGGTCGGTGCCTTTCGGTCCGTAGATTCGATAGTGCACGTTGTCGCCGATGACCGTGCAGAAGGATTCCTTCTTCCCCTTGTCCGAATCCCACTGCCATTCATGCGGCGTGACGTAATAAGCATAGGCGGAACTCCCTGACGAAGGGAACCAGGTTTCGAGATCCTTCTTTACCTTATTAACGGAGGAATCGTTATAGAACAGCATGTTGATTGCCCAATCGACGTTTTCCACGCTGTTTTCTTCACTCGTATAGTCATAATTATAAAATTCGTCGCTTCCAACTCGCAGAATTCCAAGATGTTCAGCGGTCGCCGCGTCTGCCCGTTGCAAGTTCGTAGACAGTACAACCAGCATGATGGCGAAGGTCATTCCTAAGGTGAGGATCACCAGCTTGTCTCGGACAAGTTCGGGCAAGCCAACTGCTATTAGGGCACGCCGGCTCATGGGACTTCTTCGAATTCGGGTTCGGTCATGGTTTCTCCGGTTTCCAGCATCGTTTCGGTGCCAAGCGGGGCGGGTTTGTGTAACAGAAAAATGTCGGACCCATATCTGTTGCCTGGCTGCGGATTCTGATCGAACGTGAACAGTCTTCGAAGGACCACGGGAGCTTCGCCAGCGGCTTCGGATTCATAGGTGACGACCGATTTGAGCAAGAGGCCCGTCGCGTTATCTATCCACCATCTATCCGTGAGCACGGGTCCTTCGGGAATGCTCTCGCTTTCCTGATAAATCGAATAGCTTGTTCCGTGGTCCGGGGGAGGTGCTTGCCAAGGCTGCAGCGCATCCCTGAGCGGTCCGGATTTCACCGGTTCTCCTAGTTCTTCGGCGGTCACTTCATTCAAATCACCGACTATGTCTAGACCTTCGTCGGTCAGCGAGCTCCCGGTGACGACGACGAAATCCTTCTTGCCAATCGTGGCGCTTTCCTCGATGGTTCGAACCTGACCGCACTGAGCGGTGGGTTCTTTCGGGCAAGGCACGGCTCCTCGGGTCATCACGAGATTTGGTGCTTCCCGTCGCGCGAACAGAGTTCCGAGTTGGACCCATTCCTCCGCGATGAGGCTCCCGCCGAGATTTGGGTTGCCCGAGTACTCCCAAGCGTGCACTAGATTGGGGACTTTGGGAGTCGCAGACATCCGTATTTCGGTGGCATTCAACGCTCTGTCATAAACCCGCAGCTCGTCGATCCTGCCTTCGAAGTGAGCGCCGTAGAGCGCATTGCAGCCGATCGTCAGCGGGCCCGGGCTGCCTGAGTTAGCGTTTTCGACAGCTTCGCTGGCGACCAGTTCGCCATTGACGTAAAGGCGCAGCTTGGCGCCGTCGAAGGTAAGTGCCAGATGGCTCCAGACCTTGGCTTCGAGCGATTCGCCGGAGTAGAGGTTCTCATGGTCTTTCCTTCTTGGCCGATCACCCCCTCGGCCTTATCGCTGTGGGGGATGCCGATGCCGAGGGCATAGCTCGGGAAGCCTTCGCCTTCCTTGAAGATGATTGGATCGTGTTTGAGTTCGCCTTCGGGCTTGACCCAGGCCTCGAGGGTGAATTCTTCGCTGAGGTCCAGTTCGGGGCTTTCGGGAATCGCGACGCAGTCTTCTTCGCCGTCGAACTTGAGGGCGGTGCCGTATCTGCCGTTGGTCCATTCGGCGCCTTCGATCGTGCCGTCGTGGCCATTGCCGGTGACGTCTTCGAGGGTTCCCCCTTCGCCTTCGTCGAAGGAGTAGGCGGCGACGGGGCCCTGCTGAGGGGTCTGGATCGGTTCTTCCTTGTCGGCGGCGACTTCCGAGGCTTCCAGGGGGCGGTTGTAGATGCGGATCTCGTCGATCTTGCCGTAGAACTGGTTGCCGAAAATCATTTCGCCGCCGATCTGCAGAGCGCCTTCTGAGTGGGAGATCGGCGGGGAGGGAGCGGTGCGCACGAGTTCGCCGTCGACGTAAAGGCGGATCTTGGCGCCGTCGTCGGTGAGGGCCAGATGCGACCAGGCGTTGGGAGGCATCGATTCGGTGCCGTAGATGCCTTCGTAGCCGTGTTCGACGCCGGCTTCGCGGATCCAGGCCGTCGGCACTGCCCCGCCCCGGGCCATCAGGGTGTAGGCGTAGGGTTCTTCGCCTTCGGCGGCGGCTTCGTCTTCTTGGGTGAAGATCGGGCTGTATTCGTGAGTGTCGCTGGGCTTCACCCAGGCCTCGAGGGTGAAGCCCTCTTCGGTGAACTGCAGCTCTTCGCTGGCGGGGATCGTGACCTTGTCGCCTTCGCTTGAGAACTGCAGGGCGTCGCCGTATTTCCCCCTGGTCCAGGTCGCCCCTTCGATCGTCGCGTCGTGGCCGTTGCCGGTGAGGTCTTCGACCGTGGTCCCTTCGCCTTCGTCGAAGGAGTAGGCGGCGACGGGGCCCTGCTGGGGGGTCTGGATCGGGGCCAGCTTGTCGGCGGCGACTTCTGAGGCTTCCAGGGGGCGGTTGTAGATGCGGATCTCGTCGATCTTGCCGTAGAACTGGTTGCCGAAAATCATTTCGCCGCCGATCTGCAGAGCGCCTTCTGAGTGGGAGATCGGCGGGGAGGGGGCGGTGCGCACGAGTTCGCCGTCGACGTAGAGGCGGATCTTGGCGCCGTCGTCGGTGAGGGCCAGGTGCGACCAGGCGTGGGGAGGCATCGATTCGGTGCCGTAGATCCCTTCGTAGCCGTGTTCGACGCCGGCTTCGCGGATCCAGGCCGTCGGCACCGCCCCGCCCCGGGCCATCAGGGTGTAGGCGTAGGGTTCTTCGCCTTCGGCGGCGGCTTCGTCTTCTTGGGTGAAGATCGGGCTGTATTCGTGAGTGTCGCTGGGCTTCACCCAGGCCTCGAGGGTGAAGCCCTCTTCGGTGAACTGCAGCTCTTCGCTGGCGGGGATCGTGACCTTGTCGCCTTCGCTTGAGAACTGCAGGGCGTCGCCGTATTTCCCCCTGGTCCAGGTCGCCCCTTCGATCGTCGCGTCGTGGCCATTGCCGGTGACGTCTTCGAGGGTTCCCCCTTCGCCTTCGTCGAAGGAGTAGGCGGCGACGGGGCCCTGCTGAGGGGTCTGGATCGGTTCTTCCTTGTCGGCGGCGACTTCCGAGGCTTCCAGGGGGCGGTTGTAGATGCGGATCTCGTCGATCTTGCCGTCAAAGTGCTCGCCCCAGATGTTGTTGGCGCCGATCCGCAGCGCGCCGTCGGTGGCTGACAGCGGCACCGCGGGACTGGTATCGAGGAGTTCGCCGTTGACGTAGAGGCGGCTGTGGGCGCCGTCGTCGGAAATCGCGACGTGGGTCCAGGCGCGTAGCGGCACGCTTTCTTCTTCGCTTTGCAGGGACCCTTCGGCCGATTCCTCGAAGTAGGCCGAGGCCGAGCTGGAGTGGTCATAGAAGAGATAGCCGTAACGAGGTTTGACGGAGTTTTCCTTGGCCAGGATGGTCGCCCATTCGTGGCTTGATTCCGGCTTTATCCATGCCTCCAAGGTGAATTCTTCGCTCAGGTCCAGCGCGTCGGCATCGGGGATCGTGACTTGGTCTTCTTCGCCGTTGAACTTAAGCGCCTCGCCGTATTTGCCGTTGGTCCATTCGGCGCCTTCGATCGTGCCGTCGTGGCCATTGCCGGTGACGTCTTCGAGGGTTCCCCCTTCGCCTTCGTCGAAGGAGTAGGCGGCGACCGGGCCGGCCTGGGGGGTCTGGATCGGGGCCGCCTTGTCGGCGGCGATTTCGCTGCCGCTGAGAACGCGGTCATAAACCCGCAGCTCGTCGATCCTGCCTTCGAAGTGAGCGCCGTAGAGCGCATTGCAGCCGATCGTCAGCGGGCCCGGGCTGCCTGAGTTAGCGTTTTCGACAGCTTCGCTGGCGACCAGTTCGCCATTGACGTAAAGGCGCAGCTTGGCGCCGTCGAAGGTAAGTGCCAGATGGCTCCAGACCTTGGCTTCGAGCGATTCGCCGGAGTAGAGGTTCTCATGGTCTTTCCTTCTTGGCCGATCACCCCCTCGGCCTTATCGCTGTGGGGGATGCCGATGCCGAGGGCATAGCTCGGGAAGCCTTCGCCTTCCTTGAAGATGATTGGATCGTGTTTGAGTTCGCCTTCGGGCTTGACCCAGGCCTCGAGGGTGAATTCTTCGCTGAGGTCCAGTTCGGGGCTTTCGGGAATCGCGACGCAGTCTTCTTCGCCGTCGAACTTGAGGGCGGTGCCGTATCTGCCGTTGGTCCATTCGGCGCCTTCGATCGTGCCGTCGTGGCCATTGCCGGTGACGTCTTCGAGGGTTCCCCCTTCGCCTTCGTCGAAGGAGTAGGCGGCGACGGGGCCTTCACTGGCCAAAGCGCTGGTGGGACTCTCGACGAAACCAAAGAGCACAAACAGCATCAGGCTGCCGATAGCGATTAGGCAGCAAGAAGTGGCGCTGTGACGCGACGCGACAAACATGGAGGCTCCTCCCGCGAGCTTTTGGCTCAGATTGCCTGGCGCGTTCGACCCAGGCCGATCACTCGAAGTAGTCCTACAGGCCGGTTCGCCTTACGTCAATGTTTTGAGCTACTCAGTGGACGCTTGACGTATAGGTCCGCGTTTCGAGAGGGCAAAGATCCATGCATTGCGCTCTCCTGACCCCAAGCTGAATCGAGTGACGATCCCAGCTGTCCTTGCCAGCATCTCGTAGCCAGATTCCCTAGGTCGCGAGTTGCGCCCAGTCAACAGTACAGGCCGCAAAACCGCTTACAAAGCGGAAATGCGGCCTGTAGAGCCAGGGAGAGAGGTCCCGTCGCTAGAAGTGGTGTAGCCCGTAGAGGCTGGAGAGAAGTTCCGGCCACCGCGGACCCCCAGACTCGTCGGTTGAGGACCAACCCACGATAGCCGAGAGCCAGAGCATGACGAGCGCCGAGGTCGTAGCCAAGGCCCTGATCGAGGAGCACTCCGACTTCCCGCGGGAGTCGGAGGCGATTATCGCCCGGGAGATCATGGAGGCCGAGATCGGGCGCCAGATCGGCGCCGGCAAGAGAGAGGTCACCGAGGCGAGATCCACCCACCGCAACAGCTACCGATCGAGGCCCTGGGCGACCAGGGTCGGCGAGATCGAGCTGACGGTCCCCCGCAAGCGCTCCGGGGAGAGTTACTTCCCGAGCTTCCTGGAGCCCCGCAAACGCAGCGAGAAAGCCCTGCTCGGAGTGGTCATGGAGGCCTACGTGAACGGGTCTCGACGAGGAAGGTCGATCACCTCGTCTCCGAGCTCGGGATCCAGATGTCCAAGGACCAGGTATCGCGGATCTGCCGCGAGCTCGACGCCAGGTGCAGGCCTTCCGCACCCGTCCGCTGGAGGGCGCCTACCCCTACCTGTGGCTCGACGCCAAGCACCTCAAGGTGAGGGACCGCCACGTCCACTCCAAGGCGCTGATGGTCGCCCTCGCCGTCCATGAGTCTGGTCGACGCGAGGTGATCGGCATCGAGATCGCCGAGCCTGAGACCGAGGCCAGCTGGGCCGCCTTCCTGCGCGAGCTGCGCGCCAGGGGCCTGGAGGGGGTGAGGCTGGCCGTCTCCGACGACCACCTGGGCTTGAAGGCCGGCGATCGCCAAGGTGATCGGCTGCCCCTGGCAGCGCTGCACCGTGCACTTCATCCCTCGCGACTTGACTCTGGGTCGCCTGCCTGGGCTCAAGCGCCCGTCCTTGAGTCTCCGGGAGAGAGACCCACGACACCTCTCACAAGAGCTCGGCCACGCTCCTTCAGGAGCTTCCCGAAACGGGAGTGAGGGTGGCGAAGAGGGTCGGGTGCCCCTCTCGCGAAAGCTCAAGGACGGGCGTCTGAGCCCTTGCCCGCGCAATTCAGCTGCGCGACGGCTTTCGCGAGAGGGGCACCCGACCCTCCCCCTGCCCTCACCCCAACCGAGGCTAGGCCGCGAGACGGGCCGGCGAGGACCCGTTGGCGTTGCCGTTGAGGAGGTCGAGGATGACCCCCTCGCGCAGCCCCCCCCTGCCGATCTGGAGGGGCTGGCCGAGCAGCTCGGAGACCTTCTCCAGAAGGAGAACGCCGGTGGTGAGGATGCGGACCCGGACCGGGTCGAGCTCGAAGCGGCGAGCGACGTCGGCGGAGGGGTCGCCGCAGAGGACGCGGATGCCCCGCTCCAGGGTCTCGTACTCGAGCACCGTGCCGACCAGGCGTCGCAGCGAGGTGGCGCTGCCGCCGACGGCGACGGCCTGCGCCGGATGCTCGACCTCGACCCCCGCGAAGATGTCGTCGATGCGGTCGCGGACCTTGCGGATCTCCGCCGCCGAGGGCGGGTCGGAGGCGATCAGCTCATCGGCGAGGACACCTGAGCCGACCCGCCAGGAGCGCACCTTCTCGACCCCGCCGGCGACCGTGCCGACGATGATCTCGGTCGAGCCACCGCCGACGTCGACGACGCCGATCTTGCCCTCGACCGGATGCCCGAGGCCCTTGGTCGCGCCGATGAAGGAGAGTCGCCCCTCCTCCTCGTCGCTGAGCACGTCGACCGGGACGCCGGACGCCGCCGAGATCGCCGCGGCGACCTCCTCGCAGTTGCAGGCCTCCCGGATCGCAGCGGTAGCCACAGCGCGAATCTGTTCGGCGCCGAGCTCTTGGGCCAGCCGCACCTGCGTCGCGACCACCTCGCAGACCTCATCGACCTTCTCCGGAAGGATCTCCCCCTTCTTGCCGAGCGCCTTGTTGATCCGCGTATACGCCCGCTGCTCCATCACCTTCTTCAACTGCCCGTCGACAGGCTCCGCCACGAGCACGCGCGTCGTATTCGAACCGATATCTATCGCTGCGCAGAGCACCAGAGCACCATTTCCAATCTTCCCAGACAACCCGGATCTCAACTTCAGCCCGCGATGGCCGTCCCGGGGGGCGGGGTCGGGTACCGCTCCCCGCGGCTTGTACTTTTTTGCCACCGGGGACCTCGGAGGGCCTCCCTCGATCCACAAAAAAGTTGAGCGGGGAGCGGTGCCCGACCCCGCCTACTGCGACGGATGCGACGCGTCCTCGAACTCCCTGAAGAGCCCGGTGACGACGAAGGCGACCTGCTCGCCGATGTCCACCGCGTTGTCGGCGATCCGCTCGATCGCCCGCGCCGCCAGCAGCATCGTCATCGCCCACTCGCGCTTGTCGGCGTCGTCGCCGATCTCCAGCGCCAGCCGGAAGCCGTCGCGGTTGAGGTCGTCGACGACGTCGTCCTGGCGAACCAGGTCGCGTGCCATCTCGACGTCGCGTTCGCAGAAGGCCCGCTTGGCCTGGCCGATCAGCGTCCGCGTCTGCCTGCCCATCGCCAGGATCAGCGCCACCATCCGCTCGTCCGCCGGCGGCTCGTTGCCGGTCAGGGGGATCACCTTGCAGATGTTCACGCACTGGTCGCCCATCCGCTCGACGCACTTGAGGACGTGCAGGAGCGCCGAGATCAGCCGCAGGTCGGTCGCCACCGGCGACTGGGTCGCCAGCAGCGTGATCAGGCTCTGGTGCACCTCGAGGTAGCGGCCGTCGATGCGGTCGTCGTCGGCGACGACCAGCTGGGCCAGCTCGACATCCTGGTGCTCGACCGCCTCCAGGGTCCGTTCGAGGGCGACGTTGACCAGGTTGAGGCCGTCCAGCGCACTCCCCTCGAGACGCTCCAGCTCCTCCTGGTACTGGGTCCGAGTCGCGGTCGCCATCAGCCGAATTTCCCGGTCACGTACTGCTCGGTACGGTCGTCGTCGGGTTTGGTGAAGAGCTTGTCGGTGGGGCCGACCTCGACCAGCTCGCCGTCCAGCATGAACACGGTGGTGTCGGCGACCCGCGCCGCCTGCTGCATGTTGTGGGTGACGATCACGATCGTCACCCGCTGCTTCAGCTCGCCGATCAGCTCCTCGATCTTCAGCGTCGCCACCGGGTCCAGCGCCGAACAGGGCTCGTCCATCAGCAGCACCTCCGGTTCGACGGCGAGGGCGCGAGCGATGCAGAGCCGTTGCTGCTGGCCCCCCGAGAGGCCCACCCCGGGACCCTTGAGGCGGTCCTTGACCTCCTCCCAGAGCCCGGCTCCGACCAGTGCTTCGCGGCCGCGATCGTCCATCTCGCTGCGCGAGGCGCCGGTCAGGCGCAGGCCCGAGACGACGTTGTCGAAGACCGACATCGTCGGAAACGGGTTGGGCTTCTGGAAGACCATCCCGACCGCCCGCCGCACCGCGACGATGTCGATCCGCGAGTCGTAGAGGTCGAGCCCGTCCAGCAGGACCTGCCCTTCGGCCCGGGCGCCGTCGATCTCCTCGTGCATGCGGTTGATGCAGCGCACCATCGTCGACTTGCCGCAACCGGACGGGCCGATGATCGCCGTCACCCTGTCGGCGGCGAAGCCGAGGTCGACCCCGCGCACGGCATGGGTCGAGCCGTAAAAGGCATCGAGGCCCTTCAGCTCGACACTGCCGATATCGCGGCTCTTCCTGACGCCGACGGTCGCCTCTCTGGCCACCGAGATCGTCGGTCCGGCGGCTGCTCCGGTCTGCGGGCTCGCCTGGGGGTCGGGGTTGGTCTCGGTCATCGCTGGGTTCTCAATCGAATCTCTTGCGTCCATCGTAAGGACTCCTCGGGTGGGCGGAACGGGCTGGGCTATGCCCCCATGCGCTTGCGGGAACGGGCGTAGAAGGCTCGGGCGACGATGTTCAGCACGAGCACGAAGGCGATCAGGACGAGTGCCGCCGCCCAAGCCTGGGTGTGGGCCTCGGCGCTGGGGGTCTCGGATGAGGTGAAGATGAAATAGGGAATCGAGGCCAGCGCTTCGCTGGGGTCGGTCAGCACTCCCTGCCCGACGATCGAGGAGAGCAGGATGATCGGCGCCGTCTCCCCCGTGACCCGCGCCACGGCAAGCAGCGAGCCGGTGATCAGCCCGCCGGCGGCGGTCGGGATGGTGATCCGCACGGTCGAGCGCCAGGGCGCGATGCCGAGAGCGTGCGCCGCCTCCTTTAGGGTCCCTGGAACGAGGCTCAGCACCTCCTGGGCCGTGCGGGCGACGATCGGCAGCATCACGATCGCCAGCGCCACGGAGGCGGCGAATCCGCTCTGCTTGTGGCCGGCGACCATCAGGCCGTAGACGAAGATCCCAGTGATGATCGTCGGCACGCCATTGAGGATGTCGAGGACGAAGCGGACCGGGTGGGCGATCGCGGGCGGCGCGAATTCGGTGGTGTAGATCGCGACCAGGATGCCGACCGGGATCGCCATCGCGGCGGCGATCGCGACGATGATCGCGCTGCCGACGATCGCGTTGGAGATGCCGCCGCTGGTGTCACCGAAGAGGCCCGAAGGAGTCGTCAGGAAGTGCCAGTTGAGAGCCCCGACCCCCTTCAGAAAGACCGAGCCGACGACGAGAACCAGCACCGCGACGGCGAGCAGGGCTGCCGTCGTCGAGGCCACGTTGACGACGCGGTTGAAGCGGTTGCGGCGCTTCAGGTTGCCGCGGTCCGCCAGCAGGGCGTGAGGGTTGGCGCTCACAGCGCCGCCGCCTCGGTCTCGGTCACGTCGACGTCCTTGATCTTGCCGCGCTGGACGATGACGCGGGCGATCACGTTGACGATCACCGCGAAGATCAGCAGGATCAGCCCGAGGTAGGCGAGCGACGCTTTCTGCAGCCCGGCGCTGTTCTGGAACTGGGAGGCGATCTGGGCGGCGAGGGTGCCGCCGGTGTGGAAGAGGGAGGCGTTGATCAGGTAGGCGCCGCCGATCACCTGGGCGACGGCGATCGCCTCGCCGATCGCGCGGCCGAGGCCGAGGATCGTGGCGCCGACGATGCCGGGCCGCGAGTAGGGCAGGACAACCTGGCGGACCATCTCCCAGCGGGTCGCCCCGAGCGCGTAGGAGGCCTCCTTGAGGTCGCCGGGGACGGTCTCGAAGACCTCGCGGGTGACGCTGGTGATGATCGGCGTCGCCATGATCGTCAGGATCACAGCCGCGGTCAGGTATCCGAAGGCAG
The DNA here is from genome assembly GCA_963816755.1 of uncultured Solirubrobacterales bacterium. Lineage (GTDB taxonomy): Bacteria > Actinomycetota > Thermoleophilia > Solirubrobacterales > 70-9 > VAYN01. The sequence continues at coordinate 360,568 of CAWFLN010000002.1, forward strand.
ACGGATCGCCGCCGAAGATCGGCACGAAGCCGAGCACGCTGTTCAGCGCCGGCTCGATCGTGTCGCGCATGAAGGGCCCGAGGACGAGGATGCCCCAGAGGCCGAGGATCACGGTCGGGATCGCCGCCAGCATGTCGATCAGGGTGGCCACGGGGCGCCTGATCCGCCGCGGTGCCAGCTCGGTCAGGTAGATCGAGATCGCGATCGAGAGCGGCGCCGCGAAGAGGATCGCGATGAAGGAGGTGACGACGGTGCCGTAGAGGAAGGGTGCGGCGCCGAATCGTTTGGCGACCGGGTTCCAGTCGTTGGTGGTGAGGAAGGCGGCGCCGAACTGGGAGATCGCCGGCCAGGCGAGGTGGATGACCTCGTAGACGATGCCGGCGATCGCCGCGACGGCGAGCGCTGCTGCGAGGCCGGAAAGGCCTCGCAGCAGCGGGTCGCCGATGCGGTCGGTGAGGTTGCGCCGGGCCCGCAGCACCGGGTTGCTGAGGGCGCCGGCCTCCAACTAGCTGCCGATCTTCGCGATCGCCGTCTTACCGGCGGCGACAACCTGCTTGGGCAGCGGCGCGAAGTCGAGGTCAGGCCCGTAGGACTGGCCTTCGCCGATCGCGTATTCGATGAATTTCTTCATCTCCGTCGCCTTTTCGGTTTCCAGCGGCACGATCACGTAGGTATAGGTCGAGATCGGGTAGGCGCCCTTGGCCGAGGCCGGCAGGTCGGCCAGCGAGATTTCGTTGTTCGGGCCGATCTTGCTGACCGCCGCGGCGGCCGCTTCGACGCTCTTGACGCCGGGTTCGGGGAATTCGCCGGCCGAGTTTTCGACCAGCGGCATGCTCAGTTCGCTGGAGATCGCGTAGGCGAGCCCGACGTAGCCGATCGCGCCGTCGGTCTGGCCGATCGCCGCGGCGACGCCGTCGTTCTTTTCGGCGCCGACGCCGGTCGGGAACTTGACCTGGGTCGAGGTGCCGACGGTCGATTTGAATTCGGGGTCGATCGTCGAGAGGTAGTTGGTGAACGCGTAGGTGTCGCCGCTGCCGTCGCTGCGGTAGACCGGCGTGATCTTGGTGCTCGGCAGGCTGGCCCCCGGGTTGAGCTTGGCGATCGCCGGGTCGTTCCAGGCGGTGATCTTGCCGAGGTAGATGCCGGCCAGGACTTCGCCGCTCAGCTTGAGGTTCTTCGGCGCGCCTTCGACGTTGTAGGCGGGGACGGTGCCGCTCAGTGCCCAGGGGATCTGCTCGACTTCGCCCTGCGCGTCGGCTTCTTCGAACTGTTCTTCGGTCAGCGGCGCGTCGGAGGCGCCGAAGTCGACGGTGCGGGAGGTGATCTGGTCGATCCCGCCGCCGCTGCCGATCGCGCCGTAGGTCACGGTGATTTCCGATTTGGACGAGAAGTCCGACTGCCATTTCGACATCAGCGGCGCGACCAGGGTGCTGCCGGCGCCGACCAGGGGTGAGGTGGAGCCGCCCGAGCTGGACGAGCTGTCGCTGGATGAGCTGCCGCAGGCAGCCACCGCAAAGGTGAGAGCCAGTGCCGCAATCAGGGCACCGAGAAGTCTCTTAGACACGCAAATCTCCTTGAGTTGGTGACGGGTCTACTGCAGCCACGATCTCAGCGGCCCCCGGGCAGCTTGTTACCTGCGCGTGTCGGGGATGTAAAAAAGATGTAAAAGGCTCAGCCATCGGGCGAAAACCGGTAGCCGATGCCGTTGTGGGTGTGGATCAGCTGTGTTTCCGGCAGCGCCTCGCCGAGCTTGGCGCGGAGGCGGCTGACGTAGACGTCGACGGAGCGGTCGTCGCGACGCGGGGAGCTTCCCCAGACCTCGGCGAACAGTTCCTCGCGGGTCATGATCCGCTGCGGGTGGGAGGCCAGGGTGACGAGGAGCTGCAGCTCTCGCATCGTCAGGCTGAGGGGCCTGCCGTCGACGAGGGCGGCGTGCTCCTCGGGCCTGATCTCCAGGCGCCCGTCCAGCTGCTGGGGGGAGTGCCCACTTCCAATCGCCATGATCGCCGAGCATGGCGATCGCCGGCCGGGCCGCGGTTATCCCGGCGTGAAGCTGTTGTGAACGACCTGTGAAACCGGCTGGGAAGCCTGGGCGGGTTCGGGCAGCGGCGCCGGCCCTGCAGCGGAGGCGCTGTCCGACTCCGGGTCGAAGCGGTAGCCGACCCCGAAATGGGTGTGAATGTAGCCCCAGCCGGGCGAGCGCTTCTCCAGCTTCTGGCGCAGCTTGCGGATGAAGACGTCGACCGAGCGGTCGCCGTGGGCCATCGCATAGCCCCACACCCGCTGGTAGATGGTCTCCCGCTCCAGGACCTGGCCCTTGGCCTCGGCGAGCAGCTGCAGCAGCTCGAACTCGCGGCGGGTCAGGTCGAGGCTGGAGCCGCCCACGAAGGCTTGAAATTGATCCGGCCGGATCTCCAGCTCGCCGGCGATCACGGGGCCCGACTCGGCGCCGGGCTGACTGCGGCGGCGGCGTCGCGAGACCGCTTCGAGCCTGGCCATCGCCTCCTCTGGGTGGCAGGGCTTGGTGATCCAGTCATCGACCCCGAGCCGCAGGCCGCGGACGCGCTGGGCGACGGTCGAGCGCCCGGTGCAGACGACCACGCCGAGGTCGGGAAGCATCCCGCAGACCCGCTCCAGGTAGGCCCAGCCTTCGTCGCCCAGCAGCGAGGGGTCGACCAGCAGCGCGTTCAGCTTCATCGCCACCAGCTCCTGCGGCGGGATCGCGCTGGCGGACAGGCGCAGCTGCCAGCCGGCCGCCTCGGTGCGCTTGGAGAGCACCGTGACGAAGCCGCTGTCGCTGTCGATGACCGCGAGCCGGATGGTCTGCTGTGAGTTCAAGTTTCGGCAGCGCCGGTATAGATGGGTCGCACGTCAGCCGGCAAGACGGGGGGATTGTATGCGTTGGGGTCTGCAGAACTACCTGCGTTCACAGGATTTTCACAGGTCCCACGCCTCCATTTTGCGGCAAAACGGGCTTCGCCGGGAGCGGGTGCGGTAGATTGGCGCCCGTGAAGCGGACCGCCACAGCGCTGCTCGCGACCTTCGCTCTGATGATGGTCGCGGCCCCGGCCGCGATGGCCGACAACGGCGTCGGCCTGGCCGGCCCCACCACCGACAAGACGGTCACCTTCTTCTGCTTCGGTGTGATCGCCTTCTTCGCGGCCCTGGTCATCGTGATGTCGCTGATCCAGGGCAAACTGGAGAGGCGCAAGGAACAGCGCCGCAGCGACCTCGAGCGGTACGGCTAAGGCTACGAAAGCCGGAATCCGCTGAGCAGGCGCTTCTCGGTCTCGCCGTCGATCTTCGCCACCACTTCGACCCGGCCCTCCAACGGGGTGCCGCGGATCTTCGTAGCCAGCAGGTCGTCGACCTGGAAGATGCCCGCCGAGTTGTTCAGCTCGATCTCGATCCGCACCGGACGCTCCTCCCCCACCTCGATCCGCACCTCGTCGATCGCCGCCGAGGAGATCGAGTGGATCCCCTCGTGGCCCGCCTCGATCGGGATCCGGGTTCGGCCCTGGGCCATGTCGAGCGCGTCGGCGACGCGGACCACCCCGGCCTCGACCGTGTAGGGCTCGCCGCGGCGGCGGTGGCCGATGATCGCGTGGAGGATCTCGGAGGCGACGATCGTCCGCTCGGGCTCGCGGTAGGAGCCGGCGAGCAGCCGCTCGAGGGCGCCGCCGGCGAGGAACAGCGAGTAGGCCTCGTGGTCGGCCCGGTGGATCGACATGCCGACGTCGTGCAGCAGCGCCCCACCGGCCACGACGACCTCGGAATCGCGGTCCCTCATCCCGTGGTCGGCGACCATCGCCGGCTCGACGCCGGCCTTGACCAGCAGCCGCAGCAGCCGCAGGGCGATGTTGAGGACGATCTGCATATGGACCCAGGAGTGGTCCGACATGCCCAGCCGCTCCGACTGGACCTGGGCCATGTACCACCAGGCCCGCACCTGCTCGTCGCCGTTGATCGACTCGAGGAAACCCTCGAGCTTGCGGTTGCCGCGGCTGGGAGCGCGGACCTTGGCGTCGGCGACGGCCTCTTTGGGGGGCTTGCGGCTGGGGCCTTTCGGATCGGGCGTTGGTACTGACTCGCTCACGGCCTCATCGTATTCAGCCGCAGACGGGCCAGGGGCTGGTGCCGGCGCGGGAGTAGAGCAGGGCGGCGCGGTAGTCCTGCTCGGCTTCGGAAGCCGCTGCTGGATCCCCGGTGCCGCCGACCGATTCCCAGGTGCCGTAGTCGAACTGGAATTTGCCACGGTAGGTGCCGTCGGAGGAGACGGCGGTCGGGTCGCCGCCGGACTCGCAGGCGGCGATCGATTCGAGGGTGGCCTCGCTGACGCCGCCGGGGAGGCTGGCGAAGGCTGCGCGGCGCTGCTTGCGCAGGGCGGCGAGATGCTCGGCTTCGATCCGCCTGCCGGCGACGTGGACGAGGTGCTGGAAGCGTTCGACCGGGCGCTGGAGTGGAGCGATCCGAACCGGCTGGGCATTGGTGATGCCGACCTCGGCGGTCTCGCCGGAGCCGGTTGCCGCCAGGGCGGTGGCCGGGAAGGCCAGGGTGGCGATCAGGACAGGGATAATTTGTGTGCGTTTTGTTAGCAAGCGCGGAACCGTGGCGGTATTTGCGGCTTCCCTGGGTGATCGCGATCACACAATGAGCTTGGTTAGCGCCGATCCGCACGAGCGCAGGCACAGGCCGGCAGGGGCCAGCGCGGTCCGTGAAGGCGTTCTTGCGCGATGATTCGCGAATCGCCGAGCAATCGACATCGCGGCTGCTGCTCGCCTGCCCGGACCAGCCCGGGTTGATCGCGACGGTCAGCGGCTTCCTCGCCGACGCCGGGCTCAACATCGTCGACGCCGATCAGCACTCGACCGGCGAGGGGCGTTTCTTCATGCGGATGGTCTTCGACCCGGTCCCGGCCGAGGAGCGGGACGCCCTGCAGCGGCGCTTTCGGGAGCAGGTCGCCGCCCGCTTCGAGATGGAGCACCGCTTCGCCGAGTCGAGCCGGCGCAAGCGGGTCGCGATCATGGTTTCGCGTGAGGACCACTGCCTTTCCGACCTGCTCTGGCGCTGGCGCAACGGCGAGCTGGGGGGAGAGCTGGTCGCGGTCATCTCCAACCACCCCGATCACGCCGACCAGGTCAGCTCGGTCGGCCTTCCCTTCCATCACGTCCCGGTCGACTCCGGCTCTCGCGGGGAGGCGGAGCGCCGGGCGCTCGAGCTGCTGGAGGGCGTCGACCTGCTCGTCCTCGCCCGCTACATGCAGGTCCTCTCCAAGGGCTTCCTGGAGCGGCTCGGCGCCCCGGCGATCAACATCCACCACAGCTTCCTGCCCGCCTTCGTCGGCGCCGATCCCTACCGCAGGGCGCACGAGCGCGGGGTCAAGCTGATCGGCGCCACCGCCCACTACGTCACCGCCGACCTCGACGCCGGCCCGATCATCGACCAGGACGTGACCCGGGTCAGCCACAGCGACGAGGTCGGCGACCTGGTGCGGATCGGCCGCGACATCGAGCGGCTGGTCCTTGCCCGTGCAACGATGGCCCACCTCGACGACCGGGTGCTGCTCGACGGCGAGCGGACGATCGTCTTCTAGCCACAACATCACCCTGGCCCGGGCGGAGGGCGGCCGGGTCGCTCTCGAGGCCCCGCTCTCTTAGCTCGCGGCGGGCTCTGACTCGACTGTCGCCTGGGCCTTCTCCCACTGCTCGTAGAGCTCCGCGACGACCTGCTTTGCCGCCAGATGCCGCTCGCTCGCTCGCTCCGAGCGGCCGGGGCTCGACCAGGCGGCGGGGTCGGCGAGCTCCTCCTCGACCGCTTTCAGCTCCGCCTCGGCCCGCTCGATCCGCTCCTCCAGCCGGGCGGCCTTTCGAGCCGCCTTCTGGACGGGGTCGGTCGGGCGGCGCTTGCCCGCCCTCGCGGCGGACGACGGCTTGGCCGCGGCCGCCGTGGCAGACGCCTGCTCGTCACGCCGCCGCTGGTACTCCGCCCAGCCGGTCGGATGGCTGTGCAGCCTGCCTCCCTCGCAGACGAGCGTGCGGCTGCCGACGGCCTCCAGCAGAGCGCGATCGTGGGAGACCAGGACGACCGCTCCCTCGAAGGCGGTCAGCGCGTCCTCGAGCGCCTCGCGGCTCTCGATGTCGAGGTGGTTGGTGGGCTCGTCGAGGATCAGCACGTTGGCGCCGGAGGCGACCAGGATCGCCAGCGAGAGCCGGCGCTGCTCGCCGCCGGAGATGTCGCTCAGCTGCTTCTCGGCGTCGGCGCCGGAAAAGAGGAAGCCGCCCAGCAGCGCCCGCGCCTTCTGGCCGCTGAGGCCGGTCTCGACGCTGGGTCGCGTCCAGCACCGAGCCCTCCCCCGCCGCCGTGTCGGCGTGCTGGGAGAGGTAGCCGAGCTTGACGTTGTGGCCGCTGCGGACGATGCCGGAGGCCGGCTCGCGGCTGGCCGGAAAGGGTCTCGATCAGGGTCGTCTTGCCGGTCCCGTTGGCGCCGACGAGTACCACGTGCTCGCCCCGCTCGACCTCGAGGCTGGCGCCTGAGAGCAGGGTGCGACCGGGGACCTCGATCGCGGCGTCGACCATCTTCAGCACCACCCGACCGGGGCGCTCGGGGGGTTTGAAGGAGAAGCGCAGGCTGCGGGTGTCACGGCGTTCGGCCTGCGGCCCCTCGCGCTTCTTCCTGTCGATCTGTTTGATCCGCGACTGAGCCTGTTTGGCCTTCGTCGCCTTGTAGCGGAAGCGCTCGACGAAGCGCTCCATCCGCTCGATCTCGGCCTGCTGGCGGTCGATCGCCTTGCCGAGGGCGATCTGGCGCGCCGCCTGCTCCTGGCGCCAGGCGTGCCAGGGCCCGGCGAAGAAGCGGGCGCGCTGGGCCTCCAGCTCCAGGACCGAGGTGCCGACCGCCTCGAGGAACCAGCGGTCGTGGGCGACCAGGACGACGGCCGCATCGAGCTCGACCAGGTACCCCTCGAGCCACTCCAGCGAGGGGATGTCGAGGTGGTTGGTGGGCTCGTCGAGCAGCAGCAGGTCGGGCTTGGTCGCCAGCGCCCGCGCCAGCGAGGCCCGGGTCAGCTCGCCGCCGGAGAAGGTCGAGAGCGAGCGCTGGGACTGCTCGGGGTCGAAGCCGAGCCCGCGCAGGACGGCGAGGACCTGGTCGCGCCAGCGGTAGCCGCCGCCGGCTTCGAGACGGTGCTGGGCCGCCGCGTAGGCGGCCATCGTCTCCTCGTCGGCGCCCTTCGACATCTCGGCCTCCAGCCGCTCCAGCTCAGCCTCGGTCGCCAGCATGTCGGCCCGCCCCGAGAAGACGTAGTCGCCGAGCGAGGCGCTCGAGTCCCGCGGCGGCCGCTGGTCGTGCAGCGCCAAGCGCGAGCCCCGCTGCACGGTCAGCGAGCCCGAGTCGGGCGAGAGCTCGCCGGCGAGGACGCGCAGCAGCGTCGACTTGCCGGCCCCGTTGCGTCCGGACAGGGTCATCCGCTCGCGCGGCTCGAGCTTGAAGGAGACGTCGGCGAACAGCAGCTTGCCGCCGACGTGGACGTCCAGGGAGGTTGCGGTCGCGATCGCCATCGGAGCGAACCAACTTAGATGACCGCCGATCCGGCGTAACCTCACCCCATGGCAGGGCCGCTGCGACATCTCGGCGAGCTGGCGAGAGCGCGGGCGACGCGACGCTCCTCCGAGCGCGCCGACGGCCAGGCCCTGGCCGAGCTGGAGGCGCGGCCGCTGGCGCTGCCGGCCGGGCTCGAGGTCGAGTGGCTCGGCGTCTCCGGCTACCGGCTCAGCTACGCGGGCCGGACGCTGTTCGTCGACCCCTACCTCTCCCGGGTCCCCTTCCGCGACCTGCTGCTGCGGCGCCCGACGATGCCGGACCCGGCGGCGCTGGAGCGCTTCGCCGGCGCCCACGGCGAGACCGTCGGCGTCCTGGTCGGCCACACCCACTTCGACCACGCGGTCGACGCGCCGGCGATCGCCAGACGCTTCGACTGCAAGGCCTACGGCTCGAAGTCGCTGCTCAGCCTGATGGGCCTGCACGGCCTCGCCGAGCGGGCGGTCGAGGTCGAGCCCTACCGGACCTATGAGCTGGGGCCGTTCGAGGTCAGCTTCACGCCAAGCGTCCACTCGAAGCTGCTGCTCGGCCTCGCCGTCCCCTACGACGGCGAACTGACCTGCGAGCACCTCGACTCGCTCTCGCCCGGCGCCTACCGCTGCGGCCAGGTCTGGGGCATCTCGATCGCGGTCGCCGGCGTCCGCTTCTACCACCAGGGCAGCGCCAACCTCGTCGACGAGGCGATCCGCGAGCGCGACGTCGACGTCTTCCTGGCCGGCGTCGCCGGGCGGAGCTTCACCGGCGACTACTGGCGGCGGATCCTGCCGAGGCTCAACCCCAGAACGGTCGTCCCCACCCACTACGACAACTTCTTCCGCCCGCTCGGCCAGCGGCTGGAGTTCGTCACCAACGTCCAGCTCGCCGAGCTGCCGGAGGAGATCGGCGCCGTCAGCCGCGACATCGAGATCGCGGCCCTCCCCCGCTCCGACGCCCCCGGCGCCGCATCGACCAGCGTTCGCTGAACGATTGCCGGGCCCATGGCCCCGGCAATGCCTCGACCCTGAACGATCGCCGGATTTACGACCCCGGCGATGCCTCAACCTTGGCGGCGATCTGCTCGATCGTGCCCATCGTCCGCCTGGTGTCCGATGCCGAGAGCGGCCTCGATCGCCTTCAGGTCGAGCTCGGACTCGAGCAGGCCGCCGCTCGGCAGCCAGTAGAGCTCGCGACCGTCGATCGCCAGCGGGTCCTCGTCGCTCGCCAGCGCCAGCACCTTCCTGCGCGCCGCCGCCGTCGGCTTCTTCGCCAGCAGCGAGACCTGGAGCTTGCCCTTCGAGGCTTCGACGAGCTTCGCGTCGAAGGGCTCCTGGGCGGCGATCGCCGCGACCTCGGCGCCGCTGCGCAGGAACACCGGCACCTCGTAGCCGAGCGCCTCGCCGAGACCCGCTTCGACCTTCTTCGCGAGGGCGGTCTCGCCGCTGTCGTCGCCGCAGCCGAAGATCACGTTGCCGCTGGCGCGAAAGGTGGCGACGTCGCCAAGCCCAGCGCCTCGAACTCCGCCCGCAGCTCGTCGTTCTTGATCCGCCGGTTGCCGAGGTTCATCCCGCGCAGAAAGGCCACGTAACGTTTCATCCCTGGAACATAACCGTGCCAACCCGCGCCTCGCCGCCGACGTGTCTGAGCTTACCCGCCATATAGGGGGCCTAAGCTCAGACACCCCTGATGAGCGCCGACTACACCGCGCTCCCGCCGAACCTTCCGGTTCCCGAGGACGACGGCGCCGCGGACCATCTGCCCGGCCTGACGATCCCTGCGCTGGCGCTGCCGTCGACGCTTGGCGGGACCGCGGACCTCGCCGAGCTGGCGCGGGGCCGGCTCGTCGCCTACGTCTACCCGCGGACCGGGACGCCGGGCGAGGCCCCGATCGACAGGCTGGGACGACATCCCAGGCGCCCGGGGCTGCACTCCGCAGAGCTGCGCCTACCGCGACGCCCTGGCGGAGTTCTCCGGTCTCGGGGCCGTCGGTGATCGGAGATCAGCGCCCAGGACCGGCGCCGAACAGCGCGGAGTTCGCGACCGCGCGAGCACATCCCCTTTCCGCTGCTCAGCGATCTCGATCTCTGCGCTTGGAGCGACACTGGGGCTGCCGACCTTCGAGGCGGCGGGGATGACTCTCTACCGCCGGCTGACCCTCGTCGCCGAGAGCGGGACGATCGTCAAGGCCTTCTACCCCGTCTTCCCGCCCGACCGCGACGCAGCCGAGGTGCTGGCTTGGCTCGCAGACCGCCCGGCCCCGGAGGGCCAGGCGGGCGATTGATGGAGGCGCCGAGATTCGAACTCGGATCCGCGGACGTGGTGCGAGGGCGTCTACAGGTTTAGCCGGCGCTTTGTTCTCGTCTCCCGGGGTCCGCGCCGGCGGGCACTACGGGAGACACAGCCCTCTGAATTGTCCCCTGGTAGACGGGGCGATCCGCCTGGGTAAGCCCGCATTTTGAAGCCGGTGCCCCTCCCTGCGGGCGAGGGAGGACCGACTCTCACAGCGCTTAGGTTCTAGCTAAGCGGCGAGGGCGAACTCATGGTCCGCACGTATTGGTTTGTGCCGGGGTTTAACGAGGCCTCCGGCAACCTCGACCTGCAACCTTTCGCACGAGTCGACCACGTCGAAGCCTGTCGCCCCCGTGCTTGCTGCGCTTGGAATTGTACGGTGTCGGGGATGGAGGCACTGTGAGCGAGCAGACATACGACGCGATCGTGCTCGGCGCCGGCCCGGCGGGCGAGGTCTGCGCCGGGCGCCTCGCCGACGGCGGGATGAAGGTGGCGATCGTCGAGCAGCACCTGATCGGCGGCGAATGCTCCTACTACGCCTGCATGCCCTCGAAGGCGCTGCTGCGACCCGCCGACGTGCTGGGCGAGGCACGGCGGGTGCCCGGGGTCCCCGTCGCCGCGCAGGGCGAGCTCGATCCGCAGGCGATCCTCGACCGCCGCGACGAGGTCATCCACGACCTCGACGACTCGGCCCAGCTGCCCTGGCTGGAAGAACGCGGGATCGACCTCTTCCGCGGCGCCGGCCGCTTCGACGGCGAGCGCCGGCTGCGTCGTCGGCGACGACGTGCTGACCGCGCGCACCGGCCGTGATCGTCGCCACCGGCAGCGGCGCCGCGATGCCGCCGATCGACGGGCTCGACGCGGTCGACGCCTGGAACAACCGCCAGGCGAACCACCGCCAAGCAGGTCCCCGAGAGCATGATCGTGCTCGGCGGCGGCCCGGTCGGCAGCGAGCTCGTCCCAGGCCTGGTCGACGCTTGGGACCCAGGTCACCCTGGTCGAGGGCAACGAGCACCTGCTCTCGCGCGAGGAGCCCTTCGCCGGCGAGGAGGTGGCCGACTCGCTGCGCGAGCACTTCGGCGTCGACGTGCGCACCGGCGTCGCAGGCCGAGAGGATCGAGGCCGGCGGCGCCGGCGTCATCGCCGAGCTCGAGCGACGGCAGCCGGGTCGAGGGAGCGGAGATCCTGATCGCGGTCGGACGCGTGCCCCACACCGCGCGACCTCGACCTCGACTCGGCCGGCGTCGAGGCCGGCGAGCACGGCTTCCTCGAGACCGACGACCGGCTGCGCGTCGGCGGTCGCGAGTGGCTCTACGCGATCGGCGACGTCAACGGCCGGGCGCTCTTCACCCACGTCGGCAAGTACCAGGCCTGGGTCGCGGCGGAGAACCTGCTCGGGCGCGAGGTCGAGGCCGTGGCGGAGGGCATCGGCTCGCCGCGCGTCACCTTCACCGACCCGCAGGTGGCGGCCGTCGGCAAGACGCTCGCAGCAGGCCCGCGAAGCGGGCATCGACGCGCGCGCCATCGACGTCCCCACCGACGGCACCCCCGGCGCCAGCTTCCAGGGCAAGGACACCGGCGGCACCTCGCGGATCGTCGTCGACGAGGGTCGCAAGACGATCGTCGGCGCCACCTTCACCGGCTTCGAGACCGCGGACTTCCTCCAGGCGGCGACCGTGGCGATCGTCGGCGAGGTCCCGCTCCCCCGCCTGCGCCACGCGATCGCGCCCTACCCGACCCGCAGCGAGGTCTGGCTGAAGCTGCTGGAGAAGTACGAAACCTAGGCGAACCGCGGGTCGCTCAGACCGTCGAGCGGCTCTTCAGGTCGACCAGCAGATCCTGTGGGAAGCCCGCGACCTGGTCGAGGTCGTCGACCGACTGGAAGCCGCCGAGGCGCTCGCGGTGGGCGAGCAGCCGGGTGGCCTGGGTGACCGAGAGGTTCTGCCCGCGCAGCTGCTCGAAGGTGACGGTGTTGAGGTCGATCGCTGCCCCGCCGCCGGCAGAGCGGCTACCGGCGGCGGCTCAGGTGGCGGCGGCAATGGAGATGGGGTCGGCTGCGGGGCAGGCGGGGTCGGCTCAGGCGCCGGCGGCGGCATCGGACTCGGCGCGGGCGGTTGCGGAGCCGGCGGGGTCGGCATCGGGCTCGGCGGTGCGGGACTCGGCGATGGCGGGACCGGGGCAGGCGGCAATGGCTGGGGAGCCGGCGCAGGCGGTTGCGGCGTCGGGGCAGGGGCCGGTGGTGGCGTTGGCGCAGGCGGCTGCGGAGTGGGCTCCAGTCGGCGTGGAGGGGTCGGCGCCGGCGCGGGCGGGATGGGCTCGGGGGCCGGTGGTGAAGGGGGCGGCGGGGGCGAGAGGGGCTGGGCAATCGGCGCCAGAGGCTGAACCTGCGCCGATCCCTGGACCGAGCGGACGACGGCCTGCTCGGCCTCGACGGCCCGGCGCTCGGCCTCGCGGGCGCGCTCTTCGGCCTCGGCGACGCTCTGCTGCATCTCCTCGCAGCCGCTGCTGGCGCTCTTCCTCCTCGGCCCTCAGCGCTTCCAGTCGCTTCGCCTCGGCGGCGCGCTGTTCGGCCGCTTTGGTCCGCTCCTCGATCTGGCGCAGACGCTCCTCGGCCTCCTCCATCGAGCGCTCTCGTGCCTCGCGTTCCTGCTCGAGCCTCTGCTCGGCACTGTGCAGGTCTGGGGCTGGGGCCACCGGCAGTGGCTGCTCCTGCTGGAGTGGAGGCGGCACCTGGGGCTGCTCGCCAGCCTGGCGCTGCAGCCGTTCGGCCTCTTCGATCCGGCGATCGGCCTCGGCCCGGATCCGCTGCTCCTCGCGAGCGCACCTCCTCGACCTTGTCGCGGACCCGCTGTTCGGCCGCGACCGGGTCGTACTCGGCCGGCCCCGGGACCACCGCGCCGCCTACCGGCGGCGCCGTCGCGGCAGCCGAGCGGCGGTTGCTCGACTGCACCCGGCGGAGGCGATTGCAGCGAGGAGATCGGCGGGACGGAGGGGGGAATTGCCACGGGCTCCGCCGGCGCCGGCTGCCCCACCTGGCCGGCTTGCGCCAGCTCTCGTTCGCGGGCGGCGCGCGCCGCGGCCAGCCGCTGCTCGGCCAGCTCGGCTTCCTGCCGCTTCTGCTTGCCACCGCCGTACTTGATCCCGAAGAAGCTCTTCTGCTGGGGCCGCCGGCGCCGGCTCCGGCACGACGGGCTGCTCTGGCAGCGGCGGGCTGAGGCGGGGTGCCTGCCGCACTCGGCGACGCGGCGGGGGCGGCGGGCGCTCCCTTGCGCCGCTGGTTGCGGAGGCCTGCGCGCTCCTCCTTGCGACGTTTGACCTCGTCGCGGCGTTTCTGGCGCTGTTCGTTGCGCTTGGCCTGCTGTTCTTCGCGGGCGCGGCGGCGGCGGTCCTTGGGGCTCTCCGGCCGGCCCGACGGAGGCGGCGGCGATCTGGCCTGGGCCCTGAGCAGCCGGTTGAGCGCTGGCAGCGGCAGCAATCGCCGGCATCTCGGCAGTCGCAGCGGCACCAGGTGGCGGTGACGGCGACCGTGACCGGCAGCGGCAACCGGCGGCGCCGGCGGCAGCAGCTGCAGGCACGGCGCTCGGCCTGGCGGCGGCCTTCTCCTTGCTGCGGCGCTGGGTGACGTTGACGACGAGCAGGAGGAGCAGGATCGCCACCACCAGGGCGCCGACGAAGTAGCCGGTGTGGTCGCTGACGTAGTCGCTGGCCTTGTCCGGGAAGGATTCGGCCTGGGCGGCCGCCGGCGCGACCATGGCCAGCGAGGCGAGCCCGGCGAAGCACGACGATAGGAGCAGGCGGATCCGCATTCCCCTGCATCCTTGCATGTGAGGCGGCTGATGCAAGCCCAACCCGCCGCCGCGGCGGACCGACGTTCGAGGCGCCGAACGCTCACCGCATCCGCCCCTTGAACTCGCGCTCGACCTCGCGGCGGACGTCGCGGTCGGCGATCTCGCGGCGCCGGTCGCGACCCTCCTTGCCCCGCGCCAGAGCCAGCTCGACCTTGGCCCGCGGGCCCTTTGAAGTAGATCCGGGTCGGGACCAGGGTCAGGCCTTTCTGGGCGGTTTTGCCGATCAGGCGCTCGATCTCGCCCCGGTGCAGCAGCAGCTTGCGCGGCCGCTCGGGGTCGTGGGCGTCGACGCTGGCGAACTCGTAGGGCGGGATGTGGAGCTTGCGCAGCCAGACCTCGCCGTCGTCGACGACCGCGTAGGCGTCGGTCATCTGCGCCTTGCCGCCGCGCAGCGCCTTCACCTCGGAGCCGGTGCAGGACGATCCCGGCCTCCATCGTCTCGACCCACTCGAATTTGTGCCGGGCGCGGCGGTTGGTGACGACGTCGCCGGAGGCCGGCAGGCGCGGCTTCTTCGACTTCTTAGCCATCGGGCAGGCTCCAGATCGACCCGCCCGCCGCGTCGCGTCGACGCCGGCTGACCGTGACCGTGACCGGGTCGCCCAGGCGCAGGGTCGACTTCGCGCTCGCGGCCGACCAGCGCGACCTCGGCCCGGTCGAGCTCGAAGCGGCTCGCCGGGCAGCCGCCGCGCCGGCAGCATCCCCTCGTAGACGTCGCCGAGCTCGCCGCCGAAGGAGACGAAGGCGCCGGCCCGGATCACCCCGGAGACCTCGCCCTCGAAGCCGGCGTCGAGCCCGCGCTCGCCGCAGCTCGCGCTCGAGCAGGTAGGCGGCGCAGACGTCGTCGGCGTCGCGCTCGATCTTCGCCGACTCGCGCTCGCGGGCGGAGCAGTCGGCGGCGACCTCGCGGGCCTCGGCCAGGCGCGGCGCCTCCTCCCCCTCCCCCAGCGCCGCCAGCAGCGCCCGGTGCACGACCAGGTCGGGGTAGCGGCGGATCGGCGAGGTGAAGTGCGTGTAGGCGGCGCTGCCGAGCCCGGCGTGGCCGCTGTTGCGCTCGCTGTAGTGGGCCTGTTTGAGGGAGCGGAGCACGAGCGATGTATACGCCTCGCGGCCGTGTCCGCGCCGCGCGGCCTCGCGCCGCGCCAGCCGGCTCGCCTCGGCGGCCATCTCGCCCGCGCCTGCTGCGGCGAGAGGCCCCTGCCCGAGCGGCGGCGTCGGCACGCCGAGCGCCGCCAGCTGCTCGAGCAGGCGTTCGATCCGGGCCGGGTCGGGCTGGGCGTGGACGCGGTAGATCGCCGGCACGCGCTCGCGCTGCGAGCCGCTCGGCGACCTGCTCGTTGGTGAGGATCATCAGCCGCTCGATCAGCCGGTGGGCCTCGGTCTGGGCGACGCCGCGGGCGCCGATGACGTTGCCCGTCGGCGTCGAAGCGGAACTCGGGCTCGAAGGACTCGACGTCGAGGCTGGTGGCGCCGCGGTGCTCGCCGAGCGCCGGCGGCGACGTCGCGGGCGGCGGCGAGCGGTTCGGCGACCTCCTCCGGCGGCTCGCGCGCGGCCGGCGAAGATCGCGTCGAGCTGGTCGTAGTCGAGCCGGGCGTCGGAGCGGATGCGGCTGCGGTAGAAGCGGGCCGAGCGCGGCTCCGCGCCCGGCCCCAGCTCGATCTCGGCCGTCACCGCCAGCCGCTCGACCCCGGGCGCGAGGCTGCAGGCGTCGCTGCTGAGCGCGTGCGGCAGCATCGGCTCGACCGCGCCGGGGACGTAGGTGCTGTTGGCGCGCCGGCGCGCCTCGAGGTCGAGCGGCGAGCCCGGCCGCACGTGGGCGGCGACGTCGGCGATGTGGATCCAGACCCGGGCGCCCGTCGCCCTCGCGCTGGGCGGAGACGGCGTCGTCGAAGTCGCGGGCGGTGGCCGGGTCGACGGTGAAGGTCGGCGAGCGCGGTCAGGTCGCGGCGCGGGCCGGAGGTCGCGCTCGGCCGCGCTCGGCCGCCTCGCCCGCTTCGACCTCGAGCGCGGCGCGGAAGCCGCGGAAGCCGAGCTCGCTCGCGCAGCAGCGCCTCGACCGCGTCGCGGGCGCTGGGCGGCTGCTCGCGGCGCTTCGCCGGCCGCGGGCGCGGCCCGGCGGCGCCGGCTCAACCTCCGACCTGACCGGCCAGCACGCCGAGCGCCCGCTGCTTCCCCTCGTCCGCCGGCGGTTTCCGGGTCGTCGCTGACCTTGACGTCGGGGTGGATGCCGCTGGCTGCGCGCCAGGTTGACCCCGTCCGGGGTGAAGTACTCGCCGACCGTCAGCTTCAGGGCGCCGCCGTTGGCGAGGCTCTTGCTCCTCCTGGAAGACGCCCTTGCCGTAGGAGCGGGTGCCGACCACGGTGGCGCCGGCGTCGTCGGCCAGCGCCGCGGTGAGGATCTCCGCCGCGGAGGCGGTGTTGCGGTCGATCAGGACGACGAGCGGCAGCTTCGGCAGGTTGCCGCCGACGGTCTTGTGGACGCTGTCGCCCTGGGTGCGGGATTTGGTCGAGACGACGACTTCGCCCTCGGGCAGGAAGAGGCTGGCGCTCAGCACCGCCTCGTCGAGCAGGCCGCCGGGGTTGCCGCGCAGGTCGAGCACGATCCCTTCCGCCCCTTCGCGCTCGACCTTGCGCGACCGCGTCGGCGAGCAGCGGCGTGGACGCCTTCGCTGAAGCTGAGCATGCGGACGTAGCCGAGCTTGTGGCCCGTCGACGCTCTCGACCTTGCTGCTGACGTTCGGCAGCGCCACCTCGGCCCGGGTCAGCGTCAGCTGGCGCACCTTGCCGCTCTTGGCGTCGAGCACGCCGACGGTCACCTCGGTCCCTTCCGGCCCTTTGATCTTCGTCGGTCGCCTCGCTGCTGCTCTCGCCGGCGATCGAGTCGCCGTCGACCGAGACGATCGTGTCGCCGGCCTCGATCCCGGCCCGCGTCGGCCGGCGAGCCGGGGAAGACCTGGACCGCCCGCAGCCCGCGCTTGACCGGCACGACGCTGAGGCCGACGCCCGGAGAAGCGGCCTTCGATCTGCCTGGTTGAAGCTTTCCAGGCTTTCCGGCGAGAAGTATTCGGAGAAGCGGTCGTCGTGGCGCCGGCGCAGCTCGCGGACCATCCCCTGCAGCGAGGCGTTGCTCAGCTCGGTCGTCGCCGACCGGGCGGTAGTAGTTGTCCTCGATCACTTCCGCGGCTTCGGCGGTCAGCCCGGCCGGCGCAGCCGACGAAGCGGTCGCGGAGGAAGCTCCGGCAGCTTGGCCGGGTGCCCGCCGAGCCAGAGGCCGGCGCAGAGGAAGGCGACCAGCGCCGACGCCGAAGGCCACGGCCCCGCGCGCTCTCACGCCGGCCTCAGACCTTGAGGAAGCGACGCAGGGTGACGCCGGAGCCGATCGTCGAGACGAGGACCGCGGCGGCGAAGAGGATCGCGACCAGGGCCGGGAACGACGAGCGTGCTGTTGTTCTGCGCCGCCAGGAAGGAGAAGGAGCTCGCTGAGCGGGTCGACGATCGGTGATCTTGCCGAGCCACAGGATCAGTATGGCCACCAGGCCGCCGACGAAGCCGACGACGACCCCCTCGATCATGAACGGCCAGCGGATGAACCAGCGGGTGGCGCCGACCAGGCGCATCACCTCGACCTCGCGGCGGCGGGTGTAGATCGAGAGCCGGATCGTGTTGCCGACCAGCATCAGCGAGGCGAGCGATCAGCAGCGCCGTCATCACCGTCAGGACGATCTTCAGGGCGCTGGTCACCTGCTCGATCTGCTGCGAGGCCTGCTGGCGGTCGAAGGGGTTGCTGATGATCGGCGAGATCGGCTGCGGCTTGCCGTTCGGCGCCGGTCGGCATGATCGCTTCGCGGATCCCGGCCAGGTTGGCGGCGTCGTCGGCCTTGACCTCGAAGCTGGCCGGCAGCGGGTTGGTGTTGCAGCTGCTTCGACGATCGATTTGTCCTTCAGTTCGCTGCGTCAGCGTCTTCAGCGCCTCGGCCTTGCTGATGAAGGTGACCGCGGCGACGTGCGGGATCGCCTTCCAGCTTCGTCTTCGTCGAGGCGATTTCGCGCCTTGGTCGCGTCGTCGTAGAGCGCCGAACTGGACGTTGAGCTCGCTGCGGATCTGCTCGCTCTTGGCCTGGGTGGTCTGGAAGATCGGGATCAGGACGCCGAGCAGGATCACGGTGACGACCGTGGTGACGATCGCGGCCAGGCTCGGGGCGCCGTTGCGGCGCAGGGCGCGGAGGGCCTCCTGGAGGAAGAAGATCAGGCGCGACATCAGAGCAGCGACTCGTGGTCGTGGCCGTTGGTCTGGCCCTCGCCCTCGGGCCCGACCCCCATCTCGGCCCGCATCCGCAGGCCGAATTCGGTCGTCGACTCCTCGGTGTAGCCGCCGCTGACCTCGTCGCGGACGACGCGGCCCTCGTAGAGCTCGACCACGCGGCGCTGCATGTTGTCGACCATCTCGCGGTCGTGGGTGACGACGAGCGACGGTGGTCCCGGTCTTGTTGATCCGGTAGAGCAGCTGCATGACCCCGATCGAGGTGACCGGGTCGAGGTTGCCGCTGGGCTCGTCGGCGAGCAGCAGCGGCGGGTGGTTGACGAAGGCGCGGGCGACCGAGACGCGCTGCTGCTCGCCGCCGGAGAGCTGGTCGGGGTAGCTGTGGAGCTTGGTCGAGAGGCCGACCAGGCGCAGCGTCTGCGGCACCTGCTCGCGGATTTCGGCGCGGCTGGCGCCGATCACCTGCAGCGCGTAGGCGACGTTGTCGTAGACGGTGCGGTCGGGGAGCAGCTTGAAGTCCTGGAAGACGGTGCCGATGTTGCGCCGCAGCTGCGGGATCTTCTTCTCCGGCAGGGCGCCGATGTCGCGGCCGGCGATCTTGACCGCGCCCTCGGTGGCCGCGAGCTCGCGGATCAGCATCTTGATCAGGGTCGACTTGCCGCAGCCGGTCGGGCCGACGAGGAAGACGAACTCGCCGCGGCCGATCGCCAGCGAGACCCGGTCGAGCGCCATGTGGCCGCCCGGGTAGACCTTGGTGACGTCGCTCGAGCTCGATGATCGGCGCCCGGCGGCCTCGCGGGGCGCTGCGGCTGCGTCGTCGCGGCGTTGTCTCTTCTTGGATCTGGCCATACGGAGGGGGGCTTCTGCGGACACAGGGTGACTCCTGCGCCCCTCCGGCCGCGCAAGACCGCGCCCAGAAAGGCTTCGCCCAGGGCGGGACGGCGTCCGGGGCTAGCCGATCGCGACCATGCGCTCGATCGGGATCCGCGCCCGCTCGGCGACCTCGGCCGGGACGCTGACCTCGAACTTCATCTCCGCCAGCGAGTCGCGCAGCTTCGGCAGGGTGATCATCTTCATGTATTTGCAGAAGGCCATCCGGTTGGCCTCGATCAGGTTGGCCTGCGGCGCCGCCTGCTGCAGCGGGTAGAGCATGCCGTTCTCGGTGGCGACGATGAAGCTGCCCTCGGGGTGCGCTTCGACGTGCTGCAGCATCCCCGAGGTCGAGAGCATGTGGACGCCCGTCGGGGTCGATGTCGCCGGCGGCGACGTACTCCATCGCCTGGGTCGAGCAGCCGCACTCGGGGTGGATCAGGAACTCGGCCTCGGGGTTCTCGGCGCGGGTGCGGGCGATGTCGTCGGGGCGGATGCCGGCGTGGACGTGGCACTCGCCGTCCCAGACGTGGAAGCGGGCGCGGCGCTCGGGGTCCTCGACCAGGCCGGTCTCGCGCTCGACGAAGGCGCCCAGCCACATGTCGGGGCCGAAGAGGATCTCGGTGTCGGCGCCGTGCTCGGCCCAGATGTGCTCGACGACGCTGACCGCGTTGGAGGAGGTGCAGCAGTAGTCGGTCTCGGCCTTCACCTCGGCCGAGGTGTTGACGTACATCACGACCAGCGCGCCGGGGTGCTCGGCCTTCCAGGCGCGCAGCTGGTCGGCGTCGATCGAGTCGGCGAGCGAGCAGCCGGCGTCGAGGTCGGGGATCAGCACCGTCTTCTCGGGCGAGAGGATCGAGGCCGTCTCGGCCATGAAGTGGACGCCGCAGAAGGCGATCGCCTCGGCGTCGGTGGCGGCCGCCTGGCGCGAGAGCCCGAGCGAGTCGCCCATGTGGTCGGCGACGTCCTGGATCTCCGGCAGCTGGTAGTTGTGGGCGAGGATGACGGCGTTGCGCTGCGCGGCGAGCGCGCGGACCTCCTCGCTGAGGGCAGCGATCTCCTCGGGCGTTAGCGCGTCCGGTGCGGTGGGTTGGATCGTCGGGAGCTCCTGCATGAGCCCTTCCTTTCCTGATGTTCGCTGGCAGGCCGCGAGCCTCGAAACCAGTCGAATGAACGTGGGACCAAGTCTACTCGCTCGGCTGCGGCGGGCAGGCTCGTCCGGATCCTGCCGGAGGCGGCAGACTTGTCCATGCCCGAGCTGCCGGAGGTCGAGATCGTCGCGCGCCGGCTGAACGCCAGTTTGTCGGGAGCTGTCGTCGAATCGGCGTTGGCGCCGGGGATGAACGTGATGAAGACCTTCGAGCCGCCGCTGGAAGCGCTGGTCGGGCGCGAGATCACCGGGGTGCGGCGGGTCGGGAAGATGCCGGTGGTCGAGTTCGGCGACCTGGCGCTGCTGATCCACCTGATGTCGGCGGGGCGGCTGAAGGCGTTCGACAAACGGGCCTCGCCGAAAGACCGGGCCTCGCGGGTGCTGGTGCGGCTGGCGGACGGGCGCGAGCTGCGGCTGCGCGAGTTCGGGACCAAGCAGCGGGCCTGGGCGAAGCTGCTGCCGACCGACGCGGTCGCCGAGGACGAGATGGTCAGCGACCCTCGGGCCGGAAGCCTGGCCCCCTCCCCCGCTGGACGCGTTCGCCGCGGCGATCGACCAGCCGCGCCACCTGCACCCGCTGCTGCGCCACCAGAAAGACATCGCCGGCATCGGCCGCTCCTGGGTCGACGAGATCCTCTGGGAGGCGCGGCTCTCGCCCTTCAAGAAAGGCTCGGAGCTGGACGCGGAGGAGGTCGAGCGCCTGCACGCCGCGCTCCACGTGCTCGGCGACGCGATCGACCACTACGAGGAGACGATCGGCCCCGAGGTCCCGGACAAGGTGCCGATGCCGCTCCAGGTCCACAAGCGCGAGGGCGAGCCCTGCCCGCGCTGCGGCACCACGATCGAGGCCGTCTTCTTCTCCGAGCACCAGACCAACTACTGCCCGAAGGAGCAGACCGGCGGCCGCGTCCTCAAGGACCGGCGCCTCTCCAAACTGCTCAAGTAGGGACGGCTAGGCAGGTTCGAGCAGGAGGCTGAAGTCGAGGATGGGGGCGGAGTGGGTCAGGGCGCCGATCGAGATGAAGTCGACGCCGGTCTCGGCGATGGCGCGGACGGTCTCGAGGTCGACGCCGCCGGAGGCCTCGAGCGCCGGGCCCTTGCCGTCGCCGGAGTTCTCGTCGCGCAGCTTGACCGCGCCGCGCAGCGTCTCCAGGTCCATGTTGTCGAGCAGCAGGCGGTCGGCGCCGGTGCCGAGCGCGTAGGCGGCCTCGTCGAGGTCGCGGACCTCGACCTCGATCGGCAGCTCGCGGCTGCGCCTTGCGCGCCAGCGTAGATCGCCTTCGCGACGCCGCCGGCGAGGGCGATGTGGTTCTCCTTGATCAGGATCGCGTCGTAGAGGCCGAGGCGGTGGTTGCGCCCGCCCCCGGCGGCGACCGCCGCCTTCTCCAGCGCCCGCAGCCCCGGCGTCGTCTTGCGGGTGTCGAGGATGCGGGCGCCGGTGCCGGCGACCGCCTCGACGAAGCGGGCGGTCAGGGTGGCGACCCCGGAGAGGTGGCCGAGGAAGTTGAGCGCGGTGCGCTCGGCGACCAGCAGCGCCGCGCGCCGGCCCGCTCGCCAGCAGCACCTCGGCCGGCACCGCCTCGCGCCACTGGCCCTCGACGACGAGCTTGTCGACGTGCTCGACCCCGCACTGGCGCATCGTCTCCTCGACCGCGTCGAGCCCGAAGACGACGCCCGGCCTGCTTTCTGCACGATCCGCGCCCGGGCCCGCGCCTCGGCCGGCACCGTCGCCTCGGTGGTCACGTCGCCGGCGCCGACGTCCTCGGCGAGCGCGCGGGCGACGATCTCCTGCAGCGGCTCGCCGGGATCGGCCATCGCGCCAGCCTAGATCAACGACGAGCGATCGCACTTGTCACCCTGCGGTGGCCACAAACGCATCCTCGGCGCGCGATCTCACGTTCGGCCCGGCCGCAGCGTTTAATCCACGAGGTGACCGAGCTGCCGCCGTTCCAGATCCTGATCGACGAGCACGCCGGCGACGTGATGGCGGTGCTGCGCGGCGCGGTCGGGCGCGAGCGACGCCGAGGACTGCTTCCAGGAGACCTTCCTCTCCGCCCTGCGCGCCTACCCGAAGCTGCAGGACGGCGGCAACCTGCGCGGCTGGCTGATCACGATCGCCCACCGCAAGGCGATCGACCACCACCGCGCCAGGGGCCGGCGGCCGGTCCCGGTGGCCGAGGTCGCGCGAGGTCGCGGTCGAGCGACCCGGAGCCCGGCGACGGGGATCTGGGCCGCGGTCGGCGCCCTGCCGCCGAAGCAGCGGGCCGCGGTGACCCTGCGCTACGCCAGCGACCTCCCCCACGCCGAGATCGCCGCCGCGCTCGGCTGCTCGCCCGAGGCGGCGCGCCGCAGCCTGCACGAGGGACTCAAACGACTGAGAAAGGAGCTCGCATGAAGGCATCGCTGAACCGGCTCGCCGAGCGCGCCTCCGAGGAGGGCCTGCTCGACGTCGCCTACACGACCACCGACTCGCCCTTCGGCACCGCTGCTGCTGGCGACGACGCCGCGAGGGCCTGGTCCGCGTCGGCCTCCCGAACCAGGACGCCGACGAGCTGCTGGTCGACCTGGCGACGCGGGTCTCCCCGCGCGTGCTCGAGGCGCCCGCCCAGCTCGACGAGGCGCGGCGCGAGCTCGACCTCTACTTCGAGGGCAAGCTCGACCGACTTCGACCTGCCGCTCGACTGGCAGCTCAGCACGGGCTTCCGCCGCCGGGTGCTGCGGGCGATCGCCCGCATCCCCTACGGCGAGACCCGCAGCTACACGCGAGATGGCGACCAGCGCCGGCAACGAGCGCGCGGTCCGCGCCGCCGGCACCGCCTGCGGCCGCAACCCGATCCCGCTCGTCGTCCCCTGCCACCGCGTCCTGCGCAGCGGCGGCGCCCTCGGCGGCTACGGCGGCGGCCTGCCGATGAAGGAGGCGCTGCTGCGAGCTCGAGGGCGTGCTCGACGACTGAGTCCGCCACTGGCTAAAGGGCTCGCCGCCGCGGTCCGATCTAGGGGCATGCGACGGAAGCACACCGCGGCCAGCCGCCGACGAAGCGCCCGCGTCGCCAGGTTCGCCTGGTGGGCCGCCTTCTTCGCCACCCTGACCCTGGTCGCGATCCTCGGCGCTGGCCAAGTCGGCCCAGGCGCTGACCGTCGCCGCCGCCGGCGGCCCCGCGGCCTCCGCCGCGCCGCCGCCGCCGCCGCGACGACGAATCCGAAGACGAAGCGGAAGCAGCGAAGACGAAGAATGCGAAGCGCGAAGAATGCGAAGAAGACGAAGAAGAATGCGAAGAAGAAGACCGGCGCCGCCGAAGCGCCCGCCGGAGTGCCTGCTGAGCAGCGCCGAGGCCACGGTCTTCGCCAGCCGCCGGCCAGGACAAGGTCCGCCTCGCCGTCCGCTACACCGACCTCCTCCCCGACCGCCGTCGCCGTCGACTACGGGCTGCACGGCAGCAAGGGCTCGCTCTACCTCGGCGGCAGAGCAAGAGCACGCTTCGCAGGCCAGGGCGTCTTCCGCCTGACCAAGAGCCTGAGCGAGGCCGCAGATGGCCAAGGCGACTGGCCGCCAAGGACTTCACCGTCCGCCTTCGCCGTCCCGACGCGCCCGGCTACTGCCGCCGCTTCTTCGACCGGCACCTGACGGTCCGCCAGGCGACGCCCAGCGGGCTGACCTGGCGCAGTCCGGAACCGAGCTCCGCCCCGTCCGAGCAGCGGCTCGGCGTCCGGCTCAGCCGGGCGAGCGTCTCGCGCCAGCCAGGCGGTCGCGTCGGCCAGGTGCGAGGGGTCGATCTGGTGGCCGAGCTCGGACTCGCGGTAGGTCGACCGTCGAGCCCGCCGGCCTCGAGCAGGTCGCGGGCGCGCTGGGCGAAGCTCGACCTCGATGATCGGGTCGCGGCGGCCGTGGGCGATGAAGGCCCGGGTCGCCTGGCGGTCGGCGAGCGAGGGCTCCCAGCCCTCGACCGTCGGCACGAAGCCGCTGAAGGCGAGGATCCCGGCGACCGCCGGGCCGGTCGGCGCCGAGCGCCATCGCGTAGCTCATCACCGCGCCCATCGAGAAGCCGCCGAGCACGGTCCGCTCGGGCCCGACCCCGGTCTCCTCCCAGAGCCGGTCGTGGAGCTCGGCCAGCGCGGCGCGGGCGGCGTGGAAGGTGTCGGGGTCGGGGTAGCCGACCCGCGGCACCAGGTACCAGTGGTAGCCGGGCGAGCCGGGCACGCGTCAGCGGCGCCCGCGGCGTCACCACCCGCAGCCGCCGCTCGGGGTCGAGCGCGTCGGCCAGCCCGAGCAGGTCGCGCTCGTCGGTGCCGCGGCCGTGGTGGAGGACCAGCAGGCCCTCGGGCTCGCTCGCCGCCGGCCGCTCGAGGTGGACCAGCGGCCTCCATCTAGGCCGCCGAGGCGGCGGCGGTCTTGTTCAGGTAGTCGCGCACGAACTCGTCGAGGTCGCCGTCGAGCACCCGCTGCACGTCGCCGACCTCGTGCTCGGTGCGGTGGTCCTTGACCATCGTGTAGGGGTGCAGGACGTAGCTGCGGATCTGCGAGCCCCAGGCGACGTCTTTGACCTCGCCGCGCGCCTTCGCCATCTCCTCGGCCCGTTTGCGCTCCTCCAGCTCGATCAGCTTCGAGCGCAGGAACTGCATCGCCACCGCCTTGTTCTGGGTCTGCGAGCGCTCGTTCTGGCACTGGACGACGACGCCGGTCGGGAGGTGGGTGATCCGCACCGCCGAGTCGGTCTTGTTGACGTGCTGGCCGCCGGCGCCGGAGGCGCGGTAGGTGTCGATGCGCAGGTCGGCCTCGTCGATCTCGACCTCGACGCCCGGCGTCGACCAGCGGCCCGACGTCGACCTGGGCGAAGCTGGTGTGGCGGCGCGAGGAGGAGTCGAAGGGGGAGATCCGGACCAGCCGGTGGACGCCGCGCTCGGCGGCGAAGAGGCCGTAGGCGTTCTCGCCGCGGGCGATGAAGGTGGCCGACTTGAGGCCCGCCTCCTCCCCCGGCGAGGCCTCCTTCATCTCGACCTCGAAGCCGCGCCGTTCGGACCAGCGCAGGTACATGCGCAGGAGGATCTCGGCCCAGTCCTGGGAGTCGGTGCCGCCGGCGCCGGCGTGGACGGTGACGACGGCGTCGCCGGCGTCGTACTCGCCGCTGAACAGGCGCGCCTCCTCGAGCTCGGCGAGGCGCGCGCTCGACCGAGGCGAGCTGGGCGCCCAGCTCGGCCGCCATCTCCTCGTCCTCGGCGGCCATCTCGGCCAGGTCGCCGAGGTCGGCGACGTCGGACTCGAGCCCGCGGAAGAGTCTCCAGCCGGCGCTGGGCGCGGGCGTGGGCGGCGGAGGTGCGGGCGGCCGTCTCCTGGTCGTCCCAGAAGCCCGGGCCGCCCCATCTCCTCCTCGAGCCGCTCCGCCTCGGCCTCCAGCGCAGCCGGGTCAAAGGTAGTCCGAGAGCAGGGACAGCTGCTCGCGGACAGCGGCCAGGCGCGGTGCGATCGATTCGGTGGGGCGGCGTCGGCCATGCGCCGCAGATTATCCGGCGGCGCCGGCTCGTCCGAAGCCGCCGGCGCGCAGCGCCTCGGCGCGGTCCTCGTAGGGGCGCCAGCTGCGGATCCGGCGCTCGCGCAGCTCGAAGACCCAGGCCATCTCGTCCTCGCCGGCCGGCTGAGCCGTCCTCTTCCCAGTGCCAGCGCCGCACGATCAGCGCCACGGCGCGTGCCGCCGCCGCCCTCGGGCCTTCCTCGTAGAGCTGCTCCAGCTCGATCGTCTGCTGCACCCCGCCCGGCTCCCGCGTCGCCCACAGCCGCGCCGCCTCGACCCCCTTGCGCAGCCCCCGCCCCGAGTGCAGCTCGACCTCGGGGTCGAGCACCTCGACGAACGCGTCGAGGTCGCGCTCGTTGAAGGCCCGGATGAACTCCGACGGATCCATGTGAGGCTCGAAACCAAGCAGGTCGTGGACGCAGGGAGCGTGGAGCGCACTCGGCGACCGAGGACGCCGAGATGCGCCGGTTTGCAGCGCCCTCAGGCCCCGTGGCACTTCTTGTACTTCTTGCCGCTGCCACACCAGCAGGGGTCGTTGCGGCCGACTTTGTCGTGCTCGTCTTTGACCACGGTCTCGACCACGTCGCCGCCGCCGTCGCCGCCTGCGAGGCGGCCGCGTCGACGGCGCCGGCGGCGCTGCCGCCGGCCGCCGCGGCGACCTGTTCGAGCGCCGAGGGCTGGGCCTCGGCGGTGCCGCCGGAGTAGTCGAGCGCCGTCGGCGGGTTGGCCGCCGTTGCCGGCGCCGTTGCCGGCCTGGCCGGGTCGACTTCGATCTCGGCGCGGAAGACCAGTTTGCTGAACTCGTCCCAGATCGAGTGCATCAGCTCCTCGAACATCGTGAAGCCCTCGTTTTTGTAGGCGACGAGGGGGTCGATCTGGGCGAAGCCGCGGAGGTGGATGCCTTCGCGCAGGTAGTCCATGTCGAAGAGGTGTTCGCGCCAGCGGTTGTCGATCACCTGCAGCAGGATCGAGCGCTCGAGGTGGCGCATCAGCTCCTCGCCGAGCTGCTCCTCGCGCTCGTCGTAGGCGCTCATCGCGTCCTCGTCGAGGGCGTCTTTGAGCTTCTCGCGGTCGACCGTCTCCGGCGCCAGGGTGGCGACGTCGACGCCGACCGGCCAGATCAGCCGCAGCTGCGTCTCCAGCTCGCCCAGGTCCCAGTCCTCGAGCAGGTCGCCGGCGGTGTACTCGTCGACCAGGCGCTCGATCACGCCCTCGAGCTCGTCGCGGGCGGTCTCGGAGATGTCGCGGCCTTCGAGGATCTCGCGGCGGTATTTGTAGACGACGCGGCGCTGCTCGTTCATCACGTCGTCGTACTCGAGCACGCGTTTGCGGATCAGGAAGTTCTGCTCCTCGACCTTCTTCTGGGCGTTCTCGACGGTTTTCGTCAGCATCTTCGCCTCGAGCGGCATTTCGGTGCCGTCGTCGTCGACCGGGCCGAGGCGGTCGAGGATTTTGTAGATGCGGTCGCCGGCGAAGAGGCGGATCACGTCGTCTTCGGCGGAGAGGTAGAAGCGCGACTCGCCGGGGTCGCCCTGGCGGCCGGAGCGGCCGCGCAGCTGGTTGTCGATGCGGCGCGACTCGTGGCGCTCGGTGCCGCAGATGAAGAGGCCGCCGAGCTCGCGCACTTCCTCGGCCTCGGCCTTGCACTGCGGCGCCAGCTCGGCGGTCTTCGCCGCCAGCGCCTCGTCGTAGCCCTCGCTCTCGTGGGTGATCCCCTGCTTCTTCAGCTCGTGGATCGCCAGGTGTTCGGGGTCGCCGCCGAGCTTGATGTCGACGCCGCGGCCGGCCATGTTGGTGGCGATCATCACCTCGCCCTTGCGCCCCGCCTGGGCGATCAGCTCGCCCTCTCGTTCGGCGTGCTCGGGCTTGGCGTTGAGCACCGCGTGCTTGATCCCGTCGCGCTTCAGCGCCTCGGAGATCATCTCCGAGACCTCGACCGAGACGGTCCCGACCAGGATCGGCTGGCCCTTTTCGTGGCGGGCGACGATCTCGTCGAGCACCGCTTTCCACTTGCCGTCTTTGGTTTTGAAGATCTGGTCGTTGTGGTCGACCCGGACCATCGGCTGGTTGGTCGGGACCTCGACCACCGGCATTTTGTAGATCTTCATGAACTCGGTCGCCTCGGTCAGGGCGGTACCGGTCATCCCGGAGAGCTTGTCGTAGAGGCGGAAGTAGTTCTGCAGGGTGATCGTCGCCAGGGTCTGGTTCTCCTCGCGGATCGCCACGCCCTCCTTCGCCTCGACCGCCTGGTGCAGGCCCTCCGACCAGCGCCGGCCCTCGAGGATGCGGCCGGTGAACTCGTCGATGATCATCACCTCGCCGTCGATCACCGCGTAGTCCTTGTCCTTCTTGTAGAGCGACTCGGCCTTCAGCGACTGGACGAGGTGGTTGACGAGGCTGCCGTGCTCGCCGAGGTAGAGGTTGTCGACGCCGATGAACTCCTCGGCTTTCTTCACCCCGCGCTCGGTCGGCGCGACGGTCTTGTGCTTCTCGTCGTACTCGTAGTCGTAGTCGACGTCGGAGGTGTCCTTGATCTCGCCGAGCGATTTCAGTTTCTCTTTGGCCGGGACGCCGACCATCTGTTTGGCCAGGCGGGCGAAGGTGTAGTAGGTCTGGGCCGCCTGTTCGGGCTGCGCCGGAGATGATCAGCGGCGTCCGCGCCTCGTCGATGAGGATGTTGTCGACCTCGTCCACGATCGCGAAGTGGTGGCCGCGCTGGACGCAGTGCTCGAGCGCCGGCGACATGTTGTCGCGCAGGTAGTCGAAGCCGAACTCGGAGTTGGTCCCGTAGGTGACGTCGCCGGCGTATTTGCGCTGCCGGGTCGCGTGGTCGTCGCCGTCCTGGACGGCGGCGACGCTGACCCCGAGCGCGTCGTAGATCGGCTTCATCCATTCCGAGTCGCGGCGGGCCAGGTAGTCGTTGACGGTGACGACGTGGACGCTGTCGCCGGCCAGGGTGTTGAGGAAGACCGGCAGGGTCGCGGTCAGGGTCTTGCCCTCGCCGGTCCTCATCTCGGCGATCGCGCCGTCGTGGAGGACCATGCCGCCGATCAGCTGCACGTCGTAGTGGCGCTGGCCGGTGCGTGCGGCGCGAGGCCTCGCGGGTCAGAGCGCGAAGGCCTCCGGCAGCAGGTCGTCGAGCGACTCGCCGTTGCGGGCGCGCTCGCGCAGGGAGTCGGCCTCCTCGCGGATCTCCTCGTCGGAGAGCGCTTCCATCTCCGGCTCGAAGCGATTGATCGCCTCGGCGCGCTTCTGGTAGGCCTTGAACTTGCGCCCCTCCCCCGCGCGCAGGGCCTTGGTCACGAGGTCCATCGCAGGCATTGCTCAAGGGTAGCGGTGCGGAGTGGGCAACCGTCCGTTGCCCCTTGCTCGCAGCGGGTAGCGGGCGTACGATCGGAGCGAACCCACAAGGAGGCACTCATGCGGATAGAGATTCGGGGCCGGAACGTCGAGATGACGGATGACCTGCGTGAGATGGTGCGGAAGCGATTCCAGCGCCTGGGCCGGCAGGTTTCGGCCGCTGGCGACGCTCGAGGTGGTGCTCTCCGAGGAGCGCAACCCCTCGATCGCCGACAGCCAGGTGGCCGAGGCGACCTTCTACCTCAAGGGCGTGACCCTGCACGCGCGCGAGGCCTCGCCGGAGATGACCCACACCGTGCGCGAGCTGGCCGAGGACGTGCGGCGGCAGGTCAAGAAGCACCGCGAGCTGCGGCGCAAGCGCAGCCAGACGCGGCAGCTGGTCGACCAGATGCGCGGCCGGCCCGCCGAGCTGCATCCGTAAGACGCCGAGCGCCGCTCAGAGGCGGCGGGCGAAGGTGACGGCGACGACGCGGGCGGCGCCGGCCGCCCGCAGGGCCTGCGCGCAGGCGGTCAGGGTCGCCCCGGTGGTGAGCACGTCGTCGACCAGGAGGACGCTGCGGGGCGCGGTCGCCGGTGGCGTGGATCCGCGGCGGCTGGCCGACCCGCTCGGCGCGGCGGCGGCCGACCTGGCGGCCGCCCGCCGCGCCGGGCCAGGCAGGGCTCCAGCGGCGAGTCCGAGCCGCTCGGCCAGCGCCGCCGCCAGCTCGCCGGCGGGGTCGAAGCCGCGCCGGCGCAGCCGCGACGGGCGCCGGCGGCACCGGCACGATCGCGCCGCTCAGCATGTGGGCCGGGGCCAGCCACTGGATCCGGTCCGCCATCAGGTCGGCGACCGGCAGCAGGCGGCGGAACTTCAGCGCCGCGACCAGATCGCGGGCGACGCCCTCGTGCGGGGCCGAGGACCAGGCCCGGTCGAGCCCCGGCGGCCCCTTGCCGAGCAGCGGCTCCGCCGCCGCCAGCCGCCGCCCGCAGCGGGTGCAGACGACCGCCTCGGGCCGGCAGGAGCGCCCGCAGGCCGCGCAGAGCGGCGGCGCGATCCCGGCGGCGACGGCGTGCAGGATCTCCATGCCGCCGATCCTGCGCGGCGCCGGCGCACGCGTGGCGCGCAGCATTCGTCAAAAACGCGTCAGAGCTTCGTCACGTAAGCGCGCCGACGCGATGGCCGCTCAGGCTCAGCCGCGGCGGCCGGCGATCGCGCCGATCAGGACCGCGCCGGCCGGGATCTCGGCGCCCGGCAGGACGATCACTTCGCGCAGGCGGCTGCCGGCGCCGATCCGGGCGCCGTCGCCGATCACCGACGGGCCGTCGATGCGGACGTCGTCGCCGATCTCGCAGCCGGCGCCGAGCAGGACCGGGCCCTCCAGGGCGCCCTCGTCGCCCTCCGGCGTGCCGCTGCGGAAGCCGTCGACCAGCTCGCCCTCGCGCTCGACCTCGACCGCGCCGCTGAGCGCGTCGAGGGTGCTTTCGCGCAGCTCCTCGAGGTTGCCGATGTCGTTCCAGTAGGCGTCGATCTCGTGCGAGTAGAAGGGCACGTCGCCCTCCAGCAGGCGCGGGAAGACGTCCATCGCCCAGTCGGCGAAGCCCGCCGGGTCGCCCGGGCCCGCCGCCTTGCTGGTGCCCGGCGCGGGGAAGAAGTCGAAGATCTCCGAGCGGAACATGTAGATGCCGCAGTTGGCCAGGTCGGAGAGCGCTTCGGCCGGGTCGGGCTTCTCCTGGAAGCCCTGGATGCGGCCGTCGGCGCCGGTGATCGCGACCCCGAACTGGCTGGTGTCCTCGACCCGCTTGGTCGCCAGCGTCGCGATCCCGTCGTGGGACTCGTGGAACTCGCGCATCGCCGTCAGGTCGATGTCGGTGAGCGCGTCGCCGGAGATGACGAGGAAGGAGTCGCCGAGGAAGCCGGCGGCGTTGCGGACGCCGCCCGAGGTGCCGAGCAGCTGCTCCTCGCGGCTGTAGGTGAGCTCGACCCCGAGCCGGAGCCGTCGCCGAAGTGGTCTTCGATCAGGTCCGGGAACCAGTGCAGGTTGGCGATCGTCTCGGTGAAGCCGTGGCGGGCGAGCAGGCGCAGGATGTGCTCCATCACCGGCCGGTTCAGCACCGGCACCATCGGCTTCGGCATCTCGTAGGTGATCGGCCGCAGGCGGGTGCCCAGGCCGGCGGCCAGGACCATCGCCCTCATGCCGGCCCCATCGCCTCCTTGAAGCGCTCGATCGCCTCGACCGGGAGCGGGTCGACGCCGCGCTGGCGCGGCCAGCTCGAGCGAGACGAGGTCGCCCAGCATCGTCGCCCAGAGCAGGCGCGCGACCCGGGTCTCGCCCGCGGTCTCGACCCGGACCACGGCGGCGCCGCTCGGCCGCGACCGCCGTCGGCGGTCAGCTCGAAGCGGCGGCGCTCGCGCGGGTGCTGGTCGCGGTCCTCGAGGAAGACCGCGGCGAGGCCGGCCGTCGGCGGCGCGCTCGCCAGCCGCAGAGCTCGTTGTGGTCGGCCTCGGGCAGCTCGGAGAAGAAGGCGGGGAGCTTGGCGTTCTCGTTGACCTGGCGTCTTCCAGCGCCGCGCCACCGGCGCGTCAGGTCGGCGCCGTAGACGACCGGCATCGGCGCCGTCGAGCTGGGCGGCGATCTCGGCGGCGCGCGCGCTGCAGGGCCTCGGCCTCGCTCGTCGAGGAAGGCGGCGGCGGCGTCGATCTCGGTGTGGACGCGGGGCGCGACGCCGGCCAGCGCCGCGACCTCGGCGGCGACGGCGAACATGTAGGCGACCGCGGCGCGGGGCTGGAAGATCCCCGGCAGGCCGACCACCGGCACGCCGGCCTCGCGGGCGCCGTCGACCAGCGGCGCCGCCGGTGCTGACGACGATGCGGCGGGCGCCGAGCGCCTCGGCGGCCTCGAAGCAGGCGAGCGTCTCCTCGGTGTTGCCCGAGTAGCTGGAGCAGAGCACGGTCCACTCCGGCGTCGCCCAGCTCGGCAGCGCGTAGCCGCGGACCGTCGACCAGCGGCCGGGTCAGGCGGTCGCCGAGCGCGGCGGCGGCGAGGTCGCCGCCGATCGCCGAGCCGCCCATCCCGCAGACCATCACCCCGGCCGCCTCGGCCGGCTCCAGGCGCGCCGATTCGATCCGCCAGAGGGCGTCGCGCAGCTGGTCGGGTATGCCGAGGACGTCGTCGATCATGGTCATCTGGGCCGGGACTCTCTCATCCCGGCCGACGACCGCGTCGGCGAGCTCCGCCCCGGCCTCAACCGTAACGCCCGGGCGCGAGGATCGAGCCGCTGACCCGGGCGCCCTCGCCGACCGCTGCAGCCGTCGAGCAGGACCGAGTCGCGCACCTCGCGCCCCGGCGGCGACCCGGCAGCCGGCGCGAGACGACCGCGCGCGGCCCGACCGTCGCGCCGGCGGCGACCTCGGCGCCGGCGCCGACGAGCAGGCCCGGCGCGGTCGGCCGCACCCGCGGTCGCGCACCCGGCCCTCGAGGATGTCCCAGCTCGCCTGCAGGTAGCGCTCGGGGGTGCCGATGTCCATCCAGTAGCCGTCGAGGCGCAGGGCGCCGAGGCCGTCGCCGACCAGGCGCGGGAAGACCTCGCGCTCGATCGAGACCTCGCGCCCGGGCGGGATCAGGTCGAGCACCGAGCGCTCGAGCACGTAGGCGCCGGCGTTGATCTCGCCCGGCACCGCCTCGCCGGTCTTCTCGAGGAACTCGAGCACCGCGCCGCTCGCCGTCGACGCCGACCAGCCCGTAGGCGGCGGAGTCCTCGACCGGGTAGAGGGCGATCGTCGCCCGCGCCCCGCGCTCCTCGTGGGCGCGCAGCAGGGCGGTCAGGTCGAGGTCGGTGAGGACGTCGCCGTTGAGGGCGAGGAAGCGGTCCTCGAGGTCGCTCGCCGAGCGCGTCGGCGGCGAAGCGGATCGCCCCGGCGGTGCCGCGGCGCTCGGGCTCGACCACGTAGGTGAGCCGCGACGCCCGCCGTGCTCGCCCTCGCCGAGCGCCTCGCGCAGGACGTCGGGCAGGAAGCCGCAGGCGAGCACCGACCTCGGTCACCCCGTGCGCCGCCCAGCCACTCGATCATGTAGGCGAGGAAGGGCCGGTCGACCAGGGTCAGCGCCGGCTTCGGGACGTCGTCGGTCAGCGGCCGCAGCCGCGTCCCCTCGCCGCCGACGAGGACGATCGCCTGCATCTACTCGGTGGCCGCCGGGGCCGGGCGCGAGCCGTGCGGCCTTGCCGATTCCCTCGTACTCGAAGCCGGCGGCGCGCAGCGCCGCCGGGTCGAGGAAGTTGCGGCCGTCGACGATCAGCGGCCGCGCCATCCGCGCCGCCGCCTCGGCCCAGTCGAGCTCGGCGAACTCGCGCCACTCGGTGACCAGGACCGCGGCGTCGGCGCCCTCGAGCGCCTCCAGCGCCGAGCCGGCCATCTCGACCGAGTCGAGCAGCTCGCCGGCGCGCTCGCTGGCGACCGGGTCGTAGGCGACCACCTCGGCCCCCTCGCCCTGCAGGCGCGCCGCCAGCACCAGGCTCGAGGCCTCGCGCATGTCGTCGGTGTCGGGCTTGAAGGCGAGGCCGAGCAGCGCGACCCGCTTGCCGAGCAGCGAGCCGAGGTGCTTCTCGAGCTTGCCGACGACGCGCCGCTTCTGCAGCTCGTTGACCTCGATCACCGCGGTCAGCAGCTGGAAGTGGTAGCCGGTGTTGCCGGCCAGCATCTTCAGGGCGCTGACGTCCTTGGGGAAGCAGGAGCCGCCGTAGCCGATCCCGGCGCGCAGGAACGAGGAGCCGATCCGCTCGTCGAGGCCCATCCCGCGGGCGACCTCGCCGACGTCGGCGCCGACCTCCTCGCAGACGTTGGCGATCTCGTTGATGAAGGAGATCTTGGTCGCCAGGAAGGCGTTGGAGGCGAGCTTGATCATCTCGGCGCTGGCGACGTCGGTGCGGAGGATCTCGCCGCCGAGCGGCTCGTAGAGCGCCGGCGACCGCGTCGGCGGCCTCCTCGTCGCCGGGGTCGGCGCCGATCACGACCCGGTCGGGGTGCATGAAGTCGTCGACCGCCGAGCCCTCCTTGAGGAACTCGGGGCAGGAGACGTAG
The DNA here is from genome assembly GCA_963816755.1 of uncultured Solirubrobacterales bacterium. Classification (GTDB taxonomy): domain Bacteria; phylum Actinomycetota; class Thermoleophilia; order Solirubrobacterales; family 70-9; genus VAYN01. Next base: position 394,481 of record CAWFLN010000002.1, read on the forward strand.
GCGAGGCCGGGCAGGTCGCGGCGGATCGACTCGCCGGTGCCGGCCGGGACCGTGCTCTTCATGACCAGCACGTGGTCGCTGTCCTCCGGCAGCTCCTCGACCACCGCGCGCACCCGCGAGAGGTCGGCGTCGCCGGAGTAGGTCGGCGGCGTGTCGACGCAGACGAAGAGCAGCCGGGCGCCGTCGAGCAGCTCGCTCCATCTCGGTGGTGAAGGTGATCCGCTCGGCGTTGCGGCGCAGCAGCTCCGTCGAGGCCGGGCTCGTGGATCGTCACCTCGCCGCGCGAGAGCGACTCGACCTTCTCCGGGAGGATGTCGCGGGCGATCACCCGGTGGCCGAGCTCGGCGAAGCAGGCCGCGGTCACCAGGCCGACCCAGCCGACTCCGATCACTCCGACCGGCTCGCGCTGCTCGCTCATTCCTGTCCTTCCTCCCTTGCTTCGGCTTTTTCTTCGGCACGATCACGTCGGCGGAGCGCGCGATCCCGATCATCTGGTCGTTGGTCAGGGTCTGCAGCAGGTCGTTGGAGACCCAGTAGCTGTTGTCGCCGCGGTGCCAGGCGATCAGCTTGATCCGGTCGCCGTCGACGTAGATGTCGTATTCGCGGCCGTGGATCGTCTTGGTCACGGCTCGGGTTGTCGAGGATCGGCGGGTCTGCCCAGCCCGGATCCCCTGCACGCCGAAGTAGTGGGTGCCGTCGGACGAGTTCCGCGACGCCGACCATCCGGTAGGCGGCGTGGCGCTCGTCGTCGTTGTCCTTGAGGTGGTAGACGCGCGGATCCTGACGATGTGTTCGTAGCGGTTGCTTTCGACGTAGTAGGCACCCGACGGCAGCCGGGTCGGGTAGAAGACGGGAAGCCGCCGCCGACGCTTGCGGGCCGCCGTCTTGCGCCTCGAGCTTCGCCCGCTTCGCGCGGCCGGCACCAGGCCGTCGCTGCCGGGCGGCTTCGGCTTGGCGATGTGCGGCTTCTCGGCTTCGGCTTCTTGCCTTCTTGCCCTTCTTGCCGCCCTTCTTCTTGCTCGCCGTTCGTCTTGCTTCGCCGCCTTCGAGCGAGCCGCGCGAGCCGCCGCTGGCTTCGATCCCGAGGAACTTGTTGACCGCTTCGTGGACCGCTTCCGGCGTCGCGTAGACGAAGCTGGGCCCGAGTTCGGCCGGGAAGTGGACCTCCTTGATCGAGGCGTTGCGCGAGGCGAGGAAGCAGTTTCAGCACCTGCAGCATCGTTTCCTTGTCGTTGATGTCGGAGGTGGTGTATTTGGTGAAGATGTCGATCAGGCCGCTCTGGTCGAAGACCAGGTCCTGGATCGAGACCCGCTGGCGGGCGGCGCTGATGAAGTCCTGCTGGCGCGCGGAGCGGACGATGTCGGTGTCGGTGTGGCGGTAGCGCACGTACTCGCAGCGCTTTTTTGCCGCAGAGCAGCTGGTAGCCGGGCTGGATGTTGATTTCCGCGTACTGTTCGGAGGCCGGCAGGCCGACGTTGGAGTGGTAGTAGCGGCGGTCGACGTCGATGTAGACGCAGCCGATCGCGTCGACGGCGCGGACGAAGCCGAGGAAGTCGACGTTGACGACGTGGTTGATCGGCAGCCCGGTCAGTTCCTTGACCATCTGCAGGGTCAGTTTCGGCCCGCCGTAGGCGTAGGCTTCGTTGAACTTGTCGGTCCCGTAGCCGGGGATTTCGACTTTGAGGTCGCGCGGGATCGACATCACCGCGATCGCGTTGCTGGTCGGGGTCGAGGCGCAGCAGGATCGTCGTGTCCGAGCGGCCCGGGTCTTCCTCGATGCTCGGCCCGCTTGTCGGAGCCGAGGATGAGGATGTTCTGCGGTTCGCCGCCGTCGACCTGGCTGCAGGTAGCGTTCTGGAGCTTGTTGCTGTAGACGTTGTTGTGCGAGAGCGCGTCGGCGATGCTGTCGAGGTAGAGCAGGACGCTGGTCGCGGTCGCCGCGGCGGAGACGGCGACGATCAGCACCGAGGCCAGGGTGAAGCGCCACCAGAAGCGCTTCGGCTTCGGCGGCGGCTCGCGGTCGCCCGTCGGGCGGCGGCTTCTTCGGGGCCCAGCCCGGGCCCTGCGGGCTCAGTCATCGCAGCCGGCCCGGGATCGCCCGCAGGAACGAGTCGAGCGCCTGCCGGTAGGTCTCCAGCGAGGAGACCGAGACCCACTCCTCGGGACCGTGGTGGCCGGCGCCGACCGGGCCGAACTCGACCGCCGGCACCCCGACCCGCAGGAAGGAGACCGCGTCGGAGGCGCCGTCGCGACCGACGCTCATCGGCTCGCCGTCGTGGTGCGCCGCCGCCGACTCGCGCAGCGCCCGCACGAAGGGCGAGTCGCGATCGACCGTCGCCGGCGGCCGGGTCAGCAGCGAGCGTCGCCTCGATCCCGGGCAGGCCGCGCACTTCCTCCAGGATCGCGGCGGGGTCCTGTTCGGGCAGGTAGCGGATGTCGACGTCGATCACGCATCGGTCGGGCACCTTGTTCAGCGCGTCGCCGCCCCAGATCCGGCCCAGGTTGATCGAGGGGCGGTCGAACAGCTCCGAGCTGTGCCGGGCAAACGGTAGCGACTCGATACTGCGGAAAACGTCGATCGCGTTGAGGACGGCGTTGTCGCCGAGCCACGGCGTGGCGCCGTGGGCGGCCGTGCCCCCCACCTCCAGCCGCAGCGCCAGCACGCCCTTGGCCTCGATCCCGATGTGCAGGTCGGTCGGCTCGCCGGTGATCGCGAAGTCGCCGACGAAGCCGCTGTCGACGAGGTGGTCGCAGCCGCGCTCGGCCTCCTCCTCGGACTCCTCGTCGCCGACGATCCCGAGCCGCACCCGGACCCCGTCCTGGTCGCGCATCGCCGCCGCGACGACCAGCATCGCCGCCAGCGCGCCCTTCATGTCGTAGGCGCCGCGCCCGTAGAGCCGGTCGCCCTCGATCCGCGGCTCGAACTGCCCGGCGAGCCCGGGGACGACGTCGAGGTGCCCGTGCAGGACCACCGTCGGCGCCTCCTCGGGCCCGACTTCGGCCTTGATCACCGGCAGCCCGCGCACCTCGTCGCGCTCGGCCTCGATCCCCCGCGCCTCCAGCCACCCTTGACGAACCCCGCCGCCTCCGAGATCGCCTCCGGCTCGACGGTCTCGTAGCCGATCAGCTGCTCGGCGAGAGCAACCAGCTCCTCGCTCATGCCGACGACTCCGGTCGAGCACGAGGCGGGTCAGTACCCCTCCGCGGAGGCTCAGGACGGCGATCGGACCGCAGCAGGCGACCTGCTGCGCAACGGCCTCCGCGGAGGGGACCGACCCCCGCTCATCCCTCGGCGATCGCGAGAAACGCCTCCGCCCGATCGCGGTCTTTCTGCGCCCGCGCGTAATCGGCGCTCCCCTCCTCGCTCTCGGAGAGCCGCTGCTCGGCGTCGGCGAGCTGCTCTTTCAGCGCCCCGGCGTCGAGATCCTCGGGCGCGATCGCCTCCTCGACCAGCAGCCGCGCCCGGTTGCCGAACATCTGCAGCCAGCCGTGGGCCTGGGCGTAGCGCTTGGTCTCCGAGTCGGAGACGTGCAGGCGCAGCTCGGTCGGCTGCAGCGCCGCCAGCAGCGGCGCGTGGTTGGCGAGGATGCCGATTTCGCCGACCTCGGTGCGGGTCGAGACCTGGCTGCACTTCGCCCTCGAAGACCTCCCCCTCCGGGGTCAGGACCTCGACGTCGAGCATGTGCTCGGCGGCCACGTCAGTCCCTAGGCCGCCGCGGCGGCCTTGGCGTTCTCGGTGACCTGGTCGATCGAGCCCTGCATGTAGAAGGCGCCCTCGGAGAGGTCGTCGTGCTCGCCGTCGAGGATCTCGCGGAAGCCGCGGACCGTCTCGGCGACCGGCACGTACTCGCCGGTGCGGCCGGTGAACTGTTCGGCGACGAAGAACGGCTGCGAGAGGAAGCGCTCGATCTTGCGGGCGCGGGAGACCGTCTGGCGGTCCTCGTCGGAGAGCTCGTCGATGCCGAGGATGGCGATGATGTCCTGCAGCTCCTTGTAGCGCTGCAGCACCTGCTGGACCTCGGTCGCGGTGCGGTAGTGCTCCTCGCCGACGACGTCGGGCTTGAGGATCGTCGAGGTCGAGTCGAGCGGGTCGACCGCCGGGTAGATGCCTTTCTCGGAGATCGACCGCGAGAGCGCCGTGGTCGCGTTGAGGTGGGCGAACACCGAGGCCGGGGCCGGGTCGGTGTAGTCGTCGGCGGGGACGTAGACCGCCTGGATCGAGGTGACCGAGCCGCGCTCGGTCGAGGTGATCCGCTCCTGCAGGCCGCCCATCTCCGTCTCCAGGGTCGGCTGGTAGCCGACCGCGGAGGGCATCCGGCCCGAGCAGCGCCGAGACCTCGGAGCCCGCCTGGACGAAGCGGAAGATGTTGTCGATGAAGAGCAGCACGTCCTGGCCGCCCTGCTCGCGGTAGTACTCGGCCATCGTCAGGCCGGAGAGGGCGACGCGCAGACGGCGCTCCGGGCGGCTCGTTCATCTGACCGAAGACGAGCATCGTCTTGTCGATCACGCCCGACTCTTTCATCTCGAGCCAGAGGTCGTTGCCCTCGCGCGAGCGCTCGCCGACGCCGCAGAAGGCGGACAGGCCCTCGTGCTCCTCGGCGATGTTGCGGATCAGCTCCTGGATCAGCACGGTCTTGCCGACGCCGGCGCCGCCGAACAGCCCGACCTTGCCGCCTTTGGCGTAGGGGGCGAGCAGGTCGATGACCTTGATCCCGGTCTCGAGGATCTCCTGGGTCGGGGTCAGGTCGGAGGCCTTCGGGGCCGGGCGGTGGATCGGCCAGCGCTCGCTCGGTCGTCGACCTCGTCGCCGTTGTCGATCGGCTCGCCGAGCAGGTTGAAGATGCGGCCGAGGGTGGCGTCGCCGACCGGGACCGTGATCGGGCCGCCGGTGTCGACGACCTTGTCGCCGCGCTGCAGGCCGTCGGTGGCGTCCATCGCGACGGTGCGGACGCGGTCGTCGCCGAGGTGCTGCTGGACCTCGCAGACCAGCTCGGTCGGTTCGTTGTCGCCGTCGCCCGTCATCTCGATCTTCACCGCCGAGTAGATCTCCGGCAGCTGGTCGGGGAAGACCGCGTCGACGACCACTCCGGTGACCTGCTCGACGCGTCCTACGTTGGTTCCGTTGTTGCTCTCAGCCATGGGTTCCTTTGCTCGAATCCAAGTTTGCGCGGGGCCTAGCCCAGCGCCTCGGCGCCGGCGACGACCTCCAAGATCTCCTGGGTGATTTCCGCCTGACGGACCCGGTTCATCTCCAGGGTCAGGTCGTCCATCATCGTTTCCGCGTTCTCGGCGGCGTTGCGCATCGCGGTCATCCGCGCGCCGAGCTCGGAGGCGGCGGACTCGAGCAGCGCCCGGTAGACGGAGATCGTCACGTACTCGGGGATCAGCCGGGCCAGCAGCTCCTCCGGTTCGGGCTCGTATTCCCACTGCGATTTGGCTCTGGGCGCGCTCGGCCTCGGTCGGCTCGTCGTCGTCCGGCGTCCGGCCTCGGCGCCCTCGCCGATCACGTCGGCCTGCTGCAGCGGCAGCAGGGTCTGGCGCCAGACGTGCTGGGTCAGCGGCGAGACGTAGCGGTTGTAGACCAGCTCGACCCGGTCGAGGTCCTCCTCGACGTAGCGCGCGGTCAGCTCCTCGCCGATCTCGCGGGCGTTGGCGAAGGCGGGGCGGTCGGTGAAGCCGACGTAGGAGGTGCGGACGTCGAGCTTGCGGAAGGTCAGGGCCGAGACGCCCTTGCGGCCGACCACGGAGAAGGAGGTCTCGGCGCCCTCGCTCGCGGACCCGGTCGCGGACCCGCACGCCCTCGCGGATGACGTTGGTGTTGAAGGCGCCGGCGAGGCCGCGGTCGCCGGTGACGAGGACGACGCCGACCCGGTCGACGCTCTCGTGCTCGTCGAGCACCGGCACCCGCGGCAGGCCGCCGGCCTGCTCGGCGGCGAGGCGGGTCAGCTTGCGCATCCCCTCCGCGTAGGGCCGCAGGGCGGCGATCCGCTGCTCGGAGCGCCGCAGCCGCGCCGCCGCGACCATCTCCATCGCCCGCGTGATCTTGTTGATGTTCTTGATCGACGCAATGCGACTCTCGAACTTCCTTCTGGTTGGCCATGAGCGTTGGTCTAGGACGGTCGCTGGAGGCCCCGATCAGGGGCGCCTGCGGGCGACGCCTCCGTCTCGGCACTCCTGATCGGGGGCCCTCGAACGGATCGTCAGACCGAGACCTCCTCAGCGTCGCGGTGCGCGGGAGCCTCGCGCTCCTCAGCTGACTTGATTCGGTCGGACTCGCCGGCCTCGATCGGGTCGCCGTTCTCGTCGAAGTCGGCGCCGAAGTCGTCGACGAAGTCGCGATCGCCTCGCCCAGCTCCTCCTCGTCGGCCTCCTCGAGCTTGCCGGTGTCCTCGATCCGCTTCAGCAGCTCGGCCTTCTCGGAGTGCAGGCGGACCCGCAGGTCGGCGAGGAACTCGCCGACGCGCTCGACTTTGATCCGGTCGAGGAAGCCGCCGGTGCCGGAGTAGATCGAGGCGACCTGGTCGCCGACGCTGAGCGGTTCGCGCTCTTTCTGTTTGAGCAGCTCGACCAGCCGTTCGCCGCGGGTCAGCGCTTTCTGCGTCTCGGCGTCGAGCTCGGAGCCGAACTGGGCGAAGGCCTCGAGGTCGCGGTACTGGGAGAGGTCGAGGCGCAGTTTTCCGGCGACCTTCTTCATCGCCTTGGTCTGCGCGTTGCCGCCGACCCGCGAGACCGAGATGCCGACGTTGATCGCCGGCCGCACGCCGGAGAAGAAGAGGTCGGACTCGAGGAAGATCTGACCGTCGGTGATCGAGATCACGTTGGTCGGGATGTAGGCGGAGACGTCGGAGGCCTGGGTCTCGATGATCGGCAGCGCCGTCAGCGAGCCGCCGCCGAGCTCGTCGTTGAGCTTGACCGCCCGCTCGAGCAGGCGCGAGTGCAGGTAGAAGACGTCACCGGGGTAGGCCTCGCGACCCGGCGGGCGCCGCAGCAGCAGCGACATCTGGCGGTAGGCGGAGGCGTGTTTGGTGAGGTCGTCGTAGACGACCGAGCGCGGCTTTGCCGTTGTAGAGGAAGTGCTCGCCCATCGCGTAGCCGGCGTAGGGGGCGATGTACTTGATCGGCGCCGCCTCGTCGGCGGGGGCGGCGACGATGATCGTGTTCTCCATCGCGCCGTTCTCCTCGAGCACCTCTTTGAGCTGGACGACGGTCGACATCCGCTGGCCGATCGCCACGTAGATGCAGACCATGTCCTTGTCGCGGGCGTTGATGATCGTGTCGATCGCGATCGCCGTCTTGCCGGTCTGGCGGTCGCCGATGATCAGCTCTCGCTGGCCACGGCCGATCGGGATCATCCCGTCGATCGACATCAGGCCGGTCTGGACCGGTTCGGTGACCGGCTGACGTTCGACCACGCCGGGGGCTTTGAACTCGGCCGGGCGGGTCTCGGTGGTGGCGATCTCGCCGCGGTCGTCGAGCGGACGGCCGAGCGGGTCGACCATGCGGCCGAGCAGCTCGTCGCCGACCGGGATCCGCAGCAGGTGGCCGGTGCGCTTGACCGTGTCGCCCTCGACGATCTTTTCCCACTCGCCGAACAGCACGACGCCGACGTTGTCGGACTCGAGGTTCAGCGCCAGCCCGGTGACCCCGTGCGGCAGGTCCAGCATCTCCAGCGCCATGCAGTTGTCGAGGCCGTGGACGCGGGCGATGCCGTCGGCCACGGACAGGACGGTGCCCACCTCCGAGAGGTCGGCGGAATCCGTCTCCAACCCCTCGATGCGCTCACGCAGGATGCTCGCGATCTCGTCCGGCTTGATCTCCATCGGGTGCTCTCTGCCTCCTTACGCCGCGGTGGCGACGCTCTTTCGAAGTTTCTCCAGGCGACTGCGGATGCTCGCGTCGAGGACCATGTTTCCGACCTGCAGGACGACGCCGCCGAGGATCTCGTCGTCGACGCGGCTGGCCAGGTCGACCTCCTGGCCGGTCTGGCGCTCGATCTCCTCGCCGATCTTGCTCGACCACCGCCGGGTCCAGCTCGACGGCGCTGGTCACGGTCACGTCGATGCGGCGGTTCTCGTGCTTCCAGAGCTCCTCGAACTGGCGGCGGATGCGGAAGATCTCCGGTCATCCGCTGCTTGTCGATCAGCAGCTCGAGGAAGTTGACGAGCTCGGGCTCGGCGCCGACGATCGCCCGCTTCGCCCCGTCGATCTTCTCCGCCGAGGAGAAGTAGGGGCTGAAGAAGAAGACCTGCAGGTCGCGGTCGCCGTCGACGGCGTCGGCGAACTGGGCCGAGCTGGATCGCGAGACGCGTCGAGCTTGTCCCTTCTTCCCTGGCGCGACCTCGAAGAGGGCGTCGGCGTAGACGCGATGGGCGCAGCGTGCGGTGCATGTCCAGCTAGTTCTCCGACCCCGAGAGGCGCGAGAAGTCGACCTCGCCGAGGGCCTCCTCGACGAGCCGACGCTGGTCCTCGGCGTTGAGGCTCTTGCGGGTGACTTTCTCGGTCGCCAGCACGGTCAGGTCGGCGACCTCCTGGCGGATCTGCTCCAGCGAGCGCCGGGTCTCGGCCTCGATGTCGCGCTTCGCCGCGTTGACCAGCTCCTCGCGTTTCTCCTTGCCGGCGACGGTCGCCTCGGCCTCGGCCGTCTCGGCCGCTTTGCGGGCGCGGGCCATGATGTCGTCGGCCTGCTCGCGTGCCTCGGCCAGGCGGCCGCGGTACTCGGCCAGCAGCTCGTCGGATTCGCGACGCTGGCGCTCGGCCGTGTCGAGCGACTCGGCGATCGTCTTCGCCCGCCGGTCCAGGGCCTCCTGGATTTTCGGGAAGGCGAGCTTGCTGAGCACCCACATCGTGAACAGGAAGAGGACCAGGGTCCAGATCATCAGACCCAGACCCGGGGAGACGAGGAAGCTGCCACCGCCTTCCTCGCCCGCCTTCTCCGCTGCGAGCGGAAGCGCGCCTATGTAGCCGAGCAGCTCCATCGCCTAGAGGAAGAAGGCGATCAGGCCGAAGATGAACGTGTAGAAGGCCACGGCCTCGGTCAGCGCGAAGCCGAGCCAGCGGATGCTCTGGAGCTCGTCTTTCATCTCCGGCTGACGGGCGACCGACTCGATCTCCTTGCCGAAGATGAAGCCGATGCCGATGCCGGCGCCGATCGAGCCGAGGCCGGCACCGACGCCAAGGGCGACGGCCTTACCGGCGGCTTCGACGCCTTCGTCCGAGACGGCGGCGATTACAGGGGACAGATCCATGAAAAGCGCTCCTTTTCTAATGACTGGCGGAGGTGGCTCCGCCGAGATAGATGGCAGTGAGGGTCGAGAAGATAAATGCCTGCAGCGTTGCGATCAGCCCGACCTCGAGGATGAAGAAGAAGAAGGCGAGCGGGAAGGTGAGGGCGCCGAGCGCGGCGATGCCGAGCAGGACCGCCAGCCCGCCGCCCATGAAGAGCAGCAGCAGGTGGCCGGCGAGGATGTTGGCGAAGAGACGCACGGAGAGCGAGATCAGCCGGGCGAAGTGGGAGATCGCCTCGATCACGAAGATGAAGCCCTTGGCGAGCCGGGTTCATGTCCTCCAGGCCCGGCGGCAGCCAGCTGGCCAGGTACTTGAAGAGGCCCTTGGCCCGGATCCCTTCGACGTGGTAGGAGACCCAGACGACCAGGGTCAGGACCAGCGGGATCGAGAGGTTGGCGGTGGCGGCGTAGATCGCGAAGGAGGGGATTTCGAGCGCCGAAGACGTTGACCGTGTGCTCGGTGTTGGTCGGCAGCGGCAGGAAGCCGATCATGTTCGAGAACCAGATCCAGAAGAAGAGCGCGGCCAGGAAGGGGAACCAGCGGCTGGCCATCTTCGGCGTCCAGGTTGCCGCCGGTGATCGTGTTCTTGGTCATGTCGTAGGCGACCTCGATCGCGGTCTGCACCCGGTTCGGCTTCTGGTGCATGCGGCGCGAGATCCAGACCATCGTGCCGATCGTCAGGGCGCTGGCGAGGACGAGGTAGAGGACCGCCTTGTTGATGCTGAGGTCGATGCCGGCGAGATGGATCGAGACCCACGGTTCGAGCTTGAACTCGTTCTGGGGCTGGAAGTCTTCGTTTTTGCCGGAGCTGCCGAAGATCAGCACCATCAGGATCGCGATCGCCGAGGTAGACGCCGAGCCCGATGAAGACCTTGGCTTTGGTGCTCAGGCCAGACTTCGAGTCGCCCTTCGACGCCTCCACGGCTGTCTGCTCGTCGCTCATGCCACTCCCTGGCCCTCGGGCTCTTCGCCGAAGAGGTGGGCGAAGCCCTGGGCGGCGAAGGAGACGGTGAAGAGGACGAGGACGAGGACCGCGGCGGCGAGGCCGGCTTCGCGCTCGGCCAGGCCGACCAGGAGCACCGCGGTCGCCATCAGCCAGACGCGGCCGAGCGTGGTCGCGGCGACGATCCCCATCGCCTTCTGGCGGTTGCCGGCGGCGAGCTCGGCCTGGGCGCGGCGCCGCGGCGAGCGTCTGGACCGCGCGCTGGGCGAGCCAGGCGCGCGGCGGCGACGGCGTAGCCGAGCAGGGGCAGCCCTCCCAGCAGAAAGACTGCGAGCGCGACGGCCAGCAGCAGTAGGTCGACGTACTTGGGAGGAGACATAAAAGACGCCCGGCTCGGGCGGAGCGGGCGGACTGGCGACTATACCCAAATGGTCCGGGAAATGGCTTTGTGAAGCCACTTCGTGAGTTGTCATGCCACTTGACCGGCTCCCGGTCATCCGGTGCCCAGATCGATCGCCTCGAATTCGCCCGTCTCCGGATTGATCCGGCCGCGGCGCAGCTTGAGGATCTCCAGCACGTAGACGAGGTAGACGCTGGCGGCGAGCGCGAGCAGGATCAGGCGCCCATCACCACCGTCCAGAGCACGTCGAAGTGGCCGTGGTTGTCGCTGTAGGGAACGAAGCGCAGGGCCAGCGCCAGCGCCGCCATGACCAGCGTCCAGGCATAGAGGTAGGCGACGGTGCGGCGCTGGGAGAAGCCGATGTTGGCCATCCGGTGGTGGAAGTGCCAGCTGTCGGCCTGGTAGATCGGCTGCCGGTATTTGAGCCGCTTGGCGACGACGAAGCCGGTGTCGAGGATCGGCACCGCGAGCACGATCAGCGGGAAGGCAAGGGCGATCACCGCGTTGGTCTTCAGCGCTCCCTGGACCGAGGCGGTGGCCAGCAGGTAGCCGAGCAGGTTGGAGCCGGTGTCGCCCATGAAGCTGGAGGCCGGCGGGAAGCCGTGGCGGAGGAAGCCGAGGGCGGCGCCGGCGGTGAGCGCGGCCAGCACGCCGGCGGCGTTGCGTTCGAGCGAGAGCGCGATCGCCGCCAGGGTGATCGCGGCGATCGTGCAGACCCCGGCGGCGAGGCCGTCGACCCCGTCGAGGAAGTTGATCACGTTGACGACGGCGACGATCCCCAGCACGGTCAGGGGGTAGGCGAGCCAGCCCAGTTCGAAGCCGCCGACGAAGGGCAGGGTGAGGTTGTCGACCCGGACCCCGGCCGCGACCGGGATCGAGGCGGCGGCGATCTGGCCGACCAGCTTCGGGAAGGCGGAGAGGCCGCGGACGTCGTCGACGACGCCGACCGCGGCGATCGCCACGGCGCCGAGCAGGATCGAGCGGCTCTCGCCTTCGCCGGGAGCCAGATCCAGCCGGCGGCCTCGACCGCGACCAGGATCGCCAGCCCCGAGAGGCGCGGCATCGGCTTGTCGTGCAGGCCGCGCGGCTTCGGCTGGTCGATCGCGCCGACCCGGAAGGCGAGGCGCTCGGCGTAGGGGACCAGCAGCCAGGCGATGGCCGCGGCCAGGAGGAAGGCGAGGACGGCGTCGGTGGTGGTCACGGCCATTGCGCATGCCCGCGCTGAGGAGCGGGCCGGATCAGGCTGACTCCAGCTACCGCACGCGCAGGCTACTTGAGCTCCGCGACGGCGCCGAGGGCGCCCTCGACCAGGAGGCGCGCGTCGCGCGGATCGCGGACGCCGACCGGCGAATCGCGCTTGCGCAGCGCCAGCGCCGCCGGGTCGGTCGAGGACCTGGAGGCGGCCGTCGGCGATCAGCGCCTCGTCGACGCCGCCCATGCGGCCGCTGAAGGTCGAGAAGACCGGCGTGCCGAGTGCCACCGCCTCGCGGTTCATCGTCCCCCCCGCGCTGACCACGAGGTCGGCGTAGGCGATCAGGCTCTGGGCGTCGATCGCCCGCTCGGGCACGATCAGGTTGGCGGCGCCGAGGGCCCGCACCGCCGCCCCCTGCTCCTCGGTGCGGGGGATGACCACGGCCTGCGCCTCGGGCGCCGCGGCGAGGCGGCGATCGTCGCCCCGTAGAGGTCGTTGCGGGCGTGGTACTCGGAGGTCTCCGGCGGCGGGCGCACGACGACCAGCACCTTCTCGCGGTCGAGCCCGAGCTCGTCCGAGCACCGCCGGGTCGGGCTCGAAGTCGGCCAGGTAGTACTCCTCCTTCAGGCCCGGATAGCGGACCAGCTTCTCGCCCTTGGCGCCGAGCTTCGCCAGCCGCTCGAGCGGGATCGAGTCCGGCGACCAGCACCCGGCGCGCGAGCCGGAAGGCGATCTGCCGCTGCAGCTGGGCGAACTCGTAGTCCTGCATCTGCACCGAGGGCACCCGGAACAGGGCCGAGACGACGGCCAGGTCGACCGACCCGTGCCCGATCGCCAGCTCCGGCCGCCGCTGCCAGACCACGCGCGCCAGCCGCGCCGAGCGCCCCCCGAGCGCCCGCACCTTGCCCAGCCTGCGAGGCGCCCCCGTGCTCGCCGACCACGGTGTAGGGCATGCCGAGCCGCTCGAGGATGCCCAGCGTCTGCCCGTACTCGCGCGCGGTGATGAAGACCTCGTGCCCCGCGCTTCCAGCCGCTCGATCAGCGGCCGCAGCACCAACGGGTGCGCGGCAGCGGTGCAGTCGACCCACGACACCGGCACTATCGCCGCGCGCTGCCCGGACTCGCGAGCGGAAGCGGCCGCTAGACAGCGGTAGGAGAGAGCTGCGGGTACAGCGGGTAGCGGTCCATCAGGGCCGCGGTGCGCTCTGCAGAGCGACGCTCTCTGGACCTCGAAGTCGCCGCCGAGCGCGGTGGCGATGACCGCGGCGATCTCGGTCATCTCCTCCTCGCTCATGCCGCGGGTGGTCAGCGCCGGGGTGCCGATGCGCAGCCCCGAGGGGTTCATCGGCGGCCGCTCGTCGAAGGGGATCGCGTTGCGGTTGACGGTGATCCCGACCGCCTCGAGGCGGTCCTCGGCGGTCTGGCCGTCGAGCCCGGTCGGCGTCAGGTCGACGAGCACGAGGTGGACGTCGGTGCCGCCGGTGAGGACCGGGAATGCCGTCCGCTTCGAGCCCGGCGGCGAAGGCCTGGGCGTTGGCGATCGTCTGCCGCTGGCGGGCGGCGAACTGCTCGCTGGCGGCGATCTTCAGCGCCACCGCCTTGGCGGCGATCGTGTGCATCAGCGGCCCGCCCTGCTGGCCGGGGAAGATCGCTTTGTCGACCGCTTTGGCGTGCTCGGCGCGGCAGAGGATCATGCCGCTGCGGGGGCCGCAGAGGGTCTTGTGGATCGTCGTCGTGACGACGTCGGCGTGCTCGACCGGGTTCGGGTGCTCGCCGGCGGCGACGAGGCCGGCGAAATGGGCCATGTCGACCATCAGCTTGGCGCCGACCGAGTCGGCGATCTCGCGGAAGGCGGCGAAGTCGAGCTGGCGCGGGTAGGCGCGACCAGCCGGCGACGATCAGCTTCGGCCGGTGCTCGTCGGCGAGCCGCGCGACCTCGTCCATGTCGACCCGGAGATCCTCGCGGCGGACGTGGTAGGCGACCGGGTTGTAGAGCTTGCCGGAGACGTTCAGCTTCATCCCGTGGCTGAGGTGGCCGCCGTGGTCGAGCGCCATGCCGAGGATCGTGTCGCCGGGCTCGATCAGCGCCATGTAGGCGGCGTTGTTGGCCTGGGCGCCGGCGTGGGCCTGGACGTTGGCGTGCTCGGCGCCGAATAGCTCCTTGGCCCGGTCGATCGCCAGTTGCTCGGCGACGTCGACCTCCTCGCAACCGCCGTAGTAGCGGCGGCCGGGATAGCCCTCGGCGTACTTGTTGGTCAGCACCGAGCCGACCGCGTCGAGCACCGCCTGCGGGACGAAGTTCTCCGAGGCGATCATCTCCAGCGTGCGCTGCTGGCGGCGCAGCTCGCCGTCGAGGACGGCGGCGATCTCGGGATCGACCTCGGCCGAGCGGTGCGGTCTGGAAGTTTTCGGGTAGATCGCTCACGCGTGAGCCGACGATACCAGCGTCCTTGGATAGCCTGGCCGCCGTGATCAGGCGCTCCTCACCGGCCCTGGCGGTGCTCGCTTTCTCGCTTGCCGCGCTCGCCGGCTCGGCAGGCGGCGCCCCCGGTGGGGCCAGCCCCGGAACGGTGGCGCCGGACAATCCCTGCCTCGGCCCGGAAGCGAGGACGCTGCTCTGTCCCGACCTGCGGGTCGGGCCCGCCGAAGACCTCTTCGTCGAGCACGAGAGCGGCACCTACGGCTATGGCGGCGGCACGCTCCTGTACGCCGGCAACGACATCCGCTCGCGGGGCCGCGGGCCGATGGAGCTGCGCGGCCAGCGCTACAAGCCCAACTGGATGCGGGCCAACCAGGCGATCTACAGGGTCGGCGGCGGCGTCGAGACCTTCCGCACCGACGCTCAGCTGCACTTCTACTCGGTCGGCTACGAGTACGGCGGCTCCTACTGGAAGGTGCATGACCCGCTCAGCATGGAGATCTGGTCACTTGACGATCAGCGCCAACCACTGGCGCGGGTGCGCAAGGGACCCAAGGTCTTCTACTGCTTCCGCGACCTCGAGCGGACCCGGGCGATGAAGCGCTCACCGCACCGTCGCGTCTACCCCGCCTGCAGCCAGGACCCGAACCGCAAGCGGGTCCGGCTCGGGACCTCGGTCGGCTGGTCGGACATCTACCCCTCGACCTACGACCGCCAGTGGGTCAACGTCAGCGGCCTGCGCGGCTGCTACGCCTTCGTGATGCGGGTGGACCCCCAGAACCTCCTCTACGAGGAAAACGAGGGCAACAACCGCTCGGTCCGGATCGTCCGCCTCCCCTACCGGGACGGCCCCCAGCACTGCTGAACCGCCCGCCGACGGGACGAAGGGCCACGTATGTCGTGGCTTTTCGTCCCGCCGGCCCCTCAGTCGAGTCCGACGGAGGCCATTGCGGCGGCTAGGTCGCCCTCCGAGACGGCGCCCTGGCGGAGGATTCGCCACTCACCGCCCTCCTCGATCGCGGCGAGGTCGACCACCGTCGAGGGAAGGCCGGTCAGCTCGCCGCCGTCGATCGCCAAGTCGGCCCCGGCGACGATCGCCGCCGGCACGTCCGCGAAGCGCGACGGCGGCGGCTCGCCGCTGAGATTGGCCGAGGTCTGGAAGACCGGGCACATCGCCCCGGCCAGCGGGCCGGCGATCAGGCGCACCCCGAGGCGCTCGCGGTCCTCGCGACAGGCCAGCGGGTAGCGCCGGGCGGGATTGGCGACGACGAGGGTGACGGGGCCGGGCAGCAGCGCGCTCAGCGCCGCCGCGGTGCGCGGCCCCAGCCCCGCAACCAGCTCCCGCATCGCCAGCGGTGAGAAGTACATGACCGCCGAGGGCTTGCCGTCGTCGCGGCCCTTGAGCCGGTGGATGCGCCCGATCGCGGCCGCGTCGAGGGGGTCGCAGGCGAGGCCGTAGAGACCGTCGGATGGGAAGACGGCGACGCCGCCGCCGGCGATGCATCGCTCCAGGGCCGTGCGCGCCGCTGCATCGCCGTCGCGCTCGATCGAGACGAGCTCGGTCATCGCCGCCCCACCACGACCCGCTCGATGCCAGCAAGGTCCCTGCGCGACTCGACCTCGAGAAAACTGGCCTCACGCAGCATCATGGCGACCGCCGGCGCCTGCCCTTCCCCCACCTCCAGGGCCAGAACAAACTCTCCGGTCGTCGCTTGTCCGGAATAGCCATACAAGCGACGACCGGAGTCGCCGGAGAGCAGTTGGCGGATCGCGTCGAGGCCGTCCGAGCCCGCCAGCAGGGCCTCGCGCGGCTCCCACTGGGTCACCTCCGGTTGCAGCGAGGTCCAGTCGGCCTCGGCAACGTAGGGAAGGTTGGCGATGACCAGGTCGAAGCTCTCGCCGCTGGGAATCGAGCGTCTCGAGGAACCGCACACGACCGGCGAGCCCGAGCCGCTCGGCGTTGGCGCGGGCCACCTCCAGCGCCGCCGCCGAGGTGTCGGTCGCGATCACCTCGCAGTCGGGCAGCTCGTCGGCGATCGCCAGAGCGATCGCGCCGGAGCCGGTGCCGATGTCGAGCACCCTCGCCGGCGCCAGCTCCAGCGCCAGCTCGACCAGCAGCTCGGTCTCCGGCCGCGGGATCAGCACCCGCCGGTCGACCGCCAGCTCGATGTGGCGGAAGCCTTTGCGACCGAGGATGTAGGCGACCGGCTCACGCCGCAGCCGCCGCCGCACCATCTCGCCGAACAACCGCGCGGCCGCAGCTGGCACCTCGGCCTCCGGGCTCGCGACCAGCGCCGCCCGCTCGCACCCCGTCGCCTCGGCCAGCAGTACTTCGGCGTCGAGGCGCGGGTCTTCGACGCCGGCCGCAGCGCATCGCGTCGACCGCTGCCCCCAGCGCCTCCGCTGACGGTGCGCCACGTCAGCCGGCCGCGGCGGCCTCGAGGCGCTGTCTTTTCTCCTCCGCGCCGAGCGCCTCGGTGAACTCGGAGAGGTCGCCGCCGAGGACGCCGTCGAGGTTGTGGGAGGTGAGCTTGATGCGGTGGTCGGTGACCCGGCCCTGGGGGAAGTTGTAGGTGCGGATCTTCTCCGAGCGCTCGCCGCGTGCCGACCTGGGCCTTGCGCTCGGATGCGATCTTCGCCTGCTGTTCGGCCAGCTCGCGCTCGTAGAGCCGCGCCCGCAGCACCCGCATCGCCCGCTCCTTGTTCTGAAGCTGGGACTTCTCGTCCTGCATCGAGACCACGATCCCGGTCGGCTTGTGGGTGATCCGCACCGCCGAGTCGGTCGTGTTGACCGACTGGCCGCCGGGCCCGGAGGAGCGGTAGACGTCGATCTGCAGGTCGTTCTGGTCGATCTCGACCTCGACCTCCTCGGCCTCGGGCAGCACCGCGACGGTCGCGGTCGAGGTGTGGATGCGGCCCTGGGACTCGGTCTCCGGCACCCGCTGGACGCGGTGGGTGCCGCCCTCGTACTTGTAGATCGAGTAGGCGCCGTCGCCCTTGACCTCGAAGGTGACCTCCTTGAAGCCACCGGCGTCGGCCGCCGACTGCGAGAGGACCTCGGTGGCGAAGCCGCGCTCCTCGGCGTAGCGGGTCAGCATCTTGTAGAGGTCGCCGGCGAACAGGGCCGCCTCGTCGCCGCCGGTGCCGCCGCGGATCTCGACGATCACGTTCTTGTCGTCGTTGGGGTCGCGCTCGACCATCGCCAGCCGGATCTCGTCTTCCAGCTCGGTCCAGCCGCGCCGGCGCCTCCTCGACGACCTTGCGCAGCTCCGTCGTCCTCGCCCTCCTCGAGCAGCTCGCGGGCTCCCTGCGAGGTCGTCGTTGAGAGTCCGCCACTCGGCGCGCCAGCGCCTGCGCCGGCTGCAGCTCGCGGTATTCGCGCCCGACCGCCGCGTAGCGCTCGCGATCCCCGATCACCTCCGGGTCCGACATCTGCGCCTCGAGCTCGCCGAAGCGAGTCTCGATCTGCTCAACCAGCTGCTCGATCATCGACACCCAGACGTCGACCGGAGGCCGAGGCCCGATTTGCGGCGCTCTAGGCGACGATCTCGATGTGCTGCTGCTTCGCCGCCTCCTCGGGCTTCTCCTTCGCCAGCACCGCCTCCAGCGCGGCGATCGCGACGGCGAGCTGCTCTTCGTCGGGTTCGCGGGTGGTCAGGTTCTGCAGCATCAGGCCCGGCCACATCACCGCCCGCACCCAGCGTTTGCGGCGGTTCTTGCCGGCCCACTTGATCACCTCGTAGGAGAGGCCGGCGATCAGCGGGATGCCGAGGATGCGCGAGGCGAGCAGCCAGTACCAGGCCGGCAGCCCGATCGGGGCGAAGACGAAGATCGCCAGCACCATCACGATCAGCAGGAAGCTGGTGCCGCAGCGCGGGTGCAGGCGCGAGTAGAGCTTGGCCCGCGCCGGGGTGAGTTCGTCTTCGGCCTCGTAACAGGAGATCGTCTTGTGCTCGGCGCCGTGGTACTCGAAGACGCGGCGCAGGTCCGGCATTTTGCTGATCGCGAGCGATGTAGCCGATGAAGATCGCCGTGCGCAGGACCCCCTCGACCAGCCAGAAGAGCAGCGAGGAGCCGAGCTGGTCCTTGATCAGGCTGGTCAGGCCGACCGGGACCACGAAGAAGAGACCCACCGCCAGCAGCAGCGAGAGGGCGATCGTCAGGCCCCAGACCCAGCCGCCGATCTCTTCCTGCTTGCCCTCCTCGTCGTCCTCGAGCTGGGCGTTGGCGGAGATCGCCAGTGCCTTGAAGCCGATCTTCATCGACTCGCCGAGGGCGACGACGCCGCGGATGATCGGCAGGCGCCAGATGCGGTGCCGCTGCGCCCAGGGCTTCAGCGGCTCGGACTCGATCTCGATCTCGCCCTCGGGAGTGCGGACGGCGACGGCCCAGACCGTGACGCCGCGCATCATCACGCCCTCCAGCACCGCCTGACCGCCCACCGGGGCGTCGCGCTTGGCGACCAGGGCCCCGTCGGGCATGCGCAGCGGGTCGCCCCCGTTGGTGGAGGAGGCGGGATCTGCCTGTGCCGAGCCCGCTGACGGGCTCACTGGCCTATTTCCCGGCCCTGTGCTTCGCGGCGCGGCGCTGGAAGCGCTCGACCCTGCCGCCGGTGTCGACAAGCTTCTGCTTGCCCGTGTAGAAGGGGTGGCACTCGGAGCAGAGCTCGACGTGAAGGTCCGGGCTGGTCGAGCGGGTGTAGAACTGGTTCCCGCAGGAGCAGTGGACGTTCGCGAGCGTGTAATCGGGGTGAATTCCTGCCTTCATCTCCTCTCAGTCTAGAGAAGTCGGCAAGTGTTGCCGATAGACCCATGTGAGCCCGACTCCGAGAGCCGCCGACGCCACCTGGGCACGGGCGCTGCTCTGGCCGCTGATCGCGATCCTGCTCGGCGGCACTGCTTTCGTCGCCCTGCACGACTGGCTCGGCCTCGGCGGCACCGGACTGGACAGCGCCGCCGAAGGCTGGGTCTACGACTCGGTGGTGCTCGCCGCCGGGCTCGCCTGCCTGGTGCGGGCGAGCCAGGTCGAGCGCGAGCGGGGCGCCTGGCTGGCGATCGGCGCCGCCGTCCTCTGCTGGGCCGCGGCCGAGATCTACTGGACGGCCGCCATCCTCGACGATCCCTCCGCGCCCTACCCCTCGCTGGCCGACGCCGGCTATCTCCTCTACTACCCGCTCGCCGCCACGGGCCTCGTCCTGCTGATCCGGGCCCGCGCCCACGAGCTCGACTGGCGCCTCTGGGTGGACGGCCTGATCGCCGGCCTCGGCACCGCCGCCCTCGGCGCCACCTTCGTCTTCGACTTCGTCGCCGAGCAGGCCGAGCGGCACCCCCGTCCAGGTGGCGACGACGCTCGCCTACCCGCTCGGCGACATCGCCATGCTGGCGCTGGTCGTCGGCGTCATCTCCCTCACCCGCTGGCACCCCGGCCGCACCTGGTCGCTGCTGCTCGCCGGCCTCGCTGCCCTCGCCATCGCCGACGCCGCCTACACGCTGCAGACGAACGGAGCGCAGCCTGCCCGAGCGGCAACTGGATCGACCCGATCTACCTGATCGGCGCCGTCTTCCTCGGTGCCGAGGCCTGGCTGCACCGGGTCAGCGCGATCCCCGCCTCGGCGCGCTTCGACGGCTGGCGCGAGCTGATGGTGCCGATCCTCTTCGCCGCGGTGATGATCGGCCTCTTCTCGACCCAGTACTTCACCGCCACCAGCGTCCTCTCGACCGCTCTCTGGACGGCGACGATGATCGCGGTGCTGGTGCGGCTGGGGATGAGCGTGAAGGAGAACAAGCGCCTGCTGGAGCAGGTGCGGACAGATCCGCTGACCGGGCTCGGCAACCGCGGGCGGATGCAGGTCGACCTCGAGACGCAGTGCGCGCGGGCGACAGAGGAGGAGCCGGCGAGGCTGCTGCTCTTCGACCTCAACGGCTTCAAGCGCTACAACGACACCTTCGGCCACCCCGCCGGCGACGACCTCCTGGTCCGGCTCGGCCGCAGCCTGAAGGCGGCGGTGGGCGAGGACGGCTCCGCCTACCGGATCGGCGGCGACGAGTTCTGCGTGCTGCTGAGCTGCCCGGAGGAGCGCTTCGAGGCCGTCACCGCGGTCGCGGCGGCGGCGATGAACGACAAAGGCAAGGGCTACGAGGTGGCCGCCTCGTGGGGCGCGGTGGAGATCCCGACCGAGGCGACCGACCCCGCCGAGGCGATGCAGCTCGCCGACGTGAGGATGTACGCGCAGAAGGAGTCGAGCCTGACCGATCGCCGGGCGACCGTGCGCGGCTCAGGCTCCAGGCTCGGCGAAGCTCTCGAGCAGGGCTAGCAGCACCGCCGTCACCTCGGCCCGCTCTTCGGGATCCTCGGAGCGGGCAATCAGCATCGCCGCCTCGTCGAGCGCGCCCAGCAGCAGGTGCGCCATCGCCCGTACCGGCAAGGGCCGGATCTCCCCCGCGTCGATCGCGGCGATCAGGCTGGCTTCGATCAGTCCCAGCCCGTTGGCGGCGGCGATCTCGCGCCAGCGCTCCCAGCCCAGCACCGCCGGGGCGTCGTGGAGGACGATCCGCTGTACCTCCTGCTCTGAGCAGGACTCGAGGAAGACCTCGATCCCGGCCCGCATCGCCGCCAGCGGGCTGGTCATCTGCGAGCCGAGCACGACCGTCGCGACCTGCTGCGTCGTCTCCGCCTCGATCTCTTCGTAGACCGCCTCGAGCAGGTCCTGCTTGCCGCCGAAGTGGTGGTAGAGGGCGCCGCGGGTTACGCCCGCCGCCCGCACGATCTCCTCGGTGCCGACCTCGGCATAGCCGCGCTCGCCGAAGAGGCCGCGGGCGGCCGAGATCAGGGCGCCGGGTGGCGCCGGCGCGCTCGGCCTGGGTGCGCCGCTCGACACCTGGATCGGGTCTCTCTGGATTTACATGCATACTGTATGTATGTTAGGGAACAATCAACAGATGAACAGATCCAGCGCCGACTCATGCGCGGGACAGACACCCTAAGGAGACGCGATGACGACCGAGAGCAACCAGCGCAAGGAGATCGACCTGCCGGCCGGCCGCATCCGCTACCGCGAGGCCGGCGAGGGCAAACCGATCGTCTTCGTCCACGGCTACCTGGTCGACGGTCGACTCTGGGACGGCGTCGTCGACGGCCTCTCCGACCGCTTCCGCTGCCTCGCCCCCGACTGGCCGATCGGCTCCCAGCAGATCGCCATGAAGCCCGGTGCCGACCTGACGCCGCCCGGCATCGCGGCGCTGATCGCCTCCTTCCTCGACGCCCTCGACCTCGAGGACGTGACGATCGTCGGCAACGACTCCGGCGGTGCCATGTCCCAGGTCCTCGTCACCAGCCATCCCGAGCGGATCGGCCGCCTCGTCCTCACCAACTGCGACACCCACGAGAACTTCCCCCCGGGCGTGTTCAAGCACCTGCCCAAGCTCGCCGCCATGCCCGGCGGCATGACCCTGCTCTCCCTCCCCTTCGGCATCCCCGCCGTCGCCCGCCGCGCCTTCAAGCCCTTCTCCAAGGCCGGCATCCCCGACGACCTGATCGCCTCCTGGATGAAGCCTTCCCTCACCGACCCCGACGTCAAGCGCGACCTGAAGAAGGTCACCGTCGGCATGGACAGCCGCCATACCCTCGAGGCCGCCGCCAAGCTCCGCAGCTCCGACCTGCCGATCCTCCTCACCTGGGCCCCCGGCGACAAGCTCTTCCCACTCGCCTACGCCGAACGCCTCGCCGGCGAAGCCGGCAACGCCAAGATCGTCCAGATCCCCGACTCGAGCACGTTCGTGCCGCTCGACCAGCCGGGGCGGCTGGCGGATGAGATCGCGGGGTTCGCCGGCTGACCCGAAGCGAACACGGGTTCGCATTCTCCGCAAAGTGCAGGTTTTTCGTCCGACGGGCGGGAGAGGCTTTACATAACGCCCCCTAACAGGACGGTGAGCTATGGAAAAGCAGGTCTTCGATCAGGATCGGCCGCGGAGCACGATGGCGCGGCGGCTCGACGAAGCGTTTGCCGGCTGTGAGCAGTGGACGCTTGCCCCGCCGAGTCAGCGGCGCAGCAGCGTCGGCTTCAGCTCCCGCGCGTCAAGCTCCGCGAGGATGAGCGGCAGTGCCGCGGCGGTGCGGATCCAGGAGCCCGGCGCGCTGTAGTAGTCGGCGTCATGCAGTAGGACCACGTCGCCGGCTTGGACGGTGGCGGTGGACTTGCGCACGATCGACTCGGCCGTCGCCCGCCGGGTCCAGTCCCTCCCCACTGCGACCAGAGGACCGGTCGCCAGCCCCGACTTCGCACTGCCCGTAGGCCGGAGGCGCTGAAGATCCCGTACGGCGGCCGGTAGTCGGAGATCGCCTGGCCGCTCGCCTCCTCGATCACCGCCCTCGCCCGCTCGGCGTCGTCGAGCAGCGCCCGAGGGGTCAACCGCAGCTGGTTGCGGTGGCGGTGGCAGTGCAGCTCGACCCGGTGGCCGGCGGCGGCGATCTCGGCGGCCAGCGCCGGCCGCCGCTCGACCTGCTCGCCGGCGAGGAAGAAGGTCGCGCGGACGCCCGCCTCGCGCAGCGTCTCCAGCACCGCCGGGGTGCCCTGCGGGTGCGGGCCGTCGTCGAAGGTGAGCGCGACTCCCCCCTCCCCCTCCTGGCGCAGCACGAGGGGCAGCCGGACGCCGATCGCCGGGACCACCGGAGCCAGCCCCGGCCCGGCATGGGCGATCGCCGCGGCACCGGCCCCGACCGCTGCCGCGGCGGCGATCAAGGAGCGGCGGCGGTCTCCGGCGGCGCGGAGCCGGAAGCCTTCGGCGCGGCCTGCTCGGCGCCGTTGACCTGCGCCGCAGGCTGGGCCGCGGCCGCCTGCTCAGCCTCCTTGCCGATGTGGATGCGGCTGGTGACCGGCTTGGCGACGCTCCAGGGGCTCTCCCAATGGACGATCGAGAGCGCCAACAGGACGGCGACGGCGGCCAGCGAGACCGCGGCGGCCACCCGCTCCGAGCGCAGGCGCCAGACCGGCTGCGGGCGTACGCGGGGGCGCACGCTCAGCGCCCGTGAGGCGATCGAGGGCAGCGAGGCAAAGGAGGAGTCGGGCGAGCGCCGCTCGCGGGTGACGTGGCGGAGCATCGACTCCAGCTCGTGATCGGAGCGGGCCGACCTCGGCCAGCCCGAAGCGCTCGAAGGCGGCGTTGTTGGCCCGCAGGTGGCCGGCGTTGAAACCGTAGGAGACAACCGGGCAGCCGCGGATGTGGGCCTCGAGGACGGTCAGGCCGGCGGTGGCGTGGATCATCGCGTCGGCGGACGCCATCCAGTCGCTCATCTGCTCGGTGAAGCCGAGGACCCGCACCTGCTCGTCCTCGCCGAAACGGTTTTCGAGCCGCTCGCGGGCGGCCTCGTTGCGACCGGTGATGCAGACGACCAGGGTGTCCTCGTCGGCGAGCGCCGATTCGATCGCCCCTTCGAGGTCTCCGACGCCCCAGCCGCCGCCGGAGACCAGCACGATGCGGGCATGGGCCGGAAGGTCGAGTGCCTCGCGGGCGTCGCGACGGGTCCGCGGCATCAGGAAGTCGCTGGAGATCGGCGGGCGCATCCACTCGACGCTGCCCGGCCCGGCCAGCCTTTCGACTTCCTCGATCGACTCGGGGTGGGTGACGAAGTGCATGTCGACCCCGGGATGGACCCAGTAGCGCAGCCCGGCCAGGTCGGTGATCGCCGACTGCACGGGGACCAGCAGGCGACGGTTCTCGCGCAGCATCCCGAGCACGGCGGTGACACCGGGGTAGGTCGAGATGACGACGTCGGGATCGTGCTTGGCGATCAGGCGCATCAGCCCGCGGGCGCCCAGCAGGTAGCCGAGGTGGTGGGCGAGCCAGCGCGTCGGCGCGAACTTGGTCAGCAGCCAGTACTGGACGTCGAACAGCCAGGGCGCCCAGCGGAAGGTGAAGCGAGAGCCCTCGCGGATGGACGCGGAGCAGATCCTGCCCATCGCCTCGAGGCCGTTGTCGATCTCGACCTCGGCACCGGGAATCTCCTTCTCGATGTCGGCCTTGATGATCCGCGCCGGCAGGTCGTGCCCCTCGCCGATGTCGGCGGTCAGGACCAGCACCCGCGGCTGGCGCTCCTCGAAGCGGGAGACGCCGGCGAGCAGCGCCCCGGCGGCGTGTTCGTTGCCGTTCAGCGAGGGCTGTTTACCCGGGATCGGATCCGGCGGGCGAGTCGTATCGCGCACCCATTCGACGTACTTGCGGACGCCTTCTTTGAAGCTGGTCTCGGCCTTCCAGCCGATCTCCGCGAGCGCGCGCTCGTTGGAGATCGACTTGCCGGGAAAATCTCCCGGACGCGGCGGCGTGTGGACGATCTCGCAGTTGTCGGTGTTTTCCTGGACACGCTCGGCGATTTCGAGGATCGTCACGACCTCGTCGCCGGAGAGGTTGTAGGTGCGACCGGCGGCCTCGGGCTCGAGCGCGGCGACGATGCCGTCGGCGAGGTCCTCGACGTAGATGAAGCTGCGGGTCGTGCTGCCGTCGCCGGCGATCGTCAGTGCCTTACCTTCGAAGGCAAGGTCGGTGAACTTGGCGACGACGCCGGCGGCGCGGGCACGCGGGCCGTACGGGATCCCGAAGCGCAGCACCGTGAACTCGAGGTCGTAGAGCTCGGCGTAGCCGGCGCAGTAAGTTCTCGCCGGCGAGCTTGGTCGCCGTGTAGAGATGGCGCGGCGCCGGGATCGGCGTCTCCTCGCCGACGTCCTGCTCGACGCAGTCGCTGTAGACCCAGGTGGTCGAGCCGTAGACGACGCGGCCGACCTTGGCCCGGCAGGCGGCCTCGAGCACGTTCAGCGTGCCGCGCGTGTTGACCTCCTCGGCCAGCACCGGGTCGGCGAGCACGTGGGCTACGTCGGCGACCGCGGCGAGGTGGATGACGGCGTCGCAGTCGCGCATCGCCAGGTCGAGGTTGGCCGGGTCGGTGATGCTGCCGGTGAAGGTCTCGACTTCCAGCGGCGAGTGGTAGGGGAGGCGCTGAGGTCGAAGATCCGCGGCGTGATCCCCTGGTCGAGCAGGCGGTCGACGACGTGAGAGCCGATGAAGCCCCCGCCTCCGGTTACCAGAACCCTCATACGACCCCCTGCCCAGCGCCGCCTCACGGCTCTCGGGGCGGTAGTAGAGCGGCACGCACCAGTGGTTCTGCGCCACCCAGTCGGTGTTCGGCAGCTCATCGGAGCGGCCCATGATGCGGTGGCACGGCTCCTCGTAGACGCGGCCGGTGGACTTCTCGATCCGCTCGAAGACGAGGTACTTGTAGAGGCCGGAGGACATCCCCTCGGGCAGCTCCAGTCCGGCCGGTTGCAGCGGGTCGAGGTGCTCGCTCGCGTACTCGTTCTTCCAGGCGACGATCTCCTCCATCCGCTCCGCCTGGACCAGGCCGAGGGCGGCGGTGAACTCGCTCATCCGGAAGTTGAGGCCGTCGACCTGGTGCTCGAACTTGCCGTAGTTGCGGAACTTGGCGGCGAACTCGATCAGCTCCTCGTTACCGGAGACGAGCACCCCGCCCTCGCCGGTGGAGACGGTCTTGGTCGCGTAGAGCGAGTAGACGCCGGCGTCGCCGAAACCGCCCGGCCTGCCGCCGTTCCAATCGGCGCCGTGGGCGTGGGCGCAGTCCTCGAGCAGGAAGATCCCGTTGTCGCGGCAGTAGGCGGCGATCCGCTCGGCATCGAAGGCGATGTGGCCGCCGATGTGGACGAGGATCGCGGCACGTGGCTTGTGGCGCTCCGCCTTGCGCTCGAAGTCCTCGAAGGACATGCAGAGGTCGCTGCGGTTGCAATCGACGAACTCGACCTTGGCGCCGGCGTTGACCGCCGCCAGCGGCGTCGCCATGAAGGTGTTGGAGGGGCAGAGCACGGTCTCGCCGCGCACGCCGGCGAACTCGCAGCGCCGCCAGGGCGCCGCCGGCCCAGCTGGAGAGGCCGAGGCTGGGCAGCCCGTTCCACTGCGACCAGCGCTGCTCGAAGGCGGCCAGCTTCTTGCCCTCCGACCACTGCTCGGAGTCGAGCACCTCGGTCCAGAGATCGAAGAGCCTGCGCACGGTCGCGGTGATCGAACCCGATCGCGACTTGGTCGCGTCGGGCCGGAGTCTCTGGGGGCACGGTCGCTCCGGGTGAGGAGCGAAGTGGCGCTGCGGCGGGGGAGTTGACTGGTTACAGATCGCCGAAGGCGGCCGCCACGCTACCAACGGCCGGAACCGAGTGATCACCCCCGCTCGGGCGCTGTCGATCACCGCTCCGACTGCACGGGAGCCGGCAAGGAGACGGTGCCGACGACGAGCGACGACGAAGGCGACCAGCGCCACGCCGCCGCCCGGGGTCGTGGCCCAGGACTCGCCGAAGATCAGCGGCGCAAGGATCACCGGCACCAGCACCTGGACGGCGAACATCACCGGCGCGACGTGGGTCGCGCCGGGCGGCTGCTGCAGGGCACTCATCTCGCTCAGCAGCGCCAACCCCTCCGAGGCCACCGCGGTGGCCAGCCAGGCAACCGCGACCAGCAGCGCCCCGGCGGCCAGCTCGTCGGTCAGGAGCTTGCTGGCGATGGCGGTCCAGGCGTAGCCGAAGCCGGCGCTGAGGACGGCGAGAAACCGCGGCCGCGGACCCCGCCCCCGCAGCAGGTAGGGCGCGGCGATCGGGATCGCCACCAGTCCGAGTGCGGGCGATCGCGGCCGTGTCGGCGTGGTCGGTGGTGCGCTCCGGCGCCGCCCAGGCCACCCCCGCGACCCCGACGACGATCGCCGCCACCGCGAGGTACTCGCGCCTCCCCGGCGTCTCCCCCAGCTTCGTCGCCCCCAGCCACAGCGGAGGATCAGCCCGCTGACCAGGCAGGGCTGCACCACGGTCAACGGCGCCAGCAGCAGCGCCACGATCTCCAGCGGCCGCCGACCAGGCCCAACGCCGTCGCCCCCAGCCAGCGCCGGTTCCGCACCAGCCTGCCGATCAGCGACGGCCGCAGCGAGTGCTCCTGCGGCACCCCCCGCACCTCCAGCGCCTGCAACGCGATCGAGGTGTTGTAGACGAGGCCCCGACTGCCGCGACTATCCCCAGCGCCGAGCACCCGGCGACCCTATGCGCCAGCCGAGCGGGTCGAGCTCAGGTCTCCTGGTACAGCGGCCCGTCGCCCGCCCTCGGGCAGCGTCAGGCGGCCGCCCTTGGCGGTGATCGCGCCGCACTGGACGCAGTTCGAGGCGGTGACGTGGACCTGACCTCGGCCGCGGCCGCTCTTCCAGCTGCTCGTCGGGGATTTCGTAGACCTGGGCCGGGCACATCGAGACCCAGGTCTGGCGATCTCGCGGGCACCCTGGTCTGGATGCGGACGTGGTTGGGGGCGTCGTCGCGGGTCGCGTGCCGAGAGGAAGACCGAGTCGAGCTTGTTGAAGGTCGTCCTCGTTGTCGGGCTTCGGAACCTCGTCGGCCGGCTTGCCGATGTGCACCTCCGGATCGGCGTTGTCCTCGACCTTCCAGTGACCGCCGGGAAAGCGCCTTTGGTGGCGACCATCGCCGACCCATCATGCCGCCGAAGATCAGCCCTGGAGAGCGGGCTGCTCATGTCGCAGCGGATAGAGTAGCTTCTCGATCACCGAGCCGCGGATCTTCTCGTCGTAGGCTTAGAAGTTGACCGAGTCGATGCTTTTTGAGCGGCTCGACGATCGCTTCCGCCGCGTACATCCCGGCGTGCATGGCATAGTGGATGCAGCAGCTCGGCGATGTTGACCATCCCGGCAGCGTCGCCGCAGCGGCGTCCGGGCACAACCGCTTCGGCAG
Organism: uncultured Solirubrobacterales bacterium; assembly: GCA_963816755.1. Taxonomy (GTDB): domain Bacteria; phylum Actinomycetota; class Thermoleophilia; order Solirubrobacterales; family 70-9; genus VAYN01. Next base: position 422,496 of record CAWFLN010000002.1, read on the forward strand.
CGCCCAGTAGCCGCCGACGGAATCGTCTTCGCGCAGCCGACCCGCTTGCCGCCCGTCGATGATCTGGCGATGAAGTGCTGCTTGAGCTGCTGCACATGACGCTGAAGGTCGGCGTCGGTGTAGTCGAGGCCGACGACGAAGCCGAGCAGACCTTGTCCTCGCCCATCGGGTAGATGAAGCTGCCGCCGGCCTCCTTTGTGGCGGGCTCCAGCGCAGCGGCCAGCCGAGGGTGTGGATGACACGATCGAGCGGCTCCACCTCCCAGATCTCCTCGCCCCGAGCTCCCAGCCTGCAGGTCGGAGCCGTGCAGGTCGAAGTAGTCGTAGGCGCGTAGAGTGAGGTGGCCGATCGTGCCCTCGGCGAGGACGGTCGCCTTGGCGACGACGTCGGAGCCGGGCTCGAAGTTGCCCAGCTCCTCGCCGTCCTTGCCGCGGCCGCGGTCGCCGGAGCGCGCCCCGACGATCCTGTCCTCGACCAGCAGCTTGGTCGCGGCGGTCTCGGCGAGGATGTAGACGCCGGCCTCTTCGGCTTCGTCGGCGGAAGCGGCCCAGCTTGGAGACCGAGGTGACGGTGCCGTGGTTGCGGAGTTGAGCGGCGGCGGCCGCGTTGTCGACTTCAGCGGAGCGCCGCCTTCGGGGTCAGAAGGTAGACCGTCCTTGGTCACCTCCTGGTAGACCGGCGGCCAGTCGACCGGGTCCATGTCCGGGAACAGCCTCCGTGGCCGAGGGTCGACGTTCGCCCCGGAGAGCAGGTGCGCGCCGGCGACTTTGCCCTTCTCGATCACCGCCACCGGGACTTCGCCGAGCTTCTCGGTCAGCTCCGGCTCGTCCTCGAGCAGCTGCATCAACTTGTTGGCGCAGGCGAGGCCCGCCGGCCCGCCGCCGACGATCGCGATGCCGACCTCGATCCGGTCGTCGACCGGGTCGGTCGGCGGGCCGATCACGTCGGCGGAGTCGAACGGCGGCGGGTACTCGATCGGCTTGACGGCGGGCATCGCTTGCTCCTTTGCGGGATCGAGGGGCCGAGCCGGCTAGGCCGCCCTTCTTCGCCTTGATCGCCTCGGTCAGCTTGGGGACGATCTTGTGCAGGTCGCCGACCACGCCGAGGTCCGAGAACTCGAAGATCGGCGCGTTCTGGTCCTTGTTGATCGCGAGGATGTTCTCCGAGCTTGCATCCCGACCTTGTGCTGGATCGCGCCGGAGATGCCGGCGGCCAGGTAGAGCTTCGGCGCGACCGTCTTGCCGGTCTGGCCGATCTGGGCCGCGTAGGGGTACCAGCCGGCGTCGACCACGGCGCGGGTCGCGGCAACCGCCCCGCCCATCGCCTCGGCCAGTTCCTCGCACTGCTTGAAGCCCTCGGCGGCGCCGAGCCCGCGGCCGCCGCCGACGAGGATGTCGGCGTCCTCGATGTTGACGTCGGCGCCGCGCTGCTCGCCGCGCTGGACCAGCTTCGCCTTGGTCGACCAGGCCGAGAGCTCGACGTCGACGTCGACGACCTCGGCGGTGCCGCCGCTCTCCTTGGCGTCGAAGGCGTTGAGGCGGCCGATGATGATCCCCGGCTCGGTGACGTAGCCGACGTCGGCGATCTGGGAGTCCTGCAGGATCGGGCGCTCGACGACCAGCTTGCCGTCCTGCACCTTGACCTGCGTCACCTCCATCGTCACACCGGCGTTGAGGCGCGCGGTGAGGCCGGCGCCGATCTCGAAGCCGAGCAGGCCGCCGCCGAACAGCGCGTAGCCGAAGCCCTCGTCCTGGATGACCTTGGCCATCGCGTCGACGATCGGCTGGGCCAGGCCCTCGGGCACGCTCTTGGCCCGGTAGACCTTGGCCGCGCCCCAGTTGCCGAGCGAGGCGCAGGCGTCGTCGGCGATGTCGCCGACGACCAGCGCGGCGGCCTCGCCGCCGATTTCGCCGGCCAGCTTGGCCGCCTCGGAGATCGCCCCGAGCGAGTTCTTGTTGAAGTTGCCCTCGTCGTCGTGGAGGGCGTAGGTCAGGATGCCTGCCATCTAGATCAGCTTCCTCTCGTCGAGCCAGGCGACGATCTTTTCGACCGTCTCGTTGGTGTCCTCGTCCTCGATGATCTCGCCGGCCTCCTTGGCGGGGCGGCGGGTTGAGCGCGAGGACCGCGGTCTTGGAGCCGGCCTCGCCGACCATGCCGGCTTCGATGCCGACGTCGCCGGTCGCCTTGCCGTCGAGCGGTTTTTTCTTCGCCCCCATGATCGCTTTCAGGCTCGGGTAGCGGGGCTCGTTGATCGCGTCGCCGACGCTGATCACGGCCGGCAGCTCGACCTCGACCGTGTCGTAGCCGTACTCGGCCTGGCGCTCGCAGCGCAGCTTGCCGTCGGCGACGTCGATCTTGATCACCTGCGTCAGCGAGGGCATCTTCAGGTGGTCGGCGACGACGGCGCCGATCGTGTAGCACTCGCCGTCGTCGGACTGCTGGCCGAGCAGGACCAGGTCCGGGCTCTCGGACTCGAGCACCTTGGCCAGCGAGTAGCCGGTGGCGCAGACGTCGGAGCCCGGCAGGGCGTCGTCGGAGAGGTGCACCGAGCGGTCGGCGCCGAGCGCCACCGCCTTGTGCAGCGCGCGGACCGCCGAGTCGGGGCCCATCGTCACCGCGACGACCTCCTCGACCGGGATCGCGCCGCCCTCCTTGATCTGCATGGCGGCCTCGATGGCGTGGGTATCGAAGGGGTTGAGGTTTTTCTCGCCGCTACGGTCCAGGCGCATCGTGTTGGGGTCGATGCGCTTCTGGACGGCGGCGTCCGGAACCTCCTTGACCAGGACGCAGATCTTCAACTTTCAAGCCTCCTTGGCTGTTGCTCAGGCTGGTTGACTGACCAGTCAATCAGTCTATCTATACATCAGGACGTGTGCAGTCGACGTGATCGTCACTGAGGGCGTCACGCCGTGCCCATGAGTCGCAGCGCTCGATCACTCGCTCGTGGCGCTCTTCGGCGCCCTCGCGGATGAAATCGACGATCTCGTCGGTGCCGGCGCCGGGCGTGAAGACGGCGGCGACGCCCAGCTGCTTCAGCTCGGGGATGTCCTCGGCGGGGATCGTGCCCCCGACCGTGACCAGGACGTCGTCGACGCCCTGCGCCTTGAGCAGCTCGACCACGCGCGGCACCAGGGTCATGTGGGCGCCGGAGAGGATCGAGAGGCCGACCGCGTCGGCGTCCTCCTGGATCACCGTCTCGGCGATCTGCTCCGGCGTCTGGTGCAGGCCGGTGTAGATCACCTCCATGCCCGCGTCGCGCAGCGCCCGGGCGATGATCTTGGCGCCGCGGTCGTGCCCGTCCAGGCCGGGCTTGGCGACGACGACGCGGATCTTGCGGGCGGTTGCTGCCTCCATAGCGGCGGGGAGCCTAGCGGCTGCCTAGAAGACCGGACTCTCGGTGTAGGTGCCGAAGACCTCTTGCAGGGCCGCGATCATCTCGCCCTCGGTGGCGCGGGCGCGGGCGGCCTCGATGATCGGCGGCATCAGGTTGGCGTCGGTGGCGGCGGCGCGCTTCAGCTCGGCGAGCGCCGGCCTCGACCGCGGCGCCGTCGCGGCGGGCGCGGGTCGCCGCCAGGCGATCGGCCTGCTTGCGTTCCAGCGCCGGGTCGATGCGCAGGATCGGCGTCTCGGCCTCGTCCTCCTGGACGAAGTCGTTGACGCCGACGACGATCCGCTTGCGCTCGTCGACCTCGCGCTGGTAGGTGAAGGCGGCGTCGGCGATCTCGCGCTGGGGGAAGTTGCGGCGGATCGCCTCGACCATCCCGCCCAGCTCGTCGATGCGGGCGAAGTAGTCGTAGGCGGCGGCCTCCATCTCGTCGGTCAGCTTCTCGACGAACCAGGAGCCGCCGAGCGGGTCGGGCGTGTTGGCGACGCCCGATTCGAAGGCGATCACCTGCTGGGTGCGCAGCGCCACCCGCACCGCCTCCTCGGTCGGCAGCGCCAGCGCCTCGTCGAAGGAGTTGGTGTGCAGCGACTGGGTGCCGCCGAGCACCGCGGCCAGCGCCTCGAGCGAGGTGCGCACGACGTTGTTGAGCGGCTGCTGCGCGGTCAGCGAGACGCCCGCCGTCTGCGCGTGGAAGCGCAGCCGCATCGACTCCTCGCGCTTGGCGCCGTAGGTCTCGCGCATCTCGCGCGCCCAGATGCGGCGCGCCGCGCGGTACTTGGCGATCTCCTCGAAGAAGTCGATGTGGGCGTTGAAGAAGAAGGAGAGGCGCGGGGCGAAGTCGTCGACGTCGAGGCCGCGCTCGAGCGCCCGCTCGACGTAGGTGAAGCCGTCCTTGAGCGTGAAGGCGAGCTCCTGCTGGGCGGTCGAGCCGGCCTCGCGGATGTGGTAGCCGGAGATCGAGACCGGGTGCCAGCGCGGCATGTTCTGCGTGCACCACTCGATCATGTCGGTGACCAGGCGCATCGCCGGCTCGATCGGGAAGCACCACTCTTTCTGGGCGATGTACTCCTTGAGGATGTCGGTCTGGATCGTGCCGCCGAGCTTCTCGGCGGGCACGCCCTGCTTCTCGCCGACGAGCACGTAGAAGGCGAGCAGGATCGCCGCCGGCGCGTTGATCGTCATCGAGGTGGTGACGCCGCCGAGCGGGATCCCGTCGAAGAGCTGCTTCCATGTCGTCGAGGCTGTCGACGGCGACGCCCTCGCGGCCGACCTCGCCGAGGCTGCGCTCGTGGTCGGAGTCGTAGCCCATCAGCGTCGGCATGTCGAAGGCGGTCGAGAGCCCGGTCTGGCCGTGGTCGAGCAGGTAGTGGAAGCGCTCGTTGGTCTCCTCGACCGTGCCGAAGCCGGCGAACTGGCGCATCGTCCAGAGCCGGCCCCGGTACATCGACTCGTAGGGACCGCGCGTGAACGGGTACTCGCCGGGGCGGCCGATCGACTCCTCGGGGTCGGCGGGCGCGTTCTCGGGCCCGTAGAGCGGCTCGATCGGCTGCCCCGACATCGTCCTGCACTCGGCCTCGCGCTCTTCCAGCGGCTTCTGCCGCGGCTCCGTCGCCATGGAGACAGTCTAGGAGCCGGCGCGGGCGACTTTCCTTACCAGGGGTATCGAAAGTCGCCCCGTGCATCTGCGTACGGGTTTTCCGCGGGCGAATTCGCGGCCCTGCACGGAGGCGGGACGCTCAGGCGCGTGAAACGGCTGCGCCGCAGTCCGCAAACGGCCATCGAACGAGCAATGGAGGTGTCGAAGTGCGCAAAGGACTCGAGATAGGCGGAATCGTCGCGGGGGTCGTGTTGATCGCCTTCGGCGTCGCGGCGATCGTGATGGGCGCGGACGGCGCCGACACCGTCAAGGACAGCCTCGGCCAGGAGCAGATCGTCGGCACGCCCGACATGACCCCGGAGATCGTCGCCGAGGAAGTCGAGGAGGCCGACCTGCCGACCGAGGTCGATCTGCCGACCTGCGAAGTCGCCGGCGATGAGATCGACACGGGCGACGAGGCGCGCTGCTTTCGCCGAGTACATGCCGCGTCCACGCGCTCGAGGCGACCGGCGGCTACACCTACGCCCAGATGGGCCGCTTCGAAGCGAAGCCGAACACGCCGCAGGCCGAGCTGGCCGAAGGCGGCGGCACCGACAACGAAGAATTCGCCGCGATCAACCCCGAAACCGAATACTTCGCCGACAACGGCGAACGCGAACGTGCTGGGTCGACCGCGACGGCGCTGCTCCACCGCGCTCAACGCCAGCTACATGGCGCGACCGGCTCTCGGTCTTCGGCATCGTCGTCGGCGTGGTGCCCATGCTCGCTCGACCGGCGATCGGAGTTCCTCGCTGCTGGTCGCGAGCGGCGCCCGCTGGTCGCGATCCGCGAGGCGCCGAAGCCCGCGAACCGTCGCCAGCAGGGTGACGGCGAGGGCGACGAGGCGGCGGCCGAGCCGCTCGAAGCGCATCGTCTGCCAGCCTTCCTCGCGGGCGATCTCGGCCAGCGGCGGGTCGGGGTTGACGGCGACCGGGTGGCCGACCGCGCGCAGCATCGGCAGGTCGGAGAGCGAGTCGGAGTAGGCGTAGGAGTCGGCGAGGTCGATGCCGTGCTCGGCGGCGAAGGCCTGCATCGCCTCGACCTTGCCGGGCCCGTAGACGAAGGGACCGTCGAAGCGGCCGGTGAAGGCGCCGTCGTCGTCGACCTCGTAGCGGGTGCCGATGCCGCCGTCCATGCCCAGCACGGCGGCGAGCGGCTCGACCACGCCGTTGCCGGCGGCGCTGACGATGAAGGTGGCGCGGCCGGCGTCCTGGTGGGCGTAGACCTCGTCGAGCATCTGCGGGTAGACGCGCGGCAGGATCGCCGCCATCACCTCGGGGTTCATCCGCTCGAGGCTGCGGGCCGGCACGCCGGCGATCAGCTCGCGGGCGACCCGCAGCACCTCGGTCGGTGCGCTCGTCGGTGGTGCCGCGCAGGCGGTAGCGCAGGTGCTCGACCGCCCAGCTCGCGAGCTGGCGCCGGCCGACGATCCCGTGCCGCGTCGCGACGCGGGCGAACTGCATCCCCGACGACCCCGCCATCAGGGTCTTGTCGAGGTCGAAGAATGCCGCGGCGCGGCTCACGGCGTCAGCCGCCGTTGACCTCGATCACGATCGCGTCGCCCTGGCCGCCGCCGGAGCAGATCGCGGCGACGCCGAGGCCGCCGCCGCGGCGGCCGAGCTCGTGGACGAGCGAGCCGACGATGCGGGCGCCGGAGGCGCCGATCGGGTGGCCGAGCGCGATCGCGCCGCCGTTGACGTTGACGTTGTCCTCGTCGACGCCGAGCATCCGCATCGAGTTGAGGGCGACCGAGGCGAAGGCCTCGTTGATCTCCCAGAGGTCGACGTCCTCGGGGCTCTTGCCGATCTTCTCCAGCGCCTGCTTGGCGGCGTTGGCGGGGGTTTTCGCCAGGTAGGCGAAGTCGTCGGCGACGGTGCCGTAGGAGAGGACGCGGGCGAGGACCGTGCGGCCTTCCTTCTCGGCCCACTCCTCGGAGGCGACGACGATCGCGCCGGCGCCGTCGTTGACGCCCGGCGCGTTGCCGGCGGTGTGGGTGGCGTCCTCGCCGCCGATCGCCCGCAGCCCGGCGAGCGTCTCGACCGTGGTCTCCGGCGCGGATCGCCTCGTCGGCCTCGATCGTGTTCTCGCCCTTGCGCGACTTGACCGTGACGCCGACGATCTCGTCGGCGAGGCGGCCGGCGTCGGTCGCCTCGGCGGCGAGCCGGTGCGAGCGCTCGGCGAAGCGGTCCATGTCGGCGCGGGTGATCTCCAGCTCGTTGGAGACCTCGCTCGCCTCGTTGATCATCTGCTTCTCGGTGAAGGGGTTGGTGAGGCCGTCGTGGACCATCGCGTCGATCGTCTCGACGTGGCCCATCCGGTAGCCGAAGCGGGCGCCGGGCAGCAGGTGCGGCGCCTGGCTCATCGACTCCATGCCGCCGGTCACGGCGACCTCGGTGTCGCCGGCGCGGATCGCCATGTCGGCGATGCCGAGCGAGCGCATGCCCGAGGCGCAGACCTTGTTGATCGTCTCCGAGGGGACCTCCTTGGGGATGCCGCCCTTGATCTGGGCCTGGCGCGAGGGGATCTGCCCCTGGCCGGCCTGCAGGACCTGGCCGAAGACGACCTGGTCGACCTGCTCGGGGTCGACGCCGGAGCGCTCCAGCGCGGCCTCGATCGCGTGGCCGCCGAGGTCGGTGGCGTCGAGCGAGGAGAGGGTTCCGCCCATCTTGCCGAAGGGCGTGCGTGCGGTTCCGAGGATGACGGTGCTGGGCATCTGGCGGCCTTTCTGTCTTGTTTGTGCCGGGTCTCGGCTCGGACAGGGCCGCAAGGCCCTGCCGGGAACGATAGCGGGCCACCCGGCAAGTTGTGGTTCCTTGGTCACGTAATGGCGACTAAGGAACCGCGCGACGGAGTCCATAGACTCGGCGGCCGTGAGAGTCGAGGTCAGCCAGGCTCGAGCCCGCCGAGGTCGACGCCGACCTGCTCGTCGTCGGGCTCTACGAGGGCGAGGAGCTGCCCGGCGAGCTGGCCGCGGCGCCCGGCGCCGCCGACGCCAAGGGCGGCTTCCAGAAGCTGACCCTGCTGCGCCCCGAGCGGCCGGGCGCGGGTGCTCGTCGTCGGCCTCGGCAAGCGCGAGGACGCCGACGCCGAGCGGCTGCGGGTCGCCGCCGCGCGTGGCCGCCAAGGAGGCCGCGAAGCTGGAGGCCACCTCGCTCGCCTGGCTGCTGCCGCGAGTCCGACGACGACGAGGCGACCGCGGCGGCGCTGGTCACCGGCACGATCCTCGCCGACTACCGCTTCGACCGCTTCCGCAGCAGCGACCCGGACGACCCTCCCCCGCCCCGGATCGAGTCGCTGACCCTGCTCGGCCCGGCCGAGCGTCGCCGACGCGGCCGAGGCCGCCCGCATCTGCGCCGAGGCGCAGAACCGCGCCCGCGACCTGCAGAGCCTGCCGTCCAACGTCGCCACCCCGTCCTTCCTCGGCCGGCGCGCGCGCGAGATCGCCTCCGCACCACGAGGGTGTCAGCGCCGAGGTGCTCGGCCGCGAGGAGATCGCCGCCAAGGAGATGGGCGGCCTGGTCGCGGTCAGCCAGGGGACCGCGGAGGAGCCGAAGCTGATCGTGCTGCGCTACGCGGGCGGCGGCGACGGCCCCACCCTGGGCCTCGTCGGCAAGGGCGTCACCTTCGACACCGGCGGCATCTCGCTGAAGCCCTCGGCCTCGATGCACGAGATGAAGATGGACATGTCGGGCGCCGCGGCGGTGCTGGAGGCGGTCGGCGCGATCGCCGAGCTGGGCCTGCCGCTGAACCTGATCGCGGTCGTCCCCTCGACCGAGAACATGCCGTCGGGGACGGCGATCAAGCCCGGCGACATCATCACCCAGTACAACGGCAAGACGGTCGAGGTCAACAACACCGACGCCGAGGGCCGCCTGATCCTCGCCGACGCGCTCGCCTACGCGGTCGAGCTGGGCGCGGAGCGGATCGTCGACCTGGCGACGCTGACCGGCGCCGTGCTGATCGCGCTCGGCTCGACCTACGCGGCGGTGATCTCCAACGACGACGAGCTCGCCGCCGAGGTCGAGCGGCGGGCGAGACGACCGGCGAGCTGGTCTGGCGCCTCCCCCTCCACCCCGAGTACAAGGAGCTGACCAAGGGCACCGTCGCCGACCTCACCAACGCCGCCGCGAAGCGCAAGGCGGGGACGATCTACGCCGGCTCCTTCCTCGAGGAGTTCGTCGGCGAGACCCCCTGGGCCCACGTCGACATCGCCGGCACCGCCTGGGACGTCGGCCGCCCCTACACCGGCAACGACGCCAGCGGCTTCGGCGTCCGCCTGCTGGTCGAGCTGGCGCGCAGCTGTCCGCTAGAGCGCCCTTCCGCTTGGCTCGAGGATCATGCAGGTGGCGACGCCGTGGGCGAGGAGCTTGCGCTGTCGGCGGCGGTGAGGTTGGCCTCGGACGTGGCCTGACGGCGACCGCGGTAGAGGACGTTGGCCTCGCAGAGGACGCGGCCGGTGTCGCGGGTGATCGGCCGCACGTACTTGCCCTCGAGGCCGAGCGAGGTGTAGCCGACGCCGGCCGGCAGGGTCGTGTGGACGGCGCAGCCGAGCGCCGAGTCGAGCAGGGTCGCGGCGTAGCCGGCCGTGGACGACGCCGATCGGGTTGTAGTGCTCCTCGCCGGGTCGCCCGAGAAGACGGCCGGCCCTCCCCAGCTCGATCGGGCCCATGCGCAGCGTCACGCGATCGGCGGCGGCGGCAGCTTGCCGGCGACGATCGCTTCCATGTACTCCATCCCGGCATCGTCGCCCGGCGGCCGCGGTCGGCACCGGGTCCTGCCAGACCAGGGTGCGGTGCGGCTGTCTCCGGCTGCCTCGGCAAACGCCTGGGCCGCCTCGACCGCCGTGCCGCCGTTGCGGCTATGGCCGCGGCGCTCCGCGAGCGCGCCGTCCTCGGGCGCCGTCGCGCCTCGCTCATCCGGCGGCCTCCGCGGGCGCGGGCGGGTCACCGCGCGGCTCTGATCGGCGGCTCGCCGGGTAGTGCAGGTCGGCGGCGATCTCCTCCTGGGTGAATCGGATTCGCGGAGCCTTCGGGCGGTGGCTCTGTGTCGGTGGATCAGCCTCATCTCGCGCCTCCAATCGGCCTGGCGCCTGACTCGGTGCCTGGCGCTCTATGACGGCGAGCATAGAACGAACGCCGCGCGGCGACTGTGAGCCATTGCACCTACGCTGTGACTCGTCGCTCGACGCACGAATCGGGCGTGACGAGCGAACGAGGAGGAGAGCGAATGGCGACGGCGGCGGAGGTTCAGGCGCGGGACAAGATCTTCATCGGCGGCGAGTGGGTCGAGCCGCAGGGGACGGAGACGATCGAGGTCGTCAACTCGACCACCGAGGAGGTCATGGCGACGATCCCGGCCTGCACGCCGGCGGACGCCGACCTCGCCGTGCGCGCCGCCCGCGACGCCTTCGAGTCCTGGTCGCAGACCTCGCGCGAGGAGCGCGCCGGCTACCTGACGCGCGATCGCCGCCGGGCTCGGCGAGCGCTCCGAGGAGATCGCGGCGACGATCGCCCAGGAGCTGGGCATGCCGCTGAAGCTGAGCCAGATCATCCAGGCGGGCCTGCCCACCGGCCAGTTCGCGGCGATGCCGGGGCTGATGGAGGAAGTCGCCTGGGAGGAGGAGATCGGCAACTCGCGGGTGCTGCGCGAGCCGGTCGGCGTGCTCGGCGCGATCACGCCCTGGAACTACCCGCTGAACCAGATCGCCGCCAAGGTCGCGCCCGCCCTCGCCGCCGGCTGCACGGTCGTGCTCAAGCCGAGCGAGGTCGTGCCGCTCAACGCCTTCATCCTCGCCGAGGTGATCGAGGCCGCCGGCCTGCCGGCCGGCGTCTTCAACCTCGTCACCGGCACCGGCCCGGTCGTCGGCGAGGCGATCGCCGGCCACCCCGGCGTCGACATGGTCTCCTTCACCGGCTCGACCCGGGCCGGGCGGCGCGTCTCCGAGCTCGCCTCGGCGACGGTCAAGCCGGTCGCGATGGAGCTCGGCGGCAAGTCGCCCAACGTGATCCTCGACGACGCCGACCTCGCCAGGGCGGTCCCCGACGGCGTCGCCAAGTGCTACCTCAACTCGGGCCAGACCTGCAGCGCGCTGACCCGGATGCTGGTGCCGCGCGAGAAGCTGGCCGAGGCCGAGGAGCTGGCCGCAGTCGGCCGCCGAGGCCTTCACCCCCGGCGACCCCTTCGAGGACTCGACCCGGCTCGGCCCGCTCGTCTCCGAGGTCCAGCGCGAGCGCGTCCGCGGCTACATCGAGAAGGGCGAGGCCGAAGGGGCGAAGCTCGTGACCGGCGGCGCCGCGCCGCCCGAGGGCCTCGAGCGCGGCTACTTCGTCCGCCCCACCGTCTTCTCCGAGGTGACGCCGGAGATGACGATCGCCCAGGAGGAGATCTTCGGCCCGGTGCTCGTCGATCCAGCCCTACGACGACGAGGACGACGCGGTGCGGATCGCCAACGACACCGTCTACGGCCTCGCCGGCGGCGTCTGGTCGGGCGACCAGGACCGCGCGATCGCCGTCGCCAAGCGGATCCGCACCGGCCAGATCGAGATCAACGGCGGCGCCTTCAACCCGCTCGCGCCGTTCGGCGGCTACAAGCAGTCGGGCCACGGGCGCGAGAACGGCCGCTACGCGATCGAGGAGCTGCTGCAGGTCAAGAGCCTGCAGCTGTAGCGCTCGCATAGGCTCCCCGCCGTGAACTTCGAGCTGAGCGACGAGCAGCGGCTGCTGCGCGACACGGTGCGCGATTTCGCGCGCCAGGAGGTCGCGCCGGTGGCTGAGGAGCTGGATCGGGAGAAGCGGTTCCCCTACGAGATCGTCGCGAAGCTGGGCGGGCTGGGGCTGATGGGGATCCCGTTCCCGCAGGAGTACGGGGGTGGCGGGGCCGACACGCTCTCCTACGTGCTGGCGGTCGAAGAGCTGGCGCGGATCGACTCTTCGGTCTGCATCACGATGGCGGCGCACACCTCGCTGGGGACGATGCCGATCTATCTCTGGGGGACGGACGAGCAGAAGGACGAGTGGCTGCCGGTGCTCTGCAGCGGGCAGAAGCTCGCCTCGTTCGGGCTGACCGAGCCGGAGGCAGGGTCCGACGCCGGCAACGTGCGGACGACGGCGAAGCTCGACGACGGCGAGTGGGTCGATCGACGGCGCCAAGCAGTTCATCACCAACTCGGGCACCGACATCTCCGGCTGCGTCTCGATCACCGCCGTCACCGGCGAGGCCGACGGGCGCAAGGAGATCTCCAACCTGATCGTCCCCACCGGCACGCCCGGCTACGAGGCCGGCGAGCCCTACCGCAAGATGGGCTGGAACGCCTCCGACACCCGCCCGCTCAGCTTCGAGGACTGCCGCGTCCCCGAGGCCAACCTGCTCGGCCGCCGCGGCGACGGCTTCAAGAACTTCCTCCACATCCTCGACGGCGGCCGCATCGGCGTCGCCGCGATGGGCGTCGGCCTCGCCCAGGGCGCCCTCGACGAGGCGATCTCCTACGCCAAGGAGCGCCAGGCCTTCGGCCAGCCGATCTCCAAGTTCCAGTCGATCCAGGCGAAGATCGCCGACCTCTCGGCCCAGATCGAGGCCGCCCGGCTGCTCACCTGGCGCGCCGCGCTGGAGAAGGACGCCGGCCAGTCGTTCACGCTCACCGCCGCGCAGGCGAAGCTGATCACCGGCCGCCTCGCCGTGCGCGCGACCGAGGAGGCGGTGCAGATCCACGGCGGCTACGGCTACATCGAGGAGTACCCGGTCTGCCGCTTCTACCGCGACGCCAAGATCCTCACGATCGGCGAGGGCACCGACGAGGTGCAGCAGATGGTGATCGCCCGCCAGCTCGGCTGCTGATCGCATAGCCGGCTCAGGGCGGCGTCTGCCAAAAAGACAGCGTGCACCGAGCGCAGCTAGCGGCGGTGCGGTCGACCTGCGGCGCGGCGCGATCTCGGCGTGGCGGCCTACCTGTCTCGCCGATCCCGTAGTGGGCGCAGATCGCCACCTCGTGCTCGCGCAGCAGCGGGCGGGTCGGGTCGACGGCGGGGGCGGTGCGGATCGCCTCGCGGCCCTGCGCGGTCCAGACGCGGCCGGGCATCGCCGCGCACTCGCGCAGCGGCACGATCGACCGTCTTCGCGCGGCGGCGGCGGAACGGAGCCGTCGGCGGCGGCCGCCACGGCGACGACCAGCCAGACCGGGTCGCCGCTCTCGGCATCGGCGTAGACGCCGTCGACGCGGCCGACCGGCCTGCCGCCCGCGTCGTCGAGCTCGCAGCCCGCTCCAGCCGAGCGCCTCGGCGAGGCTCGGCGGCACGCTCACGCCGCGGCCTCACTCACCGGCCTGCCGCTCCATCAGCTCGCTCGCGGCGCTGGCCGGGTCGAGCTCGCGCCGCACGACGCGCTCCAGCAGCGCCGCCGTCTCCGGGTCGGCCGCGGCGGTCGCCTCCATCCGCCGCCGCATCCGCGAGGTCGCGATCCCCAGCACCTCGTTGCGCAGGTTGCGGGCGCGCCGCTCCTCCAGCGTGCCCTCCGCCTCGATGTGGGCGCGGTGCTCGTCGATCTTCGCCGCCAGCTCCTCGACGCCCTCGCCCCGCGCCGCCTCGGTGCGCAGGATCGGCACCTGCCACTTGCCGGGCTCGTGCGAGAGGGCGAGCACGCCGCGCACCTCGCGCACCATCGTGTCGGTCATCGGGTGGTCGGCCTTGTTGACGACGATCACGTCGGGGATCTCCATCACCCCCGCCTTCAGCGCCTGGATCGAGTCGCCCGAGCCGGGCATCAGCGCCAGCACGATCGTGTCGGCGTGGTCGACGATGTCGATCTCGGCCTGGCCGACGCCGACGGTCTCGATCAGCACGTCGTCCTTGCCGGCGGCGTCCATCGCCAGCGCGACCTGCAGCGCCGCCTCGGAGAGGCCGCCGAGCGCGCCGCGCGAGGCCATCGAGCGGATGAAGACGCCGGGGTCGAGGAAGTGGTCGGAGAGGCGGATGCGGTCGCCGAGCAGGGCGCCGCGGGTGAAGGGGCTGGAGGGGTCGATCGAGAGCACCGCGACCTGGCGCTCGGCCTTGCGCAGCTCGGCGGTGAGCGCGCCGATCAGGGTGCTCTTGCCGACCCCGGGCGGGCCGGTGAAGCCGACGATCCGCGCCTTGCCGGTGCGCGGGTAGACCTCGCGCACCAGCTCCCAGCCGGCCGGGTCGTCGGACTCGATCAGCGTGATCGCCCGCGCCAGCGCCCGCTTGTCGCCGGCGACGAGGCGCTCGGCGAGCGGAGGCGGATCTTGGCGGCGTCGGGCATGGCGTGCGCCGGAGTCTAAAGTCCCCGCCGCCGTGATCCGCTTCCTCCGCTTCTGCGCCCGCAACGGGATGCTGACGCCCAGATACGCGCTGCTCGCGCTGCGCTACCTGTGGCGACGCCTCTTCACCCGCGCCGGCCGGCGCTGGCGCACCGACGGGCCGCTCTTCCTCGGCAGCGGGCTCGAACTGCAGATCGGCCGCCGCGGCCGGATCGAGTTCGGCCGCTTCGTCTGGATCGGCCACGGCACCAAGATCCGCTGCCACGAGGGCGTGGTCGAGATCGGCGCCAAGACGGTGATCGGCCAGGAGTGCACGATCTCCGCTTACGAGCGGGTGCGGATCGGCGAGCAGTGCGTGATCGCCGACCGGGCGATGTTCATCGACTTCGACCACGGCGTGGTCGAGGTCGAGCGGCCGATCCGCCAGCAGGGCATCTACACGCGCGACGGTCGAGGTCGGCTCCAACGTCTGGATCGGCTACGGCGCCTGCATCCTGCGCGGCGTCCGCGTCGGCGACAACTCGATCGTCGGCACCAACTCCGTCGTCACCAAGGACGTGCCCGGCCAACGCCGTCGTCGCCGGCGTCCCGGCGCGGATCGTGCGCATGCGCGACGCCCCCGAGCAGCTGCGCTGGCCGAACCCGGTCGAGCCCGACCCGACCGCCTGGACCACCCTGCCCCAGCCCGACTGAGGTGGCATCGCCGCGTCGTACATTACGTCGTCGTCGCGCGCTATTGTCTGTGAGACAAGGAATCTCCAGACGGAACATCCCCGGAGACCGGCAATTCCCAGCGAGGCGGCTGTAGATACGTTCACCTGACAGACAGCAGAATCCCGGCGATGGACGTCGCCCACCGCTTCGGCGAGAACCTGCGTCGAGTGCGCAGGCGCGCCAGGCTTCTCCCAGGAAGAGCTCGGCATGCGCTCCTCCCTGCACCGGACCGAGATCGGCCTGCTCGAGCGCGGCGCGCGCGTCCCCCGCATCGACACGCTGATCAAAATCGCCAGCGCCCTGCCGATCCCGCCGGCCGAACTGATCGAAGGGCATCGACTGGACGCCGGGCAACACGACGACGCGGCAGCTTCTCGATCGCGCCCAAAGGCGACCCGCAGTCGAACTGGCGCATGAGCCGCCTGCGCTCAGGCGGGGCTGGGGTCGCCGGCCAGCTCGGCGTAGACGGCGGCGGTCTGCTCGGCGACGTCGCCCCAGTCGAAGCGGCGCAGGTGCTCGTAGGCTTCGGCGACCAGGCTCTGGCCCAGCTCGTCGTCGCGCAGGACGCGGATCGCGACCTCGGCGAGGGCTTCGGGGTCGTGCGAGCGGAAGCGCAGGCCGACGTCCTCGTGCGGGACGACCTCGCGCAGGCCGCCGGTGTCGGCGACGATGCAGGGGCATTCGGAGGCCATCGCCTCCAGCGCCACCAGGCCGAAGGGCTCGTAGATCGAGGGGACCACGGTCAGGTCGGCGATCCGGTAGAGCGAGTGCAGGACGTCGTCGCCGATCCAGCCGAGGAATGTGCCGTGCTCCATCAGGCCCAGCTCCTCGCGCCTGGCGGTGCAGCTCCTCCTCGTGGGTGCCCGAGCCGGCGACGAGGAAGCGCGTCCCCGGCGCCTCCTCGATCACCCGCGGCATCGCCTCCAGCGCGAGCTGGAAGCCCTTCTCGTAGACGAGCCGGCCGATCAGCAGCACCAGCTTCTCCTCGGGCGCGGCGAACTCGGCGCGCAGCCGCTTCAGCTCGGCCGGGTCCTGGGCCGGGCAGGTCGTCGGGGTCGATCCCGTTGGGGATGACGCTGACCCGCTCCTCCTCGACCCCGAAGATGTCGACGATCTGCTCGCGCATGTAGTGGGAGCAGGCGATCGTGCGCTCGGAGCGGTTGGTGATCCAGCGCTCGACCCCGTGGATGTAGCTCTGCGGGTGCTTGTCGACCCAGCCCTGGTGGCGGCCGTGCTCGGTGGCGTGGATCGTCGTCACCAGCGGCGCCTCGAAGCGCTTGGCCAGGTGGTCGCAGGCGTTGGCGACGAGCCAGTCGTGGCCGTGGACGAGGTCGAAGCTGTAGCGGTCGCCGAGCTCGACCCCGGCGGCGAGCATGTCGGAGTTCATCCGCTCGACCCAGGCGACGAACTCGCCCAGCTCTGTCGGGCGCCGCGGCTCGCGGATGCGGTGGATGTGGACGCCGCCGCGGCGCTCCTCGGCCGGCGACTCCTCGCCGCCGCGGGTGAGCACGTGGACCTCGACGTCGCGCTCGACCAGCGCCTCGGAGAGCTTGCGCACGTGGCGCGCCAGGCCGCCCTCGATCAGCGGCGGGTACTCCCAGGAGAGGATCAGGACGCGGGTCATCGGGGAGCTGGGCAGGTCTAGGGCTCCAGCAGGGGAGCGAGGCTCAGGTCCGGGGCTAGGGCACGCATACACGGGTCGCTGACTGGCGGCGGAGTCTATGGCCTCCAGCAACGCCTCGGCGTGATCGGTGACCCGGCGGAAGGGGTAGTCGCCCGCCTGGCCGCGCTTGTCGAGGAAGGCCCAGTCGCTCGCCTGGACGGCGAGCAGCTCGCGCGCGGCCCGCAGCGCGGCGGGCGCCGCGCAGGCCCTGGCGCGAGCGCCCGCAGCAGCCGCAGCTCGAGCCGCCGCGCGCCCCAGGCGAGGTCGGCGACCGGCGGGCGAGTCCCACGTGCGCAGGTCCTTTTCCTCGCCCCAGGTCGAGGCGGCCAGCGGCCGCTCGACCGGCTCGTGCTCGGCCAGCGCCTGCGGCGACGGTGAGCAGGCGGACGCCGGCCGCCGCGGCGCCGGCGAGCACCTCGCGCAGCCAGATCACCCCCTCCGACCACCAGTGGCCGAGCAGCTCGGTGTCGATCGCGAAGACGAGCAGGCCGCGGCGTCCGCGCTCCGCGGCGAAGTCGCGCAGGCGGGCCGCGACCGCGGCGAGGAACTCGCCTGCCTGGCGCCGCGCCGCGGCCTCGGCGGCGGCCGGCTCGTAGGCCCCGCCCCCGACCTTCCAGATCCGCACCCCGCGCAGCGATTTGCCGGCGAACTGGGCGTGGGCGGGGTCGGAGGGATAGCCGTCCAGCGACCAGAGCCACTGGATCGCCTCCCAGTCGATCGGCAGCGCGACCGGGCCGGCGTCGGTGGCGACCGGCGTCAGAGCGTCCGAGCGGATCGTCGTCGTGGGCGCTCTGGTCGACGCAGAACCAGCGCACCCCGTGCTCGGCCAGACGATGCTCCAGGCCCGGCGCGTAGGCGCACTCGGGCAGCCAGAAGCCGCCGTCCCAGCCGAAGCGGCGTCGGTGCGAGCGGATGCCGGCGTCGAGCTGCAGCCGCAGCCCGGCCCGGGTCGCCAGCAGCGGCAGCACAGCGTGCGTCGCGGCCGAGGTGGCGAGCGCCATCCGTCCCTCTCCGGCCGCATCCTGGAATGGCCGCAGCGGGTCCCCGCCGGCCGCGTCCAGCAGCTCCAGCGCATGCCGGTAGCGCGCCAGCTCCGCCTCGCAGGCGTCCCGGCACTCGGCCGGGACCTGGGCGATGTCCGCCTCCGCCGCCCCGACCCGCCACTCGACCAGGAACTCCCGCAACCGCTCCGCAGCCCCGCGGTCCTCGAGCTGGTCGGCCAGCACCGGCGTCACGGTCATCGTCAGATCCCGCGCCACCTCCAGCACCGGCAGGTAGGAGCGGATCACCGCGTCGAACAGCCACTCCTCGCCGAACGGGTAGGTCCCGAAGCCCTCGACGTAGGGCATGTGCGAGTGCAGGACGATCGCCAGGTCGCCGAGCGGGCTCGGGTCCTCAGCGCATGGCAGACGGCGAGGAAGTCCAGCGCCCGGTCGAGGTCGCTCCTCACGCAGAGCTGAAGTCCGACGGCGGCGATCGCCGGGGTGAAGCGGTCGTAGAAGGGCTTGGTCAGCCGCAGCGCCTTGTGGACGCGGTCCCAGCCGAGCTCGATCGCGATCTCGTGGACGCGCAGCTTGCGCGCGTGGAAGAGGCCGAGCATCTCGACCCGCTCGAAGTGCGCCTCGCAGAGCGCCCGGAACTCCGCCGCGCGGTACTCGCGCACGTGCCAGGGGTTGTCGGACTTCTCCGCCCCGGGCGGCGCCAGCGTCAGCAGGTTCGGGGTGGAGACGTAGACGGCGCCGCCCGGCGCCAGCATCGACTTGAAGTGCTCGAGGATCGCGCCGGCGTCCTGGACGTGCTCGATCGTCTGCAGGAAGACGACCGCGTCGCAGGGCTCGGCGAAGCTCTCGACCAGGTCGCGCTCGTAGCGCAGGTTGGGCGCGCACGTAGCGCAGCCGCGCGTGCTCGTGCGCCTCCGGGTTGGCGTCGACCCCGACCACGCTCGCCGCGCTCGCGGCCAGCACGTCGGAGCCGTAGCCCTCGCCGCAGGCCATGTCGACGACCCGCTTGCCGGCGACCCGCGCGGCGATCCATTCGTAGACCGCCAGGTGGCGGCGGAACCAGTAGTTCTCCTCGGGCACGTCGGGCAGCGTCCGCTCGCCGGTCAGCGGCAGCGGCGGCACCCCGGGGGGCTGGTTCTCCTGGACGTACTCGCGTGCCACGGCCGGGACGCTATTGCGGCTCCGCGCCATGTGCGTTGCGCCGCTCCGCGTACCGTTCCCGGCCCGATGCCGCCTCCCCCACCGCCACGCCCGACCACATCAAGGACGTCAACACCCGCTACCACGACGCGGCGGCCGACGAATACGACGCCAAGTGGGGCATCGACTTCGGCGCCACCGGCCAGCGCCAGGTGCGGCCAGAAGCTGGCCAAGGCGCTGCGGCGGGCTCGACGGGCTGCGCTTCGCCGACGGGCTGGAGATCGGCTCCGGCACCGGCTACTTCTCGCTCAACCTGCTGCAGATGGGGACGATCGAGCGGCTGACCGCGACCGACATCTCGCCGGGCATGCTGCGGCGCCTCTCCGACGACCGCCGAGGGCCTCGGGCCTCGAGGTCGAGACCGTGGCGACCGAGGCCGAGGAGCTGCCCTTCGAGGACGAGAGCTTCGACCTCGTCTTCGGCCACGCCGTCCTCCATCACATCCCCGACCTGGAGCGCGCCTTCGCCGAATTCCGCCGCGTGCTGCGCCCGGGCGGCGCGATCGCCTTCTGCGGCGAGCCCTCCCGCTACGGCGACCGCCTGGCGGCGGCGCCCAAGCGGGCCGGGATGATCGCCGCGCCCGCCTGGCGCCGCCTGGTCGGCGCGCAGCCCGCGCGCCGTGCCCGAGATGGAGCAGTCCCACGGCCACGCCCTGGAGGGCGAGGTCGACGTCCACGCCTTCGCCCCCGCCGACCTGCGACGCCTGCTGCGCGACGGCGGCTTCGAGCGGCGCCGGGTCGGCGGCGAGGAGCTGCTCGCCAACGCCTGGGGCTGGGGCCTGCGCACGGTCGAGGCGAGCGCCGAGCCCGAATCGGTCTCCTGGGGCTGGCGCCGCTTCGCCTTCAACAGCTACATCGCCCTGCAGAAGGTCGACACCCGCCTGCTGGAGCCCCACCTCCCCGCCGAGCTCTTCTACAACCTCCTGCTCTCCGGCCGCAAGCCGGCCTGATCCGCCTCGCGCAGCCCACCGCGCCGATCGCAGCATTGAGGGCCCATGGCCCAAATGCTGCAACGCGAGGCTTAGCGCTAACGCTGCGAGGCGCTGCGGCTGACGACTGCCGCGAGGGTCCGCTTCACCTCGTCGGGTTCGTAGCGAATCTGCTCTTCGCGAAGCGCAGCGTGGTCAGCCCAGCCGCCGCGTGCGCCTGGTCGCGACGACGATCGGTCGCCTGCTCCCCGGGCGTGCGGTGATAGCGCCAGCCATCGGCCTCGACGACCAGCCCAAGGTCGGGCCAGTAGAAGTCGACGCGATAGCCGCTGACCCAGGCCTGCGTCTCGGGCGGCGGCAGGCTCGGCGGCTCGCACGATCGCGAGGAACTTGCGCTCAAGGCCCGTGTCGGTGAGCGCGTCGCAGCCGAGCAGTCGACGCAATGCAGGCCATGCCGGGCCTGCGGTGGCAAGCCCGACAGTCTGCGCGCAGGGTTTCGGGATCGACCAGATCGAGACGATCCGCCTCGTTGATCGCCCGTTCCACCTGCCATTCGGGCGCGCACGAGGCCAGATCGACCAGCGTCGAGATCGGATCGGTGACGGGCACCCCGCGACTCTCGCGGCGGTGCTCCGCCCCGAGATCCGCTCGTCGGTGCACACGGATGCCAGGCCGGCGCCGCGTACCGTGCCTACCGGGACGACGACGTCGATCTCGCACTCCGGGAACTCCGCACCAGACCCCACAGCGCCGCCGCGCTGCGGTGGCTCAGCAAGCGCCTCGGCGCCACAGCCAGCACAGCCGCCATCCAGCGCCCCTTCTGGCTCACTTCGGGTCGGCCGACCGCGTAGACGCCACGCCAGAGCGGATGCAAGCGACCTGTCGCAATGCGATGCTCGATCGCATCGGGACCGAACCCGAGCTCCAGCAACTGCGCTCGCGTCACGACACCATGCTGCTGCCGAGCCAGCTCCCAGACTGCGCCCGGCAGTCCTCGATGGAGCTTTTGGGCACCCATAGGCCCCTAAAGGCTTCAATCGATGTCGAGCTCGCCCCTCTCGGAGGCATCTGCGCGCGGATTTGGCGCTATTTGGGCTCTTGGCGGCGGGCGCGGAAGAGCTTGGCGCGGGAGTCGAAGCCCTTGAGGCGTTTCTCGCCGGCGTAGGAGTAGTCGAAGCCCTCGCCCGCCGCCTCCTTTGCGGCGGCGTCGAGCAGGACGCTGCCGGGTTTGGCGATCGCCGGTGAGGCGGCTGGCGAGGTTGACCGGGCGGCCGTAGTAGTCGCCTGCCTGGACGTGGACCGAGCCGTGGGCGATGCCGGCGCGCAGGCGCGGGAACTCGTCGCCTTCTTCGTCGGCCGCCTCGACCATCCGCAGCGCCGCCTCGACCATCGCCGCGGCGTCGGTGGAGACGAGCATCGCCGCGTCGCCGATCAGCTTGACCAGCCGCACCGGCGGCTCGGCCACCGCGGTCGCCAGCTCGTCGAGGCGGCCGGCGATCAGGCCCAGCTCTTCGGTCTCGACCTGCTCGCCGAGCTTGGTGAAGCCGACCAGGTCGGCGAAGCAGACGCGAGACGTCGGTTGCCGTGCCCGGCTGCCCCGAGGCGATGTCGCCGGCGCCGATCACGTCGCGGCGGATCTGCTCGAGCATGTGGGCGCGGAAGGCGTAGGAGAGGGTCGGCTCGAAGAGCGGCAGCATGTGCTCGGCGGCGGCGGCGAAGCGCAGCGCCAGGTCGCGCTCGGTGTCGCCCGGCTGCATCAGCGTGCGGATGACCAGGTCGCGGTTGGCCTCGGCGATCCGCGCCGTCGCCATGCCGACCGTGCGGGCGACCTGCATCATTCCCTCCTCGGGCAGGCCGGCGTCGTAGAAGGCCTTGACCCGCCTCGCCGCCTCCAGATCGGCCTCGGTCACCGAGCGCTCGTCGGGATCCGGATAGGGAACGCCGAAGGCGAGCGCTGGTGCGCTGCAGGATCTCGAGGTCGATGCCCGACCTTGCTCGGCTACCTCGCGCGGCGTGTAGCGGGCGCCGTCGCCGGCGACGGCGCGCTCGACCGGCAGCAGGGCCAGGCGCCCGCCCTCGACCGCCTCGCGCAGCTCCTCCAGCGGCACGCCTTCGCCGGCGAGGCGTTCGAGCAGCTCGCGCCGCGCCTGCGCGCGCCTCGCCCTCGACGCCGTCGAGCAGGCCCTCCGCCTCGAAATCGATCGTCATGCGACCGCCACGCTACCGCCGCGGCGCGGATCGCCGCCGCCACTCAGGGCGCCGGTCGTCGCGATCGCGGGCGACCGCCTGCACGCCGCCGAAGAAGAGGTTGATCCGCGGGCGGCGCAGGACCGGGATGCCGCGCGCCTCGATCCGCGCCAGCGCCTCCTCGTCGATCCCCGGCTCGGCCTGGACGATGCCCTGCTCGAAGTGCAGGCGCGGCGCCCGCACGGCCTCGCCGGCGCTCATCCCCTGCTCGACCGCGCGCACCACCGTCTGCACGATCGCCGAGCGGATCCGGTTGGAGCCGGCGCTGCCCAGGCCGAGCTCGATCTCGCCGTCGCGGCGCACCACCGTCGGCGCCATCATCGACGGGACCCGGCGCCCCGGGGCGATCGCGTGGAAGCCGAGCGGGTTGAGGTCCTCCTCGCCGAGCATGTTGTTGAGGATCACCCCGGTGCCGGGGACGAGCACGCCGGAGCCGGAGCCGTTCGAGCAGGTGACGCTGGCGCACATCCCCTCGCCGTCGAGCACCGCGATGTGGGTGGTCGAGCCGAGCAGGTCGCCGCGCCTTCAGGTCGAGCGCGCTCGCGGGTCGAGCAGGTCCGCCTCCAAGCCCTCGCCGTAGAGCGCCTCGGCGAACTCCTCGCCGCGGGCGCGTTGGCGGCGTCCATCGCCGCGACCAGCTGCTCGGGCCCGCTGCGTCTCCCCCAGCCGCTCCAGCAGACCGAGCGAGTAGGCGATCAGGATCCCGCCCGAGGACGGCGGCGGGTTGGTCAGCACCTCGGTGCCACGGAAGGGGGCGCGGATCGGCCGCCGCTCGATCGCCTCGTACTCGGCCAGGTCGGTGGCGCCGAGCGTGCCGCCGTGCTCGGACACGTAGCCGCTCAGCGCCGCGGCGACCTCGCCGCGGTAGAAGGGCTCGGCGCCCTCGGCGCCGAAGCGTTCCAGCGCCTCGGCCAGCTCCGGGAAGCGGAAGACGTCGCCCTCGCCCAGCGGCCGCCCCTCGGGCGCGTAGAGCTCGCGCGTCTCGGCCAGCCGCTCGGTGGATCGGCCAGAGGATCTCGAGGATGTAGGCCTGCTCGGCGTTGACCGGGGCGCCCTCGCGGGCGAGCCTCACGCCGGCGCCGAGTCAGGTCGGCGAGCGGCACCGTGCCGAATCGCCGCAGCGCCAGCTCCAGGCCCGCCGCCGTCCCCGGCACCCCGCAGGACGCCGGGCCGACGTAGAACGTCTGCACCGTCTCCTCGTCGAAGTGGACGGGAACGGGCACCAGCTCCACCCCGCGCTCGATCCCGTCCTTGCCCGGGCGCGGCGACGAAGAAGTCGATCAGGACCGTCTCCTCGCCGCGGCTGACCATCATGAAGCCGCCGGCGCCGAAGCCGGTCAGGGGGCTCTCGACGGCGAAGGAGGCGAGCACGGCTGCGACCGCGGCGTCGACCGCGTTGCCGCCCTCGCGCAGGACCTCGGCTCCCGCCTCGGCGGTAAGGGGGTGTCCCGCCGCGACGACGCCGTTCATGGCGCTGGCGGGCTACCCGGGGAGGAACTCGGGGACGTCGAGACTGCTCAGCTCGCCGGCTTTCTCGTTGCGCGGCGCGCGGCCGCGGCCGGCGTCTTTGGTGCGGCGGATCGTCGGCTCGGCGGCGCGGCGCGGCGCGGCCTGTCCGTCGAAGCGGGTGGCGACGACGGTGACCCAGATCTGGTCGCCCAGCTCCTCGTCGATGTTGGCGCCGAAGATGATGTTGGCGTCGGGGTGGGCGGCCTCGCCGACCAGCTTCGCCGCCTCGCTGACTTCGACCAGCGAGAGGTCGGGGCCGCCGGTGATCGAGAGCAGGATCGCCCGCGCGCCCTCCATCGAGGTCTCCAGCAGGGGCGAGGAGATCGCTTTCTCGGCGGCCAGCAGGCCGCGGCCCTCGCCGCTGCCCATGCCGATCCCGAGCAGCGCCCGGCCGGCGTCGGACATGATCGTGCGCACGTCGGCGAAGTCGAGGTTGATCAGCGCCGGCAGGGTGACCAGGTCGGAGATCCCCTGCACGCCCTGGCGCAGCACGTCGTCGGCGACCTGGAAGGCCTCGACCATCGAGGTGTGCTGGTCGAGCACCTCGAGCAGGCGGTCGTTGGGGACGACGATCAGGGTGTCGACCTCGGCCGCCAGCTCCTCGATCCCCTTGCCGGCCTGGTTGCCGCGCCGCGAGCCCTCGAAGCTGAACGGCTTGGTGACGATGCCGACGGTGAGCGCGCCGACCTCGCGGGCGAGGCGGGCGACCACCGGAGCGGCGCCGCTGCCGGTGCCGCCGCCGGCGCCGGCGGCGACGAAGACCATGTCGGAGCCCTTGAGCAGGCGCTTGATCTTGTCCTGCTCCTCGAAGGCGGAGCGGTGGCCGACCTCGGGGTCGGCGCCGGCGCCGAGGCCGCGCGTCTGCTCGTCGCCGATGTGGACGGTGACGTCGGCGACGCAGAGCTGCAGCGACTGAAGATCGGTGTTGACGGCCATGAACTCGACCCCGGGCACGTTCGCGTCGACCATCCGGTTGACCGCGTTGACGCCGGCACCGCCGACGCCCACGACCCGGATCACGGGCTGATGCGGCTCACCCGACCCAGGCGGCTCATACTCAGGTTCCTCGCGCCCGTAGCGCGGGGTTTCGGAAGGCGGTTCAGCTCGCGGAGCCGGCTCCTCCGAGAAGACCCTCTTCAGCCGCTCGGGAGCCGACTCGCACTGCCGATGCGCCTCGGAGGCTCTCCATCGGGCGACCTGACTCTCTCCCGCGGGTGGCGCGTAGGGGGGACCGTCCCTGAGGACGCTTTAGCGACCGGAGGGGCCGGTGGGTCCCCTGCGCGCGACAGGACCCGCGGGCTGAGCGCTCTGGTCCCTCAGGCGGATCGGCCGGGGCGTCCTCAGACGTACTGCGAAAGAGGTCGGCGAGGGGACCCTCGCGCATACTCGCCCGCTTACGCCGACTCATTCGCCAAGACCTCCTTCGCCAAGTCTCGATAGTAGCCCGCGGCGTTGCTCTGCGGATCGTACTTGAGCACGCTGGCGCCTTTGACCGGCGCCTCGGCGAATTTGATCGCCTTGTTGATGCGCGACTTGAAGACGAGGTCGCCGAAGTTCTCTTCGAGGATCTCCACCGCCTCCTTGGCGTGGACGGTGCGCGAGTCGAGCATCGTCGGCAGGATGCCCTCGATCTTGACGTCCGGGTTGAGGTTCTCCTGGATCATCTTCAGCGTGTTCTGGAGCTGGACCAGTCCGCGCATCGACAAATACTCGCACTGGACGGGGACGATCACCTTGTTCGCCGCGGTCAGCGCGTTGATCGTCAGCAGCCCGAGGCTGGGCGGCGTGTCGATGCAGACGAAGTCGTAGTCGCCGATGACCTCTTTCAGCGCCTTCTCCAGCGAGCGCTCGCGGCCGATCTTGGTGCTCATCGCGATCTCGGCGCCGGCCAGGTCGATCGAGGAGACGGCGATGTCGATCTCGCGGTGCTGGATGATCTCGCTGATCGGCATGTCGTTGACGAGCACGTCGTAGAGGCTCTTCTCGACCTTGTCCGGATCGATCCCCTGGCTCATCGTCAGGTTCCCCTGCGGGTCGAGGTCGATGCAGAGCACCCGGTGCCCGGACTCGGCAAAGGCGACGGCAAGGTTCAGCGTGGTGGTCGTCTTGGCGACCCCACCCTTCTGGTTGGCGAAGGCGATCACCTCGGCGTGCTTGGTGGGCACCTCGGCAACCGGCTCCTCCACCACAGCTTCATGCCGCGACGGAGCGATCAAATCTCTGGGCATGAACCGCTCGGGCCCCTCGTCCTCAGCGCGCCTCGTCCGGCTGACGCTTCAACCGGTCGGCCGCTCCCGCGGGGGCTGGAGCCGGCGTCCCTCGCCGGGTGGCGGGAGGGCGCCCTCCAGCGACAGACCCGGGGCCGGTGGGTCCCCTGCCGCGACAGGACCCGCGGCCTGACGCCGGTCCTGCGCCTCTCGGGAACCGCGTCCTCCATCGCCTCGCAGCTCCTCGACGATCGGATGCGGCTCTTCGACGGCGGCAGGGGCGGGCGCGGACTTGTTCTTGCGGCTAAGGAATCCCATTGCGCGGGTATTCGCATGAGCCGCCCGCTTTTCCTGCCGCCCCGCGAAATTGCTAGGAATCACCCCGATCCCACGACTTACTCGACAAGCGACTGGTCTTCGTGACCGGCAAGGGAGGAGTCGGCAAGACCACCGTCGCGGTCGCGCTGGGCCTGCGCGCCGCCGAAGCAGGCAAGCGCACGATCGTCTGCGAGGTCTCCTCGCAGGAGAACGCCTCGCGGATCTTCGACCACACCGAGGTCGGCTTCCACGAGGTCGAGATGGCGGAGAACCTCTGGTCGATCTCGATCGACCCCGACGAGTCGATGCGCGAGTACGTCCTGCTCCAGCTCAAGGTCCGGGCGATGCGCGACCTGCTCTTCCGCAGCCGCATCTTCTCCTACCTCGCCGCCGCCACCCCCGGCCTCAAGGAGCTGGTCACGATCGGCAAGATCTGGGAGCTGGCCCAGCTCGACCGCAAGGTGAAGAGCGGCCGCAAGTACGACCTGGTGATCGTCGACGCGCCCGCCACCGGCCACGGGATCGGCTTCCTGCAGACGCCGCGCACCTTCGCCGCGATCGCCCGGGTCGGGCCGATCCACTCGCAGGCGCAGCAGCTCGACCGCCTGATCACCGACCACGAGCACACCGGCACCGCGATCGTCGCCCTGCCGGAGGAGATGCCGGTCAACGAGTCGGCCGCGCTGGAGCAGCGAGCTGCGCTCCGAGGTCGGCGTCGCCGTCGACCGCGTCTACCTCAACGGGCTCTACCCGGAGCGCTTCTCCAAGGAGGAGGCCGAGCGGCTCGCCGAGCTGGCCGGCGGCGAGAACGGGATCGTGCGCGCCGCCGCCCGGGCCGCCGTCTCCGAGCACGGCCGCGCCCGCTCCCAGCGCGCCCAGCTCGCCCGCCTGCGGCGCCGGGTCGAGGCGCCG
Source organism: uncultured Solirubrobacterales bacterium (assembly GCA_963816755.1). Lineage (GTDB taxonomy): Bacteria > Actinomycetota > Thermoleophilia > Solirubrobacterales > 70-9 > VAYN01. The sequence goes on from CAWFLN010000002.1 coordinate 449,485, forward strand.
GTCAAGACCCTCCCCTTCCTCTTCGAGCCGGAGCTGGGCGTCGAGGCGCGCCCAGCAGCTCGCCAGGAGGCTGAGCTGATGCCGGCCGTCGACGAGATCCTCGCGGGCAAGGACATCTGCATCTGCGCCGGCTCGGGCGGGGTCGGCAAGACGACGACCTCGGCGGCGATCGCCGCCGGCATGGCGGCGCGCGGGCTGCGCGTCTGCGTGCTGACGATCGACCCGGCCAAGCGGCTCGCCGACTCGCTCGGCCTGCGCGAGCTCGGCAACGAGGCGACGCGGGTCGACCCGGCGCTGTTCGAGCAGCACGGGATCGAGATGAAGGGCGAGCTGTGGGCGATGATGCTCGACGCCAAGGCGACCTTCGACGAGCTGGTCGCCCGCCAGGCGCCCGACGAGGAGTCGCGCGACCGGGTCCTCGAACAACCGCATCTACCAGCAGATCTCCAACGCGCTGGCCGGCTCGCAGGAGTACATGGCGATGGAGAAGCTGTTCGAGCTGCACACCGAAGGGCGCTTCGACCTGCTCGTCCTCGACACGCCGCCCAGCCGCAACGCGCTCGACTTCCTCGACGCCCCGCAGACGCCTCACCCAGTTCATCGAAGGCCGCTCGCTGCGCGTCTTCATGAAGCCGACCGGGCTGGCGGCGCGGGTCGCCGGGCGCGGCGCCTCGGTCGCCCTCTCGGTCTTCAAGCGGATCGTCGGCTTCGACCTGCTCGCCGACCTGGCCGAGTTCTTCAACGCCTTCAGCGGCATGGTCGACGGCTTCCAGGCCCGCGCCAAGCGGGTCAACAACCTGCTCGCCGACCCGCACACCTGCTTCCTCGTCGTCTGCGGCCCGCAGGGCGAGCCGATCGACGAGGCCGTCTACTTCCACCGCAAGCTGGTCGAGGCGAAGCTGCCCTTCGGCGGCGTGATCGTCAACAAGGTCCACTACCCGGCCGAGCGCCTGCGCGGCGACGGCGGCGACCTCGAGGCGGCGCTGGCGGAGAAGCTGGGCGACGAGGACCTGGCCGAGCGCGTCGCCGAGAACTTCGCCGACTACCAGGCGCTGGCCGAGCGCGACGCCGCGCAACATCGAGCACCTGGCGGCGGAGCTGCGCACCAAGGGCGTGATCCGCGTCCCCTATCTGGACGAGGACGTCCACGACCTCGGCGGCCTCGCCGAGATCAACCGCTACCTCTTCGCCGAGGCGAGAATCGAACTCGCGCAGGCCGCGGGCCGCTGACCAAGCAGATCAAGGACGCAGGGAGCGTGGCGTGCTCTGCACGCGAGCGACCGAGGACGCCGATATGCGCCGGTCAGCCGGCTCGCGGTAGTGGTCGTAGTTGAGCTCGCGGACCTCCCAGTCGGCGTCCTCGGGGACCGGGAAGAGGTGGCGGACGCGGGGGGTGTCGATCCGCTCGCGGTGCGCGACGTCGCCCTCGACCGCCGGGAAGTCGAGCGTGCTCTCCTCGACCTCGACCTCGTCGAGCCAGTCGGTGGCGGTGATGCGGATCTCGTCCTCGGCCGGAACCGGCTCGAGGATGCGGGTGTCCTGATCCATGTCGTGCTCCTCCTCGATGGTCGGCTCGGGACGGTGGAGTTCGGGCTCTGGGACGATCGGGACGGCGTCGGGCTCGGGCGTGGCGTCGGACTCGGGCTCGGGCTCGATGTCCTGCGCGGTGACGGCGATCTCGACGTCGCCGGCGTCGAGGCCGGTGGCGATCAGGGTCTCGTCGGCGGCCTCGTTGAGGTCGGCGCCGAGCTCGCCGAGGGCGGCTTCGCGGAGGATGCGGCGCACGCACTCCTCCACCCAGGCGGCCAGCTCGGCGGCGCCCTCGGCCGGGGCGCCGGACATCTGGCGCGCGCTCCAGCTCCATCGCGGCTTCGACCCGCTCGCGGGCGCCGAGCCGGTCGGTCGAGCCGTCGGCGATCAGCGCCGCGGCGCGCATCGGCAGCGAGGCGCCGACCGGGCCCTGCCCGTCGAGCACGGCGCGCAGGGCCAGAAGGTGGTCGCTGAGCCCTTCGCAGGGCCGACGGGCGCTCGCAGCCCAGCTCGAAGCGGCGCACCGCCCAGGCCAGCGGGCCGGCCGGGTCGGGCCTGGCCTCGAGCGTCTCGGCGAGCTCGACCAGCTGCGCCGTCTCCTCCTCGCTCGAGCTTGTAGCCGTCGCCGCGCGGCGCCGGGGCGCCGGTGGCGATGCGGCGCCAGCGGCCCTCGCCGGTCGGCGCGAAGGCGTGCGGCCCGAGGCCGACGCCGCCCCCCTTGAAGAGACGCATGACGCTGATCAGGTCGCCCAGCTGGTGCAGCGCGGCGGCGGCGCTGTCGGCCCCCTCGCCCTGCTCGGCGATCGCCAGGAACTGCGGCTCCCAGGCGGCGCGGCCCATGCCCTCGCTGCGCATCGCCTCGATCGGCGCCTCGAAGCTGTCGGCGCGGACGAGCTGCATGCCGTGCGGCAGCTGCAGCCGCGCGACCGGCATCTGCAGGCCGACGATCGGCACGACGACGATCTCGGCCTCGTCGACGTCGCCGGTCTCGGCGTCGAGCACGGCGAGGGCGCTCTCGAGCCGCTCGCGGTCGAGCGAGAACTCGGTGCAGCCGTCCCAGAGGGAGGCGATGAAGACGGTCAGCAGGCGCGCCGCCCGCTCGCCGGGATCGGCGGGGACGCTCTCGCCGCGCTGCTCCAGGTATGGCGCGGCGACGCCGGCCAGCGCGACCGCTTCGCGCGCCGGCTCGAAGGCGGGCAGCGAGCGCAGCTCGGCCTCCCGCTCGCGCACGAAGCGCGCCGTCAGCGGCACGTAGCTGTGGAAGAAGGCCTCGTCGGGGCCGGCCTGCTCGGCGACGTCGAAGGGAATCTGGTCGCCGCTCGGCCACGAGCGTGGTGAAGCGCGTGGCCGCCTCGGCAGCCAGCCGTCGCAGGGCCTCGTTGAGCAGGGGATCACGCACGCCCCAGCCTTCCGCCCCACGCACGCCGCTCCTGCGCCTGCACGACGCCTTGCAGGACGTCCGGGCTCCGAGGACTTGTGGACCCCCGGACCGCGCACGGCCCGCGGCGTTCAGGCGGGGACCGGCTCCGTCTCTTCGAGCAGCCAGCGGCGTGCCGTAGCGGCGCATGTCCTCGATCAGCGGCACCAGCGCCTCGCCCTTCTCGGTCAGCGCGTACTCGACCCGCGGCGGCACCTCGGGGAAGGTGTTGCGGGTGACGATGCCCTCTTCTTCGAGCGCCCGCAGGCGCAGCGAGAGCGTGCGCGGGCTGATCCCCTCCAGCGAGCGCTCCAGCTCGCAGAAGCGGCTGCAGCCCTCGGCGAGGTCGCGGATGACGAGGAGGGTCCACTTGCCGCAGACGACGTCGGCGGTGCGGCAGACGGGACATCGGGAGTTGCTCTCGGCGCTCATTTCAGGCCTTCGGAGCGAGCCGAGCGTAGCGTTCGATCGGCTCGCTAGAGCGAGTTTAGCGCCATGGCTTCACTTACTGAAGTTTTGGATGGCCGCGGCGCTAGCGAGCGCGCTGGGCACGGCGAATGCCCAGCGCGCGCGGCCGCTGAGCGCCGGCCTTGCCGGCTCCACGACGGAGTCGATGCTTGGTCACCTTGATCCGGTAGTCGCGACCTCGTCCGGCCCGTAGATGAGTTCGACGCGGGAAGCCCGGTTCGATTTCGAGCAGTTCGCAGGTGCCGTTCGGTTGCCGGCGACGCAGTCGAACGTCGCCGTCGAGCGACCGCCACTTCGTTGGAGACCGCGAAGGCGGCCCTTGCCGTCGTGCGGGTAGACGCCCATCGAAGGTGACGACCGGCATCTTCTCGCCCGGCAGCTGCGTCAGCGCTTGCACGCGCTGGCGAACTTCCGGTAGACGGTCATCTTCTGCCGCCGCCGGCGATCGTTCCGTGGAAGATCTGCACGTCGAGGGCGAATGCGAAGCAGCCGCACGCCCGGCGGCCTTCCGCGGCCGACGCCTCCCGCCGGAGGAGCCGCCGGTGCTCGGCGTCGTTCGCCACCGACGTCCTCTTCGACGTCTCGTCGAGCTTTCGGTCGTCAGCGCGATTCGCCGGAGGAGCCGCCCGGCCGAGCCGACCGACGCGCCTTCCGAGCGAGCTCGAGCCGAGCCGCCCGCCGGTTCGGTGTAGCTGCTGTTCGAACGGGTCGGTCGGCGGGCGACCTCGCAGGCGCTTGCGGTAGTCGCGCAGGCCCGGGCGTCGCCTCGACGACGGTGAGCTTCGAGGTCTTCGCCGGCAGACGATTCGAGCGCCGGCACCCGCGGCCGGCACGGCAGCGTCGGCTTCTTCGACGTCGCCGCCGAGCAGGAACGGCACGGCGGCGATCGCGACGACGACGAGCGCGATCAGCGGCAGCAGGCGCCGGTCGCGCAGGTCGTAGTAGAGGTCGGCGAGGAAGGCCGGCGGCCTTCAGGCTCGGGCATCTTCAGCTCCGGCCCTTTCTTCAGCCAGCTTCATCGCGCCACGCCCCTCCGGTCGTCGTCGCGACCGGCGCCGCTTCGGTGCCGTCCGGGGCTTTCCGGCGATCGCGCCGCCGGCGAGGCCCTCGCCGGGCGGGGTCAGGTAGGTGGTGACGGAGAAGGTCGCCTCCAGCGTCGGGGAATTCGGCCTTCGCGCGCCGCCTGCGAGCGAGAAGCCGTTGACGGTCAGCAGCCGCCCGTCGACGGTCACCTCTTCGTTCTGCGTCTTGACCATCGAGTCGAGGCCCTTGATGAAGTCGGCGATCTGGAAGAAGTTGCCGTTGAAGGTGAGGGTGTAGGGCATCACGCCGAGGCCGGCCGGACCGACCGTCGCGCCCAGCGGCAGCGCGAGGCGGCCACCTCGGTCGGCGAGACCGGCGCGCCGGACGCTTCGGGCGCGGGAGCCGGCGCTTCGGCGGCTTCGGACGCTTCCCCGGCACCTTCCGAGGACAGCGCCAGGTTGCTGAAGCGGACCTCCGCCTGGTCGGCGATGTGGCTCACCTGGACCAGCAGCGAGGCCGTGTCGTCGTCGCCCGGCACCGCCTTGCCGAGCACGACGAGGCGCTGGTATTCGTCGCGGGAAGTCGCGCGCGCTTCTTCGCCGGCGGCGATTTCGGCCGCGTGCTGGGCCAGCGAGCCCTTCGACCTGTTCGACCTGCGCGTCGAGTTCGCTCGCTTCCTCGCGCTTCGGGCTCAGCACCAGCGCCTAGAAGCCGATGCCGAGCGACGACGACGGCGAGCATCGCGACGATCGTCGTGAGGTTGGATGAGCTCAGCTTCTTCATCGGCTCAGCCGCCTTCCGCGCTTTCGGAGGATTCGGAGGTCTCTTCGGCCGATTCGGCCGGCGCCGCCACGGTCGATTCCGCCGATTCTTCGCTCGGCACCGGCGCCGCGTCGAAGGCGACGACGAGCGCGAACTTGGCGATGAATGCGCGGGTGCGGCATTCGTCGCCGCCCGAGCCCGTGTTGGCGCCGACTTCCGCCGAGCTGACGGCTTCTTCTTCTTCGCCGAGTTCCGAGGACTGCGACCCCGACCCGGGTCACGCCGTCGATGTCCTTGAGCGCGGTGACGAAGCCGGCGACCGCCGCCTGGCCGGACGGCGCAGCCGTTCAGTTCCAGCGCCGGGCCCGGGCACCTGGGCGCGCAGGCTGGCCCGCCGATCGCGCCGCCGCCTCCACCCTCGACGCTGACGTCGGGCGAGGCGGTCGCGGTCAGGCCGATCAGCCAGACGTCGCTCGGCAGGACCAGCGCGAGTTCGCGCATCACCCGTTCCCAGTCGAAGCGGCTGTCGGCGAGGCTCTGCACCGTCGCCACGCGCTGTTCGCTCATGCTCGCGGAACTCGGTGTAGGCGGCGAGCTGCTCGGCCCGCGCGGCGGCGGCCGCGTCTTCGCCTTCCAGCTTCGCGACTTCGGCCTTGCTTTCGGAGATCTGGTTGCCGATCAGGACCATCGCGGTGACCCCGACCAGGACGGCGACCAGCGCCGCCGAGCAGGATGTAGGGAAGCGGACCGGTGCGCAGCGGCGCCTGCTCGCCGCGGCGGTCCTCGGGCGGGATCAGGTTGACGGGGCGCATCGCCTCAGTCCTCCAGGGCGAGGCCGTAGGGGACGGTGAGCCGCGCCGCCGCGCTCTCGTCGAAGCCGCCGAGGGCCGCCGGGCGGGAGACGGAGATCGGCATGCCGAGGCTCGGCTTCCATCCGCGCCGGCAGGCCGGGGATGGCGCTGCCGGGGCCACAGAGGACGATCCGCTCGACCGGCAGCGACCGCCTCCTGGGCGCCGTAGTAGTCGAGCGAGAGGCGCAGCTCGTCGACGCAGCGAGGCGACACCCTCTTCGAGGGCGCGGCGGGCCTCGGCGACGGTCTCGGCATCGCCCTCGAGCTCCTCGACCGGCGGCTCGAGGCCGACGTGGGAGAGCCACTGGGCCGTGTGCTCGGGGCTGAGCTCGCGGGCGGCAGCGAGCGCGCCGGAGATCGCCTCGAGGCCGACGTGGGAGACGCGGGTGAAGAGGCAGGCCCTGCCCCGCGCGACGGCGAGGTTGGTGACGTCGCCGAGGCTGCAGTAGAGGACGGCGCCGGCCGGCGCGCTCGCCTCGGCCGGCAGCCGTCCTCGGCGCCGGCACCGCCGCGGCGTTGACGCCCGCCAGCGCGCGGATCATCCCGAAGGCGGAGAGATCGACCCCGACCGGCTCGAGGCCGGCGCGGCGGATCGGCTCGACGAAGGAGGTGACCATGTCGCGCCGGGCGGCGACGACGACCACGTCGACCTGCGGCGTCGCGCCCTCCTCGGCCGGGACGCCGCCGACGACCTGGTGCTCGAGCACCGCCTGGTCGAGCGGCATCGGCATCTGCTCCTGAGCCTGGAAGCGAACCGCCGCCTCCATCTCCTTCGGGGTCCTCGATCGCCGGCAGGCGCATCGTGCGGACGACGAGGCGCTGGTTGCCGATGCCCGAGGCGCACCCGCTTGCGACAGCTTGTGCTCGGCGAAGAGCGACTTCAGGGCCGCGGCGAGGCGCTCGGGATCGAGCACCTCGCCCTCGTGGAAGGCGCCGGGCTCGAGCGCGCCGATCGCCGAGGCGGTGACCTGCGCGGAGCCGTTGACCGCGACCTCGGTCGCGGCGATGCTGCCGGCCTCGATGTCGAGGCCGACGACGGGGCCGGTCTTCTTCTTGGTCAGGGTAAAGGAAGGCACGCCTCCCATGAATCGACAGAAAGGCCGCAGACCTTTCGCCCTGCAACTACTCATTTATAGGAAAACCTGGACGATCGTCCGAGGGGCGGCACGCCGTCCAGGCCGGAGGCCTCAGAACGTGCCCAGGTACCAGTCGACCATCTGGTCGCCGGCGAGCAGGCCGACCACGCCGCCGAGGGCGAGGAACGGGCCGAAGGGAACGGCCCGCTTGCGCGCCGCCGCGCCGTGGCGGGCGATCAGCGCCAGGCCGAACAGCGAGCCGGCGGCGAAGCCGATCAGCAGCGCGGGCGCGACCGAGCGGCCCAGGTAGAGCCCCATCACCGCCGCCAGCTTGACGTCGCCCATGCCCATGCCGCGCGGGTAGGCGAGCGCGACGGCGAAGAGCAGCCCGCCGGCCGCCGGCAGCGGCGATCGCCCGCTCGGGCAGGCTGGACGGATCGAAGGCCGCGGCGAGCGCGACGCCGGCGAGCGCCGAGACGATCAGGATCTTGTTCGGGATGATCCGCAGCTCGAGGTCGGTCAGCGTGACCGCCGCCAGGGTCGCGACGAAGACGAGCCCCAGCGCCAGCTGCGCCGGTTCGTCGTGGAAGACCAGCACGGTCGCCGCGAAGAGCAGCCCGGTGGCGACCTCGATCAGCGGGTAGCGGACCGAGATCCGCTCGCCGCAGCTGCCGGCAGCGGCCGCGCAGCAGCAGCCAGGAGAGGATCGGGATGTTGTCGTAGGCGGCGATCTGGGCGCCGCAGCGGCGCGCAGCGCGAGCGCGGCCCGACGATCGACTCGCCGCGCGGCACCCGGTGGGCGACCACGCTGAGGAAGCTGCCGGCGATCGCGCCGCCGAGGAAGGCCGAGTGATCGCTGTCGCCGCCATCTGCATGAGAAGGTTCGACGCGGGCGCGTCGATCCTTGAGAAAGCGACCGTCGTCAGCCGGGAAAGTCGAGCGTCTCGCGCTGGATGTGCCAGGCCGGCTCGATCGGGTCGAGGAAGTTCGGCGGCTCCATGTAGCGCAGGCGGTCGTCGTATTCGTAGTTCTTTTTGTAGCCAGTGCCGCTGCTGCCGCTCGTCCCGACCGTGCCGCGGAACTTCTGCGAGATCGCGCCCTTGACGGTCAGCGTGCCGAGTTCGGCGCCGCAGTCGTAGTGATCGACGATGAAGGAGTGGCTGATCGCGAGGATCGCGGCTTCGATCGTCGGGTTGGTCAGCGAGCCGGTTTTGTTGCTGCCGCCGTGGCATTCGGAGTTGCCGCCCGAGCTCGGTGCGGTCTCGGCGGGTTTCCAGCCGCTCGGGCAGCCTTCCGCGGCGCCCGAGCCTTCGCGGCAGAACGGGTGCTTGACGCGGACGAAGTTGTTCGCGATCAGGCCGAGCAGGCCGCTGCTGCCGGACTTGGTCAGGTTGCCTTCGATCACGATGTCGTTCTCGGCCGCGATCGTCAGTTCGCCCGAGTATTGGCCGTTGACAGGACCGTGCCGCAGTCCGAGCCGCTCGGGTAGGTCGCGTGAAGGGCGAGTATGCCGCCGAGCACGAGGGCCACGAGGCGCCGGGGCAGGAGCCGTTCTGGACATAGACCACGCCGCTGCTCGGAAACGCCACGGTGTTGGTGGTGGTGGCGTTTCAGCCGCTGTTCGTCGTCACTTTCATCTCGCGCCTTCGAGTTCGATCTTCGTCTGACACGAGTAGGTGTAGCTCGGTCCGGCGATGTTCTTCAGCCTGCCGTTGGTCGCCGGCGGTTTCAGCACCGGCGCGGTGGTGACGAACGGGCCGATGAATTTCGGGTTGGCGTTGCCCGAGCAGTTCGAGCATTCGCCGCTATCCAGCCCTGCGGTGGAGCGCCGACCTCGATCACGTCGGCGGCGGAGCGGCCGAATTTCGGCGTTCCGCAGATCAGCAGTTCGTCGTTGGTGTGCAGCGGGCCCTTGATGTTGTCGCCGCTGATGAAGTTGATCTCGATGCAGTTTCTGCGAGGTGCCGGGGATGTTCTGGCTGAGCGGCCTTCGCGGTAGAACTTCGTGCACTGGGTGTAGGCGCCGTTGATCATCGTCTGCGTCCAGTAGGTGACCGGGTCGAGCGTCTCGTAGCTGGGTGAAGTAGACGTAGTCGAGCAGGCTCGCCCGCTTGTAGGTCGCGACCAGCGAGGCTTTGGCGTCGCCGGCGTAGCCGGTCGAGCGGATGCGGAAGGAGCCGGTGTTGGGACCGCTCTGCTCGAGCATCGATTCGACCGGTTTGGCGGTTTCGCATTGTCGATTTGCTCGTCGCGGGCAGCAGTTCGATCGCGTATTCGGCATCTTCGAGCCGGGCACGATGCGCCTCTTCGAGCGGTCGAGCCCTGCTGGTTGACGGCGTTCGGTTCCGGCACTTCGGTGCAGCGCGCCCAGTAGCTGTTGTCGTTGTTGAGGTGGAAGGAGTAGTCGGCGATGCCGGCCTGGGCGGCGGCGTGCGCGCGTTTGTAGTCGAGGTCGCGCTGGAGCCAGGTTGAGGTCGCCGTTGGTCGCCGCCAGCGCCGCCGCCGGCCAGCATCGAGACCAGCGTGATCGCCCCGATCACGGCGATCATCGTGTAGCCGTCCTCCGCCGAAGCCGAAGCCGAGCCACATCCGCGACCGGCAGCCGCCTCATACGCATGGCAGGTTCACCTCCGCGCTGTCCTCGCTGGCCGGTTCGATCCGCAGCGTCGCCGCGTCGGTGAGGGTGACGTTCGAGCTCGGCGTCGGCCGATCCTTGGGCGCTCGCCGGCCGACCGTGAAGGCGATGTCGACCTGCACGGTCTGCGCCGCCGCTTCCTCGCTCGAGCGGCGTCGCCAGCGGCGCCGTCGCCACTTCCCCGCCTTCGTAGGCGAAGTAGCGGAAGAGCGGCACCGCCGCGGGCGGTTCGCCGACCTGGGCGGTGCCGACCCCGTCGACGATCTGCGTCGGCCTCGACGGCGAGCCGAAGGTCCAGTTCTGCCGGTTCGCCGCCGGTGCCCGGGGTGACGGTCTCGGTGAGCCCGCCGCCGGAGAGGTCGTAGACGTATTTGTCCGGCACCGGGCTGACTTCCGAGCCCGCCTTCGAGTAGAGGATCAGCGTGTTCTCGTCGCTGCCTTCGAGGATCGGCGCCAGGCCCGGGTGAGACGCAGGCCGCGTGCAGGCGGTCGACGATCCGGTTCATCACCGGGCGCCCCCGCTGGTTGGCGTAGACGCGCTCGGAGACGCGATCCTGGTTGCGCGTGGCGACCTGGACCATCGCCAGGATCGCGCCCAGCACGACCAGCGAGACCATCGCGCCGACCAGCAACTCGATGATCGTGTAGCCGCGCTCGTCGCCTCACGGACATGCCCCCGTTTCGGCTTCGACCGAGCCGAGGTAGACGTTGAGGATCGTGCCCGCCGCCAGTTCTTCCGGGTTTTCGGGCACGGCGATGCCGGCTTTGTCGACGTGTTTCCCGCCGGCGGCGACGCAGACCCGGTAGGTGCTGAAGGGCAGTCCGGGGTCGGGCAGTTCGCCGTTCGAGTCGGTCGACGTAGCTGCGCACCTGCGGGCCGCCTTCGGTGCATTTGGTGTCTTCGACCTCGACTTCGGCACCGGCGACGCGTTCGCCGGGTTCCGCTACGCCGGTCCCGTTCCATGCGATCAGCGTGCAGCGCCGGCAGCTCGATCGTCGCGGTCACGCTCCCGCCCGGCGGGACAATCGGTTCGGCGATCGCCCCTTCGGAGACCGATTCGCCGGCCAAGCTCGGGGTTGTTTTCCTCGCAGCTGCCGGCGTAGACCGAGTACGCCGAGGCGAAGGGGAAGAGCGACGTCGCGGTCACTTCCGGCGAGGGGCGTGCCGCGAGCCGAAGATCTTCGCTGCCGACATGCCGCTGTTGAAGGCAACGACGGCGCCGGCTTCGGAGGGCACGAGTTCGCCGCCGATCCGGGTTTCGAACGTTACCGTCGATCTCACCGGGCTCGTCGTACTGGAGGGCTGAGCGTGTTGGTGCTCTCTTCGACCACGCTGGTGCTCTGCGGTTCCGGCGCTTCGCCGTCGGGGTCGACGAGCGGTCGGCCCGGAGAGGACGAGCGTGTAGTTGCCGGCCGGGAGGTTGCCGAACACGGCGCAGCCGTTTTCGCTGGTCACCCCGGTGAAGGTGCCCGCCCCGGTGCCGGTCAGCCATACGTTCGCGATGCCTTCGTTTTTGGCGTTGTCGACCTGGATCGCCAGCGAGCCGCTTTCGGCTGAGATCGAGCCGTTCGGCGGCGCGACGAGGCTCTGCTGCGACGACCGGGTCGCGACTGCCGATCGCTGGGCCAGGTCACGGTCGAGCGGATCTGGATGTAGTCGGCCGAGGCAATGCCGTCTTCGCAGGAGGCGGTACCGGTCGAGTCGGTCTGGAACTCGGCGGCCGATTCGACCGTGTAGGCAGTTTTTTCGATCGTCACGACTTTCGTTTCGTGCAGGTTGGAGAGGTCGGAGATCCGCATCGTCCGCAACCGCGTCAGGTCGGCCTGCGCCAGCCCCTCCGCCTGCGCCCGGTGCCGCTCCTCGGCGGTCGAGCGCGTCGCCCGCGTCGAAGGCGCTGAAGACGCCGACGGCGGTGATCACCAGCAGGATCGCGCTGACCAGCACCTCGACCAGGACGCTGCCCTGCTCGCTATCCGTCTGATCCGATCACGCGGCGCACCCACTCCCTATCGGCGCCCGATCCCGCCTCTAAAGCCGGAAAGGGCGACTGGTTTGGACGTTTGATCCATGGGCCCGAAGGCAAATCGACAAACAAAGGGCGGGCCCGAAGGCCCGCCCTTTGAAGATCGCTAGCCATGATGCTGGCCAGCTTCAGTCACGCGAGACGACTATTTACTCCAGTCGCCGCCGCCGGGCAACCGCCCTTGCCTGACTGGCAGGCAGGTGAAGGTCACGTTCCCGCCGTTCGCGTTCGATGCTGAAGTAGTTTCGGTTCCCGATTCAGAGGTGACGGTGTAGTGTCGTCGCCCTCGCCGTCGCTGACACGTGATGCCGTTGTCACTTCGCTGCACGCTGACAGCGTCGGCTCGATGTCGTGCAGAGCTCGTCGTCGGCTGACCTTGCGTATTCGCCACCGTGTTCGGTCGCGTAGGTCTCGATCGCCGTCTGCGGCAGTTCGCACCGCGGCCTTGGCCTGGGCGTCCGTGCCCTTGTCCCGCTGGTTGAAGAAGGCGGGGATCGCGATCGCGGCGAGGATGCCGAGGATGAGCATGACGACGAGAAGCTCGATCAGCGTGAAGCCGGCCTCGCTGTCGCCGTTGAGCCGGGCGCCAATACGGGCCCGGAGATTCTGGAGAAACATTAGGTGACCTCCTATGGTCCTAATCGTTTGCGCCAGAGCCCCGTCGCTTGAAGCCACGTGGTGTCTGTCGACCCCGGTGGTAGCCCGGCCGACTCCCAGAAGGGAGCTCCGACAGGCTTTGCGCCCCCGCCTCACAGCGGGTTTGCCTTTTGCACCGAGGCACTGGCAGATTCATCACACTCCCCTAATCGACGCACGCCCAAATCCCTAAATCCCCGAAATTTGGGCTTCATCGCGCCAAAACTCAGACCAGCGGCACTATCGCGGACCGACGACCTACCGGATAACCCGTAGTTGCCTCATCGAGGCTCACGTCTTAGCGCTCGGACGACTCGTCATCGAGCTCAGACAGGCCCCTCGGATCAAGCTTCGACACGGCCCAGGGAACAAACACAGCTAGGCCACCCAAGAAAATGAGGTCCAATGCAAGGAGTGAGATGGCATCGAGGCCGTAAAGCACGCCGAGCACGATGCCCGCAAGAACAAATCCCCAGAACATTGAGAGCACGGACTCCGGTATCCCTGCGAATCGACCCCCGCTCATGAAATCGCCGATACCAGGAGGGCGGTGAGAGACACGACAAGGGCCCAGGCGCTCGCAAGGCCGGTGATTCTCCGAACAAAACGCGACAAGAGGTCGATCGACCTCATTCCTTCTGGGCGATTAGACCACTCGACCGTGTTTCGCAGTCTCAGCCACGCGATCGGCGCCCCGACCAGCTCGGCAAATATCGCCCCACCCAGCACCAGCTTAAGAACCCCCGGCGGGCCAAAGTCAGCAACTGCGATGGTAAGCCATTGCATGCGGCGTCAGGCTAGCGCGTCGCCTCTGGGGGCAGGAGAGGCATGCCGCCCGTATCGGCCGGCGTCGTGACGGGCTAAAGCCTCTGCGATGGTCTTCGCGTCTCCGGCATCGTGCGGCGAATGTAATCCGCGCAGCGGGGGACCGTGAAATCGACCTCTCCCCCGTTCGGCGCGTAGAGAACGCTCGCCTTGATCAATCGATCCCTCAAGATGGTGACCTCTTGCGGCTGCCGGTCGAGCGCCATGTCGTTTAGTACGCTAAACGCATGGTGGCGTTGAGAGTCGCTGGCGATCCAACCTTCCGCATCTCGGACCAGACAGCCCGGTCAGGCTTGTCCCCGAGAGAAAGGAGGTCATATGGATCCGGTGCCAACTCTCTACCTGCTGTTGCTCTGGACGATCGTTCAGAGCGCACGGCGGTAGCCACCGGGCCCCGGCGTCGCTTCGGCGGCGTCGGGGCATCTACGTCCACGAGAAAGGCCCGCCGAAGCGGGCCTTTCTCCGAGGTCATTGGACAGGCCAACGGCTCTCTACCTGGAAGCATTGTGACATGAACGACGGCGATGCGCAGACGTATGAGGAGGCGCTAAAGCGGGCAACCCGGAAACTGCGGTTGGCCGCGCGCCGGCTGGAAGCGGCCCAGACCGAGCGCGACCAGGCGATCCGTCACTCGAAAGACTTCCTGCCCCGCCGTCGAGTCGCCGCGCTGACGGAAATGACCCCGGGGCGCGTGCAGCAGATCGTCGATAAGAAGCAGTAAGCCCGCGGCGATCATGGTCCGCGGCCGTGGCGATTGACTGCTCGAAGTCTTCGACTAGGTCGAGCAGCTCGTCGCACTCCCACGCGCGGCCCCACTTGCGCTCGTTGAGGGGGCGCAGGATGTCGGCCTCGGTCGAGCTGCCGCAGGGCGTTGTTGACCGCGACGTGGGATCTGCCGGTCATCCGCTGGGCGGTCGCCGAATCGAGGACCGGCTGCTCCGGCAGGGCGGCGATCAGCAGGCGGGCCGCCGAACCCTCGCGCGGCTCGCCCGCCCGCGCCAGCCACTCCGCCTCCAGGCTCTCGATCTCCTCGGCGAGTCGTTCCGCCTCGCTGGCCGCTCGTGCGGTCTCCTCGGCGAACAGCTCGCACCACTCGCTCACCCCTCCCTCGCGGTATGCGCTCAGCCCGCCGATGTAAATCTCGGGCGAGGCCGCGAGCATGAGGCTGACCGGCGGGATGTACCTGCGTCACCTCGCCCCGCCGCCGCAGAACGGCGTAGATCAGCGCCCGGCCGGTGCGGCCGTTGCCGTCGGCGAACGGATGGATGGTCTCGAACTGGGCGTGGGCGATTGCCGCCTGGACGATCGGCGGAAGGTCGTCGCGCCCGACGAACTTGCAGAGGTCCTCGAGGAGGCCGGGCACGTGCTCGGGGGGCGGCGGCACGAACGCGGCTTCGAGCGGGTTGAAGGCGTTGCCGCCGATCCAGTTCTGTTCGGTCCGCACGACGCCGGCGATGCGGCGATCGTCGGCATCGCGGAGGAGCAGCCTGTGGATCTCGACCAGATCGGCAACTGCGATGTCGGAGCGGGCACCGACGTCGATGGCTCGCCTCATCGCGTCGACGTTCCCCAGAACCTCCCGAGCTCGCCAATCCCGGCGGCGCTTCTCCGAAGTCAGATGGGCGGCCCGCGCCAATCGCTTGTGGGAGATCTGGATGTCCTCGATGCGCGAGGACGCGATGCTCTCCGAGCGCAGCAGGCTCTGCGCCACCGCGTCCAGCGTCGCCACACGCGACGGGACGTGCTGCAAGCGCTCGAGCGCTTTGGTCGCCCGGTTGAGCGCCGCGCCTGCGCTCGCGTCCAGGGCAAGATCTCGATCCGCGATCCGTTCGGGAATGAACGCTCGATAACGACCACCGCGCCGCGCACGCCGCCCCTGCCCCGCCGGATTCGGCCCCCAAAGGCAATCGACGTAGCTCCCAGACGTTTCCGCGATCTTCTTTTCGTCGGTCGCCACTACCACAACCTTTCATTGTTGCCTCAGCTTTGTAAGGTTACGAGTCTATCTTACAATGAAACGCTCTCCGGGTCTCTGCCTTCGTCGCACTCCCATGCCTCGCCCCCCTGAGGGGCAAGGTCAGGCCGGGGACATCACTTCCAGGCCGTGGCGGTTGGCGGCCTCAGCCAGTCGCCGTCGTAGGAATAGAAGGCGCCGAGATCGTCGCGGATGCTGAGGGCAGTCGCGAGGTGGAGGGCATCGAGGCTGCGCAGCGCCGGTGGGTCCAGTGAGGTGGCTTCGTCGAGGAGCGCGTCCTCGAGCGGGATCAGGGCGACGTCGCGAAGCCAGCCCCGCGCGTCGCTCGCGTACTCGCCGCGATGGCGGCGAGCAGGCCCGGATCGCCTCGACCCCGAGCAGTGCACTCGAGACGTAGCCATCCCACTCCGCCATCTTGGCGCGCAAGGCACCCTCCTCCGCCTCGCGCAGCACCAACTTCACGTACGCGGAGGTGTCGAGATATGCGAGTCGCCCGGCTACAGCCGCTCCTCGCGCATCTCCTCGAGCAGTTCCTCGCTGTAGGGCGGCCCGGCCGGGGGCCTGTTCAACTCGCCTACGCGGTCCAGCAGGTTGCCGCGCGGCATCGTCGCCCCCCGCTCGGCGACCAGGCGCGCAATCGGCGAGTCGGCCGGACCAGAGGGCGCAGGCGTGCGACCTCGCGACCCGTCGAACAGCGAAGCTCGCCCCGCCTTTCACCTCACGAGTACCTGGAGATTCTGCTTAGCTCTGAACGCCGACCGAGTCCATGTGCGTCACCTAGCACTACGGTCTGCGAGCTTCTCAGCGGATCTTGTCGTAGAGGCTGAAGATCGGCAGGTACATCGCGATCACGATGAAGCCGACGACGCCGCCGACGAAGACGATCATGATCGGCTCGATCAGCGAGGTCAGGGCTTTGACCTTGGCGTCGACCTCGGTCTCGTAGAAGTCGGCGATCTTGGTCAGCATGTGTTCCAGCTGACCGGTTTCCTCGCCGACGGCGACCATGTGGCCGACCATCGGCGGGAAGATCGGGTTGCGCTCGATCGGCCCGGCGAGCGAGCCGCCGCGCTTGACCGAGGCGTAGACGTCCTCCATCGCCTGCTCGAGGACGACGTTGCCGGCCGTCTCGCCGGTCAGTTTGATCGCCTGCAGCATCGGCACGCCGGCCGAGACCGAGCCGGAGAAGGTGCGCGACCAGCGCGCCAGCGCGACCTTCTGGATCACGTCGCCGATCTTGGCCGGCAGGCGCAGGTTGAAGCGGTCCCACATCTCTTTGCCGCGGTCGGTCTTCTTCCACCGGAAGAAGCCGACGATGAGGCCGACGATCAGGCCGGGATGAGGATGAACCAGTAGCCGGTGATCGCGTCGGAGGCCATGACGCAGATCTGGGTCGGCAGCGGCAGTTCCGCCTTTTCGTCCGGGTTGTTCTTCGGCGAGCTCTTCGAAGATGCCGGCGAAGACGGGGATGACGAAGGCGACGATCGCGACCAGCGCGACCATCGCGAAGCCGAAGATCAGCAGCCGGGTACATCATCGCCGATTTGACCTGGCGACGCAGCGCGTCGGCTTTCTCCACCTGGAAGGCGACCCGGTCGAGCGCGTCCTCGAGCCGGCCCGATTCCTCGCCGGAGCGGACCATCGCCCGGTAGAGGCGGTCGAAGACTTCGGGGTGGCGCTCCATCGCCTGCTCGAGCGTGCTGCCGGCCTCGACGTCGGCGCGCACGCCGGCGATCGCCTCCTTGATCCTGTCGTCCTGGGTCTGCTCCTCGAGCGTGTGCAGGGTGCGCAGCATCGGCATCCCCGAGGCGACCAGGGTGGCGAACTGGCGCGAGAAGATCGCCAGCTCGCGCATGTCGACCCCCTTCCAGCGTTTGCCAGAGGTGCTCGATCTTGAACGGCTCGCTCTTCTCGCTGACGTCGAGGACGATCAGGCCGCGCTGGCGCAGCTGCTCGGTGACCTGCGCCTTGGACTCGGCCTCGACTTCGCCGGCCGTGGCGGCCCCGGCGACGTCCATCGCGCGGAAGGCGAAGGTGCTGGCGCCCGCCATCGGCTAGGCCCCTGGGTGTAGGCGGGCGGCGGTGCGGAGGCGACGGGGCCGCGCGGCACGCCAGCCGTCGGCCTGCAGCGCGGTCGGTCTGCAACGCGGCGCGCCGGAGCCGAGCAGGCGTTTGAGCTCCTCCGGCACCGAGGCGCGCTGCTCGGCCAGCGAGCGGGTGATCGTCCCCGCCCGCACCAGCCGCGCCAGGTCGGCGTCCATCGTCTGCATGCCGACCGCGCCGGAGGTCTGCACGGCGGCGTAGATCTGGTGCGTCTTGCCCTCGCGGATCAGGTTGCGGATCGCCGGGGTCGGCACCAGCACCTCGGTGGCGACGACGCGGCCCCGTGCCGTCGGCGGTCGGCAGCAGCTGCTGGGTGACGATCCCCTGCAGGGCGATCGAGAGCTGCGTGCGCACCTGGCCCTGCTGCTGGGGCGGGAAGACGTCGATGATCCGGTCGACCGTCTGCGCGGTCGACTGGGTGTGCAGGGTGGCGAAGACGAGGTGGCCGGTCTCGGCCGCGGTCAGCGCGGTGGAGATCGTCTCCAGGTCGCGCATCTCGCCGACCAGGATCACGTCGGGGTCCTCGCGCAGGGCGGCGCGCAGGCCGAGGGCGAAGTCGGGCGCGTCGGTGCCGACCTCGCGCTGGTTGACGATCGAGCGTTTGTGCTGGTGCAGGAACTCGATCGGGTCCTCGATCGTGAGGATGTGGTCCTGGTTCTCTTCGTTGATCACGTCGATCATCGCCGCCAGGGTCGTGCTCTTGCCCGAGCCGGTCGGGCCGGTGACGAGGACGAAGCCGCGCGGTTTGGCGCAGAGCTCGCGCAGCACCTGCGGCACCTTGAGCGAGTCGAGCGAGGGGATGTCCTGCGGCACGAGGCGGAAGGCGGCGCTGACCGAGCCGCGCTGGAAGAAGCAGTTGACGCGGAAGCGGGCGACGCCGGGGATCGCGTAGGCGAAGTCGAGCTGTTTGGCGGTCTCGAAGCGTTTGCGCTGGTCGTCGTTGAGGATCGAGTAGACGACCTCGCGGGTCTCCTGGCCGGAGAGCACGTCGAAGCCCTCCATGCGGCACGATCTTGCCCTTGTCGCGCATCGCACGGCGGCACCCCCGGCGTGAGGTGCACGTCGGAGGCACGGCTCTCGACCATGCGGCGCAGGACCTCTGAGAAATCGAAGGCCATGGTCACGCTAGATCGGCCCCGAGCCGATTCCTGAAGGCGGCGTCGCAGGACGGCTGTCCCTATAGGGCGAACGTCATCTGCGGCCGGCTTAGGCGGTGACACGGACTACCTCCTCGAGGCTGGTCAGGCCGGCGCGGACCTTGCCGAGGCCGTCCTCGCGCAGGGTGAGCATGCCCTCTTCGCGGGCGGTGGCGGCGATTTCGGCCTCGGGGGCCTGGGCGACGGTCATCTCCTTGATCCGCTCGCTCAGCGCCATCACCGAGAAGATCCCGACCCGGCCGCGGTAGCCGCTCTGGTTGCAGCGCGAGCAGCCGACCGGCTCGTAGCCCTCGAGGTCGCCGCCGACGCGGATCTCGGCTTCGGCCAGCGCCTGCGGCGGCACGATCGTGCGCCGCTTGCAGTGGCTGCAGAGCTTGCGCGCGAGCCGCTGGGCGACGACGCAGTCGACCGCGGAGGCGATCAGGAAGGCCTCGATCCCCATCTTGGTCAGGCGGGTGATCGCGCCCGGGGCGTCGTTGGTGTGCAGCGTGGTCAGCATCATGTGGCCGGTCAGCGCCGCCTCGATCGCGATCCGCGCGGTCTCGCCGTCGCGGATCTCGCCGACCATGACGATGTCGGGGTCGGCGCGGAGGATCGAGCGCAGCCCGGTGGCGAAGTCGAGCCCCGCCTTGCGGTTGACGTTGATCTGGTTGATCCCGTCGAGCCGGTACTCGACCGGGTCCTCGATCGTGATGATGTTCCTCTCGACTTCGTTGATCTCCTGCAGCGCCGCGTAGAGGGTCGTGCTCTTGCCCGAGCCGGTCGGGCCGGTGACCAGGACCGCGCCGTAGGACTGGTGGAAGGCGTCCTCGAAGCGCTCCCGCCCCTCGCCGTCCATGCCGAGGTCGTCGAGCGTGCGCTGCGCGTTCTCCTTGTCGAGGATGCGGATCGTCGCCCCCTCGCCGCGCTGGGTCGGCAGGGTCGTGACACGCAGGTCGACGCGGCGCTCCTCGACCGTGACGCTGACGCGGCCGTCCTGCGGCACGCGCTTCTCGGCGATGTTGAGGTCGCTCATGATCTTCACCCGCGAGACGACCGCGTTGACCATCCGCTTCGGCACGTGGGCGGCCTCGCGCAGCACGCCGTCGACGCGGAAGCGGACCCGCATCTCCTCCTCGCCGGGCTCGAAGTGGACGTCGGAGGCCCCCTCCCCCACCGCCTGGCCGAGGATGCTGTAGACGAGCTTGATCACCGGCGCGTCCTCGGCGCTGACTTCCATGTCGGCGACTTCGGCCAGCTCCCGTCCTCGGCCTCGGCCTCGCCCTCGGTGACCGCCTCGCTGACGGCGCTCTGCAGCGTGTTGAGGCGGCCGATCAGCGCCTCGATGTCCTCCTCGGCGGCGACCGCGACGCGGCAGTCGAGCGCGGTGGCGATCTGGATGTCGTCGACGGCGAGCACGTTGGTCGGGTCGGCCATCGCGACCAGCAGGGTCTCCTTGTCGACGAAGCCGACCGGCAGCGCCCGGTAGCGGCGCGCCGTGTTGACCGAGATCAGGTTCGCCGCGGCCATGTCCACCTGGTAGGCGGAGAGGTCGACGTGGTCGAGGCCGTAGCGCTCGGCGACCGCGCGGGAGAGCTGGTCGGCGGTGATCGCGCCCTGCTCGATCAGCAGCCGCTCCGGCGGGCGGCCGGCGGTGCGCGCCGCCTCGATCGCCTGGCGGGCGACCTCGTCGCCGACGTAGCCGAGGTCGACGATGACGTCGGTGACGAAGCCGCTGGAGCGGCCGCGCACCTGCGGCGGGGTGAGGCCCGGGGTGCCGCCCGCCGCGGGGTCGAGCGCGGGCGCGGTCGAGTCGCCGGAGTCGGGGACCGGCCGCAGGTGGCTCGGGAAGTCCCGCGGTTCCATGCTCAGCCTCACGGGTGGTAGTCGAGCGGTCGGGCCCTTGTAGCCGGCGTCGATCACGGCCTGGGCGATGCTCTGCGGGCTCTGGAAGCCGTAGCTGACCGAGGCGGTCGGCACGGTCTTCTTCAGGTGCTTGGGCGTGACGACGACCAGCGCCGGGACGCGGTCGACGCCGACGCCCTCGGTGATCGCCGCGTAGCGGGAGATCTTGGCGGCGGGGACGACGAAGACGGCGGCGTCGCGGAAGCCGGCGAGGCCGTCGGTGGCGGTCTTGACCAGGCGGTCGTCGATGCCGCCGTCGCGGACGAAGAGCAGGACGAGCGTCTCGTTGGCCTTCCAGGCGTCGAGCACGGGGCGCGGCAGCGGCGGCGCCGTGGCGGCGGCCTGGCCGACCGCGGAGAGCGCCGGGTGAGCGAGCCGCCGTGCGGTCGCGGCTTCGCGTCGGCGCTTCCGGCGGCGCTCGCGGCCGGCGTCGAGCTGCGTCGCTTCGCCGGCGCCGCCGATTCTTCTTCTTCGCCGCCCCCGCCGGAGGACATGACGAAGATCGCCACGCAGACCAGCAGCACGCCGACCACGGCGAGCTGGGCAAGCGGGTTGCTGTTGAGGGCCTCTCTCATACGTTCGCTTATCTAGCTCGACAGCAAGGGCCCTGGGCTTGAGCCCCGGCACGTTCTCGCCCCACGATCGGCCCAAAATCCGAAAACCTGCCTCATTCCCAAAGAAACCGCTTCGTGCCACAATCTGCCGTGGCGTGTCGGGAGGCAGACTTCAGGCACGCAAGGGAGCGAGGATGCGCGCGGGCGCGCAGCTCCTTCTGATGGCCGCGGACCCGATCAACCGGGGCATCCTGCTCCGGGTGCTGGAGCGTGCCGGTCGAATTCGAGCCGGACCGCGTGTATCAGGTCAGCTCCGGCGGCCAGGAAGTGCTCTTCGTCGGCTTCGTCGTCGAGCGCTGGCTGCAGAGCGGCGCCGCACGGACCGCTGGACTTCGACAGCCCGGAGGCGGAGAGGCGCCGTCGCGCCTCGCCGAAGGCTGGTCGGCGACTGTCGTGCACGTGCTCGCCCGCGAACCGCACACCTTCGACGAGCTGCACGAGGCGATCGAGGACGACCTGGCCGCGCCGAGCTGCAAGCGCCAGCTTGCAGCGATGCAGCGCGCCCGCCAGGTCGAGGTCGCTGACCGGCGAGGGCGGCGAGGCGATCTACGCCGCTCACCGACTGGCTGCGGGCCGGGATCGCGCCGCTGATCGCCTCGGCGCGGCTCGAGCGACGCGAACCACGATCGAGGACATGGCGCCGATCGACGCCCTCGACGTCGAAGCCGGCTTCCGCCGCAGCCTCAGCTGGTCGAGCTGCCGCCGGAGCTCACCGGCGTCTGCAGCCTCGGGCTGCACCTGGACGAGGACGAGAGCGCCGCGCTCACCGGCGTCACGGCGCGGATCGACCAGGGGCGCGTCGTCTCCTGCGACGCCCGGCCTCGACCGGAGCGCCAACGCCTGGGCGACCGGCCACGGCCGCAGACTGGCTGGACACGGTGATCGAGCCCGACGCGAAGCGCGTGCGCGCCGGTGGCGACCGCTGGCTGGCCCAGGCGCTGGTCAGACGCAATGCACGAGACGCTGTTCGGCGTCCCGGCCTGCACCGCCGCTCGGAGCCGCCTGTCGCACCCGAGGAGACAGGATGAACGGCGCGCCTGAAGGCGGCGAGCTGGCGAGGGCGGCTACCAGGGAGCGCGCGCCGGCGCGCTGACGCTGCTCTTCCTCACCAGCCCGATGGAACGCGACGTGCTGCGCACGCTGCTGGCCGAAGCGCGCACCGGCGTGGAGCTGTCAACGAGATCGAGCCGCCCCGACCCGGAGATCCGCTCGACATCAGATCTTCATCGACCCCTACCTGGTCGAACCGGCCGATCCCGCGCACGACCCCGATGAGCCGATCGCCCCGACACGATGCTGCAGCCGACGCCGGCCGGACGCGAGGTGCCCTTCGTCGGCATGGTGCTCGAGCGCTGGCTGGACCGCGGCCCGGACGGGCCGGCTGACGCTCGGCCCCGATGCCGGCCCGGCGCTCTGGCGCGCTGCTCGGCCGGCTGGTCTCGATGGTGGTGCACGCCTTCGCCGCCGAGCCCCGACACGGTCGACGGAAGCGACGGAGGCGATCCAGGTGATCGACCTGGAGCTCGTCGAGACCGCACGTCGACGCGATGGAGGAGCGCGGGCTGCTCGAGGCGCGCCGGCGACAGCGCGGAGGACGAGCAGCGCTTCGAGGCCGACCGACTGGCTGCGCCTGGCGGTCGCCCCGCTCGCCGCCGCGGCCCGAATGGAGCTGCGCCACCCGCCCGGCGACACGGCGCCGATCGCCGCCCTCGACGTCAAGGCCGCCTTCCAGCTCAGCACTGCCGCTGCTGCGAGCTGCCGCGCGGGCTCTACCGGCACCTGCGCCCTCGCGGTCGAGCTCGACGAGGACGTCGCTCGGCAGCCCGATCGGCGGTAACCGCGCGGATCGAGCGCGGCCGCGTCGTCTCCGTCGTCCCGGCGTCGACGACGAGCACGCCGACTCCTGGGCCGCCGCCACCGCCCGCCGACTGGCTCGACATGGTGATCGAGCCCGACACGAAGGCGGATCGAGACGGGTGGCGACGAGCGACTCGCCGCGGCGATGCTGCGGCGCGCTGCACAAGCGGCTGTTCTGAGAATCTGCGGACTCGGTTGATTCCCAGTGAGTGCCTATTAGTGCCATAATCGAGCCCGTGGCTGGGAAGGGAGGCGACGGAGAGTTCAGGGCGCGAGCGGGGACGCTGACGCTGCTCTTCATGGCCGGCTCAGCGGACCGCGAGGTTCTGCTCGACGCTGCTGGAGAGCGCGCTTCGAGGGCGGACTGCTGGCGCGCTGCCGACGAGGCGGAGCTCGAAGGAGCACGTCGAGGAGTGAGGCGTGACGAGGACGAGCTCGACCGACGGAGCCGAGGACGACGAGGTCGGACCGAGGCGACTGTCGAAGTCGGCCCCGACACCCGGATGAAAACCACCGTCCAAGGGCGAGCTCTTCCTCGCCGTCGGCCTAGTCCTCGAACGCTGGCTGCGCAACTGCCCGGCCGGGCCGCTGCGAGCTCGGCCCAGCGGGCCGGAAACGCGATCGCCCCGCTCGTCTGCTGCTGGTCGGCGACGGTGACGCACGCCCTGGCGAGCGAGCCGCTGACCCTGGCCGAGCTGGACCGGGCCGTGCCGTCTGCTCGACTACGACACGGTCGAGGAACACGTCGAGGCGATGGAGCGGGCGGGCCTCGCCGAGGCCATGAGCGGCGACGGCGAGACCCGCTACGCGCTGACCGATTGGATGCGGCGGGGCTTTGCCCCGATCGCCGCGGCGGCGAGGATCGAGCTGCACTACCCCGAGCCCGACGTGGCGCCGCCCGAGGCGCTCGACGTCGACGCCGCCTTCCAGCTCGTCCTGCCGCTGCTCTGCGCTGCCGCCGGAGGTGCGCGGCACCTGCCGCCTCGACGTCCGGATCCCCGGCGAGCCGCGACTTCGACGGTCGGCGCCATGGCCGAGGTCGCCGACGGCCGAGTCTCTCCTCCTCCACCCCGTTGCTCGAGCGAGAAGCCCGAGACGCTGATCACCGGCACGCCCGCTCCAGTGGCTCGACACGCTGGTCGACCCGTCCTCCCCGCAGCTCGGCGTCGCCGGCGACCTGACCCTCGTCCACTGGCTCGTCGTGGCGCTGCACGAGGTGCTGTTCAGGGACACGGAGCCCGGCTGAGGCACCACGCAAGATGCGAACTTCGGTGGCCTGATGTCGGAGCAGATGCTCGCGGAGCACTTGGTCGAAGGCGGCGACGCCTGCTACTTGCTGAACTTGAAGCGGCGCCGCTTCTCGTCCCAGCCGATCCCGGCGCAGAGGCTTTCCGGGGTGACGCCAAGGGCGCTGGAGAGCTTGATCAGCGTGCCGAGTCGCGGCTCGCGTCCACCCCGCTCCAGCAACGAGACCTCGGTGCGGTGCAGGTAGCAGCGATCGGCCAGCTCGTCCTGGGTGAGGCCGGCGGCCAGCCTGGCCTTGCGCAGGTGGACGGCAAAGCGGTCGCGGGGTTTCACGGGTTGCTCCTGCACCTGTGCGGATACTACGGGACCCGTAGAGGTACGTGTACGGGATTTCGATGGCCGCCCGGCTGACCGAGTGGATGCGGCGGGGCTTGCCCCGATCGCGGCCGCGGCGAGGATGGAGAGACGAGGAAGAGCCTCCGCCGCGGCTCTGTGCGCAGAGACTTGTGCGTTCTCAAAAGCTGCCTGGAAGTGACATAATGGCGCCGTGGCTGCGAGAGAGGCCACCGGCAGCGGGTTCCGCGCGCGTGCGGGGACGTTGACGCTGGCCTACTTGACCAGCATGGAGCCGCCCGAGAAGCTGCTCGAGTTGCTGGAGCGCGCCCGCTACGGCGGCTTGATGGGGCCGGTTCCGGAGGACATGTCGCGCCGGGAGGCGCTCGAAGAGTACGGCGATGGGCTCGAGGACGAGGGGGAGGATCTCGGCGACTTCGACGACGGCGAGGACGACTACGAATTCGAGCAGGCAGACGGGGGCGGGGTTTCGACTCTCGATGCGGAGCAGACCGCCGGCCCCGAGCCCACCTTTCGATCCTCGGCGAAGGGCACGCAGATCGTCTACGTCGCCGCGATCCTGCAGCGCTGGCTGCGCAACAGGCCCGGCGGGCCGCTGGAGATCGGCGCGCCGGGCGGCGGGGCAGTGGCATCGCTCCTCTGCGGCTGGTCAGGGACGGTCACCCATGCACTCGCCCGAGAGCCGCTGACGCTGGCGGAGCTGGACCGGGCGGTGGTCCCGATCCCCGAGCGCGAGGTCGTCGCGGAACACCTCGATGCGATGCGAAGGGTCGGCCAGGTCGAAGTCCTGGAGGTCGGCGGCGAGACGCGCTACGCGCTGACCGATTGGATGCGCGAAGGCATCGCCCCGATCGCCGCCGCGGCCAGAGTGGAGGTCCATCACCCCGAGGAGCAGATGGCGCCGCCTGACGTCCTCGACGTCGAGGCGGCCTTCCAGCTCGCCCTGCCACTGCTGGGGCTGCCGCCCGACCTGCGCGGCTCCTGCCGCCTGGGCGTGCAGATACCCGGCGGCCCACCGCTGATGGCGGGAGCGACGGTGGATGTCGAGGGGGGCGCCGCCGTCAGCTCCTCCACGCTGCTCGACGAGGACCCGGAGACCTGGGCGACCGGATCGCCGGTCGACTGGCTCGACACCGTGATCGACCCCGCCGCCGAGAGAATCAAGGCTGGCGGCGATGTCCGACTCACCAGCGCCCTGATCGAGTGTCTGCACCAGAGGCTGTTCACGCCAGCGCAACTCACGCTGCCGGGGCGCTGATGGAAGCGGGGCACTGGTCCGACACCGACCAGTGACCGCCTCCGAGGCTCGACGGATCGGGCCAACCTCAACCCTCGTCCACTATTGAGGCAAGGCGTCATTCCTCACGCAATTCAGCGACCAGGTGGACGACCGTCTCGCCGACCGCGTCGAGGCGCCAGGGTGGCGGGAATCCGAGCGAGAGCCCGCAGTCGTGCCGACCCCGCGGGACGCCTGCCCTGCACCCACCCGCAGATCGACGAGCCGCCACGCCGCGTACGCGTCGAAGCGATTGGGCGACCCCACGTCCGCCGAGCCGCTGTCCCCGCATCCGGCGACCGCAATGGCCAAAGACAGGTCGAGTCGCCGGAGTCCGGAACCGGCCGCAGGTGGCTCGGGAAGTCCCGCGGGTCCATGCTCAGGCACCCAGGTGCGTCTCGACGTACGCGGCGGCGACCTCGACTGGCGTCTTTCCCTCCAGTTCAACCACGGCTCTGAGCTCGCGGATGACCTTCTGGTTGAGGCCCTTCTGCGCTGCGAGGATCGCTTTTTCGTAGGCTGGCCCCGCTTCGTCGATTACGTCCTGGCGCGTCATCCAGAACGCGTTGGCGGCTGGCAGCCGGTGGTGGTCGTCTTCGAGCAAGACAAGCCAGTCTTTCTCGCGAGCCAGTTGCCCTTCGGTGTTGATGACTACTGCTGCGTCAGTCTGGCCCGCCCTGAGGGCCTTGTAGAGCAGCGGGGGCGGTTTAACAGTGGTGAACCTCTGGAACACGATTCCGTAGCCGCGTTCGAGTCCAGTGAGACATTCTGATCCAAAGCAATAGCAGAAGTATTCGCCCTCCACCACGCTCATCTTGCCCGACAGCCTCTTGAGGTCGGAGAGAGTCTCAAGGTCGTGCTCCTCGGCCGTGTTCCTCAGTACCGCGACTGCGCTGGCTTGCCCGAAGGACGCGGGTCGGAAGGGAACAAGACCCTTTTCCTTGAACTGCTTCTTTGCATTTTGGTAAGCCGCCTCGGCGGAACCGGGGACATCCTCAAGCCTGATCGGCGTCACTTCGGTAAGGGCGGCCTCCAGATGGTCTGGATATCCGGAGACCAGCCCCTTTTCCAATTCCTCCGATACCACCATCCGGGGCTCGTCACGTCGCGTCACCTCAAATCCGACCGCTTCCAGAGCGTGCGCGTAGATCTCGCGGAGCAGCTTCTCTTCGGGGTAGCCCCGGGACGTGACCACAATCGTCACTTCGCGGTTCTCCTTTGCGCCGGCGCCGCCGCAACCCGCAGCGAGGCAGCCGACCGCCAGCGCCAACAGGGTTGCCACCGCCAGTCGTCCCCACATGTGGCTCAGACGCCTTTGTAGCCGATCGACTTCAGGTATTCGGCGGCGACTTTGGCGACAGGTTGCCGCTGGAACTTCACCTTCGCGATGAGTCGCTGCATCAACTTCAGCGTTAAACCCCTTTGGGCCGCGACAATCGACCTTTCGTAGCGGGGGCCCGCTTCCTCGGCAAGATCGCTGGTGGTCACCCAGGAGACATGGCCGGCCGGTAGACGATGTTTGTCGTCTGCGAGGATTACGAACCTGCTGTCCTTCCCCGCCAAGCGTGGTTCGGTGCTGAGCAGGATCGACGCATCCGCTTGTCTGCTTTCCAAGACCTTGTACCGTTCCACCGGTTCGATCGCCATGATCGGCCCGAAGATGATCCCGTAGAGTTCGTTGAGCCCGACGAGGCAGTCGGTCAAGAAGGTGCAAAAGCTTCCCGCGGCGAGCGTCATCTCCTCGGCCCGGCCTTTGAGGTCCCACAGGGTCTTTAACCCGCGCTCTTCAGCCGTCGTCCTCAGCATTCCGACCGCTTTCGAGCGGGAAAAAGCCGTGGGCGGGAAAACGGTCAGGCCTCTCTCCTCAAGCCCCCGCTTCGCTATCGCGTAGGCGGTCTGAGGATTTCCCGGCACGTCCCGCTTGATCTCGAGGACGTCCTTCAAGACGAGGTTTAGATGCTCCGGGTAGCCGGATATGCGAAGCCCCTTGCGGTCGAACGGCGGATAACCCGGCGGGAGCCAGTGCTTTCTCTTCACCTTGAAACCGGTGGCTTCAAGCGCCTGCGCATAGACTCTCGGCGATGAGCACTTCTTCGGTGCTGTTTTTGGAAGCGACGGTGATCGTCGGATCGCTGTTTTGGGAGCTGTCGCCACCGCAGCCACCCTCGATACAGATGAAGACAACCGCCAGGAGGATCGCGATCCCCACCCATCTCCGCCTGAGCCGACCTCCCGCTGTGATTCCCCGTTCCTCCACAGCGCCCAGCTTAGCGTTTGGGGAGATTTTATTGCTTAGATCTTTTTTAAAGTTTGATTCGTCTAGGCTTGATGGCGTGGGAGGCGGACATAGAAAGTCAGTTGTGCTCGCGGTCTGTGCGTCGGCCGCGATCGGAGCGCTGGGGTCGGCTGCCGCCGGCTGCGGCGACGCGGATAATCGCTCGACGGCCACCGCCGATTCGACCGAGGTAGGCGCGACCGCAGCAGATACGGATGTCGTGGATACCTCGAGTTGCAAGCACGTCAAGCCGCCGAAGGCCAAATCCGCCACCTACAAGGCCCCAGCGCAGACGGTCAGGCGCGGGGAGAAGTTGACCGCGGTCGTGGAGACGTCCTGTGGCACCTTCGAGATCGCACTCGACACCAAGAGGTCGCCGACCACCGTCAACTCCTTCGTCTTCCTCGCCGAAAAAGGCTTCTACGACGGGCTCGAGTTCGACCAGGCCGCGCCGGGAACGTACCTGCATGGTGGCGACCCGCGCGGTGATGCCCTCGGTCCCGGCTACAGCGTCCAAGGAGAGATGCCCCGAAGGATTATCTACAGGCATCGGGTCGTCGCTATGGACCATCCCTTCGAAGCCCCACGCGGCGTCGCGGGTAGCCAGTTCTTCGTAGTGCTCGCCAAACCTTGGATCGACCTGAGCGGGCTCTATCCACCGCTCGGGACAGTGAGCAGGGGTCTTGAGGTTCTCCGACGGATCAATGCGCTTGGCCCACCGGACAGATACCCGGGTCCCAGCAACGTCGGAGTCATCGGAATCATTGGAAAACTGAAGCGGACGGCCCTGATTGAGAAAATCTCAATCAAGAAGGATCAGTCCCCAAATAAAACTGATTAATGCCATAATAGCCTCTGCTTGGCTGGGAACACGGTCAACGGGAGCGGAAATGGGGCGCGCTCCGGAGCGCAGACGCTCATCCTGCTCTCCTCGCCGATCACCGTCGTCGATCCTGGAAGCGCTTGCCGACGGCCCGAGGCAGCAGTCCGAACTGCGACGCGAGACCGGCTCACCCGCCCAGACCACGCTGCGCGCCCAGTTGAAGGCGCTGAGCGAGATCGACGCAGTCGAAAAGCATCGGCGCAACCGCTTCCCCGGCGTGCTCGAGTGCGAGCTGACCCCCGCCGGCCGGGATCTTCTCTTCGTCCCCGACGCGCTCGACCGTTGGCTCGACCGAGCTCCTGACGGGCGAGCTGGCGCTCGGCAGCAACGCCGCGAAGACGGCGATCAACGCCCTGGCCGAGGGCTGGTCGACGACCATGCTGCGTGCCCTCGCCGCCGGCCCGCTGTCGCTGACCGAGCTCGATCAGCGTCATCGGCTGCCCTCAGCTACCCGTCCCTGGAGCGACGACTGGCCACGATGCGCCTGACCGGTCTGGTCGAGCCTCGACGCGAGCAACGGGCGCGGCACGCCGTACGCGATCACCGACTGGGCAGCGCCCGGGATCGGCCCGCTCGCCGCAGCGGCCCGCTGGGAGCACCGCAACCTGGCCGACCAGCACCACGCCGATAGGACGCCTGGACGTCGAGGCGGCTTTCCTGCTGACCGTCCCCCTGCTGAGCTTGGCGAGCGACGTGTCCGGGCTCCTGCCGGATGGCGGTCGAAATCCCCAACGGCAAGGAGCCACGCCTGGCCGGCGTGACGTCGGCCGTCGAGGAGACGGCGGAATCGAGTCCTGCACCTCCCGCCTGAAGGGCACGCGCCGATGCCTGGGCCCTGGGATCGATCACGGCCTTGCTCGAGGCGATGATCGAGGCGGACACTGATCGCATCGAGCTCGGCGGCGATGGGCGTCTCGCCCGCGCCCTGCTCGATTCTCTGCATTGGGCGCTATTCGGCGCTCAACCTCAGCTTCGACCCTGAGCGTCCATTTACAAAAAAACAACCATCCATTCGGTTGCATCAAGCATATCTTTCTGGTACAAGACCTTATTCCTTTGGGAATGGCCTGGTCCCCGAGACCAATGGGAGGAGCTTTGCGTGGCATGTGGGCACGAGCCCTTTGCTTCAAGACAGCGACTAAACGTCGCTGCCTACTCCGACTCTGCCATTTCCGCGAAAGACAACCGAAAGGACCAGTCAATGAGAAGGCTATTTATTGCCGCAGCACTGACGGCGATGATGCTGGTGCCGGCATCGCAGGCATTTGGCGCATCGCACAATCCGACGGGAGAATTTGCCCCATTCGCCGAGTGCCCGCTGAACAACCCGGAAGTTGGGGCCTGCCAGTTCTCGGAATCGAACGGCGGCTTCTTCCAGGTCGGCAAAAAAAACGTACCGCTGAAAAACCCGGTCATCCTCCAGGGCGGCCTCAAATTTAACGAAACGGGTCTACCGACCTTCCTTGCTGCCGAGAACGGCGAAACCCTCTCGAAAACCCCACAGCCGGTACCCGGTGGGCTGCTCGGAGTCGAAGCGCCGGCATGGTGGCCGAAATTCCTCCGGGATTGGTTCAACGAACAGATCAACAACGGTTTCACCGGGGTCACGGCGACGGTCGAACTGGCCGGTCCAGCATCGTCGATCAAAGTCGACACGGCGGCCTTGCTGTTCGAAACCGGCACCGCGCTTTCGCTGCCGACGAAGATCAAGTTGAGCAACCCGATCCTCGGCAGCAACTGCTACATCGGCTCGAACTCGAGCCCGGTCGTGATCGACTTCACCAGCGGTGAAACCTCGCCGCCCCCGCCAAACGAACCGATTCACGGTAGCGCGGGGGAAGCGACCGTCAACGAAACGGGAACGCTGATCACGTTGAGCGGCGGCTCGCTCGTGAACAACTCGTTCGCGGCACCAGGCGCCAGCGGCTGCGGCGGGTTCTTCTCGTTCCTGATCGATCCGTTCGTCAACTCGATCGTCGGCCTGCCGTCCCCGGCCGGCACCAACGCGGCGGTCCTCGAAGGCAAAATCCAGACCGCCGACCCCAACGCGGTTCGCGAAAGCGAATAGGGGCAGTCATTGCGGTAGGTGGAGGAGGCCGGGCTCGCCCGGCCTCCTCCACCTATAGGGAAGCTCGCCGTGTCGTGCAGCTCGTGGCGCAGCGAGTTGATCGTCACGCCGACCAGCAGCGCCAGGCTGAGTAGATAGAACCAAAGCAGGGCGATCAGCACGAAGCCGAGGTCGAGCCGAAGCGCGAGAGGTCGGTGCTGCTGCTGATCGCGGCGAGCATCCTGCTGCCGACGATCGAGGCTGGGCGAAGCGCAGAAATTGCACGAAGTGCCCTGATCATTTAGAATAACCCCATGCACTACGCACGATGGGGGCGTTTGGCCGGTCTTTTGCTGTGCGCGCTGGCGATGATCGCCGCCGCTACCGGATGCGGGGGCGGGGACAGCTCTCAAGAGGCATCGGCAAAGGACTCGAATGAATCCGGTGTTCGCGCTGCGCCACCCAAAATCGAGACCCCAACGGGCCTTCCTCCGAAGAGGCTGGTCGTCAGAGACATGGAGCAGGGATCCGGCGCGAAGGCGAAGAGGGGCGACGAAGTCAAGATCCAGTACTACGGCATTAACTGGCGAACCGGCGCTCTTCACTCGAATTCATGGCTGTACAAAAATATACCTGTCTTTACTCTCGGACAGCGCCAGCTCCTCCGCGGTTTGACTTTGGGGATCCTCGGCATGAGGGAAGGTGGAAGTCGTGAAGTCATCATTCCGCACAACCTCATCTACTACCCCGGCGTTCAGCACCAGGAACTCAACCCCCTGGAAGCTTTGATCTATAAGGTCTACTTAGTCAAAGTCTTCAAAAATTCCGTCAAAAGCTAGCTCACTTCAATCCCGAGCTGGTTGCCGATTTCGAATTCGTCGCCGTTTTCCGGGCCGCCTTTGTATTCGTAGCCTGTGATCGACGTCGTACCCGTATAGTCGCCGGTCTGGCCCTCGCTCGGGATTCCGGCGACTGTGCAGCCGAAGCTGTGTTTGGCTGTGGTTGTGATCCCTGTGATTGTCGCTGACACTTTGACGACACCCAGTTCGTTCTCGGTTTCGTTGGTGTAGGTCACGCCGCCTTCTGTCGGTGTCTGCGCCGGGACTGTGGTTTCGCAGAGGCCGCTTGTGATCACGATCTCTTTTTCCGCGGGGCACTCGATCCAGACTTTCGCGTCTTTTCCCCCGCTGTGTTCGTTGCTTGTGTCGCCGGTCAAGACGTAGCCGCAGCCGTTCATGTCGACCGTGACGGTACCGACGGTTGAACTGCATTTCGACGACGTGTGGGGTGTTTCGTTTTCAATGCCGGTGTATGTGGAGAGGGCTGTGACTTCTTCGCCGCGATGCTCCGCTGTGGCGGCGAAGCCGGCTGTTGTGCATTCGAATTGGGCTGCCGTGCCGCCGGCTGCTTTTGTGATCGTGAACACGTTGTCGTGGCTGACCCCTGTGAGCACGGGGTCTGCGACCTGCGGGGAGGATGTGAGCTGGTCTCCGTCAGGCCCTTCGCTCACTTCAATCCCGAGCTGGTTGCCGATTTCGAATTCGTCGCCGTTTTCCGGGCCGCCTTTGTATTCGTAGCCTGTGATCGACGTCGTACCCGTATAGTCGCCGGTTTGGCCCTCGCTCGGGACTCCGGCGACTGTGCAGCCGAAGCTGTGTTTGGCTGTGGTTGTGATTCCTGTGATTGTCGCTGACACTTTGACGACGCCCAGTTCGTTCTCGGTTTCGTTGGTGTAGGTCACGCCGCCTTCTGTCGGTGTCTGCGCCGGGACTGTGGTTTCGCAGAGGCCGCTTGTGATCACGATCTCTTTTTCCGCGGGGCACTCGATCCAGACTTTCGCGTCTTTTCCCCCGCTGTGTTCGTTGCTTGTGTCGCCGGTCAACACGTAGCCGCAGCCGTTCATGTCGACCGTGACTTTGCCGAGGCTCGAGCTGCACCGCTGGTCGGTGTGCGGTGTTTCGTTTTCAATGCCGGTGTATGTGGAGAGGGCTGTGACTTCTTCGCCGCGATGCTCCGCTGTGGCGGCGAAGCCGGCTGTTGTGCATTCGAATTGGGCTGCCGTGCCGCCGGCTGCTTTTGTGATCGTGAACACGTTGTCGTGGCTGACCCCTGTGAGCACGGGGTCTGCGACCTGCGGGGAGGATGTGAGCTGGTCTCCGTCAGGCCCTTCGCTCACTTCAATCCCGAGCTGGTTGCCGATTTCGAATTCGTCGCCGTTTTCCGGGCCGCCTTTGTATTCGTAGCCTGTGATCGACGTCGTACCCGTATAGTCGCCGGTTTGGCCCTCGCTCGGGACTCCGGCGACTGTGCAGCCGAAGCTGTGTTTGGCTGTGGTTGTGATTCCTGTGATTGTCGCTGACACTTTGACGACGCCCAGTTCGTTCTCGGTTTCGTTGGTGTAGGTCACGCCGCCTTCTGTCGGTGTCTGCGCCGGGACTGTGGTTTCGCAGAGGCCGCTTGTGATCACGATCTCTTTTTCCGCGGGGCACTCGATCCAGACTTTCGCGTCTTTTCCCCCGCTGTGTTCGTTGCTTGTGTCGCCGGTCAACACGTAGCCGCAGCCGTTCATGTCGACCGTGACTTTGCCGAGGCTCGAGCTGCACCGCTGGTCGGTGTGCGGTGTTTCGTTTTCAATGCCGGTGTATGTGGAGAGGGCTGTGACTTCTTCGCCGCGATGCTCCGCTGTGGCGGCGAAGCCGGCTGTTGTGCATTCGAATTGGGCTGCCGTGCCGCCGGCTGCTTTTGTGATCGTGAACACGTTGTCGTGGCTGACCCCTGTGAGCACGGGGTCTGCGACCTGCGGGGAGGATGTGAGCTGGTCTCCCGTCGCGCTGGCTGTCGATGCCCCCACTGCATCGATCGTAAGCAAAGCCATGAAAACGATGCCTAGCGTTCCCAGCTTGCAGGTCATGGCACCCTCCCTCGTAGTGGTTCCAACCTTCATCGAGTACCTTAGGTCTAGCACCGACTCGACTATCACTCAAGGAATTCTGTATTAAAGTGACGCCGACTCTCGCGCGCGCCGATCGGCGCGTTCGTCGACTTGCTCGGCGCTGCCCCGCCTCTTCCGTCGGTGCATCGAAGCACGAAGGGCCGGGATCGCTCCCGGCCCTTCGTGCTTCGGGTCAGGCCCTCCGTGGAGAGCGGTGCCCGGTTGGTCCGTGTTCAGATCAGCTGAATGTGATGCCGAGCAGGTTGTTGTTGTGGGTGTGGGTGCCGGTGTCTTCGTAGCCCTTCAGTGTGACTGTGCCTTCGTAGTCGCCGGTCTGGCCGTGGGTCGGAACTCCGGCGAGTGTGCAGCCGAAGCTGTGTTTGGCTGTGGTTGTGATTCCTGTGATTTTGATGTGGGCCAAGACGTCCCAGGTTCCGTTTGTGTTTTCGTTTGTGAACCGGATGCCGCCTTCTGTCGGTGTCTGCGCCGGGACTGTGGTTTCGCAGAGGCCGCTTGTGATCACGATCTCTTTATCTTTGGGGCATGTGATCCACACCGGTATGTAGTCGTCAACACCGTGCGCGTTGCTTGTGTTGCCGCCGATGTCGTAGTCGCATTCGTTCATGTCGACCGTGACTTGGCCGACGGTCGCGGTGCATTTCGGGTTGGTGTGCGGTGTTTCGTTTTCTATCCCTTTATAGTCCGCTGTGATTGTCGCCCCGGCAACGCCGTCTTCGACTGTCGAGGTGAAGCTGGATGTTGTGCATTTGAATTGGGCCGCCGTGCCGCCGCCGGCTTTTGTGATCGTGAACACGTTGTCGTGGCTGAGCCCTGTCACGGTCGCTTTATCTGCGCCGTCGACTGTCGCCACGTCCACGGCCGATGCCGAGGACGCCGCCGTCGCGCCCAGCGCGAGCGCGGCGACCAGCGCCAGGCCCAATGCCTTGAGGTTGCGAATCATCTCTCTGTCCTTCCTGTCCGGATTGCCTGCCGGGGCATTCGCGCCCGGCCGGGTCCCTCGGTGGGGACAGGAGATCAATAGCGCCTTTCGGGGCGTTCGATCTGATTTTGCCGAGTATGGCCCGCCCAGGCGACTCGGCGGCGGCGAATCTCGCCTTTCCCCCAGCAAAGGCCGTGCGAGGGGCTCTCGCGCGCGCCGATCGGCGCGCTCGTTGGACGGCTCAGCGACGCTTGCCCGAGCGCTTGCCCCGTGGTCCTTTGGCCTTGCATCCGGAGGGCTTGACCAGGGGATTCAGCCGCAGCTTCCTCCTGCTCTGGGCGGTGAGACTAACCGCCGCCCTGTTCTTCGAGGCGCAGAGGTCCCGGGAGTTGACGAAGAGCCCCTTTTGCCCTCCCTGCATCCGCACGACGGCTTTGAAGACCGGCGCGTCGGGCGCGTCCTTGAGGGTCGCGCGCAGGCGCTGTCTGGCGGAGTCGATGCGGATCGGGACTTCGACGTCGATGATGCCGTGCAGGTCGAGCACCGCGTCGGGCAGGGGGTTCTCCGAGGAGCGCAGATAGACCGGCCCGCTCAGCGCTTCTTCGAGGAGCGGCGTGGTCACGACGACCCGCCCGTAGACGGAGCCCGCGGGGCAGCGCTCGGCGGCGAAGTCTTTGCGCGTGCAGATCGTTCGGAAGTGGGCGTTTTCGACGAATGCCGAGCGCGGGAACAGCAGCGAGAGATGGCGCAGGTTCGCGTCGTTGGGGCGGGTGGAGTAAGTCGCGGTGAGCGAGGGGAACCGGCCTCTTTCGGTGCCGCCCTTGAGGCGCAGGGCCAGGCGGGGCTTGAAGCCCAGAGCGAGGCAGTCGGCAGCCCGGAAGGGGACTTCGCGGCCCACGCCGACGTCGTCGGCGGGATCGAAGAGGTTGGCGGCGCTGCCGAAGATCCGGGCCCTGGTCGAGCTCGGATCGCAGGAGGAGGGGTTGAAGATCCAGTTCGGGCGATCGACGCTCACCCGCAGGTCCCTGACGGCCAGCGGTATGCCCCGCAGGATGTGGGGGATCGGGTCCGAGCGCGAGCCGTCCGCCGCGGCTTCGGCGGTGCGCGGGTCAAAGCCGAGGGCGACCCTGACGACGACCGTGCCGACGTCGAAGGGGCCGGCGACGCCGGGGGTGATCGAGACGACGCTCAGCGGGGCGCCGTTGTAGGGGCCGGCGAGGTAGAGGGAGCCGGGGACGTAGGTGAGCTGGGCGCCGGCGCCGGCGCCGGCCAGGGTGGTGCCGATCTTCGTGGTGGGTTCGCAGGAGGGGTCGGCGAGCTCTTCGGCGCCGCCGTGGGGGCCGGTGCGCCCTCGCGCTTGCGCGATTTCCGCGTCTGAGCATTTGCCCACCCCTACCAGGGAGGCGAGCACGCCCTTGGGCAGGGTGGCGGAGAACTTGGTCAGGTCCTGGTCGCCGTCGCGGCGGGTGAGGCGCATCACGAAGGGCGAACGGGTGAAGGCGCCGTTGGTCAGGGTGCCGGCTGAGAAGCCCGGCTCAAAGGGCGGGGGGCCGGCGGGGGGGCAAGGGCCCCCGCCGGGCCCGGTCTCGATCTGGAAGCTCGAGCCGGCGGTCGTAGGGGTGGGTGGGATCGGCGCTCGGGGTGAGGATCATCTTGGTCTCGTAGGTCCCGCACCTCTCAGGGGTGATCAGCGGCGAGCGTCCGCCCTCGCGCAGGCGCACGCGGATGTCGGAGATCGGCTGCTGGGGGATCGGGCTGACCGCCTCGCCGAAGGTCGTCACCAGCTGCCCGGTGGCGGGGTCGGGCTCGACCTTGCCCGCCAGGGCGATGCCGACCCCGCGCTGGGGTTCCTTCAGCACCATGTAGAGGGCGATCAGGGAGCCGAAGGGGTTCTCATACGGGGTGGCGACGAAGAGCGAGCCCTTGAAGACCTTTTCGCTCAAGCAGCGGCGTCTCCACTTCCACCGAGCCGACCTTCGATTCGGCCGGGCAGCCGGCGCCGAAGTCCGAGCTCGCCTTCTCTCTCGCCAGCTGCGCCGGCGAGCAGGTGGCGAGGCCTTCGGCCTGGGAGGGGTTGAGCCTCACCCCCTCGGGCAGGACGAGCACCGACTTCCTGATGTCCGAGCCGGCGGTGCCGGTCGGGTTCATCAGTTCTTCGTCGTCGATCTTGACGCCGATCTCCATGCCCGAGGGGCTGGCCGCCGCCCGCGCGGTCGGCTGGGCGGAGAGCTCGGCGACGAAGTCGAGCGCGCCGCAGCCGGTCATCCCCTGCGGGTTGCCGGCTTCGTCGTGGGTGAGGGCTTCGCCGCCGGCTGTGAAGGGTGGCAGGAAGGCCTGGGCTTCGGCGTCCCAGGAGGGCCAGGAGACGGCGTCGTAGGTGGTGGCGAGCGGCCCGTCGCAGGCGCGCGGCATGGTCAGGAAGGGCACTTCGGCGATGCCGGCCGGGCATTCGCCTTTCGAGCCGCCGTTGATGTCCACGCAGCGGCCGCGCAGCGGGTCGTGAGCGGGGTCGGCGGGCACCCCCCAGAGGGTGAAGCTCAGAGCCCACCACTCCGACCAGCTGGGAGGTGTTGGTCGGCCCGGCGACGACCAGGTTGGGCGAGGCTTCGCCCAGCTTCGCGTCGACCGTCACCGGTATCCCCGCGACCCAGAAGCCGAGGCGCGCCGCCAGGCCCGGGGAGGGCTCGAGGTTGTAGACGGCGGCCTCGAAGAAGCGCCTCGGCCTGTTTGGTCGAGAGCTGCACGTCCACCACTCCCAGCGCGTCGCTGTCGGGGCAGCTGGACAGGTTGTCCCCGTCGGGAGTCGTGAAGCGTGAGGAAGTCCTCCGTCGAGCAGGCCGGCACCGCCGTCGGGGCGCCGGCGAAGCCGGGCATCTGGGTGAAGAGCACGTCGCGGAGCGCCTCGTGCGGGTTCAGGCCCCCTTCGGGCAGTTCTTCGCTGTTGACCCGGAAGGAGGTCGTCATCGCGTAGGGGTGCTCGCCCGCCTGGGTGACGATCTCGCCTTTCGGCGCCGGTGAAGGTGACGTCGAGGTCGTGCAGGCCGAAGCAATCCTCGGGCAGCGGGCTTCGCACGGGGATTGGCGGCCGGCGCCGGGGCGGCGCCGAGCGCGGCGCAGAGCGCGGCGGCGAGGAGGATCGCGGCGAGCCTCCTCATCGCGCGGCCCTCCGCGGCTGCGGCTCCGCTTCTTGCCCTTGTGGCCACGCAGCGCGACTTGCCCTTCCCGGCTCACCCTGCGCTTGCCCTTGGCGCAGCGCTTTCTCGCCGGCGCCGCGGCGGGCTCTTGGGCGCGGCCGGTAGTCGGAGCTCGCCGGAGCTGGCGGCTCGGGGGCGGCGATGGGGCGCCTGGCAGGCGTCCCCTTCGCAGGGCGGGGGGGCGGGGGCGGAATCGGCAGGCCGCCGCCCACGCGGGCGTCATAGATGTCGACAGGCCGTAGTCCTGGGGCAGCAGGCTCGACGGCGGTGGCGAAGAAGACGTCCCCTCCCGGGGGTCGCTTCGACGAAGCGGGAGTCCCGGGGCCCTGCCCGGAGGAGATCAGCGAGACGCAGCCCCCCGCGGCCGCCGCGAAGTCCGCGTCGGCTTCCTCGCAGCCTCCAACGCCCGCCTCCTCCCATTGGTAGACGTCGACCTGCCCGTTGGTGTCGCGGGCGTCGAGGCGGTCGGCGCTCTCGAAGTAGAGGCGAGAGCCGTCCTCGGAGAGCGCCCGGGCCGCGTGCAGCGGCGTCTCGGAAGCTCGGCATCGAGGCGCCGGCCCGCCGGCCGCGCCCCGCTCGGGTTGCAGCTCACGCACGAGAGCTCCCCCGTCGCGGCGTCGTAGCGGTAGACCTCGTTCGTCGCCGCTTCGTCGCTCGCCGCCTTGTTGTCATAGCCCGTCAGCGACGCCACCGAGACGAAGGCCGCGTGGGCGCCGTCGGGGCTGACCCGCGAGTTGCGTTTGCTGAACCGCTCCGCCGAGACCGCCGCCTCGACATCAAGGCCCGCCAGCGTCGCCACCAGCTCCGTGCTCCCCGACCCCGCTTCGTGCAGGTAGAGATTCGCCTCGCCTTCCGTCGCGCCGCCGGCCAGCGCTTCGCGCGAGGCGAAGTAGATGCGCTCGGCGTCCTCGCTCATCCCCATCACCCCGAGCACCCGCCCGGCGATCGGCGCGCTCGTCGCCCCTCCGGCGAGCCCGAAGGTATAGAGCTTTGCCTGGTTGCCGAGCGAGCCGGTCGTGAAGACCGCCTTGCCGCCGTCCCTCGCCGCCCCCCAAAACCACGAACCGCTCGTCCCCTCGGCTTCTTCGGCCGCTTCCGATACCGCCACCGTCTGCGTCCCCCCGATCCGCGCGTAGATTCTCCCTTCCCCCGCGCCCTCCGACCAGTAGATCCGCTCCCCGTCGGCCGAGATCGCGCTGAGCGGCCCCGGGTCGTTGCTCGATGAGTTCGGCCCCGCCGTGCACGGCAGCTCCGCTTCCCCGCCCGGCAGGATGCAGACCGCCCGCAGCGCAGGGCCGCCCGCCGACTCATAGGACTCATAGACCTGCAGCGGTCCTTCTTCGCCCTCCGCGGTCAGCTTGCGGATCGTCGTGAAGATCGCGTGGCGGCCGTCTGCCGATATCCCCCGCAGCTGCGCCTCGAAGTCGCCGGCTTCGGGCACCAGTCCCGGCGCCAGCGCCTCATAGCCCTCCGCCCCGCAGAGGCGGTCGCTGCGCCGGTAGAGGTTGATCATCTCCGCCACCCCCCCGGCGGCGAGCGGCGGTTCGGCGAAGGTCGTCGACCCACGCTTGGCAGAGGTCCGCCGAGAAGGCTTTGAATTCGGTGTCGAGCTGGGGCAGCGCGTCGACGACCGGGCGCCCCCGCGGCGGGTTGATCGAGTGCGTCTGCCATTCCTCGCCCGCGATCCGCCGCGCGATGTATTGGGAGGTGAAGGGGGCCGATCGGGCGTCGCCGAAGGCGCGGATCGAGCCGTAGGCGAGCTTCTCGCCCGAGTCGGTGGCCTGCTCGAGCACCGCCGGCACCGCCAGGGTGGTTTCCAGCACCTGGATGTCGCCGCCCGCCTTGTCGACCGGGGAGACCAGCTCATATGCGCGGCAATCGGGCAGGAAGGCGCCGGCGCCGATCCGCGCGGCCGCGTTCGCCGGGCAGGGGTCGACTTCGGGCGGCTCGAAGGTCACGATCGTCTCCGCTTTGCCCTTGACTTCCAGGAGGGGGTTCCGGCCGACGAGCCGGTAGTGGTAGGCGGTGCCGGGCACGAGCGGATAGACCGTGATCGAGCGCGTCAGGAACCCGTCCCCGGCGCCGAGGTCGAGCGGCGCCTGGCCGGCGTCGACGTCGGGTGCTTTGCTCGCCGCGGCGAAGCCGTCGCCGCCTCCTGCGAGGTCTTTCTGGTAGGCGGCGTCATCGACGTATTCGAAGAAGCCCGTGGCCGGGATGCTGTGGGGGTTCGCTTCCCCGTGCAGCCTCGTCGTGTCGGTCCCCGTCCCCGTGGCGTAGATTTCGCGCAGCTCCAGCGATCCGGTGGTTTTAAAGGGCGGGCCCTCCAGCGTGCCTTCCCCTCCCCCGTCGACGTTGGTCGCGACGATCCGCCAGCGGTAGGTCGTCTCGGGCGTGAGGCACTCGTTGCCCGCTTCTTCGGCTTCTTTCGCGGGGTCGGGGCAGCCGATCTGCTCTTCGAAGGCTTCCAGCTCGAAGCCTTCCGCCCCGAGCGGTTTGGCTTCGGTGCTTTCTGCGTTGTCGAAGCCGTGGCCGGGGCCCAGTTCTTCGACGTCTTTCAGGTAGGTCGCCTCCTCGACGTACTCGAAGCCGGGCTTCGCTCGCTTTGCCCTCCGGGTTCACTTCGCTGACCAGCGTCGCCTTGGTGGGGCCGAGCTCCTTCGTTTCTTGGCTCGAGGGCACGACCACCGGGCCGGGCGAGGGCAGCGTCGGCGGCGGCGGCGGGAAGTCCAGGCGCTTGATCTCCGCGCCGCTCGAAGGTCAGGTAGACGCCGCCTTCCCCTCCCGGTTCGCCGTTGCGGACGGCTAGCTCTCCGTCCCCGGCCCTGTCATAGCCGAAGCGGCTGATCCGCTGCCCGTCCGGTTGGTGGGCGGTGATCATCACGATCCGGGGAGCGAGGGGCTTTTTCCTCGCCTGATCTTGGACCGCGAAGAGGTTGTCCGCCTCGTCGAGCGCGATCGAGACGCTCACCCGGTCGGTGTCTTCGACCAGGAAGTCCAGCCCGCAGCCCGGTTCGTATTTGCGCACCCCCCCGCCGGTCAGCTGGTTCACCACCCAGGAGTTGCCGCCCGAGTCGACCGCGATGCCACTGGCCCGCCCCAGGTCTTCGGCCAGGACACACTGCCCGATCGGCGTGCCGTCGGGGTCGAGGCGCTGCAGGCGGTGATCGAAGGTCGGGTCTCCGTCTTTGCCGAGGTTGTCGAGCACGTGCACGGCTCCCCCGGGCCCGACGCCGACCGAGATCCTGAGCTTGAAGCCGCCGGCTTCGGAGCTTTCGACGCCGGCGCCGCAGGTGTGGCCCTCGGCCGCCGCGCAGAGGTCGCCGCCGTCGGTCTGGTCGACGCCTTTGCCGATCACCCAGAGGAATTCGCCCCCCGCGGTGAACTTCTGCACGCGGAAGTTGGGCTGGTCGACCACATAGACGGCGTGGGGGGAGGGGCTCGCCGAGTCGTTGTCGACGGCGACCTTGGTCGGGGCGCTCAGCTGACCGGGCCCCGGGCCGGCGATGCCTTTGAAGCATTCGGCGGTCGGCGGCACGGCCGCGGGGCCGCAGGTCTGCGGCGCGCCGGTGGCGCCGTCGGCGACCCCCCAGCCGAAGGCGAAGAGAAACTCCCCGTCTTCGGCGAAGACGTCGACCCGGTTGTTGTCGCGGTCGGCGACGTAGAGGCGGCCGGTTTCGTAGTCGACCGCGATGCCCTGCGGGCTGTCGCACTGCCCCGCCCCCGAGCCCGGCGGGCAGAATTCGATATCCGCCCGGGCGCTCGGCGCGAACAGCAGCGCCGCGGCGGCGAGCGCGAGTGCCGCGCCCCAGCCGAAGATGCTCGCTCGCCCCGTTGTCACCCTTTGGTTCCCCTCCACCCTCTGGTCCTTGCCTCGCCGC
Source organism: uncultured Solirubrobacterales bacterium (assembly GCA_963816755.1). GTDB lineage: Bacteria > Actinomycetota > Thermoleophilia > Solirubrobacterales > 70-9 > VAYN01. The sequence goes on from CAWFLN010000002.1 coordinate 491,346, forward strand.
GGGGCCCCGACCCCGATAGGCGATGTGGGCAAGGTATCGGAACGGGTACGTGCTTGTCAAGGAAAGCACGAAGGGCCGGGAGTGCTCCCGGCCCTTCGCGTGTGCTCCACTCTTAAAGAGTGTGGCTAACCAGTCACTGCCCACATTCCCTGCACCGGAAATTCCGCCGGTATCAGGGGATTTTCAATTTTAAGCAGGGTTCCGGAAGAATTGGTGCCTGCTGCCAGTCCTTCTTCGCTGGCTTTTCGTGCAGTGATCGTGACCAACGGGGCAAGGAGTTCACTGACGGTTAAATAGATGCAAAGTTTTCCTGAAGCCGCGAGGGGTACTCCACCCGACAGGGTGCCGGCAATCGAAACGCTGCCGCTGCAACCTGCACCGCTTTTGTCTTCCCCGGCCTTGACCACGACGGGAGTCGGGGGACTGGCCAGCTTGATGGGGAGGCTGATCGGCTGGTAGCTGGTGGCTTCGGGCGCCGCCACGCCCCACACTCCGGTCAGAGTCGCCCCGGAGGGAAGGGTGCTGTTCGGCGTCCATGGTTCGCCGGTCGGGCCGGTGTTGCCAGTTACGCCAGTCGGGCCGGTTTTGCCCGTTGCGCCCGTTGCGCCCACTGCTCCGGCTGCTCCGGCTGCTCCGGCTGCTCCGGTTTTGCCGGTTGCGCCCGTCGGGCCAGCTGCGCCCGGTGCTCCGTTAATACCTGGATCTCCCTTATCCCCCTTGGCACCAGCTGGACCTGCGGGGCCTTGCGGCCCAATGGGACCTTGTTTGCCCTGGAGCTGTTTCTGAACGCTAGGCGCAATCTGGCTGAGTTTTTTGATGATCACTCCACCTTTCGCGGCCCAAGCCCCGCCGAGCATCGCAAAGACGAGCGCGGCAACCGCGATCACGCCCGGGATGCCGAAGCGGTTTCTCAACAATGAGAACATCGTTCCCTCCCCTATTCGAGTTCCTCATGACCCAGACCCATCCCGGATCAATTTCGGAACGTAACAATATCGTATTGGGAACCTAGACGGTCATTCAGTTCCGACCGGCGTGATCGGGCATGCCGATACACCGAATTTCCGGCCGGCTATTTCGGTGGCATAGAAAGGCTGACCCGACTTGACGAAGATCTGAGGCTGCGCTTCCGCTTGCGCGATCATCTTTCTCAGGTTGACGAGAAACGGGCGAACCAGGTTCTCTTCTCCCTCGGGTATTCCGAGGGAGCGAATTTCCTTCAGCTCGGTCTTGAAGCCGGGGATCATCGTTTTCTTGATGAGGGCGAGCTGCGTCCGCACGAAGCCCCCGGTCGATCCGCTGCTCACGGTCGCGATCGATTCCGCCGCCATCCTGCCGCTGACCTGCTTGCAGATCCTGTTGGCTTCCTTGGCGAGGGTTGCTTTGTCGATCCCTTCGTTGCCTCCGCTGCCGCAGCCGATGACGAGCAGGCAGGAGGCCAAGGAGCCGAGCGTGAATATGGCGAGCTTCGTGCGCAACCTGTCCCCTTTAGTCAGATTTCCCAAAAATGCCCGTCGAGAAGATAGCGCACTTTGTATAGTTTGAGCATCTTGACGATCGAGAGGAGCGGACAAAGGAGGTACATCGGCTGGGTCGTCCTCGCGGTCCTGGTAGCGGCTGCTGGTTTTGCCCTACTGCTGAGCATCGGCCCATTTGGAGACGACAAGGCCGCAAGCCGGCCGCCGCCGACCTTCCTCGAGAGGAAGGCCGAACGGGTCGAGAGACAGATGACGCAGAGCCGCGAAGACGAGGCACTCCTTCTGCTCACCGCCAGGCGGTGGATCGAAGCGGGCAACGATCGGCTCCACAGGATCAGCTACCAGGAACAGCCGATTCCGAGCGTCGTCCCCGAAGATCTCAGGCGAGGCCTGCGCGCCTGGGATCGTTACTTGCAGGCGACCGGCGGCAAGGCTCCCACCAATATGGCCCAACAGGCCGGGTACACCTACTTCCAGCTGGTGGAAATCGGCGCCACCGACCCGGCGGAAGCCGAAGCGAACGCGGCGGGGTCGGCGAGGGCGTTCCTGATCGCCAGCAAGAAGGATCACGACCTCTCGACGCTCAGCAACGTGGCGATCGGCCAGTACTTCAACGGCGAATTCGCCGCCGGAGACAAAACGGCAAGGGAAGCGGCGAAGAAGATCAAAAAGTCCAGGGAGTGGGTCGTCAAGCAGCAACTGGCTGAATACCGCGAACGCGCGGAAAGGTTCAGGGATCGGGTGAAGAAGGGTGCCGAAGAGCTGGAGGCCACCGGCGAGGACGAGTTGGGGGTGCCGATCAAAGGCTATGGATCGCGGGCTGGAATCAACGGTGGAGAACCGGAATGACCGGGCTCCACGTTGATAATTCCTCTAAATTTGCTCCAACGTTGAGGCCTATCAAGCAATTCGGCGGCTGGGCCAAAGTAAACGAAGAGTTCTTCAATGCGGAGACCGTCTCGGTCGCGAGAATGGAGGCCGAACTCGGAGTCCTCACCGACGGTTTGAAGCGCACTCGATGCCCGACCGTCACGCGGGCCAAGGGCGAGGCCCCGCGCGGCGACCGGACGGAACAACGATCGGGCGGGTGCCGGAAGAACCACCAACTGGCACCCGAGAACATTCTCGCACATTCCGGCCGTTTGTTGCAGTTTTTCTGATCGATAGCCTCGACGCTCGACATTCCGCCCGACGCGAGGATCAATCCTTCGAGCTCGAAGTCGTGATCCCCGTCGAGTTCGCCCTCGTCTGACCCTTCCTCCTCGGCCTCGTCCTCCTCGTCCTCGTCGAGCATCTCCGCCGGTGGCCGCCAGACCGGCCGCACCGACTCCAGACGGAAGCCGGCGCGGACCAGGTTGCGGGCCGCGGCACTCGGTGGGCCGGCCGGATAGTCGACCGCCTCTTCGGTATCGGCAAAGAGCAGCCGGGACCCGGCGGCGATCGCATCGACGATTCGCCGCCGCAGCAGGGCCAGGTGAATTCCCCTCCCCCGTACACGCGCCTCGGTGGCCGCGAAGCCGAGCTGGACCATCCCGTCGTAGTGCATCATCATCGTCGCCGCTCCAGCGCCCTCTTCGCTCTCCTCGAACGCCGTGTAGCAGCGCCAGGCTCTGCGCCCCGGCAGTCCGCAGAAGAAGGAGTCCGCCTTCCAGTCCAGGTCGAGGCCCTCGACGATGATGTCGCCGAATCCCTCGGAGTGTTCGGCGGGGCGGCAGCACCTCTCCCTTGAAGGATGCTCTTGCACCCATGTTTCACTGTCACTGCTATATTCACAGTTGTTATGAATAAGCCTATAGGTGTGAAGATAGAAGCCCCCCTAGAGGCGCGCGCGCTCCGCGTTCTGCGAGAGATCCCCGGCATAAGCGCGATCTCACTAGAGCCCCATGGCCACGATCGCCGTGTGGATGCCGTCCTCCGGTTCGCCGGCACCCGCGCACGCGTGGCCGTTGAGACGAAGCAGCGCGCCAACGCCGCCACCGCCTGGCAGCTCGTCCAGCACGCCGGCGCACACCCGGACACTCCGCTGCTGCTCATCGCGGAGGAGAGCACCGCAGAGGCCCGCGAGATCCTCAAGAGCCATGGCATTGCGGTCATCGACGGCCTCGGTAACGCCGATGTCGAGCTGCCCGGGCTCCTTCTCCACCTCGAGGGCCGTGGGTCTCCAAAGCGGTCCGGCGCACCGCGGACCCGCCTGAGCGGCAAAGCCGCCCTGGTTGCCCAGGCGCTTCTTCTGCACCGCGAGGACGCCTGGCAAGTCGCGCGCCTTGCGAAGGAGGCGAGAGTCTCGGTCGGCCTGGCCCACCGCGTTGTCGCCCGCTTGGGGGTGGAGGGAGTCGTAGTCGCGGAGGGCAGCGGTCCCCGCCGGGTCCGCCGCATCGCCGATCCCGGTGCGCTACTGGATCTGTGGGCTGAAGAGAACCTGGATCGCCCGGTTCGCACCCAGGGCTACCTGCTCGCTCAGACCCCCCAGCGCCTGATCGCGGAGCTTGCGACGAGCCTCGCCGGCGCCGGCATCGACTACGCCGTGACCGGAGCAGCAGGCGCGAGCCTTCTCGCGCCGCTCCTGACCGCCATTCCGGTCGTTGAGGTCTGGGTCAGTGCAAAGACCGCGCCGGAAGCGTTGTTTGAGGGGACCAACGCCGAGCCCGTAGCCGACGGGGCGAACGTTGTGTTCCTTCAGGGCAAGGACGATGCTCCCCTGATCCTCCGCGAGGCGATCGAGGACGTCCGCATAGCCAACAGATTCCGCCTCTACGTCGAGCTGCTGCGCGATCCACGTCGCGGCCGCGAGCAGGCCGAGCACCTTCGCCATGAGGTCATCGGGTTTTGAGCCCCCGCGATAGTCATACCGACTATGACGAGCAAACCACCGCGCGCTGCGAGCGCGCACTGGTCACGCTCCTCGGCGACCTGCTCATCGCTGCCGGCGCCAGCGCGGGGCGCTGCCAGTTGGGGCTGCGGTAGGCCTCGACGAAACCGGCGGCGTCGCGGCCCTCTTCCCAAAGTGCGGGAGAAAAGGGACTCGCTGGTGGCGCGAGGGGGGAGAGCTCGCGGCGCTGAAGCCTTAGGAGGGCATGCAAGCGAGCGTTGCCAGGGCAGCGGCCGGAGAGGCACGGGGACAACGAAACGACGCCGAAATGTTTACGGTGCAACAATGGCTGTGATGATCGAGCCGCGTAAGGAGGACGAGATGGCCCCGGTCGCGGCAGAGGTCGCCGGTCTGGGCAACCGGGTCAGCGTGCTCGAGGTCAAGGTCGACGGCCTCAGCGCGAAGGTCGACGAAGGCTTCAAGCAGGTCGACCGCGAGCTGCTCGAGCAACGACGAGAGATGAAAGCCGGATTCGACAAGCTGAATGATCGTCTGGCGTATGCCTTGATGGCCGTCATCGGGGCCTGTGCCACGATCGCTACCGCTGTGCTCGCCGCCCCTCACCTCTAGGCGCTCAGAGCGCCGGCGCCAGTGCGGGGCGCTGCCAGTTGGGACTGCGGTAGGCCGCGGTGAAGCCGGCGGTCTTGAGGTTGTGCGCGGCGGCGGCGAGGTCGTCGCGGTCGCATTCTCCCAGCTCGGCGAATAACCGTGTGGCAGCCGGCCGCGGCCGCGTCGAGCAGCCGGCGGCGCAGCAACGCCTTGTTGCAGCCGCGGTCCCGGTCGCCGGGCAGCGTGGCGTCGATCCCGAGCTGAGCGATGCTGTCCTCGATCAGCATCGAGCCGCGACAGCGAGCTGCTCGAGCAACGACGGGAGATGCGGCTCAGCGGTTCCTATTCAGCCGATCCGCCCTGCGCCTTCATCAGCTCGCGAATCGCGGCCAGCGCCAGATCCATTCGCTCGGACAAGCAGCGTACTTCGCGTTCCATCTGCCGCGAGAGGTGGCTCGATTCGGTCTTGATCCTCTCGTGGAGCCAATTAGTCCCTCTCTTCGAGCGTGCCGGACAGATGTTCGTGGTATCTCGCGGCCTGACCCGAGAGTGCCCCCAGTTCCCGCTCGGTTGCGCGAGACAGGTACTTGAATTCCCTCTCGGTGCGATCCTCCAGGTACTTGATCTCTCGATTTGCTTCGTCAATTGACCACTGCAGTTTCGTCTTCATGGTCGCAACGATAGCAGGGCTGAAGACAAAAAATTGATCGACAAAACATTACTTCATAGGTGTGGAGCACTGATGAGTGCGACGACGATCCCCGCAGCGCCCAGGAACACGCGGGTGGCGTCCGCTAGAGGTGAGGCGCGCCGATCAGGGCGACAATGATCGTGACCGCCGCGGCCAGGAAGTGCCGCTGCATGCGCTCAAAGCGCTCATCGAACTTCTCGAAGCCCCTGTCCATCCGCTTGAAGCCGTCATCGACCTTCGTGCTCAGCCCATCGAGCTTGACCTCGAGCACGCTGACGCGGTTGCCCAAGCCGGCGATCTCCGCGGCGACCGGATCCACCTCGCTTTTTTTGCGCGGCTCGATCATCGCAGCCATTGTTGCACCGTAAACATTTCGGCGGCGGGGAGAAATCGCGGTCAGGAGTAAGGCAACTCGCCGGTGTCGTGCAGCTCGTGGCGCAGCGAGTTGATCGTCGCGCCGACCAGCAGCGCCAGGCTGAGCAGGTAGAACCAGAGCAGGGCGATCAGGACGAAGCCGAGGGTCGAGCCGAAGCGCGAGAGGCTCGAGACGTTGGAGAGGTAGAAGGGGAAGGCCCAGTTGGCGATGCCGGCGGCGACGGTGACGAAGGCCGCGCCCGGCCAGACGTCGCGCCAGGGCATGTGGCCTTTCGGCACGGCCCAGTAGATGACGCAGCAGATCGCGAAGACGATCAGCACCGCCAGGCCCAGCAGCAGCGCCGTGTCGATCGCCTTGATGTCGGAGAGGCCGAGCGGCAGCCGGTCGGTGCTGGAGACCAGCGCCGCCTCGATCGCCGGCAGCAGGATGCTGGCCGCGATCAAGAGCAGCACCACGCCCAGCATCGTGAAGGAGAAGCGCTTCTGCTCGACCCAGCCGCGGTTTGGGACGTGGTAGATGCGACCGAAGGCGGTGTCCATCGCCCCCCAGAAGGAGGCGCCGATCCAGAGCGAGCCGAGGAAGGCGGCGATCCCGATCGTGGTCGAGTTGTCCTCGATCCGTTCCAGCACGTCGGTCAGCGTCTGCTGCTCGGCGTTGGGAAAGAGCCGCTGCAGGTCGTCGAGCACCCCCGTCTCCACCCCCTGGATCTTCAGCACCTGGCCGAAGACGAAGAGGACGAGCAGGGCAAAGGGGAAGACGGCGAGCATCAGGTTGTAGGCGACCATCGCCGAGAGGCCGGTGACGTTCTCGCGGTAGGCGCGCTGCCAGAAGGCGCGCAGCCAGGGGCGTGGATTTCGAGTGGATTGGGCACGAGAAGCCTTGACTTCAAAAACTGAAGCGCCTATCATGCGAACAGACGTTTGAGGTCTTCAGACGTTCAGGCCATTCCTACTTCGCGGACCGCGTCGCTGGTCCGCTTTTTGACGCAGAAAGACGGGTGCAGAATAGATGCTGGTTGCAGAGCTTCAGGAGCTCGAGGAGGTCAAAGGGCTGATCCATAGGGGTCAGCAGCTTGGCGTGCTCACCTTCGGCGACATCGCCACGGCGGTGTCGGAGGTCGATCTCGACGAGTCCGACGTCGAGGATCTCTACGGCCATATCGAGAAGCAGGGCATCGAGCTCGTCGAGGACATGGACCCGGCCCAGAAAGCGGCCGCCGACGCGATGCCCGCCGACACCGGTCGCAAAGGCCGTCGCCGCGCCAAAGCCGCGATCGACCTGAAACCGGACATGACCACGGACAGCCTGCAGCTGTTCCTCAAGGACATCGGCAAAGTCCGCCTGCTGACCGCCCAGGAGGAGGTCGAACTCGCCAAGCGGATCGAGCGCGGCGACCTCGACGCGAAGCAGAAAATGGTCGAGTCCAACCTGCGCCTGGTCGTCTCGATCGCCAAGAACTACCGCAACCAGGGCCTCCCCTTCCTCGACCTGATCCAGGAGGGGACGCTGGGCCTGGTCCGCGCGGCGGAGAAGTTCGACTACCGCAAGGGCTTCAAGTTCTCCACCTACGCGACCTGGTGGATCCGCCAGGCGATCGCCCGCGCCCTGGCCGACAAGGCGCGCACGATCCGCATCCCGGTCCACGTGGTCGAGAAGCTGAACAAGATCGGCCGCGCCGAGCGCAAGCTGGTCACCGAGCTGGGCCGCGAGCCGACCCCCGAGGAGATCGCCGAGGTCACCGGGATCGACCCCGAGGAGGTCGACTCGATCAAGCGCTCCGCCCAGGCCCCGGTCTCCTCGAGAAGCCGGTCGGCGACGAGGAGGAGTCGGAGTTCGGCCAGTTCATCGCCGACGAGAAGGCCGAGTCCCCCTTCGACCGTGCGGCCGACCTGCTGACCAAAGAGGCGCTGAAGGAAGCGCTGGAGAACCTCTCCTATCGCGAGCGCCGGGTGCTCGAACTTCGCTACGGATTGGGAGGCGAGCACCCGCGCACCCTCGACGAGGTCGGCCGCACGTTCAACGTCACCCGCGAGCGGATCCGCCAGATCGAGAACCAGAGCCTCAAAAAGCTCCAGCAGCTGGGCGAAGCGCAGAAACTGCGCGAAGTGACCTGAGTATGTAAGCTCGCCCGATCGGGGTTGGGCCGATGCGTTCGGGAGGTGATTAATGCGTTCTCTGACTCTCCGAGATTTGGAGGATACTTGGCCCGCCGCTTCGAGGAGCTGGTGGCCGCAGTCATCCTCAGCAAGCATCCGGGGGCAGAGCAGCTTGGCGGCAAGGACGGCGGCGCGGACGTGCTGCTGGAGCGACTCGGGAAGAGGTCGACCGTCTGGCAGGTCAAGCATTACCCGCGGGACATCCACTGGCCGCAGTGCGAGGAGTCGCTCGACTCGGCGGTCGCCAATCACGGTGCCGAGGCAGTGATCTTCGCCTTCCCGCGCGACATGAGCTACACCGTGAAGAAGACCTTCAAACGGAGGCTGAAAGCGCGTCATCCCGAGGTCGAGGTCTCCTACCTGTCTGGCTCGCAGATCATCGCGGAGCTTCGCGAGCGGGAAGACGACCTCGTCGACGAGTTCTTCGGACCCGATCCGAGGGACCAGGCCCAAGCCCTTGTCGAGCATCTCGCCTCGCGTGGCCTGCAGGTCTCCAGGCGCCCCGAGGCGGACGAAATCAGCCAGCACCTCGAGCTGGCGGACGCCGCCGGCCAGCGTGACCGCCACTTCCGCACCGAGGTAGCGGTCACCACCGGCGAGGTTCCGCCCCCGGCGTGGGTAGAGGCGCCGAGCCTTGTGCTGACGACGGGCGAGGGCGACCGCGCGCTGCGCATCGCGGCGTGGCCAGAGGGCGATGGCGACCTGCGGATGGGCGACCTTCGCTTTCCGGGAGGCGACGAGGGCAGGCGACTCCGCTGGGAGGTCACCGACGCGCTCCTGCACAGGCGTGAGGTGAGGCTGCCGCCGGGCGTCACCGTCCGCCTGCCGCAGGTCCCCGAGGCGGTGCGAGCGATCTCAGATGTCGAAGAGCTGGAAGACGTCGTAGTCACGCCGCAGGCGCATCCGGCCACGGTGGGCGGTGAGCTCGACGGAGAACGGATCGAGCGGGCGCTGGAGCTGGTCACGGTCCCGCCGCTGGAGGATCCGGGCCCCGGAGAGCAGGTCACGGCGTTTGCCGGAATCGACGACGAGTTCTCGCTCTTCTTCACCTCCGTCTACAAGGAGAGCGTCCTCCGAATGCGGGTCGAGCCCGCGGTGAGCCTGACCCCAGCCTGGACGCCCGGCGGAGCATTGGAGGCGAGCCGTCTGATGCTCGCCTGGTATCGGGGAACGGGCACCCTCGACATACCGACTCTGCTGGACCCGGAGGGCCTCTCATTTGACGGCCACAAAAGCGAAAAGGGGGCGGAGATGGCGGGTAATGGGGTACAGCTCTTCGAGAACCTCGTCGCAATTCAGGCTGCCCTCGATGTGGACGGCTTCGAATTGGGTACGGAGGTCGGCGAGGAGGAGTTCGCGGCTACCGCCACCGTGCTGGGCGTTCTCGAAACCGGCAGCGGCTACATAAAGCTCTCCGGCTTCGGTGGAGAGTTCTCCGAAGAGCACCCGGATGAAATCGAGCGCCATCGGCACAGCCCCTCTATCGCCAGATTCCCGGTCTACTTCCAGCTCTTCGGCAATGAGCTCAACCTTGGCATCGGCGAAGCCGAGCTGCCGACGCCGAGCGCGATCGAGCTGTCCAAAGGGTCGGCCGGCTCGGAAGAACAGTTCGAACTCCGGTGGAGCGACGAGCCTACGGTGCCCTTCAAACTCATCAGCCGCCCCGGTGCGCCTCCGGCTGAGATCGGTATCTGGCTCCCTGGCGAGGCCCCCCCGCTTCGGTCCGGACCGGCAGCCGACTCCCGCTGATCTGCTTGAGATGGCCGAGCGGCACGGCGTCGTTGGCTACTTCGAGACCGACGCCGAGAACCCCGCACCTTCGAGGGTCGCAAGGCTCCGCCAGCGGGGGCTAAGCGCTCTCGAGCTGCTCGATGCCGCTGGCGCGTTGGCCGCCGGCGGCCAGCATCAGTTTGAAGTCGTGCGGGCTGGAGGCGTAGTCGAGCGCGACCTGCTCGGCGACCTTGCCCTCCATCACGTAGCCGAGCAGCGACTGGTCGAAGGTGCGCATGCCGTAGTACTCGCCCTCGGCGATCACCTCGGTGATCTTGCCGGTCTCCTCGGGGTTGAGGATCAGGTCCTGGACGCGGCCGGTGACGACGAGCACCTCCGAGGCGGGCACGCGGCCCTCGCCGCTGACGTCGGGGACGAGGCGCTGGGCGATCGCCCCCTTCAGGGTCGAGGCCAGCATCACCCGCGCCTGGTGCTGCAGGTGGGGCGGGAAGAAGTCGATGATCCGGTTGATCGTCTCGGTCGCGTCGAGGGTGTGGACGGTGGAGAGGACGAGGTGGCCGGTCTCGGCCGCGGAGAGCGCCGTGCGCACCGTCTCCTCGTCGCGCATCTCGCCGATCAGGATCACGTCGGGGTCCTGGCGCAGGACGCGGCGCATCGCGCGGGCGAAGCTGTCGGTGTCCGAGCCGACCTCGCGCTGGTTGACGATCGAGCCTTTGTCTTCGTGCAGGTACTCGATCGGGTCCTCGAGCGTGACGATGTGGTGCGCCCGGGTGCGGTTGATGTGGTCGATCATCGCCGCCAGCGTCGTGCTCTTGCCCGAGCCGGTGGTGCCGGTGACGAGGATGATCCCGCGCTGCTCCTCGGCCAGGTTGGTGACGACCTCGGGCAGGCCGAGCTCCTCGACCGAGCGGATCTCGAAGGGGATCGCGCGGCAGACGATCGAGGTCGAGCCGCGCTGTTTGAAGGTGTTGACGCGGAAGCGCGAGAGGCCGGGGATCGCGTAGGAGAAGTCGGCCTCGCCCTCCTCCTCGAATTCGGTCAGCGAGCGCACCTCGGCGATGTCGTGGAAGGCCTTCTCGGTGTCCTCTCCGCGGAGCGGCTCGTGCCCCTCGAGCGGGACCAGCTCGCCGTGCAGGCGGATGGTCGGCGGCGCCGCCACTTTGACGTGCAGGTCGGAGCCGCCCCGCTCGACGAGCGTGCGCAGCGCTGAGTCGATCTCGAACATCGGGGCCTTTATCGGCCGCGACGCCCAGGTCCATTAGCTACGCCGCAAGGGCAGGAGCCCCGGGTTCTTTGCAAGAACCGCGCTCGTTCCGTAACTTGAAGCGCGTTGGTCCTTAACCACCGGTCAAGCAGCGGAGGGAATGTGAATATCGACATCTTCAACGAAGCCGAGCGCGCCGGATCGCACAGCTTGAGGATGCTCGCCGATCCGCTCAGCGTAGAAATCCTGCGAGGCGTGATCGTCCCGGAGGGCCCCGCCGAGCAACACGAGCTCACCCCGTCGGGCAGGGAGGCGCTCGAGGTCCGGGGCCTCCTCGATGAGTGGCTGGCCAGAAACCCGGAGGGAGTGATCGCCGCCGCCGGTGACGCCGGATGCGAGGCGGTGGAAGCGCTGGCCGACGGCTGGGCCTCGATGCTGCTGCATGCCCTCGCCGCGGAGCCGCTGGTGGTTGCTGAGCTGGAGGGGGTCGCCGAGGGCGCCGGCCAGGCGGCGATCGAGTCCCGCCTGGAGGCGATGCTCCGGCTCGCCATGGTCGAGCGGCGGGCGGCCGGCGGGGGCGCGGTCGCCTACGCGCCCACCGACTGGTTGCGGGAAGGGGTCGTCCCGCTGAGCGCTGCCGCCAGGCTTGAGCGGCGCCATCATGGCGCGGAGAGGCCGCCAATCGGCGCAGATGACGTACCGGCCGCCTTTCAGCTCGCCCTGCCGCTGCTGCGCCTGGCCGGTGAGCACTCCGGCGCTTGCCGGCTGGTCGTCGAGTTGGGATCCGGTGTGGCCGGCGCCACCGTCCAGATCGAGGACGGCCGCATCCTCGCCTGCGTGCCCGGCCTGGAGGACGACGCCGACGCCACGTGCAGGGGCGACGTTCGCGCCTGGTTCCTCGCCGTGATCGACGGCAGGCCCGAGCGCGTGACGCTGGAAGGCGACCGCCGCCTCGCCGGCTCGATCGTCGAGGGTCTGCACGCAAGGCTTTTCGCCGACGAAGCGCGCAGCGGCTGATCGCCTGCGCAAAATGCACGGAATTGAGCTCCGCTTTCGCCGAAAGGGGGGAAGAACTTCGCCCGCTGCGGCCTTGGGTTCGCGATGCCTGCGCACGATCCAATTCACGCGGACGACCCCGGCCGACGCCGAAATGTTTACGATGCAACAATAGAGCAAGCCATGCACGCCGGTTCGACAGACGCGAGGCTCGATGCCCTCGGGGCGAAGATCGACGATCTCGCCAACAACATCGACAGGCGCTTCGAGCAGGTCGACAAGCGCTTCGAGCAGGTCGACAAGCGCTTCGAGCAGGTCGACAAGCGCTTCGAGCAGGTCGAGCGGCGCCTCGAGGGCCTGGAGAGCCGCTTCTTCTACTTGCAGCTGACGCTGATCGGCGGCCTCGGCGGGGTCATAGCCACCCTGCTCGCGGCGCCGCACCTGTAGCAGCGCGTCGAAAGTACGTCCTGAGCCCGCCTACGCGCGTTAGAGGACGCGGCTGATTAAGCGCGGCCCTCTACGAAGATCTCGAACTGGTTGGGCTTCGGGCGGCGGGGCTTGCCGCTGCCGGAGAAGGTGTTGGCGAGGCGCATGCCGACCGACTCGTAGATCTCGGCCAGCTCCTCGGCGGTGTAGAGGCGCTGGCGGAAGGGGATCTCCTCGTATTTCTCGAAGACCTCGCCGATGCGGATCGGCACGGTCGAGCCTTCGATGTAGCGGTCCTCGGCGTTCCAGTGGTGGTCGCTCAGTTCGAGCGTCGACTCGCCGGCGATCCACGATTTCTTCGGCAGATCGCGTTCCGCGTGCAGCACGTTGGGGAGCTGCATCAGGTGGCCGCCGCCCTCGCGCAGCGCCTGCGCGACGACCTCGAAGGTGCGGTAGTTCTCGGCGTCGGTCTCGAAGTAGCCGACGGCGCCGTCGTTGAGGCTGAGCACGATGTCGAAGGCGTCGACGAGGTCGAGCTCACGCAGGTCGGCCTGCATGAAGGAGACGTCGAGCCCCTGCTCGCCTGCCTCGCGCTCGGCCATCTCGAGCAAGTCGGGGGAGATGTCAACGCCGACCACCTCGAAACCCCGCCGCCGCAGCTCCAGCGAGTGCCGCCCGACCCCACAGGCGAGGTCGAGGATCCTCTCGCCGCCCTCCGGCCGCAACATCATGATCGCCCGATCGACTTCGGCCTCGGTCCGATCCGCCCACGGCATCGCCGCCGTGATCGGCGGAAAGCCCGACCGGTACCAGTCGGAGGGTACGTCAACGATGGTCCCCATTGATCTAGAAGTTTATAGGAATCGTCGGGCGCCTAGCGCATCGAGCCCGCCGGCCTGAGCGCGGGGCGTTGCCAGTTGCGACTGGGATAGGCCTCGACGAAGCCGGCACCGGCCAGGTTGTGGGCAGCCCCGCGCAACGGGAACCGCGGTTCCCAAAATGCGGGAGAAAAGGGGCTCGCTGGTGGCGCGAGGGGGAGAGCTCGCGGCGCTGAAGCCTTTAGAGAGCATGCAAGCGAACGTTGCCAGGGCAGCGGCCGGAGAGGCGCGGGGGCAACGAAACGACGCCGAAATGTTTACGGTGCAACAATGGCTGTAATGATCGAGCCACGTAAGGAAGACGAGATGGACCCGGTCGCGGCGGAGGTCGCCGGTCTGGGCAACCGGGTCAGCGTGCTCGAGGTCAAGCTCGATGGGCTCAGCACGAAGGTCGACGAAGGCTTCAAGCAGGTCGGCAGGCAATTCGAAAGAGTCGACGGCGAGCTGCTCGAGCAACGACGAGAGATGAAAGCCGGATTCGACAAACTGAATGATCGTCTGGCGTATGCCTTGATGGCCGTCATCGGGGCCGGTGCCACGATCGCTACAGCCGTGCTCGCCGCCCCTCATCTCTAGGTGTTCAGAGCGCCTCCAGTTCCCGCCCCGGAGCGGCATCTGGAGGATCTGTAGGCGATCAGCCGCTACGCGCTTCGTCGGCGAAAAGCCTTGCGTGCAGACCCTCGACGATCGAGCCGGCGAGGCGGCGGTCGCCTTCCAGCGTCACGCGCTCGGGCCTGCCGTCGATCACGGCGAGGAACCAGGCGCGAACGTCGCCCCTGCACGTGGCGTCGGCGTCGTCCTCCAGGCCGGGCACGCAGGCGAGGATGCGGCCGTCCTCGATCTGGACGGTGGCGCCGGCCACACCGGATCCCAACTCGACGACCAGCCGGCAAGCGCCGGAGTGCTCACCGGGCAGGCGCAGCAGCGGCAGAGCGAGTTGAAAGGCGGCCGGCATGCAGCAGCATCGAGGCCCAGCCGTCGGCCAGCGCTTCCACCGCCTCGCATCCGGCGTCACCGGCGGCGGCGATCACTCCCTCCGGGTTTCTGGCCAGCCACTCATCGAGCAGGTCCCGGACTTCGAGCGCCTCCCTGCCCGACGGAGTGAGCTCGTGTTGAGCCCCCCGATAGGGGCGCTTAGCGCATCGAGCCCGCCGGCCTGAGCGCGGGGCGCTGCCAGTTGGGGGCTGCGATAGGCCTCGACGAAGCCTGCCGCGGCCAGGTTGTGGGCAGCGGCGGCGAGGTCGTCGCGGTCGCGTTCCCCCAGCTCGGCGAATGCCGTGTGGCAGCCCGCCGCGGCGGCGTCGAGGAGCCGGCGGCGCAGCAGCGCCCTGTTGCAACCGCGATCTCGGTCGCCCGGCAGCGTCGCGTCGAGGCCGAGCTGGGCCACACCGTCGTCGATCAACATCGAGCCGGTGGCGACGACCCTGTCCTCCGACAGCAGCACTGCCGTGTAACAACGCCAGCTGTCCTTCATCGGCAGCGAGAAGGCGAGGGTCTCCGCCATGATCGGCAGGCCGAGGCCCTCACGGGCGATCATGCTCATGCCTTCCCCGTCGACCTCGTCCTCACCCATCTCGAAGACCTCGATGTCGGGATCCTCGGGCAGATCGGGCACGGCGACGTCGCGGACGAACTTGGTCCAGCCGCCATCGCACTCGTAGCCGTGGTCGATGAGCCACGCCTCTGCCTCGCCCGAACCCGGCCGGCACTCCGCCACAGGCACGCGGTAGTCGACTTCGCGCGACCGCATCCATTCGATCGCGTCAGCGAGGTGGCCAGCCTCGACCGCACCAGGCTCCGCGGCACCTTGGATCTGGTTCAGGCTGGAGACCTCCGGCTCCTCGCCGAAAGCGGTCGCCTGAACCGGGCCGAAGCGCTGAATCTCGATTCCCTCCTCGGACACAGCGTCGGGCACAACCGACTTCCACATCTCGTACCGGAACAGCTGCGCAACTCGCTCCAGTGCCGCCGAGTCGTAGTCCATCAACTACCTCCCCGAAATAGCAGTCTGAACTTCCCCTTTCCGAACCACGAACCCTATGGGTACGATCTTGGATTTGTCAAGGAATTTCAACCTATTGCCCAGTGGTGCTCTCTCGCTTGCCGCATAGCGTCGGGCCGTGGGGAGCCGGGCGCGCCCTACGGCTTGAACTCGTAGCGCTGTTTGTCGACGTTCCAGGACATGCCCATGGCGAGCCTCGACGGGGGGATGCCGAGGGCGCTGGACAGCTTGATCAGCGTGCCGAGGCGGGGCTCGCGCAGGCCGCGCTCGAGCAGCGAGATCTCGGTCCGGTGCAGGCCGCAGCGCTCGCCCAGCGCCTGCTGGGAGATGCCTATGGCCCGCCTGGCTTTGCGCAGGTTGACCGAGAAGCGGACGCGCGGGGTCACGGGCGCGGGGGTCACTCGACGCCTGGCGGTTTCAGGTAGATCATTTCCTCGGTGAATCTCTTGAATCGGTTCATCGCGAGCTGCAGGCCGTCATCGATCGCGCGCCGGTACCAGCCCTCCTCCTGGGCCCGCTCGGCGATGTGCGCCGAGGGCGCCGCAGAGCGGGCCCATCAGCTCGACCGACCTCGATCAGCGTCGGCTGGAACTCGAGCCCGCAGAGCTCGATCGTGTGGCGGATGTCGATCAGCAGCGGCGCCGGCGGGACGTCGTCGCCGATCACGATCGGCCGCGGCCGGGTCTCGCCGTAGATCTCGGTCGAGGCGATGTCGTAGAAGGGCGCCAGCATCGGCCCGTCGGCGCCGAAGAGCAGGGCGGCGTTGTCGCCGCGCAGCTCGGCGCAGCCGATCATCAGGTCGCAGAAGGTCGTCCTCATCAGGATCTCGACCATCGGCCTCTTCGCCGATCGCGCGCAGCAGGCCGCTCGCCTCGCTCAGCGATCGGCGTGCCCGGCGACGAGCCTGCCCTCCGCGTCGTCGGGCGCGATGCCGAGCGCCTGAGCGAAGCTCTCCTGGTGCAGCCGCTCGACCGTCGGGCCCGTCGCCCCAGCGGTCGAAGCGCTTGCTGACCAGGCAGGTCCGGCCGGCGATCGTCTCGATCGAGGTATGGGCGACGGGCAGGCCCAGTTCGCGGTAGGCGAGCGTGCAGGCGTGCTCGTTGGCGACGATGCCGGGGCGCTCGGGCGCTTCCGGCTTGACGATGTGGGTGCTGGGCACGCCCGGCTCGGGCCAGGCCCAGCGACCGCTCTCCTCGTCGCGGACGAGGGCGAGCTTGTGGCGCTCGCCCGGCAGGGCGAAGCGCATCCGCCGCGGCCGCTCCGGGTCGAACAGCGGGACGGCCGCGGCTGCAGGACCTCCTCCAGCTCGGCGTCGGTCAGCCAGTCGAGTCGCTCGACCTCGCGCGGCTCCGGCCGTCTCGCCCTCGGGCAGGAAGGTGACGGCGCCGAGGCAGTCGCCGCCCCAGCTCGGCGATCAGGCCGTAGCCGTCGCCGGGGTCGATGTCGAGCTCGCGGGCGATCGCGCGGCGGCGGCGCGCCCTGCGGCAGCAGGCCCTCGACGTAGGCGCGGCTGGCGTCGGGGCCGTAGGGCTCCTCGCGCACGCGGCATCGCGTTGCTGAGCAGGACCGTTGCCGGCGCCGTCCTCCTCGACCGCCTCCGGGCGGTAGGCGAAGCTGTAGCCGTCCTCGCCGGTCGCGAAACAGCGCACCGATCGGCTTCCCGTGCAGGTAGACGTCAAGACTCATCTCGGTCTCCTCCTGAGTCGTGTACTGGTCTGCTTCTGTTCCAAGCACCAACCTAGACCGGATCGGCGCAAAACGCAATCCCCGATTGGACAATTCGACTTTTGCAGGCATGACCCGGGCGGCATCGGCGGGGTTGCCCTGTCCCCAGCCGGGTGCCCCCTAGCCCGCCATCGGGTCCGGCTCGCCCAGCTTGCTGATCTCGGGGGGCTCATAGGTCTTCCCGGGACACCGCCGAGCACGAGCAGGCGGATGCCGTCCGGCGCCCGGCCAGACCTTGCGCATCGTCCCCGAAGCGACGCGGGCGACGTGGTCGGCGTCGAGCGGGAAGCGCTCGCCGGCGATCTCGATCTCGCCGCCGCCGCGAGCGCGACGAAGACCTCCTCCTGGCCGTCTTCGGCGTGGTCGTGCTCGGGGTAGTTCTCGTAGCTCGGCGGCAGGTCGATGATCTGCATGCCGAACGACTCGACGCCCAGCTCGGCCCGGGCCGCTTGAAGGCGCCGCCGTAGACGGCCTCCATCTCGTCGATCTTCTTCACTGCGTGCGTGCTCATCTCAGTCCTCCCGATCCGCGGCCCCCGCTGGGCCGAACGCTCGGCATTCTTGCACTTTGGACTTCCAAGTGACGCTTGGACTCGCCTGATCCGCAAAGAGCGGTCGAGCCGCGGCCGCCTCGCCTGCGCTCCAGCTAGCTTTGATCTGTGAACGGCGCCGCAACCCTCTTCGACGCCGACGCGGCGGCCTTCACCGGCACGGTCGAGGTGCTCGGCGTCATCTTCAGCGCCGAGGACGACGGCTACGCGGTGCTCGAGGTGCAGGACGCCGAGTCGGGCGAGGGCTTCGCGCTGGTCGGCCCGGTCGCCCACCTCGAGCGCCGGCGACCGGGCCGAAGTCAGCGGCGACTGGCAGACGCACTCGCGCTACGGGCGGCAGCTGAAGGCGCGCGGGCGCGCTGCCGCTCGACCCCGCCGACCGCGAGGGCCGGATCGCCTACCTGACCAGCCTGCGCCACATCGGCCCGGCCCGCGCCGAGCGGCTGGTCGACGAGCACGGCGAGGGGGTGCTGGGGGCGATCGCGGCGGACCCGGCGGGCGTCTTCGGCGCCCTGCGCGGGGTCAGCGCCGCGCAGGCCGCGACGGCGGCGGAGTCGTGGCACGCCTCGCGGGCGATCCGCGACCTGCACGTGCAGCTCGCCCCGCACGGGCTGGCCCACCTGGCGGCGCCGATCCACGCCCGCTTCGGCGACGGCTCGATGACGGTCCTGCACGAGGACCCCTACCGGCTGACCGAGGTCGCCGGCGTCGGCTTCGCCCGCGCCGACAAGATCGCCCTCGCCGCCGACGTGCCGCCCGAGTCCGACCGGCGCGCCCAGGCGGCGGCGGTCTTCGCCCTCGTCGGAGGCCGAGCAGCAGGGCAACACCTACCTGCCGCTGGAGGAGCTCTGAACCGGCGCACGGCGAAGCTGATCGGCCTGCGGCCGGACCCCGACGTGATGGCGCGGGCGCCGGGGCTGCTGCTCGACGAAGGGCGCGCCTACCGCGAGCCGACCCACGCGAGCGAGCTCGCCGTCGCGGCGACGCTGGCGGCGCGCGCCGCCGCCCCCCCCCACCTCGACCACGACCCCGGCGAGTCGCCGCCCGAGGACGTCGAGCGAGGAGCGCGGAGCCTGACCGACGAGCAGTGGGCGGCGGTGCGGGGCGCCTTCGCGGCGCGGATCTCGGTGCTGACCGGCGGCCCCGGCGTCGGCAAGACCGCCTGCACGCAGGCGATCGTCGCCGAGGCGCGAGCGCGCCGACGTCTCGATCGCCCTCTGCGCGCCGACCGGGCGCGCCGCCCGGCGGCTGGAGGAGGCGACCGGCCACGAGGCGCAGACGATCCACCGGCTGCTCGAGTGGATGCCGGGGCGCGAGCCCGGCTACCGCCCGGGCCACCCGCTGCCGGTCGACCTGGCGATCGTCGACGAGTCCTCGATGCTCAACCTGCGGCTGATCGAGGTGCTGCTCGGCGGGCTCGCCGAGTCGACCCACGTCGTCTTCGTCGGCGACGCCGACCAGCTGCCGCCGATCGGCGCCGGCAAGCCCTTCGAGGACCTGATCGCCGCCGGGATCGCGCCGGTCGTGCGGCTCACCCAGATCTTCCGCCAGGCGGCGCGCTCGATGATCACCACCGCCGCCCACGAGATCAACCAGGGGCGGCCGCCGCACCTGCAGCCCAGGGCGAGGACCAGGAGCACGACTTCTTCTTCATCGACCGCCCGGCGCCCGAGCGGGCGCTGGAGACCGTGGTCGAGGTGGTCGCCGAGCGGGCACCGGCAGAGCTTCGGCGTCGACCCGATCCGCGAGGTGCAGGTGCTGGCGCCGATGTACAAGGGGGCGGTCGGGATCGACGCGCTGAACGAGCGGCTGCAGGCGCGGCTCAACCCCGACGGGCGGCGCCGCCGTGAGCGAGCGCTTCCGGATCGGCGACCGGCTGATCCAGACCCGCAACTCGCACGAGCTGGGGCTGATGAACGGCTCGATCGTCTTCCTGCGCGCCGACGACCCCGAGGAGGAGACGATCCTGGTCGACACCGACGAGGGCGGCTCGCTGACGATCCCCTACGGCGAGACGGCGACGCTGCGCCTCGCCTACGCGATCTCGGTCCACAAGGCGCAGGGCTGCGAGGTGCCGGTCGTCGTCGCCGTCTGCCACCGCTCCCACGCCCGCATGCTGACCCGCCCCCTCCTCTACACCGCGATCACCCGCGCGCGCCAGAGCTGCGTCCTGATCGGCGACCCCGGCGGCGCTGGAGATGGCGGTGCGCCGCGACGACAGCGGCGCCCGCCACTCGGGCCTAGCCGAGCGCCTGCGGTTGAGCCAGCGGTTCATGGAAGCATTTGGGGGTCTATAGGCCCCACAATGCTTGCAATGAACGTGGAGTCACCCCGCCCCTCCTTCGCCGCCATCGCCGTCACCCTGGCCGGGCTCGCACTGCTCGCGCTGCTGGTGCTGGCGATCCCGGAGCTGCGCGACGCCTTCGAGGCGGCGGTGCGCGGCGACAGCGACGAGGTGCGGCGCCAGATCGACGAGCTCGGCGTCGCCGGCCCGCTGCTGATCCTCGCCCTGGCGCTGATCCACACCGTCGTCTTCTACCCGGCCGAGATCCTCGACGCGGCGGCGGGATTCGCCTACGGCTTCTTCCCCGCCCTGGCGCTGATGATGTTCGGCTGGCTGCTCTCCGGTCTGGTCTGCTTCGCAGTCGGGCGCTCGGTCGCCCGGCCGCTGCTCGACCGCTTCTTCGGCACCGAGCGCTTCGAGCGCATCGAGGGGGCGATCGAGCGCGGCGGCGTCACCCTGCTGCTCGCCGTCCGCCTGATCCCGATCCTCCCCTTCAGCCTCGTCTCCTACGCGGCGGGCGCCGCCCGCGTGCCGCTCTGGCGCTTCGTCTGGACGACCACGGTCGCCTACCTGCCGATCACCGCCCTCTCGGTCTACTTCGGCACCCGCCTAGAGGGCCTCAGCCTCACCGACCCCCTCGTCTGGGGCAGCGCCACCGCCCTCCTGGCCCTCCTCCTCGTCGGCCACCGCATAGCCCGCCGCAACGGCACCCCGGTTCCTTCGAAGACCGACGGGTAAACACGCCATCGCAGCTCCGCGCGGAGACGATTCCGTCGTGTTTTCTATGTATGCTGTTGTCTTCATGTCTGTTCGCATAGACGATGATGGAGAGGCACCAGCGCCCATAATCGTGCGCCTGGTCGAGCTTGGCGTGCTCGGCGACGAGTTCGACGCCGCCCTCGACGAGAACGAGGAGTTCCCTCTGGGCTACATCGGTGCCAGCAAGGGCGGCCCTCCCGATCTCGCAATCAACGCGGAGAAATATCTAGGGCTCAAGCCCTGGGGACCGGACGAGAAGCCATCGGATTCTTTATGGCGACCAGCGATGAAGTCCTTGTCGAACCACGGGGCCCCTGGCGCCTCGCGATCGACGAGCACCTGTACGAACGGGAAATCAGGAGGTAGGCGAAGCGCCTATCCGACCCGCTCAACCCGGAAGCGGAAGACGGCGGGGGTGAGGTCGACGTTGCCGTCCGCATCGCGCGCCTTGACCCGGAGGACGTGACGGCCGGGTTCGAGCCCCGACCAGACCGTCCTACGGCCGCAGGGCCGGAACGGAGCGCCCTCGAGCTTGCAGAGGAAGGTGACGCCGGCCTCGCTCGAGCCGAAGCGGAAGATCGCCCGTGCCGTCCCCGTGCGCGTTCGCAGCACGCTCGGTGGCCGCTTGCGGAAGAAAGTGGTGGGCGGGACCGTGTCGACATCCTGTGATTCCGGGTTCGGTTGGGTCGTGGTCGATTCGGGTGGCTGGCCCGACGTCGGCGGTTGAACCGGAGGGAATTCGACGCCCCAGTTGCCGGCCGCCTGCGCTTCCCCGACGGGCACTTCGGCAACCGGGGGATCGCATTCGAGTTCGACCGGACTAGGTGGAGTCAGCAGGTCTTCGACGGCGCCGACCGCTTCGACCAGCCCCGCCCCGACCCCGCATTCGTCGACCGCAGGGACTTCGACCGCGCTGGAAAGCAGAGCCGCGCGAATATCGGCCGGGGTCGCCGCGGGTTCGGCCTCCGCCATCAGCGCCGCGACCGCGGCGGCATGCGGTGCTGCGGCGGAGGTGCCGCAGAACCTCCAGACCGATTCGAATTTGAACGCGAAGAAGGTCGTCCTGCCGCAGTCGGTCGCGACCACCTCGGGCTTGGAGAGCACCTCCGGCGAGCCCAGTTCCGCCGCGGGCAGCGAGCCTTCGACGGGACCGAAGTAGTGCGTCACCGGTCCGCGGGAGGAGTACTCCTCTACCGCGAGGCTGTTGTTGAACGGAACCGCACCGACCGATATCGCAGCGGCGGCGCCGTTGTGCCCGAACACGGTCGGCCCGACCACGTCGGTTGCGAGGCCTCCGACCACCGCCCCGCTCGATCTCGGGTACTCGATGCCCGTGACGTCTTCGGAGCCGTTCTCCAGCATGGCGACCTTGAGGCGTGGCGAGCTGCCGGAGAAGCGATTGACGACGAGCTGAACCGTGCGCTGGCTGCCCGACTGGTTTTCCCAACCGAAGAACTCGAAAGGCGCCTGGCTGACTGCGATGTTGTCTTCGGCCGATGCGGCGATCATGTTGCCGTTGGCATCGAGCAGAAAGGAGTCGAGATCGGTCGACACCCCTTCCCACGGTTCGTTCCACTGCAGATCGACCGTCAACGTCCCGCCCGGGGCCACTTTGATCCCCAGCGTCCTGTCGGTTTGAGCGCCGGGATTGAAATCCATGCAGGCGTTCGGGTTGAGTTCTGGGAAGGCCTGCAGGGCTGGCGGGCAGCTGCCCGAGCTCCGGTACTGGGGCGCTTCCCAGGAGCCGATCTGGTGTTCGGACGAATCGACCGCGCTGTTGTTGCCGGCCGAAGAGAAGTAGGTGGCTCCCGCTTCGGTCGCATGCCTCACGGCCACCGCGATCGGTCCTTCCTGAAAGAACGGCTCACCCGGATAGGAGACGTCGTCGACCACAACGTCCGAGCCCGCGCCCCCTTCGGCGGGGGTCTTCGCCAGTTCTTCGATGCTTTCGGCGAAGGCGGTTTCGCCGACGAAGGCCGTCGCGAAGGCAAGGTCGGCCCCCGGCGCAAGGTCGTGGACGATCTGGGCCATCGCGCGTCCCTCGTCCTCGCCTTCGAATACCGGATCGCTGAGGACTTCGACGGGGGTCGACTGCCCGGCGCAGGTGTTGGCGAAGCCCGGCAGATCGCCGTTGGCGACGTCGTCGGACTTGTGGGTCGCCACCGGCCCGCTGCCGCTGGCGGCTTCGGTGGCCCGGTCGAACGAATCCGAGAGGATCCCAACCGTGATCCCGGCACCATCGAGTTCGGGAGGAGTTTCCCGCTCTTCCTTGGCATGGAGCTGGATATCGCCCTCCGAGACGACCGCACCTGAGGGACAGGTGGACGTGGAGACCAACGGGCTGAGGACCTCGGTGGCAGCGGCGACCCGCGGCACTTCGGAGAGCGCCGGCAGCTCCCCGGGCTTAGCGGCGACGGTGACGGTCTGATAGCGGCGGCTTAGGTCGACGATCTCCGCGCCCGCGCCTCGCAGGCGATCGAGCGCGGTGGCGGCCCCGTGGTCGAAGCGGACTTCGACGAGGACGCGATTGCCGTCGCGCAACAGACTGCCGGGTCCTTTGG
The DNA here is from genome assembly GCA_963816755.1 of uncultured Solirubrobacterales bacterium. Taxonomy (GTDB): domain Bacteria; phylum Actinomycetota; class Thermoleophilia; order Solirubrobacterales; family 70-9; genus VAYN01. Next base: position 514,581 of record CAWFLN010000002.1, read on the forward strand.
CCGCGAGTCCGAGCAGCTTGGCCTGCTCGCGCGAGGATGCCGATCGCACCGAGGGCTTCGCCAGCTCAGCCAGGCGTGAGGAGAGAGTCGCGTCGCCGGACTGCCTGGCGGCCATCGATGCGGGTGGCGTGGCTGCCACGCACGCCAGCGCGAAGGCGGCGAAGGTGACGAGCGCCGCTCGGCGGCGGGGCTTTTTCCCTGGTGGCATCACGATTTACGGTATCGGCTGGGTCGCGGGGCGGCTCAAGGCGTTCCGCTGCGACTTATGCCTCTATAAGACACATAAATCGCAGCGGAAGACCGCTGCGGGAGGGCGGGGCGGGGTCGACCCTGCTACGGTCCTGCCCGTTAGGCCGGAATACCCGGCAAAAGTCGTGTCTAGCGCTCGCGTCGTTGCTTCACCGCATGTGCCGCGTTCGCAGCACATGAAGTGGAGGCAATTACATGCCAACTGGAACTGTCAAGTGGTTCAGCGACGACAAGGGCTACGGGTTCATTACGCCCGACGACGGCTCGAAGGACGTCTTCGTCCATCACAGCGCGATCCTGGGTGAGGGCTTCAAGTCCCTGACCGAGGGATCCAAAGTGAGCTACGAGTCCGAGGAAGGCCCCAAGGGCCCGGCCGCGGCGAGCGTTCAGCAGACCGCGTAGACGCGCACTGCTCTTAGCGTCATGGGGCCCGCCCTGGTGGCGGGCCCTTTTTGTGCTTTGCCGCCCTTCGATCAATTTCAGCAATTGAACGAACATACCCTGCCTATGACCACCCGAGACGACCTCCGCAACATCGCGATCATCGCCCACGTCGACCACGGCAAGACGACGCTGGTCGACGCGATGCTGTGGCAGAGCGGCGCCTTCCGCAAGGGCCAGGACGTCGCCGAGCGGGTGATGGACTCGATGGACCTCGAGCGCGAGAAGGGGATCACGATCCTCGCCAAGAACACGACGGTCAACTACGAGGGCGTCAAGCTCAACATCATCGACACGCCGGGCCACGCCGACTTCGGCGGCGAGGTCGAGCGCGGGCTGACGATGGTCGACGGGGTGCTGCTGCTGGTCGACGCCTCCGAGGGCCCGCTCCCCCAGACCCGCTTCGTGCTGCGCAAGGCGCTCGAGGCGAAGCTGCCGGTGATCCTCGTCGTCAACAAGGTCGACCGCCCCGACGCCCGCATCGCCGAGGTCGTCGACGAGGTCTACGAGCTCTTCCTCGACCTCGACGCCGACGACGAGCAGGTCGACTTCCCGATCGTCTACACCAACGCCAAAGCGGGCTGGGCGGCGCTCGAGGAAGGCGCCGAGGGGACCGACCTGGCGCCGCTGATGGACCTGATGCTGGAGCGCATCCCGGCGCCCGAGCACGACCCCGAGCACCCCTTCCAGGCCCTCGTCACCAACCTCGACGCCGATCCCTACGTCGGCCGCCTGGCGCTCTGCCGGGTCCACCACGGGACCGTCCGCAACGGGCAGCAGATCGCCTGGTGCCGCGCCGACGGCAGCGTCGAGCGGGCGGCGATCTCCGAGCTCTACGTGACCGAGGCGCTCGACCGGGTGCCCGCCGAGGAAGCCGGGCCGGGCGAGATCATCGCCGTCGCCGGCCTGCCAGAGGTGACGATCGGCGAGACCCTGGCCGACCCCGAGGACCCGCAGCCGCTGCCGGTGATCGCGGTCGACGAACCCTCGCTCTCGATGGTCGTCGGGATCAACACCTCGCCGCTGGCCGGGACCGAGGGCAAGAAGCTGACCGCGCGGCAGGTTCGCGACCGGCTCGACGCCGAGCTGGTCGGCAACGTCTCGATCCGCGTCACCGACACCGAGCGACCGGACTCCTGGGAGGTCCAGGGGCGCGGCGAGCTGCAGCTGGTCGTCCTGCTGGAGATGATGCGCCGCGAGGGCTTCGAGCTGACCGCCGGCCAGCCGCAGGTGATCACGCGCGAGATCGACGGCAAGGTCCACGAGCCGGTCGAACGGCTGGCGATCGACGTGCCCGAGGGCCACGTCGGCGCGATCACCCAGCTGCTGGCCGGGCGCAAGGGCCGCCTCGACCACATGGTCAACCACTCGACCGGCTGGGTGCGGATGGACTACCTGGTCCCGGCGCGGGGCCTGATCGGCCTGCGCACCGAGTTCCTCACCGAGACGCGCGGCTCGGGCGTCCTGCACCACGTCTTCGACCGCTGGGAGCCCTGGGCCGGCGAGCTGCGCACCCGCCCGACCGGCTCGCTGGTGGCAGACCGCCGCGGGCAGAGCGCGAGCCACGCGCTGATGAACCTGCAGGATCGCGGCACGCTCTTCATCGGCCCCGGCGAGGAGGTCTACGAGGGGATGCTCGTCGGCGAGAACGCCCGTTCCGACGACCTCGACGTCAACGCGATCAAGGAGAAGCACCAGACCAACGTGCGCGCCGCCAGCGCCGACATCCTGGTCCGCCTCGAGCCGCCGAACCGACTCTCGCTGGAAGCCGCGCTGGAGTTCCTCCGCGACGACGAGTGCGTCGAAGTGACCCCCGAGTCGGTCCGCCTGCGCAAGGTGGAGCTGGCAAAACGAAGCGCCAGAAGGCGGCGCGCCAAGGCGCGCGCGCCGCCTCCGGGGCCTGAGTCCTAGACGGTCGCCGCGGCCTGCTCGGCCTGGCTGTCCTCGGCGGCCTTCGCCTTCGCTTCGGCCTCCGGGGTGGGCTCGTCGACGTTGCGAGGCAGCAGCACTTCTTTGGCGATCACGAGGCGCTGGATCTGGCTCGTGCCCTCGTACAGCTGCATGATCTTCGCGTCGCGCATCAGTTTCTCGACCGGGTACTCCTTGATGAAGCCGTAGCCGCCGTAGACCTGCACGGCGTCGACGGTGATCTCCATCGCCGAGTCGGCGGCGAAGCGCTTGGCCATCGAGGAGACGCGGCTGTTGCGCGTGGCCCTGGTCGAGCAGGACCGCCGAGTTCCAGACCAGCAGGCGGGAGGCCTCGACCTTGGTCGCCATGTCGGCGATCATGAACTGGATCGCCTGGTGCATCGCGATCGGCACGCCGAACTGGACCCTTTCTTTCGCGTACTCGGCGGCGAACTCGAAGGCGGCGCGGCCGATGCCGACGGCCATCGCCGAGACGCCCGGGCGGGTGCGGTCGAGGGTCATCATCGCCAGCTTGAAGCCCTTGTTCTCCTCGCCGATCAGGTTCTGCCGCCGGGATCTCGACTTCGTCGAAGGAGATGGTCGCGGTGTTGGACGCCCGCTGGCCCATCTTGTCCTCCTTCTTGTCGACCGTGACCCCGGGGAGGTCGGCGTCGACGACGAAGGCGCTGATCCCGCGGTGGCCCGCCTCGGGGTCGGTCTTGGCGTAGACCGTGAAGTAGTCGGCGTAGGAGCCGTTGGTGATGAAGCACTTGGAGCCGCTGATGACGTACTTGTCGCCCTTCTTGACGGCGCGGGTCTTCATCCCGGAGACGTCGGAGCCGGCGTCCGGCTCGGTCAGGCAGAAGGAGGCGAGCTTGGCGCTTTCGGTCAGCATCCCGAGGTACTTCTTCTTCGTCTCCTCGGAGCCGCCGAGCGTGATCGGCGCGGAGGCGAGGCCGTTGGCCATCAGCGAGGTGCCGATGCCCGAGCAGCCCCAGCCCATCTCCTCCTCGATCAGGCAGCCGGAGAGGTAGTCGAGGCCGGGTCCGCCGTAGGCCTCGGGGATGTGGGTGTTCATCAACCCGACCTCCCAGGCCTTGTCGATGATCTCCTGCGGCCAGCCGCCGTCTTTGTCGCAGCTCCCAGGCGACCTTGCGGATCTCTTTCTCCGCGAAGTTGTGCGCCAGCTCGCGCAGGTCTTTCTGCTCGTCGGTCAGGGTGAAGTCAACCACTGCGCGTGCTCCTTTATCTCGTGGGAGTCGGGCCGATTGACTGATCAGTCAACCACCGAGGAAGGGTAGCGGATGCTAGGCTGGGACTTGGCGATGGCTCTGCTCGACATCCAAGCTGGCTACGTGCTGACGTTGATCACGCTGATCACGTCTGCCGATCGCCCTCGATCGCCTTCGCCCGCTCGGGGCCCTCGTGGCAAAACGCGTCGGCAAAGGACCGTTCGCGATCGAGCAGGAGATGCCGCCGCCCAGTCGCCTCTCCGCGCCGGATCCGCCGGTCGACCGCGGCTTGCAGGAGACAGAGGCGCGGCAGATGCTCGAGGCGAAGTCCTATCGGCGCCGGCAGCGCGGCGAGGCGCCGCTCGACGTCGAGGCCGAGGTGACGCGGCTGCTCGACGCGCCTGGCGCCGCCGGCCCGGCGATCGACGAGAAGCTGCGCGCCGAGGTGCGCCAGCTCGTCGTCGCCCGCAACGAACGGCGCATGCGCCGCGGCGAGCAACCGCTCGACGTCGAGGCCGAGATGGAGCGCCAGCTCTCGGATTTGTAGGATCGATGGCGATGGCCGCCAACAAGGACAACCTCTACGAGGTCGAGGAGCTGCTCAACCAGCCCGGCACCTACTTCAACCCGCAGACCGAGGTGCTCGTCGTCGTCGACGACTCGACCTCGCTCGACCAGGAGGTCTTCAACCTCGAGGACTACGAGGGCGCCGATTGGGTCCGGATCTCCGACGACGTCCCGGTCGACGAAGACCGCCGCGACCGCGCCCTGGAGCACTTCCAGACCCATTACCACCCCGGCTCGAGCGGCTCCGTCTCCGAGACCGCGCTCGAACAGGGCGACGAGGAGCTCGACGAGGACGAGGACGGCCAAGACCCCGGCCGCGAGGACTGAACGGCCGAGAGCGCGCTCAGGCGCCGACGGCGACTATGGCGATGTAGGCGGCGTAGAGCCCGAACCAGGCGACTACCGCCGGCAGACCGAAGCGGCTGCGGCGGTGGAGGACCTCGTAGGCGAGGAAGCCGCCGGCGAGGCCGAGGACGATCGAGAGGGTGGCGTTGCCGCCGAGATCCCAGTCGGTGAAGATCAGGCCGATCCCGAAGGGGATCGGTCGACTGGAAGACCATCGCGCCGGTGATGTTGCCGAGCGCCAGCGCGTCCTTGCCTTCGCGCACCCAGAAGAAGCTGTTGACCTTCTCCGGCAGCTCGGTCGCCAGCGGGGCGAGGATCAGGGCGAGGACGACCGCCTCGACGCCGAGGCTCTCGGCGATGTGCAGCAGCTCCTCGACGAAGAGGTGGGCGCCGCCGATCATCGCGCCGAGCCCGCACCAGCAGCTGGAGGATGCAGAGCGTCAGGCTGGGGCTCATGCGGCGCTCGGCGCGGCGCTCGAAGAGGAGCGGGTCGAGGCTGCCGTGGTCCTGGACGTCGCCGCCGGCCGTGAGCGTGCGGTGGATGTAGACGAAGTAGGCGAGGACGACGAGCACTCCGAGCGGGATCCGCACGGCGTCCGGCGCGCCCCAGGCGAGCGCCAGCGAGAGGGCGAAGAAGACGAGGAAGAAGATCAGGTCGCGCTCGAGGGTCGGCTTGTGGGCGTCGAGCTCGAGCCCCTGCTCGCGCCGCTCGCGGTAGAGGTAGGCGAACAGGCCGACCAGCCCCATCGCCAGGGTCGCGAGCAGGAAGGGCGCGCCGACGATCGCGCCAATCGCCACCTGGTCGGCTCCCGCCTCGGCCCCGATCAGGGCGACGATTGCGATCAGCGTCTCCGGCATCGCCGTGCCGACGGCGGCCAGCACGCTGCCGACCGCTCCCTCCCCCACTTCGAGCCGGTGCCCGAGCCACTCGACCGCGTTGGTGAAGAGCAGCGCCCCGGCAAGGATCACCGCGAAGCTGACGACCAACAGGACCGCGTCCACCGGCGGAGCCTACTCAGGCGTAGTAGAAGGTCAGGCCGAGGACGGCGTAGACGGCCAGCAGCTGGACGCCCTCGAACCAGTTCGACTCGCCGTCCTGGGTTACGTAGTTGGCGATCAGGACGGCGAGCAGCAGCGCACCGAGCTCGAAGCCGTTGAAGACCAGGGCCAGCGGCCCGGGACCGATGAAGAGCGAAGCCAGGACCAGCACCGGGGCGACGAAGAGCGCCACCTGGGCGCTCGAGCCGATCGCGATGTTGACCGCGAGGTCCATCTTGTTCTTCATCGCGACGAGGACGGCGACCCAGTGCTCGGCGGCGTTGCCGACGATCGCGACGACGATCACGCCGATGAAGAACTCGGAGAGGCCGGCCGACTCCGACGCCTCGCTGATCGAGCCGACCAGGACCTCCGACATCAAACCGACCAGCACCCCCGCGATCGCCAGCGCGATCACCGAAGTGCGCACCGACCAGCCCCAGGTGTCCTCGTCCTCGTACTCGGGGTTGAACAGATCGCGGTGCGTCTTCAGCGAGAAGAAGAGGCCGAGCACGTAGGTGGCGATCAGCACGACCGCGACCGCGATCGAGAGCTGCTCGACCGTCGACCCGTAGTCGACCAGCTCGGCGCCGGGCGACGGCAGCCCCTTGCCCTCGACCAGCTCGAAGATCGCCGGCATCAGCAGCGCCGCCGCCGCCAGCAGCAGCATCGACGTCTGCACGCCCGCGCTCGTGCGGCTGAAGACCTGTTTGTCGCGGCGCAGCCCGCCCGCCAGCATCGCCGCGCCGAGGACGAGCAGGATGTTGCCGATGATCGAGCCGATGATCGAGGCCTTGACCACCTCGTGCAGCCCCTGGCCGAGGGCGAAGAGGGCGATGATCAGCTCCGGCGCGTTGCCGAAGGTGACGTTGAGCAGGCCGCCGATGCCGGGCCCCGAGCGCGCCGCCAGCTCCTCCGTCGCCCGCCCCATCAGCGCCGCCGTGGGCACGATGCCGAGCGCCGAGGTGGCGAAGACGAGCGTCGCCGAGGCGCCCGCCAACTCGAGCGCGACCGCGAGCGGTATCAGCGGAGTCAGCAGGTAGGGCCAGCCATACGGCCCCCGCAGGAAGCTGCCTAGCGAAGCTGGGATGCGCCCAGCCCTTCGAGCAGTTCGCTCAGTCCTTCGCCGCCGCCTTCGCCCTGCAGCAGGCCGAGCAGTTCGATCGGGTTGACGCCGAGCTTGAGGAAGAGCTTGCTCAGCGGCTTGGCGTCTTCAGGCGGGAGATCTCCTGTTCCTCGTTGACGCCGCCGAGCTTCAGGTCGAAGTCGACATCGGCGCTTTTCGGGCCTTTGCCGCCGTTTTTCGGTTCGATCGAGAGCTGGGCCGAGATCTGGCGGACGATGTTGTCGTCGCCGACGTAGACGTCGACGTGGGCCGACTTCAGCGAGCTGCCCACCCGGTCCTTCGCCTTTTCGACTTCCGAGGACGACGGCACCGGGCCGGCGGCGGCGAGCAGTGGCCGACAGGCGGGGCTTTCGGCCACTTCGACCACCGTGTCGATCGCGCCGGAGACGTCGAGGTCGCCGCTGATCTTGGTCGTCGCCGTGCCGTCCACGTCGGCGCTGCCTTCGTTGGCGCCGCCTTCGAGGAATTCGGCGACCTTCACCTTGCCGAATTCTTCCTGGCAGCCGGTCGGGCCGCTTTCGGCGCCGGCTTCCTGCTGGGCTTCGTTCAGGGTCGATTCGACGAAGCCGAAGGTCGCCGGGTCGACTTCGTATTCGATGCCTTCGTAGCCGACGTAGGCGCTGTTGGGCAGCAGCACGAGGCCGCCGTCGAAGTCGACTTCTTTGCCATCGATCTCGCCCTTCGCCGTCGCGTCCAGGTCGAGCTTCGGCAGGCTGCCTTTCGCTTCGCCCTGGAACGGGCCGGAGAGGCTGACGTCGAGGTTGCCGCCTTCGGAGCCCTTCGCGTCGATGCCGAGCGAGAGGTCGATGTCGCCGCTGTCGATCCCTTCCAGGGTCGCTTCTTCGAGGACCGCCTGCGGGCTCTCGCCGCTCTTTTCGCTCTCCGCACTGCCGCAGGCTGCCAGGGCGAAGCTCAGCGCGAGGAGCGGCGGTGGCGCAGAGAACGGATGAAAGGCGAAGTCGGCTCAAGGGAGGCCTCCTGTAGTGGTGCGTGACCCGGAATCGGTAAGGCTACCGGCCGGTCAGCGATTCTTAAGTTGTGGTGGGGTGCCCTCGGTCAGGTTCAGCGCCAGCGGGAAGAGGAAGGCGCCGAGGAAGATCAGCACGATGCCGACGACGATCAGCCGGCGCGAGGTAGTCGCGTGGCCGACGATCGCGACGACGAAGCCGATCAGGACCAGGGCGATGTAGGGGCCGGCGCTGTGCGGGAGCAGCGTCGCGAGGGAGAGGGCGAGGTCGGGCACCGGCGCGGATTATCATCGCCGCATGGCCGAGGCGCAGGCACCCGCATCCGTAGCCGAGACGAAGCAGGCGCTCGCGGCGGCGAGCTACCTCGCCGACGAGTCGGCGGCGCTGGTCTCCTTCCTCGCCCAGCGGCTCGGCAAGCCGATCCTGGTCGAGGGCCCGGCGGGGGTCGGCAAGACCGAGCTGGCCAAGGCGCTCTCGCGCGCCAGCGGCCGCGAGCTGATCCGCCTGCAGTGCTACGAGGGGCTCGACGAGGCGAAGGCGCTGTATGAGTGGAACTACCGCAAGCAGCTTCTGCGCATCCAGGCCGGCGGCGAGTCCGGTTGGGAGGACGTCCACGGCGACATCTTCAGCGAGGAGTTCCTGCTCGAGCGGCCGCTGATGCAGGCGATCGCCAGCGCCGAGCCGGTCGTCCTGCTGATCGACGAGATCGATAAGACCGACCAGGAGTTCGAGGCGATGCTGCTCGAGCTGCTCTCCGACTTCCAGATCACGATCCCCGAGCTCGGCCAGGTCTCGGCGACCTCGATGCCGATCGTCGTGCTCACCTCGAACAACTCGCGCGAGCTGACCGAGGCGCTGAAGCGGCGCTGCCTCTACCTCTGGCTCGACTACCCCGAGATGGAGCGCGAGATGGAGATCGTCAGGCTGCACGCGCCCGACCTCTCCGAGGCGCTGACGCGGCGGCTGGTCGAGGTGGTGCGGATGGTGCGCGCACTCGACCTGAAGAAGCCGCCCTCGATCGCCGAGACGATCGACTGGGCGCGGACGCTGCTGCTGATGGGCGCCGAGGACATCGACCGCGAGACCTTCGAGCAGTCGATGTCGATCATCGTCAAGCACCGCACCGACATCGACCTGGTCGCCGAGCGGGTCGGGATGAAGCTGGGCGCGCCGACGCAGGCGGGGTGAGCCCGACGGCCTCGCCCTACGGGCCGCGCGCCGAAGCCGGCCCGCCGGGGCTGGCGCCGAAGCTGCTCGGCTTCTGCGAGGAGCTGCGCGGCGAGGGGGTCGCGGTCGGCACCTCGGAGATCCTCGACGCGTTCGCCGCCTTGGAGCAGGTGCCGTGGGAGTCGCGCGACGACTTCCGCGAGGCGCTGGCGACGACGATCGCCAAGTCGCAGGAGGACCGCCGCGTCTTCGAGCTGCTCTTCGAGCGCTGGTTCTTCCGCGCCGCCGAGGCCGAGGCGATCGAGCGCGAGGTGACCGAGGGCGGGCAGCGCCACGAGGGCGCCGAGCGGCTCGACATCGACGAGCTGCGCGAGCAGATCCGCCAGGCGATCGTCGACGGCGACGACGGCGAGATGCGCGACCTGGCCCGACTGGCGATCGCCGCCTTCGGCCGCCAGGGGGAGGGATCGGGCGTGGTCGGCGTCGACGTGCAGCGGATCCGCCGCACGCTGGAGCTCTCGTCCGGGACCCAGCCCCAGGGCGAGGCGAGCGACGGCGCCGCGCGAACTGCCGCCGATCGACCGCGACCAGCTCAACCGCTTCGAGCGCCACCTGCGTCGCGAGCTCGAACGCGACCTGATCGAGCGCACCGAGACCCTTCCCCCTCCCGCCCGCTGGCCGAGCTCGACCGGGCGCTGCCGACCAGTCCCACGCAGGACCTGGCCGCGGTGCACCGCGCTGTCTCGCAGATGAAGCGGCGGCTGGCGACGCTGGGACAGGAGCAGCGCGGACAGCGCAAGGGGCGGCACGTCGACGTGCGGCGCACGATGCGCGCCTCGCTGGAGACCGGCGGCGTGCCGATGCACCTGCGCTACCGGCCGAAGCGGCCGCGGCGGCCGGAGATCTACGTCCTCTGCGACGTCTCGACCAGCGTCACCTCGGCGAGCGTCTTCTTCCTCTCGGTGCTGCACGCCCTGCACGACTCGTTCCGCAAGCTGCGCAGCTTCGTCTTCATCGAGCGGATCTCCGAGGTGACCGAGATCTTCGAGCACGAGCGCGACTTCCGCGAGATCGCGCGCCGCGTCTCCAGCGAGGGCGGCGTCGCCGACGTCTCCGGCTACACCGACTACGGCCGCGTCTGGCTCGAGTTCCTCACCGAGATCACCGACGACCTCGACCCGCGCTCGACCGTGATCGTGCTCGGCGACGCCCGCACCAACGGCCGCGAGCCCCACGCCGAGGTCTTCGCCCAGGTGGCGGAGCGCGCCGGCCGCCTCTTCTGGCTCAACCCCGAGCCGAAGCTCTACTGGAACTACGGCGACTCGGTGATGGCCGCCTACGAGCGCCACTGCGACGGCGCCTTCGAGTGCTGGACGACCCGCCACCTGGAGAACTTCGTCAACGTCGTCGCCGGAGGAGTTCCCGCGGCTGAGTAGAAAGGGGAGCCGGACCAGAAAGGGGAGCACACATGGAGATGAGCACCGCACCCACCAGTCCGAGCCAGTACCCGGTCACGTTCTCGGTCGACTATCCCGACCGCAAGCTCAACCGCCTGACGACCTTCTTCCGGATCTTCACGGTGATCCCGATCGCGATCGTGGTCGGCCTGCTGCCGGGCGGCAGCGTCGGCAGCTACGGCGAATACGGCGCCATGGTCTCGATGGGCAGCCTCGTCCTCGCGCCGATCGTCCTGATGCTCCTCTTCAGGAAGAAGTACCCGCGCTGGTGGTACGACTGGAACCTCGAATTCCTCCGCTTCGGCAACCGACTCGGCGTCTACGTCGCGCTGATGGACGACGAATACCCCTCGACCGACGAGATGCAGGCGGTCCACCTCGACTTCCCTTACCCCGACGCTCAGCGCCTCGAGCGGGGACTGCCGCTGGTCAAGTGGCTGCTCGCCATCCCCCACTACTTCGTCCTCTTCTTCCTCTACATCGGCGTCTTCTTCGCCGTCATCTTCGCCTGGTTCGCGATCCTCTTCACCGGCCGCTACCCGCGCGATATCTTCGGCTTCGTCGAGGGCGCGCTCCGCTGGCACAACCGCGTGATCGGCTACGCCTTCGCCCTGGTCACCGACCAGTACCCGCCGTTCCGCCTCAAGCCTTAGCTTCAGGCGGCCGCCGGCACCCCCGAGCCGGCGAAGCTCTTCGTCTGGCCGGGGCGCAGGTAGACGATCTGGCCCTCGCGCAGCTCGAGCTTCTGCAGCTCGGCGCGGGTCAGCTGCGCCCAGACCTCGGTGCCGTCGGCGAGCACGAACTCGACCCGGATCTCGAAGCCGAGGGCGACGATGCGCTGCACCATCGCCTCCTCGGTGCGCTCGTCGGGGTCGAGCACGACGTCCATGTCGTGCGGGCGCACGAAGTGCGTCGCCGAGCTGGTTGACCTCGCCGACGAAGCTCATCACGAACTCGTTGGCCGGGATGGTCGTAGAGGTCGTCGGCGCTGCCCGACTGCTCGACCCGGCCCTCGTTCATCACGACGAGCTGCTCGGCGACGTCCATCGCCTCCTCCTGGTCGTGGGTGACGAAGATCGTCGTCACGTGCATCTCGTCGTGGAGCCGGCGCAGCCAGGTGCGCAGGTCCTTGCGGACCTTGGCGTCGAGCGCGCCGAAGGGCTCGTCGAGCAGCAGCACCTGCGGCTCGACCGCCAGCGCCCGGGCCAGCGCCATGCGCTGGCGCTGGCCGCCGGAGAGCTGGTCGGGGTAGCGCTCGGCCAGCCCGTCGAGCTGGACCAGGCGCAGCAGCTCGTGCACGCGGTCGCTCGATCTGCGCCTTCGACCACTTGCGGATCTTGAGGCCGAAGGCGACGTTGCCGAACACGGTCATGTGCTTGAAGGCGGCGTAGTGCTGGAAGACGAAGCCGACCTCGCGCTTCTGCGCCGGCTTGGCGGTCGCGTCCTCGCCGTTGATCGTCACCCGGCCGGCATCGAGGTCCTCCAGCCCGGCGATCGCCCGCAGCAGCGTCGACTTGCCGCTGCCGCTCGGCCCGAGCAGGGCGGTGAGCGAGCCGTCGGGCACGTCGATCGAGACGTCGTCGAGAGCCTGAAAGTCACCGAAGCGCTTGTGCGCTCCCTCGACTGCGATTCCCATCAGGAACCCTCCTTCGCGTTGCGGTTGAATGCGGCGTCGCCCGTGATCGGGATCGGCCGCATCTGCGCCTTGGCTTTGCGGCCACCGATGCTCATCAGCAGCAGGGTGGTCAGGGCGAGCAGGGCGAGCACGATCGCGCCGGCGTAGGCGGCCTGCTCGTCGAACTGCTCGAAGGCCTTGGCGACGAAGAGCGGCAGCGTTTCGGTCTCGCCCGAGATCGAGCCCGAGACGATCGTCACGGCGCCGAACTCGCCGAGCACGCGGGCGGTGGTCAGCACGACGCCGTAGGCGACGCCCCAGCGGATCGCCGGCAGGGTGACCCGCCAGAAGGTCTGCCAGGCGTTGGCGCCCAGGGTCGAGGCGGCCTGCTCCTGCTCGGTGCCGATCTCCTGCAGCACCGGCACCGTCTCGCGCACGACGAAGGGCAGCGAGACGAAGATGCTGGCGAGGACCATGCCGGGGATCGAGAAGAGGACCTGGAAGCCCCATTCGGACAGGGTCGGCCCGAACCAGCCGCCGGTGCCGTAGAGCAGGAAGAGCGAGAGGCCGATCACGACCGGCGAGATCGCGAAGGGCAGGTTGATGATCCCGTCGACGATCGCGTTGCCCTTCCACCTGTGGCGGACGAGCAGCAGCGCGCAGCCGACCCCGAAGACGGTGTTGATGGGGACGGCGATGGCGACCATCAAGAGCGTCAGGTAGATCGCGTGCAGGGCGTCGGGCGAGGTCATCGCTTCGATCGGCGGCCCGATCCCGTGTTCGAAGGTCTTGTAGAAGATCATCCCCACCGGGGCGAGCAGGAGCAGGCCGAGATAGCCGAAGGCGAGGGTGCGCAGGCCCCACTTGGCGGTCGGGGCTCGGCGGATGCTGCCTTTCGCGTGCTCCAGCGCACGAGCAGGCTGACCGCGACCAGCAGCAGCAGCGAGATCGCCAGCAGGACGACCGAGACCGCGGAGGCGCCGGAGACGTTGCCGGACTCGATCTGGCTGCGGATGAAGACCGAGGAGACTTCGGTGTCGAAGGGGATGTTGCCCGAGATCAGGATCAGCGAGCCGAACTCGCCCAGGGCCCGCGCGAAGGCGAGCAGCACGCCGGCGAGGATGCCGGGCAGCAGGTTGGGGAAGATGATCCGCCGGAAGACGGTGAAGCCGCCGGCGCCGAGCGAGGTCGCCGCCTCCTCCATCTCACGGTCCATCTCGATCAGCAGCGGCTGCACGGCGCGGGCGACGAAGGGCAGGGTGACGAAGCGAGCGCGAGCACCACCGCGACCCGGGTGAAGGCGATGTTGACGCCGAACGGGCTGTCGGCCCCGTAGAGGGTCAGCAGGGTCAGGCCGGCGACGATCGTCGGCAGCGCGAAGGGCAGGTCGATCAGCGCGTTGACGACGCTCTTGCCGCGGAACTCGTCGCGGACCAGGACCCAGGCGATGATCGTGCCGAAGACGGCGTTGATCGCGACGACGATCAGCGAGCAGATCACGGTCAGCTTCAGCGCCGCCATCGACTGGTCGCCGGTGACGGCGTTCCAGAAGGAGCCGAGGCCGCCGCTCAGCGATTCGTCGACCACCGCCGCCAGCGGCAGCAGCACGATCAGCGAGAGGTAGAGGCCGACGAGGCCTCTACCGAGGCCGGCACCGACCCCGGGTAGGCGGATGCCTGCCCGGGGTGCTGCCGTTGGGATGGTTGCCGGGTGACCCTCCATCTTCATCCGGCTACCGCTGGTGGAGACCCCGAGTTCCTTCTCGATGTCGGCGACCTTGCCGGTTTCATCGTCGAAGAACTCGTCGTTGACTTTGTACCAGCCGCCGAACTCGTCGATCGTGAACAGGTCCTTCGGGGTCGGGAACTGCTTCGGATCGACCAGCTTCGGGTTGACCGGGCGGTAGCCGTTCTCCGCCCACAGTTCCTGGCCCGCGTCCGACCAGATGTAGTCGAGGAAGGCCTGGGCGGCCGCCGGCGCGTCCTTGGTGACCGCGATCGGCGTCTCGATCAGGATCGTGCTGGGCGGGATCGTGTAGTCGATGTCCTCGCCTTCGGTCTGGGCTTTGATCGCCTCGTTCTCGTAGCCGAGCAGCACGTCGCCCTCGCCCTGGGTGAAGGCGGCGAGCGCGTCGCGGGCGCTGCCGGGCTGGACGACGGTCTTCTCGAGCAGCGCCTTGACCGAGGCGAGCGCCTCCGCTTCGGACTTGCCCGCGTGCAGCTCAGAGCCGTAGAGGGCCATGATGTTCCAGCGGGCCGAGCCGGAGCTGAACGGGTTGGGCGTGATCACCTCGACGTCCTTGCTGAGCAGGTCGTCGAAGGACTCGATGCCCTCGGGGTTGCCCTTGCGGGTCATGATCACGACGACCGAGTCCTGGGCGATCCCGTCGTAGGTCTGCTTGTCCCAGTCCGGCGGCGACGAGCCCGCCTTCTTCGACCAGCCGTTCCATGTCACCGGCCTGGGCGAAGTGGACGACGGAGGCGGGCTGACCGGCGACCACGGCGCGGCTCTGGTCGCCGGAGGCGCCGAAGGAGTTGCTGAAGCTGACGTCGGCGCCCGCCGAGGTGCCCTCGAAGCCGGGCTCGAGCGCTTCCTCGTAGACGGCCTCGGGGGTCGAGTAGCCGACCACGTCGAGCTTGCCGCCCCGGAGCCGCCGGCGGTGTCGTCTCCCCCGCCGCCGCAGCCGGCGATCGCGAGCGCGACCAGTCCCGCCACAGCAATCAGTCCGAATCTCGTCATCCTTAACCCTTCCCTTCTTTCTTGATGTAGTTAGTTCAGAATTGAGCCGGGCACGGTAGCACAAAGACGATCAGGAAAGTCAGGAATCATGGGTGTCGGCCGCGGGTCCTGTCACGGTGGCCCTCCCCCATGTGCTCGGAACGCTGCCGCGTCCTCCGCTATGGGGGTCCCCGCCACCGTGCCACCCGCGGGAGATACGCTTGAACCATGCGGTTTCTGCGAAGGCTGACTACGCCGTTCGAGCGGCGGCGGAGCTTGCGCTGCTGGAGAGGAGCCTGTCAAGGGCGAGCGGCTCGCAGATGCGCAGGACATACCTCTGCAATTCCTCGAGCACATACTTCTGGAGCGGAAGCACCACGGCATCGTCCGGGCACGCCGTGGCGCCAAGGGTGGCGACTGGCTTGCCAAACCCGCGGAGGAAGTGACGATCGCCGACGTGGTCCGCGCGGTGGAGGGGCCAATCGCCACGTCCAGTCCTCGCCACCAGAGGACATCGAGTACAAAGGCAACGCCGATCACCTGCAGGAGGTCTGGATCGCGGTCCGCGCAAACCTGCGCGCCGTGGCCGAGCACGTCACCCTCGCCGACCTGGTCAGCGGCGAGCTCCCCGCAGCGATCGTCGAGCTCGCCGCCGAGCCCGACGCCTGGGCCCCGCGCTAGCCGGCGGACGTCGAGCGCCAGCTCCGCGGCTTCGCGTTCGCGGCGCTGTGGAGGATGCGGGGCGCCGCGAGGATCGCGCCGAGGCCGAGTGCTGCGACGGCGGCGGCGATCGGCCAGACGTTCGGGTCGCCCTTCTGGATCGTCACGATGCCCGGAGCCGATCAGCACTACTCCGAGCGCGGTGCGGATGAAGCCCTGTGGGGCCTTGCCGGAGAGGGCCGCGCCAATGACGACGCCGGGGACCGAGCCGATCAGGATGTTGCCGGCGAGGACGAAGTCGACGTTGCCGCCGATCCAGTGGGCAAGGCCCGCCGCCCAGAGCAGGATCGCGGCGTGGAAGACGTCGGTGCCGACGACTTTCTTCGGCGCCAAGCGGTAGACGGCGATCAACAGGATCGCGATCACCGTGCCCGAGCCGGCCGAGGTGACGCCGATCACGAAGCCGGTCGTCGCGCCGATAACCACTGCGGCGACTTTGTGGCGGCGTTCGACGTCGAAGCGGTCGCGCTCGTCGACGAGGTTGCGCAGGATCAGCGCCCGCGTCAGGGTGATGATCCCGACCATCAGCAGGGTGCCGCCGAGCACCGCGTAGACGAGCGAGTCGAGGCGGTCTTCGCCGATCTGGTCCTGGATCAGCGAGAACAACCGCAACCCCGCCCACCGCCGCCGGCACACTGCCCAGCGCCAGCCACTTGACCAGCTCCATGTTCACGGTCCCGATACGCAGGTGGCGCCAGCCGCCGACGGTCTTGGTCACGGCCGAGTAGAAGATGTCCGTGCCGATCGCCGTGGTCGGCTGGATGCCGAAGACGAGGATCAGCAGAGGCGTCATCAGCGATCCCCCGCCCATGCCCGTCATGCCGACGAGCACGCCAATGCCAAGGCCGAAGAAAATTATTGCCGGGTCCACTTAGAGTCTCCGCGGGTTGCTTATCGACTTTCCTGACCTCTTTGGTCAGGAGCGCGGATTGCGCCAGGATACCAGTGGTGTTCTCGGTCCGCGACCTTTCTCATGCCTACGGCGAGCTCGAGGCGATCGAGCGGCTCGACCTCGACGTGGCGGAGCACGGGGTGCTCGGCGTGGTCGGGCCCTCGGGCTGCGGCAAGTCGACCCTGCTCGAGCTGATCGCCGGGCTGCAGCAGCCGAGCGGCGGGTCGGTCGCCGTGGGCGGGGCCGAAGATCCCGCCGGCCGCCTCGCCCGCTGCGCCTTCATGCCGCAGCGCGACATGCTGCTCCCCTGGCTGAGCGCGATCGACAACGCCGCGCTGGCCCTGCGCAACCGCGGCGTGCGGCGCGGCGCGGCGCGGGTCGAGGCGGGGCGCCTCTTCGAGCGCTTCGGCCTGGCCGGCTTCGAGCGCACCCGGCCGGCCGAGCTCTCCGGCGGAATGCGCCAGCGGGTCGCCTTCCTGCGCACGCTCGTCGCCGGCAAGCCGGTCCTCGCCCTCGACGAGCCGTTCGCCTCGCTCGACGCGATCACCCGCGCCGAGATGCAGGGCTGGCTGGCGGCCGCGCTGGAGAGCGACCCGCGCACCGTCGTCCTCGTCACCCACGACGTCGAGGAGGCGCTCTACCTCTGTGACCGCGTCGTCGTCCTCTCGGCGCGCCCGGCCCGCGTCGTCGAGGAGCTGAGCGCCCCCGCGCCCCGCGCCCCCGACCGCGACGCGGCGGTCACCGACCCCGCCTTCGTCGCCGCCCGCGAGCGGGCCATGGCGGCGCTCCATCGGGGCGCCCTATGAGCGGGCGGGGCGACTTTCTTTACCTGTGGTTCAACAACTCGCCCCGGAGGGGAGAAGGATGAGCAAGCGCGTGCTGTTGCCGGCGGCGGTGCTCCTGGCGTTGGTCGGCCTCTGGCAGCTCGCCGCGAGCACGGGCGTGCTCGCCGACGTGCTCGGGCTCGAATCGTTCCTGGTCCCCTCCCCTGCCGAAATCGCGCAGGCGCTGTGGGAGAGCCGCTCGCTGCTCGCCGAAAACGCCTGGGTGACCCTGCAGGAGATCGTGCTCGGCTTCCTGATCGGCCTGGCCGCGGGGCTCGGCTTCGCCTTCCTGCTCCGCCCGTTCGAGACCCTGCGCCTCGCCTTCCACCCGCTGTTGGTCGCTTCGCAGGCGATCCCGATCCTCGTCCTCGCCCCGATCCTCGTCGTCTGGTTCGGCTACGGGATCGGCCCCAAGCTGGCCGTGGTGGCGCTGATCTGCTTCTTCCCGATCGTCGTGGCGACGGCCGACGGGCTGCGCTCGGTCGACCCCGAGGCGACCAAGATGATGCGCAGCCTGGACGCCTCCCGCCGCCAGCTGCTCTGGCGCCTCGAAGCGCCGACGGCGCTTCCGTTCACCTTCAGCGGCAGCAAGATCGCCATCACCTTCGCCCCGATCGCCGCCGTCTTCGGCGAGTGGGTCGGCGCCGACTCCGGGCTCGGCCACCTGATCCTGCAGGACAACGCGAATCTGCAGACCGCGCGCCTGTTTGCCGCGGCCGCCATCCTGGCCGCGATTGCGCTCGCCCTCTACGGCCTCCTGGCCCTCACCGAGCGCCGCGTCGTCACTTGGCGATAGAACTCCGGGTGTGAAGCGCCTCCCCCTGGCGGCCGTCGTCGCCCTCATCGCCCTCGCCCTCGCCTTCGACCTTGCCGCCTGCGGCGAGAAGAGCGAGGACACGACCGGCGCGGCACCCGAACCGCTCAGCCTGACGCTCGACTTCTACCCCAACCCCGACCACGCCGGGATATTCATGGCGGAGAAGCTCGGCTACTTCGAGGACGCCGGGCTCGACGTCTCGATCCACACGCCGTCGGACCCCGCGGCGCCGATCAAGCTGCTCGCCGCCGGACAGACCGACCTGGCGATCTCCTACGAGCCCGAGGTCCTGCTCGCCCACGAACAGGGGCTCGAGGTGGTCGCCGTCGGCGCCCTGGTCGACCGGCCGTTGACCTCGCTGATCTGGCTTAAGAAGTCGGAGATAGGCGGCGTCGCAGACCTGCGTGGCAAGACGATCGCGACCGCCGGCATCCCCTACCAGGACGCCTACCTGAAGACGATCCTCGCCCGCGCCAAGCTGACGCCCGACGACGTCAAGACCGTCAACGTCGGCTACGGCCTGCTGCCCGCCCTCGTAGGCGGCAAGGCGCAGGCGATGCTGGGCGGCTTCAGCAACGTCGAGGGCGTCGACCTGCGGCTGCGCGGCAAAGACCCGGTCGTCACCCCGGTCGACGAGCTCGGCGTCCCCACCTACGACGAGCTCGTCGTGGCCGCCCACCGCGATCGGCTCGAAGAGGACCCGCAGGCGATCCGCCTCTTCCTCGGCGCCCTGGCGCGGGGCACCGCGGCCGCGGTCAAGAGCCCCGACGCGACGACCGAGGCGCTGCTCGCCGCCAATAGGGACCTCGATCCGAAGCTGACCCGGGCCGAGGTCGACGCGACCCTGCCGCTGCTCTCCAAAAGCGGCGAGATGGATCCGGCCAAGTGGAGCGCCTTCATCGCCTGGATGCGGGACAACGAGCTGATCGTCGCCCGGCCGACGACCGGCGAAGTGCTCAGCGACGAATACCTGGCCGGCGAGATCCCGGAGGACTAGCCCCGCGCGGGTCTAACGGGCCAGCTCGCCGAGCAGCTCGAAGCCGCCCTCTTTGAGCAGGCTCGTCACCTTCGCCGGCGCCAGCGGGCGCGAGAAGAGGTGGCCCTGGGCGTAGTCGCAGCCGAGCCGGCGCAGCTCGGAGAGCTGCGCCTCGTTCTCGACCCCCTCGGCGATCGCGTCGAGCGAGAGCGCGCGGGCCATCCCGATCACCGCCTCGACGATCGCCGTGCGCTCCTGTTCGACACCGAGCCCGTCGACGAAGGAGCGGTCGATCTTCAGCGCGTCGAAGGGATAGCGGTTGAGGTAGGCGAGCGAGGAGTAGCCGGTGCCGAAGTCGTCGAGGACGAGCCGCACGCCGAGGTCGCTCAGCGCTGTCAGGGTCGCTGTGGCGCCGGCCGAGTCTTCGACCAAGGCGCTCTCGGTCACCTCGAGCCGCAGGTTGACCGGGTCGAGGCCGGTGCGGGCGAGGATCTCGCGCACCGAGTCGGCCAGATCGCGGTGGGCGACCTGGCGGGCCGAGAGGTTGACCGCGACGTCGAGCGGCCGCCCGTCGGGGCGCAGCTCGTGCCAGCCGAGCGCCTGGCGGCTGGCGGTCTCCTGCACCCAGCGGCCGATCGGCTCGATCAGGCCGCTGTCCTCGGCGATCGAGACGAACTCGCCCGGGTCGAGCAGGCCGCGGTCGGGGTGGTTCCAGCGCACCAGCGCCTCGAGGCCGACGATCTCGCCGCTGCCCAGCGCGACGACCGGCTGGTAGTGCAGCTCGAGCTCGTCGCGCTCGACCGCGTGGCGCAGCTCGCGCTCGGTCTCCAGGCGGCGCACGGCGCGCGCCCGCATCTCCGCGTCGAAGACCTCGCAGCGGCCCCCGCCCCCGCTCCTTGGCCCGGTACATCGCCGCGTCCGCGTCGCGGATCAGCAGCTCCGGGTCGGCCGGCTCGCGCCCTGTCGGCCGGGCGACGGCGATGCCGATGCTGGCGGTGACGAAGTGGTCGGCGCCGCCCATCGGGTAGGGCTCGGAGAAGGCGCCGGCGACACGGTCGGCGATCGCCTGCGCCTCGTCCTCGTCGGCGAGGCGATCGACCAGGATGCCGAACTCGTCGCCGCCGAAGCGGGCGACGATGTCGCCGGGCCGCAGGTGGGCGCGCAGGCGCGGCGCCACCGCCTGCAGCAGCTCGTCGCCGGCGTGGTGGCCGATGCTGTCGTTGATCACCTTGAAGTGGTCGAGGTCGAGGAAGAGGACGCCGACCGGCGAGCCCGAGGCGATGCTGCGGCGCAGCGCGTCGCGCAGCGAGTCGATGAAGCTGAGCCGGTTGGGCAGGCCGGTAAGGGAGTCGTGCAGGACCCGGTGGCGCAGCGCCTCGTCGGCGCTGTGGCGGACCAGCGCGTCGGCGAGGACGTTGGCCGAGGCCTGGACGAAGTGGACGTCCTGCGGCGTGAAGTGGCTGGGCTCGGTGGAGTGGATGTCGAGCACGCCGAAGGGACGCTCCTTGCCGGCGATCGGCACGGCGAGGCTGCTGCGGATGCCGAGCACGCGCAGCGCCGGCGGCATCGAGAAGCGCCGCTCGCTCGTCCAGTCGTCGACGATCACGTGCAGGCCCGACTCCAGTGCCGCGCCGGCGTGCGAGTCGCGCGCCGCCGAGGCACGCCGCTCGGCCCCGCCGTTGCGCTCGTCGAGGCCGGCGCGCAGGTGCAGGCGCCGCCCCTCGCGGCCGGCCTCCCAGACGCAGGCCGCCTCGACGCCGTCGATCTCGGTCATCAGCGGCACCGTCTGCTTGGCGAGCCGGGCCGGGTCGCCATCCTGGAGGGCGTGGCGGCCGAGTCGCGCGACCGCCGCCTGCTGCGCCGCGGCGCGCTGCAGCTCCTGCTCGGCGAGCTTGCGCTCGGTGATGTCGTAGAGGACGCCGTGCCAGATCCGGGTCCCGTCACTGTCGGGCTCTAGCACTGCCTCGTCGAGGATCCAGACGACACCACCGTCGCGCCTGATCATCCGGTAGTCGACCGGCGGCGCGCCGCCCTCGGTGGCGACCTTCTGGGTCTCCTGCTCGAGCGCCCGCTCGCGGTCATCCGGGTGCAGCCGCTCGGACCACAGATTCGCGTCGGCCATCCACTCCTCCGGGCTGTAGCCGAGGATCTCCTCGATCTGCGGGCTGACGTAGCGCCAGCGGCCGTGCTCGCCGTGCTCGCAGGAGTAGACGATCGCCGGCAGGCGCTCGACCAGGCGGCGGTAATCGTCCCCCGCCGAGGAGATCTCGTCGAGGAACTCGGTAACCCGCTCTTCGGGCCAGCCCTCAGCCTGTGAATCACCCGCGCGATCCATGCGTGCGTATCGGCAGCACGCCTGGTTCCTTGAAGCCTGCCCTTACCTGTACAGGCCGATGGTCCAGAGGCCGGCCAAACCCCGGAACGGCGCGTACGGCCCGTAGAACTCCTCGACCTCCTCGACGGTGGCGCGGCGGCCGAGCCGGGCGAGCCGTCCGACCAGCTTCAGGTAGATCAAGTCGCCGGCGGGCAGCGAGTCGGGATCGCCGCGGCCGAACAAGCTCAGGCACTGCACGGTCCAGGGCCCGATTTCGGGGACGGCGAGGAGGCGCCGATCGGCGCCGGGGTCGGCCGGGTCGCAACGCCCCGCGGCAATCTCGCGGGCGACCGCGCGCAGGGCGAGTGAGCGGGCCGGCGAGAGGTCCATCGAGGCGAGTTCGGCCGGCGCCCGGCCGGCGATCGTCCCCGCCCCCGGCACGTCGCGCAGCGCTTCCCGCTCGCGCCCCAAGCGGGCGCCCCAGCGGCCGACGATGCGGCGCTGGATCACGGCGGCGCGCTCGGACTCGATCAGCTGCTTGACGACCGCCCAGGCCAGCGCCTCCCAGGCCCACGGCCGGCGGCGCGGGCGCAGCCAGGGCCGGCGGCGCAGCAGCGGCCCGAGCAGCGGGTCGCGGCGGAAGCGGCGGTAGAACTCGGTGAGGTCGTCGTCGACGCCGAGCGCGAAGCGCATCCGCTCGACCGCGAGCCGCAGCTGCGCCGCGCCGGCGGGGCGGACGTCGAGCGGCGGCGCGACCGCGGCCGGATCGACCGCCTCCGCGTGCAGCGCGACCCGGCCCCGGCCGGGCTCCCAGGCCCGGACCAGAACCGGACTCTCGTCGACCCGTAGGAGACGGGAAAGCACTCCGTCTCGGACCCGCATCGTCCGATCCTCGCTGCTGTAGCCGGGCAGCCGGAAGGGAGAGACCGGCTGGACCTCCAGCCCGTAGGTGCTCACTTGCCGAGCAGGTGCACGTCCACGAGGAAGGAGCGGCTGGCGACGACCTTCGGCCGGCGCTTGCGGCCGGGCAGCAGGCCTCCCGACGACTTCTTCGCCACCGCCCGCACCGTCGCCACGGTCGCGGCGCCGGCGAGGACGCCCCCGACGGCGGCTATCGCCGCCGTGCGCGCCTCGCGAAGCGCGAGGGCATTGGAGGCCGGCCGCTCGACGACGCGGACGCGAACCGGCTCTAGCTCGAACTCACTCACCGATCCGACCCTAGCGCGGGCGCTGGCGGGTCTCCCAGCGCCTTCTCGTAAATTCGGTACTTCTTGACGACGGTCCCGCCCATCCCTTCCATCGCCCGGTTCATCGGCTTGTTGGTCTCGAGGATCCAACCCATCTCACCGCCTTCAACCGGACCCGGCTCATGCGCCATCCTGAGGTGCTCGAGGTAGAGGCCGGCGGCGACGCCCGTGTGGCGGTACTCATGTTTGACGCCGAGGGCGAGGACGCGGACGCGGTCGATCCGGCGCTTGCCGAGCAGGAAGCGCAGCCAGCCGAAGGGCAGCAGGCGACCGCCCATCTTGACCAGCACCTGGTTTATGTCCGGCAGGGTGAGTGCCGCGCCGATCGCCTCGCCGTCCTTTTCGGCGATGAAGGCCCATTCCTCGTCGAGCACCTGCTTGAGCGTTTTGGCGTGGAACTCGACCTCGGCGTCGGTCGGCGAGACGAAGCCCCAGTTGTCCGCCCAGGCGTCGTTGTAGATGGGGGTGAAGAGGCGCATCTCGCGGGCGAGGTTGCCCTTGTCGATGTTGCGGATCGTCACGCCTTCCTCGCGCAGCCCCTTCTCCGCGGCGGCGTGGATCGAGGGGTCGAAGCTCACGCCCTGCTTGAGGCTGCCCAGCTCGAGTTCCCACATGAGCAAGTCCATCGCCTTGCCGAAGCCGTGCGCCTCGAGCAGCGTCTTGTAATAGGGCGGGTGCCAGTTCTCGAGGATGTAGGGGCGCCGCTCGTAGCCCTCGATCAGGATCCCCACCTCGTCGTTGGTGGTGAAGTCCATCGGGCCGAGGACACGGGTGCGGCCGCGCGCCGCTGCCCATTGGCCCGCTGCATCGAGCAGGGCGCCGGCCACGTCGGCGTCGTCGACCGTCTCGAAGAAGCCGAACATCGCGTCGCTGCCGCCCTGCGCCTCGTCCCAGCGCTCGTCGACCTGGGCGGTGATGCGACCGACCGGCTCGCCGTCGCGCTCGGCGATGAAGTACTCGGCCTCGCCGTGCTCAAACCAGGGGTTCTTCTTGCGGTCGAGGAACTGCATCCGGTCGAAGATCAGCGGCGGCACCCACTGCGGGTGTCCGCGGTGCAGGTGGAAGGGGACCTTGACGAAGCGCTTCAGCTCGCGCCGGGTGCGGACTGGGCGGATCTCGATGGATGACACGGGGACGTGAACCTACACTTCGGCCATGAGCGAAACCGCCAAGGCACCCGTCGACGTATTCGAGAAGGCCCGCAGCCACGACCGCCTCGAGCAGCTCGAAGCGGCCAAGCAGCACGACCTCCTCCCCTACTTCCGCCTGCTCACCTCGCAGGCCGGCCCGGTGGTCGAGATGGAGGGCCGCGAGGAGATCATGCTCGGCTCCAACAACTACCTCGGCCTGACCGGCGACGAGCGGGTCAAGGCGGCAGCGCGCGAGGCGCTGGAGACCTACGGGACCGGCGTCACCGGCTCGCGCCTGCTCAACGGGACGACCCCCCTGCACGTCGCGCTCGAGCGCGAGCTGGCGGGGTGGATGGGGACCGAGGAGGCGATCGTCTTCACGACCGGCTACCAGGCCAACGTCGGCTGCATCGGCACGATCCTCGCGCCCGGCGACACGGTGATCTGCGACTCCGGCGACCACGCCTCGATCCTCGACGGCTGCAAGCTCTCCGGCGCCAAGCTGCGCCCCTACCGCCACAACCGCATGGACAAGCTGGAGAAGATGCTGGGGCGGGCGGGCGAGGACGGCGGCGGCGTGCTGGTCGTCGTCGACGGCGTCTTCTCGATGGAGGGCGACGTCTGCGACCTGCCGCGGATCGTCGAGCTCTGCCGGGCGCACGGGGCGCGGCTGATGGTCGACGAGGCGCACGGGGCCGGCGTGCTCGGCGCGCGCGGGGCGGGGGCGAGCGAGCTCTTCGGCCTCGAGGACGAGGTCGACCTGCGGATGGGCACCTTCTCCAAGAGCCTCGCCTCCTGCGGCGGCTTCATCGCCGGCCCCGCCGACGTGATCGAGTACCTGCGGATCTCCTCGCGCTCCTTCGTCTTCAGCGCCTCGGCGGTGCCGGCGGCGGTCGGTGCGGCGCTGGCGGCGCTGCGGGTGATCCGCTCCGACGGCCCACGACTGTTCGAGGCGCTGCTCGGCAACTCCGAGTACCTGCGCGAGGGCCTGCGCGGGCTCGGGCTCCAGGTGGTCGAGCCCGGGACGCTCCCCGACGGCAGCGTCGCGACTACGCCGGTGGTGCCGGTAATCGTCGGCGACGACTGGCAGGCCGTGCTCCTCTGGAAGGCGCTCTTCGACGCCGGCGTCTACACCAATGTCGCGATCCACCCCGCGGTTCCCCCGGGCGGGGCGCTGCTGCGGACCAGCCTGATGGCGACCCACGAGCGCGAGCACCTCGACCGGGCGTTGGAGACGATCGCCCGGACCATCGAGGACTTCCCCGAGCTTCCACGTACGTGAACGGCTCCACCTACCCCGCTAGGGGTAGTTTCACCCTTGTCCATTTCCGGACAAGACGTTCGGAGCGAGAAAAAGATGCTCTTAGCGAACGGGCCGACGCCAGTTCGGCGGCTGCGGGTTGACGCTCGCCTGCTCCAGCGCGTAGCTTGCCCACCTCGCCGCGCATCCGGGTCAGGAGGAAGCGGCGGCACTTCAACTCAGTCGCGCCGAGCCGTTGTCGGCCGGCACAAAAACCAGTCCGTCAAACCCCTTGATGGGAGGAGCCCCAGTGGAAGCTGTTTCGATCGCCCCTGCCCCGACCCGCGCCCCCGCGGCCCACGCACCGCAGCACATGCAGGCCCTTGCTCGCGCCAACCGAGTGCGACTTGCCAGGGCGGAGCTGAAGCGATCGATCGGCAGGGGCGAGGTGAAGGTCGCCGAGGTGATCGAGGACTGCCCCTGGGAGACCGAGAGCATGACCCTGGCCGAGTTGCTGACCAGCCAGCGCCGCTGGGGCCGCACCCGGGCGCGCAAGCTGCTGCAGGCGCTGGCGCTGAGCGAGAACAAGCGGCTGGGGACGCTGACGCCGCGTCAGAGGACGCTGCTGACGTCGGCCCTTGGGTCGCACGCCAGAGACACGGTTTTGGTCTGACGGGCTATCCCGTAGGGGTTCCACTTAACTTTTTCGGTGGTTTGGGGTTAGCTGCCGCCCGTCGCGATCAACGAAAAAGTACAAGACGTTCCACCCCTACCGGGATAGCCGCCGGCTTTAAAGGACAGGCCGCCGGAAGCCTTTTGAAAGGCCCGCCGGAGTAGGAAAAAGGACGCGGCGAAAGCGACTGCGCCGCTGCCAAACAGATGGCGAGGACTAGGCCGGCTAGATAGAAGAGGCCGCCGGTGAGGACTACGAAGACGGTGCCGGAGAGCAGGGTGGTGTGGGAGCGGTAGCCGGCGAGGTGCTCGCGCAGGGAGACCTCGAGGCCGCCGAGGCCGGCCAGGACGACGCCGACGCCGATCGCGGTGGGGCTCTTGCTCACGACTCCGACGACGAGCATGATTATCCCGCCGAGCACGGTCAGCTCGGCGAGGGGGAACGAGCCCCAGGGCGCCGGTGGGCGCTCGTCGGCCCGCGGTGCCGCCTTGCCCCTGTCCTTAGCGCTCAACGGCCGCAAGCCGCCCGGGTAACGGGCATCCAGATGAGACCTTGACCCGCCACCAGCCCATCAGCATGCCGAGCGGGCCGAGGCGGGGGCGCGAGTGCCAGTGGCCGCAGCCGTCCACGCCGACGTCGGCGTGGGAGATCCGCAGCCACTTGTGCTCGGCGGGCGCGTCGAGCATCCGCTCGAGCAACTCGCGGTTGCGCGTCTCCAGCTCGGCCCGTTCGCGCAGCCGGAGCCGGGCCTCGCCGATCCGCGTCGCGAGCGAGTCGCGAACGGCCTCGAGGTCGCCCAGGCCGAGCGCCCGCGGCGCCGGCGAGATCGCGCCGACCCCGGCGTCGAGCTGCAGGCGCGGAAAGGCCTCGGCGAAGAGCGAGCCGAGCTCCCTTTCGAGGCGGCCGATCTGGCGCCGCAGCTCCGCCCGAGCGAGTCGCTCGTCGCCATCGACGCGAAGCGCCTCGTGGGTCTGTCGTTCGAGCAACTCCGGCATGAGCTGGAATCGAGTGTAGATCACTCCCCGAGCCGGAACGCAAGCGCGTCGTTAAGGCTTCCGGTGCGCTTCTGCTCACCAGACGAGCAAAGGCGCACCGGAAGGCGTCAGGCGGCTTCGAGGGTGGCGGCGACCATCCAGAGGGCCTCGTCGACGGCGATCTGGGGTACGCCGTCGACCTGGACGGCGGCGATGGCGATGCGGCGAGTGGCGCGGCTGACGCCGCGGTCCTCGCCGGTGGCGCCGAAGATCAGCCCGACGGGGGCGAGCTCGTCCGCGATCACCAGGGTGCCGTGCGAGAGCTCTCCGGGGCGGCCGTCGAGCGACTCGCCGGGGGCGGAGGCGCGGATGCAGAGGCTGCCCTCCACCCGGTCGGCGTCGAAGGCGCGCAGGGCAATCCCGGTCTCGACCGTGGCGATCGTCAGCGCGTCGGCGGGCAGGCCGCGGGTCTTGAAGCCGCCGTCCTGGAGGCGATCGAGGGCGAGCTGCTCGACGGGAGTGCGGGTGCGATCGGGGTCGAGGCCGATCTGGCGGAAGAAGACCCGGTAGGCCCAGGGAATCGGCCGTTCGCGCATGTGGATCGCGTGGGCGCCGTAGAACCGGTCCGAGGTTTCGGCCAGCCGCTGCTCGACCGGATCGGGGCTGCGCCCCGGCCGCCCGTCGATCTCGATCCAGGAGATGCCCAGCCCGGGAAACTCGGCCGCGACGTGGGGAGCGACCCAGCCCGGCGTCGGGGCGGGCTCCCAACCCAGATCGGATCCGGCAGCGCTAGCGTCCACCCTTCGCCCCTTCCGCCGCCCGGCCGGCGTGCAGCAGCCGCTCCACCCGATCGCTCAGCTCAGCGACGGTCAGCTCGCCGACCCCAGCGCTCTCCAGAGTCCCACCGGGATAGACGTAGGCGAAGGTCGGGCACAAGCCGACGCGGTAGAGGCTCGCCACCGCACCATCGCGGTCATAGCCGACCGGCATCTCCCACCGCCGCTGCCGGATCAACTCGCGAACCGCCTCGCGATCGTCGCGAATGTCCAGCGAGAGGAAATTCACCCGTCCACGGTAGCGCGAGTAGACCCGACTGACGACATCCTGCTGAGCGACACACTCTTCCCCCCCTTTGCTGAACCAGAAAGAGATCACCAGGGGGCGATCAAAGAAGTCGCAAACCCGAATCGCCCCCAGCGTCCTGACTCGACAAGCGGGCGTCCGCCGCGCATCCTCCGGACAAGGCAGCTCCCCGACGGAGCAGTCGTCCTGAGCGACGTTCGCATCCCCTTCGAGCCGACCAGCCGCGTCCGGCACCGCGAACTCGGGCAGCGCCCACCGCGCAGGCTGCTCATCGAGCCCCAACGTCCCCTCACCGCCCCCCGGCACCCCGTTGATCAGCGCCAGCGCGACGATCACGACAAAGAGCAGACCGACGACGATCGAGTAGCGATCTTTCACGACTCTCCCCTGCCCCTACCTGCAAACCGGCCAAACCATCCTCCACCGCCGGTCTCGAACCAAATGAGTGCCGCAGGAAGAGCAACAAGGACGCCGAGTAGCGCCACTGAGAGATCGATCACCGTCACGAACCCAAACTCCCGCAGCATCCGCACGTCGCTGACTATCAGCACCGCGAACCCGGCGATGGCGGTAACCGCCGACGCCAGCACCGCAGCCCCGGTCCGCGTGTAAGCAGCATTCAACGCCTCCCCAAGCCCCCGCCCGGCCCGACGCTCCTGCCGGAACCGCGCCGCGAGGATCACGCTGAACTCGGTCGCGATCGCGATCGTCAGCGCCCCCAGCGCCGCCGACATCGGGTTGAGCGGCACATGGCTGAGCCACAGCACCAGCGCCGACCAACCCGTAGCCAGCACGATCGGCACGAGCGGGATCAACGCCGCGGGACCACGAGCGGTAGACGGCCAGCAGCACGAGCGCCACGGCAAGCAACCCGGCCAGCGTCAGCAGGTATCGACTGTCGGAGAGATCCGAAGCCGCCGAAGCCGCGATCACCGGCAACCCCGCCAGCTCCACCTCGCACTCCGGGCGGCGGCCCGCCCTCGGCTCACCGGGCGTCCCGATCTCGTCGCGAATCCTGTCGATCAGCGCCTGCTGGTCGTCCAACGACTGCGCCCGGATCCCGAACCCAAGCAGCGCCGTCCCCGCCGGGCAACCCGGTCTCCGGATCAACCGTCGCCACCTGCCTGAGGTCATACGCAGGTATCTGCCCCAG
The DNA here is from genome assembly GCA_963816755.1 of uncultured Solirubrobacterales bacterium. GTDB lineage: Bacteria > Actinomycetota > Thermoleophilia > Solirubrobacterales > 70-9 > VAYN01. The sequence continues at coordinate 543,455 of CAWFLN010000002.1, forward strand.
CGCCGCACGGATACTGCCGCGAGTAAGGACAGTTCTTCCGCGGCCGTCAAGCCTCCTCCGGTAACGAAGTCCGACAGCGCCGGCCCCGGGCAGATTTCCGCCTCCTTGCAACTGGCGTTCGCCCCGGAGAAACCGCCAGCCTCCAGCACCCTGCGCTTGAAATCGGCCATCCACCGGATCGTCGCGGGATCGGTCAGATCCTGAGCACTGACCTTGACGTCCAGCTCCCCGGAGACCCCCGTCACGTCCTGCAGCTCGTTGAGTTCCTGGACCGCATCGACGTTCTGCGGCGCCAACTCCTGAATATCCGTCTGAATCGGAATCTGAGTCCCGAGCCCCCAACCGATGACAGCGAGAGCCAGCCCTACCCCTAGTACCCGCTGCGGATACGTCTGCGCTACAGCGAGGACGCGTTGCAGGCGGGGCGGCAGCGCCGGGTGTCCCTCCGCGCGCTGGGTTTTTCGCCTGAAGAGTCGGCGGCTGTCCGAGATTCCGCTCGGGCGAAAAACAGGACGCCGCGCGCTCGGGACACCCGACACTCCCGCCTCTGCACGCAGGCTCAGCGCAGCGAAGCCGACGACGAAGGCAAGTGCGAAGGCAATCGCGATGCCGACGACGAGCAGCAGGCCGAAGCTGCGCACCATCGGGGTCGGCGAAAGCTGAAGGGCGAGGAAGCCGGCACCGGTGGCGAGGCAGGCGATGCCGATGGTGGGGCCGCCGCCGGACGCAGCGAGGCGCGCTGCATCGACCCCGGGCTCGCACCGAGTGCGATTGCCTCGTCGTAGCGGGCCTGGAGCTGGATCGCGTAGTCGACGGCGAGGCCGATCAGGATCGGAAGCACCGCGATCGAGGCCATCGTCAGCGAGCCGCCGACGCAGCCCGAAGAGGCCAAAGGTCAGCGCCGCCGCCGCCGAGCGCGATCGCCGAGCGGCAGCAGCCGCCAGCGCGAGCGGAAGACGAGCATCAGGGCGAGCGCCATGACGACGAGCGCGACGCCGAGCAGCACGAGCAGCGCGTCCTTCAGCGCCCGCGTCACCGCGTCGACGACGACCGGCACGCCCGGAGATGACGATAGCGCCCACCGTGCAGCTCGAAGCAGCGCTCCGGCTCGCCCTTGAACTTGCACTCGTCCCGCGCGACCGGATCGCGAACGACCGCCTCGATCGCCTCGATCGCGCGGTGCCGCTCGGACTCGGTCAGGTCCGGGCTCCAGCCGCAGCGATGATCTGCGCCGAGTCGCTTGTTGGGGAAGAGGTAGGCGAGGCGTCGCCTTCGGCGTCCCCCGCGCTTTGCGCAGGTCGAAGACGACGGCGGCGAGGAAGTCGGGGTTGGCGAGGCTCGGCGTGCTGGTGATCCCGTAGCGCGCGGCGATCTGGAGGATCAATTCGCGCAGCTGCGCCGGCGGCACGGTCTGCACGCGAGGCGGCGAAGCTGCCGGCCGATCTGGATCACCGCCTCGTTGAGGAAGGTCGCCGGACCGACGACCGAGCTGCACCGGGTCGCAGCTCGGCCAGTTCGGCGCACGGCCCCGGAATCGGCTCCGCCCCTCCGGCACCTTGCCCGAGAGGCACCCCTCCAGCCGCAGGAACCGCCCCAGGTTCGCCGGTCAGGATCAGCCGCTGCAGGTCCCCCTCGGCCAGCACGACCACCGGTTCTTCGCCGAAGTCCTCCCGCACCTCCTGCGTGGCCCGATAGCTGGCGGTGTCCGAGTCGACCAGCGTGTCGGTGGCGGCGTCGGTCGGCAGCTGCGTCGCCAGCACTGCGGCTGCCGACGGCGAGCAACAGCCGCGACCGCGAGCACCGCTCTGCGCGTGGCGGACCGCCCAGGCGGCGACCGCGCTCAATCCATCGACAGCGGACCGGTCACGTCCGCATTGAGGAACTGGTGCACGAACTGGTTTTCGGAGTCGAACAGTTCCTCTTTGGGCCCCGACTCGACGATTTTGCCGTTCCACAGCACGGCGATGAAGTCGGAGATCCGGCGCGCCGTGTTGAGGTCGTGGCTGATCACCAGGTAGCAGCCGCCGTTCTCGGCGTGGACCTCGCGGATCAGCTCGCAGAGCAGCGCCGTGCGGACCGGGTCGAGGCCCGAGTCGGGCTCGTCGAACATCACGATCGCCGGTTCGAGCACCAGCGCCCGGGCGAAGCCGGCGCGCTTGCGCATCCCGCCCGAGAGCTCGTTCGGCATCTTGTAGATCGCCTCGGCCAGGCCGACCTCCTTGAGCCGGCGGTTGACGATCTCGCCGATCTCCTCCTCGCTTTTGTCGGTGTGCTGGCGCAGCGGGAAGGCGGTGTTGTCGTAGATGTTCATCGAGCCGAACAGGGCGCCGTCCTGGAACAGCAGGCCGAACTTTTTGCGCACGTCGAAGAGTTCGTCGTCGGTCATGCCGGGATCGATTCGCCGTGCACGAGCACGTCGCCGGAGTCCGGGTAGAGCAGGCCGACGATGTGCTTGATCAGCACGCTCTTGCCGGTGCCCGAGGGGCCGAGCACCATCGAGACCTGGTCTTCGGGGAGGCCGAGGTTGAGCCCGTTGAGGATCCGCGCCCGGCCGAACTGCTTGACCAGGTCGATGATCTCGATCGCGTCGGTGCTGCCGTGGTCGCGCTTGCGGCCGGTGTGGAAGCGGTAGGGGTCGGACTCGGCCGGGTCGACGCCGGGGATGACGAAGTCGCGACCCATCGTCGCCCCGTCCTCGCTGATGTAGGGGCCGCTCGCCGGGGCCTCGGCTCGCGCCTGCTCCTCGTCGCGGATCTGGCTCGGATCGTCCATCGACATAAGCGTACTCAGCCTCCTATCGGCGCTCGCGGGTTGGCACCCCAGAAGACGAGGGTGCCAAGCATCCCGATGATGTGGACGAGAACGATGTTGAGGACCATCGACTTCGCGGTCGCGGTCCCCACCCCTACCGGCCCGCCGGAGGCGGTGTAGCCGTAGTAGCAGCCGACCATCACGATCGCGGTCGCCATGAACATCCCCTTGATCAGGCTGAAGATCAGGTCGGGTGGGTTCTGGAACATCCAGAAGATCAAGAGGTAGCCGCCCGAGGAGACGTCGCCGATCTGTTCGACGACGGCGATGTAGCTGGCGAGGTACATGATCCCGATCCCGACCAGGTACATGAAGGGGAAGGCGATCCAGGCGGCGAGCAGGCGGGTCGCGCAGAGGAAGGTGACCGGCGGTACGCCCATCACCTCGAGCGCGTCGATCTCGTCGGAGATCCGCATCGCACCGAGCTCGGCGACGATCCCGGTCCCGACCTTGGCCGCGAGCATGTAGCCGAAGGCGTAGGGCATGATCTCGCGCAGGTCGCACCAGGCGGAGAAGACGCCGGCGTAGGCGGGGGCGCCGTTGGCGCGCAGCAGGTAGGCGCCCTCGATGCCGCACTGCAGGCCGAGGATGAAGACGAGGCCCCAGATGATCACGGCGGAGCCGAGGATCAGGATGCCCGGCCTGGCGCAGGCTCTCGCCGAAGAAGCGCAGGACGCGGCCGCTGTAGACGAGGCCGGCGACGCGCGAGCCGAAGCGGGCGATCTCGCCGAAGGAGTCGAGCCAGCCGCGCGGGACGTCGAGCCAGGCGTTCATCGGATCGTCTGCAGGTCCGGGTTGGTGGCGAGCAGCGTCTGGGTGAAGACGTAGTTGAAGGCGAAGACCCCCATGAAGGAGATGACCACGGCCTGGTTGACGGCGCGACCGACCCCGGCGGCGCCTCCGGACGCAGTCATCCCCTTGTAGCAGCAGACGATCGAGATGATCGCGCCGAACAGGGTGCACTTGATCACCGAGCCCCAGAGGTCGGTGATCGAGGCGTTGGTGAAGAGCGTGGCGAAGAAGCCGCCGAGCGGCTGGTTGTAGAGCAGCTCGGTGAGGATGCCGCCGCTGATCCCGAAGATCAGCGCGTAGATGTCGAGCAGGCCGGTGATCACCATCAGCGCCAGGAAGCGCGGCACGACCAGGTTCTTGATCGGGTCGACGCCGAGCACCTGCAGGGCGTCGAGCTCCTCGCGGATCTTGCGGGCGCCGAGGTCGGCCGTGATCGCCGTGCCGGCGACGCCGGCGACGACGACGGCGGTGACGAAGGGGGCGAACTCGCGGATCGAGGCGAGCACGAAGAAGCCGCCGAGCCGGTCGAGCGAGCCGAACAGGGTGAGGAAGTTGGCCGCCTGCAGGCCGGGCGCGCCGAAGCCGAAGGCGACGGTCGAGACGAGCAGCGGGAACCAGCAGAGCTGCAGGGCAAAGAGGAACTGGCCGATGAACTCCTCGCCGTAGGGATAGGGCGGCTTGACCGCGGAGACCATCGTGCGAGCGGTCAGGATCATCATGTCCCCGACCTGCTCGAAGAACGACTTGGCGGGAGCGATCCTCCTGCCTATCGATGCGGCTGCTTCCATCTCTCCTCCGGAAAAGCGGGACCGCATCGGGCGGTCCCTGCTCCTTGCATTGAGTCTATGGGATGCAACCGGCGCCTCCGTTAGCCGAGTATTGAGATCGCGCTAACCGCGTCTACCCACGTTCGAGGCGGCCGGAACCGGCCAATTCCCGTGCTATGTTCCGGCGGCTTTGGGGGGGCACCGCACACCGGCCCGGCGTTCCCGCCGGCAGGCTCTAGCCGCCGGTGTCCTGGCGGGCGCGCTGGCGATCTCGGTCGCCGCCTGCGGCGACAGCGAATCGTCCTCCGACTCCGGCGAAGCCGAAGGCACCTTCCCGGTGAGGATCGTCACCGCGGAGTTCCCGACCGAGCAGCGGCTCGGCGAAACGACGCTGCTGCGGCTCGGCGTCGCGCAACGCCGGCGAGAAGACGATCCCGGCGCTGACCGTGACGATCTCGGTCGGCGACGAGGAGGGGCGCGACTCGGCGCTGCCGTTCGGCTACCGCGACCCGCAGCCGGGCATCGCGCAGCCCGACCGGCCGGTCTGGGCGCTCGCCGCCGACTATCCGAAACTGAACGGCTCGAGCGAACGGGCGGGGGCGGAAACGGCGAGCCCGAAGACCTTCGACTTCGGCCCGCTGAAGGCGGGGGCGACCGCCGAGGCGGTCTGGAAGCTGAGCGCCGTGCGCACCGGCCGCTACGAGGTCTTCTACGAAGTCGGCGCCGGGCTCGGCGGCAAGGCGCAAGGCGGAGACCGCACCGGGGACGACGGCGGGCGGTTCCTTCGTCACGCGGATCAGCGAGGAAACCCCCGACACGGAAGTGACCGACAGCGGTGAAGTCGTCGAAATCGAGAAGAAGGACAGCGGCAAGTAGCTTCGCCGCGCTGCTGCTCGCGCTGGCCCTGCCGGCCTGCGGCTCCGCCGACGTCCCGGAAGCGACGACGCCGCTGAAGCGTGGCGGGGGCGTCGGCCTGAAGCGGATCGGCAGCTTCGACGCGCCCGTCTACGTCGCCGGCGCGCCCGGCTTCCCGAAGCTCCTCTTCGTCGTCGAGCAGAGCGGCACCGTGCGGGTCCTGCGCGGCGGGCAGCGCGTGCCGGGCGCCGTTCCTCGACATCCGCGGCCTCGTCTCCTTCGAAGGCGAGCGCGGCCTGCTCTCGATCGCCTTCCCGCCCGACTACCGGCAGAGCCGCCGCTTCTACGTCTACTACACCGACCCCGCCGGGAACATCCGGGTCGACGAGTTCAAGCGCAGAAGCGCGACGCGAGCCGCGCGGGGCTCCCGCCGCGCAATCGTCGAGATACCCCACCCCGTCAACGCCAATCACAACGGCGGCCAGCTGCAGTTCCTCGGCGACCAGCTCTACTTCGGCACGGGCGACGGCGGCTCGGGCGGCGATCCGCCGAACAACGCCCAGAACCGGCGACAGCCTGCTCGGCAAGCTGCTGCGCATCGACCCGCGGCCGGGGCGGCCACCGCGGCACCTTCGCGGCGGCCGGCCGCGACGAGTCTTCAGCTACGGCCTGCGCAACCCCTTCCGCTTCTCCTTCGACACGGTCACCGACCCGGGCCGGCCGCGGATCGCGATCGGCGACGTCGGCCAGGACCGCTTCGAGGAGCTCGACTACACGACCGTCGCCGCCGCCCAGGGGGCGAACTTCGGCTGGGACGCCTTCGAGGGCTTCGCCCCGTACCGCGGCGCGAACAGCGGCACGCCCGACCCCGGCGGCACGGTCAAGCCGATCTTCGCCTACTCGCACGGCCGCGCCGGAAGCTGCACGATCATCGGCGGCTACGTGGTCGCCGACCAGCGTCTGCCCGCCCTCTACAAACGCTACGTCTACGCCGACCTCTGCGAGGGCGAGCTGCGCAGCCTCGTCCCCCACCTGAGCCGGGCGAGCGGCGAGCACCGGCTCGGCCTCCACGTCGACACGCCGAGCTCCTTCGGCGAAGACACCCGCGGCCGCGTCTACGTGGCCTCGCTGGAAGGACCGGTCTACCGCTGGTGTCCGCGATAGCGGCTACTCTTGGCTGGCCAGCCAAATTCTGGAAGGGAGCGGTCAGGTGGAGAGCGGAACGGCACCGAAGAGTCGAAGAGGCGGTCAACGGGGCGAGCGCCAACGGCGCCTCCGCCGAGCGGATCGAGGTCCTCAACCCGGCCGACGGGACGACGATCGGCAGCGTCGCGGTCGACTCGCCCGAGAGCGTCGCCGCGACCGTCGCCCGCGTGCGCGGCAACCAGGCCGAGTGGGAGGCGCTCGGGATCGAGGGCCGCTACCGCTGGCTCGGCAAGCTGCGCGACTGGCTGTTCGACAACCACGAGCGCGTGCTCGACACGATGCAGGCCGAGACCGGCAAGGTCCGCGGCGACACCGCGGCGGAGACGGTCTACCTCACCGACCTGATCAACTTCTACGGCAGCAAGGCCGCCAAGTTCATCGGCGACGAAACGCGTCCGCCCCCACTCGCCGCTGCTGGCGTCGAAGAAGCTATGGTCCAGTACCGGCCCTACCCCGTGGTCGGCGTGATCAGCCCCTGGAACTTCCCCCTGGCGCTGGCGCTGGGCGACGCGATCCCGGCGCTGCAGGCGGGCGCCGCGGTCGTCGTCAAGCCCTCGGAGTTCACGCCGCTGGGCCTGACCGAGATCGTCGAGGCCTGGAAGCCGGAGATCGGCGGCCCCGACGTCTTCGACTGCGTGCACGGCACCGGCGAGACCGGCGGCGCCCTGATCGACAACGTCGACTTCATCCAGTTCACCGGCTCGGACCGCACCGGCCGCAAGGTGATGGCGCGCGCCGCCGAGACGCTGACCCCGGTCAGCCTCGAGCTCGGCGGCAAGGACCCGATGATCGTCCTCTCCGACGCCGACGTCGAGCGCGCCGCCAACGCCGCCACCTGGGGCGGGATGTTCAACTCGGGCCAGGTCTGCCTCTCGGTCGAGCGGATCTACGTCGAGGAGCCGGTCTACGACGAGTTCGTCGCCAAGCTGACCGAGTCGGTCGGCGCGCTGCGCCAGGGCGCCGACGGCAAGACGCCCGAGAAGGACGTCGGCGCGATGACCTCGCCCAACCAGCGCGCGATCGTCGAAGCCCAGGTCGAGGACGCGATCGCCAAGGGCGCGAAGGCGACGACCGGCGGCAAGCGGGTCGAGGGCCCGGGCGACTACTTCGAGCCGACCGTGCTGGTCGACGTCGACCACTCGATGACGGTGATGCGCGACGAGACCTTCGGCCCGGTGGTCGGGGTGATGAAGGTGCGCGACTCCGAGGAGGCGCTGCGCTTCGCCAACGACACCCGCTACGGCCTCGCCGCGACGGTCTTCGGCGAGAAGGGGCGGGCCGAGCGGCTCGGCCGGCGGATCGAGGCCGGCGCGGTCAACGTCAACGACGTGATCGTCAACTACGTGCTGATGGACGTGCCGATGGGCGGCTGGAAGGAGTCGGGGATCGGCTTCCGCCACGGCGAGTACGGGATCAAGAAGTACTGCCGGCCGGAGTCGATCATCGTCGCCCGCTTCGGCGGCAAGCGCGAGCCGACCTGGTACCCGTACACGAAGGCCCGCCGCGGCCTGATCGGCCGCGTCGCCCGCGCCGTCAACGCACGCGACTGGCGCCGCCGCCTCGGCCCTGAAAGCGGATAGCCTCCGCGGCCGATGGCCGACTTCGCCGACTACTACCGCGAGATCTACGCCCGCGGGCTGGGCGGCGAGACGCCCTCGATCCCGGTCGCGGTCGAGGAGCAGGAGCGGCGCGCGCACGAGGCGATGGACGAGCGCGCCGCCAACTACGTCTTCGCGGGGGCGGGCGCCGAGCACACGATGCGGGCCAACCGCGACGCCTTCGAGCGCTACCGGATCGTGCCGCGGATGCTGCGCGACGTCGCCGAGCGCGACCTCTCGGTCGAGCTGCTCGGCACGGCGATGCCGGCGCCGCTGATGCTGGCGCCGATCGGCGTGCAGAAGGTCGTCCACGACGACGGCGAGCTGGCGACGGCGCGGGCCGCGGCCGAGGTCGGCGTGCCGATGATCGCCAGCACCAACTCGCACTTCACCATGGAGGAGATCGCCGAGGCCGGCGGCGAGGCGCGCCGCGCTGGTTCCAGCTCTACTGGCCGAACGACCGCAAGCTGGCCGAGAGCTTCGTCAGCCGCGCCGAGGTCGCCGGCTACCGGGCGATCGTGCTCACCGTCGACACCTTCATCCCGGGCTGGAAGTCGCGCGACCTGCAGCAGGCCTGGCTGCCCTTCCTCGAGCGGCATGGGCGTCGCCAACTACTTCCAGGACCCGGTCTTCCGCGCCGGCCTCGAGAAGACGCCCGAGGAGGACCAGGGCGCGGCGACCGGCCACTTCCTCGGCGTCCAGGCCAACCCCTCGCTGACCTGGGACGACCTCGCCTGGCTGCGCGAGCGGACCTCGCTGCCGATCGTGGTCAAGGGCATCCAGCACGTCGACGACGCCCGCGAGGCGGTGCGCCGCGGCGTCGACGGGATCGTCGTCTCCAACCACGGCGGCCGCCAGGTCGACGGCGCGATCGCCTCGCTCGACGCGCTGCCGCCGATCGCCGAGGCGGTCGGCGACGAGCTGACGATCCTCTTCGACAGCGGCATCCGCAGCGGCGCCGACGTCCTCAAGGCGCTGGCCCTCGGCGCCGACGCCGTCTGCCTCGGCCGCCCCTACGTCTGGGGCCTCGCCCTCGGCGGCCAGGCCGGCGTCGAGACCGTCCTAAAGATGGTCCTCGCCGAGCTCGACCTGACCATGGCCCTCTGCGGCTACACGCGGCCGGACCAACTAGGCCCCGACGCGCTCGCCTAAGCGGGAGACTCGATCTTCGGGAAGAGGGGCGGGACGCGTTCGGTCTTCTGGCCGCCGGGACGGGTGCCGAGGTCGCTGAGCTCGCGCGACTCCTCGCTAAGCGCAGCGAGCAGCTGCTCGCTCGTGCGCGGTAGGTAGGGGACGAGGAGCAGCGTCGTCACGCGCAGGCCCTCGGCGAGGTTGTAGAGGACTTCGTCGAGGCGCTCGGGGTCGGCCTCGTCCTTGGCGAGGACCCAGGGGCGGGTCTCCTCGACGTAGCGGTTGAGGCGACGGACGAGCTTCCAGGCCACCTCCAGTGCCTGGGTCAGCTCGGCCCGGTCGAGCAGCTCGCTGAAGCGCTCGACGACGCCTTCGAAGTCCTCCTCGAGCACCGCGTCGACCTGCGCCTCTGGCACGACGCCGTCGCGGTAGCGCTCGACCATCGCGAGCACGCGGCTGGCAAGGTTGCCGAAGTCGTTGGCCAGCTCGGTCTCGTAGCGGGCCTCGAAGCCCGCCGTCGAGATCGAGCCGTCCTGGCCGAAGCTGACCTCGCGGAAGCAGTAGAAGCGCAGCGCGTCGGCGCCGAAGCGCTCGATCACCGCGAACGGGTCGAGCACGTTGCCGAGCGACTTCGACATCTTTTTCTCACCCATCAGCAGGTAGCCGTGGATCGTCATCCGCCGCGGCGGCTCGAGGTCGGCGGCCATGCAGAGCGCGGGCCAGATCACCGCGTGGAACTTGAGGATGTCCTTGCCCAGCACGTGCAGGTTGGCGGGCCAGAAGCGCTCGGTCAGGTCCTCTCCCTGACGGGCGAACATCAGCGCCGTCACGTAGTTGAGAAGGGCGTCGAACCAGACGTACATGCGCTGCTCCTGATCCCAGGGCAGCCGCATCCCCCATTTCAGCTTCGGCCGCGAGAGCGAGACGTCTTCGAGCCCCTGCTTGATGAACGAGACCGCCTCGTTGCGGCGGAAGTCGGGGACGACGAAGTCGGGCTGTCCCTCGTACAGCGCTTCCAATCTCTCTTGAAAGGCGGAGAGGCGGAAGAACCAGTTCTCCTCCCGTACTTTCTCCAGCGGGATCTCGTGGATCGGACAGGTGTTGCCAGGGCCGAGCTCGCGCTCGGTTTTGAAGTCGGCGCAGCGCGGGCAGTACCAGCCCTCGTAGGTGCCCTTGCTGACCCAGCCGTTGTCGTAGACGCGCTGCATGATCGTCGCGACTTGCTCGGCGTGGCGCGGATCGGAGGTACGGATGAAGAAGTCGTTGGTCGCATCGATGATCGGCAGCAGCGCTTCGAACTTGGCCGCGTTGCGGTCGGCCAGCTCCTGCGGCGTCACCCCCTCCCGCTCGGCCGCCGTCTCGATCGGCTCGCCATGCTCGTCGGTGCCGGTCAGGAAGAACACGTCCTCCCCCCGCTGCCGCATGTGCCGCGCCAACACATCCGCCGCCATCGTCGAATACGCATGCCCGAGGTGCGGCTCCGCGTTGACGTAATAGATCGGCGTGGTGACGTAGTACGACATCTGCCGGCGAGGCTAGTCGATCACTTGCGCGGCTCGCGGCCGGTTAGGGCGCGATAGAGGTCGTTGGCGCGGGTGCCGGTGAGGGCGGCTACGACGCTGGCGGCGGCGCGGGGGCGGGCGCCGGACTGGACGAGGTGGCGGAGGGCATCGACGGCGAAGCCGACGTCTTTGTCGTGGTCGTCGGCGGAGGCGGGGGCGATGACCAGCACGATCTCGCCCTTGACGTCGCCGCGGAAGCGGCGCGCCAGCTCGGCCAGGGTGGCGCGCGAGACCTCCTCGTGCATCTTGGTCAGCTCGCGGCAGACCGCGGCGGGGCGGTCGGGGGCAATCGCGGCGAGGGCGGCGAGCGAGTCGCCGATCCGGCGCGGCGACTCGAAGGCGACGACGGTCTCGGTCGAGCGCAGCACGCGCTCCATCTCACCGGCGCGCTTCGGCAGGAAGCCCTCGAAGCGCCAGCGGTCGGTCGGCAGGCCGGAGGCGACCAGGGCGACGGGCACGACCGAGGGCCCGGGCAGGACGGTCACCTCGAGGTTGCGTTCGATGCAGCGGCGGATCAGCCGGTAGCCGGGGTCGGAGATCGCCGGCATGCCGGCGTCGGAGACGAGCACGACGACCTCGCCGCGTTCGATCCGCTGCGCCAGCTCGATCGCGCGCGGCGCTTCGTTGCCCTCGTGGATCGAGATCAGCGGCGGCGCCGGGCGGATGCCGAGCTTGTCGAGCAGGCCGCCGGTGCGGCGGGTGTCCTCGCAGGCGAGGTAGTCGGCGGCTACCAGGGCGTCGCGGGCGCGGATAGTGATGTCGTCAAGATTGCCGATCGGGGTCGGGCAGACGACCAGAGACCCCGGCATCAGCCTTCCCGCTCCAGTTCGATCCGCGCCATCGCGGCGGCGCCGATCATCCCGGCGTCCTCGCCCAGCTCGGCCGGGACGACCGGGGTCCGGTTCATCGGCCGCAGCGCGCGCGCCTCGAGCTCGCGGCGGGCCGGGTCGAGCAGCAGGTCGCCCGCCGCCATCGCGCCGCCGCCGACGACGATCACTTCCGGCTCGAAGATGTTGGCGAAGCTCGCCAGGGCGACTCCAAGGCGGCCGCCGACCAGGTCGAGGAGCTCGATCGCGGTCGCGTCGCCCGCCTGGGCGGCGACGGTCACGGCCTTGCCGTCGACCTCCTCGCCCGCGGCGAGCAGCTTGCCCAGTGCCGAGTCCGGGTTGCTTTCCGCCGCGGCGCGCCCTTCGCGGCCGAGCGCCGTGCCGGAGGCGAGGGCCTCGACGCAACCGCGATTGGGGCAGTTGCCCTGACAGCCCGGGCCGTCCATCTGGATCGCCATGTGGCCGAGCTCGGCGCCGGCGCCGGTCGAGCCGCGGTAGATCTCGCCGCCGAGGATCAGGCCGCCACCGATCCCCGTGCCGATCGTCAGCATCACCGCGTTCCGCGCGCCCCGCGCGGCGCCGAAGAGGTGCTCGGCGAGGGCGGCGACGTTGGCGTCGTTGTCGACGAAGGTAGGCAGGCCGGTGCGCTCGAGCACGATGTCGCGGATCGGCAGGTTCTCGATCGGCAGGTTGACGGCGGCGACCGCGAGCCCTTTCTCGTGGTCGATCGTCGCCGGGATCCCCATCCCGATCACCTCTACCGCGGGACGCTCGGCGCGCGCCTCCTCGACCTCCCGAATCAGCAGCTCGACCAGTTCGCTCTCACCCTCCCCGGCGGAGCGCTCGCGGCTCTCCCAGACCGCCTTCGAGTCGCCGTCGAGGACGCCGAGCAGCATCTTCGTCCCGCCCAGATCGACGCCTATCGCTTCGGCATCGCTCATCTCTTGTCGGGGTTCTTTCGGCGGGCGACCGCGGACATCGGCATGATGCCGGAGTCTTTCATGGGCAACGATGAGGAGCAGCGGCCGCAAGGACCGCCCGACTACAAGGTCTACCGAGCCCGCCGGGGCTTCTTCTCGCGCTTCCGCAAGCCCGACCTCTCGGGGCTGCGCGAGCGCGATTGGCGCAGAGCCGAAGCTGCCGGGACGGCCCGGCGGGCCAAAGCCCGAGCGCGGCCCGCGGCCCGAGCGGCCCTGGACCCGGCGCGTGCTCAAATGGGTCGGAATCGCGGCGCTCGGCTGGATCCTGCTCAGCTTCCTCGCCTTCGCGGTCTCCGCCCAGCTGCAGTCCTTCAAGCTCTCCGGCGACGCCAAGTCGGCCCTGCACGGCAACCCCCTGCTGCTGCCGAGCGCGCAGACGATCCTCGTGCTCGGCACCGATGCCCGGCCGCCCGACAGCAAGGACCCGGGGGCGGCGCCCTCGCAGGAGTGCTTCGACCAGCAGTCGCACGGCGACGCCCCCCACGGCGAGTGCTCGTTCGGCGAATTCCGCGCCGACACGCTGATGCTGATCCGCGCCGGCGGCGGCGCCTTCCGCAAACTCTCGATCCCGCGCGACAGCTACGCCGAGATCCCCGGCCAGAGCCCGCAGAAGATCAACGGCGCCTTCGCCTTCGGTGGCGCCGAGGCGCAGATCGAAGCGGTCGAGGACTTCCTCGACATCGAAGTCGACCACGTCGCGATCGTCGACTTCACCGGCTTCGAAGACCTGATCGACGCGGTCGGCGGGGTCGAGGTCGACGTCCCGCAGAAGCTCTGCGCCGACATCTCTGGCGGCGCCGGGGGCGGCCAGGGCGGCGGCACGATCCGGCTGCGCAAGGGCGAGAACACGCTGAACGGCGAAAAGGCGTTGATCTACTCGCGCATCCGCAAGCCCAGCGAATGCCCCGGGCCGGGCGTCAGCGCCTACTCCCTCGGCTACGACGACCTCGACCGCGAGCGTGCCCAGCAGGCCGTGATCAGCGGCATCAAGGGCCGCCTCACCGACCCCCTCCGCCTCCCCTACAACTTCGTCAGGGGCCCGATCATCGGCTGGGACGCGCCCAAGGCCTTCGTCAGCGACATGGGCTTCCTGACGATGCCCCAGCTGATCCTCGCCGCGGCGATCGGTGGCGACAGCAAGGCCGACGTTCTCTGCGGCGGCGAAAACTCGGGGTGCGAGCCGGGCCCCGGCGGCCTCGATTGAAGTCCCCGACTCCGAGCGGCGCCGCGCCGTCAAGAAGCTGCTGGGCGAATAGGGTCGCCCTGACGCGTCTACTCGGCTTTGGCGCGTGGGCTTCGAGTCGGCTTGACTCTGGACTCGCGAGGTCTTCGAGTCCTCGGATGAGCTTGGCCGTTGACGGCAGCTCTTCTTCTTCCCGTAGTCGGTGTTGTGGAAGCCGCGAGCCCTTGAAGTGGATCGCGACGGGGTGCAGGACGCGCTCGGCGGGGGCGCCGCACTCCTGGCACTCGGTGAGCGCCTCGTCGCTCATCCTCTGGATCACGTCGAAGACGTGGCCGTTGGTGCATTTGTACTCGTAGATCGGCATGGCGGTGGGCGATTATCGCAGCCGATACGGTTCCGGCATGGCAGCAACGGAACAGGGCGCCCGGCCGGACCTGGCGACGATGGAGGAGATCGTCGCGCTCTGCAAGCGGCGCGGCTTCGTCTTCCCCTCCTCGGAGATCTACGGCGGGCTCGGCTCGACCTACGACTACGGCCACTACGGCGTGCTGCTGAAGAACAACGTCAAAGCCGAGTGGTGGCGGGCGATGCTGCAGGAGCGCGACGACATCGTCGCGCTCGACTCGGCGATCCTCCAGCACCCGCGCGTCTGGGAGGCCTCGGGCCACCTGGAGGGCTTCACCGACCCGCTCGTCCAGTGCCTCGGCAAGTGCAAGCGGCGCTGGCGCGAGGACCATCTGCGCGAGGCGGTCGAAGCCGAGGGCGGCGACCCCGAGGCGGAGCTGCGCTGCCCGGAGTGCGGCGGCGAGCTCTCCGAGCCGCGCCAGTTCAACCTGATGTTCGAGACCCACGTCGGCCCGGTCGCCGGCGAGGGCTCGGAGGTCTACCTGCGCCCGGAGACCGCGCAGGGCATCTTCATCAACTTCAAGAACGTGCTCGGCTTCGCCCGCAAGAAGCCGCCCTTCGGGATCGCCCAGATCGGCAAGTCGTTCCGCAACGAGATCACGCCGGGCAACTTCATCTTCCGCACGCGCGAGTTCGAGCAGATGGAGATGGAGTTCTTCGTCCCGCCCGACCGACGCGGCGAAGTGGCACAAGACCTGGATGGAGGAGCGCGAGCGCTGGTACATCGAGCTCGGCATCCGCCCCGACCTGCTGCGCGTGCGCGCCCACGGCGCCGACGAGCTCTCCCACTACTCCTCGGCGACGAGCGACATCGAGTACCTCTTCCCGATCGGCTGGTCGGAGCTGGAGGGGATCGCCAACCGCGGCGACTTCGACCTCACCCAGCACGCCAAGTTCAGCGGCGAGAAGCTCGAGTACTTCGACCAGCAGACCAAAGAGCGCTACGTCCCGCACGTGATCGAGCCGGCCGCCGGCGCCGACCGCGCGACGCTCGCCTTCCTGGTCGACTCCTACGACGTCGAGGAGGTCGAGGGCCGCCAGCGCACGGTGCTGCGCCTCCACCCCCGCCTCGCCCCGGTCAAGGTCGCGATCCTGCCGCTCGTCTCCAAGGAGGGCATGCCGGAGAAGGCCCGCGAGATCTTCGACGAGGTGCGCCGCCGCGTCCCCGCCGAGTTCGACGAGGGCGGCTCGATCGGCAAGCGCTACCGCCGCCAGGACGAGATCGGCACCCCTTGGGGCATCACCGTCGACCACCAGACGATGGACGACGACACCGTCACCCTCCGCGACCGCGACTCCCTGGAGCAGACCCGAGTCCCGATCGACGGCCTCGCCGACGACCTCGCCACCCGCCTCGCCCAGCCCTGGCAAAGCCCGAAGCTGGGCTGATTTCGCTGCTGCACTCCGCGCTGGCTAGGCTCAATCTATGCCTCGGCTGTCAATCCGCATCCTGATGTTCCTGTCGTCCTATGCTCCGCTGTTTGCCCTGCTCGCCTGGCGAACTCGATCATGCGGGGTGGCATGGATCTCACTTAGCGCTATATCGATCATCTCCGTTGCGGGCCTCCTAATCTTTGTCCTCGTTGCCGGACGTTTCCATGGAGCGATTCTGGAAATAGCCAGTGTCCAACCAAGGGATGCCGAGACTCTTGCCTACGTTGCCACCTACTTGATTCCGTTCTTGGCCCTCGATTTAACGCAGGTCGAAGACGTGATCAGCTTTGCCGTGTTCATGGCAGTGCTCGGCATTATCTCCGTCACTTCTCACGCACTGTTCGTGAACCCTGTGCTCAGCCTCTTCGGCTACCACACCTTTGATGTTACTGATAAAGACGCCAACGTTTATTTTCTTGTAACCCGCAATGCGCCTGAAATGAGTCAACGAATTCGCCCCATATCGGCTGGAAGGTACGTTAGATTTGAAGGATGGCGAGCAAGGCAAAGCAGGCACTCGACGAATTAGGCGCCCTTGTTTCAAGCGTGCCGGAAGTCGAGGTCGCTGTTGCCTTTGACCCTCCAGGCACCGAATCTGGGGTCCCCAGCCTACGGACCCTCAATCTCGCTGAGGATGTCGAGGGCTTTTTCCGCGATGTTGTCGAGAAAGCGGTGGTCAAACCAGCTTCCCGTTGGAATCTCCGGCCACTCGACATTCTCTACAAGCCTGAGGACAGAGAGGTCGAGTATCGAGACCTGGATGAACTTGAGCCGGTCAAACTGGCTTTGGCTCCGCTTGCCAATCTGGCGCCTGTTCCTGCTTTTAAGCCATCAGACGCCGATGTCGTGAGTGGGATGCGCTACTCGGCGGTCGTTCTCACCGGAGGCGATGGCCAGCGAGCCTACTTCTTCCGAATCTTCACCGCAGCCAACGAACTGAGGAGAAAACCGGGGGCAGCGCTTGTGTTTCGTGACGGTGCCTACTCAGAGGTTGAGGAGCAAGTGTTCTTGTTTAGCGAGAAGATCGACTGCTTCGTCTTCAAGGAGATGGTGTTTGTTGTCAACAAGAACAACTATCGTAAAATCTTTGATCTCCTTCGAGCGCATTCAAAAAGAGGCTGGCAAAGCCGCCGATGCGTTGAACAAAGTTGTCCCGATCGTCAACTTCGATGAGTTTAAGAACGCATGCAGCTCTCAAACTACGATGGCCGACAAGGTCATCGAGGTAAGCAAACGGGATTATTTTTCGTCGCTAAGCGTTTCAAAACTAAAGCCAATCATTGACGAGTTCAGTTTGAACGTCAAGCTTGATGACGACGGCGGAAGTCTGATCTTCGATCCCCGGCCCGCTGGCAGGTGGCACATACTCAGACTGGTCGACGACGACTACTTGCGGTCGTCGCTAACGGACTACCGATACGAGGTCAATTCGAAGACGAGTATGTAGAAGCTCTTCGCTTGATCGATTAACCGCGCTCTGCGCTCCGGGCAACCAGGCTGGTCATCTCTTTGCTTAGGGCAGCGGCCAGTTCAACTCGCTGTCCCGGCGTCAACAGGCGATAGTCGCGCTGCAGCGCCTCGCGGCGGGCGCGCTCCAGATAGTCGGCGTCTACGACCTTTCGTTTGTTGCTGGACATCGGGATCGAGGATAGCCTTCGCGGTTCGGCGAAACCGCCTTGGGGGGTAGCTGGATTTGCAAATCACTCAGTGCATTGAGTAAAATCACTTAGTATCGTGAGCAAATTGCAGACCTATAGGCGTCCGATCTTTTCTCTGCTGGCCGAACGGCTGATGGAGGACGCGACGCGGATCCAGGTTGTCAGCGGCCCACGGCAGGTCGGCAAGACGACCATGGTGCGGCAAGCGCTCAGAGAGCTCGACCAGCCGAGCCACTACGCCAGCGCCGACGATCCGACCCTGCGCGACGCTGCCTGGCTCGAGGCGCAATGGGAGGAGGGGCGGCGCCTTGCTCGGGACAGGCGCGGGGGCGCGATCCTCGCGGTCGATGAGATTCAGAAGGTCATCGGTTGGGCCGAGGCGGTAAAGCGACTTTGGGACGAGGATCGTCGCGCCGAGCATCCCCTCCGGGTCGTCCTGCTCGGGTCCGCAGCGCTGCTCGTCCAGCGCGGGCTCAGCGAGAGCCTGACTGGGCGCTTCGAGCTGATCCGTGCGCCGCACTGGTCGTTCGGCGAGATGCGCGATGCCTTCGGCCTCACTCTCGACGAGTTCATCTACTTTGGCGGCTATCCGGGCGCGGCGGGATTGATCGAAGACGAGCAGCGCTGGGCTGCCTATGTTCTCGATTCGATCGTCGAAACGACGATCTCACGCGACCTGCTTCTCCTCACGAGAGTGGACAAGCCGGCGCTGCTGCGCAGCCTCTTCCGCCTCGTCTGCGACTACTCCGGTCAGATCGTCTCCTACCAGAAGCTGACCGGCCAGTTGCAGGACGCCGGCAACACCACCACCCTCGCCCACTATCTCGACCTGCTCGCCGCAGCCGGGCTGGCTGTCGGGCTCGAGAAGTTCGCTTCCGGGAAGGTTCGCCAGCGACGCTCGACGCCAAAGCTGATGACGCTCGACACGGCGCTCGTCACGGCCACCTCAGGTCGAACCTACGGCGAGGCTCGCGCCGATGGAGAGCACTGGGGGCGGCTGGTCGAGACCGCCGTCGGCGCCCATCTCGTCGCCACCCGCGACCCCCGAGCCGAGATCCTCTACTGGCGCGATCGGGGCAAGGAGGTCGACTTCGTGATCGAACGCGGCAAAAAGCTGACTGCAATCGAGGTAAAGAGCAGCCGCAGCCGGGGTCAGCTGCCGGGCATGGCGGCCTTCGACGAGGCCTTCGGCCCGGTTCGCAAGCGCCTCGTGGGCGGAGATGGCACCCCGCTCAAGGCATTTCTGGCCGACGCCACGCCCGGCGGTCTTTGAAAGGCGGTTCCGCCGGGCCTCCCCTAGCTCTAGGACGCGAGGAAGCGGGTGACGTCGGCAGCGTCTACGTCCAGGGCGGCGGCGGTCTTTGCGGGTAGGGGCTGGAGGGGTTGCAGCTTGACCTCGCCGGCGGGGAAGCCCCACTTGGCGACGGCTTTGCCGTCTGCCATCGCGAAGGGGTGGAACATGCCATTGCGGGTGACGAGGTCGGTGTGGGCGCCGAGGACGTCCTCGCGCGAGGTCCAGCCGAGCAGGACGGGGTCGAAGGCGCCGAGCAATCGCGGCAATGGCAGCGGCTCCGGCTCGGGGCGCTTGGCGAGGCGGAGGAGGCCGTCCTCTCCTTGCTCCAGCTCCGCCGCGATCGCCTCCAGGCCGGCGCGGGCGTCGCGCAGCGGCAGGCCGGCCCACTTGGCGAGGTCGCGATCGGTCGCGGGCTGGTGGCCGATCAGGTAGCGACGGGCGAGCTCGGCGAGCGCCTTCTCGCGGTCGATCGCGGGCGGCTCACCCAGCCACTCGCGCGCGAGCACGTAGGCGTGCTGCTTGCCGACCATCGGGCCGCGGACGACCAGGCCGCGCACCGCCGCGAGGAAGAGCAGGTGGATCATCGCCTGGCCCTCCGTTGGCACGCCCGCCGAGTCGAGGCGATCGCGCAGCTGCACCCGCGTCAGCGGACCCTGGTCCACCAGCGCCCGCTCGATCGTCGCCAGTGCCCGCTCGGCCGCCGCCTCGCTCACCCCCTCCTGCCGCAACCGCCGGGCGCTCGAGGTGAGCAGAGGCGGCGTGGTCAGCGCCTGCAGCCAGGGGTAGTCCTCGCCGCGGACCAGATGCAGCGTGCCGCGGTTGAGCCAGGTGACGACCAGGGTGCGGTCCTCGCTCATCGCCCGCTCGACGGCGGCGATGGTCAGCCCCTCGGTCCGCGCCCGCACCGCGAGACGAAAGCCGCGCGGGTCCTGGCCCTGCACGGCGAGCAACCGCTCGGCCACCGCAGCGGGGTCGGCCAGCGGCGCGCCCGAGAGACCCTGTGCCGTCAGGCGCTCGGCGAGGGTCGACCTGGAGGACATCGGCATCCGCCGATGCGGGTTATTCGACTTCGAGCAGGTCGACGACGAAGACGAGCGTTTCGTTCGGCGGGATCGCGGGTGGGCGGCCTTCTTCCCCGTAGGCGAGTTCAGGAGGAATGATCAGCTCGCGCCGGCCGCCGACCTTCATCCCCACAATCCCCTGATCCCAGCCAAGAATCACTTCGCCGCCGCCGAGGGGGAAGGGGAACGGTTCGTTGCGGCTCCACGAGGAGTCGAATTCCTTGCCGTTCCTGTAGTTCACGCCGACGTACTGGACGGTCACGACATCGCCCGTCTTTGCTTCCGCCCCGCTGCCTTCTTCGAGGTCTTTGGTTTCGAGTTCCTGCGGCGGAGCACTCGTGGGAACCGTGACCTTCGGCTTGGTCTTTTCGACCGCGGATTCGGCTTTGGGCGGCGATTCGGTCGTCGCGGTAGTGGTGCCTTCCGACTCGCCCGTCGACCCGGTCGAGGAGTCGTCGTCGCCACCACAGCCGGCGACAGCCAGCGCGGCGACGAGCAAGATCGTGGCAATCGGCAGCTTCACGGCGGGCAATGCTAGAGAACTTCGCAGCAAGATGCCTTCGGCCTCTGGTGAGGCTCTCAGTCCTTGCCTGAGATCAGGTCCCAGGCCCGGCTGAGCTTGCTCTGGCGCTCCCCTTTGGCGAGGTCGTCGGGATCGACGTCGAGCGAGCCGGGGTTGGCGCTCGGCTCGGGCAGGCCCTGAGCCGCAGCGGCGTCGATCGTCAGAACGACGCCCTGCTCGTAGATCTCCGTCGACCTCGGGGGCGTCGACGAAACGATGCCCACCCGGCAGGACGCTGGTGTCGAGCACGATCCCGTCGAAGATGTCGATGTCGGGAGCCGCGAGCACGTGCTCGACCTTGCCCAGCTCCTCCCCGTCGCTCGAGTAGACCGACACGCCCTTCGGCAGAGTGAGGTAAGAGGTGGGGGCGCCGAGATCGTCATCGCGCCACCGAGCCTATCGAGCAGCAACCCGAAGTACTCCTGCCTGCTTGCCCGGCGAGCAGATCGAGGGCTATGCTCGCTCGACCCGGGTCACAGACAAGGAGATCGAGATGGCCGTAGGACTGAGCATCAGGTTCGCAGATGGGACGCAGGAGCAGTACGACGCGGTCAACGCCGAGATGGGCATCGCCGAGAACCCACCTGACGGTCTGATCTTTCACGCCGCCGGCCCGATCAAGGACGGCTGGGGCGTGATCGACTTCTGGGAGTCGCGCGCCCAGTTCGACCAGTTTCTCGGCGAGCCGCCTCGGCCCCGCGATCCCGGCGCTCGGCGACGCGGCGCCGCCCAGGGCCCTCCGGAGATCAAGGAGTTCCCGGTCCACAACATATGACGGGATAACTGGGTCGATGGTCGCTCAACCTCGCATCGCTCCTGACCGAGAGCGCCGGGCGCTCGCCGGAGGCGCCCGGCGATCCGGCTCGGCGACGCCGAGCTGAGCTACGCCGAGCTCGACGAGCGCAGCGCCCGCCTGGCGACGCTGCTGGGCGAGAAGGGGGTCGGGCCGGGCGACCGGGTCGGCGTGATGCTGCCCAACGTGCCCGAGTTCCCGGTCGCCTACTACGGCGTGCTGCGGGCGGGCGCGATCGTCGTGCCGATGAACGTGCTGCTCAAGCGGCGCGAGATCGCCTTCTACCTCGAGGACTCCGGCGCCAAGCTGCTGCTCGCCTGGCACGGCTTCGCCGAGGAGGCGCGCGACGGCGCCGCCGACGCCGGCGCCGAGCTGATCGAGGTCGAGCCGGCCTCCTTCGCGGCGACTCGCTGGCGCGAGCTCGAGCCGACGCACCGGGCCTGGCCGAGACCGCCGAGGACGACACCGCGGTGATCCTCTACACCTCGGGCACGACCGGCAAGCCGAAGGGCGCCGAGCTGACCCACGCCAACCTGGCCCGCAACGCCGAGGTCTCCTCGCGCACGACCTGCGAGATCGGCCGCCGGCGACGTCGTCCTCGGCGCCCTCCCCCTCTTCCACTCCTTCGGCCAGACGGTCGGCGATGAACGCCTCGCTGCTGGTCGGCGCCTGCCTCACCCTGGTGCCCAAATTCGACCCGGGCGAGGCGCTGGCGACGATGCAGCGCGACGGCGTCACCCACTTCTACGGCGTGCCGACGATGTTCGGCGCGCTGCTCCACCACCCCGAGCGCGAGAGCTTCGACACCTCCTCGCTGCGCATCTGCATCACCGGCGGCGCCTCGATGCCGGTCGAGGTCCTGCGCGGCTTCGAAGACGCCTTCGGCGCGAAGGTGCTCGAGGGCTACGGCCTCTCGGAGACCTCGCCGGTCGCCTGCTCCAACCACCCCGACATGGAGCGCAAGCCGGGCTCGATCGGCACCCCGATCGAGGGGGTCGAGATGCAGGTCGTCGACGAGGACGACAACGAGGTCGAGCAGGGCGAGGTCGGCGAGATCGTGATCCGCGGCCACAACATCATGAAGGGCTACTGGCAGCGGCCCGAGGCGACCGAGGAGGCGATGCGCGGCGGCTGGTTCCACAGCGGCGACATGGCCCGCACCGACGAGGACGGCTACTTCTACATCGTCGACCGCAAGAAGGACCTGATCATCCGCGGCGGCTACAACGTCTACCCGCGCGAGGTCGAGGAGGTGCTCTACGAGCACCCGAAGATCCGCGAAGCGGCGGTCGTCGGCGTCCCCCACGACGAGTGGGGCGAGGAGATCGGCGCCGCGGTCGTCCTCCACGACGGCGAGGAGCTGCCGCCCGAGGAGGTCAGCGCCTACGTCAAGGAGCGGATCGCCGCCTACAAGTACCCGCGGGTCGTCTGGTTCATCGACGACCTGCCCAAGGGCCCGACCGGCAAGATCCTCAAGCGCGAGATCGAGCCTCCCGCCGCTGTGTGACGAAGTCACCCAGGGCGAAACTGGCTGGCTGGCCAGGATCGCGGTAAGCTGCGCTGCACCGAAGCCCCCGGAGGCGCCGGCGGCGCC
Organism: uncultured Solirubrobacterales bacterium; assembly: GCA_963816755.1. Taxonomy (GTDB): domain Bacteria; phylum Actinomycetota; class Thermoleophilia; order Solirubrobacterales; family 70-9; genus VAYN01. The sequence continues at coordinate 565,968 of CAWFLN010000002.1, forward strand.
CGAACCGAAGGAGAAGAGATGAGCGTCGCAGCCCAGAGCCTGATGGAGAACGTCACCTACGAGGACCTCTACAAGCGCTGGGAGCAGGGCAACTGGAGCGCCTACGACATCGACTTCTCCGAGGACCGCAAGGGCTGGGACGGCGCTGAGCGACATCCAGCGCCGCTCGGCGATGTGGATCTACTCGATGTTCTTCTACGGCGAGGACCGGGTCGCCGACACGCTCGCCCCCTACATCACCGCCGCGCCGACCGAGGAGCAGTCCTACTTCCTCGCCACCCAGCAGGTCGACGAGGTCCGCCACTCGGTCTTCTTCCACCGCTTCTTCAAAGAGGTGATCGGGGTCGACGGCGACTCGCTCCAGCAGACGCTCGCCTCCACCCTGCCGCAGCTCAACTGGGGCTACCACGGCATCTTCGACCGGCTCGACCTGATGGCCGAGGAACTGCGCAAGGACCGCTCGCTGCCCAAGTACGCGCAGGCGATCACCCTCTACCACCTGATCGTCGAGGGCAGCCTCGCCCAGCCCGGCCAGCACTTCATCGAGGACTTCTTCGCCTCCGAGGAAACGATGCCCGGCTTCAGCTCCGGGATGGGCAACGTCTCCAAGGACGAGCAGCGCCACATCGGCTTCGGCGTCAAGGTCCTCTCCGAACTGCTCGGCGAAGGCAACCCGGGCTGGGAGGAGAACCGCGCCGCGGTGGTCGAGCTGCTGCGCGAGACGCTGCCCTACGGGTCGCCGTCTTCACGCCGCCGAACTGGGACCGCGAGTACACCGAGTGCTACGGCTTCTCGCTCGAGGACATCTTCGCCTTCGGCCTGAAGCTGATCCGCCAGCGCTGGCGCACGATCGGCTACCCGACCGAGGAGATGCCGCCCGGCGTCTTCCCCTTCGACCACGAGGCATCAGCCGAGGAGAGATCGCCGAGCAACCAGGTCAAGCTGCTGGAGGCCGGCGTCGTCGGCCAGCCCGGCCGGTCCAGCCCGACGTCCTCGCCGGAGCTGCAGCGGCTCTTCTTCGACATCGTCGCCCGCTCGCCGACCCGGCGGCCGCCAACGGCTCGCCGCTCGTCTACCAGTGGCGCTTCAGCGACGCCGACCCCTGGCACCTGGTCGTCGACAACGGCTCGACCAGGGCCGAGCCGGGCGAAGCGCCGAACCCGACGTCACCTTCGAGACGAGCTGGGCCGACTGGGTCGCTCGCGACGGGCAAGCCGGAAGCCAGCCCGGTGAAGATCGATGCTGCAGCGGCAAGCATCCGCCCGCGCGGCAAGGTCCGCGAGCTGCTGCGGATGCGCAAGGTCTTCCCCGGCTAGGCGCCGCTAGGAGATCGGCGGGCGGCGTGTCCGCCCAGGGCCGCTCGGCCTCGATCTGGGCGGCGAGCGAGAGCAGCGTCGCCTCGTCGCCGGGGCGGCCGATGACCTGGACCGAGAGCGGCATGCCGTCGGCGGCGAAGCCGACGGGCACCGCCATCGCCGGGTTGCCGAGGTGGTTCCAGGGGACGCAGAAGGGATAGAAGCGGCTCATCCCGAGCACGGTGCGGATCGCGCCCCGTCCCTCCCAGCGGCGCACCGGCAGCGCCGTGCCGCCCATCACCGGCGTCATCAGCACGTCGTGGGAGTCGAAGATCGCGTTGACGCGGGCGGCGTCGGCCGCCTCGGCCCGACGCGCCCGCTCGAAGAGCGCCGTCGGGGAGCAGCCGGCCGAGCCGGCCGAAGCCGCGGGTGCGCCGTTCGAGCCGCTCGGGGTGCGGGACTTCGTCGACGGTCTTCGGCGACGCCGCGCAGGAAGCGCGGCGTGATGTTGTTGCCGATCCCGCCCCAGTCGGGGTCGCGCTGGTCGACCTCGTGGCCGAGCGAGCCGAGCAGCTCGGCGGCGTCGGCGACGGCGCCCTTGACATCGTCGGAGACGGTCGGCGGCGCGGCGGCGCGCGGCGCGCGCGGTCGACCAGGCGACGCGCAGCTTGCCCGGCGGCGGTCTGCGCCGACTCGACGAAGGGCCGCTCGGGCGGCGGCGGCGCCCCGGCTCCTGCGAGCCGCCGGCGACGACGTCGAGCCAGAGCGCCGTGTCGAGCACGGTGCGGCTGACGCAGTTGTCGACGGCGAGGCCGTTCCAGCCTTCGAGCTCGGGCGCCAGCGAGACGCGGCCGCGCGACGGCTTGAGGCCGAAGAGCCCGCAGGAGGCGGCCGGGATGCGGATCGAGCCGGCGCCGTCGCCGGCCGAGGCGATCGGGACCAGGCCGGCGGCGACCGCGGCGGCGCGAGCCGCCGCTCGAGCCGCCCGGGGTGCGCTGCGGGTTCCAGGGGTTGCGGGTCACGCCGTAGGTCGCCGACTCGGTGAAGCCGCAGATCGCCATCTCCGGCAGCAGGCGTCAGGCCGACGACGATCGCGCCCGCCTCGCGCAGGCGCCGCACCATCTCGCAGTCGTCCTTGGCCGGCTCGGTCGAAGCCGTCGGTGCCGTAGGTCTTGACCTCGCCGGCGACGTCGACTTCGTCCTTGATCGCGATCGGCACGCCGAGCAGCGGCCGCTCCTCGCCCGCCTTCAGCCGCGCCTCGGCCTGCTCGGCTTCGAGCAGCGCCTTCTCGGCGAAGACCTTGCGGAAGGAGTTCAGCTGCGGGTCGAGGCGCTCGATCCGGTCGAGGCAGAGCCGCACCAGCTCGGTCGGCGAGACCTCCCCCGCCCGCACCATCTCCGCCTGCCGCGCCGCGCCCGCGAAGGCGATCGTCGTCGTCGCTCGATGCGGCTGCCATGGACGCGACCTATTGCGAGGTCCTCGGCCGGCTCGGGCTGCTCAGGCCTCGGCGGGCTCCGGCTCGGCCTGCCGCCCTCGAAGCTGAGGTCGGGGCAGCACCCGGTCGAGCCAGGAGGGCATCCACCAGTTCCAGTCGCCGAGCAGCTTCATCGCCGCCGGCACCAGGATCAGCCGCACCAGGGTCGCGTCGAGGGCGATCGCGACCGCGCAGCCGAGGCCGAGCTCCTTGATCGAGGGGACGCCGGTGAGGACGAAGACGGCGAAGACGCAGGTCATGATCAGCGCCGCCGAGGAGATCGTGCGGGCGCTCGAGGAGAGGCCTTCGGCGACGGCGCGCTCGTTGTCGCCGTGCACCATGTAGCGCTCGCGGATCCGCGACATCAGGAAGACCTCGTAGTCCATCGAGAGGCCGAAGACGATCGCGAAGATCAGCGGCACGTTGATCGTGTCGAGCGCGCCCTGGCTTTCGAAGCCGAGCAGGCTGTCGAGCCAGCCCCACTGGAAGATCGCGACGAGGACGCCGAAGGCGGCGCCGATCGAGAGCAGGTTCATCAGCACCGCCTTCAGCGGCAGCAGCAGCGAGCGCAGCATCACCATCAGGACGAGGAAGCTGAGCGCGAGGACGAAGAGGACGATCTTCCACATCGAGCCGCTGATCTGGCGCGCGGACGTCGTCGGCTGCGGGCGGTTTCGCCGCCGACGTCGACCGTCGCCGACCTCGGCCAGCGCCGCTGGCCGGGACGACCGTGTCGCGCAGGCGGTCGACCAGGGCGACGGCCGCGTCGGACTCGCTCGGCGCGCTCGGCGTCGCCTGGATCAGGACGCTGTCGCCGGCGTAGACGGGCGGCGCGACCGAGGCGACGCCGGGCTGTCGGCTGCAGCTCGGCGCGCGAAGGCCGCGACCGCGGCGCGGTCGGGCGCGCCGTCGAAGGCGGCGACGATCTGGACCGGGTCGGCGCCGCCGCCGAGCTGCTCGGCGGCGAGTTCGTTGCCGACCCGCACGTCGCTGTCCTTGGGGAACTGGGCGATCGCCTCGGTGCCGGTCTCGAGCGAGAGCAGCGGGATCGCCAGGAAGAGCAGGATCCGCGCTGACGCCGATCGACGGCGAGTCCAGGGGCGGGCCATCACCGCGCGCGTCCAGCGCTCCCAGAACGGCCTGCGCCCGGTCGGCCGCAGCGGCGGCCGCTCGCGGGCGGCGGAAGACCCTGCGCTTGAAGAAGCGCAGGACCCTGGCGACGATGCCGCCCGGCATCACGCGGTCGCCGAGCATCGCGATCAGCGCCGGCAGCAGGGTGGTCGCGGTGAGGATCGAGACGGCGACGACGGTCATCGCGCCGAGCGCCATCGAGCGCAGCGCCTGGTTGTCGACCATCCAGAGGCCGGCCAGCGAGACGATCACGGCGAGGCCGGAGAAGGTCGACGGCGAGGCCGGAGGTCGCCAGCGCCTCGGCGCGCGCCGTCGTCGCAGTCGCGCCCGGCGCGCCGCTCCTCGCGGTAGCGGGCGAGGATGAAGAGCGAGTAGTCGATCGCGACCCCGATCCCGATCATCGAGGCCATGTTGGTGACGAAGACCGAGGTCGACATCTGCAGCGAGATGAAGTAGATCAGCGCCCCGGTGACGATCACGCTGACGAAGCCGAGCGCCAGCGGCAGCGCCGCGGCGGCGAGCGAGCCGAAGACGACGAGCAGGATCAGGGCGACGATCGGGAAGCCGCCCGCCTCGGCCTTGGCCAGGTCTTCCTTGGAGAGCTCCTGCATCCCGGCCCAGATCGTCGGCTGGCCGGCGAGGTAGGTGGTGACGCCGCCCTCGGCGGTGCCCGGGTCGAGGTCTTCGCGCAGGTCGACGGCCGGAGTCGATCAGCTCGTCCGGGCGACGCGTGCTGCGCAGCGGCGATCAGCGCTGTCGCCGGTCCGCTGCAGCTGCAGCCTCGGCGCGGCGCGCGACCGGCGGCGGCAGCGACGACTCCGTCGACCCCGGCGACCTCGCGCGCGCACCCGGTCGACCGCCGCGGCGCGCTCGGCCGGCGCTCGCGCCGGGCGTCGGCCTGCAGCGACGACCGCGATCCCGTTCGAGCTGCCGCCGAAGTCGCCCTGCACCGCGTCGGCGACCGCCTTCGACTGGCTGCCGGGCACGTCGAAGCCGCCGCCGGTCAGGTGTTCGGTCTGGTGCGCGGCGAGCGGCAGGGCGAGCGACGAGGATCGACGACCCAGGCGGCCGACGACCCAACGGCGACGACGTCCGAGGAACCCTGAGAGTTGGATCATCGAGTCGCGCATTGGCTCGTCGGCCAGTCTTCGTCCAGCCGGCCACGCGGCGTCTGTGAGGAGGGTCACGCCGGCCGACGGTTAGCGCCGATCAGCGAGTCGACGGCGCGCTACTCGCCGACGAGCAGGAAGCGGGCCGAGGCGGTGCCGGCGGCGAGGGCGGCGTCGAGGTCGCGGCTCGGGCTCGGAGAGGGCCTGCAGGGCGAAGCCGTCGCCGACCGCGAAGAGGAGGCAGACGATCGCCTCGGCGTCGTGGCGGAGGCTGAGCACGCCCTCGCGCTCCTTCGCCTCGAGGATCTCGGCGACGTGGGTGCGGGTGCGGTCGAAGAGCTGGCCGACCTCGCGCTGGATGTCGGGGTTGCGGCGGCCGGCGCTGAACAGCTCGTAGAGGAGCAGGAAGAAGCCGGGCTCGTTCTCGATCAGGTCGGTGAGGCTGGAGACGAGGACGTCGAGGACGTCGTCGACGGTCTTCGCCTTGTCCAGCGGCTCGTCGAGGCGGGCGACGCGGATCTCGGTGTCGCGGCGGACGACCTCGACCAGCAGCCGCTCCTTGGTGCCGAAGTAGTAGTGCAGGAGGCCGCGGCTGACGCCCGCCTCGCGCGGCGACCTGCTCGAAGGTCGAGCCGGCGGCGCCGCGCTTGGCGACGCTGTCGCGCATCGCGTCGACGATGCGCTGCGCCTTCTCGCCGCTCAGCTCGCGCTCTTTGGTGGCTGCCTCCATCGCTTCAGTCTAGTCGGCCTGACGGCGCCCGGGTTGATCGCTGCCGTTGATGCTGGTGCTCGTGTACTCGAACTCCTCTTCGGCGCCGAAGAGGGCGTCGAGCACGGTCTTGCGGGCGTCCTCGCTGAGCGACCAGGGCGATCGACGCCGCCGACGATGCCGAAGCAGGATCAGGCGGCCGAGCGTGCTCTTCTTGCGCTTCCTCGGCGCCCGCAGCTGCTCGGAGGCGTCGCGCAGGCTCTCGGCCGCGGCGCGCAGGTCCTTCTGCACCTTGCTGTCGCTGGTCACGGCCTTGACCGGGCCCTTGCCGTTGCCGGTCGCGCGGCCGTAGGCGCCGCGCGCGGCTTCGAAGGCGTTGCGAAGGTTGTCGCGCAGCTCTTCGTCCTCGATCAGGCGCTGCACGTAGGGGTTCTCACGCGCGGTCGAATAGAGGTCGGCGGCGCGGTCGGCGGTCTGGGTCGCCTTCGTGTCTTGGCCATGCCTCTCCTCGCTGGGTCTGCTCGGGGTGACGCTCAGGATAACCGTCGCAAACGGATTCGCGCGTTACTCAGCCCGGGCCCAACCCCGTCGATCAGGACGCCGTTGCTGCGGAAGTTGAGGTCCGCGCCGCGCACCTGCGCGCAGCGCGCAGGTGGGCGAGGTCGGGGCCCGGCAGCGCGTAGCGCCGCACGTAGAGGCGGCCGACCCGCTCGTAGCCGACCTGGCGGAAGCGCGGGCCGAGCAGCTCGCGCGGGCACCGGCGGCGCCGGGCCGTCGGAGACGAAGTCGATCTCGTGCACGAACCAGGGGTAGCCGTTCGGACGGCAGCACCTGGAAGGAGCCGGTCGAGAGGTAGTGGCGCAGCGAGGCCTGCGCCCAGCGTCCAGGGGACCATCGCCCGCGGCGCCTCGGGCTCGCCGAGCCGCGCGGCGACCGCGTCCCAGTCGGGCCGCTGCAGCGCCGGCGAGACGCTCGCCCAGACGCAGAAGCCGAGCGAGTAGGCGACGAGCACGGCCGCGACGGCCGGCGCCGGCGCGCCGCGCGCCGCGCAGCGGTCACGCCGATCGCCACCGCGACCAGCAGCGGCACCAGGGCCGGCAGCAGGTTGCGCGCGAGGACGTAGTCCTTGCCGGGGGCGAGCGAGCGCCAGCGCCAGCGGGATCGCGACGGTGGCCGCGGCGAGGGCCAGCATGGAGCCCGCCGGCGCGGCGCTCGCCCGCGTCGCCGCGCAGCGCGAGCAGCGCCAGCGCCGGCGAGCAGCGGCGAGCAGCGGCACCAGCGGCCGGCAGCGGCGGTCTCCGGGCGGGCGATGATGTCGCCGGTCTCGCCGACCAGGAAGGTGACGCCGGTCTCCCAGAGCCGGTGGCCGAGGCTGCGGCCGCCGATCCACTCGGCGTGGCCGAGCGAGCATCTGGTGGATCGCCAGCGGCGCCAGCGCCAGGCCGGCGAGGCCGACGATCCAGAGCCCGGCCGACCGCGCGCGCGGCCGCGCCGCCACAGCAGCCAGAGCGGCCTCGACCGCGATCGGGAAGATCGCGAAGTAGTGGGTCGCGAGCGCCAGCGCCGAGGCGATCCCCCAGCCGGTCGAAGTCGCGCCGGCGGCCGCGCTCGAGGGCGCGGACGAAGTAGAGCGCGGCGACCGCGGTCGAGCAGGACGAGCAGCGCGTAGCCGCGCGCCTCCTGCGAGTACCAGAGCAGCATCGGGTTGACCGCGACCAGCGCGGCGGCGAGCGATCCCGGCGCGGCGGCCGCGCAGCTCGGCGCCGAGCAGGTAGGCGACCGGCACCGTCGCCACCCCGGCGAGCGGCCGAGAGCGAGCGCAGGCCGAACTCGCCGGTCCCGGTCAGCTGGGTCCAGACCCAGGCCAGCGCGTAGTAGAGCGGCGGCGCCGACTCGCTGTAGCCGACCGCTTCCATCGCGTGCGCCGAAGCCGCCGCGCAGGACGCGGCTGGCGGTGACGATCTCGTCGTGGTGGTAGGCCTGGACGCCGAGCGTCGCGAAGCGCAGCCCGGCGGCGAGGACGGTCAGCCCGGCGACGATCCAGAAGGCCCGCGAGCGCGCCCGCGCCATCTCGCGGAGCGCCTCGTAGAACGTCGAGAGGTTGCCCCTGCCCAGGGCCTCGGCCGCCTCCATGCGCTAGAGCGCGGCGTCGATCGCCTTGGAGACCTCGTCGACGAAGACGAACTCGAGCTCGCTGCGCTCGTGCTCGGGGATCTCGTCGACGTCGCCCTCGTTGCGCTCGGGGACGATCACCCGCTTGATCCCGGCCCGCTGCGCCGCCAGCGACTTCTCCTTGAGGCCGCCGATCGGCAGCACCTGGCCGGTCAGGGTCACCTCGCCGGTCATCGCCACGTCGTTGCGGACCGGGCGGCCGCAGATCAGCGAGGCGAGGGCGACGGTCATCGCCACCCCGGCCGAGGGCCCGTCCTTGGGCACCGCGCCGGCGGGGACGTGGATGTGGATGTCGTGCTCGGCGAACCAGTCCTCGTCGAGCTCGGGGGCGAGCTCGTCCCAGTGGCCGCGCACGTAGGAGAGCGCCGCCTGCGCCGACTCCTTCATCACGTCGCCGAGCTGGCCGGTGATCGTCAGCTTGCCCGAGCCCGGCATCGCCGTCGCCTCGATGAAGAGCACGTCGCCGCCGGTCGGCGTCCAGGCGAGGCCGGTGGCGACGCCGGGGTCCTTGGTGCGGCGGCGCTGCTCGGCGAAGAAGCGGCGGCGGCCGAGCAGCTCGCGCGCCCGCTTGGCGGAGATCTTGACCTTGCCGTTCGCACCTTGCCCTCGGCGACGTCGCGGGCGACTTTGCGGCAGACCGTGCCGATCTGGCGCTCGAGGTTGCGCACCCCGGCCTCGCGCGTGTACTCCTCGATGATCGCGATCAGCGCCGGGTCGGCGAACTCGATCTGCGAGGGCTTCAGGCCGTTGGCCTCGATCTGGCGCGGGACCAGGTAGCGGCGGGCGATGTGCTTCTTCTCGTCGAGCGTGTAGCCGGCCAGCTCGATCGTCTCCATCCGGTCCTGGAGCGGGCCGGGGATCGTGTCGAGGATGTTCGCGGTGGCGATGAACAGCACCTCGGAGAGGTCGAACTCGAGGTCGAGGTAGTGGTCGCGGAAGGAGTCGTTCTGGGCCGGGTCGAGCACCTCGAGCATCGCCGAGGCGGGGTCGCCGCGGAAGTCGGCGCCCATCTTGTCGATCTCGTCGATCATGAAGACGGGGTTGCGCGAGCCGGCGTCGCGCAGGGCGCGGACGATCGTCCCCGGCAGGGCGCCGATGTAGGTGCGGCGGTGGCCGCGGATCTCGGCCTCGTCGCGGACGCCGCCGACCGAGATGCGCTCGAACTCGCGGCCCAGCGCCTTGGCGATCGAGCGGCCGAGGCTGGTCTTGCCGACCCCGGGCGGGCCGACGAAGCAGAGGATCGGGCCGGGCGAGTCCGGGTTCAGCTTGCGCACCGCCAGGTACTCGAGGATCCGGTCCTTGACTTTCTCGAGGTCGTAGTGGTCGGCGTCGAGGACCTCGCGGGCGTGGGCGATGTCGAGGTTGTCCTCGGTCTTCTTCGACCAGGGCAGCTCGACCAGCCACTCCAGGTAGGTGCGGATGACGCCGTGCTCGGCCGCCGCCGGCGGCAGTTTCTCCAGCCGCGAGAGCTCGCGCTCGGCGGCTTTGCGCGCGTGCTCGGGCAGCTCGGCCTGCCTCGATCTGCTCGCGCAGCTCGTTGATTTCGGCCTGCTGCTCGTCGCCCTCCCCCAGCTCGTCCTGGATCGCTTTCAGCTGCTGGCGCAGGAAGAACTCGCGCTGGCCTTTGTCGACTTCGGACTGGACCTGGGACTGGATCTGGGTGCCGAGCTGGACGACCTCGAGCTCGCGGGCGAGGATCTGCGAGAGCGTGCGCAGCCGGGCGGCGACGTCGACCTCCTCGAGCAGCTCCTGCTTTTCCTCGGTCGAGATCCGCAGCGCGCCGGCGATCAGGTGGCCGAGGGCGGCGGGGTCGTCGATGTTGGCGACCGCCATCTGCAGCTCCTCGGGCAGGTAGGGGATCTGCTCGATGATCTCCGAGAAGGTGCGCTGCACGTTGCGGGTCAGCGCCTCGAGTTCGGGGCCCTCGTCGACCACGTCGGGCAGCTCGGCGATCCGCGCGACCAGGTAGGGCTCCTCGGCGACGTAGGGGCCGAGCCGCACCCGCTGGGTGCCCTGGACGAGGATGCGCAGGGTGCCGTCGGGGACCTTCAGCATCCGGGCGACGACGCCGACGACGCCGACGTCGTAGAGGTCGTCGGGCCCGGGCTCCTCGTTCTCGGGGTCGCGCGAGGCGACCATGACCAGCATCCGGTTGGCGCCGAGCACGTCGTCGACCAGCTTGATCGAGCGCTCCTGGCCGACCGCCAGCGGGGTCAGCGTGTCGGGGAAGGTGACCGTCTCGCGCAGCGGCAGGACCGGCAGCGCGTCGGGCAGCGGCGCGTTGGCGCGGATCGCGTCCTCGGCGTCGAGCGGCGACTCGACCACTTCGAGGACCGGGGCGCCCTCCATCGCTACTCCCGCCCGATCGGCACCCGCCGGGTCGTCTCCGCCGGGTCGCGCAGCGGCAGGTCGATCCGCAGCACGCCGTCCTCGTAGGTCGCCTTGCGCCGCGTCGGGGTCGACGTCGACCTGCAGCTCGACGATGCGGCGGAACGGGCCCGAGGGGATCTCGACCTGCTGGTAGACGCGGCCCTCGGTCTCCTGCACCGGCCGTTCGCCGACGATCGCCAGCTGGCGGCCGCTGACCTCGATCCCGACCTCGTCGAGGTCGACGCCGGCGAGGTCGACCTTGACCACCGCCCGCTGCGGCTCGCCGCAGTAGTAGACGTCGACGTTGGGCGAGAAGCCGGTGCTGCGCCGGCTCACGTAGGTCGTGCGGCCCCAAGCGCCGCCGAGCATCTGATCCATCTCGCGGCGCATGCGGGCGAAGTTGGCGAAGAGATCGCGTTCCGGCATGGCCGAAACATAGCCACCTGGCGAAGGTCGCGAGGTAGCCTCGCCGACTGCCCACCACCGCCTGCGGCGGTGGAACATGCTGCCGCTTCGCGGCTGGAATCACCCTGCCGGGGCCGCTTCGCGAGGCATCGGCGAGGCGACCCGCGACCCTTCTACGCAGCGCCGGACTGGGTCGCCCAGCGCGGCGGGCGCATGAGGAGGACCGGCTGGCGGGGCGGGACGAGGCCCTCGGGACGGTTCGGGCGGAAGGTCGTGCAGGGCTCGTCGAGCTCGAGCGCGCAGAGCATGTTCTTGCGGAAGTAGCAGTCCTCGCAGGTCGGGGCTTTGGGCTTGCGCGGCACGGCGGCGCATGTTGGCAATCGTCGTGACACTTCCGTGACGCCTCATTCCGCAAAGCGCAACGTTCTTGACACAGGCTCGTCACATCTTCCCCGCGTCTTGCGGGAGTCGGCGTCCGGCGCAGCGCTACCATTGGCGACGGATGGAGGCTCACAAGCGCACCGACAAGCTCTCGGCCTCGCCGCAGCTCTTCGAGAGCGATTTCCTCAACTTCTTCTCGCGGGTCCACCCGGCGATCCCGGCGATCGTCTTCGTGCCGGTGATCGTCGCGATGGAGTGGCTCGGGCCGAGACCGCGGCCAGGCGGTCTGGGAGATGGCCCTGCTCAGCCTCGGCGGCGTCGGGATCTGGACGCTGACCGAGTACTGGCTGCACCGGCTCGTCTTCCACTGGGAGCCCGACAACGCCTTCGGCCGCCGCATGCACTTCATCATCCACGGCATCCACCACGACCACCCCAACGACAAGCTGCGGCTGGTGATGCCGCCGGCGGTCTCGATCCCGCTCGCGGCGCTCTTCTTCGGCGCCTTCGTGCTGATCTTCGGCACGCCCGCCGCCTACCCGCTCTTCGGCGGCTTCATCCTCGGCTACCTGCTTCTACGACTACACGCACTACTACGTGCACCACTTCGTGCCCAAGTCGGACCTCGGCAAGCAGCTGCGCGAGCAGCACATGCGCCACCACTTCCAGGACCACCGCTACGGCTTCGGCGTCTCCTCGCCGCTCTGGGACGTGGTCTTCCGGACGCTGCCGCGCCAGCGCCGCCGCTGATAGATCGAGGGTGTAACCGCCCCGGCAAAAGGATCGTGTCCAGTAGTCAGGTCGCGCCGGGTAAGCCAATCGCTGTGCGGCCAGATGGATGTCCACACTCACTGTGACTGTGCAACACTGCGGTACGTAACTCCCCCGTTAGCGACCCGGCCGGCAGACGCGGACCGGACGAAAGGAACGAGATGCCAAGCACCACTCACGTACTCGACGAGGCGCGCGACCTGGTCAAGAAGCGCCTTGCCGAGCTGGACGACGAGCGCAAGCGCCTCGAGCGCGCCCTCGCCGAGCTGGGCGGGAAAGCGGTCGGTCGCGCCGGCCGCCGTCCGGGCCGTCCCCGCGGCTCGGCCAACAAAGCGAGGCGCGCCCGCAAAAAACCCGGCGTCGTCGCAGCGGGACCCGCGCCGACCAGGCCGTGAAACTGGTCGAGGGCAGCCCCGGCATCACCGCTTCGGAGATCGCCAAATCGATGAAAATCAAGCCCAACTACCTCTACCGGGTGCTCGGCGACCTGGAGAAAGAGAAACGGGTGAAGAAGAAAGGGCGGAAGTACTCTCCCCGCCGAATAGCGCCCAGGACGTAACTTTTCGCACGACGAGGCGCCGTTGGCGCCCGAAAGACGCGCCGGCCTCTACTGGCGTACCTAGACGGAGGCCCAGCTTGCTGACGGCGTCGCGCTCTTCCTTCAGCTCGTTGATGCTGGCGTCGATGCGGGCGCGGGAGAACTCCGGGACGTCGAGGCCCTCGACCACCTGCCACTCGCCGCCGGAGCAGCGCGCAGGGGTGGCCGGCTACTACGCCCTCCTCTGATGCCGTAGGCGCCGTCGAGGGCACGCCCATCGAGACCCAGCTCGCCCTCGGGGTGCCGAGCACCCAGTCGCGCACGTGGTCGATCGCGGCGTTGGCGGCCGAGGCGGCGCTGGAGGCGCCGCGGGCGTCGATGATCTCGGCGCCGCGCTTGGCGACGCGGGGGATGAACTCGTCGGCGATCCAGGCCTCGTCGTCGACCGCGTCCCAGGCGCTCGCACCGCTCGACCCTGGCGTTGACCAGGTCGGGGTACTGAGTGGTCGAGTGGTTGCCCCACACGGTCATGTTGCTGACCGCTGGGACCGGCTTGCCGAGCTTGTTGGCGAGCTGGGCGGTCGCCCGGTTGTGGTCGAGGCGCATCATCGCGGTGAAGCGCTCGCGCGGCACGCCGTCGGCGTTGGAGAGCGCGATCAGGCAGTTGGTGTTGGCGGGGTTGCCGACGACGAGGACGCGCACGTCGTCGGCGGCGCCGGCGGCGATCGCTTCGCCCTGCGGCTTGAAGATGCCGCCGTTGGCCTCGAGCAGGTCGGCGCGCTCCATGCCCGGCCCGCGCGGCCGGGCGCCGACCAGGAGGCCGACGTTGCAGCCGTCGAAGGCGGCTTGGGGTCGTCGAAGATGTCGATCTTGCGCAGCAGCGGGAAGGCGCAGTCCGTCCAGCTCCATCGCGGTGCCCTCGCCGCCTTGACCGCGTCGGGGATCTCGAGCAGGCTCAGCTCGACCGGCGTGTCGGGGCCGAGCATCTGGCCGCTGGCGATGCGGAAGAGCAGCGCGTAGCCGATCTGGCCGGCGGCGCCGGTGACGGTGACTTTGACGGGGGTGCTCACGTGATTCGTTCTCCTGTGAAGTCGTGGTTTCAGGGTCACGCCATCGTGCGCTGGAGGCGCTCGTCGATCGCGGCGAGGAACTCCTGCGTGGCTGGGACTGCTGGTCGGGACCGACGAGCAGCGCCAAGGTCCTTGGTCATCTTGCCGCTCTCGACCGTCTCGATGCAGACCCTGCTCGAGCGTCTCGGCGAACCGTGACACCTCGGGCGTCTCGTCGAGGCGGCCGCGGGCGGCGAGGCCGGCGCGTCCAGGCGAAGATCGAGGCGATCGGGTTGGTCGAGGTGGCTTGCCCTGCCGATGCTGGCGGGAGCTGGCGGGTGACAGTGCCGTGCGCCGCCTCGGCCTCGACAGGTCTTGCCGTCGGGGCTCATCAACACACTGGTCATCAGGCCGAGCGAGCCGAAGCCCTGGGCGACGGTGTCGGATGCACGTCGCCGTCGTGAGTTCTTGCAGGCCCAGACGTAACCGCCTTCCCACTTCAGCGGCGGCGGCGACCATGTCGTCGATCAGGCGGTGTTCGTAGGAGATCCCCTTCGCCTCGAACTCGGCCCTGAACTCGTTCTCCGTAGACCTCGGCGAAGAGGTCCTTGAAGCGGCCGTCGTAGCGCTTGAGGATCGTGTTCTTGGTCGAGAGGTAGACCGGGTAGCCGCGGTCGAGGCCGTAGCGCATGCGAGGCGCGGGCGAAGTCGCGGATCGAGTCGTCGAGGTTGTACATCGCCATCGCGATGCCGCCGCGGGAAGTCGTAGACGTCGAGCTCGACCGGCTCGGAGCCGTCCTTCGGCGTATGTGAGGGAGCGTGCCCTCGCCGGGGACGATG
>CAWFLN010000003.1:0-25411 GCA_963816755.1 uncultured Solirubrobacterales bacterium
CGCCCATTCTTGCGTGTGTGGCGACTTATGCGGCTACGTGCCGATTAAGCCGCCAACCAGCGGGTCAGGCGAGGGTGACGGCGCCACCGCGGCGCGGGTCGCCGCCGCCGCTGAGCGCGCCGGTTCCACGCTCCCTCGCCACCGCCTGCACGCCACCGAAGAAGAGGTTGATCGCGGGACGGCGCAGGACGGGGATGCCGCGCGCCTCGACCCGGGCCAGCGCCTTCTCGTCGATGCCCGGCTCGGCCTGGACGACGCCGGCCTCGAAGTGCAGGCGCGGGGCCCGCACCGCCTCCTCGGCCGCCATCCCCTGCTCGACCGCGCGCACGATCGTCTGCAGGATCGCCGAGCGGATCCGGTTGGACCCGGCGCTGCCGAGGCCGAGCTGGATCTCCCCGTCGCGCAGGACCACCGTCGGCGCCATCATCGAGGGCACGCGCCGGCCCGGCGCGATCGCGTGGAAGCCGAGCGGGTTGAGGTCCTCCTCGCCGAGCATGTTGTTGAGGATCACCCCGGTGCCGGGGACGAGGACGCCGGAGCCCGAGCCGTTGGAGCAGGTGACGCTGGCGCACATCCCGTCGCGATCGAGCACGGAGATGTGCGTGGTCGAGCCGAGCAGGTCTCCCGCCATGAGGTCGAGCGCCGCCGGTTCGAGCAGGCTCTGCTCCAGCCCCTCGCCGTAGAGCGCCTCGGCGAAGGCCTCGCCGCGGGCGTCGTTGGCGGCACCCATCGCGGCGACGAGCTGCTCGGGGCCGCTGCGCTCACCCAAGCGCTCCAGCAGGCCGAGGCAGTAGGCAATCAGGATGCCGCCCGAGGACGGCGGCGGGTTGGTCAGAACCTCGGCGCCGCGGAAGGCGGCCCGGATCGGGCGGCGCTCGATCGCCTCGTAGGCGGCGAGGTCTCCAGCGCCGAGCGTGCCGCCGTGCCCGACCACGTACTCGCTCAGCGCCGCGGCGACCTCGCCACGGCAAAACGGCTCCGCCCCTTCGGCGCCGAAGCGTTCGAGCGCCTCAGCCAGCTCCGGAAAGCGGAAGAGATCCCCCTCGCGCAGGGTCCGCCCCGCCGGGGCGTAGAGCTCGCGGGTGCCCTCCAGCCGCGCGTGGATCGGCTCGAGGATGTCGAGGATGTAGGCCTGCTCGGCGTTGACCGGCGCCCCCTCGCGGGCGAGCCGCACCGCCGGCCTTGCCAGCTCGGCGAGCGGCACTGAGCCGAAACGGCGCAGCGCCTCCTCCAGGCCGGCCGCGGTCCCGGGCACGCCGCAGGAGGCGGGGCCGACGTAGAACGTCTGAACGGTTTCGGCATCGAAGTGGACCGGCACCGGGACCAGCTCGGCCCCGCGATCGATCCCGTCTCTGCCCGGAGCGGCGACGAAGAAGTCGAGCAGGGCCGTCTCCACGCCGCGGTGGACCATCATGAAGCCGCCGGCGCCGAAGCCGGTCAGCGGGCTCTCCGCGGCGAAGGAGGCGAGGACGGCGCAGACCGCGGCGTCGACCGCGTTGCCGCCCTCGCGAAGCACCTCTGCCCCCACCTCGGCGGTGACTGGGTGGCCCGCGGCGACGACCCCGCTCATCGACCGAGAACGGGCTATCCGGGCAGGAACTCTGGAACGTCGATGCCGAGCTCGCCCGAGCGCTCGGAGCGGCGCGAGCGCGGGGCGTCTTTGGTGCGCCGGATCATCGGCTCGGCAGCGCGGCGCGGCGGCGCGGCGCGGCCGTCGAAGCGGGTCGCGACCACGGTCACCCAGACCTGGTCGCCCAGCTCCTCGTCGACGTTGGCGCCGAAGATGATGTTGGCGTCGGGGTGGGCGGCCTCGCCGACCAGCTTCGCCGCCTCGCTGACCTCGACCAGGGAGAGGTCGGCGCCGCCGGTGATCGAGAGCAGGATCGACCGCGCGCCCTCCATCGAGGTCTCGAGCAGGGGCGAGGAGATCGCTTTTTCGGCCGCCAGCACAGCCCGGTCGTTGCCGTGGCCCATGCCGATGCCGAGCAGGGCCCGGCCGGCCTCGGACATGATCGTCCGCACGTCGGCGAAGTCGAGGTTGATCACGGCCGGAAGCGTGACCAGGTCCGAGATGCCCTGCACGCCCTGGCGCAGCACGTCGTCCGCGACCTGGAATGCCTCGACCATCGAGGTCTGCTGGTCGAGCACCTCGAGCAGGCGGTCGTTGGGGACGACGATCAGGGTGTCGACCTCGGCGGCGAGTTCCTCGATCCCCTTGCTGGCCTGGTTGCCGCGGCGGCTGCCCTCGAAGCTGAACGGCTTGGTGACGATGCCGACCGTGAGCGCGCCCACCTCGCGGGCGAGGCGGGCGATCACCGGGGCGGCGCCACTGCCGGTGCCGCCGCCGGCGCCGGCGGCGACGAAGACCATGTCGGAGCCCTTGAGCAGGCGCTTGATTTTGTCCTGCTCCTCGAAGGCGGAACGGTGGCCCACCTCGGGGTCGGCGCCGGCACCGAGGCCGCGCGTCTGCTCTTCGCCGATGTGGACGGTGACGTCGGCGACGCAGAGCTGCAGGGACTGAAGGTCGGTGTTGACCGCCATGAACTCGACCCCGGGAATCCGGGCCTCGACCATGCGGTTGACCGCGTTGACGCCACCACCGCCAACCCCAACCACCCGAATCTTCGGCTGGTGCGGCTCACCACTCCCAGGCGGCTCATACTCGGGCTCCTCCCGCCCATACCGCGGAGCTTCCACCACAGGCTCAATCTCACGCCTTCCCTGACGAGGCTCCTCGGAGAACACCCGCTTCAACCGCTCAGGAGGGGTCTCTGCAGAGCCTCCCTCGCTCGGGCTTTGAGCGTGAGAGCTCGACGCCTCATCCGCGGGTGGCGCGGACTCGGAGGGGCCGAGAACGGACGCCTCTCGCCCGCCCGCAGGCCCCTCCGAGGCCGCGTCGGGACCCGCGGTCGAACCCTCCGAAGTCTCGTCGTCAGAGGTAGACCGAAAAAGATCAGACAGAGGCCCCTCGCGCATGCTGGCCCTCTTCTTATGCCGACTCATGTGCCAGAACCTCCTTCGCCAGCTCGCGGTAGTAGTTCGCGGCGCTGCTGCCGGAATCGTACTTGAGCACGCTGGACCCCTTCACCGGGGCCTCGGCGAATTTGATCGCCTTGCGAATTCGGGACTTGAAGACGAGCTCGCCGAAGTTCTCCTCGAGGATTTCCACAGCCTCCTTGGCGTGGACGGTGCGCGTGTCGAGCATCGTCGGCAGGATGCCCTCGATCTTGACGTCCGGGTTGAGGTTCTCCTGGATCATCTTCAGCGTGTTCTGGAGCTGGACCAGCCCGCGCATCGAGAGATACTCGCACTGGACCGGGACAATCACCTTGTTCGCCGCGGTCAGCGCGTTGATCGTCAGCAGCCCGAGGCTGGGCGGCGTGTCGATGCAGACGAAGTCGTAGTCGCCGGAGACCTCCTTGAGGGCCTTCTCCAGCGAGCGCTCGCGGCCGATCTTGGTGCTCATCGCGATCTCCGCCCCGGCGAGGTCGATCGAGGACACGGCGATGTCGATCTCGCGGTGCTGGACGATCTCCGAGATCGGCATGTCGTTGACCAGCACGTCGTAGAGGCTCTTCTCGACCTTGTCCGGGTCGATCCCCTGGCTCATGGTCAGGTTCCCCTGCGGATCCAGGTCGACGCAGAGCACCCGGTATCCGGACTCGGCAAAGGCCACAGCCAAGTTCAAGGTAGTGGTGGTCTTGGCCACCCCACCCTTCTGGTTGGCAAAGGCGATCACATCGGCGTGCTTGACGGGCACCTCGGGCTCGGCTTTCTCCTCGGCGATCTCGTGCCGACTCGGTGCCAGCAGATCGCGAGGCATGAACCGCTCGGGCTCCTCAGCTACGGCCGGTCCCGCAGAAGCTTCAGCCACCTGGGCCGCCGGGCCTACAGCCTCAGACGCCTCGCCCGCGGGTGGCGTGGAGTCGGGGGGGCCGAGAACGGACGCCTCGCGCCCGCCCGCAGGCCCCCCCGGCTCCGCGACGGGCCCCGCGGCCGACACCTCCGAAATCTCGTCGTCCCGCCGCTCCGGCACAGCCTCCTCCATCCGCTCCAGCTCCTCGACAATCGGATGCGGCTCGTCCTCGACGGGGGTTGACACGAACTTGCTCTTGCGGCTCAGGAATCCCATTGCGCCGGTATTCGCATGACCTCCCGCTTTTCCTGCCGGGCCGAGAAATTGCTAGGAATCACCCGGTAACCGATCTTCTCGACAAGCGACTGGTCTTCGTCACCGGCAAGGGGGGCGTCGGCAAGACCACGGTCGCGGTCGCGCTGGGGCTGCGCGCCGCCGCCGAAGGCAAGCGGACGATCGTCTGCGAGGTCTCCGCGCAGGAGAACGCCTCGCGCATCTTCGACCACACCGAGGTCGGCTTCCACGAGGTCGAGATGGCCGAGAACCTCTGGTCGATCTCGATCGACCCCGACGAGTCGATGCGCGAGTACGTGCTGCTCCAGCTCAAGGTCCGCGCGATGCGCGACATGCTCTTCCGCAGCCGCATCTTCAACTACCTGGCCGCCGCCACACCCGGCCTCAAGGAGCTGGTGACGATCGGCAAGATCTGGGAGCTGGCCCAGCCCGACCGCAAGGTGAAGAGGGGCCGCGAGTACGACCTGGTGATCGTCGACGCTCCCGCGACAGGGCACGGGATCGGCTTCCTGCAGACGCCGCGCACCTTCGCCGCGATCGCCCGCGTCGGCCCGATCCACTCCCAGGCCCAGGAGCTCGACCGCCTGATCACCGACCAGAAGAACACCGGGGTGGCGATCGTCGCCCTGCCGGAGGAGATGCCGGTCAACGAGTCGGCGGCGCTCGAGCACGACCTGCGCACCGAGGTCGGCGTCGCCGTCGACCGCATCTACATGAACGGCCTCTACCCGGAGCGCTTCAGCAACGAGGAGGCCGAGCGGCTGGCGAGCCTGGCTGAGGACGAGAACGGGTCGGTGCGTGCCGCAGCGCGGGCGGCCCTCTCCGAGCACAACCGCGCTCGCTCGCAGCGCGCCCAGCTGGCCCGCCTGCGGCGCCGGGTCGAGGCGCCGGTGAAGACGCTGCCCTTCCTCTTCGAGCCCGAGCTCGGCGCCGAGGCGGCCCGGCAGCTTGCCAAGAGGCTGGGCTGATGGCGAACGTCGGCGACATCCTCGACGGCAAGGGCATCTGCATCTGCGCCGGCTCGGGGGGCGTCGGCAAGACGACGACCTCGGCGGCGATCGCGGTCGGGATGGCGACCCGCGGGCTGAAGGTCTGCGTGCTGACGATCGATCCGGCGAAGCGCCTCGCCGACTCGCTCGGCCTGAAGGAGCTCGGCAACGAGGCCAGACAGGTCGACCCGGCCCTGTTCGCCGCCCAGGGGGTCGAGATCGAGGGCGAGTTGTGGGCGATGATGCTCGACGCCAAGGCGACCTTCGACGAGCTGGTCGCCCGCCAGGCGCCCGATGAGGAGTCGCGCGACCGCGTCCTCGGCAACCGCATCTACCAGCAGATCTCCAACGCCCTCGCCGGCTCGCAGGAGTACATGGCGATGGAGAAGCTGTTTGAGCTGCACACCGAGGGCCGCTTCGATTTGCTCGTGCTCGACACGCCGCCGACCCGCAACGCGCTCGACTTCCTCGACGCGCCGCGCCGCCTCACCCAGTTCATCGAAGGCCGCTCGCTGCGCGTCTTCATGCGCCCGACCGGGCTGGCGGCCAAGGTCGCCGGGCGCGGTGCCTCCGTCGCCCTCTCCGTCTTCAAGCGGATCGTCGGCTTCGACCTGCTGGCGGACCTGGCCGAGTTCTTCAACGCCTTCAGCGGCATGGTCGACGGCTTCCAGGCCCGGGCCAAGCGGGTCAACAGCCTGCTCGCCGACCGCCGCACCTGCTTCCTCGTCGTCTGCGGCCCGCAGGGCGAGCCGGTTGACGAGGCCGTCTACTTCCACCGCAAACTGGTCGAGGCGAAGCTTCCCTTCGGCGGCGTGATCGTCAACAAGGTCCACTACCCGGCCGAGCGCCTGCGCGGCGACGGCGGCGACCTGGACAGGGCACTGGTCGAGAAGCTGGGCGACGAGAGCTTGGCGCAGCGCGTCGCCGAGAACTTCGCCGACTACCAGGCGCTGGCCGAGCGCGACGCCCGCAACATCGAGCGCCTCGCCAGGGAGCTGCGCACCAGCGGCGTGATCCGCGTCCCCTACCTGGACGAGGACGTCCACGACCTGGCCGGCCTGGCCGAAATCAACCGCTACCTGTTCGCCAGCAACGAGCAGCGAGAGGCAATAGCCGCCGGTCGCGCCTAACCCTGGGGCCGATGGGCCGAAATACGCCATATAGGCGTATTTCAGGCCCATCGGCGGGTGGTTCAGCCGGCTTCGCGACCGTAGTGGTCGTACTTCAGCTCGCGGACCTGCCAGTCGGCGTCCTCGGGGACCGGGAAGAGGTGGCGCACCCGGGGGGTGTCGATCCGCTCGCGGTGCTGGACGTCTCCCTCGATCGCCGGGAAGTCGAGCGTGCTCTCGGGAGCCTCGACTTCGTCCAGCCAGGGGGTCGCGGTGATGCGGATCTCGCCCTCGGCCGGGATCGGCTCGAGGATGCGGGTCGCCTGCTCGTCGTGCTCGTCCCGTGGCTCGCGGTGCGGCTCGTGATGTGACGTCACTGTCTCCTCCACCTCTCCCGTGTCTGGTATCTCCCACTCTGAAGTCGTGCCCACGATCGCCCCGTCGCCGGCCTCGAGGCCGGTTGCGATCAGGGTCTCCTCGGCGGCGGTGCCGAGGTCGGCGCCGAGCTCGCCGAGGGCGGCCTCGCGCAGGATGCGCCGCACGCCCTCCTCCAGCCAGCTCGCCAGGGCGAGGCCGGGCAGCGACTGGGTGCCGTTCATCAGCGAGCGCTCCAACTCCATCGCCTGCTCGATCCGCTCCCGCGCCTCGAACCGATCGAACTCCTCACAGGCGATCAGCGCCGAGGCCCGCATCGGCAGCGAGGCCCCGACCGGGCCCTGGCCGTCGAGCACCGCGCGCAGCGCCAGAAGGTGATCGCTGAGGCCCTCCAGCGCGGAGCCGCGGCCGCAGCCCATCTCGAAGCGGCCGACGGCCCAGGCGAGGGCGGCGTCGGGATCGGGGCGAGCCTCGAGCGCATCGGCAAGCTCGGCCAGCTCGACCGCCTCGAACTCGGTCAGCTCGTAGGCGCCGGGACGCGTCGCCGGGGCACCGGTGGCGAGGCGGGCCCAGCGGCCCTCGCCGGTGGGGGCGAAGGCGTGGGGGCCGAGCCCGATGCTTCCCGCCTTGAAGAGGTGCATGACGCTGATCAGCTCGTGCAGCTGGCAGATCGCGGCCTCGGCGCTCTCGGGACCCTCGTCCTGCTCGGCCAAGGCCAGGAACTGCGGCTCCCAGGCGGCACGACCCATGCCCTCGCTGCGCATCGCCTCGATCGGGGCCTCGATCGCGTCGGCGCGGACGATCTGCACCCCGTGCGGGAGCTGGA
The DNA here is from genome assembly GCA_963816755.1 of uncultured Solirubrobacterales bacterium. Taxonomy (GTDB): domain Bacteria; phylum Actinomycetota; class Thermoleophilia; order Solirubrobacterales; family 70-9; genus VAYN01. Next base: position 7,450 of record CAWFLN010000003.1, read on the forward strand.
GCCGCGGCAGCGGCATCCGCAGCCCGACGAGCGGCGCGATCAGGACGTCGGCCTCCTCGGCGCCCACGGGTCTCGGCCTCCAGCACCGCAAGGGCGCTCTGGAGCCGTTCGTGATCGAGGGCAAGTTCGGTGCAGCCGTCCCAGAGCGAGGCGAGGAAGGCGATCAGCGTCTGCGCCGCGCGCTCGCCGGGGTCGCTCGGCACCTGCTCGCCACGTGCTTCCAGGTAGGCGGCGGCGATGCCGGTGGCCGCAACCGCATCGCGCGCCGGGCCAAACGCGTCGAGGCCGCGAAGCTCGCTCTCGCGCTCACGCACGTAGCGCGAGGTCAGCGGCCGGTAGCTGAAGAAGTCAGAGTCCTCGCCGCTCTCGGCGTCGACGTCGAAGGGGATCTGGTCGCCGCCGGCGACCAGCGCGCTCAGCCGGACGGCCGCCTCGGCCGCAAGCAGGGACAGCGAGTCGTTGAGCAGGCGATCGCGCACGCCCCTCGCTTCCCGCCCATGCCTGGCGCTCCTGCGACTGCACGACGCCTTGCACTCACCGCCCACTCAAGGCCCGTCCCGGCAGGGGTGGAGCGTCTTGTACTTTTCGTCGTGCCTTCGAGCGCCAGCAGTCCCCGCCCCACCGAAAAAGTTAAGCGGAACCCCTGCCGAGACGGGCCTTATACCGCGGCCGGGACAGCGGCGTCTTCAAAAAGCCAGCGCTTGCCGTAACGGCGCATGTCCTCGACCAGCGGCACCAGCGCCTCGCCCTTCTCGGTCAGCGCGTACTCGACCCGGGGCGGGACCTCGGGGAAGGTGTGGCGCTCGACGATGCCCTCCTCTTCGAGGGCGCGCAGGCGCAGCGAGAGGGTGCGGGGGCTGATCCCCTCCAGCGAGCGCTCCAGCTCGCAGAAGCGGCTCGATCCCTCGGCCAGGTCGCGGATCACGAGGAGGGTCCACTTGCCGCAGACCACTTCGGCCGTGCGGCAGACGGGACATCGGGAGTTGGAGGCTGCACTCATCGGAAAAGCGAGGAGGTTGTGTCGATTGCCTCGCTCCAGCGAGTGTACCGATCTCGCTTCACTTACTGAAGTTTTGGGCGGTTACGGGCGTTCGTAGCGCCCCACCGAGACCGGCCGGGGGTTGAGCACGACGATCTTGTAGCGGGTCGAGTCGGGTCCGAAGACGAAGGTCTCAGGCATGCCCGGTTCGACTTCGAGCAGCTGGCAGGTCTGCGCCCCCGAAAGGCACTGGCCTTCGCCGAAGATCGCGGTGACCGCATCGGAGACCAGCAGCAACGGCTGCTTGGTCTTCGGGCTGGTCCCCATATAGGCGAAGGCCTGCACCTTTTCGCTGGGCAGAGCGGTGGGCGGGATCACTCGGTGGCGGACAGTCGGCTCGCTCGTTTCCTTGCTGCCATCGGCAAGGGTCCTGGTGGTTGTGATCTTGACGTCAATCGCGATGGCGAACCCCTCTAGCGGGGGCTGGGACCCGGCGCCGCCCGGCGATCCCTTCGTCACTTCGGTCGTGGTGCTATCCGTCGTCTTCGTCGTGCTGGTCGACGTGGTTGTCGACGAGGTCGAGGACAGTTCACCTTCACCACCACCGAGATTCGTGCCAGCCAGCTCCGGCGAGGCGTAACGCTGCTTGAACGGATCCGTGGCACTGCGGGCAGCCAGCCGCTTGCGGTAGTCGCGCAGGCCCGGCTTGGCCTCGACCACGGTCAGCTTGGACGCGTTCGATGCGCCCGATCCGAGTCCCGCCACTTGGGCGACAGGCGGCGGTTGCTTCTTCGAGTCGCCACCGAGCAGGAAGGGCACGGCAAGGATCGCGACAATGCCGAGGGCGACCAGCGGCAGCAGATGGCGATCGCGCAGGTCCCAGTAGAGATTGACGAGGAAGTCCGGTGCCTTCAGCTCGGACATCTTCAAATCCGGTCCCTTCAACCGTTTCATGGGGCGCCTCCGGTCGTGGTCGCGGCTGGCGTCGCCAGGCTGGCTTCTTCCGGCCCGGCCGGTGAGGCGCCTGCGGTGAGGCCCTGGTTGGGTGGAGTCAGGTAGGTGGTGACCGAGAAGGTCACCTGCAGGGCTGGGAAGCCAGCTTCTGAGGCTGCCAGTGAGAAGCCGTCCACCGTGATCAGACGGCCATCGACAGCGACATTTTCGTTCGAGGTCTTGACCAGGGAATCGAGCCCTTTGATGAAATCCGCGATCTTGAAGAAGTCGCCCTCAAAGGTGAGCGTGTAGGGCATCACCGCAAGGCCGGCGGGGCCGACAGCGGCACCCAGTGGCATCAGAGAGGCCGCCGCCTCGGTCGCGGATACCGGTTCGCCCGCCGGGCTCGACAGGGCGCTCGAGGCTTCGCCTTCGGAGCCAGAGCCAGAACCAGAACTGGAGCCGAGCTGAAGGGTCTCAAACCTCACCCCGGCCTTGTCGGCGATCCGGTTCACCTGCACCAGCAGCGAGGCCGTGTCGTCGTCTCCGGGCACGGCCTTGCCAAGCACCACCAGGTGCTGGTAGTCGACGGGAAAGTCCCTGCGTGCTTCCTCGGCCGCCTGCGCTTCCGTCCGGTGCTGGGCGAGCGAGCTTTCCAGCTGCTTGACCTGGGCGCTGAGCTTGCTCGCTTCCTCGCGCTTCGGGCTCAGCGCCAGGATCCAGAAGGCGGTGGCGATCGCGACGACGAGGAGCATCGACCCGATGACCGCGTTCTTCGACTTGCCCTCGAACTTCATCAGCCTTCCGATCCTTCGCCGGAGCTTTCTTCGGAGCTTTCCGAGGTCTCGCTGGAGGCGGCCTGGGCCGCTTCGGGAGCAGCTTCGGGCGCCACTTCTCCTTCTTCGCCAGTCACCGGGACCGGCGCCGCGTCGAAGGCAACTACAAGGCTGAACTTGGCTATGAAATTGCGCGTGCGGCAATCGTCGCCGCCACTTTCGCCGCCAGCGCCACTGCTTTCCGTGGGGAGTTCAGAGGACTCGACGCCGACGCGGGTAACTCCGTCGATGTCCTTCAGCGCCGTGACGAAACCGGCCACCGCTTCCTGTCCCGTGGCGCAACCGCTGATTTCAAGCGCCGGCCCCTGCGTCGCGCCACGCAGCCCGGCGGCGGAGGATTCGCCGCTGCCTTCGCTGTCGAGGGTGGTGGTGGGCGTCGCCGTCGCGGTGAGGCTGACCAGCCAAACGTTGCTCGGCAGAACCAGCGAGAGTTCACGCATCACCCGTTCCCAGTCGAAGCGGCTGTCGGCGAGGCTGGTGACGGTGGCAATTCGCTGTTCGCTAAGGGCTCGAAACTGCGCGTAGGCGGCGAGACGCTGGGCGCGCGCATGGGCCAGGGCGTCTTCCCGCTTCAGCTTGACGACTTCGTCCTTGCGGTCGGCGATCTGGTTGTCGGTGAGAACCAGTGCCGTAACCCCAACGAGAACGAGGGCAAGGGCGCCGACAAGCACATAGGGAAGTGGGCCCGTGCGCAGCGGGGCGTGCTCTCCGCGGCGTTGCTCGGGGGGGATCAGGTTGACCGGGCGCATCGCTCAACCCTCCAGGGCAAGGCCGTAGGAGAGGGTGAGGCGCGCCGCCGCGCCATCGTCGAAGCCTGAGAGCGCGGTGGGACGGGCGACCTCGATCGCATTGCCAAGGCCGTCCTCCATCCGCTGGGCGAGGCCAGGGATCGCGCTGCCGGGGCCGGCGAGGACTATGCGCCCAACGGGCATCGCGCTCTCCTGGGCGCCGTAGTAGTCGAGCGAGAGCCGCATCTCGTCGAGCAGTGCGGAAACTCCCTCTTCCAGCGCGTTTCGCGCGTCGGCAACCGTCTCTCGATCACCCTCGATCTCCTCGACCGGGCGTTCGAGGCCGACGTGCGAGAGCCACTGCGCTGCATGTTCGACGCTGAGGCCGAGGCCGGCGGCCAGCCGCTCGCAGATCGCCTCGAGGCCGGCGTGGGAGACGCGGGTGAAGAGGCAGGACCTGCCGCGCGCCACAGCGAGGTTGGTGACGTCGCCGACGTTGCAGTAGAGGACAGCCTCGCTCGGGCGCTGGTCCGGCTCGACGCCGGCGGCTTGCCGCTCCAGCGTCAGCAAGCGCACGGATCATCGCGAAGGCGGAAAGGTCGACGCCGACCGGCTCCAGACCGGCGCGACGGATTGGCTCGACGAAAGAGGAAACCATGTCGCGGCGAGCCGCGACGATGACCACGTCGACCTGTGGCGCCGCACCCTCCTCAGCGGGGACCCCTCCGACCACCTGGTGCTCGAGCACCGCCTGGTCGAGCGGCATCGGGATCTGCTCCTGCGCTCGGAAGCGGACCGCCGCCTCCATCTCCTTCGGGTCCTCGATCGCCGGCAGGCGCACGGTGCGGACGACGACGTTCTGGTTGCCGACCCCCAGCCGCACCCGCTTGCCGAGCTTGTGCTGGGAGAAAACGGCCTTCAACGCCTCGGCGAGGCGACCGGGATCGAGCACCTCGCCCTCGTGGAAGACGCCGGCTTCGAGCGGCTGAATTGCCGATGCGCTGACCCGGGCCGAGCCGTTCGCCCCCTGCACCTCGGTCGCGGCGATGCTGCCCGCCTCGATCTCGAGGCCGACGACGCCGCCCGTCTGCTTCTTCCTGGTCAGTTGCAGTTGCATGGCTGGAGTCGCGGCGCGCCCACAGCGCGCTCGCCCTCCCTCAATCGACAGAAAGGCCCCAGACCTTTCGCCCTGCAACTACTTATTTCTAGGAGAACCTGGACGGTCGTTCTAGAACGTGCTCAGGTACCAGTCGACCATCTGGTCGCCGAGGAGCAGGCCGACGACGCCACCGAGGGCGAGGAACGGTCCGAACGGGATCGCCCGCTTGCGCGCCGCGGCGCCGTCGCGCGCGATCATCGCCAGACCTACCAGCGAACCCGCGAGCAGGGCGACGAGGATCGCCGGGGCGACATTGCGGCCAAGGAAGAGGCCCATCGTCGCGGCCAGCTTGACGTCGCCGAACCCCATCCCGCGCGGGTAGGCGAGCGCCGCCGCGAAGAGCAGGCCCCCGGCCGCGGCGGCGGCGATCGCCCGCTCGGGCAGGCTGCCCAGATCGCCCACGGCGGCGATCGTCACGGCGAGGACGGCGGCGGCGATCAGCATCTTGTTGGGGATGATCCGCAGCTCGAGGTCGGTCAGCGTCACCGCCGTCAGCACGGTCACGAAGACCAGACCCAGCGCCACTTCCCAGGGCTCGTCCCAGAGGACCAGGACGGTCGTCGCGTAGAGGGCCCCGAGCGCCAGCTCGGTCAGCGGATAGCGCGGAGAGATCGCGGCCCCGCAGCAGCGCGCCCTCCCCCGCAGCACCACCCAGGAGACCACAGGCACGTTGTCGTAGGCGGCGATCTGCACTCCGCAGGCCGGACAGCGCGAGCGCGGTCCGACGATCGATTCGCCGCGAGGCACCCGGTGGGCGACAACGGTCACGAAGCTGCCGGAGAGCAGCCCTCCGAGGAAGGCGATCACCACGACGGCGGCCATTCCCTAGCCCCCGTCGATCGGCGTGTTGGTTTCGACCTCGATCCGGGTGGGGTATTTCGGATGGTCGTACATGATCGGGATCGCATCGGCCGGTGTGTTGGCCCGTTCTACGCTGAGCGCGACCCCGAGCCGGTCACCGACCGGGATCGTATAGGGAGCGCTGTTGAAGGCCATCGTCAACCGAACCCGTTCCCATTTGAAACGGGGCCAGAAGCCGTTTTTTTCCGGCGTGTAGGTCCAGTAGCCGGCGCCACCGGATTTGTTGGTCAGCAGCGTGTCGGTGGCGGTCGGCGGAGAGCCGGTTTCGTGGCGCTTGAAGAGGTAGACGCAGAGGGTGCCGGTGTAGAGAGCGTCGTTGAGCGTCCGCGTGTAGAACTCGATCGTGACGTTTTCGATCATTTTGAATTCCGACGCCATCTTGTCCGTCACCCAGCGATGGATCTGGGACTCGGGGTTGGTCGTGCCGGTCGGGTTGTAATGGCAACCGGTGGTGTCATCCCGGCGGATCTGCACGCCCTTGTCGGTGTGGGTCGGCTCAGGTAAGTCGTTCGAGTAGTCGTAGAGCGAGGGGTTGGATTCGTCGGCCGGGTCGGGGTCGGGCGGGCCGCCGAGCAGGAGCGCGTCGGGGGCGCCAAGCGTCGACCCGGTCTGGAGCCCGCTGGCGCAGGTTCCCCGCGTGTTGTGGAGCAGATGGTCGCCGCTGATTTCCTGGCGCGTCGTCGTCCCGCTCGCCGCACACGGCGTGTCGGAGAGGAAGAACTGCTGCGCGGTGACGACGCCGTTGGCGCCGGGGATCGGGTCGTTGAGGGCACTGTCGGTGGGATCGATGAAGTTCGAGGTGACTTCTACGTAGCCGCGTTTGCCCGCCTGGCTGCCGGGCGTGTCGAGCTTAATCGCGACGACGATCTGCTTGTAGTCCTGCGTGCCCGGGCAGGTCGATGACGGACAGCTCGTATCGTCGCGCCAGACTACGTAGCGATAGACCTTGCCGCTCACGTCGCCGCTGGAAAACGAGGTGGGACCGGGACTGACGGAGCCGCCTGCGACGAAGCCGCCCCCGTAGAGACTGTCCCCGTTGACCACCATGTCGGTGTAGCTGCTCGGCGGTTCCCTGACCAGGGCAAAGGTGCCGTTGGTGACGCGGTAGTCGGGATTGAGCTGGTCGCTCGAGTGGGGCGGCGACGCAGTCATCGCCAGTTCGTTGTTGGTAGAGGCTGCGCAGGACCTCGATTTCCTGTTGAGCGCGGTCGAGCGCCACCTGCGTCGTCTTCGCCCGCTGGGTGTTCTTGGTGGCGGCGCTGAGCACGCCGAAGGTCGCCAGCGCCCCCAGCGCCAGCACCAGGGCGGCGACGACGCACCTCGACGATCGTCAGGCCGGCCTCCCCGTCCGCTCGCTCGGACCTCGCTGAGAATGGCGTGCGCACGATCAGTTGGTGAGGGTCGCGTTGCGGAGGCTGGCGCCGTCGGAGATGGTCAGCCCGCTCCCGCTCGGGTTGGGGATGTGCAGGGAGACGCCGACGTAGGTCGCTTTTTCGGCGCTGGGCGACGTAGCTGAAGACGTTGCTGCTGTCGATGCCGCTGAAGAGCTTCGTCCCGGTGCCGGTGTAGACGCCGGAGCTGGTCTCCAGGCGCGAGCACGAGGTTGTGGTGCAGGTGTAGGTGACCTCGCAGACGATCGCCGACGAGCCGCTGGCCAGGGCGCCGGTGCTGCCGCACGAGGAGTGGCGGACGTAGGTGCGGAAGGAGACCGAGGAGCTCGTCGCTTTGTCGACCGCGACGCCGTTGCGAATCTCCCTGGTCATCCGCTCCAGCACCCAACGCGCCGTGGTGACGTTCTGCGACCGCTTGGCTCAGCTTGGGCTGGCTCCTGACAGCGCTGACCAGCATCGAGCCGACCGCCCCCAGCAGGATCACGCCCATCGCTGAAGCGACTAGAAGCTCGACCAGGGTGAAGCCCCCCTCGCGGCCCGCAAGCGAGCGTCGCCTCACCGCGCCACCAGCTTGAACTTGCGGGCCTGTGACGTCGGCTCCATCTCGCCGACCGCGTTGATCGCCCTCACCACGAAGACGTGCCGGCCGATGCGGAGCTTCTTCAACTTCTTCGGCGAACCGCATGGACGCCAGGCCCGGTGGTCGACCCTGCACTGGAACCTGGTTCCCTCCTGGCCGGTGGAATCGGTGAAGCGAAAGACGGGACGGCGCGCCCGTGTCTTGCTGGCCGGGGCAAAGGTGATGCGGGTGTGGGGCGTCACGTGGGCAGCGCCGCCACCTTGTTCGGAACCGGTTCCGGCGCCGCCGGAGGACGAGCCTCCGCCGGGGGACCCCGGTTCTTCGGGGGAGGCGGTGGGGCGTCTTCCTGCCTGTAGGAGATCGAGCCCGAGCAGGCCGAGGTATCGCCGTTTTCGTCGGTGGCGGTAGCCCGGAAGCTCGACGTCGAGCCCGTGGCGACGGTCACTGCGATTCCCGCCCCGCCCAGTTCGAGTGAGCTGCCGGTGGCGGCCGGGGCGCCCGAGCAGTCCGAGGTCGTGTAGAGCTTGATCAGCGTTTCCGGGTCGGTCTGGCCGAGAATCGCCGGGATGGTTGAGACTCCGGGCGAGGCAGGATTGGTTCCGGTCAGCACCGGAGTCGCCGGCCCAAGTTCCACCGAGTTGCCGGTCGAGACCAGCCGCGTTTGACCAGCGGCTCGCTCGTAGACGTCGATTTCGGAGTCGACGTCGCCTTCGGTGAGACGCTCGGTCGTCTGGAAGAAGACGTGGGCGCCGTCGCTGGAGGCGGCGTTGAAGATCGCATCGCAACCGCCGGGCGTCGGGCAGAAGATGCCCGGGAAGGAGACGAGTTCGGTGGTCGAGCCGTTCAAATCGTGGACGTAGATGTCGGTCTTGGAGTCGGTGTCCTGCAGCCGCAAGCTGCTCCGTGGTGGTGAAGAAAACCCTGGAGGCGTCGGCGGAGGCCCTGTTGAAGATCGCCGAGGCAGAGCCGTTGCCGCAGGACGGCGCACACGAAGCCGCGCCTTGGGAGATCAGGGTGGGCGTCCCCCCGCCGACTTCCCGCTCGTAGACATCGGCGGTGGCGTCGGTGTCCGCGGCGACGAGCTGCTCGGTGGTTGTGAACATCACCTTGCTCCCATCGCCGGTCGCAGCCCCGAAGGTCGAGCCGCAGCATTTGCCCGAGGTGACGAGGGCCGGCGACCCTCCCGACCACTCGTAGACGTCGGTAGCCACGTTGGTGTCCCCCCCGACCAGCGGCTCGGCAGTGACGAAGAAGACCCGGTCACCGATTGACAGATGCGGCCGCGAAGTTGGCGGGCTGGGCCTGGGTCCCGCCCGAGATCAGTGTCGTCGTGCCCCCGGCCCGCCGGTAGACGTCGTTGGCGCCGTCTTCGTCTCCCGGCACGAGGTCCTCGCTCGTTTCGAAGAAGGCCTCGGCACCGTCTTCCGAGCTGCCGGCGAAGACGGCCGGCGAGCTGTCGCTGTTGCCGCATGCCGGCACGCAGGAGGAATCCCCCTGCGAGATAAGCGTCGTCGGTCCGCCGGGGAGGTCCCGCGCGTAGATGTCGATCGCGGTGTCGGCGTCAGCGTTGACTAGCTGCTCCGACGTGGCAAAGAATGCCATCGAGCCGTCGGCCGAGATCCCGCGCAGGGTGGCGTTGAATTCGCCGTTGCCGCAACCGACAGGACACGGAGATCCGCCCGCCGAGATGAGGGTCGTCGTTCCGTTGGGCAGATCGCGCTCGTAGACGTCGACAGCCCCGTCTGTGTCGGCCGCGGTGAGTCGCTCGGCGGAGACGAAGAAGGCCTCACTGCCGTCTGCGGTGACGCTGGCGAAGCCGGCAGGCGAAGGATCCGTTGCCACAAGCGGGGGCACATGCTCCATTGCCCTGGGAGACAAGCGTCGTGGTCCCTTTTGAGAGGTCGCGCAGGTAGACGTCTGTCTCGTGATCGGTGTCGGCGGCAACAAGCGACTCGTCGGTGGAGAAGAAGATCTTCGTCCCATCGGCGGAAGCCTTCTCGAAGAATGCGTCGAAGGCATCATTGCCCCCGGTCGGCCCGGTCGAGACCTCGCGGGTCACGTAGCTGCCGAGCGTGGAGTCGAAGGAGCGCACGTAGACGTCGCGGCGGTTGTCGGTGTCGCCAGGCACGAGCTTCTCGGTCGTCGTGAAGAAGAGCTGCGCCTCCGTCGGCCGAGATGCCCTCGTAGTTGGCAGGCGCGGCGGCGGCCGTCGGAGCACAAAGCGCCGCCGAGAAAAGCGCCGTGAACGCAAGGGCCACAAGACGAGCAGCCCGCGGCGTCAATCGTGGTGTCGGCTCAGCCGGCATCGCCGTTCTATCGGCCAAATTTGGAGATTCGCTTAGCCCTGGCAGCGAGGCACTGGCCAAAAGACGGAGGGGCGGGCCAACCGGCCCGCCCCTCGGCACTCGGCACTTCACGCTTGGCTAGGCCAAAGCGACGGTCAGAGGACTATTCGCCCCATTTTTCGTTGCTCGGGCAGCCGCCTTTGCCGGCCGGCGTGCATTTGAACGTCAGGGTGCCGGCGCTGTTGTCCACGTAGAACGAGTGTTCGTTGGTCGATTTCGAGCTGATCCGGTAGCCGGTGGCGCTCGGAACGCCTTCGCCGCCGGTGTTGGTGATGGTCAGGCTCGCGCTGCTGAGCGTCGGCTCGATCGCTTCGAGTTCCCCTTTGGTCGCGCCCACGTAGCTGCCGTTGTGGTCGGTCGCGTAGGTCTCCATCGCGACCTGAGCGCTGTGCGCGTACTCCTTGGCCTTGGCGTCGCCGGCCTTTTCCTTCTGGTTGAAGAAGGCGGGCAGCGCAATTGCGGCCAGGATTCCGAGGATGAGCATGACGACGAGGAGCTCGATCAGCGTGAAGCCGGCCTCGCTGTCGCCGTTGAGCCGGGCGCCAACCTTGGCCCGGAGATTCTGGAGAAACATTTAGAGACCTCCTATGGTCCTAATCGTTTGCGCCAGAGCCCCGTCGCATGAAGCCACGTGGTGTCTGTCGACCCCGGTGGTAGCCCGGCCGACTCCCGAAGGAGTCCCGAAAGGCTTTGCGCCCCCGCCTCGCAGCGGGTTTGCCTTTGAGCACCGAGGCACTGGCAGATTCATCACAAGCCCCTCATCGGCCGCCGCCGGAAAACTCTTGATCCCCGAAACTAGGAGGTTGAGATCGACCATTTGTCTATGCGCAGCGGCCGGGCCCAGCCAAAAGACGGAGGGGCGGGCCAACCGGCCCGCCCCTCGGCACTCGGCACTTCACGCTTGGCTAGGCCAAAGCGACGGTCAGAGGACTATTCGCCCCATTTTTCGTTGCTCGGGCAGCCGCCTTTGCCGGCCGGCGTGCATTTGAACGTCAGGGTGCCGGCGCTGTTGTCCACGTAGAAACTGTGGTTGTTGGTCGATTTCGAGCTGATCCGGTAGCCGGTGGCGCTCGGAACGCCTTCGCCGCCGGTGTTGGTGATGGTCAGGCTCGCGCTGCTGAGCGTCGGCTCGATCGCTTTGAGTTCCGCTTCGGTTGCGCCCACGTAGCTGCCGCTGTGATCGGTCGCGTAGGTCTCCATCGCGACCTGAGCGCTGTGCGCGTACTCCTTGGCCTTGGCGTCGCCGGCCTTTTCCTTCTGGTTGAAGAAGGCGGGCAGCGCGATTGCGGCCAGGATTCCGAGGATGAGCATGACGACGAGGAGCTCGATCAGCGTGAAGCCGGCCTCGCTGTCGCCGTTGAGCCGGGCGCCAACCTTGGCCCGGAGATTCTGGAGAAACATTTAGAGACCTCCTATGGTCCTAATCGTTTGCGCCAGAGCCCCGTCGCATGAAGCCACGTGGTGTCTGTCGACCCCGGTGGTAGCCCGGCCGACTCCCGAAGGAGTCCCGAAAGGCTTTGCGCCCCCGCCTCGCAGCGGGTTTGCCTTTGAGCACCGAGGCACTGGCAGATTCATCACAAGCCCCTCATCGGCCGTCCCTAGAGCCACCTTGATCCCCGAAACTAGGACTTCATCTCCCCAAAACTCGGGTTCCTGAACAGACTCCCGGCGAAATGCCGGATAACCGGTCAACCACGCCGGCGATCATCGCTCCGATCCGCCCCGCGGCGGCACAGTTCAGCGGATCTTGTCGTAGAGGGCTGAAGATCGGCAGGTACATCGCGATCACGATGAAGCCGACGACGCCGCCGACGAAGACGATCATCATCGGCTCGATCAGAGCGGTCAGGGCCTTGACCTTGGCGTCGACCTCGGCCTCGTAGAAGTCGGCGATCTTGGACAGCATGTGCTCGAGCTGGCCGGTTTCCTCGCCGACAGCGACCATGTGGCCGACCATCGGCGGAAAGATCGGGGTCTGCTCGATCGGGCCGGCCAGGGAGCCGCCGCGCTTGACCGAGGCGTAGACGTCGTCCATCGCCTGCTCGAGGACAACGTTGCCGGCCGTGTCCCCGGTCAGCTTGATCGACTGCAGCATCGGCACGCCGGCCGCGACCGAGCCGGAGAAGGTGCGCGACCAGCGGGCCAGGGCCACCTTCTGGATCACGTCGCCGATCTTGAACGGGAGGCGCAGGAGGAGGCGGTCCCAGATCGCCTTACCGCGCATCGGTGCGCTTCCAGCGGAAGAAGAGGACGACGAGCACGACCATGACCGGAAAGACGATGAACCAGTAGCCGGTGATCGCGTCGGAGGCGCCGACGCAGATCTGCGTCGGCAGCGGCAGCGAGGCTTCTTCGCCCGGGTGTTCTTCGGCGATGCTGTTGAAGATGCCGACGAAGACCGGGATCACGAAGGTGACCACGGCGAGCGAGCACGACGGCGGCGAAGCCGAAGACCAGCGCCGGGTACATCAGCGCCGATTTGACCTGGCGCCGCAGGGCGTCGGCCTTCTCGACCTGATAGGCGATCCGGTCCAGCGCGCTCTCCAGCTGGCCCGACTGCTCTCCGGCGCGGACCATCGCGAGGAAGAGCTTGTCGAAGACCTCCGGGTGGCGCTCCATCGCCTGCTCCAGCGTGCTGCCGGCCTCGACATCGGCCCGCACTCCGGCGACCGCGTCGCGGATCCGTTCGTCCTGGCACTGCTCTTCGAGCGTGTGCAGGGTGCGCAGCATCGGCATCCCCGAGGCGACGAGGGTGGCGAACTGGCGCGAGAAGACGGCCAGCTCGCGCATGTCGACGCTCTTCCAGCTTCGCCAGATGTTCTCGATCTTGAAGGGCTCGTTCTTTTCGGTGACGTCGAGAACGATCAGGCCGCGCTGGCGCAGCTGCTCGGTGACCTGGGCCTTGGAGTCGGCCTCGACTTCGCCGGCCGTCGCACTGCCGGCCACGTCCATCGCCCGGAAGGCGAATGTGGTCGCTCCCGCCATCGTCTAGGCCCCCTGGGTGTAAGCGGGCGGTGGGCTGGAGGGGGACAGCGGTGAATTCGGGGACTGCATCGCGCCGTTGCCCGCTGCCGGCACCGCGGCCTCACCGCCCAGCAGCCGCTTCAGCTCCTCGGGCACCGAGGCACGCTGTTCGGCGAGCGAGCGGGTGATCTTCCCCGCCCGCACCAGGCGCACCAGATCGGCGTCCATGGTCTGCATCCCGACCGCACCTGAGGTCTGCACGGCGGCGTAGATCTGGTGGGTCTTGCCCTCGCGGATCAGGTTGCGGATCGCCGGCGTCGGCACCAGCACCTCGGTGGCGACGACCCGGCCCAGGCCGTCGGCGGTGGGCAGCAGCTGCTGGGTGACGATCCCCTGCAGGGCGATCGAGAGCTGCGTGCGCACCTGCCCCTGCTGCTGGGGCGGGAAGACGTCGATGATCCGGTCGACCGTCTGCGCGGTCGACTGGGTGTGCAGGGTGGCGAAGACGAGGTGGCCGGTCTCGGCCGCGGTCAGCGCGGTGGAGATCGTCTCCAGGTCGCGCATCTCGCCGACGAGGATCACGTCGGGGTCCTCTCGCAGGGCGGCGCGCAGGCCGAGCGCGAAGTCCTCGGCGTCGGAGCCGACCTCGCGCTGGTTGACGATCGAGCGCTTGTGCTGGTGCAGGAACTCGATCGGGTCCTCGATCGTGAGGATGTGATCCTGGTTCTCGGAGTTGATCACGTCGATCATCGCCGCCAGGGTCGTCGACTTGCCCGAGCCGGTCGGGCCGGTGACGAGGACGAAGCCGCGCGGTTTGGCGGCCAGCTCGCGCAGCACCTGGGGCACGCCGAGGGAGTCGAGGGCCGGGATGTCCTGCGGCACGAGGCGGAAGGCGGCGCTGACCGCGCCGCGCTGGAAGAAGCAGTTGACGCGGAAGCGGGCGACGCCCGGGATCGCGTAGGCGAAGTCGAGCTGCTTGTGGTTCTCGAAGCGCTTGCGCTGGTCGTCGTTGAGGATGCTGTAGACGACCTCGCGGGTCTCCTGCGAGGTGAGGACCGGGAAGCCCTCCATCGGCTCGATCTTGCCCTTGTCGCGAATCGCCGGCGGGAAGCCGGGAGTCAGGTGCACGTCGGAGGCCTTGACCTCGACCATGTGGCCGAGGACCTCGGAGAAGTCGAAGTCCATGAGCCCTAGATCGTCTCCTTGGCCCGATTCCTTGAGGTCGGCAGGCCGCTAGGCGGTGACACGGATGATCTCCTCGAGGCTGGTCATGCCGCTGCGGACCTTGTCGAGCCCGTCCTCGCGCAGGGTCAGCATGCCCTCCTCGCGGGCGGCGGCGGCGATCTCGGCCTCGGGCTCCTGGGCGACGACCATCTCCTTGATCCGGTCGCTCATCGTCATCACCGAGTAGATGCCGACCCGGCCCTTGTAGCCGCTCTGGCTGCAGCGCGAGCAGCCGACCGGCTCGTAGGCCTCGACGTCGCCGCCGACGCGGATCTCGGCATCCGCAAGCGCCTGCGGCGGAACGATCGTGCGCCGCTTGCAGTGGGTGCAGAGCTTGCGCGCCAGTCGTTGGGCAACGACGCAGTCGACCGCGGAGGCCGTAAGGAAGGCCTCAATGCCCATCTTGGTCAGGCGGGTGATCGCGCCCGGGGCGTCGTTGGTGTGCAGCGTGGTCAGCATCATGTGGCCGGTCAGCGCCGCCTCGATCGCGATCCGGGCCGTCTCGCCGTCGCGGATCTCGCCGACCATGACGATGTCGGGGTCGGCGCGCAGGATCGAGCGCAGGCCGGTGGCGAAGTCGAGCCCGGCCTTGCGGTTGACGTTGATCTGGTTGATCCCGTCGAGGCGGTACTCGACCGGGTCCTCGATCGTGATGATCTTCTTCTCGACGTCGTTGAGGTCCTGGAGCGCCGCGTAGAGGGTCGTCGACTTGCCCGAGCCGGTCGGGCCGGTGACCAGGACCGCGCCATAGGCCTGACGGAAGGAGCCCTCGAAACGCTCGCGGGCGCTGCCGTCCATGCCGAGGTCGTCAAGCGAGCGCTGCGCGTTGTCCTTGTCGAGGATGCGGATCGTCGCCCCCTCGCCGCGCTGGGTCGGCAGGGTGGTGATGCGCAGGTCGACGCGGCGGTCCTCGACCGTGATGCCGACCCGGCCGTCCTGCGGCACCCGCTTCTCGGCGATGTTGAGGTCGCTCATGATCTTGATCCGGGAGACGACGGCGTTGACCATCCGCTTCGGCACGTGGGCGGCCTCGCGCAGCACGCCGTCGACGCGGAAGCGGACCCGCATCTCCCCCTCGCCGGGCTCGAAGTGCACGTCGGAGGCCCCCTCCCCCACCGCCTGGCCGAGGATGCTGTAGACGAGCTTGATCACCGGCGCGTCCTCGGCGCTGACCTCCATGTCGGCGACCTCGGCGAGCTCGTCCTCGGCTTCGGCCTCGCCTTCGGTGACGGCCTCGCTGACCGCGCTCTGCAGCGTGTTGAGACGGCCGATCAGCGCCTCGATGTCCTCCTCGGCGGCGACGGCGACGCGGCAGTCGAGCGCGGTCGCGATCTGGATGTCGTCGACGGCGAGGACGTTCGTCGGATCCGCCATCGCGACGATCAGCGTTTCCTTGTCCGACGAAGCCGACCGGCAAGCGCCTTGTAGCGGCGCGCGGTATTGACCGTGATCAGGTTGGCAGCGGCCATGTCGACCTGGAAGGTGGCGAGGTCGATGTGGTCGAGCCCGTAGCGCTCGGCGACCGCGCGCGAGAGCTGATCGGCGTCGATCGCCCCCTGGTCGAGCAGCAGGCGCTCCGGTGGCTGTCCGGCAGAGCGGGCCTCTTCGATCGCCTGCTGGGCGCGGTCTTCGGGGACGAAGCCGAGGTCGACCAGGACATCGGTGACGAAGCCGCTGGAGCGTCCCCGAGCGACTGGCGGGGTCAGGCCTGGAGTGCCGCCGGCTTCAGGATCCAGCGCCGGCGCGGTCGAGTCACCGGATTCGGGGACCGGCCGCAGGTGGCTGGGGAACTCCCTCGAGTCCATGCTCAGGGGTGATAGTCGACGGTGGGACCTTCGTAGCCGGCGTCGGTCACGGCCTGGACGACGCTCTCGCCACTCTGGAACCCATAGCTGACCGAGGCGGTCGGCACCGCCTGGTGAAGGCGCTTTGGCCGCATGACGACAAGCGCGGGGACGCGGTTGACCCCGACGCCCTCGGTGATCGCGGTGTAATGCGAGATCCGCGCCGCTGGTACGACGAAGGTGGAAACGCCAGGGAAGGCAGCGAGGCGGGTGCTGGCTTCGCGAACCAGCTCGTCGTCGATGCCACCGTCATGCACGAATAGCAGGGCGACGGTATCGCCAGACTCATAGGCGCGAAGGACCGGTGCCGGGAGTGGCGTGGCCGGTATCGAGGCCGGCATTGCGGCAACTGGGGCGCTGTCGCCAGTTTCGAGGGTAGCGACGGCACTTTCCACTGCGGCACCGGGGGTCGAGCCGGTGGCGCTCACGCCGTTGACGGTCGCGGCCACTTCGCCCGTCGAGGCTTCTTCGTCTTCTTCGCCGCCGCCCATCGACGACATCACGAAGAAGCCGACGGCGATCAGCAACACAGCGATCAGGGCGATCTGGGCGACGGGGTTGCTGTTGAGCTTGTCCCTCATACGTTCGCTTATCTAGCTCGACAGGTTGGGACGCGAGCTTGAGTCCTGAAGGTTGTTGAGCTGCCCAGGGCGGCGCTCAGCAGTTTGCGTTGGGAGGTGACGCGCTGGCGCCTACGCACTCGACGTAGGACTGCCGCTGATAGAGCGTCGCGCCGCCGATCTGCGGCGCTTCGAAGCCGACGTCCTGTTTGACGATCGCATTGTTGTCGAGGTGGATCGTCTTGCCGGCGATAACGCCGGTAAACGTCGCGTTGTTGCTCAGTTCTATGTCTGTATTTGGGCCGTAGAGGACCATCTCGGCGTTGCCCGCATTGTTGGACCAAGATGCGATCGTTTTGATGGTTGGGGATCCCAATAGGTAGAAACCCGGCAAATCGTATTTGCCGATCGACGGCTGATATCCGGTTGCAGTAACGGTCGCGTTGTTCTGAACATCTATCTGCAAGTCCCCCGCTTTCAGCCCGCAATTCTCAGGCGTGTCGAAGAAGACCCGTACGTGCGCCGTGTTCGCCATGATCAACTGGACATTGTTGTTGAGCACGAGCCTGCAGATGAAGTAGTCACCGCCTCCTAGCGTCAGCGTGGCGTTGTTGCTGGTCGAGATTGTTCTCGTTGTCGGATTCCACGGTTCGGTACTGCTTCGTTTTTTGTCATAGGTGTCCAGCTGGCAATTTGCCGGGACGTTGGTTCCCGTGCACGTGACTAGGCGAGAGTTCGAGTTGTTCGTAGAGATGTCCGATGGGATGAATGTGCTGACCGCCGGCAATGAGACGTTGCCTTCGGTGATCGAATAGCCTTTGCACTGCGTTGCATTGTTCCCAAAGGTGGCGTTTTTCCCGACGCCGTGCCGGATGTTGCCGCACACGTTCGCGTTGTTTTTGAGGTAAATGTCACCGTTGGTACCTGTGCCGACGCGGATGTCGGCATTGTTGTCAAGGGTGATGCCTTCTTGGCCGATCAGTCCCTCGGCACTGAGGGCGCTGCCGACCGTCGTCGCTTTGAAGGTGATCGCCTCGCGACGGCTGACACTTCCGTCGGCGCCAGTCGCTACGACGCTCATCGTGCCGCCGCTGACCTGGGGGGTGACCCGGTAGGCATATGTCGAACTGCCAACCGTACCGGTGACTTCGGGGCACCAGCCATCTTTCGAGACAGTGGTGACGACCAGCGTACCGCCGCTGAGACCGATGCATGGCGTCGAGGAGGTGAGCGCGCTGGCGTAGCGGTTGAGGCGCAGCAGCGCAACATTGGCGCCAGCGTCAGCGGCGGCAATCGCACTCTTGGAGTCCGAATCGCGCTTCGTCCCCTGCTGAACGTCGATGGAGGACATCACTGCGACACCGGCGAGGCTGAGGCTGGCGACAGTCGCGAAGATCGCGGTAGGCAAAGCCATGCCACGCTCGCTCGCAAGGAGCACGCGCAGGCGGCGTCGCAGTGGGGTGAGGATCGCCATCGTTGAGTTGATCGGCGTACGCCGCTGCCCGCTTGAGCCGTTCGTATTCGTCAAGTCCGCCACTGGACGCTCGTACTACTGGGC
>CAWFLN010000004.1:0-13737 GCA_963816755.1 uncultured Solirubrobacterales bacterium
GCTGTTCCTGTACTCGTTTCAGTTCATGTCTTCGATCCCGGTAACCCCTACCGGGATCGGTCCTCGGTTGGATCTAATTCATTTGGCCACCGCGCCGAGGATGGCGGCGGCTCCCGTCATCCCGGCCAGGTTGGGATGGATCGGCGCCGCCGGGTTGCTCGGCACGACCGGCTCGACCCAGCGGGTCGAGGAGCCCTTGCAGGCGTCGTGGCCGATGCTGGCTTTGTACCAATCGACCAGCGTCGCGCCGTTGGCCGCCGCCTGCGTGGCGAGCATCGCGTTCAGTTCTTTCTCCTTCGCCCGCAGGTAGGGAACGTCGCCGAAGCCGATCGGCATCTGCGGCCAGCAGCCGAAGCCCGTCTCCGGGAAGATCGCCGCGTAGTTGACGACGAAGACTTTCGCCGCCGGCGAGCGGGCTGTGGATGCCCTGCAGCACCGCCGCGACTTTCGGCGCCGTCGCCGCGATCCGTTCGGCGATCTGGTCTTTGCCGCCGGAGTCGTATTTGTCCTTGCAGGGCGTGCTGAACGGGTTGACCGTGATGCAGCTGAGGGCGACTTCGGAGAAGCCGATGTCGTTGCCGCCGATCGTCAGCGAGACCCGCGTCGTTTCCGCGTCGAGCGAGTCGAACTGCGGCGGGTTGGTGCCGAGTTCGGTGCTCTGCGGGTTGGTCATGTCGACGGTCGTCGCGCCGCTGCAGCTCGGGTCGCGCAGCGTCAGGCCGATGGTCGGCGCCGCCAGGTGCGCGTAGTTGTGGTCGGACTTGAGGCAGCCGAGCGGTGCGATCTGGTTGGGGATGATCGGGCCGGCGGCGTAGGAGTCGCCGAGCGCGACGTAGTTGGCCGCGCGGGCGGCGCCGGCGAAGACGGCGAGCAGCGTCGAGCATCGCGGCGATGAGGATCGCCGTGCGCCGCAAACGCCGGGGGGAAGGGGTTGACTGGTTCATCTAGTCTCCTCTCGGGATGGAACTGACTGGGAGCAGCGGCCCGCCTTACCCAATTTTCTAAGTTAATCCCGAGCAATCGTGCGGAGCGTACACCTCTCCTGCCGAAGCGGTGCGCCGCGCAGCTGTGGCCGGGAGCGACCTCCTGGCAGCTGGCGTCGCGCTCCAACTCGGCGCACCTCGGAGACGAGGACGTTGGTCGTGCCTTCGCGGCGCTCCAGCCGGCCCTTGGCGCGGACGAGCGGCGAGGTGCGGACCTCGGCGCGGTGGCGGTCGTAGACCTGCGGCGGCACGATCAGGTTGACCGTGCCGCGCTCGTCCTCGAGCAGCATGAAGACGATCCCCTTGGCGGTCTCGGGGCGCTGGCGGGCGACGACCATCCCCGCCACCTCGACGATCGCGCCGTCCTCGACCCTCTCCAGGTCGGTGCTGCGCAGCAGCTCGGGGTCGAGGCCGTCGCGCATCAGCGCCATCGGGTGCTCGCCCAGCGTCATCCCGGTCGAGCGGTAGTCGGCGATCGCCTCCCCCCACTCCCCCAGCGGCTCCAGCGACGGCGCGTCCGGCGTCTCCAGCGGCAGCGCCATCTGCGTCCCTCGCCGTGCGTGCCGCCCGTCCCGCGATCCCGACTCCCAAGCGCCCGGTCTCCCAACAGCGCGCCGTGCGCCGTGTCAGGACTTCCCACCGGATCAGCTCGTCGAGGGCGCCGGCCCAGGCGAGGCGCTCCAGGCCGTCGCGGCCCGCGCCCGAGCGCGAGGCGAGGTCGGCGATCTCCCGGTAGGGCCCGCTCCGCTCGCGCTCGGCGACCAGGCTCTCCATCTCCTCCTCCCGCACCCCCTTGACGTAGCCGAGCCCGATCCGCACCATCGACGCCGCGCAGCTCCGCCGGCCTGCCGCGTGCTCCGTTCGGCCCGTCGCGTGTCTCGACGTGGCAGAGGACCTGGCTGCGGTTGACGTCGGGGCGGGCGAGGCGGACGCCGCGGCGCTGCGCCTCGTGGGCCAGCGCGTCGGGTGGGTAGAAGCCCATCGGCTGCTCGTTGAGCAGCGCGCAGAGGAACTCCGGCGCGTAGTGGATCCGCAGCCAGGCCGACTGGTAGGCGAGCAGGCCGAAGGCGGCCGAGTGCGCCTTGGGGAAGCCGAAGCCGGAGAAGCCCTGGATCTGCTGCCAGACCCGCTCCGCCATCCTCCAGCGGGACCTCGTTCGCCCCGCCGCGCCGACCAGGAAGCGGTCGTGGTGCTCCTCGATCGCCTCCTGGGAGCGCTTGCGGCTCATCGCCCGCCGCAGCCCGTCCGCCTCGGCATGGGTGAAGCCGGCCAGGGCGATCGCCACCTCGAGCACCTGCTCCTGGTAGACGATCGCGCCGCAGGTCTCCTCCAGCGCCGGCTTCAGCAGCTCGTGCTCGTAGGGGATCTCGTAGGCCGGGTCCTCGCGCAGCCGCTTGCGCCGCTCTATATAGGGATGGACAGCGCCGCCCTGGATCGGGCCCGGGCGGACCAGCGCCACCTGCACGGTGAGGTCGTCGAGGTTGCGCGGGCGCGTGCGGGGCAGCATCTGCATCTGGGCGCGGCTCTCGATCTGGAAGACGCCGGTCGTCTCCGCGGCGCGGATCGATTCGAAGGTCTCGACGTCCTCGAGGTCGATGCGCGTGAGGTCGAGCCGCTCCCCCCGCGTCCGGTCGACTTCCTCGACGCAGCGCTCGACCGCGGAGAGCATCCCCAGCCCGAGCAGGTCGATCTTGAGGAAGCCGGCGTCCGCGCAGGAGTCCTTGTCCCACTGGACGATCTGCCGCCCCTCCATCGCCGCCGGCACGACCGGGCAGACGTCGAGCAGCGGCTGGGTGGAGATCACCATGCCCGCCGGAGTGCTGGGAGGCATGGCGGGGCAGGCCCATCGCCTCGCCGGTGAGCCCGATCAGGACCCGCCAGCCATGCGAGCGCGGCGCGCTCGGCGCCGATCGCGGCGACGACGTCGCGCTCGATCTCACCGCTGCGCTCGTGGAAGCCGACCGTCTTCGCCACCCGCTCGATCTCCGCCGGCGGCAGCGCCAGCGCCTTGCCGAGGTCGCGCACGGCGCCGCGCGGACGGTAGGTGGGGAAGGCGGCGACCAGGGCGGAGCGGTCGGCGCCGTAGCGCTCGTGCACGCGCGGGATCAGCTTCTCGCGGATGTCGCGGGGGAAGTCGAGGTCGATGTCGGGGGCGACGGTCGTCCTCGTCGACTTCCGTCGTTGAGGAAGCGGCCGGAGAAGAGGTTCGTCTCGACCGGGTCGATGTGGGAGAGGCCGGTCAGGTAGCAGACGATCGAGCTGACGCTGGAGCCGCGGCCGCGGCCGGGCGGCATGATCGCGCGCGCCGAGCCGGGGCCGCGCACCTCCAGCGCCACCTCGCGGGCCAGCTCGAGCAGGTCGCGGTGGAGGAGGAAGAAGCCGGAGAGGCCGCGCATGCGGATCGTCCGCAGCTCTTCCTCGAGCCGGGCGTCGGCTTTCGCCACGCTCCGGACGAGCCGTCGTAGCGGTCGGCGAGCAGGCCTCGGCAGATCTCCGCGCAGCTTCGCGGTCGGCAGCGGGGTCCTCGGAGCCGCGGGTAGCGGTAGCCGAGCTCGGCGGTCAGGTCGAAGCGCAGCCGCTCGGCGAGGCGCAGGGTCTCGGCGACGGCCTCGGGGTGCTCGGCGAAGCGCTTCGCCATCGCCCGCGGCGAGGCCAGCGCCGAGGACGAGTTGCCGCGGCGCTGCGGCTCGGAGGCCTCCAGCGTCGTCCCCAGCCGCACCGCGACGAAGGCGTCCTGGAGGTGGGCGCGGCGGCGGGAGTGGGAGTGGACGTTGCCGGTCGCCACGCAGGGCACGCCGAGCCGCTCGGCGAGGCCGGCGAGCCAGCGGTTGCGCGCGCGGTCGTGGCGCCAGTAGGGCCGCTGCAGCTCGATGCGGAAGCGGTCGCGGCCGAAGGCGGCGAGCAGGCGATCGGCGAGGCCGCGCGCGCCGCGCGGATCACCCCGCGCCCAGGTCCCCGCCACCGCCCCATCCCGCGCGCAGCCCGACAGGCAGACCAAGCCCTCGGCATGCTCTTCGAGCTGCTCCAGCGTGACCGACGGCTGTTCGGCCGTCCGCCCAGCGTTGTCCCGAGTGTGCGAGTGGGCCGCGGTCAGCAACCGACAGAGGTTTCGGTATCCGATCGCGTCTTCGACCAGAAGAGTGAGATGAACGTAGCTGGCCGCGGGTGACGCGGACAGGGTGCCGTCGGCCTCACCGCCACGGTCACCTCCGCCCGGTGATCGCCCGCACCCCGAACCCCTTGCAGGCGTGGGCGAACTCCATCGAGCCCCAGACCCCGTCGTGGTCGGTGAGGGCGAAGGCCGGATAGCCGCGCTCGGCCGCGGCGGCCGCCAGCTCCATCGGCGTCGAGGCACCGTCGAGGAAGGAGAAGGCCGAGTGGGCGTGCAGCTCTATGTATGGAGCGCCCATCGCGCCCATCAGGCACGCTGCCGGTACCAGCGCCCGCTGCTGTCGCGGAAGACGACCACGTCGCGCCCGTCGACCAGGACGAGCTCGAAGTAGTGCCGCCACAGCCGCCGCAGCGTCCACCAGCGATCCTCGACCACCCACTCCTCGCGAACCGCCGCCACCTCGACCCCCTCGACCGCCAGCGGCACCCCTTCGGCATCGACCTCGACCGCCACCCGCCGCGGCGCATAGAGCCGCCGAATCCCCGGCGTCATCGTCGCTGACCCACTTTTGTGTGATTACTGACTCGAAGAATTGACCTGTGTTGCACACACGCGCGATCCCGCTCCCTAGCGTCGATGCCGTGTCCTGGCCGCCGAGAATCGGAGACTCCTCTCCCCGCGTCCCAGGCAGCTTGGTGCGAGCAGACGCAAGCTGATGACTGGATCCTGGCGAAGAAGGACATGGTGACGAGTGGAGACGTGTTTTCCATGTCGGAGCCTGGGGACGCGGATCACGTCTGGAAGGCGATCGCCAGAATGCACGACGGCTCCACTCGACTCCAGCTCGTGCGTGATCGCACGCCTGTTGGCTATCACCTGCGGGGTACTGATCGACTTGACGATCAATGGCCGCTATCGCACCAGTGACTCATCTGCGTGGCACTACGCGTTTGAAGGATGCTGCGCCAAGGCTGGTAACGGCCTATCCCGAGCCCTAACTTGGAGGAACTGGTGACTATAGCCGACGAGATCAACGATTCGACATCGTCGAGCTGACCGAGCGCGTTGACGATGCGCCTGCGGGAGCGCGGGGAGGGGTTATGGAGCTTCTACGACCCCGAGAACGCAATGGTCGAGGTTCTCGAACCCAAGCTCAAGCCGCCGCGACGGATCGTCTTCGTCCCGCTCGACAAGCTGCGCATCGTCAGAGCCAGCGCCTGAAAGAGCGCCTTAGCACCCTCATCGCGCCGGCACCGGGTAGGGCGTCAGCATCGCGCGGCGCTCGGGGACGCGGGAGGCGGCGTCGACCGGCAGCACCTTGAGCAGCGAGTCGGCGCCCTGGGCGGCGCGGACCTCGCGCAGGGCGGCGGCGAGGCGGTGGCGGCGGCGACTCGTCCCCGCGCACGCGAGAGCTCGAGCTGCTCGGCAGGCGCGCGGGCCGAGGCCGACCGCGCGCAGCGACAGCGAGACGGCGGGCGCCGGCAGCTCCTCCAGCGCGGCAGGAGCACGGCGCGCAGGGCTCGTGCCGACGCGGTCGGCCGGCCGAGACCCTGCGCGACGCTCCAGCTGCCGCCGTCACCGAGCGCGGCGCCGAGGCGTAGCCCCAGCAACGTTCGCCCCGTGCGCCGCGGTGCGGCGAGC
Source organism: uncultured Solirubrobacterales bacterium (assembly GCA_963816755.1). Taxonomy (GTDB): domain Bacteria; phylum Actinomycetota; class Thermoleophilia; order Solirubrobacterales; family 70-9; genus VAYN01. The sequence goes on from CAWFLN010000004.1 coordinate 5,737, forward strand.
AGTCGATCGACCAGCAGCTCCAGCGCCCGCTCCAGCTGGCTGCCGGCCGTCCCCTCGGGCAACTCGATCTCCTCCACCAGCTCCTCCCAGGCGCCGTGGACGGTGCGGACGAGCAGCTCGTCCTCCCCGCGGGCGAGCCGCAGGGCCCGCAGGCCCGGCGGGACCGAAGCGGTCGGCGACGTGGTCGGGCGAGAGCGCCGCCAGCTCCCCCAGGGTGCCGATCCCGAGCCGCCTCAGCGCCTCGACCAGGCTGGCCGGCCTCACGCTCGGGCACGCCCAGCCGGCCCGCCAGCGCCGCAACGGGGAGATCGGAGACGAAGGTCGTCATACGAACATATGTTCGTATACGATGGACGACGAATTCAACCTACGAAAGGTTTCTTTTCAGCTCCTCCTCGAGCTCGGGAAGCCGGGCCGCTTCGCCGGCGACGACGCGCTTGCCGATCAGGGCGAGCATGCCGGCAGTGCGGACCCAGTCGGTCCCAAGCCGCTCGGCGAAGGCCTCGACCATCGCGTCGTGGCGCTTCACGCCCTCCGGGCCGGCGGCGAGGACCTCGATCGTCAGCAGACGGGCCGACGGCGGATCGGCGGCGAATACCTCGAGTGCTGCGTGAAGGGGCCGGCGACTGCCTGGGCCCCGTCTCGATCCTCTCCAGCTCCACCCTCCTCGGCCGCCCGATCGACCTCCTCCAGCAGTCGCCCCAGCAGCTGCCGGTGGGCGGCGAGCATGCAGTCCCGCTTGCCGGCGAACTGCTTGTAGAAGGTGAGCGAGGAGACACCGGCCTGCTTGGCGACCTCGGCAACCGAGGCCTCGGCGTAGCCCCGCTCGGCGCAGACCTCCGCCATCGCCGCGACCAGCCGTTCGCGCTGGTTGCGGGCGACGACATCCGCCGGGATCCCATGAGATCCCGGCGGAAGGCGCTGCATTCCAGTCGCGCCCCTAGCGTTTCGGCTTGCGGCTGGAGCCACACCCATCGGCCCGCATCACCGGCTTCGCACTCGCTTCCTTGCCGTTCTGGCCCGTGAACTCCACACCGGCCCTGCTGACCGCCCCGCAGAGGTTGCGGCTGTTGACGATCAGGCCCTTCTTGCCGCCCTGCATCGTGAGCATCGACTTTGGTGAGCGGCGCGTCGGGAGCGTCCTCGACGCTCGCCCTGATTCCGCCTTTGACCGAGTCGATCCTGGTCGCGACCTCAACGTCGACCAGGCCATGCAGGTCGAAGACCAGGTCGGGCAGCTTGTGGCTCGAGGAGCGCAGCCAGACCGGGCCTTGCAGTGGCTCGTCGAGCAGCGGGGTCCAGGCCTTGATGAACCCATACTGGGCCGCTTTGGGGCAACTGTCTGCCGCGAACTGGACTCTCGTGCAGATCGTCCTGATGTGGGCCTGGTCGAGGAACGCCGAGCGCGGCAGGCGGGTGATCAGGGACGCGAGGTTGGCGTCGCCCTTGCGTGGCTTGTAGAGGGCCTTCAGGCCTGGGTGGCCGCCTCTTTTGGTGCCGCCCTTGAGGTTCAGCTGCAGGCTTGGCTTCAGGCCGAGGTTGGCGCAGTTGGCCGCCTGGTAGCGCGATGCGAGGTTCACCGGCTTGTCGTCGGCCGAGCTGAAGACGTCGAGGTAGCCGCCGAAGAGGGTCGCTTTGGCGCTCGATTCCTCACATGAGGTCGGGTTCAGGGTGAAGTCGGGCCGATCGACGTATACCCGCAGGTCCCTGAGCCGCAAGCGGGATGCCGGCGAGGATGTGGGGGATCGGGTCCGATGCCGAGCCGTCGACTTCGACTTCCGCGGTCTTCGGATTCAGGGTCAGCGCCTCCCTGACGACCACGGTGCCGACGTCGAATGGGCCTGCCTTGGCCGGGGTGATCGCGACCACCGATAGCGGGTCTCCGTCCACGGGGCCGGCGAGGTAGATCTTGCCGCCGACGTAGGTGAGCAGCGAGCCGACTCCCGCTCCGGCCAGGGTGCGGCCGATCGCAGAGTTGGCGGGACAGCTTGGGCTTGCGAGCTCCTCGGTCGCGCTCTTTGACTTCGCAGCCGCGATCGCGGCGTCTGGGCATTTGCTCACTCCGGCGAGCTTGCCGAGCACTCCCGGGGGCAGGACGGAGGAGAAGCGGGTCATGTCCTGGTCGCCGTCCTTGCGGGTCAAGCGCATCAGGAAGGGGGAGTAGGAGCCGGCGTCGTTGTTGACCGAGCCCGCTTCGAAGTGCGGGTTGAAGGGAGGCACGCCTCCGGAGGGACAAGCTCCTCCGTCGACTCCCCGCTGCACGTTGAAGGTGCTGGTGCGGGTGATCGACTTCGCCTGGGGCCGGGTTGTCGGGATTCTGCGCTGACCAGGGAGTGAACTTCGCCACGACGTCATAGTTGCCGCAGGCCGGCGGGGTCACCAGGGGTGCCCTGCCGCCTTCTCGGAAGCTCAGATCGAATGATGAAAACGGAAGCTGTGGGGCGTTGTCGAAGGTCGTGATCAGCTGCCCGGTCTTCGGGTCCGGGGAGACCTTGCCGGCCAGTTTGACCAAGACGCCCCGCTCCGGGGAGCGGGCGACTATGTATAGGCCTAGGAGGGAGTTGGTTGGGTTGTCGTGTGGGGCTGCCTGGTAGAGCGCTCCTTTGACCGTCTCTGAGATCAGCGGGCTCTCGACTTGCACGTTGCCGATCTTGGATGCGTTGGGGCAGCCTTGACCCGGTTCTGAGTCAAAGCGCTCCCTCGCGTAGTCGGCCGGGGTGCAGACCGCCAATCCCTCTGCTGCCGAGGGATTCACCGTCATCCCCTCGGGCAGGGTGACTTCGACTTTCTTCGGCTGGGCTTCGGCGATCGCCTCGGCGTTGAGCAGGCCGGAGTTGGGCATGGTCGAGACTGAAGTCGAGGCCGCTCGAGGCCTCGGCCAGTTTGCTCGTCGGGGCTGCTGCGATCGTCGGGTCGAAGGGGACCTGGTTGCAGCCGAACATCTTGCCGCCGTCATAAGTGGCTTTGTCGACCTGGCTGCCGAGCGGCACGTTCCACGGTTCGACTTCGGCGCCGAAGAGCAGCGGCGTCGCGCAGGAGACCGGCTGGCGCAGGAAGGCGGCTTCGCTCAAGCTGCTCGGCCGCTCGCACGGGCCGAGGCCTTCGTTGAGGAACCTGTTCGTGCAGGCCCAGCCGCGCGAGCTGTCGTGGCGTGGGTCCCCTGGGGAGCCCCAGAGCACCACCGTGCTGGAGAGGAAGTCGACGAGCTGGGTGACGTTGGTGACCTCGGCGACGATCTTGTGGCTGTCGGGGTCCAGGGCGGTGTCGATGATCACCAATGCCCCCTTCACCGTGAACCCGAAGCGCGCCGGCTCGCCCTGGGCGGGTGGCAGGTTGAAGACCGGGACGGCGATCCGGGTAAGGCCCAGGTTGTTGCCTTCCACGATCGTCACCGAGGCGACGCCCAAGCGCGGCCTCCGGTGGGCAGTTCAAGAACAGCTGCTGCTTGAAGAACGCTTCGAGGTCGCACTGCTCGACTGCGGTGGCGTTGCCGACCAGGCCCTCGGGCAGGGGAAAGCGCAGGTTGCGCGGCAGGGCCGGCTGCTCGATCGCCTTGTTGGTCCCCGACCCGGGCACGATCGGCCCCGCGTTCAGCGCGATGGTGGTGGTCAGCTGGAATGGATGGTCGCCGGCCTGGATGGCGGGGGAGCCGCCCTCTTCTTCAGCTTGGGCGGAGAGCTGGTCGATCCCGAAGGGAGTCTCCTCGGGGCTGACCTTGACGCTTTGGGCCGCGGAGGCCGCGGGGGACATTGCCGCCCGAGACGCTGACTTTGCCCGGGGCGCCGGCGGCCGGCGGCTCCCCGGTGAGGCTGGCGAGGACTTCGACTTCGATCGCTTCGTAGGGGGGCAGCGTGCCATCGAAGCGCAGCTGACGAGGCTGGCGCTTTGCACCTCGCAGTCCAGCGGGCCTGAGAAGTTCAGCAAGCCCGCGTTGGCTTCCACGCCGGTGGCGGTGACGCCTGCGGGGAGCTCGTCGGTAATCGTGACGGGGCTCTCGGTGGCATCGACGGGAGCATCGCCGAGGTTCGTGATCGTCAGGACCAGGCGGCCGCTGCCCCCTGGGGAGATCACTTTGGTGCTGGCATTGCCGACGAGCACTGGCGGGGGGCCTGGTTCCAGTTCGGTGTTGACAGTGACGGTGGGGGCGCCACTGGCGGTCCTCACCACGAACGGCGCTCCCCCAACCGGCCCACCCGTTACTTCCAATTCGCTGGTCTCAAAGGCCGCTTCGAGGAGCGACTCGAGCTCTGCCGCGGTCCGGATCGCGGGAAAGCCGATGCCGACTTCGCAGATGATCGGAGCGAGAAAGGTTTCTGACCCCATGCAGCCGACGACTTTGCCCTTGACTTCGATCTTGCCGATGAAAGATTCCGGTTCGCCGGCGAATTCGCCGAATTCGGTTTCGATTTCCTGCACACCGGGCTGGGGCTCCCAGAGGTTCGTCGGGCGGCTGCCGGTCAGCACCTGCCACCAGGGAGAGGGGGCCGCCGAGGCGCTCAGGGGCGCCAGCGCGAGCAGGGCGAGGGCGAGGGCGGAGAGGGTGGTCAAGGTGGCGAGGCGCTTGGGCATTCTCGAGGGCTCCTTGGTCGAGGCGGCTGGGGTGGGCAGGTGCTCGCGTGCCTTGCTCATCGCCCCGCCCTCCGGCTCTGGTTGGCTCTTTTGCTCTGCTTGCGCGTGACGCAGCGTGCTTTGCCGCCTCGCCTGACCTTGCGCTTGCCCTTGGCGCAGCGCTTGCGTGCCTTGGGCCTCTGGTTGCCCTGGCCCTTGAAGCCGGCGCTGGCGGGAGTCGGGTCATTGGGCACCACCGCCGCGGGCTGGCAGGCTTCGCCGAGGCATTCGGCGCTTGGCTCCAGGGTGGCGGGGACGCCGTCGACGCGGGCGTCATAGACGTCCAGCACGGAGTCTTTGTCGAGGACCGACAACCGGGCCGGGGTGAGGAAGAAGGCGTCATCGCCGCTCGCGCTCGCGTCCAGGAAGGCCGCTTCGCCTTCGGCGGTGCCCGATGAGACCAAGCTGACGCAGCCGCCCCCTGAGCGGGTGATCGCCTTGCCGCCGGAGGACGCGCTGCACCCACCGACCCCGATCGGCTCGAACTCATAGACGTCCCACTGGTGGTTGGTGTCCAGGGGGACCAGGGAGTCGAAGGAGTGAAAGAACGCCCGCCCGTTGTCGAGCATCGCCCGGGAGCGGTAGAGGGAGCCGTTGCCCTCCCTGATCGTGGAGGACTGGGGGACTATCGCCGAGACCCAGCGGCCCTCCCACTGGCTCTGGGGGTCGACAAGCTGGAAGAACGCCCCTCTGGAGACCTCCGCGACGTGGGGCCGCCCCCAGCGGGCTGCAGGAGACGCAGCTCAGCTGGTCTGAGTCGGCGTCATAGACGAAGGCCTGTTGGGCCTGGTTGCCGGTCTCGGCGTCGTGGTTGCCCTGCCCGGTGAGGCTCAGCTCCGACATGAAGGTCAGATAGCGCCCGCCCGGGCTGGCCAGGGCGCTGCTGTTGGTGACTTCTTCTTTCAGCTTCGTCTCCCCCAACCCCCAGTCTGGGTCGTCTTTCTCGGAGAGGGTCGCGATGAAGCGCACGCCCTCGCCCTCCGTGCCACAGGTAGAGGTTCGGCTCTCCTGGTGCGGCGCTGTCCCCGTGGCCGTTGGGGGCGGTGTCCAAGACTCCCCGAGCGACGAGATACACAGAGGTGGCATCCTCGCTCATGCCGGGGAGCAGCCCGATGACCTCTGCGCTTTCCCCATCGCTCTGGGTCGCGCCCGTGACGTCCGTGAGCGACGCGCAGCCCCCGGAGGAGTCCTCGGCTTCGATCTCGCAGCGGTAGAGGTCGGCTCCGCTCGGGCTCGCGTCTTTGGTCAGCTGCTGGGTGTCCTTGAAGAAGACGACGGTCCCGTCGGGGTTGGCGCCCTGGAACACCGGGGCCACTGCGCCGAGGCCGGAGGCATCTGGGCTAGCGACGTCCAGGCGCACGGTCTCCTCGGCCTCGGTGTCGCGCAGATAAAGCGCAGAAGGAGAGGAGCGGGTCCAAAAGATGCGCCCGCCGTCCTCGGAGATCGCGTTTCGCCGCGACCCCGCGCCCGAGCCGAGCAGGTCTGAAGGGACGAACTGCCCCCCTTCGTCCTCGGGGAGCACGCTCAGCGCTTCCAGCTGCCCCGCTCGCCAGTGGTAGAGGCCCTGGGCCCGAGGCGCCTTCGACCAGGGGCACGAGCGAGGTCAGCACGACGTCAGACATGCTCGCGTTGGCGCCGGTGACGCTGACGCTGCCCAGGGAGAAGAGGGGGTTGCCGCCAAAGACGGTCCCTGGGGGGACGTTGGCGACGCCTTCTTTGCCGGTGACCAGCGGGGTATAGGCGGGTGGCTCGGTGTTCTCCCGCAGATATGGAGTCCGTTCGCTTGCCAGCGGGGAGAGCTGGGTGCCGTCGTGGGGTTCTATGAGAGCGGTTGCGAGCTCAGAGTCGAAGAGCATGTATTCGCCTCTCGTTGCCACCCCCAGCGGGACCACTCGCGAGTTGGCGGGGGTGATGTCCTTTGAGGACCAACTGCCGCCGGGCGCGCGCTTTGAGAGGACCGAGGAGACTTCGAAGCTGCGGTTCCCGTCGGGGTCTGCTTCGATCGACCCCCGGCTGAGGTAGGCGATCCCGTTGCCGCTCTCGCGCCGCCTGGACCAGCCCCAGCGCCGGGCTCGCGAGCGTCGCTGACCCCTTGTCGGGAGGCGAGGCCATCTCCCAGGCGCGGCCGTCGCCGAGCTCTGAGCTGCCTCCAAACGACCTGCGTGGTGAAGGTCCCCTCTTCTTCGTTCTTCACCGAGGTCGTTTTCGGCGACGATCCGGTAGTGGTAGGTCGCTCCGGGGGCGAGGCCGGTGATCGTCTGGGCGACCGCGACCGGTTCCGACCCTTCGCCGATGCTCGCGCCGCCAACCGGCACGCTCGCGCAGAGGCTCACCGAGCAGTCTTCGAGGCCGTACTCGAAGCGGTAGGTCGTCGGCTTGGTGTTCGGGGTGACGAAGGCGCGCAGGAGCGCCGAGTCGGCGGTGACGTTGGTGACCCGCAGGCTCTCGAAGGACGGTGGGCCGACGATGATCTTGGTGCCGAACGCCGCGACCTGCGATTCCCCCGTTTCCGGCGTATCCCCGGTGAAGAACTTGACCCGTTCTTCTGGCCCGACTTCGATCTCGGCGCCGAGGACGGCCAGGCCTTCTGATCCCCCGCCCAGGGCCTCGCCTTCCCGCGGGGTCCCCGGCTCGCCGATCGTTTCGATCTCCGCGCCGGATTTGTCGATGATCCGGATCCAGGATTTGCTGAAGTTGGATTCCAGCAGGTACGCCGTGCCGGTCAGCGGGTCTATGTTGAAGCCGGCGATGAAGGCGCTTGAAAACTTCTTCGGTATGGGGGCGCCTTCCGTGTAGGTGGTGGTTGCCGAGACGGGGGACTCGCTCGGGTTGAACGTCTTGATTTCTTTCAGCTGGCTCAGCACATAGACCACGCCGGCAGAGTCCACGGCGAGAGTGTGGGGACCCGGCACCGAGAAGCTGGTCAGGGCTTCGCCGCTCGGCGAGAACACGCTCACGGTGCCGGTGTGATCGCTCGCGTAGATGTTGCCGTTGGCGTCGACCGCGACGCCGAACAGTTCGCCGAAGCCAAGCCCGTCGACGCCCGGGATTTCGCTCGTCCCCGCGCCCGGCCCGGCGGTGAATTCGGCTGGCTTCGCCGTTCGCCAGGAAGGCCCGGACGGCGTGCTTTTCGGTGACGTAGAAGGCGTGGGTGCTCGCGTCCACGGCGACCTGTGCGCTCGCGACGGTGTTTCCTCGCTCGATCGGATCGAAGGGATCCAGCCCTTCGATCCGGTTCCCGTCGATGTATGGGCTGGTGCCGGCGAAGTCGCGTGGTTCGCCGTCGGGGCCGAACCTGAACAGCTCGCCGGCCGCGGAGTCGAGCACGTAGACCGACCCGTCTGCCTGATCCACCGCGACGGAGCCGACCCGTTCGAAGTCGGTCGCCGAAAT
>CAWFLN010000005.1:0-21656 GCA_963816755.1 uncultured Solirubrobacterales bacterium
CCCTTTCCGTTGGCGCTGTCGGAGCCCTGCGTGACGAGGTAGACGGCACCGGCACCGGCGGCGATGACGACGACGAAGATCGCGACCAGGTAGCGCGGTTCCGCCAGCCGCGCGCCGAAGCTGGAGAGGCCCTCGCGCAGGCGCTCGCCGCGGGTCAGTTCCGGCAGGCCGGCCTCGCGGCGCTTGCGTCTCTCCTCGCGCTGCTCGACCGCGGCGTGCTCCGCCGTCCGGGCCTGCTCGAGCGCCCGCAGCTCCTCGGCGCGTTTGGTGGCGACGGCCGACGTCGACTCCTTGCGCTCGTTATCGCGCTCAGGCGCGGAGCCGGCCCACTCACGCAGGCGCCGGATGTCCCGCGCCTGGGAGAACGCCAGCATGGCAAGCAGGGCGAGGCCGATGAACGCAGCCAGGCCAGCGAAGGCGCCGATTTCCTTGATCAGCTCCAAGTGGGGGCGAGAGGCTACTCGTCGTAGACGACTGCCGCCGCGTCGCCACCCGGCGCGGTGATCATCTCGACCACCCGCTGCGCGAGGTTGGCCTCGTCGCCGGCCAGCACCAGGTGCTCGAGCGAGTTCAGCGTCGACTCGACCCAGTCGGGATCGAGCGGCGTCTCACGCACAGCTCGGCGGATGCGCTTGGCCGCGGTCGGCTGTTCGCTCTCGGCCAGGCCGAAGAGCTCCTCGTGCAGCTTCTCCCCCGGCCGCGGTTTGGTGAACTCGACCGCGATGTCGGTCTCCGGCTCGTACCCCGCCAGCCGGATCATGTTGTGGGCGAGGTCGACGATCCGCACCGGCTCGCCCATGTCGAGGACGAAGACCTCGCCCCTGCCGGCGCCGATGTCACCCGCCCGGATCACCATCTGCACCGCCTCCGGGATGGTCATGAAGTAGCGGGTCATCTCCGGGTGGGTGACGGTGACCGGGCCGCCGCGCTCGATCTGGCTGCGGAAGATCGGCACGACGCTGCCCGATGAGGCGAGCACGTTGCCGAAGCGGACGCTGGCGAAACGGGTGCCGGGATGTTTGCGCCCGGCCGACTCGACGATCCACTCCGCCATCGCCTTGGAGGCGCCCATCACCGTTTTCGGGTTGACCGCCTTGTCGGTCGAGATCAGGACGAAGCGCTCGACGTCGGAGGCGGCGGCGGCCTCGGCAGTGATCCGGGTCGCGATCGCGTTGTTGCGGACGGCCTCCAGCGGGTTGGCCTCCATCAGCGGCACGTGCTTGTAGGCGGCGGCGTGGAAGACGACGCTGGGCTTGAAGCGCTGCATCGTCTCCAGTATCCGGCTCGGCTCCTTGCAGTCGGCGAGCACCGCCTCGACGTTGGTGAAATGGCGCTCCTCGACCATCTCGCGATCGATCTGGAAGAGGTTGTCCTCGGCATGGTCGAGCATCACCAGCAGCCGCGGCTTGACTTGGGCGATCTGGCGGCAGAGCTCGGAGCCGATCGAGCCGCCGGCGCCGGTTACGAGGACGATCCGGTCGCGCAGGTAGGCGCCGACGCGGTCGAGCTCGCGCACGATCGGGTCGCGCCCGAGCACGTCCTCGACCCGCACCTCGCGCAGCTGCTTGTTGAGCTGGACGCCGCCGCGCAGCAGCTCGAAGACCGTCGGCAGGGTGCGGACGCCGATCTCGCGCTCGCGGCAGGCGGCGACGACCTTGGCGCGCAGGGTCCCCGGTGCCGAGGGGATCGCGATCACCACCTCGTCGGGCTGGGTCTCGTCGAGGATCGCGGCGATCTGCTTGGTCGAGCCCAGCACCTTGAGGCCGCCCGACATGCGCATGCCACGCTTGCGCGGGTCGTCGTCGACGAAGCCGATCGCGGTAGCGCCGAGATCGGGGTTGAGCTGCAGCTCGCGCACCACCATCTGGCCGCCGGAGCCGGCGCCGATGACCAGCACCTCGTGCTTGGGGAGGCGGCCGGAGCGCGAGGGCCGCTCGACGATCAGGCGCACGGCGAGGCGGGCGCCGGTGATCAGCATCAGGGTGAGGATGAAGTCCATCACCGCGACCGAGCGCGGCAGGTTGTGGGCGAAGGGCCGGATCACCGTGAAGGCGACGACCAGGATTGCGCTGGAGACGGTGACGGCGCGGACGATCTGCACGAAGTCGCGACCGCTGACGTAGCGCCACCACTTCTGGTAGAGCCCGAAGGCGGCGAAGACGACGAGCTTGGTGACGACGACGAAGCCGACGGCTTGCGCGAAGAGCACCCAGTAGCGGTGCGGCAGCCCGTGCGGGTCGTCGAGGAAGCGCAGCCGGAAGGCCAGGTAGAAGGCAAGCGCGACGAGGGCGCCGTCGGCGCACACCTGGAGGACCCGGTTGCGGTAGACGGGATGGTTCAACCGGCGCATAGGGAGCATCGCGAGTTTAGTGGGCCAAGGCTCTAGGATCACGGGTCTCTCTCATGCTGCATCCATTCCTCTACGCGGACCTGACCGGGCCGATCGTCGATTTCTGCGTCAACACGATCGAATCCACCGGGCTGGCCGGGATCTTCCTGCTGATGGCCGCGGGCAGTGCCTGCATCCCGATCCCGAGCGAGGCGGTGATGCTCTTCGCCGGCTTCAGCGTCTCCAACGGAGACCAGACCCTGCTCGGCGTCACGCTCGCCGGGCTGGCCGGCAACATGGTCGGCTCCTGGCTCACCTACGCGATCGGCTACTACGGCCGCGTCGACCTGCTCGAGAAGAACAAGCTGATCCACATCAGCCCCGCGCGGCTTGCCTGGGTCGACGGCTGGTTCAAGCGCCACGGCGACGCAACCGTCTTCTTCGCCCGTCTGCTGCCGCTGGTCCGCGCCTTCATATCCCTGCCCGCGGGCATCGCCGAGATGCCCTTCTGGCGCTTCACCTGGCTGACCGCGCTTGGCTCGCTGCCCTGGGTGCTCGGCTTCGCCCTGATCGGCCGAGCCGTCGGCGACAACTGGGAGCAGTGGCGCCATCACCTGCAGGTGCTCGACTACCTCGTCGTCGCGGCGATCGTCGGCCTGGTCGTCTACGCGATCGTCAAGCGTCGGCATGGCGGCGGGCCCGGCGACGAGAACGCAGCCATCGAGCCGGCCGGCTCGAGCGGAGCTTGAGCGCAACCGCCGGAGGCAGGATACCGGCCCGGCGCGCGATCGCGCTGGGCATCGTCCAGGGGCCGGCAGAGCTGCTGCCCGTCTCCAGCTCCGCCCACATCGTCCTCATCCCCTGGCTGGCAGGGTGGGACTGGGAGGCGATCGACCCCGAGGTGCGCAAGAGCTTCGAGGTGGCGCTGCACGCGGGTGCGGCGGCGGCGCTGCTGATCGGCCAGCGGGAGCTGATCGCGGAAGAGCTGCGGGGGTTCGACGCCCGCGGGGCAGTCGTGCTGGCTCTCTCCTTCGTCCCGGCGGCGGTGGTCGGCTACAAGTTCGAGCGGCAGATCGAGCGTCGCCTGGGGGGACCGCGGGCGACGGCCTACGGCCTGCTCGCCGGCGCGGCCGCGATGCTCGCCGCCGACACCCGGCCGCAGCTGCGCGGGCGCGGTGAGGCGGGGGCCGCCGACGGCCTTGCGCTTGGCGTGGCCCAGGCCGCTGCGCTCGCCCCGGGCGTCTCCCGCAACGGCATCACCCTGGCGGCGGCCCGCTGCCGCCGCTTCTCCCGCGACCAGGCGAACCTGCTCTCGCGCACGATCGCCCTGCCGATCATCGTCGGCGCCACCGCCCTGAAGGGCACCCGCCTCGTCCGGCGCAGCTCCTCGCCCGGGCCGCACCGCTCGATGGCGATCGGCGTCGCCGCCTCCTTCGCCTCGACCCTGGCCTCGCAGCGCCTGATCAAGCTGGTCGAGCGCGACCGGGCGCTGTGGCCGTATGCCATTTACAGAGCCGGTTTGGCGACCGTTGTACTTGCGAAACTCCGCCATTAGCAGCCAACTCCAAGATTTGGAGAAACTTGGAGTTGATTTGGAGTTGAGCTACAATTCCAAATCTTGGAGAAACTTGGAGTTGATTTGGAGTTGGAATGTTCGTAGCCGAGGCACCGACTATCCCCGACCTTGTCGAGAACCTGGAGCCTGAAGCTCTGGGCAGGGTAATCGCCGCTCAAGCCGGGCTTCCCCCGGACGACGACTACGTCCACTGGGACAAGCTGCGCCATCTGACTCCTCCGGGGGAGATGAGCAGAGACGAGTGGTGGCTTGGGATCAAGTTCCGACGGACGGCTGCTCTGCGTCTTCTGCCCCTGAGGAGCCCCAGCGGAATGCCTTTCGCCTATGGCCTCCCGGACGTAGTCCTGCGCCATCTGCATCGCATAGACCAGCGCTGCAGCGGCGAGGTGGCGATGGACGAGGTCGTCACCTCGGAACGGGAAGCCGGCCAGCGATTTCTCGTCAACTCGCTGATGGAGGAGGCGATCCGCTCGAGCCAGTTGGAGGGAGCGACAACGTCACGCAAGGTCGCAAAGGAGATGCTCAGGACCGGGCGGCAGCCGAGAAATCGCAGCGAGCAGATGATCGTCAACAACTTTCGAGCCCTTCAATTCATGCGGGAAGACATGGGAGACACGCTCAGCCTGGACGCGATGCTCGAGCTCCATCGAGTCCTCACCGAGGGAACGCTCGACAACCCAGACGCGGCCGGGCGGCTACAGCAGCCTGGGGAAGTGCGGGTGGCCGTCTACGACCGCGACGAGGACGAGCAGCCGATCCATAGGCCACCGCCCGCCGAGGAGCTGCCGGAGCGCATGGAACGCCTTTGTGCGTTCGCCAACGAAGGCGACGACGGAGAGCAGTTCGTCCACCCCGTGGTGCGGGCGATCCTGTTGCACTTCTGGCTTGCCTACGACCATCCATTCGAGGACGGAAACGGCCGTACCGCCAGGATCCTCTTCTTCTGGGCTATGCAGAAGCGCGGCTACTGGCTGATCGAGTATCTGCCCATCTCGCCGATCCTGCGCAGAGCCCCGGCCAAGTACACGCGCGCTTTCATGGAGACTGAGACCGACAGCGGAGATGCCACCTACTTCCTGATCCATCAGCTGAAGACGATCGAGCGTGCCCTCGATGAGCATGATGCCTACCTTCGGCGGAAGATCGCCGAAGTTCGGAACCTCGAGCGGCTGCTCCAAGACGCCGACGGTTTCAACCATCGGCAGCTGGCGCTGCTCACAGATGCCGTGCGGAATCCCGACAGCACCTACTCTTTCAGCAGCCACGCCACGAGTCACCGCGTTACCCACGAGACCGCCCGGGCCGATCTCTCCCAGCTGGTCGACCGGGCGCTGTTGACACGGCGCCGGAAAGGGCGGCGACACGTCTTCGACCCGGTCCCCGACCTTGCGCAGCGCCTGAAAGAATCGCCTGCATGAGTGGCGACGCCTACGCAAAGGCAGGAGTGGACCAGGATGCCGCGGACTCCGCGGTCGCCGGGCTGGTCGAGGCCCTCGGGGCGATCCAGCTCGGCCGGCCGTCGCGCCAGGTGCCGCTGCCGGGGCACTACGCGAGCGTGATCCGGCTCGACGAGCGGACCGGGATCGCGCTCTCCACCGACGGGGTCGGGACGAAGCTGGTGGTGGCCGAGGAGCTGGGGCGGTTCGACACGATCGGCATCGACTGCGTGGCGATGAACGTCAACGACGTGATCTGCGTCGGCGCCGAGCCGCTGGCGATGCTCGACTACATCGCGATCGACCGGGCCGACCCGGCGGTCTGCGAGGAAGTAGGCGTCGGCCTGGCGCGCGGGGCCGAGCTTGCCGGGGTCGAGATCCCCGGCGGCGAGCTGGCCCAGCTCGGCAAGATGGTCCGCGGCGTCGACGTCTCCGGCGCCTGCTTCGGCACCGTCGCCCTGGACGCGATCGTCGACGGCTCCGCCGTGCAGCCCGGCGACGCCGTGATCGGGCTCCCCTCCTCCGGCCTGCACTCCAACGGCTACACGCTGGCTCGCTCGGCGCTGGCGGGGATCCCCCTCGACGCCGACCCGGAGGGGCACCTGGGCCGACCGCTCGGCGACGAGCTGCTCGAGCCGACCGAGATCTACGTCAAGCCGATAGTCGAGCTGCTGCGCTCCGACGTCGACGTGCGCGGGCTCGCCCACATCACCTCCGGCGGCCTCGGCAACCTGCTCCGCCTGGCCGCCAGCGTCGGCTATGAGATCGACGAGCCGCTCCCCGTCCCGCCGATCTTCGAGCTGATCCAGGAGCGCTCCACAGCCTCGGACGACGAGATGCACGACGTCTTCAACATGGGCTGCGGCTTCTGCTGTTTGGTTTCGCCCGATCACGAGACCGCGGCGCTCGATCTGCTGCATCGTCACTACCCGGAAGCGCAGAGGATCGGGCATGCAGTCGAGGGGCGCCGCCAAGTCCAGCGACATATTACCTAGCATGGTAGACTTAGACGGTGCCACCACGTCGAATCAGCGACGAGACCGCAGCTGTGTTGAGCCTCTTCCTGTCCGCACCCGAGGAGCCGCGCTACGGGCGCGAGATCATCGTGGAAACTGGGCTGAAGTCGGGGTCGCTCTACCCGATACTCCATCGACTCGAGGAGAGGGGGCTGCTCGATTCATCCTGGGAGGATTTCCAGGTCGCCGTTGACCTGGGACGACGGCCGCGGCGGCTCTACCGTCTTCGCGCGGAGAAGATCGAGCAGGCGGGCGACGTACTCCGCAAGTGGCGGAAGGAGCGGGCCGGAAAGAGCCGGGCTGCCGTCGGCAGGGAGCTTCCGGCGTGAGTGGGGCAGTGAACGCGCTCTGCTGGTGTGGAGCCGCGGTGGCCCTGTGGCTCCTTTTCGGCCTTGCAAGGGCTGTGCGCGATGCCTTGTCGGAGCGCGCGGCCCGGTGGCTTCTGCCGGGCAATCAGCCCGCGACGGTTCGCCTTGCCCAGCTGGTCATCGTCCTGGCCCGCAGGCTGGCGCCGAAGCGGCGTGCCGAGTGTGGCCTCCCGTTTGACATCCCCTTTTCCGGAGGCCTTTACATTCCGCCGCTCGAATGGGCTGGTGCTGACTGGACTGCTCCAGATTCCGCGATGGCGGAGATCGAAGCGGATCTGCTTGCCGACAGGCGTGTGATCGATCCGCTTCGGCTGGCGGCTCCGCTGCTTTGGCGCTCGCTCGCTCTGCATTTCCGCAACCTCCAAGAGATTGTCTTCTGGATATTTTTGTGCATCGTCTTTTTGCTCATCGTGGAACTCAGACTCTGGGTGATGCGGTCGACTCCGGGCCGAATCGTGAAGAACTTGAAAGCCGCGACAAGACACCGGCGAAGCGTTGCCAAATAGTCAAGAGCCAACCGATGCCCTGTCCTGGCACGCCGGGGCAGGCCGATTTCGGTGAGCAGCGAACTCCAATAGATGCTCGTAGCCGGGACGCCAACAGCTAGATGAACGCCGGCCCCTCAAGCTCGATGATCGGGACCGTGCTCTCCGGTCGCTACCGGCTGGAGGCGAAGCTCGGCAGCGGCGGGATGTCGACGGTCTACCTGGCACGGGACCAGACGCTCGACCGGCAGGTCGCGGTCAAGGTCATGCACCGCGAGATGTCAGAGCAGCCGGAGCAGCTCGAGCGCTTCCGCCAGGAGGCGCGGGCCGTGGCGAAGCTCTCCCATCCAAACGTGGTCTCGGTGATCGACGCCGGCGAGGACGGCGGCCACCCCTACATCGTCTTCGAGTACGTCGAGGGCGAAACGCTGAAGCAGCGGATCGGGCGCGACGGGGCGCTCGACCCCCAGGAGGCGATCGCCTACGCGATCGAGATCGCCCGCGGCCTCTCGCTCGCCCACGCGCGCAGGATGGTCCACCGCGACATCAAGCCGCAGAACATCCTGATCGACGCCGAGGGCCGGGCGAAGCTGACCGACTTCGGCATCTCGCGCCAGCTCGAGCAGGACGGGATGACGGCGACCGGCCGCGTGCTCGGCACGACTGACTACGTGGCACCAGAGCAGGCGATGGGGCGCGGGGCCGACCCGCGCTCCGACATCTACTCGCTCGGCGTCGTCCTCTACGAGATGCTGGTCGGCCAGGTCCCCTTCCAGGCCGACAGCCAGGTCGGGGTGGCGATGAAGCACGTCAACGAGGAGCTGCCCGATGTGCAGCGGCGGCGCCCCGAGGTCTCGGCCGCGGTGGCGCTGGTAGTCGAGCGCTCCACCGCCAAGGACCCGGCGCAGCGCTACCAGCAGGTGGGCGAGATGATCGACGACCTCTCGACTGCGCTCGAGGTGGAGGCGGCAAGGGCCGGCTCGACCACCGGCGAGGCGACCAGCGTGCTCGACGCGCTGCCGCCGCCGAAGCGCAAGCTCTCCGGCCGTGGGCGCTGGAGCTGGGCGGCGATAATCGGACTGCTTCTCGTCGCCGGCGGCGCGCTGCTTGCCGTACAGCTGATCTCAAGCGGCAACTTCGGCGGCGGGGGCGCCGAGAAGGGCAGCGGCAAGCCGGCGAAGATCGACGGTGCGACCGACTACGACCCCGAGGGCGACGGCGAAGAGGTTGGCAGCAAGGTCGAACTCGCGGTCGACGGCAACCCGACCGGGACCGCCTGGGAAACGGAGCACTACGACTCCGACACCTTTGCCGGCACGAAGACGGGCCCCGATCCGGGAGTGGGCATCTACGTGACCACGGACTCGGCGGTGAGCCCGAACAAGATGGTCGTCCGCACCGCGACGCCGGGTTGGGACGCCGAGGTCTTCGCGGCGGCCTCCGCCCCACCCGAAGAACTGTCCGGCTGGGGCGAACCGGTGGGGACCGTCGTCGATGCCTCCTCGACCCAGGAGATCGACCTGCGGGTGCCGCAACCCTCCACCTACTTCCTGCTCTGGTTCAACAAGGCCTCCGAAGCCCGCGACCAGCCCGGTCGCTACCAGGTCGAGATCAGCGACATCGAACTGCTGCGCTGAGGGGGTCGGGATCTCCCGATCACTGATTTTTTACTGAATTTCTTGTTTGTTCAGTGAAAGCGCATATGGTTATCAGGTGAGTTTCGCCATG
The DNA here is from genome assembly GCA_963816755.1 of uncultured Solirubrobacterales bacterium. GTDB lineage: Bacteria > Actinomycetota > Thermoleophilia > Solirubrobacterales > 70-9 > VAYN01. The sequence goes on from CAWFLN010000005.1 coordinate 8,939, forward strand.
AGGCGCCCGGTGGCCTCGCCGCTGGGCATGCCAGCGGCGATCGCATTCATTGCCGCGGCAGCGGTCTGCCTCCTTCTGTTCCCGCCACCGGCGCGAGCCTCAACCGCTTCCGGGAGCAACGGGCGGGTTGAATCGCACCTCGAATTCGACGCCGATCGCTCCGGACAGCTCGACCGTCACGGCCGAATCCTGGCTGTACGGGGATGTGACCGCCGCTCCGGTGAAACACCTGATCGACGAGCCGCCGGACAGCGCGGCTCGCGAACAGGGGGAACGGTTCCTGAGCTCGGATCTGGGCCTGTTCCCTCCCGGGGAGACCGGTCCCACTCCCACGCCAACCGCCATCGAAGAAGGAAGCCTCGTCGCCAGCGCGAGCGACCAGCGCGCCGAATCCGCTGGCCTCGACATCCCGGTCGGCCCGTTCGTCCTCGAATGGGCCGACGAACCGAGGGTGCGGACGATCCCGCCAAGGATTCGCTCGAACGTTCGCTGGATCGTCAGCATGGACATCGACCAAGCGCGGGTGGCCTCCCTGCGCCCGACCCCTTCGAGGCTTTACCACGATGGCTCCCACACCATCGTCAAGTGGCACTTCCCCCCTGGCGGCGCGGCGCCCGTGCGGGTCTCGCTGAGACCTCCCTGGGCCGTAATGACCCTCGGCGACCTCAATCACAATGAATGGAGCGGCGTCAGGCTGATCCCGTTCCTGGTCCTCAGCCTGCTCTTCCTTCCCGTCTTCGGGTACCTGCTTCACCGGCATGGCTCGATTGGGGCCGGGGACCGGGCCGACCGCGAGCTTGTGCGGCGACAGTTGGGCTTCCTCCTTGCGGCTGCCGCACTGGTCTTGATCACCGGCCTGGCGAGCGAGGCCAAGGGTCAGCTGCTGGTCGGGAACATCGGCGGCTACGACACCCTGTCGCAGGGGGGCCGGCTTGCCGTCGACGTGTTCCCTCACGTCGCCGCGGTCGCCTTCGCGATGCTCGTCTTCTCGGCAGGCAGGAGAAGGGGAGCCGGGCGCGGGGCGCTCGCATTCGGTGTCACGGCATCGGCGGTGTTCGTGCTGCTCGACGCCCTCAGCGCCTTCGGGCCGCTTGACGTAACCGCGGAAGAAGTCGCGGGCTGGCACTGGCCGCTTTCGGTCGCCGGCCTCGTCGTCTGGGGCCTGCTGTCCTTCTGCCTCTTCAACGGGGTGCTGCGCGTCGTGCTCAGCTGGGTCGACGCCGATCTCGGGCGCGGCGGCATGCTCAGCTGGGTCGACGCTGATCCCGGGCCCCCTCCGAGGGGGTCCAGGCGCAGCCGCCAGGCGGCGGTCGGATCCGTGCTCCTGACGGCTGCCGTGGCCACCACCTCAGCCGTCGCCTACTCGAGCCAGGGCTTCGACCTCCTCGACGATGCGGACATCCTCGTGCCCAGCTCGGTCACCAACATCGCAATTCAGGTGGCCCCACTCCTGCCGGTCATCCTGCTCCCTGCGGCGGTTCGCCTGCTGCACCGGTCGAGCCCGTCGATGCCGTTTGTCGTCCTTGAGGCGGGGCCCTGGCTGCTGGCCTTGGCCCTCTTCCTCTTCTTCGTCGTACCGCCCCCCGGGGGGCTCGCGGGGTTCTACTACCCGGGGTCGCTGCTCATCGCCATCGTGGTTCTGGCGGTGGTCCGGCAAGCCCGGCGGTTCCGGCTTGAGCAGGTCGAGCAGGGGGTGCGCGAGCTCAACGGGCGCGAGGCGCCGGGCGAGGCCGGGTCCAGCGTCCTGGCGGGACACCTGCGCGAGCTGATCGATCGGACCCTGCTGATCGAGCGCGTCCAGCGCCTCCGGACCGGCGCGCACCAGAAGCAGGCTAAGAGCGATGAGGGCGGCGAGGCCTTCATCGCCTACCGAGAGCGCCTGGCGGAGTTGGATTCCGCTGAGCGCTACCTGCAGCGGGGAGAAGTGGGCGCCGAGAGGGTGGCGTCGGAGGGCGACCGCGCGCTTGTCCGGCTGCGTTTTCCCGAGAAGCCCCCACTCATCTACGTGTCGCTGGCCTGCGGCCCCGGCAGAAGCTGGCGAGAGAACGCCAGGGTCGCCCTTCGCTACGGCTCCCTGATCGCGCTGGCGCCGATCGCCTACGTGGTGTACGTGCTGCTCAAGCACGGCGTCGGGCACGTCTTCGACCCCGTCACCGGGCTGGAGCCCCTGCTGGTCGTTGTCGTGCTCGCGAGCCAGGTCGCCCTCTGGTTTGCCGCTGCCTACGTCTTCGGGTGCCTGTTCACCTGGCTGCCGTGGGGAAACGGGGCCCTCAAGGGCTTCGTGCTCTCGCTGCCGGTGATCGCCGGCTTCGCCCTGACCGAACTCTGCTCGCTCTACGTAGGGCCGACCGACTGGACCTTCCGCGCCTTCGAGGTGCTCTTCTTCCTCAGCCTGCTCGGACTGCTCATGGACCTGCGGACGGTGCGCGACGCGGGCCTGCGCTGGCGCGATCTCTTCGATCTCTACCAGATCCGCTCGCTCCGCTTCGGAATCGTCAACCTGGCGCCGCTCCTGGTCGCCGGACTCGGCATCTACCAGGAGTTCCGGGCGGGCAACCCGCAGGGTGCGGTCGAACATGCCGTGAAGGCCGCGGGTGGGGGGGGTCTCGGCGGTCGAAGAACCGGAGTAGCTTGGCGACTTGCGGCGCTCGTGGAGGCCAGCTCGCCTCAGAACTCGTAGGAGCGCGCTCTGGCGTGCCGCTCGACCGCGAGGCCGACCAAGCGGTCGCAGAGGGTCGGGTAGTCGAGCCCTGACGCCTCCCACAGCTTTGCGTACACACTGGTCTCGGTGAAGCCGGGCATCGTGTTGATCTCGTTGACCAGGACGCTGCCGCCGGGCTCCACGAAGAAGTCGCAGCGGGCGAGGCCGGAGCAGCCGCCGAGCTCGAAGGCGCTTACGGCCAGCGCGCGGATGCGGGTGAGCTGCTCGTCTCCGACCGGGGCCGGGACCACAAGCTCCATGCCGCCGTCGCGGTACTTGGTCTCGTAGTCGTACCAGTCGGCGTCGGCGACCACCTCGCCCGGTTGGGAGGTTTCCACCTCCTCGTTGCCGAGCAGCGAGCACTCGACCTCGCGACCCGCGGCGGAGGTCTCGACGATCACCCGGGGGTCGTGGCGGCGGGCGAGCTCGACCGCCTCCTCAAGCTCGCTCCCCAGCCCCTCGACCCGGCTGATCCCGACGCTGGAGCCGAGCCGCGACGGCTTCACCCAGAGCGGCGCGCCCATCGCTTCGCAGCGCTCGCGCCAGCCCGGCTCTCCGGCGGCGGCGAACTCGACCTGCGGGATCCCCGCCTGGGCGAAGATCCGCTTCAGGGTCAGCTTGTCCATGCAGATCGCCGAGGAGAGGACGTCGGAGCCGACGTAGGGAAGGTCGAGCCACTCGAGCAGGCCCTGGACGCTGCCGTCCTCGCCGAAGGGGCCGTGCAAGGCGGGGAAGGCTGCATCGGCGCCGAGCAGTCCCTCGCCGGGGGCCAGCTCTACCGGCGTTCCCTCGCAGCTCCAGGCGCCCTGGCGCGAGACCGTCACCCGCAGCGCCTCGTGGCCGGCCTCCTCCAACCCGCTCGCCACCGCCTCGGACGATCGCAGCGAGACGTCGTGCTCGGAGGAACGGCCGCCGCCGAGAACGGCGACCCTCATCCTTCTTCGCCCGCTTCCGATTCGAGCGACCCGGTTGCGGCCTTGCCGACCACCACCGTCACCGTCGAAGAGGGCGGCACTTCGGACCCCGGCGGCGGGAACTGATCGGTGACGCGGCCAGCCTGCGAGGGGACTTCGGTTTCCTGTTCCTGCACGACGGGCTTCAGACCCGCCGCGCGCAGCGCTTCGACCGCGTCGGCGCGCAGCTTGCCGATCACGTTCGGGACCGCCGTCTTCGCTTCGCCCTTGGAGACGACGATCGAGACGGTCGAGCCGGCGGGGAGCTGCGAGCCCGCGCTGGGCGCCTGGCGGATCACCTCGCCGGCCGGCTTCGAGCTGGCCGCTTCTTCGACGCTGGGAGAGAAGCCACGCCCGCGGATCTGCTGCACCGCCACCGAGCGCTGAGTGCCGACCAGGACCGGCACCGTCGCCAGCTTCGGCCCGCTGGAGACGGTGAGCGCGACGTCGGTGCCGCGCGTTGCCGTTTCGCCGCCGGAGGGCTGGGAGTGGATCACCAGGCCTTCTTCGACGTCTTCGGAGTGCACGGCTTCGACCTGGGCTTTGAAGCCGGCTTCTTCCAGGGCTTCTTCGGCCTTGGCGACGGTCAGCCCCGACGTCGAGGGGACCTTGGCGCTGCCGGGGCCGGCGCTCACCGTCAGCGTCACCTTCGGCTTCGAGCAGAAGAAGGTGAGGAAGGCGCAGTCGAGCGAGGCTTCGTCGCTGGGGGGCGAGGCGGCCGGGTCCTGCTCCAACACGGTGTTCGCCGGCGCTTCGCGCTCGACCCGCTTCACGTCGCCAACGCTGAAGCCGTTCTGCTGCAGCAGGGCGATCGCGACGTTGAGCTCGTTGCCGGTGACGTTCGGCACGTCGGTGGTCGTGTCGCGGGTCAGGGCGAAGCCCACCAGGAGACCGATCAGCGCCGCCACGGCGACCATCAGCCAGCGGCGGCGCCTGCGGCGGCGTGCTTCCTCCTCCTCGGCGTCGAGCTCGTCCGCCAGTGCATCCTCCGGGGTGGCGACGATCGGGGGCAGCGGCGCGAAGGCAGCGGTGCTGCTCATCCCCCCGCCCGGATCGCGCAACGCGGCGTCGAGGGCGGCGATGAAGGCGTCGGCGCTCTGGAAGCGCTGGCCCGGTTCCTTTTCCAGAGCCCGCATCGTCACGGCGTCGAGGGCGGGTGAGACCTGGGGGCTGATCGAGCTGGGGCGCTGGGGCGCCTGCGAGACCTGTTTCATCGCCACCGCGACGGCGGAGTCCGCCTCGAAGGGCACCCGCCCGGTCAGCGCCTCGTAGAGCATCACCCCGACCGAGTAGAGGTCGGAGACCGCGGTCACGTCGAAGCCCTGGGCCTGCTCCGGCGAGAGGTAGTGCGGCGTGCCCATCACCGAGCCGGCCTGGGTGATCTCGGAGACGCCGGCGCGGGCGATGCCGAAATCGGTGACGGTCGCCTTGCCCTCGGCGTCGACGATCACGTTCTGGGGCTTGAGGTCGCGGTGGACGACGCCGTGGCGGTGGGCGAAGCGGGCGCCCTCGAGCACTTGGCGGATCAGCCCGACCGCCTGCTCGGGGCTGAGCCCGGCATCGATCAGATCCTTCAGCGAGCGGCCCTCCAGGTGCTGCATGGCGATGTAGTAGGTGCCGTCGACCTCGCCGCGGTCGAAGACGGCGACCACGTTGGGGTGCTGCAGGCCCGCTGCCGCCTCGGCCTCGCGGCGGAAGCGCTCGATGAACTCGCGGTCCTGGGCGAAGCGCGCGTGCAGGATCTTCAGCGCCACCTGGCGCTGAAGATGCGTGTCCTCAGCAAGCCAGACATCCGCCATCCCGCCCGAGCCGATTTTGCGCACGATCCGGTAGCGCCCGTCCACCAAGGCCCCCTGAGTCACCTCAGCCATAAGCACCCCGGGGGTCGACGGGCCGAAATGTCAACTCAGAATTGACATTTCGGCCCGTCGGCGGCTGCTGTTTGGGTGGGTTATTCACTGTTGAGGATGGTTTCGGCCACGTCGCGGAAGATCGGGGCGGCCACGTCGTTGCCGAATTCTTCGGTGCACTCGACCGTTGCCGCGATCGCGATCTTCGGGTCATCGGCCGGCGCGAATCCTATGAACCAGGCCTGGTTCTCTTCTTCGCCGCCGCCGCAGGCTTCGTTGCCGGGCGTTTCCGCCGTGCCCGTCTTGCCCGCCACCGGCACGCCCGGGATCGCCGCATTGGTGCCGGTCCCTTCGCTGACGACGCCTTCCATCGCGGTGGTCAGCTGTTCGGCGGTTTCGGCGCTGATCGGCTGACTGTACTGGGAGGGGTCGAGGCGTTTTGTCACGCGGCCGTCGGGGTCGACGACGCGGCTCCAGATCTGCGGCTTCATCTGCTTGCCCTTGTTGGCGACGGCGGCGGCCACCTCGGCCATCTGCAGCGGCGTCACCGCGAGGCGCTCCTGGCCGATCGCCACGCGGGCGAGGTCGACTGGGTCGTTGGGGCCGAGCAGTTCTTCTTCGTTGAAGACGCCACTCTTGGAGACCTGGGTGGCGGGGAGGTCGATCGCCGGGGTGGAGTTGAAGCCGAAGCGTTCCATGTATTCGAACAGCGTGTCCTCGCCGAGGCGCTGGCCGAGCTGGCCGAACCAGGTGTTGACCGAGTTGGTCAGCGCCGTGTCCAGGGTCGCCCCCGGGAAGCTCTCGCCGAAGTCGTTTTCGAGCGGCGTGCCTTCGACTTCGAGCGACCCCGGCGCGTCGATCGGCGTCTCCGGGGTGATCGTCCCGCTTTCAAGTCCCGCCGCCGCGGTCACCACCTTGAAGGTCGAGCCCGGCGGGTACTGGCCCTGGGTGGCGCGGTTGAACAGCGGCCTTTCGACTTCGCTCGTGTTCAGCTTCGAGAGTTCGTAGGGCACGCGGTTGGGGTCGAACGGCGGGTTCGACGCCAGCACGCGCACCCGGCCGCTCTGCGGCTCGATCGCCACCACGGCGCCAAAGCCCGCGGCTTCGAGGTCGGCAAGCGCAGTGGCCTGCGCGGCCGGGTCGAGGTTGGTGACGATGTCGCTGCCCTGCTGGCTACGTCCGCTCAGCTCGTCGAGGATCGAGCTGAATTCCGATTCGTTGCCGACCAGCTCGTCGTTGTGGAACTGCTCGAACTCGCTGTCGCCCTGCTGGACGAAGCTGTAGCCGATCGGGTGGCCGTAGAGCGAGCCTTCGGGATAGCGCCGCACGTAGCGCAGCCCGGCGCCGTGGCCCTTCGGCACCGAGCGGGCGATCACCGTGCCGTCGGCGGCGAGAATCCGGCCGCGCTTGATCTGCTGCTGCTCGAGCAGGGGACGCTTGTTGGCGTCCTTCCCCTTCAGCGCAGCAGCGTCGAAGACGGACCAGTACGAGGTGAAGCCGACCAGCGCCGCGAAGAGGACGGCGATCAGGCCGAAGAGCTTGACGATCTGGCGGTTCACCGGCCCTCCAGCGCAAGGCCGGCGAGGCGCTCGACCGGCTCCGCCTCACGCCGCGCACGCTCGGAGATCAGCAGCAACAGGGCCAGCAGCACGAAGTTGGCGACGATCGAGCTGCCGCCGTAGCTGATGAAGGGCAGGGTGACGCCGGTGAGCGGGATCACCCGGGTGACGCCGCCGATGATGACGAAGGCCTGGATCGCGAAGACCGCGGTCAGGCCGGTCGCCAGCAGCTTCGAGAAGCCGTCGGCGGCGAGCAGGGCGATCTTGAAGCCGCGCGCCGCGATCAGCAGGTAGATCAGCACGACCGCACTGGCGCCGAAGAGGCCGAGCTCGTTGACGATCAGCGAGTAGATCGTGTCGGTCTGGGCCGCGGGCAGGAGCGCGTCGTGGGTGCCGGGAACCGTGATCAACCCCTGCGCGAACCCCTTGCCGAAGAGGCCGCCGTCGGCCTGGGCGAAGATCGACTGGAGGATCTGGTACCCGCTCTTCTGCGGGTGGGCATAGGGGTTGAGCCAGATCTCCACCCGGTCGTGGACGTGGGGCACGGTCGAGGCGAAGAACCAGGCGCCGACAAGGAACATCGCCATGCCGATGACGACGAAGGAGAAGCGCCCGGTCGCCACATAGAGCAGGGCCAGGAAGGCGGCGAAGAACATCAGCGAGCTGCCGAGGTCGCGGATCACGACCAGCATGAACATCGAGGCGCCCCAGACGACCAGCATCGGCCCGAAGTGCTTGAGCGGCGGCAGGGTCACGCCGAGGACCCGCCTGGCGCCGACGATCAGCACCTCGCGGTGCTCGCGTAGATAGCTGGCCAGGAAGACGACGAGGCAGATCTTCGAAAACTCGGCCGGCTGAAAGGCGAGCGGGCCGATCTTGACGCCGAGGTAGGCGCCGTTCACCTGCTGGCCGATGCCCGGCAGCCGCGGCGCCAGCAGGAGCAGCAGCCCGGCGACGGCGATCGTGTACCGGTAGCGCTCGAGCACGTCGTAGTCGCGCAGGAACTGGATCGTCAGGGCGAAGAGCACGAGCCCGAGCACGAACCAGTTGGCCTGGTCTCGGGCCAGGCTGGCGTCGATCCGGTAGATCATCACCAGGCCGAAGGCCATCAGCAGCGCCACCAGCGGGAAGAGATAGGGATCGGCCCGGGGCAGGCGCACGCGCAGGTAGATGTGCGTGGCGAGGCAGATGGCGAAGAAGTAGGCCCCGTAGACGAGGCTGACGTTGTCGAGACGGGAGTTCTCCTGGGCGAAGACGGCGGCAAAGCCGGCCGTGAGCAGCAGGGCGACCGGTACGAGGGCCATCAACTCCCGGTTCCGAGCGCTCACCGAGCCCCTTGCGATTCTTCTATGTCTTTGACCAGCGAGACCGCGTCGCCGCGCGAGCGCAGATCGTGGCCGGTGACGGCTTCGCGCCGCTTCGGCGGCAGCGAGCCGGTCTGGATCGCGCTCGCGTAGCGCTCGCGGTAGAGCTCGACGCCGAAGGGGAGTTCGTACGGGAGCCCGCGGTACAGCGCCACCCGACCGCTTTCGTCGGTGCCGAGGAACCAGACCTGGCGGTTGCCGTACCAGGCGCCAAAGGCGGCTGCCGCGACGAGGACCAGGGCGGCAAGGGCCTTGAGCGTGCGGCGCAGGCGACGGGGTGGGGACTTGGCCGCGAGCTGTTCGCGGCGCTCCCGGGCCGCGGCGCCCGCGGCCCGCCGGCGCACCTCGGTTGCGGTCAGGCCCGCCTCCTCGGCGGCGGGGCCGACCAGCGTCTCGCCCTCCGGCTGGCGCTGCGGCGCGGCCGCGTCTTCGAGCCGGAAGGCGAGGACCGTGATGTTGTCGCGGCCCCCAGCCCGGTTGGCTTCGTCGACCAGGGCCCGCACGGCGGCGCTCATCGACGTCGCCCGCGCCAGCAGCTTGCCGATCTGGGCCTCGCCCAGCATCGTCGTCAGCCCGTCGGAGCAGAGCAGGAAGACGTCTCCCGGTGCGGCGGAGACGGAGTGCACGTCGGGCTCCACGTCGGGCTCGGGGCCGAGCGCCCGGGTGATGATCGAGCGCTGCGGGTGGTCCTCGGCCTGGGCGTCGGTGAGCTGGCCCTTGCGCCGCATCTCCTCAACCAGCGAGTGGTCGCGGGTGAGCTGCTCGAGACGACCGGCGCGCAGCCGGTAGGCGCGGCTGTCGCCGACGTGGCCGATCGCCACCTCTTCGCGCTCGGCGCTGACGATCGCGGCGGTGAGGGTCGTCCCCATGCCGGCGCGCGAGGGGTCGTTGCGGGCAAGCTCGTGGATGCTGCAGTTGGCGGCCGCGATCGTCTCGCGCAGGACCTGCTCGGGCGGGCCGTCCGGCAGGTCGACGTCGAAAGCGTCGGCGGCGGCTTTGGAGGCGACCTCGCCCGCCTGGGCCCCGCCCATTCCATCGGCGACGACGAAGATCGGCGCCCGCACGAAGAAGGAGTCCTCGTTGGCGTTGCGCTGGCGCCCCGTGTCGGAGCGGAAGGCCTGGTCGTCGATCCGCAGCATGCCTACGCCTGCGCCTCGTACCTGAACTCGGTGTCGCCGATCCGGACCACGTCGCCGTCGACCAGCTCCGCTTCCCCGCTCAGGGTCGCGTCGTTGAGCAGCGTTCCGTTGGTCGAGTTCATGTCCTCGACGTAGGTGCGTCCATCGCGACTGAAGATCCTGGCGTGCACGCCGGAGGCATAGCGGTCGACGATGCGCACGTCGGCTTCGGCGGAGCGGCCGATCGAGAGGCCCCCGATCAGGTCGAAGCGCTCGCCCTGCTCGAGCCCGCCGCCCCGCTCGGCGACCAGCCACGCGTCCGCCGCGGCGGGCTGCGGGTCGAAGCCGGGCGCCTGGTGAAAGCCGGTTGCGTCGGGCGCGGGCGCGACGGTGCGGCGCAGGTCCTTGAGGGCGCTGCGGACGATCCAGAACAGGAAGAGGTAGAGGACGGCGAGAAAGCCGAACTTGAGGGCGACGGAGATCGGGGCGTAGTCCACGCGCTAAGCCCTCACTGCTCGATATCGAACAGGAAGGTGGTGGTTCCCACGATCACCTGGTCGCCAGGACTGAGCCGGGTCGAGGAGACCCGGCGGCCGTTCACCTTGACCCCGTTGGTCGAGCCGAGGTCGGCGATCGTCCAGTCACCCGACGGAGAGCGCTGCAGTTCGGCGTGGCGGCGCGAGACGTTGGGGTCGCTGAGCACGCACTCGGCCTGCTTGGAGCGACCGATCGTGGCCCTTGGGCCGTCGAGCACGTAGCGGCGGTCCCCCAGCGAGACGACCGCGCGGGTCGCGACCAGGGCTTCGGCCCGCTGCTCCGGGCTCTTCGCCGGTGCGGCTCGCTCCTTCACGGCGGAGTAGACCATCGTGTGGCCCTCCTCCCCCTGGCTCGGGACCTCGCCCTCGCGAGCCGGCGGCTTGACCAAGCGGGTCTGGATCCCGAACTCGCCGAGGCGCAGGCGCTCGTCGGTCTTGAACTCCACCGCGGGCCGGGTCAGCAGGTCGTAGTTGCGGCGCCGGGCGTGCTCCAGCAGGTAGCCGGAGAGCTCCTGCTCGAGCGAGCGCTCGTAGCCCTCGAGCTTGGCCCGATCCCGCTTCGAGAGGAAGACCGTGTACTCGTTGGGGACGTAAACGCGGGCGACCCCCGCCGTCTTGTGGGCGTCCATCTCCTTGGAGAGCTTGCGGGCGAGCTCGACCGGCTGCACCTCGGAGCTGAAGGCGCGGCTGAAGACCCCCTCGACGAGGCCTTCGATCCGCAACCTCTCAAGGTTGCGCAGGACGCTGATCGGTGGCTCCTTTTCGCGCAGTTGAACCGGACGCTCGGTGGCGGGGAAACCGGGCTGAAATCCTACGGGAGCAGGGGGCCGTGACCGACGGCGAGCAGCGCACCCATGGCGATGGCGGCGGCAAGTTGGCGCCCAGGCGCAGCGGCAGCGACCGCCCGTGGCGTGGGGAATGCTGCAAGGCGGTCCAGCCGAGCCCTCGATCGCCTCGCCGCAGCCCTCCAGCGTCGGGCGACGGTCCGGGCGGATCTGCAGGCAGGCGTCGAGCGATTCGCCGAGCTCGCGTGGAAGGTTGGGGCGCGTCGCCGCAGCGGAACGGCAGGCGGCGGCTGATCGCCCGCGCCGTGGCGGCCGGGGTGGCGCGGCGCGTCGGTGCCGTCATCAGCACTCGTACACATCAGTGCCAGCGAGTAGTCGTCGGCCTCGGGCCCCGAGGCCGTTTCTTCGCCTGCCGGGCGCACATGTAGGGCAAGGGTTCCGACGATGTCGCCGGGTGCCGTCAGGGCCGCCGCGTCGGCCAGACGGGCGACGCCGAAGTCGATCAGCTTCGCGGTCGGCCTGCTCTCCTGGTGATGAGGACGTTCTGGGCTTGACGTCACGGTGCACGACCGAGCGGGAGTGGGCGTGGCCGAGCGCCTCGCAGAGGTCGGCGCCGATCTCGCCGACTTCGCGGTCGCCGAGGCGTGCGGTTGAGCTTGGCGGAGCGTCGTGCCGTCGACGAGCTGGTGACGAGCAGGGCGTTGCCGTTCTTCTCCCCCTCTCATAGAGGGTGACGATGCCGGGCGGTTGAGTCGTGCGGCTGCCTGGTGCCTCGCGCAGCACGCGCCTGGAGCTGTTGCTGCCGGGCCGATTGATCGCCTTGACCGCCACCGGCCGCTCGAGGCGCACCGTTCCACGCCTGTAGACGGTGCCGAAGCCGCCGCTGCCGATGCGGCGCTCGATCAGCAAGCGGTCGAGATCAGGGAGCCGACCACAGCACTTCCGCACTTTGCTGCGTATCCGTTCCTCCTGCGGCATACTCCCTGCTTCTTGCGGTTTCCACCGCAAGACGGCCTGCGGCGGCGACGCCGTCGCCCGAACGCGAGCAGATACCGCGGCGGCGTGCCCTCGCCCTCGGCGGCGGCCTGCTGCTGCTGCATCCTGATCGGCGCCGGGGTCAAGGGCTGCCTCGATGCGCGCAAGAGCAGGGCGCTCAGCGATGGTACGCCCGCAACGTACCTGAATCGTCGACGAGAATCTCGACCAGACGAGCAAGGCGTTCTTCGGCAAGCTGCGGAACCGGCAGCCTCTCGGTGACGGAGTTCGTCGACGAGGTCAACGCCGACTGCAGCGCGATGGACAAGGACGCAAGCCGCGTCGACAGCCTCAGCACGCCCGGCGACATGAGCGATGCGCAGACGCCCTGGAGCTGGTCTACCGATCGGCGCGAGTACGGCGACGAGCGAATCGCCGAACAGACGAGCACTGCGAGCTCGGCGAGTTCGGCTCCCTGAAGGCAACCGAGGTCATCGCCCGGCAGATGCAGGAGCCGCTGGCAAGCCGACGTTCTCTACGCCAGGCGGTGCGGACGGGATCAACGACGTTCTTGCCGCCAACGGTATCGACGGCGGCGACGTGCCGCAGAGCATCTTCCTGCAGGGCGGCACCGAGTGGCTCGACGAAGCCGCGGTCAGCGCCGCGCTCGGCTCTGGTCCAGCGGCTCGACGACATCCTGCGGCTCCCGGAGTTCACGGCCTGGGCCTGTTCGGCACCAGCGTCAACGGCACCGAACTGACGGCGGAATCGACCACCTCGGTTACCAGTGAAGGCACGCCCGAAGTCGAAGTGCAGGTGCAGAACCAGGGCGAATCGACCGAGAACGGGGTCACGGTCTCGGTCACCGTCAGCGGTG
>CAWFLN010000006.1:0-15740 GCA_963816755.1 uncultured Solirubrobacterales bacterium
CTGGCGTCCCAGAAGGCCTGGGAGTGGGAGCCGCTGCCTTGAACCGAGGCCCATGCCAGTGCCGCCAGGGGGCTCGCTTCGGGTTCGCCGCGTCGCCTCAGGCAGCGGTGGCCCTGGGTGAACTCGTCCAGGGTGAGGCTGCAGAGGGCGCTTTTGAAGCCCGGCCCGGCCAACTGGACCAGGCCCGCTTCGGGTAGCCGCATTGCCAGCGGGCCGGTCCAGCTCGAGGGGGCACCCGGTTCCTTCAGGCGTTTCGCCGCCTTGAGGAATGGCCTTGGCGGTGCCACCTCCACGACGCGAGTAGCACCGCTCGGCCTGCGGGGAAGAAGGCTGCCGTCACCTTCCCTGCCCTCGGCTTTGGCGGCGTGGACGATTCGCATCCCGTCGGTACGTTCCACCGTGCGACCGTTGAAGCCGTAGAAAAGCGGGATCCCCGCTCCAAGGATCGAGCTGAAGTCGACCGTGGTCGTTTCGAAGATTACGTTGGCGCCGCCGACGCGGGCGCGGGCCTCGAGCAGGGTGATCCGCAGCTTGCGGAGCAGTTCTTTGACCAGGCCGGCGAGTGACCCTTTCGGCGGGGGCTTGCAGATCCGCCGGAAACGCCGTTCGACCGCGCCTGGTGCGTGCCTGGCGTCGATCTGGGTGGAGCCGTTCTCGCCACGGAAGCGGACGGTGCCGTGGAATACACCCTGTTCAATGATCGGGGCGCGGCCGCGACAGGCTCGTTCGGAGTCGTCGCGCCGCCCGCGCCGGCGGCCTTTCGGAGCGAGGGGTCCGGGGTTGGCCCGGAACTGGACCTCGACATGCGCCAGGTCGCCGAACCGCGCTGAGATCCCTCGGCGGCTGACCCGCCCGCTGGTGCGCAGTTCCGTCAGCACGCCCCCTTTGGACAGGGTCAGGGTGACCTGCTTGTGCCCCCGGGTCGTGACCAAGCCGTGGAAGCCGTTGCTGCCCTGGATCGCGACGGTCAGCCGCAGGCTGCGCTCCTGTACGGCAAAGCCCGGCTTCGCAGCGGCGCCGGCCGGCATCGCCAGCAGACTGAGGGCGGCCGCGAAGACCCCGATGGCGCCCGCCCAAGACTTCATGCTCCAGACGCTTTCACTGTCCGGGCCTGCCGAAGGTGACAAAGGAGCCGTCTTCGGTGCCAGTGCAGTGCCGGTCGATACAGAGGGAGGAGGAGAACTCAGGACCGGCGAGGTTCACTTGACCGACGCCTGGAAGTTCGACGCTCAGGGGTCCTTCCCAGGTGGAGGAAGTCTTGGAGATCCGCTGGAAAGTTGCCGTTCCGGTGAATGGGCTCGGTGGCGAAAGGGATGCCGATTGAAGGCTGCCTGGGGGTTCGGCGAGTTGCAGGTCATCTACGTCGGCCTCGGCGGACACCGCCCTCGTTATGAGCATGGGGCCGCGTTTGGAGAAGGTCGAAGCACCTACGCTGACCGCGTCAAGCCCCGGCGTCCGCAGCGAGGAAAGCTTGAACGCATGCACGCTGAGGACGCCGTGTCCCCTTCGGGAAGTGGCGCTGAGCAGCGCCCAGTGGGCGTCGCCGGCCGTATGAATGTGACTCGTGTTGTTGTTGCAGACCTGCCTGAAGGAATGCACCACCTTCCCTTTAGCTCGCTGGGCGCTGACTTCCGTATAGCCCCGTTCTCCGTGAAGGCGAAGCCGACCGACGAAGACTCCATGCCGGACGACCCTTCCTCGACCCCTGCAGTTGTTGGGTGGGGGGAGTTGCTTCGAGTTGCCCGCCGGCCGGAACTTGACCGAGACCATGCCAACCCCTGGGAGCCTTGCGGCAATTCCAGCCCCCGGTTTCTTGTCGGCTATGGAATATGCGACCGAGGCAGATCTCTTCTGGGCGATCACGTAGATACTGCCGCTCCTACTGCCTTCGATCCGGATCGCGTAGCCGTTGCTCCCCCTGAGGTGGAGTTGCACCCGGTATCCGGGCGACGATTTGAGGTAGCCGGGCTTTCCTGCCGCCGCAGTGGGCAGTAGGCGCAAGCCAATGACCGCGCACACGATGAATCCCCCCTGCCTCCATGCCTTCATTTGGTCAGACTATTTGAAGACGACCGTGTAGGACTCCGGACTACCATTGGCGCTGCATGTATGCCGCCTTCGGGGGAAGCCGGGAAATCTGGGGATATAGCCTTAAACTTGTACAACGTTTGTGATATATTGAGGGAGTGAGTTGGGACGTTGAAACCACCCAGGGGTTCGACGGTTGGTTCGAGGATCTGTCGCAGGTGCAGCAGAATCGGATCGTCGCCGTTGTCGGCCTCTTGAGGGAGCAAGGTCCGGCTCTCCCGCGCCCCCTAGTCGATTCGATCAAGGGATCGCGGCATAAGAACATGAAGGAGTTGCGTCGCGGAAGCCTCCGCGTTCTCTTCGCCTTCGACCCGGATCGCATGGCGTTGCTGCTAGTCGGTGGCGATAAGCGAAACAACTGGGACAAGTGGTACCGGGAAGTCATCCCGGTAGCCGACGATCTATTTGATGAGCACCTGCGGCGAGTCCGCCAGCGGGAGTAAATGATGCAGCGCCCCTCGGCAGACGCCGGGAATGAGATGGAGGGTAAAAAGATGGCCAAGAAATTCGCCGAGATTGAGAAGGAGATCCTCGCCGATCCACAGCGCCGAGCTGCGATCGAGAAGGAACAGGACGCCATGCGCACCGCCGTGCGCCTTGGCGAACTCAGAACGCTGCGAGGGACGACTCAGGTACAGCTAGCCGAGATGCTTGGCGTCAGTCAGGCCAACGTCTCCCGCATCGAGCGGGGAGACAACATCTATCTACGGACGCTGGCCGACTACGCGGCTGCCCTCGGTGGGCGCCTCGAGATCAACGTGGTGTTTGAGGATGACGTCGTGCCTCTCGGGTTGGTCGAGCAGCATGAGCCAGTAGAGGCGTAGAAGAAGGCCGCATAACGCCGCAACGCCGAGGCTGTCGAAGCTCCATAATCGGCGCCTCAGAGTTTGAGTGCGAGGAGTGCGGGGCTCGCTTCGAGGAGTTGGTGGCCTCTGGGGCCGGTGGCATCGCCTGCACGAAGATGCGGGTCGACCCACATCTCAGCGGCGGGAGCGCGAAGCGGCGCGCCATGACCGCATCGCCGAGTCGCGCAAGAAGCGCGCGGCGGGCGAAAATCCCCACCCTCCGAAGAAGAAGGCGAAATGACCCCCACCGCCGAGCAGCGCCGCGAGCAACTCGTCGATCTCTAACAAAGAGGTCTCGACTGCACCAAATGCCCCCTGCACGCGACCCGGGCCAAGACGGTCTTCAGCGCCGGCCCGGCAACCTCCGGCCAGGTCCTGGTCTTCCACGACCTCGGCATCACCACCGGCCACATGGCCAAATTCGTCAAGCGCTACGCCAACGTCCACGAGCAGATGGTCACCGCGGTCGCCCAGTACGCGACGAGGTCCGCTCCCGCCACTTCCCCGAACCCGACCACGTCTACAGCGTCGAGCCGACCGAGCTCGACGAGTTCCGCCGCTACCTCGACCAGGAGAGCCTGGCGTCCCAGAAGGCCTGGGAGTGGGAGCCGCTGCCCTGAGTGTCCCTAGACGGCGCCGAAGATGATGCAGGCGCCGCCGGGCGGGCAGGCGCAGCTGAGGTCGCGGCAGAGCTTGCCGACGTAGGAGGGACCGGCAAGGGAGACGATGCCGCGTCCGGGGAAGTTGACGCTGAGGTCGCCGCTCCAGCTGGTCCCACCGCGGGCGTCGTGGACGAATTCGGCGCTCCCCTCGAACGGGGCCGGCGGTGCCACGGTCGCCGTCGTCGGATTGACGCCGGGAGCGCTCACCGCAAACCCCGCGGGGTTGGCCGAGGCGGATACCGAGCGGCTGATCGTCATTCTCGGGCGGCGTTCGAAGATGTT
The DNA here is from genome assembly GCA_963816755.1 of uncultured Solirubrobacterales bacterium. Classification (GTDB taxonomy): domain Bacteria; phylum Actinomycetota; class Thermoleophilia; order Solirubrobacterales; family 70-9; genus VAYN01. Next base: position 3,878 of record CAWFLN010000006.1, read on the forward strand.
GGCGTTGTAGCTAACGGACCCACCGAGGGGCGTGCCGTGCCCGAACTCGTAGGCGTTGAAGGACGGCGCTCCGCCCCCTTTCAGGAAGTCCCCCAGGTCCGATTTCCGGTGGACGCTGAGGCTGACTCCAGGGGGAGAAGATCCGCTCTCGTGGTGCGGCGGCAGTCGGCGGCAAACCCGCCTGCCGCTGACGATCACCTGGCCGTGGGCGCGACGTGCGTCGACCACCGTAAAACCCTGCTCGCCCCGGAAGTGGATCGTGCCGACGAAGTGACCCTCCTGGGATGTGGGGTTGGGCCCTCGGCAGCCGTCCGCCGCCTGCGGCACCGGTTTCGGCGGGCCACTGGGGACGAAGCGAACCGCCAGGCGCCCCAGCTTCCCGAAGGTCGCCCGCAGCTCCCCCGGCCTCGCCCGGCGGCGCGAGACCATGTAGGCGACGCTCGTGTCACCATGGCTCGCGAGCAGGAACACGTGTCCCGAGGCGATGCTGAGGATGCTGATCCGGAAGCCGCTGCTGCCGCTGAGTTCGAGGCTTTCGAGGCGGTCGCCGCGATTGACGTAGTAGCCACTCTTGGCCTCGGCGACGGGGGTGAGTGCCAGTAGCACGAGCACGAGGTCAAGTAGGTGCACGATCAGCCGCCGCCGTGTCATTTCCCCAGACTATTCGAACCTTGGCCCTCCGGTCCCGCCGAACTACCATTTGACGCGCATGCCGATCTATGAGTTCGAGTGCGTGGAGTGCGGGGCTCGCTTCGAGGAGCTGGTGGCCGCTGGGGCCGCGAGCGTCGCCTGCGCGGAGTGCAGTTCGACGCGGACGCGGCGGCTGATGTCGAGCGTCTCTCCGCCGGGGCGGCAGCCGCGCGGGGCGGCGGTGCGCTCAGACGAATCGCGGCGGCGGGAGCGGGAAGCTGCGCGCAATGACCGCATCGCCGAGTCGCGCAAGAAGCGCGCGGCGGGCGAAAATTCCCACCCTCCGAAGAAGAAGGCGAAATGACCCCCACCGCCGAGCAGCGCCGCGAGCAACTCGTCGATCTCTACAAAGAGGTCTCTAACTGCACCAAATGCCCGCTGCACTCAACCCGCGCCAAGACGGTCTTCGGGGCCGGCGACGCCGACGCCGAGCTGATGTTCGTCGGCGAGGCGCCGGGGGCCGAAGAGGACCGGCAGGGCCTGCCCTTCGTCGGCCGCGCCGGGCAGCTGCTGAATCAATTGCTGGAAGAGATCGGGCTCTCGCGGGAGCAGGTCTTCATCGCCAACGTGCTGAAGTCGCGCCCACCGGGCAACCGCGATCCGCAGCCGCTGGAGATCGAGGCCTGCAAGCCGTACCTGTTCGAGCAGGTGCGGCTGATCGAGCCGAAGGTCGTCTGCACCCTCGGCAACTTCGCCACCAAGCTGCTCAGCGGCAGCCCGGTCGGGATCACCAAGGTGCGCGGCACCCCGCAGGTGCACGAGCTGGGTGGGCGCACGGTCTTCCTGCTGCCGCTGCTGCACCCGGCCGCGGCGCTGCGCACGCCGGCGATGAAGGAGACGCTGCGCGGCGACCTCGCCACCGTCCCCGGCCTGCTCGCCGGGCCCGCGCCCGCGCCGGCACCGAGCGCCGAGGAGATCGCGGAGGCCGAGCGGGAGGCCGGTGGCCACACCGCCCCGCCGCCGCCCACCGACGACCAGCTCGACATGTTCGGCTGAGCGGTTGCCGTGGAGCGAGTCGAGAGCCGGTCCGCGGCGGAGACGGAAGCGTTGGGCGCACGCGTCGCCGCGCGCCTGCGGCCGGGCGACGTGGTCGTCGTCAGCGGCGAGGTCGGGGCCGGCAAGACGACGCTGATCCGCGGCGCCTGCCGCGCCCTCGGCATCGAGGGGCCGGTCACCTCGCCGACCTTCACGATCGGACAGCGCTACGGCGGCGGCCGCCTGCCCGTCTCCCACCTCGACCTCTACCGGCTCGAGAGCCTCGAGGGCGAGGATCCGGCGCTGCTCGACGACTACCTCGGTCCGGACGGGGTCGCCTTCGTCGAGTGGCCGGCGGTCGGGGTGGAGCGGCTCGGCAGGCCGGCGCTCGAGCTCCGGCTCGCCCACGCGGGCGGCGAGAGCCGCGTCGCCGAAATCGAGTGGTAGTGGCCAGGCGGTCCCCAGGCGCCGCACCAAGTGGGCGCAGGTCGTGTTCGGGAGACAGCGAACCCAACTTGTAGCATCGGCCCAGAAACTGCGATCCACGAAGGGAAGGACCAATGAAGGGACTGAAAGCGCTTTCGGCAGTGCTGGTCATCGCCGGGCTGCTCGTTAGCGTGGCGCCCGCCACGGCCGGGGCGCCGGCGTACAAGCACTACGTCGGCTGCGGCATCTCCCGCAACGCCACTCCCTCGCACGTCTGCCCGAAGAAGAGCAAGAAGGGCGCCTTCTTCAAAAGCCTCAAGGGCGACGTCAACTACAGCGTCTGCGTCAAGTTCCCGAGCGGCAAAAACCTCTGCGCGCAGGCCCAGGAGGCGAAACAGGGCACGCTCTACGTGAACAAGGTGACGTCGACCATCCCCGGCAAGCATCAGGTGACCTGGTTCGTCGAAGGCAGGAAAGTCGGCTCCTTCGTCTTCAGGGTCAAGGGCTAGAGACGGCGCTCCGCTGGTCGTCGTCGGCTTCGACACCGCGACCGCCGACACCGCCGCCTGCGCCTGGCGCGACGGCGAGCTCCTGCACGAGTCGCTGCTGGGGCCGTCCGCGGACGGCCCTCGGCACGCGACCGCCCTGCTCGAGGAGGTCGAGCGCTGCGCCACCGCTGGCGGCGGCTGGGAGCGGGTGGAGCTGCTCGCGGTCGGCCTGGGCCCCGGCTCCTTCACCGGCCTGCGGATCGGCATCGCCACCGCGCGCGGCCTCGGCGCCAGCCTCGGCCTGCCGCTGACCGGCGTCTGCAGCCTCGACGCGATCGGGCGGGGACTGGGGGAGGCCGGCGCGCCCGGCGCGCGCCTCGCCGTGCTCGACGCCCGCCGCGGCGAGGTCTTCGCGGCGCTCTACTCAGAGCAGGGGGGGCGGATCTGGGGGCCGCTGGTCTGCCGGCCGGAGGAACTGGAGGAGCGCGTCGCCGCCCTGCCCGCACCGCCGCCGGCCGCCGGCTCGGGGGCGGTACGATTCCGGGACGAGTTGGCCCGGCACGGCGTCCGGATAGCGGACGATGCCGACCCCGTTCACCGCGTCGCCGCACGGCACATCTGCGCTCTTGCGGTGGCATCGGAGGCCGGCGGCCCACTCGCCCCGATCTATCTCAGACCTCCCGACGCGGAGCGGTGGCGTGAGCGAGATTCTTTCCAGAGAGCCGAGTGATCTGACCCAGGAGGTCCGGGTTCGCAGGCTCGCCTACAGCGACCTGCCGGCTGTGATCGCGATCGAGCGCCGCTCCTTCCCGACCCCGTGGTCGCTGGCGATGTTCGTGCTGGAGCTCTCCAAGTCCTCCGGGATCTGCCTCGCGGCCAGCGCCGGCGACGAGCTGCTCGGCTACGTAGTCTGCTCCCGCTATGACCAGGTCTGGCACCTGATGAACATCGCCGTGGCGCCTGAGCAGCGCCGCGCCGGCGTCGCCGGGCGGCTGCTGACGCGGCTCTTCGAGGAGGCGCGCGGGGTGCTGCCCTTCACGCTCGAGGTCCGCGTCTCCAACCAGCAGGCGATCGGGATGTACGAACGGTTCGGCTTCCGTTCCGCCGGCGTCCGCCCTCGCTACTACCACGACAACGGCGAGGACGCGCTGATCATGTGGTTGGACTGAGGCCCGCCCGCGGCGGACGCGGAAGTGAGTGAGCGAGACTGCCGGTGACTATGAGCGCGAACGAGCGAGAGCAGAGCACGCGGGCGGAATTGATATTGGCGATCGAGACCTCCTGCGACGACACCTGCGCGGCCGTTCTCGACGGCCCGCGGATCCTCTCGAACCTGATTTCCTCGCAGGCGGCCGCGCACGCCCACTTCGGCGGCGTCGTCCCCGAGGTCGCCTCCCGCCACCACCTCGAACTGACGGCGCCGCTGGTCGGGGCGGCACTCGAGCAGGCGGGGGTGAGCCTGGACGACGTCGATGCGGTGGCGGCGACCGCGGGCCCGGGCCTGATCGGCGCGCTCCTGGTCGGGATCAGCACCGCCAAGGCGATCGCCGCGGCGCGGCGGCTGCCGCTGATCCCGGTCGACCACCTGCAGGGCCACGTCGCCGCCAACTTCCTCGAGCCGGAGCCGCTCGAGCCCCCCTTCCTCTGCCTCGTCGCCAGCGGCGGCCACACGATGCTCGCCGGCGTGCGGGCCCACGCCGGCTACGAGCTGCTCGGACAGACCCTCGACGACGCCGCCGGTGAGGCCTTCGACAAGTCGGCGCGGCTGCTCGGGCTCGGCTACCCGGGCGGGCCGGCGTTGGAGAAGCTCGCCGCCGAGGGGGACCCGGCGGCGTTCGAGATGCCGGTGGCGATGGCCCGCAATCCCAGTCTCGACTTCAGCTTCAGCGGCCTCAAGACGGCGCTCGTCTACCGCTGTCGCGAACTGGGGGAGGAGGAGGTCGCCGCGAACCGCGCCGACCTCGCCGCCTCGTTTCAGGCCGCCGTGGTCGGCCAGCTGATCTCGAAATTGAAGCGGGCCCTGAAGGAGGGCGAGTGGGAGGCCGTCGCCCTCGGTGGCGGCGTCGCCGCCAACGGCCCGCTGCGCGAGGCGGTGGCCGCCCTCTGCGCGGAGCAGGGCGTGCGCCTGAAGCTGGTCCCGCGCGAGCTCTGCACCGACAACGCGGCGATGATCGGCTCCGCCGCCCGCTTCGCCCCGTCCCTCGAGTACCCGGCCTACCTCGGCTACGACGCCTTCGCCAGCGGCGAATCTCCGGCCGATGGGCCGAAAAGTCGCGCCCAGGTCGACTTATCGGCCCATCGGCCGGCTGTATGACGGACGTCGTCGTTTATTCGCGGGCGGGGTGTCACCTCTGCGAGGAGGCGATCGCGGCGATCGTCGCCCTGCACGGCGAGGGGTACCGCTTCGGCTTGCACGAGATCGACATCGAGAGCGAGGAGCTGCTGCTGCGCCGCTATCTGGAGCGGATCCCCGTCGTCGAGGTCGACGGCGTCGCCGTCTCGGAGCTGGTTTTGGACGAAATCGGACTGCGCGCCCGGCTCGATACTGTGGGGGCATGGTCGAGGTGATCGAGGAGTTCGAGACCCCAGGGGGGTTCCCCGTCGAAGGCGACCGCCTCTCGCTGGGCGTCGCCGCGCGCCTCTCGCGCTACCTGCAGGTGCTGACCCAGGCCCGCAAGATGGGCCGCGACACGATCTCCTCCCAGGAGCTCTCCGAGTACACCCACATCAACCCGACTCAGATCCGCCGCGACCTTTCCGGCTTCGGCAAGTTCGGCAAGCGCGGTGTCGGCTACAACGTCGAATCGCTGGTCTCGGAGATCCGCAAGATCCTCCGCACCTCGGGCCAGCACAACATCGCCCTCTTCGGCGCCGGCAACCTCGGCCAGGCGATCGCCAGCTCGGCGATCTTCGCCGACCACGGCTTCCAGGTGGTGGCGGTGTTCGACAGCGATCCCGAGGTCGTCGGCACCGAGATCGGCGAGCTGCGGGTCCGTGACCTCGGCGACCTCAAGGCGGTCGTCGCCGACGAGGAGATCGTCGTCGGCGTCCTCGCCGTCCCCGCCGGCGCCGCCCAGGAGGTCGCCGACCGCCTCGTCAAGGCCGGCGTCAAGATCATCTTCAACTACTCCGAGCAGCTGCTCCAGGTGCCGCCGGAGGTGACGGTCCACACGTCCAGCCCCGCCGTCGACCTGCTCTACGCGCTCTACTTCTACCTGGCCTGAGTCCTTGTCGCTAGACCTCGACCTCGTCCGCGAGAGATTCGAGTCCTCGACCGACTTCACGGTCGGGCTCGAGGAGGAGTTCGCGATCCTCGACCCGGGCACGCTGGAGCTGGAGCACCGCTTCGAGGAGGTCTACGCCGCCTGCCAGCGGGACGAGCTGCTGGCCGAGTCGGCCGCCGGCGAGCTGATCGCCGCCGAGGTCGAGATCCGCTCCGGGCGGGCCGAGAGCTTCACCGAAGCGGTCGCCAAGCAGCGCCAACGGCGGGCGCGGCTGTTCGAGCTGGTCGGCGGCATGGGCCTGGCCCTCGGCGCCACCGGCACCCATCCCTGGGCGAACTACCTCGACCAGCGGATCATCGACACGCCCCATTACAACCGCCTGCGCCATGAACTGGGCTGGGTGGCGCAGCGCAACAACACCTGGAGCATGCACGTCCACATGGGCGTGCGCGGCGCCGACCGGGCGATCGCCGTCTGCGACCGGATGCGGGAGCTGCTGCCGCTGCTGCTCGCGGTCTCCGCCAACTCGCCCTTCCTCGACCGCCGCGACACCGGCCTGCACACCGTCCGCACCGAGATCTTCACCCGCACCTTCCCGCGCTGCGGGGTGCCCTCGCCGTTTCGCGACTGGGACAGCTACGCGAGCTTCGTCGAGATGCTGGAGCGGGCCGGCTCGATCGTCGAGTCGACCCAGCTCTGGTGGAGCGTCCGTCCCCATCACCACTTCGGCACCGTCGAGGTGCGGATCTGCGACGCCCAGACCCGCGGCGACGAGTCGCTGGCGCTGGCTGGCCTGATCGCCGCCTGCATCGCCCAGGCGGCACTCGACTACGACGAGCACGGCTATGAAGGCGCCGGGGCGCCGCTGGCCGACCGTGAGATCGAGGAGAACCTCTGGCGGGCGATTCGCCACGGGCTCAGCGGCAGGCTGATCGACTTCCGGCGCGGGGTCGAGGTGGAGGCGCGCGAGATGCTCGACTCGATCCTCGCCTGGTCTGGGCCGGCCCGCTCCCAGCTCGGCATCGAGTTCCAGCTGCCGGACCGCAACGGCGCCCAGCGAGCGCGCGAGGCGCTCGATGCGGGTGTCTCGATCGAGGACATCTACCGCGACGGCGTGGCCGAGACCAGGCGCACCTATGCGGGCGCCGAAGAGATCGCGAAATCTTCTTGAACTGGGTCTATAGGCGGCGACGCCGTTCCCGTCTATAGACTCCCGCGCCGCTCTAAATCCACCGGAGGAACAAACTTGACCAGCTTCTTGACCGATTACGGGGTAGTTGTCGCGCTCGTGTGTGCCGGCGCTGCTGTCGTGTACGGACTCATCGTCACCCAGCGCCTACTTGCCAAGTCTCCCGGCAACGACCGGATGCAGGAAATCTCGGGCGCGGTTCAGGAGGGCGCACAGGCCTATCTGAACCGTCAGTACACGATCATCGCCGCCGTCGCGGTGCCGCTCGCGGTGGTCCTGCTGCTGCTTCAGGACTGGAAGACCGCGCTTGGCTTCGTGATCGGCGCCGTGCTCTCCGGCGCCACCGGCTTCATCGGGATGAACGTCTCGGTGCGGGCCAACTCCCGCGTCGCCGAGGCTGCCCGTGGCGGCGTGCCGCCGGCCCTCGACGTCGCCTTCAAGGGCGGCTCGGTCACCGGGCTCCTGGTCGTCGGCCTGGCGCTGCTCGGCGTCGCCGGCTACTACGGCGCGCTGATCATCACCGGCAGCACCGACAAAGAGGCGGTCGACGCGCTGATCGGCCTCGGCTTCGGTGGCTCGCTGATCTCCGTCTTCGCCCGCCTCGGCGGCGGCATCTTCACCAAGGCCGCCGACGTCGGCGCCGACCTCGTCGGCAAGGTCGAGGCCGGTATCCCCGAGGACGACCCACGCAACCCGGCCGTGATCGCCGACAACGTCGGCGACAACGTCGGCGACTGCGCCGGTATGGCCGCGGACCTCTTCGAGACCTACGCGGTCACCTCGGTCGCCGTGATGCTGCTCGGCGTCCTCACCTTCACCACCGACTACGCCCGCGAGGTCGCGATCTTCCCGCTGGTGATCGGCGGCGTCGCGATCCTCGCCTCGATCGTCGGCGCGCTCAGCGTCCGCACCAAGTCCGACAAAGTCGAGGGCGCGCTGTACATCGGCATGCTCGTCTCCGGGGCGATCTCGATCGCGGCCTTCTACCCGATCACCGACTGGCTGATGAGCGAACCGCTGCGGCTCGGCTTCGCCAGCACGGCGGCCGACGCGGTCAGCGTCACCGACCTCTGGCTCTGCGCCGTGATCGGCATCGCCGTCACCGCGCTGCTGTTCGTGATCACCGACTACTACACCTCGACCCGCTTCCGGCCGGTGAAGACGATCGCCCAGGCCTCCGAGACGGGGCACGCGACCAACATCATCCAGGGACTCGCCCAGGGCTACCAGGCGACCGCGGCTCCGGCCCTGGTCCTCGCCCTGGCGATCCTCGGCGCCAACGAGCTGGCGGGCATCTACGGCATCGGCATCGCCGTGATGGCGCAGCTCTCGCTCTGCGGGCTGATCGTCGCCCTCGACGCCTTCGGGCCGATCACCGACAACGCCGGCGGCATCGCCGAGATGGCGGAGTTGCCAGAGGAGGTCCGCAACGTCACCGACCCGCTCGACGCGGTCGGCAACACGACCAAGGCCGTGACCAAGGGTTACGCGATCGGCTCCGCGGCACTGGCCGCACTGGTGCTGTTCGCGGCCTTCAAGAGCGAGCTCGCGGAAGAAGCGCCATCAGGGTTCGACCTCAACGGCCTCTTCAACCTGACCAGCCCCGACGTGCTGATCGGGCTGATCATCGGCGGCATGATGGTCTACCTGTTCATGGCGCTCTCGATCGAGGCGGTCGGCCGGGCCGGCGGCCAGGTGGTCGAGCAGGTCCGCAAACAGTTCAAGGAGCACCCGGGGATCATGGACGGGACCGAAAAACCCGAGTACGGGGAAACGGTCAGCATCGTCACCCTGGCGGCGCAGAAAGAGATGATCGCGCCGGCGCTGATCCCGATCGTGATCCCGGTCATCGTCGGCCTGCTCAGCGTCGACGCGCTCGGCGGCCTGCTGATCGGCGTCATCGTCGTCGGCCTCTTCGCGGCGATCTCGATGACCGCCGGCGGCGGTGCCTGGGACAACGCCAAGAAGCTGATCGAGGACGGCGCCCACGGCGGCAAGGGCTCCGAGGCCCACGCCGCCTCGGTGACCGGCGATACGGTCGGCGATCCCTACAAGGACACGGCTGGGCCGGCGATCAACCCGATGATCAAGGTGGCGAACATCGTCGCGATCCTGATCATCCCGATCGTCCACTTCTAACTGCAGCAGTGGGAGGGGCGGTGTGCCCCTCCTGCTTGCTGGGTTTTCGCTCTGGAGAGTTGGTGGCTGTCCGCTGGCGCCTGTGGGAGCGAAAAGAGGACGCCGCTGCGCTGGAGGGGCACACCGCCCCTCCATTCGGAAGCGGTCAGGGGACGATCAGAAAGATCAGCATCGGCTCGTTCGCCTAGATGTGGACCCGCTTGAGAAGCTCCCGGCCGAACTGCATCATTTTCCCGCCGGCCGGCTCGCCGGCCGCTGAGACTCCTCTTGTCCTTAGTCGCCCAGAGGGCGACAAAGTCAAGAGCGCCTAGCCGCACCGCTCCAGGGCATTCACGTAGAAGCGCTGGTAGTCGGGCCAGTGCTCGTCCCAGTAGCCACCCTCGTGGGCTCCCGGCCATGAGTGAGCGGTGAGATCGGCGCCACCCGCCTGCATGGCTGCCACGAAGCCTTCGTCGTAGACGCGGAACGGGTCTTCGGTCCCGTAGTCGATCCAGACCTCGGCGTCGCCAAAGGGTTCGGGATCGGCCTGAACCGTGCCGACCACGTCGTTGCGCTCGAAATCGGCAGCGTCGTCGAAGGCCCCCGGGGCGGTTTCGCCGCCGTCGAACCAGAGAGCCGGGGAATGGCCGCCGACCGCGCAGAACCTGCCGGGATGGTGGAGGGCGATGTCGAAGGCGCCGAAGCCGCCCATCGAGATCCCACCGATCGCAAGCTTGTTCGGGTCGATCCCGAAGCGCCGCACGACGAGCGGGATCGCTTCGTCCATCACGTAGGCATCCCAGTCGCCTTCGGCCCGGTCATGCCAGTAGCCGTGGTCCCCGCCGGCGGGGAAGGCGACCACCGGCCCTCGCCCGCGCAGGAGCGGCAACCCCCGCAGCACCGTGTCGTTGAAGGCTTCCTCGTCGCCCCCGCGGCCGTGCAGGTAGACCAGCAGACCGCGCTCACCGCGAGGGCCCGGATGCGGCGGCACGATCACATTGACGCCGAGATCCTCCCCGACGGCGCGGCTGTCGATCGTCAGGTGGACGAGCCTGGCCCCGTGCTGTCGGCCGGCGCGAACACGCTCGCGGCGAGCACCAGGTAGGCGACGTCGCGAGCGGCGGCGAAGAGGGCCAGCGCGTGCGTCGTCGCCGCCGAATCTGCCGCCGAGTGGGCCTTGCCGCTGCGCTCACGCGCCCGCGCGGTAGCGCTAGGGTCGCCCGCTGTGAGCGAGGGCTGGATCAACGTCGCCGACTTCGAGCGGGTCGCCGCGGAGAAGCTCGAGGCCGGCGTGCTCGGGTACTTCGCCGGCGGCGCCGGCGATGAGGTGACGCTGCGCGACAACGTCGCCGCCTGGCGCCGCTGGCGGCTGCGGCCGCGGATGCTGGCCGGGGTCGACGAGTGGACGACCGAGGCCGAGGTGCTCGGCGGGCCGGTCTCGATGCCGATCCTGGTCGCCCCGGTCGCCTACCAGCGGCTGGTCGACCCCGAGGGCGAGATCGGGATGGCGCGCGCCGCGGCCGCGGCGGGCACGGTGATGTGCCTCTCGACCCTGGCGACGACGCGGCCCGCGAGGTCGCGGCCGCGGCGCCGGCGGGCCGCCGCTGGTTCCAGCTCTACTGCTTCAGGGACGAGGCGGTGACCCGGGCGCTGATGGACGAGGCGGTCGAGTCCGGCTTCGAGGCGATCGTCGTCACCGTCGACGCGCCGCCGCGGCGGCAACCGCGAGCGCGACCTGCGCACCGGGTTCGGATCCCGGAGGGCCTGGGTGTGCCCAGCGTGCAGGCGGCGCTCGGGACCGACCGGGCGGTGACGATCGAGGAGACCTTCGCCCTGATGGACCCGGCGCTGGGCTGGTCTGATCTGGAACGGCTCGCCTCCGACTGCGACCTGCCGGTCCTCGTCAAGGGCCTGCTGACCGCCGAGGACGCGGCGCTCGCGGTCGAGCACGGCGCCGCCGGGGTCGTCGTCTCCAACCACGGCGGTCGCCAGCTCGACCGCGCGATCGCCACCGGCCGACGCCCTGCCGGAGGTCGTCGAGGCGGTCGCCGGGCGGCCCCCGTCCTGGTCGACGGCGGCATCCGCCGCGGCGTCGACGTCGCCATCGCGCTGGCGCTCGGCGCCGACGCTGTCCTGGTCGGCCGGCCGGCGCTCTGGGGGCTCGCCGCGGGCGGCGAGGCGGGCGCGCGGAGGGTGCTGGAGATCCTGCGCGCGGAGCTCGAGCTGACCCTGGCGCTCTGCGGCTGCGCCTCGCCGGCGGAGCTCAGCCGCGCCCACGTGCGGCGGGCACCGGCCGCGTCCGTATATTCGGGCGAGTGTTCTGTTCCCGGCAGCTAGCTAGATGGCCCAGCGGATCCCGAGAGACGAATCGCTGAGCCGCGTCCACGGCGTCGGCGCGCTGTTCGCCGCCGCCTACGGCAACGTCGGCTCCTCGATCTACTACGCGCTCGGCGTCACCGCCGCCTTCGCCCTCGGGCTGACTCCGGTCGCCTTCGTCATCTCCGGCTTGATCTTCGCCGCGACCGCCGCTACCTACGCCGAGGCGACGGTGATGTACCCGGAGGCCGGTGGCTCTTCGAGCTTCGCCCGCCACGCCTTCAACGAGTTCGTCAGCTTCATCGCCGCGTGGGGGCAGATGCTCAACTACACGATCACGGTCGCGATCTCGGCCTTCTTCGTGCCCCACTACCTCGCGGTCTTCTGGCCCTGGCTTGGCAACAGCCCCGGCGACATCATCGGCGGCGCGGCGCTGA
>CAWFLN010000007.1:0-155145 GCA_963816755.1 uncultured Solirubrobacterales bacterium
ACCGCTCCCGTGGTGAACAGCAGGGCGGAGAGGACGATGTACCACTCGATGTTCATGAGAGACCTCCGGCGGGGGAGGGGGAGGGTGCCGGTGGCCCCTCCTCACTCGCACTCGGGGGAGACGCGTTGCCTCGGACCCCGTTGCCTCCGGCCCCCTCGCGCGCAAAACGTTCGGAGGGGCCACCGGCACCCTCCCCCTCGGCACGCCGTTTGCCGGCGAGGACTATTGCTCCGACCGCGGCGATCAAGAGCAGGATCGAGGAGGCCTCGAAGGGGACGAGGAACTTTTCCAGGAGGAGGCGACCGATTGCGGCCGGGTCGCCGAAGCCGGCGGGGACGTCGGGGCCGTGGCTGCCGAGGGCGAGCAGGGCGGAGGAGAGGACGGCGACGGAGAGCTCGACGAAGAGGGCGATCGCGAGCAGTGGCGCCAGGAAGCGCTGGCCGGGGATCGGCTCCCAGGCCGACTCGCCACCGCCGCCGACGTAGGCGACGACGAAGACGTAGAGGACCATCACCGCGCCGGCGTAGACGACCACCTGGGCGGCGGCGACGAAGGCCGCGGTCAGCAGCAGGAAGAGGACGGCCAGCGAGAAGAGGTGGACGATCAGCGCCAGCACGCTGTAGAAGGGGTTGCGCATCGCGACGACGCCGATGGCGCCGCCTAGCGCGCCGATCGCGGCGAGGAAGAAGAGCACCGCTTCCATCTATTCCCCCTCGCTTTTCAGCGGCGTGCGCTCGATCGGCTCGGCCAGCAGCATCTCCTTGGTGAAGATCAGGTTGCTGCGGTCGTAATCGGCCATCTCGTAGTCGTGGCCCATCGTGATCGCGTCGAAGGGGCAGGCGATCTCGCAGTAGCCGCAGAAGATGCAGCGCGAGAGGTTGATCTCGTAGACGGCGGCGTAGCGCTCGCCGGCGGAGACGCGCTCGCCGGGGATGTTCTCGGCGGCGACGACGCGGATGCAGTCGGCCGGGCAGGCGGCGGCGCAGAGCGAGCAGCCGACGCATTTCTCCAGCCCGGTGTCCTCGAACTTGTGCAGCTTGTGGCGGCCGCGGAAGCGCGGGTAGACGGGGGTCTTCTCCTCCGGATACTCGATCGTCAGCGGTCCCTCGATCAATCGCGCCATCGTCGTCTTCAGCCCGCGCAGGGTCTCGCCGAAGGCGCGGTAGGCGCCGCCGACGCCGCCCGGCTCGGGCCCGCGTTGGACGGAGACGACGTCGGCCGAGCTCAGGTAGGCGACCGCCTTGGGGTCGAAGTCGCTCATCGAGATGACCCCCGGGGCGGGTTTGTAAACCAGGAGTTGACAAAAGCGCCCCGGCTCACGTCACGACCACCAGGACCGCAGTGACGAGGACGTTGAGGGTCGCGAGGGGCAGCAGCACCTTCCAGCCGAGGCTCATCAGCTGGTCATATCGCAGCCGCGGCAGCGTCGCTCTGACCCAGATGAAGAGGAAGACCAGGGCGAACATCTTCACCAGCATCCAGATCGGGTCCAGCCAAGCCGGGCCGGGGCCCATCCAGCCGCCCAGGAACATCGCCGCGGCGATCCCGGAGACGACCAGGATCTCCATGTATTCGACCAGCAGGAAGGAGCCGAAGCGCATGCCGCCGTACTCGGTCATGAAGCCCTGGACCAGCTCGGCATCCGCCTCGGGCATGTCGAACGGGGTGCGGTTGGTCTCGGCGAAGCCGGCCAGCATGAAGATCAGGAAGCCGACGAACTGGGGGAGGACGAACCAGACCTTGCCCTGGGCCTCGACGACGTCGACCAGCGAGAGCGAGCCGCTCATCATGATCACGCCGAGCAGGGCCAGGCCCATCGAGACCTCGTAGGAGATCAGCTGCGCCGCCGAGCGCATCGCCCCGAGCAGGCTGTATTTGGAGCCGGAGGACCAGCCGCCCAGCAGCAAGCCGTAAAAGGCGATCGAGCCGACCGCGAAGAAGTAGAGGATGCCGATCGGGACGTCGATCCCGTAGAGGCCGACGCCGTCCTGGACGTTGCCCCAGGGCAGGATTGCCAGGGCGAGGACGCCGGAGAAGACCGGCAGCAGCGGGCCGAGGATGAACAGGGTGGGGATCGCGTTGGCGGGGCGGAAGGACTCCTTGGAGATCAGCTTGCCGACGTCGGCGAGTGGCTGCAGGATGCCGAAGGGGCCGACGCGGTTGGGCCCGTAGCGGTGCTGGAAGCGGCCGATCAGTTTGCGCTCGACGACGGTGAGCACGGGCAGGATGCCGAAGATGACGGCGAAGATCACCAGCGACTTGACGATCATGATCCAAGTCGCTTCGACCACCGTGGTGTCGGCGATGGGCAGCATCAGCGCTCGACCGGGGTGATCTCGACGGAGACGGGGCCGCCGTTGAGCAGGGCGTTGGCGTTGCCTTGGGCGGTTCCCTCGGCCAAGAAGCAGACGCCCTCCTGGACTCGTTCCCTGATCGCCACCCGGGCGGTGACGGACGAGCCGTTCTGGGCGACCTTGACCGGGTCGCCGTTCTTCAGGCCCAGGCGCTCGGCGTCGGCAAGGGAGAGCTCGAGGCGCTGCTGGGGCGCCAGGAACCTCAGTGGCGGGTTCAGCTCGGTGATCGGGCCGGCCCAGAGGTCGCGATACGTCCCCAGGGAAAGGGTGGCGGCGGAGCTCGAAGCCAGGGGGACGTCCGAGCCCGGGTCGGCGGACGCGACTCCGCGAGGATCGCTGACGGTCTCCGAGGTCGCTGCAAGCGCGTTGCGCTGAGTGTCCGGCGACCCGGGCTCGGACGTCCTCTCAGATCCGAGGTCCTTGCTCCCGGGGGTGGGGGCGTTGGCTCCAGCTGGCGTTTCCTGCCAGCGGATGCCGCGGCCGCCGATGTCCCTGTCGGTGATGTCGGCATAGAAGGAGACCGCGTTGGTGAGAGCTGCGAAGGCGGTCGGCTGGGAGTCGATGCCGGTGTCTTGGCCGAGAGCAGTGGAGAGCTCGGAGAGGACTTGGAGGTTCGGGCGAATGTCGCCGGGGCGGGAGGCGGAGGGGCGGACGCGTTGGAGGCGGCCGTCGGGGTGGGTGACGGTGCCGTCTTTCTCGGCGTGGGTCTCGAGCGGGAAGAGGACGTCGGCCTTGGCGGCGGTGGCGGTCTCGAACATCGAGAAGCAGACGACGAAGTCGGCGGCGGTGAGGGCGACCTCCCAGGCCCTGGTGTCGGGGAAGTCGCGGAGAGGGTCGACGCCGAAGAGGATCACCGACTTCAGCTCGCCGGACTCCAGTGCAGCGCGGATCTCCTCGGTCGACTTGCCGGCGAGGAGTGTATTTCCCGCCACTGAGCCGGGAAATACACTCTTCGTTTCGCTCAGGCCCGGGCTGGCGTCGGGCAGGCAGCCGGCCTCGCGGAGGCCGCGGGCGTTGGTGGTGTCGGGAACTTCGAGGAGGCCGGAGCCGTCGGTGGCGGCGATGTCGAGGGCCGCGGCGACGTCGAGCAGGGTCCGGGCCGCTCCCTCGCCGTCGCGGGCGATGCGCTCGCCCCAAAGCACGACGATCTTCCTCGCGTCCTCGCCCTCTTCAGCTCCCCCGCTGGCCCCGCGCAGAGTCTCGGCCAGCGGGGTGGCGACGGTTTCGGTGCCGTCCAGTGCCTTCGCCAGCTCGGCGAGGAAGTGAGCGCCCCCGCCGGGGGCGTAGCGGGCGATTGCCTCGGCGCCGCCGTCGAGCGCGGTCGGGCGCTCGGTGGCGACCGCCAGCTTGGCGCCGTTGCGGCGGATCGCCTTGCGGATGCGGAGGTCGAGGATCGGCGAGCTGTGCAGCGGGTCGGTGCCGACGACAAGGATCACGTCGGCGTCGTCGATGTCGCGGACTCGGGCCGAGAGGCTCGGCTGGTTGAGGCGGACCAGTGCCTTGCGGCCGGGCCCGCGGGAGGGGCGAGAGTCGACGTGTGGGGAGCCGAGCGCCTCGCGCAGCAGCTTCTGGACCAGGAACCCCTCCTCGTTGGAGGCGTCGCCGGCGATCGCCGCGACCTTGCCGGCGCCGGCGGCGCGCAGCCCCTCGGCGGCGGCGGCGATCGCCGCCTCCCAGTCGGTGGCCGCGCCGCCTTTGAGCCGCGGCCCGTCGACCCGCTTCTCGTCGCCGAACATCTCGAAGCCGTAGCGGCCGCGGTCGCAGAGCCAGCCGTCGTCGACCTCGGCGTTGTCGCGTCCCAGTACCCGTTTCACCTTCTCGTCGCGGACCGTGAAGCTGACGTTGCACTGGCTCGGGCAGAGCGTGCAGACCGAGCCGGCCTGCTCGATGTCCCAGGGGCGGGCGCGGAAGCGGTAGGTGTAGCTGGTCAGGGCGCCGACCGGGCAGAGCTCGGTGATGTTGCCGTGGAAGGGGGCGACGTAGGGGCGGTCGTCGAAGGTGCCGACGAAGGTGCGGTCGCCGCGCTCGAGCAGCTGCAGCTCGGCGTCTTCGGAGACCTCCTGGCTGAAGCGCACGCAGCGGTAGCAGAGGATGCAGCGCTCGCGATCGATCGCGACCAGCGGCGAGAGCTCGATCGGCTTCTCGAAGTGGCGCTTTTCGTCGATCACGCGGCTTTTGCCCGGGCCCCAGCCCTGGGTGATGTCCTGCAGCGGGCACTCGCCGCCCTTGTCGCAGACGGGGCAGTCGAGCGGGTGGTTGACGAGCAGGAACTCGACCACCGCGCTCTGCGCGTGTTTGACCTGCTCGGTGCGGGTGTGGACGACCATGCCCTCGCGGACCGGGGTCGAGCAGGAGGTCTGAAGTTTCGGGATCCCCTCGATCTCGACCAGGCACATCCGGCAGGCACCGACCGGCTCGCCGAGCTTGGGCTCGTAACAGAAGACCGGGATCTCGACGTCGCCCTCGCGGGCCGCGTCGTGGAGCATCTGCCCCTCGGTCGTGCTGACCTCGCGGCCGTCGATCGTCAGGGTGATCTCGCGGCTCATAGGAGAATCTCCCTCTTCCGCGGTTCCTTTGGGACGATATGCGTAACAAAGGAACCGCGCGAGGTTGGCGTGGGGTGTCTCGTAACAAAGGAACCGCGGGAGGTTGGCGTGGGGTGTCTCATGCGAGCACCGCCTCTGCGACCGAGGCTCCGGCCATCACTTCCTCGAACTCGGGGCGGAACTTGCGGACCATCGCCGCCACCGGCATCGCCATCGAGTCGCCGAGCACGCAGAGGCAGTGGCCCATGATGTTCTCCTGGACCGAGCTGATGATGTCGAGGTCCATCGGCGTCGCCTCGCCGCGGACGACCCGCTCCAGCATCTTCACCGTCCAGTTGGTCCCCTCGCGGCAGGGAGTGCACTTGCCGCAGGACTCGTGGTGGTAGAAGCGCGCGGTGCGCAGCGCCATGTGGGGAATCGAGACGCGGTCGTCGGCGACGATGATCGAGCCGGAGCCGAGCATCGAGCCCGCCTCGGCCATCGCCTCGAAGCTGTAGGGGAGGTCGAGCCCTTCCGCGGCGGTGAGGACCGGCGAGGAGGAGCCGCCGGGGTAGAAGGCCTTGATCTCGTGGCCCGGCTCGGGGCCGCCGGCGAGGCCGTAGATCAGCTCCCGCGTCGGGATCCCCAGCTCGACCTCGTAGTTGCCGGGGCGGCGCACGCCGCCGGAGATCGAGACGACCTTGGTCCCGGGCGACTGCTCGGTGCCGAAGCCCTTGAACCAGGCGGCGCCCTTGGCGACGATCCGCGGCACGTTGGAGAGCGTCTCGACGTTGTTGATCAGCGTTGGGCCGCCGTAGAGGCCCTGGACCGCCGGGAACGGCGGCTTCAGGCGCGGGTTGCCGCGCTTGCCCTCGAGCGCGTCGAGCAGCGCCGTCTCCTCGCCGCAGATGTAGGCGCCGGCGCCGCGGTGGACGACCAGCTCGAGGTCGCGGTGGCAGCCGAGGATGTTGGTCCCCAGGTAGCCCGCCTCGTACGCTTCGGCGACCGCCACGTCGAGGATGTCGGCCTGCAGGTCGTACTCGCCGCGGATGAAGATGAAGGCGTGGCCGGCGTCGGCGGCGAGGGCGGCGATCGCGATCCCCTCGATCAGCTGGTGGGGGTTGCGCTGCATCAGCTCGCGGTCCTTGAAGGCGCCCGGCTCGGACTCGTCGGCGTTGCAGCAGAGGTACTTGGCCATCTCGCCGCGGGGCAGGAAGGAGGCCTTTTTGCCCATCGAGAAGCCGGCGCCGCCGCGTCCCCGCAGGCCCGAGTCTTCGAGCTCTTTGAGCACCTCGTCCTGCTCCATCTCGCGGTAGGCCTTCTCCAGGGTGGCGTAGCCGCCGTAGCCCTTGTAGCCGTCGATCGTGCGCAGCGCCGGATCCTCGGCGTGCTCGAGCAGCACCCGCGTCTCAAGCGAATCAGCCACCCTCAACCTCCGGGTCGATGGGCCGATAAGTTGACTCAGAGGCGACATTTCGGCCCGCCGGCGACGGGATGTCGCCGGCCAGCGGACGCGCGGCGAGCGCCTTGCCCGGCAGCACGTCCTCGCCGGCCTTCAGCTGCGCGATCGCCCGGCCCGCCTCGGCCGCCTCGAGCGGGCCGAAGTAGCGCTGGTCGATCGAGGCCATCGGGGCGATGTCGCAGGCGCCGAGGCACTCGAAGCCGGTCACGAAGAAGTCCTCCTCGCCCTCGGCGGCGACCTTGAAGGCATCGAGCAGCTCGTCGCCGCCGCGCATCCAGCAGCTGATGTTGGTGCAGACCTCGATCCGGTGCGAGCCGACCGCCTCGGTGTGCAGCAGGTCGTAGAAGCTGGCCACCGACTCCAGGTAACCCGGCGTCACCCGCATCACCGCCGCCGCCTGCCGGATCCCCTCCGGCGTGCACCACCCGTACCGCTCCTGCACCGCCCAGAGCGCCGGGATCGATGCCGAGTGGCGGTCGGGGTAGCGCGACATCAGCAGCTCGATCCGCTCGCGCAGCTCGGCCGGACACCCCACCTCATGAAGCTCGGGAACCCCCTCTGAGGACCGATCCGGCACCCGACCCTCCGTGAGGGCCTTGTCGACCGGCAGATTGGGGTTGCTGCTGCCGGCGCCGTCGACGGGGCTCATCGGTCCACCCCCCCCAGGATCGGGTCCAGCATCCCGAGGCTGCAGATCATGTCGGCGATGTAGCTGTCGACCGCCATGTCCCTGAAGGCCTGGAGGTTGACGAAGGAGGGGTCGCGGAAGTGGACCCGGGAGGGCTTCGAGGAGCCGTCGGCGAGGACGAAGCAGCCGAGCTCCCCGCGCGGGCTCTCGATCGCGTAGTAGACCTCGCCGGGATCGACCCGGAAGCCCTCGGTGACGAGCTTGAAGTGGTGGATCAGCGACTCCATCGAGGTCGAGAGCTCCGAGCGCGGCGGCAGCACGTACTTGCGGTCGTCGGCGATGAAGGGGCCCTCCTCCATCAGGTCCAGCGCCTGCTCGACGATCCGCGTCGACTCGACCATCTCCGCCACCCGCACCCGGTAGCGGTCGTAGTTGTCGCCGACGGTGCCCACCGGGATCTGGAAGTCCATCTCCGGATAGGCGAGGTAGTCGAAGGTCTTGCGCAGGTCCCAGGGCTCGCCGGCAGCGCGCAGCAGCGGCCCGGTTACGCCCAGCTCCAGCAACCGCTCGCGGGAGACGATGCCGACGCCCTTGGTGCGGGAGAGGAAGACCTCGTTGCGGTCCAGCAGCGCCTGGTACTGGCCGACGCGGACCGGCATATCGGCGATGAACTCGCGCAGCTTCGCCTCGAAGCCGAGCGGGATGTCCTCGATGACGCCGCCGACCTGGAAGTAGCGGGTGTGCATCCGCTGCCCGGTCGCCATCTCGAAGAGGTCGAGGATGCGGTCGCGCTCGCGGAAGCAGTACCAGAGCATCGAGATCGCGCCGAGGTCCAGCGCCGTCGTCCCCAGCCAGACCAGGTGGGAGTGGATCCGGTTGAGCTCGAGGAAGATCGTCCGCAGGTACTTGGCCCGCGACGGTATCTCCAGCCCGACCAGGCGCTCGACGGCGCCGCAGTAGGCCTCCATCTGGAAGAAGTAGGAGACGTAGTCCATCCGCTCGACGAAGGGGATGACCTTCCAGTAGCTCTTGTCCTCGCAGGACTTTTCGATCCCGGTGTGGACGTAGCCGATCACCGGCCTGAGATCGCGCACGACCTCGCCTTCGAGGTCGACGATCAAGCGCAGCACGCCGTGGGTGGCTGGGTGGTGGGGGCCGATGTTGACCGTCATCACCTCGGTGGCGAGATCGTCGCTCAGCAGCTCAGCCATAGTTGCGCTCGTTGTAGGTGAAGGTGACGGGCTCGCCGCCGACCGGGAAGTCGCGCCGCTGTGGCCAGCCGACGTAGTCGTCGGGCAGCAGAATCCGGGTCAGGTCGGGGTGACCCCGAAACACGATCCCAAAGAAGTCGAACGCTTCGCGCTCCTGGAACTCGGCGGTGGGGAAGAGGGAGACACAGGAGTCGATCTGGGGGAGCGCGCCGCTGCCGTCGATCGCCGGGAGCGCCGGGGCAGGGTCCTGCGGGCGGGCCGGGAGCGATCCATCCGCGGGTCCTGCCACCGCAGGGGACCCACCATCCCCTGCGGTAGCTGAAGCTTCCTCGGGGGTGGTACCCCCTACGGCGCCACCCGCGGATGGATCGCTCAGCATCGCTTTCACCCGGAGGCGCTCGACGCGATCGCGGTTGAGGAGCTCGTAGTGAACGCCGAAGCGCGGTTCGGCGGGGAGGTAGTCGGCGACGTGCAGGCTGGAGAGGAAGCGGTAGGCCTGGCCGGGGGTGTCGCGCAGCCAGGTGAGCACGTCGAGGATCTGCTCGGGATCGACAATCAGCGCCGGCTGGCTGCGGTCGAAGGAGGTGGCGAGGACCGCCCCGGGGCAGTCGCGCTCGATTTCCCCCCGGATCAGCTCCAGTCCGGGGGCGTCAGGCAAGGGTCAGCTCCCGGGCGGCCTCGTAGGCGGCCGCCGCCTCCGGGCTGGGGGTGCTGGCGGGCCCGCCGCGGGCCCACTCCTCGGTGCCGGCGGCGTCGTAGCGCTGGCGCCAGCCTTGGTCTGGATTGCCCTGGATCTTGCGCTGCAGCTTGGTGAAGCCGTAGAGGACCGCCTCCGGCCGCGGCGGGCAGCCGGGGATGTGGAGGTCGATCGGCATGAACTTGTCGGCGCCCTGGACGACGGCGTAGTTGGAGAACATGCCGCCGGAGGAGGAGCAGGCGCCCATCGAGACCGCCCACTTCGGCTCCAGCATCTGGTCGTAGAGGCGGCGGACGACCGGCGCCATCTTGATCGAGACCCGGCCCGAGAGGATGATCATGTCCGCCTGGCGCGGTGAGGCGCGCAGGGCCTCGGCGCCGAAGCGGGCGAGGTCGTAGCGGGCGGTGACGACCGAGATCGGCGCCTCGATCGCGCAGCAGGCGAGGCCGAAGGTGAGCGGGAAGATCGAGTTCGAGCGGGCCCAGTTCTGCAGCTTCTCGAAGCTGGTGGTGACGACCCGCTCTTCGACGTAGCGCTCGAGGTCCTCGCCCTCGAGGTCGCCGCGCAGCATCTCGCGGGCCGAGAGCTGTTTGGAGCGGAGGCTGCGGCGCTCTACTTCCAATCCAGCGCACCCTTCCGCCAGACGTAGACGAAGGCGACCATCAGCAGGACCACGAAGGTGACGAGCTCGCCGAGCACGAAGACGCTGTCGGCGCCCTTGAGGATGACCCCGACGGGGTAGAGGAAGACGACCTCGATGTCGAAGAGGATGAACAGCATCGCGACCAGGTAGAAGCTGACGCCGAAGCGGAAGCCCTTCATCGCTTCGACCGGGATCCCCGACTCGTAGGGCTCGCCCTGACGGCGGCTCGCCGCGGTCGGCTGGGCCGGCTTCTTGGGGCCGATCAGGTGGTTGAGCATCGCGAACGCTCCGCCGACGGTCAGGCCGAGGACCGCGAAGACGAGGATCGGGAGGTAGCTCTTGAGCACTGGGTGGTCTGGTTCGGTGGTGCCGGGCGGCGCCAGGCGCTATTCGCCGTCGCTCCACGCCCGTAGCCGCTGTTATACACCCACATTGTGACAACTTGCTACATAGTGGCTTTCCGCATCAGCAAGCCGAATCCCGACCCCTCCGGGCGGATATCCGACCCGTCTGGCGGCGCCGGCCGGGGTGCCGCCTGATGGTCGCGGTCCATCTCGTCGTCGGCTGCTCGGTCATCCTGCTCAACTTCGCCGGCGGCACCGTCGGCGGCATCGCCTGGTTCCGCGACCGTGGCTCGATCCCCTTCTGGTACCTGCTGCGGGCCGCCCAGGTCTCGGTCTTCATCCAGGTCGCGCTCGGCGGTCTGCTCGTCTTCACCAACCACGAGCCGGCCGAAAACCTCCACTACCTATACGGCCTCTCGCCCTTGTTCGTCTCCTTCCTCGCTGAGGGCGCCCGCACCGGCGCCGCCGGGCGGGAGCTCGGTGAGACCGACTTCGAGTCCCTCGACTCCGACACCCAGCAATCCCTGGCCCTGGCGATCGTCCGCCGCGAGATGGGGATCATGGCCGTCAGCTGCTGGGTGATCTTCTTCCTCGCCCTGCGCGCGGCGACGACCGGGGGGTAGGGGCGGTCGGGGCAGGTCCGGCGGACGCGCTTCGCGCTGAGTGTCCGGCGGACCTGCCCGACCGCCCTGCGCCAGCCGCGACCTCGCCCGCGCACGGCTCGATCAAGAGCTTCAGTCGATGCGGAAGGCCGGGTGGTCCGGGGCGATGCGGCGCAGCTCCTCGTCGGAGGAGTCGGGCCCGACGCCGCCGAAGAAGGCACCGACCTCCCACTTCCACTTCTCCAGGTAGGCGCGGAGGAGGGGAGGGCGCTCGTCCTCGGGAACCTCGGTGGCGGTGAACTCCTCGACCTTGCGGCCGCGGACGAGGCGCCCAGCGCCACTGGCGCGCATGTTCCGCACCCACTGGGAGTTGCCGCGGGGTGAGACCAGGTAGCGGCTGCCCTCGAACTGGAGCGGGTTGACCGGCGTCTGTCGCCACTCGCCGCTCTTGCGTCCCCGCACTTCCAGCACCCGCGAGCCGGCGATGCTGACGCCCAGCCGCGCCAGCCCGGCGACGAGCCTGTTGAAGACGTTCTTGGTGAACCAGCCGGGCTGCTGGAACCGTGGCTCTTGGCCGCTCATGCCGCGATTGTCGCAGCAGTACGCTCTCGGCCATGCTCGACCACGTCGGCATCGAGGTCAGCGACTTCGAGCGCAGCAAGGCCTTCTACGAAGCGGCGCTGGCGCCGCTCGGGGTGACGCTGCTGATCGAGCCGATGCCCGGCGCTGCCGGGTTTGGCGGCGATCTCGGCCAGGGCCCCAGGCCCTATTTCTGGGTCATGGCCCGCGGCCGGCCGACCGTCAGCGGCGCCCACCTCTCCTTTGGCGCCTCCGACCGCGAGACCGTCGACGCCTTCCACGCCGCCGCCCTGGCGGCCGGAGGCACCGACAACGGCGCCCCCGGGCCACGCCCGATCTACCACCCCCGCTACTACGGCGCCTTCGTGTTCGACCCCGACGAGAACAACGTCGAGGCCGTCTGCCACCGGGCTTGACTCTCTATCGGAGGGAGAGAAAGGGGGGGCGCTCAGCCCAGCGGCCGGTACTCGCCGCCGTGGAAGACGAGTGGGTCGCCGTCGCCGGTCTCGAGGTCGGCGACCTCGCCGGTGACGATCACGTGGTCGCCGGCGGCGATCACGTCGCGCAGGTCGCAGGCGAGGAAGACGGGGACGTCGTCGATCGCGGGCACGCCGTCGCGCTCGCTCCAGGCGACGCCGGTCCACTTCTCCGCCACCGGGGCCTTGGTCGCGAAGGAGCGGGCGATCTGCTCCTGGCCGGCGTGCAGGACGCTGATCCCGAAGCGGTCGGCGGCCTGGACGGCGAGCAGGGTGCGCGAGCCGCGGTCGAGGCAGGCGAGCATCAGCATCGGCTCGATCGAGAGCGAGCAGACGGCGTTGGCGGTCGCTCCGGCGGGGCCGCCCTCGCCGCCGGCGGTGACGATCGTGACGCCCGTCGGCAGGGTCGCCATCGCGGCGCGGAAGCGGGCTGGGTCGGGCGGTGGCATCGTCAGAAGGGCGGGATCGGCTCCAGACAATATGATGCGCGCCGCGTGCGCCCTGCACTGGTCATAGCCGTGGTGATCGCCGCCGCCCTCGGGCTCTCCGCCTGCGGCTTCGGCGAGGAAGGCATCGCCGTCTCCAAGGACGACCCCAACTACGACGGGGCCGTTCTCTTCGCGACCCACTGCTCCGGCTGCCACACGCTCAGCGCCGCCGGCACCCAGGGAAGCGGCAATCGGGGCGAGCGGACGCAGGGTCCGAACCTCAACCAGCGAACCGAGACCTACGAAGATGCGCTCTTCGCGATCCAGAACGGCGGCTTCTCCGGGGCGATCATGCCCCAGAACATCGTCGTCGGCAACGAGGCCGAAGCGGTCGCCAGGTTCGTCGCCAAGTACGCCGGCGAAGCCGCGGAATCCTCACCGCGGCCCGGCCAGACCTCGCCCTAGCGGCGTTCGCCGATGCTTGACCTGAAGCTGATCCGCTCCGACCCCGAGCGGGTCAAGGCGGCGCTGGCGCGCCGCGGCGCCGCCGAGCGGGTCGACGAGCTGCTCGCCCTCGACGCCCGCCGCCGCGAGCTGCTGCCGGAGGTCGAGAACGCCCAGGCCGAGCGCAAGACCCTCTCCAAGCAGATCGGCGAAGCCAAGCAGGCGGGCGAGGACGCCGAGGAGCTGATGGCGACCGTGCAGGAGCTGAAGGAGCGGATCGAGTCCGGCAAGGAGGAGCTGGAGAGGGTCGAGGCCGAGCTCGGTCGCGCTCGCCACCGCCCTGCCCAACCTGCCCGACCCCGACGCCCCGGACGGGATGACCGAGGAGGACGCGGTCCTCGTCCGCGAGGTCGGCGACCCGCACCGAGTTCGACTTCGAGCCCCGCGACCACCTCGAGATCGGCACCGAGCTGGGCCTGATCGACATGGAGGCGGCGGCGCGGCTCTCCGGCTCGCGCTTCGCCTACCTGAAGGGCGACCTGGTGATGCTCGAGCTGGCCCTGGTCCGCTTCGCGATCGAGCTGGTCCGCGCCGAGGGGCACGAGCCGGTCGTGCCGCCGGTCCTGGTCCGCGAAGAGGCGCTGGAGGGGACCGGCTTCCTGCCCGGCGACCGCGACCAGATCTACGAGATCGCCAAGGACGAGCTCTTCCTCACCGGCACCTCCGAGGTCGCGCTGGCCGGCCTGCACGCCGACCAGATCCTCGACGCCGGCGCGCTGCCGCTGCGCTACTGCGGCTTCTCGACCTGCTTCCGCCGCGAGGCCGGCGCCGCCGGCCGCGACACCCGCGGCATCTTCCGCGTCCACCAGTTCGACAAGGTCGAGATGTTCTCGTTCGTCGAGCCCTCCGAGTCGGCGGCCGAGCACGAGCGGCTGCTGGCGATCGAGGAGCGGATCCTCGCCGAGCTGGAGATCCCCTACCGGGTGGTCAACGTCGCCGTCGGCGACCTCGGCGCCCCGGCGGCGAAGAAGTACGACTGCGAGGCCTGGATCCCGAGCCAGGAGCGCTACCGCGAGCTGACCTCCTGCTCGAACACGACCGATTACCAGGCCCGGCGCCTGGGCTGTAGGTACCGGCCCGGCGGACGGCGAATCCCCCCAGGCGGTGCACACGCTGAACGGCACCGCGGTGGCCGTCGGACGGACGATCATCGCCCTGATCGAGAACCGGCAGGAGCGCGACGGCGGATTCACGCTACCCAATACTTTGCATAAGTACGGCTCTCCTGAAAGAATCGCGCCGCAATGAGCGTGCAAGCCCCAGGACGCTACCGATTTGCCATCTGGCGGGAAGCCGGTGTGATGAGCTCCAGCGTGCGCGAGGCCAAGCGGGTCGTCCTCTGCGACGACCACGAGATCGTCCGCGAGGCGATCAAGGCGCGGATGGCGAACTCGAGCATCGTCGAGATCGTCGGCGAGGCCGGCAACGGCCGCGACGTCGTCGACGTCGTCAAGGAGCTCGAGCCCGACGTCCTGATCATCGACGTCGAGCTGCCCAAGCGCGACGGGATCGAGGCGACCAAGGAGGTCCTCAAGGTCGCGGCCGCGGACCAAGGTGATCATCTTCACCGCCCACGCCCAGCCGGACCTGCTGGCGCTGGCCCTGCGCGCCGGCGCCTCCGGCTACGTGCTGAAGTCGGCGCCGGCCGAGGACATCGCCCGCGCGGTCAAAGCGGTGACCGGCGGCGGCACCTTCCTCGGCGGCGACTTCGCCGGCGGCAAGCCCTCGGAGGTCGAGAAACTGCTCGACCTCTCCCCGCGCGAGCGCCAGATCCTCGAGCTGCTGGCCGAGGGGCTGCGGGTCAAAGAGATCGCCGAGCGGCTCGCAGCTCAGCCCGGCGACCGTCCACACCCACGTGCGCAACGCGATCGCCAAGCTCGAGGTCGACACCCGCACCGAGGCGGTCGCCCTGGCGGTGCGCTTCAGCTACCTCGGCGCCGGCGGCGGCGCCCTCTGAGCGCAGCGCGCCGGCGCTTACTCCTTCCGTCGAGCGTCAGCGCGCAGCCGTTGATGCAGTAGCGCTGCCCGTTCGCGCCCGGCCCGTCGTCGAAGACGTGGCCGAGGTGGGCGTCGCAGTTCTTGCAGACGACCTCGGTGCGCTTCATGAAGAGGCTGTTGTCGGGGCGCAGCTCGACGTGCTCGAGGTTGGCCGGCTCGGTGAAGCTGGGCCAGCCGGTGCCGGAGTCGAACTTGGTGTCGGAGGAGAACAGCTCGGTGCCGCAGCCGACGCAGCGGTACATGCCCTCGCTCTTCTCGTCCACGTAGGGCCCGGTGAAGGCGCGCTCGGTGCCGGCCTTGCGGGTCACCTCGTACTGCTCCGGCGTCAGCTGCTCGCGCCACTCCTGCTCGGACTTCTCGATCTTCGTCGCCATCTGTCTCCTTTCGCTCTCCGCTCCAGGGTACGCCCCGTCCCTTACGAGTCGGTGACGAACCGAGCTCATACATGCGTGCAGTCTGCATGCAGCCGTAAGGTCGGCGGGCGGTTGACGACAAGGACTGCGTGGCACGCAGTCGCCCTCGCAATCGCCCTCGCCGCGCTCGGCGCCGCGCTTCGGCGCCGTCCGCCGGCGCCATGGACCTCGAGACCTGATCGCCCCGGCCTCGGTCTGCCCCGACCAGACCGACCTCCAGGCGCCGGTCGCCGACCAGGAGCAGGCGATGCTCTGCATGACCAACTTCGCCCGCGGCCACGCCGGCCTGGCCGGCGCTCGACGACGCCGCCGACGCTCGACCGCTCCGCCGCGCGACAAGTCCGCCGACATCCTCCGCTGCGACGAGCTTCAGCCACGAAGCCTGCGGCCGCGAATTCACCTACTGGATGGCGCGCGTCGGCTACCTCCGCGCGGCTGCTGGCGGGCCGGCGAGAACATCGCCTGGGGGACCGGCGCCTACGGCGACCGTGCGCTCGATCTTCCGCGCCTGGATGCACTCCCCGGACCACCGCGAGAACATCCTCGGCCCCTACGGCCAGATCGGCATCGGCCTCGCGGGTCGGCAACCTCGACGGCCACTCCGGCGCCCACGTCTGGACCCAGGAGTTCGGCTCCCACTGCGGTCCCCCGAGCCCGCCGCCAGCGCCGCGCCTGGCCCGGCTCGCCGTCTCGCACGTCGCTCGCTGAGGCTTCCCGGGCGCCTAGGATCGCGCCGTGCCCGACGCCTTCTACGAGCCCGACGGCGACGGCTACGTCGGCGACCGAGCTGACCCGCGGGCCCTGGGACCCCGGCGCCCAGCACGCCGGGCCGCCCTCGGCGCTGCTCGGCCGCGAGATCGAGCGGCTGCCCGACGCCGGCGAGTTCCAGGTCGGCCGGGTCACCTTCGAGATCCTCCGCCCGGTCCCGATCGCGCCGGTCGCGGTCGAGCGCCCGGGTCGTCCGCCCCGGCCGCCGGGTGCAGCTGGTCGAGGCCGAGCTGAGCGACGGCGAGCGAGGTGCTGATGCGGGCCCGCGCCTGGCGGCTCCGCACCGCCCCGGTCGAGCTCCCGGCCGCGGCGATCGGCCGCGGCCGAGCCGCCGCCCGGGCCCGAGCAGGGCTCGCGAGGTCGAGTTCTTCCCGACCGGGCAGGAGCACGGCTACCACACGGCGATGGAGTGCCGGTTCGTCGCCGGCGGCTTCGTCGAGCCCGGCCCGGCGACGGTCTGGCTGCGGATGCGCCAGCCGCTGGTCGCCGGCGAGGAGCCCTCGCCGCTGCAGCGGATGCTGGTCGCCGCCGACGTCGGCAACGGGATCAGCGCCGCGCTCGACTACCGCCGCTTCCTCTTCATCAACGTCGACCTGACCGTCCACCTCGAGCGGATGCCGGAGGGCGAGTGGATCTGCGTCGACGCCGTCACCCTGCCGCGGCCGAACGGCGTCGGCACCGCCGAGTCGGTGCTCTCCGACCGACGAGGGCCGGATCGGCCGCGCCGCTGCAGACCCTGCTGGTCAGCGAGCGCTGAGCAGCGCGGTGGAGCGTGACCGAGGATCAGCGCCGCGGAGCCGAGCGCGATCGCCGCGGCGAGGACGAAGGCGCCCTCGTAGTCGGTCAGCGCCGCCGCCAGCCCGGCCAGCGGCGCGCCGAGGCCGACGCCGGCGTCGAAGAAGGCGGTGAAGGTGCCCATCGCCGCGCCGCGGGCGCCTCCGAGACGCGGTCGACGGCGATCAGCATCAGCGACGGGTTGAGCAGGGAGAAGGCGGCGCCCATCGCCAGCCCGCCGGCGAGGGCGACCGGCAGGCTGTGGGCGAAGGCGATCGATCGAGCAGCCCGCCGCCTCGACCAGCGTCGCCCCGATCGCCACCCGGCCGGCGCCGATCCGGTCGGGGAGGTCGCCGGCGATCAGCCGGGTGAGGACGATCATCGCCGCGAAGGCGCGCGAAGACGGTGGCGCCGTGGCCGACCCCGCGCGCTTCGAGGTGGAGGACGATGAAGGCGGCGAGCGCCGCGTAGCCGATCGAGGCGAGGGCGATCGCCAGGCCGGGACGGACCGCCTCGGGGGCGATCAGCGGGTGCGGCTCGGCGTGGGCCAGCGGCTCGAACGGGTCGGCGGACGCGGGTCGCGATCAGCGCCCCGAGCAGCGGCATCGCCGCGGCGAAGATCCAGACCGCCCGTGTAGCCGCCGGCGTCCAGCAGCAGCTCGCCGACCAGCGGGCCGACGCTGAGCCCGCCCCAGACGGCGAGCCCGTAGAGGCCGAGCACCCGGCCGCGCCGGGCCGACGGCGCCAGGTCGACGATCCAGGCCGAGCCGGCGGTGTAGAGGGAGCCCTCGCCGGCGCCGAGGACGAGGCGGGCGACGATCAGGCCGGCGAGCCCGAGGCTCGGCAGGTAGAGCAGGCCGCTGACGCCGACCAGCAGCGCGCCGAGCAGGACGCGTCGGCTTGCGGCCGCGGCGGTCGGCGAGTCGTCCGGCGACCGGCCGCAGCAGCAGCCCGGTGATCGCGTAGGCAGCCGATCACGATCCCGACCGCGAGGTTGCCGTCGTCGAGCGGGCCCGCGCACGTAGCGGGGCAGCACCGGCAGCACGGAGCCGACCGCGATCAGGCCGCAGAAGGTGACGGCGAAGATCCCGGCGAAGCTGAGGCCGGCTCGGTCGGGGGCCGGCCGCGCGGCCGCCGTGGCGCCGCTCACCGCAGCAGGCGCGGCGAGGTTCTCGACGACGTGGTCGGGCGGCGGGTCGGCTGCCTCGGCATCCTCGCGGCCGCTGGTCCCGCTGAGGACCAGGATCGTCTCCAGCCCGGCCCGCCGGCCGCCCTCGATGTCGGAGGAGATCCGGTCGCCGATCATCGCCACGCCTGCGCCGGCGTCGCCGATCGCCTCGAGCGCCATCTCGAACAGGTGGCCGCTCGGGCTTGCCGCCGATCTCGGCCGCGCGGCCCGGAGGCGGTCTCGACCGCGGCCAGGATCGCGCCGGTCCCCGGCCACTCGCCGCCGGGCATCGGCATCGTCGGGTCGTGGCTGGTGGCGAAGAGCGCCGCGCCGCCGTCGAGCGCCAGCTTCGCGGTCAGCAGCTCCTCGTAGTCGAAGCCGCGGTGGCCGGAGACGACGACGACGCCGGCCTCGCGCCCGGCCTCGCCCTCGAGCAGCGTCGCCCCGGCCGCGGCGACCATCTCCTTCAGCGTCGCGGCGCCGATCACGAAGGCGCCGCCGCCCGGCCCGGCCGCCTCGCCGGCGAGCCGGGCGACGACCATCCCGGCGGTGACGATCTGCTCCGCGCCGACCTCGACGCCCAGTCGCCGCAGCCGCTCGGCGTAGGCGGCCGGCGGGCGCGCCGGGTTGTTGGTGACGAAGGCGATCTCGCTTGCCCGCGGCCGAGCAGCGCCGCCAGCGTCTCGGCCGAGCCCGGCACCGGCTCGCGGCCGATCCAGACGACCCCGTCGAGGTCGACCAGAAGTCCGTCGAAGTCGTCCGCCAGGGCCACCGGGCCAGGCTAGTCGAGCCGCCAGGGGCGAGCGGTGGGATATCTCGATACCGTGCCGAGCAGTGAGCACGAACGGACAGGTTGTGGTCGCCACCGACCTGACCCGCCGCTACGGCGAGGGCGACGCGGCGGTCGATGCGCTGGCCGGGGTCAGCACCGGCTTCGAGCGCGATCGCTTCACCGCGATCATGGGGCCCTCGGGCTCCGGCAAGTCGACCCTGATGCACATCCTCGCCGGGCTCGACAAGCCGACCAGCGGCAGCGGTCGAGCTCGACGGGGTCGAGATCACCGGCGCTCGACGACGGCGAGCTGACCAAGCTGCGCCGCGACAAGCTCGGCTTCGTCTTCCAGTTCTTCAACCTGCTGCCGGTCCTCACCGCCGAGGAGAACCTGGTCCTGCCGCTCTCGATCGCCGGCCGCAAGCCCGACCAGGCCTGGGTCGACCAGCTGATCCGCACCGTCGGCCTCGAGGACCGCCGCACCCACCGGCCCTCCGAGCTCTCCGGCGGCCAGCAGCAGCGGGTCGCCGTCGCCCGCGCCCTGGTCTCCAAACCGGCCGTCGTCTTCGCCGACGAGCCGACCGGCAACCTCGACTCGAAGGCCAGCGCCGACGTGCTCGACCTGCTGCGCCAGGCGGTCGACGAGTTCGGCCAGACGGTGATGATGGTCACCCACGACCCGGTCGCCGCCGCCCACGCCGACCGGCTGATCACGCTCCGCGACGGCAAGCTCGTCCAGGACGGCCGCGCCCGGGCTCGGCCGACGACGTGATCGAGCTGATGAAGCAGCTTGACTAGCCTCGCCCTCAAGAGCCTCTGGGCTCGCAAGGTCCGGGCCCTGGCGACCACCTTCGCGGTCGTCATCGGCGTCGCCTTCGTCGCCGGCAGCTACGTCCTCACCGACACGATCTTCGCCGCCTTCGACGAAATCTTCAGCGAGTCGCTGAGCGGGACCAGCGTCGTCGTCACCGCCGAGAACCCGGTCGAACAGGAAAACGGCGAAGTGCCGACGATCAGCGCCTCGCTGCTGCCGCGGGTGCAGAAGACCGCCGGGGTGAAGCTGGCGGCCGGGGCGATCTTCACGCCTGGCGGCTTCTTCGACTCCAAGGGCGAAAAGATCGGCAACAAATTCGCCCCCAAGTTCATCTCCTCGACCCTGCCGGGGCAGCTCGAGTCGCTCACCTACGTCGACGGCCACCGGCCGCGCGGGCCGACCGAAGCCTCGATCGACAAGGCGGCCGCCGAAGGCGCCGGCCTCGAGCTCGGCGAAAAGATCGAGCTGATCGGCCAGGGCAGCGCCAGGAAGTTCCGCCTGGTCGGCTTCACCCAGCTCGGCAGCGCCTCCTTCGGCGGCGCCAGCATCGCCCAGGTGACGCTGCCGGTCGCCCAGGCCCTGACCCACAAGGTCGGCCGCTTCGACCAGATCTCGGTCGCCGCCGCCGACGGGCGTCTCGCCGACGCGCTGAAACGGCGGATCGCGGCCGAGATGCCGGCCGGGGTGCGGGTCGAGACCGGCGCAGGAAAACGCCGACCGCAGCTCCGAAGAAATCCGCGACAACCTCAGCTTCCTGCCGACCTTCCTGCTCGTCTTCGGCTTCATCGCCGTCTTCGTCGGCTCCTTCCTGATCTTCAACACCTTCTCGATCACCGTCGCCCAGCGGGTCAGCGAGTTCGGGATGCTGCGCACGCTCGGCGCCTCGCGGCGCCAGATCCTCACCTCGGTCCTGATCGAGGCGCTGGCGATCGGGCTGCTCGGCGCGGTCGTCGGGATCGTCGGCGGCTTCCTGATCGCGCTGGCGCTCAACGCCCTGCTTCGAAGCCTTCGGGATCGACCTGCCGACGACCGGCCTGGTGCTGGAGTCGCGCACGGTGATCGTCTCGCTGCTGGTCGGCGTCGTCGTCACCTTCGTCTCCTCGCTGATCCCGGCGCTGCGCTCGACCCGGGTGCCGCCGATCGCCGCCCTGCACGCCTTCGCGCCGACCCCGACGCCGGCGCCGCCGGCTGCGTCTACCTCGTCGCTCTCGATCCTGCTCGGCGTGGCCGGGCTGGCGCTGGTCCTCGTCGGCCTGCTCGGCAGCGCCGACGCCGGCGCCGCGCGCCGGCCTGATCGGCGGCGGCGCGGTCGTGATCGTGATCGCCGTCTCGCTCTTCAGCCCGCGCCTGGTGCCGCCGCTGGCGACGGTCGCCGGCTGGCCGCTGGAGCGGCTGCGCCGCCTGACCGGCCGGCTGGCGCGCGAGAACGCCCAGCGCAACCCGAGCCGCACCGCGGTCACCGCGGCGGCGCTGATGATCGGCCTCGCCCTGGTCACCTTCGTCACCGTCTTCGCCGCCGGGCTGAAGAGCTCGGTCGCCCAGGTCGTCGACGAAAACTTCGCCGGCGGCCTGGTGATCCAGAACAGCGACGGCTTCTCGCCGATCCCGAACGGGACCGCGACCGGCGGCGCGCAAGGTGCCGGGCGTCGAACTGGTGGCGACGATCCGCTCGGCGCAGGCGAAGCTGGTCGGCAGCGGCGCCGGCGCCCAGGTCTCGGCGCCGACCCCGGACATCGAAGAAGCGGTCAAGGTCGAATGGAAGCAGGGCGGGCCCGCGACCCTGCGCAACCTGCAGCGACGACCAGGCGATCGTCTCCGACTCCTTCGCCTCCGCACACGGCCTCGAGGTCGGCGACCGCTTCCGCCTGCTCAGCCAGACCCGCAGGCGGCCGAGCTTCGAGGTCGTCGGCGAGTTCGACTCCAAGCTCGGCGTCTTCGGCAGCGTCCTCGTCACCCAGGCGGCGCTGGCGCGCGACTTCGCCCAGACCCAGGACACGATCGACTTCGTCGAGACCGACGCCCGGGCGCCGACGCCGCCGACGGTCCAGGCGCTGCTGACGAAGGTGGTCGAAGCGGCCTTCCCGATCGCCGAAGTCCTCAACCAGCAGGAACTGAAGGAAAGCCGCGAAGAGCAGGTCGACACAGCTCGTCAACCTCTTCTACGCGCTGCTGGCGCTGGCGATCGTGATCTCGCTGTTCGGGATCGCCAACACGCTGGCGCTCTCGATCCACGAACGCACCCGGGAGCTGGGGATGCTGCGGGCGATCGGGATGTCGCGCCGCCAGGTGCGGACGATGATCCGCTACGAGGCGGTGATCACGGCCCTGATCGGGGCGATCCTCGGGATGGTCCTGGGCGTCGATCTTCGCGGCCCTGATCGCGCAGCCGCTGAAGGACGAAGGCTTCACCCTCTCCTACCCGATCGGCTCGCTGATCGTGCTGCTGGTCCTCGCCGCGCTGGCCGGCGTGCTCGCGGCGATCCCACCGGCGCGCCGCGCCTCGCGGCTCGACGTGCTCGAGTCGCTGCAGTACGAGTAGATCGCTTGGCCTCGCTGCCTCTCGGCGTAGATTGAAAGACGATGACTCTCCGACTCAGTGGCGAGCCCCCTGCGGCATGGCTCGGACTACTCGCCTCTCTGGCGGTCGTGGCAGCGGCGACGGTGCTGATCTACCCGTTGAAGGAAGTCGCGCCGGCGGTCTCGCTGGGCGTGGTCTATATCCCCGGCGTGCTGCTGATCTCGACGGTGTGGGGGCTGCGGTTGGGGCTGTTGACGGCCTTGCTCAGCGCCGCCGCCTTCAACTGGTTCCACCTGCCGCCGCTGGGGGCGCTTGACGTCGCCGCCGACCACGACCTTGTCGCCCTCGCCGTCTTCGCGATCGTCGCGGTGGCGAGCGGCACCCTGGCCGAGCTGGCCCGCGCCCGCGCCACCGAGTCCGAGCGTCGCCGCGAGGAGGCCGACCGGGCACTGGCGAAGCTGGCCGAATTGGCGGGAGAGCGCGATCGCATGCAGGCCGAGGCGATCGAGGCGGGGGCGCTGCGGCGCAGCGACGAGCTGAAGACCTCGCTGCTGCGCTCGGTCTCCCACGACCTGCGCACGCCGCTGACCTCGATCATCGCCGCCGGCGTCGCACTCGACTCGCCCAGCGTCACCGCGAGGGAGCGCCGCGAGCTGAGCGAGGCCGTGGTCGAGGAAGGCCAGCGGCTCTCGCGCCTGGTTGAGAACCTGCTCGACGTCTCGCGGCTGCAGACGGGGCACGCCGCACCACGCCGGGAGCCGGTCGAGTTGCCGGGGCTGCTGGAGGCGGCGCGGCACTCGATCGGCAGCCGCGGCGCGGCGGTGCGGTTGTCTCTCGACACCGACCTGCCCACCCTCAGCGCCGATCCGACCCAGCTCGAGCGCGCCTTCGCCAACCTGCTCGACAACGCTGTGGTCCACGGCGACGGGCAGCCGGTGCTGGTGCGGTCCCGCCTGGTCGGGCCGCGCATCGTCGTCCGGGTGGTCGACCGCGGGCCGGGCATCCCGGAGGGGGAGCGCGAGCGGATCTTCGAGCCCTTCTACCGGGCGGCCGGCGGGCGGTCCGGCAGCGGCTCGGGCCTTGGCTTGGCGATCGCCAGGGGCTTCGTCGAGGCCAACGGCGGCGAGATCGGGGTCGAGTCGCTGCCAGGGCAGGGCAGCAGCTTCGTGGTCAGCTTCGCCGCGCCCGGGGCCTCGACTGCGCCCGGCGCCTCGACTGCGCCCGGGGACGCCTCGACTGCGCCCGGGGACGCCTCGACTGCGCCCGGGGACGCCTCGACTGCGCCCGGGGACGCCTCGACTGCGCCCGGGGACGCCTCGGCCGCGGCGCCCGGCGGCCCTCGCGAGGCGATTGGGGGAGAGGGATGAGCGGCATGCCCCGCATCCTCGTCTGCGACGACGAGCCGCAGATCCTGCGGGCGCTGAAGGTGATCCTGCGCGACGCCGGTTACGAGGCGGTGCCGGCAAGCAGCGGCGAGGAGGCGCTCGACCGTGCCGCGGTCAAACCCCCGGAGGCGGCAATCCTCGACCTGATGCTGCCGGACATCGACGGGGTCGAGCTGACCCGGCGGCTGCGCGAGTGGAGCGAGATGCCGATTCTCGTCCTCTCCGCCGTTGGCGAGGAGGACCGCAAGGTCGAGGCGCTGGCCGCCGGCGCCGACGACTACGTGACCAAGCCCTTCGGCCCGCGTGAGCTCGTCGCCCGCCTCGGGGCGGTGCTGCGCCGCGCCCGCCCGGAGGACGGCGAGCCGGCGATCGTCGCCGAGGGAATCGAGATCGACCTCGCCGCCCGCAGCGTCCGTCGCGACGGCGAGCCGGTCCACCTGACCCCGACCGAGTTCGGCCTGCTGCGGGCGCTGGCCCGCAACCGCGGCCGCCTGATGACCCACCGCGCCCTCCTGGTCGAGGTCTGGGGGGTCGAGTACGAAGACGACTTCCAGGTCCTCCGCGCCCACGTCGCCAACCTGCGCCGCAAGATCGAGCCGGCGGACGGTCCCCGCTACGTCCTCACCGATCCGGGAGTCGGCTACCGCTTCGTCCTCTAACTCGGACGCACTTCTCCCCGCATACCGGGGACAAGTGCGTCCGAGTTCTCGTCTTCACAGGATCTGTATACGGCGTGCCGCGAAGTTCATGCGGCCTTGACGAGGTGGGGCACATGATCGATCCGTGCTCTCTGTCCTTGCCGACATCTTTCCCGGAGGCGGCGGTCCCCTCGCCGACGCCTTAGCCGTAGCGATCGCCGTCGCCCTCTTCGCCCTCCTCTACTGGGCGATCGACCTGATCGACCGGGTGTGACAGTGGCGCTGGCGACGCTGACTGTCTCCGACGTCTTCGGCCTGCTCGTCTCCGCCCTGGTCTGCGCCTTCCTGATCTACGCGCTGCTGCGCGGGGAGAACCTCTGATGGCGCAGGGCTGGCTGCAGATCGCGGTCTTCCTCGCCGTCCTCCTGGCCCTGGTCAAACCGGCCGGCGTCTACATGGCCCGCGTCTTCACCGGCCAGCGCGTCTTCCTGAGCGCCGTCGTCGGGCCGGTCGAGCGCCTCGCCTACCGGGCCCTGCGCGTGCGGCCCGACGGCGAAGGCCAGGACTGGAAGGCCTACGCCCGCAGCGTCGTCGTCTTCTCGTTCTTCTCCTGGCTGGCGCTCTACCTGATCCTCCGCACTCAGGGAATCCAGCCGCTCAACCCGCAGGGCTTCCACTCCGGCCCCTGGGACCTCAGCTTCAACACCGCCTCCTCCTTCGTCACCAATACCAACTGGCAGTACTACGGCGGCGAAGCGACGCTGACCTACTTCGCCCAGATGGCCGGTCTGACGGTGCAGAACTTCGTCTCGGCGGCGGTCGGGATCGCCGTCGTCGTCGCCCTGATCCGCGGCATCGTCGCGCGCAGCGGCCGCGAGCTCGGCAACTTCTGGCGGGACCTGGTGCGGATCGTCCTCTACATCCTCCTGCCGGTTTCCGCCATTGCCGCCCTCTTCCTCGTCTCTCAGGGGGTGATCCAGAACCTCGACCACAACACGGTCATCCACACCCTCACCGGCGGCGGCCAGGTGCTCGGCCAGGGCCCGGTCGCCTCGCAGGAGGCGATCAAGGAGCTGGGGACCAACGGCGGCGGCTTCTTCAACGTCAGCTCGGCCTACCCGTTCGAGAACCCCAGCGGGCTGACCAACTTCGTCGAGATGCTGCTGATCCTGGTCATCCCCGCCGGCCTCACCTATACCTACGGCCGCATGGTCGGCAGCCAGCGCCAGGGCTGGGCGATCTTCGCGGCGATGTTCGTCCTCTTCGTGGCCGGCGTCGCCGTCGTCTACATGGCCGAGCAGCACGGCACGCCGGCCCAGCACGCCGCCGGGCTCTCCACCCATGCCTTCTCCGGCTCCACCGGCGGCAACCTGGAAGGCAAGGAGCAGCGCTTCGGCATCGCCGGCTCCTCGCTGTGGACGGCGGTCACCACGGTCACCTCCTGCGGCGCCGTCAACGCCGCCTTCGAGTCACTGACCGGGCTCGGCGGGGCGGTGCCGTTCGTCAACCTCGGCCTCGGCGAGGTCGTCTTCGGCGGCGTCGGCACCGGCCTCTACTCGATGCTGCTCTACGTCCTCCTGGCCGTCTTCATCGGCGGTCTGATGGTCGGCCGCACGCCCGAGTTCCTCGGCAAGAAGATCCAGGCGCGGGAGATCAAGCTGGTCTCGCTGGGGGTTCTGGTGACGCCGCTGGCGGTGCTGCTCTCCTCCGGCGTCGCCTCGGCCAGCGCGCTCGGCAGACGCTCGCTGTTCGCCGGCGTCAACCCGCAGGGCTTCTCGGAGACCCTCTACGCCTACCTCTCCCAGGCCAACAACAACGGCTCCGCCTTCGCCGGCTACACCGGCTTCATCCAGCCTCACGCGCCCGGCAACGCCGGCTCCCAGGGGGTCGCTTTCGCCGACCTGCTCGGCGGCGTGGTGATGGTCGGCGCCCGCTTCCTGCCGATCCTCTTCGTGCTCGCCGTGGCCGGGGCGATGGCGAGCAAGAAAGCCTCGCCGGCCGGGCTGGGGACGATGCGCACCGACAACCCCACCTTCGTCGTGCTCCTGGTCGGGATCGTCATCCTGGTCGGCGCCCTCACCTTCTTCCCGGCCCTGCTGCTCGGCCCGATCGTCCAGAGCCTGACCACGAGGCTGTTCTGATGCGGCGGGACCTGCTCACCGGGCTGCTCGCCGTGGTCGTGATGACCGTCTTCCTCGGCCTCGCCTACCCGCTGGCGATCACCGGCATCTCCCAGGTCGCCTTCCCCGGCAAGGCCGGCGGCTCGCTGGTCACGGTCGACGGCAGGACCGTCGGCTCCCGCCTGATCGGCCAGGACTTCAAGGGCGAGAAGGCCTACTTCCAGTCCCGCCCCTCGGCGACCGAATACAGCGGCGATGTCACCTTCTTCGGCAACCTCGGCCCCAACAGCGAGGAAGCGAGGGACGAGGTCCGCGCCAACCTCAGCGCCTACCTGAAGCGCGAGCGCCCCTACGACCCCGAACTGCCGGTCGATGGGCCGATAAGTAGAGCCGGAAGCAACTTATCGGCCCATCGACCGCGGGTTCCCGTTGATGCGGTCACGCAATCGGCGTCGGGGGTGGATCCGCAGATCTCGGTGGCGAACGCGCGAATACAGGCGCACCGGGTGGCGGCCGTCCGCGGGCTGTCGCTGGCGCGGGTCGAAGACCTGATCGCCTCGAACACCGACGGGCGCTCGCTCGACCTGCTCGGCGAGCCCGGGGTCAACGTGCTTGAGCTCAACATCGCTCTCGAGGAAGCGGCGCCGGTCGAGGAAGCGACGCTGAATACGGAGGCGGCGCGGCGCCCGGGTCCGACTCTTCGCAGCCGAGCGAGGCTCGATCCAAGGGCGAGCGAATGAGCACCGAGGCGCAGGCTCGCTCCCTCCTCGATCCGGCGATCGTGCGGCCGGCCCTGCTGGAGTCGGTGCGCAAGCTGGACCCGCGGGTCCAGGTCCGCAACCCGGTCATGTTCGTGGTCGAGATCGGCGCCGTCATCACCACCGTCGCCTGGCTGATCCGGCTCGGCGGCGGCGGGCCGCTGGGCGGCGGCCACGAGCCCTCCTGGTTCAGCTTCAGCGTCGCCGTCTGGCTCTGGCTGACCGTCGTCTTCGCCAACCTCGCCGAGGCCCTGGCGGAGGGGCGGGGCCGCGCCCAGGCGGCGAGCCTGCGGGCGATGCGGACCGAGACCACGGCGCGGCTGCGCGACGGCGGCGAGAAATCGGCGGCCGAGCTGAGCCGCGGCGACGTCGTCGTGGTCGAGGCGGGGGAGACGATCCCCGGCGACGGCACCGTGGTCGAGGGGATCGCCTCGGTGGACGAGTCGGCGATAACCGGCGAGTCGGCGCCGGTCATCCGCGAGGCCGGCGGCGACCGCAGCGCCGTCACCGGCGGCACCCGCGTGCTCTCCGACCGGATCGTCGTCGAGATCACCCAGGAGCCCGGCAAGTCCTTCCTGGACCGCATGATCGCCTTGGTCGAGGGCGCCTCGCGGCGCAAGACCCCGAACGAGATCGCCCTCGGGATCCTGCTCTCGGCGCTGACCCTGGTCTTCGTGATCGTCGTCGTCAGCCTGCGCCCCTTCGCGCTCTTCGCCGGCACCGAGCTCTCGGAGACGACCCTGATCGCGCTGCTGGTGGCGCTGATCCCGACCACGATCGGGGCACTGCTCTCGGCGATCGGGATCGCCGGCATGGACCGCCTCGTGCGCCGCAACGTCCTCGCCCTCTCCGGCCGCGCCGTCGAGGCCTCCGGCGACTGCGACGTGCTGCTGCTCGACAAGACCGGGACGATCACGCTCGGCAACCGCGAGGCGACCGAGTTCGTGCCGATGCCGGGGGTCGAGCAGGCGGAGCTGGCCGAGGCGGCGCAGATGTCCTCGCTCGCCGACGAGACCCCGGAGGGCCGCTCGATCGTCGTCCTCGCCAAGGGCTTCGGGATCCGCGAGCACGACTTCGCCGGCCACGAGCCGAGCTTCGTCCCCTTCACCGCGCAGACCCGGATGAGCGGCGTCGACTTCGACGGCACCCGCCTGCGCAAGGGGGCCGGCGACGCGATCGACGCCTGGGTCGCCGAGGAGGGGGGCCGGGCGCCGGCGGAGCTGCAGCGTGAGCTGGACCGGATCGGCCGCGAGGGCGGCACCCCGCTGGCCGTCGCCCGCAACGAGCGGGTGCTCGGCGTCGTCTACCTCAAGGACGTCGTCAAGGAGGGGATGCGGGCGCGCTTCGACCAGCTGCGGGCGATGGGCATCCGCACGATCATGGTCACCGGCGACAACAAGCTGACCGCGGCGAAGATCGCCGCCGAGGCCGGTGTCGACGACTTCCTCGCCGAAGCGACCCCGGAGCGCAAGCTGGAGCTGATCAAGGAGCAGCAGGCCGACGGCCGCCTGATCGCGATGACCGGCGACGGCACCAACGACGCTCCGGCCCTGGCCCAGGCCGACGTCGGCGTCGCGATGAACACCGGCACCCAGGCGGCGCGCGAGGCCGGCAACATGGTCGACCTCGACTCCAACCCGACCAAGCTGATCGAGATCGTCGAGGTCGGCAAGCAGCTGCTGATAACCCGCGGTGCCCTGACCACCTTCTCGATCGCCAACGACGTCGCCAAGTACTTCGCGATCCTGCCGGCGATGTTCGCCGCGACCTACGCGGCCGCCGGCCACGAAGGCCCGCTCGGCGCGCTCAACGTGATGTCGCTGGGGACGCCGCAGTCGGCGATCCTCTCAGCGGTGATCTTCAACGCCCTGATCATCCCGCTGCTGATCCCGCTCTCCCTGCGCGGCGTCCGCTACCGGCCGATCGGCGCCACGGCGCTGCTGCGCCGCAACATGCTGATCTACGGCCTCGGCGGCCTCGTCGTCCCCTTCCTCGGCATCAAGGCCATCGACCTCGTCGTCCACAACCTGCTCGGGGCCTGAAATGCCCGCCGATGGGCCGATAAGTCGACCCAGGAGCAACTTATCGGCCCATCGGCCGCGAGGGGAGGGGCGTTACAAGGTCTTCCTGGGGATGGCGGCGGGGGTCGGGAAGACCTATCGGATGCTGCAGGAGGGGCGGGCCGAGGCGGAGGCCGGCCGCGACGTCGTCGTCGGCTATCTGGAGCCGCACGAACGCGAGGAGACCAGTGCCCAGGCGCGCGGGCTGGAGGCGCTGCCGCGGCAGCGGGTCGCGGTCCGCGACCTCGCCGTCGAGGAGCTGGACCTGTCGGCGCTGCTCACCCGCGGCCCCGAGCTGGCGCTGATCGACGAGCTTGCCCATACCAACGCGCCCGGCCTGGCCCACGCGAAGCGCTACGAGGACATCGCCGACGTGCTGGCCGCCGGGATCGACGTCTTCTCTACCGTCAACGTCCAGCATCTCGAGTCGCTCAACGACCAGGTCGCCGAGCTGACCGGGGTGCGGGTGCGGGAGACCGTGCCCGACTCGGTGCTCGGCTCGGCCGACGAGGTCGTCCTCGTCGACCTCACCCCCGAGGCGCTGGTCGGCCGCCTGCGCGCCGGCAAGATCTATCCCGGCGAGAACATCGATGCCGCCCTCAACAACTTCTTCCGGATCGAGAACCTGGCGGCGCTGCGCGAGGTGAGCCTGCGCCAGGTCGCCGAGGACGTCGAGTCCAGGCGTCTCGTCCAGAGCGAGGCCGAGCCGCTGGGGACGCGCGAGGAGCGCGTCGCCGCCGACGCGCCGCGGGCGGTCGGGGAGCGGCTGCTGGCCCTGGTCCGTCCCCAGCCCAGCTCCCAGCGCCTGGTCCGCCGCGCCTGGCGCTCGGCGCAGCGGCTCGGCACCGACCTCGACCTGCTCTGGGTGAAGCGCCCCGGCGAAGCGATCGAGGGCGAGGTCGAGCGCCAGGTGACGGCCCTGCGCCAGCTCGCCTCGGTACTGGGGGCGACGCTGCTGGTCGAGGAGCACGACGACGTCGTCGCCGCGGTCGCCCGCGTCGTCCGCGAGCGCGGCAGCACCTACATCATGGTCGGCGAGTCGAAGCCGCCAGGCGCCCTCGGCCGGCTGCGCGAGCCGCTGCCGCAGCGGCTGATGCGGGCCACGCCACCGGGGGTCGACGTCCGCATCGTCGCCCACCGCAGCATGAAGGAGGGAGGGCCGTGATCGAGCACTTCCTGGTCGGCTTCGCGCTCTTGCTGGGCCTCGCCAGCGGCTTCCTGCTGGCGCGCTCGCGCCTGCACCGCTCGGCCGGGCCGGGCGCGGAGACGGTCCACCGCATCCTGCTCCCCTTCACCGGCACCGAGATCTCTCGCCGAGCCCTCGACGCCGCCCTGCGCCTGGCCCGCGCCGAGGACGCGACGCTGATGCCCGCCTACCTCGCGGCGGTGCCGTTGCAGCTGCCGCTGACCTGCTCGCTGCCCAGGGAAGCCGGCCGGGCGATGTCGATGCTGGAGGCGATCGAACAGCGTGCCAGCGCCCAGCACGTCCCGGTCGACGCCCGGATCGAGCGCGGCCGCTCCTACCGCCACGCCCTCGAGCGCCTGCTCGAGGAGGAGAGCTTTGACCGTGTCGTCGTCCCCGCCCACGCCAACGGCGGCGAGGGCCTCTCCGGCGACGACCTGGTCTGGCTGCTGCGCAAAGCCCCAGCCGAGGTCCTGATCCTGCGCCCGGCGCCGGATGACGAGCGCCGGCTCTCGGCGGCGCCAGCCGGGGGGAACGCGTTTGCTCCCGAATAGCGGCAAGAAGTGCGTTCTGGTCAGCGCGGTATTGGCGCCAAGCCCATCCGCAATGCACCGGCGGCCTCGAGCATCGCCCCCCGGGCGGTGCGGCTGATCGCGGTCTGGTTGGCGAAGCTGTGGACCAGCCCGGGGTGGCGGCGCAGGGCGACCTGGACGCCGGCCTCGCGCATCCGCAGCGCGTAGGCCTCGCCCTCGTCGCGCAGCGGATCGAAGCCGGCCGTGGCGACGTAGGCGGGCGGCAGCCCGCTCAGGTCCGGCGCCAGCAAGATCGACGCTCGCGGGTCGGTGGGGTCGGCCCCCGGCGGCAGGTAGTAACGCTCGAAAGCGTCGCTGTCGCCTTTGGTCAGCAGGAAGCCCTCGGCGAAGAGGCGGCGTGACGGCGTGTCCCCGGCCGCGTCGGTCGGGGGGTAGATCAGCAGCTGCATCGCCGGCGCCGCGCCACCCCCGGCCCGCGCCAGCAGGCAGAGCACGGCGGACAGGTTGGCGCCGGCGCTGTCGCCGGCAACAGCGATCCGGGCAGGGTCGACGCCCAGCTCGGCAGCGGTCGCCGACGCCCAGGCAAAGCTGGCCCAGGCGTCTTCGACCGCAGCGGGGAAGGGATGCTCGGGTGCCAGCCGGTAGTCGATCGAGAGCACCGCCGTTCCCGCCGCCGCGGCGAGGAAGCGGCAGATGCCGTCGTGGGTGTCGAGGTCGCCGATCACCCAACCGCCGCCGTGGAAGTAGATGGTGAGGGGAGCGGCGCCGGCGGGGAGTCCGGCGGGGAGATAGAAGCGAGCCGGGATCGTTCCGGCCTGACCGGGGACCTCCAACGCCTCGACCCGCGCCATCGGGATCGGCGGCCGGGCGCCGATCATCTCGGCCTCGCGCCGCGCGCCAGCCCGCGCCGCCTCGACGCTCCTGCCGCTGAGGAAGGGCTCGCTGTCGACCAGCTCGGCGATCCGCAGCAAGACGTGGGTGTCGCTGGCGAGGGTCTGGCCGTCGATCGTCGGCGGCGCCCCGAACAGCCGTCGCTGCACCCGCGGCGGCAGCCCGCAGGCCCACTTCAGGACGCGGTGATCGGCGCGCGGGGAGAGGCGGGGAAGGGCGGCCATCGGCTGGCTCAGGCTATGGCAACCGGATGGACCTACGTCACACTCGCGCCGGGTGCCGGGGGTATAGCGTCGGTCACAGGGCGATGGAGGCTGCAGCCACAGAGGCGGTTCCGCGCACGGCCCCAGCGGCCGTCCGCGGCCTTCCCCCGGGCCCGCGGATGCCGCGGGCCGTGCAGACGGCGATCTGGTCGCGCCAGGCGCAGTGGATGCTCGGGCAATGCCGCGCGCGCTTCGGCGACATGTTCACCGTGAGGATCGCCTACGAGGGGACCTGGGTGATGGTCTCCAGCCCGGCGGCGGTCAAGCAGGTCTTCACCGGGGACC
Organism: uncultured Solirubrobacterales bacterium; assembly: GCA_963816755.1. Taxonomy (GTDB): domain Bacteria; phylum Actinomycetota; class Thermoleophilia; order Solirubrobacterales; family 70-9; genus VAYN01. The sequence continues at coordinate 31,795 of CAWFLN010000007.1, forward strand.
CACGCGTCTTCCACGCCGGCGAGGGCAACCAGATCCTGCGCCCGATCCTCGGCGAGAACTCGGTCCTGGTCCTCGACGAGAAGCCGCACATCGGCCAGCGCAAGCTGCTGCTGCCGCCCTTCCACGGCGAGCGGATGCAGGGCTACGGCGAGAAGATGACCGAGATCGCCGCCCGCGAGATCGAGAGCTGGCCGACCGGCACCCCGCACAAGTTGCGGCCGCGGATGCAGGCGATAACGCTCGAGATCATCCTCGAGACCGTCTTCGGCGTCCACGACAAGAAGCGGATGGACCCGCTGCGGGCGGCCCTGCGCGCCTTCCTCGACCTCACCACCGATCCCCGCCTGCTGCTGCCGGTGGTCCTCGCCGGCCCCGAGCGGATCCGCAGCTTCCCGCCTTTCCGCCGCCGTATCGAGCGGGTCGACGAGCTGATCCACCGCGAGATCGCCGAGCGCCGGGTGGCCGAGGACCTCGCCGAGCGCGACGACATCCTCTCGATGCTGGTCGCGGCGCGCCACGAGGACGGCAGCCCGATGAGCGACGCCGAGATCCGCGACGAGCTCCTCACCCTGCTCGTCGCCGGCCACGAGACCACCGCCACCGCCCTCTCCTGGGCGATCGAGCGCCTCGTCCGCCATCCGGAGAAGCTGGAGCGCCTGCGCGCCGAGGCCCTGGCCGGTGGGGAGGCCTACCTGACCGCGACGATCCAGGAGACGCTGCGTCTGCGCCCGGTGATCGTGCTGGTGATCAGGAAGCTGACCGAGCCGGTCGAGATCGGTGGCTACGAGCTGCCCGCCGGCGCCTCGGTCACCCCCTGCATCCACCTCGTCCACCGCAATCCCGAGGTCTACCCGGAGCCGGAGCGCTTCCTCCCCGAGCGCTTCCTCGAGAACCCGCCCGGCACCTACACCTGGATCCCCTTCGGCGGCGGCGTCCGCCGCTGCCTCGGCGCCGCTTTCGCCCAGTTCGAGATGGCCGTCGTCCTCAAGGAGCTGGTCAAGCGCCACCAGATCCGCCCGTTCCGCGAGGGTTCAGAGCGCCCCTTCCGCCGCGCGATCACCGAGACGCCCCGGCACGACGCCGAGGTCGTTCTCGGCTGAGTCTGGAGGCGCAGGGGAGCCCGGTAGGGGGCTGGGCGAATTTGTCGCGCGCGCTGAAGCGCGCTGGCTCCGGAACATGCTGCCCGCCTATGGCGGGCAATAGACAGATTGCATTTCGCGGCCTGCGGCCGGCATTCGCCCAGCCCCCCCGGGCTCCCCTGCCCAGACGACCCCAGCTCACACGTTTGAGCTCAACCGCGGCTTCGCGATCGCCGTCCGGCGAGAGGCGTCTACCGCTCGGGCAGCAACGAATACGCCTGGCTGTTCGCCTGAGACGATCGACTACTGCGATCCTCGTGTTTACGCCGGTACCTTCTGCGACCCGGCGGACGTCAACGGCCCGTCGATCGCATCGAGAAGTTGACTCGAGATTTACCCTGAGCTGGATTCTCGAGGTCATACTCGGCTAGCCGCGGGCACTTCCTCTCGGGTGGGGAGGAGACGGAGGACGAGGAGAATGGTGGTCGCGACCACGTAGAGGGTGGCGAGGAGCGCGTAGACCCGGGGGCCGATGTCGACGCTGCGGTCGACGATCACGAGTATCGCCAGCCCGATGATGAGTGCAAGGGCACCGATTGCGGCGACGCGGACCAGCCGCGTGCCGCCGTCCTCCCCCGGCGGATCGTCGCCAGCAGCCCGCAGGCGGCCGAGCTGGCGATGGCGAGCATGATTGTGATTCCCACAACCGTCCCGCTGCTACCGCTGAAGCCGAATCCCAAAGAGGAGCTCCCACTCCAGACCGAGACGACGGTAGCGCCGGCGGCCAGCAGCGACAGCGTCGAGCTCACGACTCCGATCAGGGCAAAGCGCGGTTGCCAATGGGCGAGTGCGAGCCCGACTGACCCGAAAGCCGTGAACAGCACCACCGCCAGCGAGGTGTAGCCCGTCTGGGCAACCTGCTTGTCGATATCCGACCCGGTCAGCTCGATCAAGGCGAAGACTACCCCCGCAATCGCCCCGCCCACGATTACCGCGTCACGTAGATCCAAACCCCTGCCCTCTGCATCCATCGCCGCCTCCCCTGACTGGACGAATCCAACTTGCGCGCTCAGGGACGCTATCCGGTTCGGCGCTCGGGGGAGGGGTGGTCGACGATCCCAGCTCTTACGTCCGAACGTTTCCTCGAGAGTCCGAGAGTTACAGAGCCACTCGGGGAGCCTGGGGGACGTTTGAGGCGAGGGTGTTGTTCCCCTCTCCGTGAATGTGGCCGAAAGGCTGCGAAATGCAATCTGTCATCTGCGCGACCTTCAGGTCGCGCTCCGACATCCGGAGCGACGCGCCGATAGGGCGCGGAGCGACAAATTCACGGAGAGGGGAACAACACCCTCGCCTCCCATCTCTCCTCAGATCAACCGCAACCGGTGTTGTTGCCGCAGCTGGAGCACGTGTAACACGAGCCCGTCCGCTGCATCATGCCGCCGCACTGCTCGCAGGCCGGGCCGAGGTCGAGGCCGTGCATCTTTGCCGGGCGCACCGGGGGAGAGTCGGTGAAAGCTGCGGCCGCCGGTACCGGAGCCGCGCTTGCCTTCGCCCTCGGGGCACCCCCGTTGCCGGGCTTGGCGTGGCCGTTGCCGCCGTTGGCCGGGCCGGCGGTGTCGCCGGTGGCGATCCCGAGGCCGAGCTGGGTCGACTCCGCGTCGCGCTTGGCGCGGACCTCCTGGGTGAGGATGCCGAGGTCCTCCAGCGTTTCGGTGTCCTCGATGAAGCGGCTCGCCAGCCAGCGCATGATGTAGTCGGGCAGCGATTTGGCGAAGGGGATCTCCGGGTTGCCGGTGATGCCCTCCGGCTCGAAGCGCATGTAGCTGAACTTGCGCACGAAGACCTCGAGCGGGACGCCGTACTGCAGGCCGATCGAGATCGCCGTCGCGAAGGCGTTCATCAGCCCCCGCATCGTCGAGCCCTCCTTGCCGATGTCGGTGAGGAAGATCTCCCCGACCGAGCCGTCCTCGTATTTGCCGGCGGTGATGTAGCCCTCGTGGCCGGCGATCGAGAACTTGTGGGTCCGCGACTCGCGCTCGCGCGGCATCTTCTTGCGGACCGGGCCGGCGGGGGCCTCCTCGGCCTCGGCGCCCTTCTCTTCCTGGGCGTCGGTGCGCAGCGCCTGCGCCGTCTTCGAGCCGTCGCGGTAGATCGCCAGCGCCTTCAGGCCGCCGTTCCAGCCGCGCGTGTAGGCGTCGGCGATGTCGGCGATCGTCGCCGTCTGCGGCAGGTTGACCGTCTTCGAGATCGCCCCGGAGATGAACGGCTGGGTCGCCGCCATCATGTCGATGTGGCCGGTGTGGGTGATCGCCCGCTCGCCGACCGCGACGTCGAAGACCGGCAGGTGCTCGTCCTTCAGCCCCGGCGCGCCGACGATCGTGTTCTCGGCGGCGATGTGGGCGTTGATCTGGTCGATCTCGGCCTCCGTGTAGTCCATCGCCCGCAGCGCCATCGGCACCGACTGGTTGACGATCGTCATCTGCCCGCCGCCGACCAGCTCCTTGAACTTGACCAGCGAGAAGTCGGGCTCGATCCCGGTCGTGTCGCAATCCATCAGGAAGCTGATCGTCCCGGTCGGCGCCAGCACCGTCGCCTGCGCGTTGCGGTAGCCGTGCTCCTCGCCCAGCTCGACCGCCTCGTCCCAGGAGCGCTGGGCGGCGCCGAGCAGGTCGCCCTTGATCCCGGTCGCATCGACGTCGTAGGAGGCGTCGCGGTGCATCCGCATCACCCCGTTGTGGGGCTCGCGGTTCTTGCCGTACTCGTCGTAGGGCCCGGTCGCGCCGGCGGCGATCAGCGCCGACTGCCGGTAGGCGCGGCCGGTCATCAGCGCCGTGATCGCGGCGGCGACGTTGCGGCCCTCGACCGAGTCGTAGGGCAGCCCGTCGGACATCAGCAGGGCGCCGAGGTTGGCGTAGCCGAGGCCGAGCTGGCGGAAAGCGTTGGCGTTGGTGGTGATCTCCGCGGTCGGGTAGCTGGAGAAGCCGACGAGGATCTCCTGGGCGAGGAAGACGATGTCGACCGCGTGCTCGAAGGGCTCGACGTCGAAGCTGCCGTCCTCGCGGCGGAACTTCATCAGGTTCAGCGAGGCCAGGTTGCAGGCCGAGTCGTCGACGTGCATGTACTCGCTGCAGGGGTTGGAGGCGTTGATCCGGCCCGACTCCGGGCAGGTGTGCCAGCGGTTGATGATCGTGTCGTACTGAATGCCCGGGTCGGCGCAGCGCCAGGCGGCGTCGGCGATCTGGTTCATCAGCTCGCGGGCCGGCAGCGTTTTCGTCGTCGCGCCGCCGTTGCGGGCGATCAGGTCCCACTCCTCGCCGGCCTCGACCGCCTCCATGAACTCGTCGGTGACCCGCACCGAGTTGTTGGCGTTCTGGTACTGGATCGAGGTGAAGCCCTCGCCGTCGATCGACATGTCGAAGCCCGCTTCGCGCAGCGCTTCGGCCTTCTCCTCCTCCTTGGCCTTGCACCAGATGAAGTGCTCGACGTCCGGGTGGTCGATGTCGAGCACGACCATCTTCGCCGCCCGCCGCGTCTTGCCGCCCGACTTGATCGTCCCCGCCCAGGAGTCGGCGCCGCGCATGAAGCTGACCGGCCCGCTGGCGGTGCCGCCCTTTTTCAGCGGCTCCATCGAGCCGCGGATGTTGGAGAGGTTGATCCCCGAGCCGGAGCCGCCGCGGAAGATCCGCCCCTCTTTGGTGTTCCAGTCGAGGATCGACTCCATGGTGTCCTCGACGCTGAGGATGAAGCAGGCCGAGCACTGCGGCGTCTCCTCGAAGCCGACGTTGAACCAGACCGGCGAGTTGAAGGCCGCCTTCTGGTTGAGCAGGATCGAGGTCAGCTCGGCCTCGAAGACGTCGGCGTCCTCGGCGGAGGCGAAGTAGCCGCCCTCCCGACCCCAGTTGGAGATCGTCCCGGCGACGCGGCCGACCATCTGTTTGACCGAGGACTCGCGCTCCTCGCTGCCGAGCTGCCCGCGGAAGTACTTCTGGGCGACGATGTTGGTCGCGTTCTGGGACCAGCTCTTGGGGAACTCGACCCCGCGCTGCTCGAAGGCCGGGCTCTCGGGGTTGCCGATCACCGCGTCGCGGATCTCCCACTCGATCTCGTCGAACGGGTGTATCCCGGCAGTCGAAAACCGCCGCTCTATAGAGAGGCCCTGCAGACCGTTTTTAGGAGTCCTCGTGGCGGTCTTGGACATCGAACTTCTCCTCTCGCAGCGACTTTTAGGGGATCACTCCGCAGGATTGCTGACCGCCCGGCGGCAAAAGTGATCGAAGGCGCAAATAAGGCGTTTCGGAGCTGCAAATTCTCTCTTCATATTGTGTCAATTCAGCAAAGTCGGCAAAGCGGTTGTCGCCGCCATAGCCCGGGTCGAGCGCCCCCACCGCTGTACCCTGGGTACATGGTCGAAGACCTACGCAGGGGAGCCGAGCGGATGGGCGATCGGGCGACCGCTGCCCGTGACGCGATGGGCGACCGCGCCACGGCCGCGAAAGGCGCGGTCGGCGAGCGAGCGACGGCGGCCAAAGAGGCGACCGCGGACGCGATCGCCCTGGTTAAGCCGAAGCTGCGCGGCGTCTCCCACGAGTGGGCCTTCTTCATCTCGCTGGGCTTCGGAGTGGCGCTGATCGTCCTCGCCAAGACGCCGAAGGCGACCCTGGCCGTGGCGATCTACGCGGTCAGCCTCTCGGCTCTGCTCGGCACCAGCGCCCTCTACCACCGGGTCAACTGGACCCGGCCCAACGTGCGGCTCTGGATGCGCCGCCTCGATCACTCGATGATCTTCTTCCTCATCGCCGGCACCTACACGCCCTTCGCGCTGCTGGTCCTCAACGGGCCGCTCGCCGACGCGATCCTCGCTGTCGTCTGGATCGGCGCCATCGCCGGCGCCGTCGTCGAGATGATCTGGATCGACCACCCGAAATGGGTCGGGGCGCTGATCTACCTGGCGCTCGGCTGGGTCGCCGTCGCCGCCTTCCCCGAGCTGTGGACTTCGATGGGCGTTGCCGGCACCTTGCTGGTCGCCGTCGGCGGCCTCCTCTACACGGCGGGCGCCGTCGTCTACGCGACCCAACGCCCCAACCCCAACCCGGCGATCTTCGGCTACCACGAGGTCTTCCACCTCTTCGTCATCGCCGCCGCCGTCGCGCACTTCTCCGCGATCGCCTTCTTCGCCCTGCCGCACGCCTGAAGGGCTGGTCGCTGAGGAGCCGCCCTCAGGCGGCGACGCGCTCGACGCGGGCTTCCGCGGCCTCCTCGGCGGCGGCGATCAGCTCGGCCAGCAGCTCCTCGAGCTGCTCGGACTGCTGCGGCTCCAGCTCCAGGCGGCCGTCGACCAGCTGCTGGTCGGCTCGGGCGACCGGCAGCTCGGTCTCAATCACGCGGCCGCCCAGGGCGCCGAGGACCTTGCGGGTCTCCGCCTGCGCCCAGACCGCGCCGAACATCCCGGTCGAGGCGCCGATCGCCGCCGCCGGCTTGCCATTGAGGGCGCTCTCGCCGGCCGGGCGCGAGGCCCAGTCGAGAGCGTTCTTGAGGACCCCGGGGATCGAGTGGTTGTACTCCGGCGTCGCCACCAGGACCGCATCGGCGCCGCGGATCGCCTCGCGCAGCTCCGCCACCGCGTCGGGCGTGCCCTCCGGCTCTGCACCGCCGTCGCCCGATGCGCCCACGCCCGCCGCCGTCTCCGCTTCGAGGTCGGCGTCATAGGGCGGGATCTCACGCAGGTTCTTGAACTCGACCAGCTCCACCGCCGCGGGTAGTCGCTCGGCGGCCGCCCGCAGCAGGGCGCTGTTGAGCGAGTCCCGGCGCAGGCTGCCGGATATGCCCAGGACCCGCATGGCTACTCGGCCTCCGCGACGAACTCGAGCTCGACGGCGATGTCGACCTCGTAGTCGAGGGCCTGGCCGCCGCTGGGCAGGTCGGCGTTCCACTCGAGCCCGAAGCTGCGGCGGTCGACGCGGGTCGCCAGCGAGAGGCCGACCCGGGCACTGCCGCCGAGGTCCGCTCCTACCTGGCCGATTCGCCCACCGGCCTCGACCTCGTGCACGGTGCCGCGGATCTCGAGCTCACCGCGCACGGTCACCTCGTTGCCCTCGCCGAGCTTGATCGCGGTCGAGCTGAACTTCAGCTGCGGGAAGCGCTCGGTGTCAAAGAAATCAGGGGAGGAGAGATGGCCCTTGAGCCCCTCCTCGGCGATGTCGATGCTGGCGACCTCGACGCTGCCCTCGAGCTTCGGCTTCTCGCCGCCCTCGAGCGTGGCGGCGTAGTCGAGAAAGCCGCTGCGGAAACTGGAGACGCCGTTGTGGATGACGGCGAAGTGGATCGTGGAGTGGATCGGGTCGACGTTGTAGGTCCCGACCGGAACCCCCTGGGTGACGGTCTGCGTGCTCATAGCTGTCTTCCTCCTAAGCTGTTGCCGGATAAACCTTTGACGCAGAAACCATCATAGCAGAAAAGCTTGTATCTACAACTATTGTCCCGACAAGGTTCATCTGCGACAATCTAGGGACGATGAGCGAGCAGGCGAGCGCAACCAGGGACGCACCCCGCGCGGGTAGCTGCCCCGCCAAGACCCCTCACGGCGAGGCCTGGGGCGCCCTGGCGCGCACCCACGCCGCCGTCAGCCAGCGACTGCAGGAGGCACTGGCGCAGGGCGATTACCCACCACTGCCCTGGTACGAGGTCCTCGCGACCGTCGCCGAGGCTCCCGACCAGCGGATGCGGATGGGCGACCTCGCCGAGGCGCTGGTGATCACCCGCGGCGGCCTCACCAAGCTGGTCGACCGCCTGGTCAAGGCGGGCCTGCTGGAGCGGACCTTCTGCGAGACGGACCGCCGCGTCAGCTACGCGACCCTGCTGCCCGCCGGCTTCCGCATGCTGGAAGACATGCGCCCGGTAATCGTCGGCGAGCTTGAGCTCGCCTTCTCCGCCAACCTCAGCATCACCCAGGCCAACGAGCTGCGCGACACCCTCGACAGCGTCCGCTCTTCCACCTGTAGCGGCATCGTCTGACCTACGCCAGCGTCGCCGCAGCCCGCTCTTTGGCGGACTCGATCGTCGCCAGCACCGCCTGCTCCTGGCCGTCGCGCAGCAGCTCGATTGGGTCGGGGTCGCCGTTGACGATCCCCTCGAAGAACTCCTTGCGGTCCTGGTAGGTCGGCAGCGTCCCCTTCGCCCAGCCGCGGGCGTCGTTGAGGATGATCGCCAGGCGCGCGTACTCCTCGCCGAACAGCTCCGCGACCTGCCGCTTCATCCGCTTCGCCAGCGCCGGGGAGGCGCCGGCGGTGGAGATCGCGATCGCCAGCGGCCCGGTGCGGACGATCGCCGGCAGGATGAAGTTGCACAGCGGCGGCACATCGACGACGTTGACCAGCATCGCCCGCTTCTCGGCGTCGTCGTAGACGGCGATGTTGACGTCGGTGTCGTCGGTGGCGGCAATCGCCATGAAGACGCCCTCGAGGTCCGCGGCGCCGGCGTAGGCACGCTTCTCCCGCCGGATTGAGCCCTCCTTCGCGAGGCCCTCCAGCTCGGGGTGGGCGAACGGGGCGAGCAGGGTCACGTCGGCGTCGCAGGCGAGCAGCCCCTCGACCTTCTCGAGGCCGATCTCACCACCGCCGACCACCAGGCAGCGCCGCCCTTTCAACTTCAGGCAGGCGATGTAGAACGGCGTCTCGAGCATGTCCCGCACGCAGGACTGGTCGCAGATCCCCTTGCGGAACTGACAGACGCACTCCTTACCGGCATAAGCCTGAGCGGGCATGGACCAAGGCTAGCGATCCGAGGCCGGCGGCCGGTGGGCCGAAAAGCTGGCCGATGGGCCGAAAAGTTGACTCCAGGTCAACATATCGGCCCACCGGCCACCCGGCGTTTGCGCTGGGTCTTGTTGCGGACGCCGTGGCGGCAGCCTGGCGGGCGGCGTCGGCCTGGCCGTGGCGGCGACCTGGCGGGCGGCGGCGCCTGGCGGGCGGTTGGGGGCTAGATCGACTTGAGAGTGAGACGGAGGCCCTGTTCGAGGCTCGTCGCCGGGCGCCAGCCGAGCTCGCGCTCGGCGCGGGCGGCGTCGAGGGCGATTCGCTGCACCTCGCCGGCCCGCGCCGGCGCGAACTCGGGCGCGAAATCCTCGACCCCGCCCAGGCGACCCAGCATCTCGGCCAGCTCCAGCACGCTCGCCTCGACGCCGGTGCCGAGGTTGACCGGGCCGGTTGCCGCGGAGCTGGCCGCCGCCAGGGCCGCCGCGACCACATCGGCCACATATAGATAATCGCGGGTCTGGGTGCCGTCGCCGAACACGGTCGGGCGCCCGCCGGAGCGCAGCAGGCCGCAGAAGATCGCAATCACGCCGGCCTCGCCGAGCGGGTCCTGGCGCGGTCCGTAGACGTTGCCGAGCCGCAGGGCGATGCTGGAGATCCCGTACAGCCGCTCGTAGAGCGCCAGGTAGCCCTCGGCGGCGTACTTGCTCTGGCCGTAGGCGGACATCGGCGCAATCGGCGCCGCCTCGTCCAGCGGCAGCTGCTGTCCCTCGCCCTCGCCGTAGATCGCCCCGCCGGTGGAGACGAAGACGACCCGGCCAGCGCCGGCGCCGCGCGCTGCCTCGAGCACGTTGGCGGTGCCGCCGACGTTGATCGCGGCGTCGAAGGCGGGGTCCTCGATCGACTTGCGGACGTCGATCTGCGCCGCCAGGTGGAAGACCGTCCGCGGCTGCCGCTCGGCCGCCAGCGCCGCCAGCGCCGGGGCGTCGCGGACGTCCAGCTCGGCCAGCTCGGCGCCGGCCGCCAGCGCCCCGTCGAGGTTGCCGCGGCGACCGGTCGAGAGGTCGTCGACCACGGTCACCTCGTCGCCGCGCGCAAGCAGTGCATCGACCAAGTTCGAGCCGATGAACCCTGCGCCGCCGGTGACCAGACACTTCATGAGCTCGCCGATCCTAAGGGGATCGGCGGAAGGCGGCCGCAACGGAGCGGCCGGGTGCCCCTGCTACCTTTGCCGCCCGATGCGACTGATCGTCACCGAGAAGAACAACAGCGCCAAGAAGATCGCCGAGATCCTCGGTGCATCCCAGGGTGGCCCGACCAGCGACAAAAGCTTCAAAGTCCCCTATTACATGTGGACCGACGCCGACGGGGATCACATGACGATCGGCCTCAAGGGCCACGTGCTCGGCCCCGCCTTCCCCGAGGGCTACTCGAACTGGCAGAAGACCGACCTCCACGATCTGATCGACGCCGAGCTGATCAAGGAGCCGACCGACAAAAACGTCGTCAAAGCGATTAAAAAGGTCGCCCAGGAAGCCGACGAGCTGGTCATCGCGACCGACTTCGACCGCGAGGGCGAGCTGATCGGGCTGGAGGCGCTGGAGGAGATGCTCGACGCGAACCCGGAGCTCGGCTCCCGCGCCGGCACCGCTGACGGCAGCCTGACGATCCAGCGCGCCCGCTACTCGGCCCTGACCAAGGAAGAGATCGAGCGCGCCTTCGACAACCTCGACACGCTCTCCTACCCGCTCGCCAACGCCGGCGCAGCCCGCCAGGACATCGACCTGCTCTGGGGCGCGACCCTGACCCGCGCCGTCTCCCTCGCCAGCCGCCGTTTCGGCTCCAACTTCCTCTCGGTGGGCCGCGTCCAGAGCCCGACCCTGGGCCTGATCGTCGAGCGCGAGATGGAGCGCCGCGCCCACGTCGCCAAACCGTTCTGGGAGCTGTTCGCCAAGTTCGAGCACCCCGACGGCACCTTCGAGACCCACCACAGCGTCGACAAATTCTGGGACAAAGCCGAGGCCGACGCGGCGTTCGCCGGAACCAAAGCCCCGGGCGTCGTCAAAGCGGTGACGGCGCGCAAGAACACGCGCAAACCGCCTACGCCCTACAACACGACCGCCTTCAGCACCGACGCCTCCAGCCGCCTTGGCATCACCCCCGCCAGCGCGATGCGGATCGCCGAGGACCTCTACATGGACGGCTTCATCTCCTACCCGCGCACCGACAACACGGTCTACCCGGCCTCGCTGCCGGTCCGCGAGCTGGTCAGCTCGCTGGTCAAGGTCAGGGAGTTCTCCGCCGCGGCCGGGTTGCTGAACGGCGAGCTGAAAGCGACCCGTGGCAAAAAAGAGACCACCGACCACCCGCCGATCTACCCGACCCAGGCGATCCACCCCGGTGCCCTCGATGGCTCCAAGAAACGCGTCTACGAACTGGTCGTGCGCCGCTTCCTCGCCACCTTCAGCCCGCCGATGATCACCGAGTCGACCAGGGCCGACATCGAGGCCGGCTCGGAGACCTACTTCGTGCGCGGCTCGGTCATCGTCGACCCCGGTTACGCCGGCATCTACACCTACGCTCGCTCCGCCGACGAGGAGATCCCGGCGTTGAAAGAGGGCCAGCAGCTGGCGCTGGCCGCGCCTCTCGTGACCGCTGAGGAGGACGGTGTCACCACCAACCCCTGGATCGTCGACAAGGAAACCCAGCCGCCGGGCCGCATCTCGCAAGCCAAACTGATCGAGATGATGGAGGAGCGCGGCCTCGGCACCAAGGCCACCCGCGCCGACATCATCCAGAAGCTCTTCGACCGCGGCTACGTGTTCGGCAACCCGCCGGTCCCCTCGGAGACCGGGATCGCCCTCTATGCGGCCTTCAAGAATTACGTGCCGGCGATGGCGACGCCGGAGATGACCGCCCAGCTGGAGGCGGAGATGGACCGGATCGCCGCCGGCGAGATGACCAAGGGCGCCGTGGTCGGCGAGAGCCGCGACCTGCTGCACAAGACCTGGACCGAAATCGACGGCAGCCGCGAGGACCTCGCCAAGGTGATCTGGAAAGGGATGGACGAAGACCGCATCCTCGGCCCCTGCAAGGTCTGCGAAGAAGCCGGCCGCAAAAAGGACGACGGCTCGCCCCACATGCTGCGGATCATCCGCGCCAAAAAATCGGGCAAACGCTTCGTCGGCTGCAGCGGCTGGACCCTCGACGACCCCAAATCGTGCGACCAGACCTTCCCGCTGCCCCAGCGCGGCGACGTCTTCAAACTCGAAGACCGCTGCTCGATCTGCGGCCAGACGCCGCGGCTGAAAGTCGTCCCCTTCCGCGGCCGCCCCTGGAACCTCTGCCTCAACGACGACTGCGAGTCGATGCAGGAGATGAAGAAACGCCGCGCCGAGCGCGAAGCCGCCAAAGCCGCGAAAGCGGCGATGGAGAAGAAGCCGCCGGTGAAAGGCGACGAGGATGCGCCCACGAAGCCCAAAAAAGCGAAAGTGAAAGCGTCCAAGGCGGACACCGCGACGCGCGGGCGCAAACGCGCCAAATCCGCGGCCAAAGGCTGAGATGACCGAGGCCACGATCGCGCACATCTGGATGACCAACGTGGCGCCGGGCGCCTCGACCATCTGAGGATCGCGACGTTGTTCATCTCGCTCGAGGGCGTCGACGGCTCGGGCAAGAGCACCCAGGCACGCCTGCTGGTCGAGGCGCTGGGGCCCGACACCGTGCCGATCCGCGAGCCGGGCGGGACCGACGCGGCGGAGCGGATCCGCGAGCTGCTCGCCGACCCGACCCTCGAGCTGGACCCGTTCGCCGAGCTGCTGCTCTTCTGCGCTGCCCGCGCCGATCTCACCGCCGGGGTGATCCGTCCGGCCCTCGAGACCGGTCGCACCGTCGTCTCCGACCGCTTCTCCGATTCCAGCGTCGCCTACCAGGGCGCCGCGCGGGGACTCGGGGTGGGGGAGGTGATCGGTCTCTGCGACACCGCCACCGACGGCCTCTGGCCGGATCTGACCCTGCTGCTGAAGGTCGATCCCGAGGTCGGCCTCGGCCGCGCCGAAGGCGAGGACCGCTTCGAGTCCGAGGGCCTGGACCTGCAGCGCGCCGTCGCCGCGGCCTACGAGGAGATCGCTGTGATCGCCAGCGACCGGGTCGTCGTCATCGACGCGAACGGCACGGTGGACGAGGTGCACGAGCGGGTGATGGAGGCCGTGCGGAGCCGCGCGGCATGAGACCAGAACGCACTTATCCCCGGTATGCGGGGACAACTGCGTTCTCGTCGCCAGAACCAGCGGTTGGGGCTCCTATTCGTGCCCGGTTCCCGCTGCGGGTCGCGACCGCGCCGCGATGAGTGCTCTGCTCGACACCGCCACCGAGCATCAGGGGCGGGCGCGGATCGCCCTGACCGCCGCGCTGGCGTCCAACCCCTCGCACGCCTACCTCTTCCGGGGCCCGCGGGGTGCCGGCAAGCGAGCGGCGGCCCGCGCCTTCGCGGCCGAGATCCTCGCCACCGGCGCCGAGGACCCCGACGACGCTCGCCGCCGCGCCCTGCTCGACCCCTCGCCGCATCCCGACCTCGTCTGGCTGGCCCCGCGCGGCGCCCAGCACCTGGTCGACGAGGTTCGCGAGCGGGTGATTCGCGCCGCCGTCTACCGGCCCTTCGAAGGGGAGAGGCGGGTCTTCGTCGTCGAGGCCGCGGAGGCGCTGCGCGACGAGAGCCAGAACGCGCTGCTGAAGACGCTCGAGGAGCCGCCCGGCTTCGTCCACCTGATCCTGCTCAGCTCCGAGCCCGAGGCCCTCCTGGAGACGATCGCCTCCCGCTGTCAGCCCGTCGACTTCGCCCCGCTCTCCCCCGAGGTCCTCGAAGCCGAGCTCGCCGCCGACGGGCCGATAAGTCGACCCTCAGGCAACATTTCGGCCCATCGACCCCCGGATGGCGCGCCCGCCGGCCCGGAGGAGATTGCGGCAGCGGCCCGCCTTGCGGCCGGGGACCTCGAGCGGGCGCGGCTGCTGTTGAGCGTGCGTGGGCGCGAGGTCCGGGCCGAGGCCGAGCGTTGCGTCACCGCCGCGCTGCAGGGCGAGGTCGCCTCGGCCCCCTGGAAGCGCCTGCTCGACCGCTCCCAGGCGGCCGGCGAGGAGGCTGAAGCGGCGACCCGCGAGGCGCTCGAGGAGGACTCCAAGGCCGGTCTCAAACGCACGGCGCGCGAGATCGGCGAGGAGTCCAAACGCGCTGGCCGTCGCCTCCGCACCGAGATCCTCGACCTCGGCCTCGAGCTCTGCGCCGCCTGGCTGCGCGACCTCGCCGCCGTCGCCTGCGGCGCCGAGGAGGTCGCCTTCAACCGCGACCGCCTCGCCGAGCTGCGCACCCAGGCCGCCGCCCTCGATCCGGCTCGCGCCCGCCGGGGCGCCGAAACCGTCCAGGAGACCCGCCGCAGCCTCGACCTCAACGTCTCCGAGGAGCTGGCCCTGGAAGCGCTCTTCTTCAGGCTCGAGCGCAAGTTGGCGTAAAGAAGCTCCAGCTCTGCGCGTTTCCACGCCCCACTCGCGCGGTCGATGCTCCCCCGGTCCCGCAGATGCCCTGGACCTCCGATTCCGTACCGATCGCCGGACTATTTGTCGACGCCGTTTCCGGAGCTGCGGGGACGATGATTGCCTCAACCGGAATCTTTGCCGGCGCCATGCCAGCGCTGGCCATTCTCAAGGGTTCAGCGCCCGAGCGCGTCGAGTGGATGACAGCTGCAGGTTTCGTCGGAGGCTTGGCCTTCGGCGCCCTGATCTTCATCTTCGATCTGGTCCTTGGTTAGACTGCCGCCATGGTTTGAGCGCTGACAATACGTTTCGCCGTGATGTGTGTCGGGGTCGCTCCTCTGATCTTCCTGGGCAACGCCCTAGACGCACCCCCGGTGCTTGCCTTTGTGTCTCTGCTCGCCTACATGGTCGGGGGCGTCTTGATCATCGGTAACTACTGCATCGACCATGAAGACAAATTCCGACTCGTGCAGAGAGACGTCGGAATTGGCGCGGCCGAATCGGCGGCTAAGCGCGTTCGCGCTCGGAGCCGACGCTCGCCGCCCCGTCGCTGCGTTCTTCCGCCGCCTGCGCCCGCGCCTTCTCCAGCGCCCGCTCCTGGGCCAGCCGCGTGATCTGCGCCGCCTGCCGGGACATGATCACGCTGAAGTTGAGCGCCAACCCGAGCAGCAGCAGCAGGACGATCGAGAACAGGGCGACGTTGGTGTTGCGCACTCCCATCAGGTCGGCGACCAGTTCCAGCAGGCCCGGGAAGGCGGCGCCGGCGAGCATCCCCAGGCCGGCGACGAACCAGATCACGCTGTAGCGCTCCTGCAGGCGGTCGCGCCGGATCAGCTCGAGGATCATCAGCATGAAGGCGATCGCGATCACCGCCGCGACGATCCGGGTCTGCGAGGTGAGGTGGACCTTGGCGGCCGCCAAGGCGAGGGTGCCGGGGCTCACCGCTCCGCCTCCGCCTGCCGTGGCCGGAACTGGCCGACCAGCAGCACCACCACGCCCTTGAAGATGAAGAAGGCCGAGCGCAGCGGCGTCAGGAAGGAGCTGCCACCGGTCCGCTCCAGCATCCGCACCGGCACCTCCTCGACCCGCAGCCCCTCGCGCACCGCCAGCTGCAGCGACTCGATCTCGGCGAAGTCGGGCGAGTAGTTCTCGCTGAATAGCGACATCACCCGCTGGTTCGCGGCCCGCATGCCGCTGGTCGTGTCGGTGAAGCGCTGGCGCGTCGCCAGGGTGAGGAAGAAGCGGAAGATGCCGCTGCCGACGCGCCGCGAGAAGGTCGGCTTGTAGTCGTCGCTCTCGGCTTCCGCCGCCGGGTCGCGGTAGCGGGAGCCGAGCACCAGGTCGGCGCGGTCGGCGACGACCTCGGTGAGCAGGCGTGCCACCTCCTCCGCTGGGTGCTGGCCGTCGGCGTCGAGGTGGGCGCAGCAGTCATAGCCCTCGCGCAGGGCGTAGAGGTAGCCGGTCTGCAGCGCCGCGCCGAGCCCCTGGTTGAAGGGCAGGGTGGCGACGAGGACGCCGCACTCGCGGGCCCGCGCCGTGGTCGCGTCGGTGGAGCCGTCGTCGACGACGAGGATGTCCGCCCCGGCCAGGTGCTCGCGGACGTCGGCGACGACCGCGGCGATCGAGGCCTGCTCGTTCCAGGCGGGGATGAAGACGAGGGTACGCACGGGCCGATTCTCCCATGCTGGCCTGCCGGCGCCCGCCGCTCCCCGGTGGCGAATGGATTGTGTTAGTAAACCTTCATGAGTTCTGCCAACGAGATGCCGGCGGAGCCGCAGGCCGCCTCGCCGCGGATCGGCATGCGCCTCTGGCTGACCGGCGCCTTCGCCGCGGTCAGCCTGATCACCGCCGCCGCCGTCTACCTGTTCGGCGACAACCAGAAGGCGCTGGCCGCCGCGGTGTCGATCGGCGTCCTCGCCGGCTTCCTGATCGCGGTGGCGATCTCCCACCGCGTCGTCCGCCTGGCCCGCGCCGCCGGCGAGATGGCGGGCGGCTCCTTCGACGCGCCGCTCAGCGTCTCCGGTCCCGACGAGATCGGCGACCTCGCCCGCGCCCTGGACTCGATGCGGGCCTCGCTGAAGGAGAGCTTCGGCGTCCTCACCGCCGACCGCAACAAGCTGGCGGCGATCTTCGACGGCCTCACCGACGCGGTTATGGTGGTCGACTTCGAAGGCCCGGTCCGCTTCTCCAACAGCGCCGCCTCGCGCCTGCTCGACTCCGCCGGGAAGCCGCCGCAGGTGGTGCTGCCGCAGCTGCACCGCGCCTCGGAGGTCGGCTTCTCCGCCCACCCGGCGCTGCGGATCGGCGACCGCGCCTACGCGATGACCTCGCGCTCGCTGCCGGACGAGCGCGCCGTGCTGGCGGTGCTGCGCGACCGCACCGACGAGCTGCGCCGCGAGCTGGCCGAAGCCGACTTCGTCTCCAACGCCGCGCACGAGCTGCGCAACCCGCTGGCCGGGATCTCCGGCGCGATCGAGGTCCTCCAGAGCGGCGCCAAGAACGAGCCCGCCGACCGCGACCACTTCCTCTCCCGCCTCGCCGACGACGCCGAGCGGATGGGCCGGCTGACCCAGTCGCTGCTGACCCTGGCCCGGGTCGAGTCGCGGGGGGCGGCGGAGAGCGAGGTCGTCGACGTGCCGGTGGCGATCCGCGACGTCATCGCCGCGGTGCAGGCGCCGCCGCACGTCGCCCTGGCGGTCGAGGTGGAGCCCGACCTCGCCGCCACCGGCGACCCGACGCTGCTGCGCCAGGTGATGATCGGCCTGCTGACCAACGCCTTCAAGAACACGCCGCCCCCCGGGACCGTTACCGTGCGCGGTCGGCACGACGGGGAGGGGGAGGTCATCTTGGAGGTAATCGATACGGGGACCGGGATTCCGGCGGCGGAGATCGAGCGCGTCTTCGAGCGCTTCTACCGCCGCAGCGAGTCGCGCAAGCAGGAGGGCTTCGGCCTCGGCCTGGCGATCGCCCGCCGCATGGTCGACGTGATGGGCGGCGAGATCGGCGCCGACTCCGTCGAGGGACAGGGCAGCACCTTCTGGGTCCGCCTCCCCGTCGCCCAACCCAGCCCGACCCCGGTGGCCTGAGGATGGGCGGGGAGCGAGCATGAGCAGCGGCCGCATCCTGATCGCCGACGACGAGCCCTCGGTTCGCGACTCGGTCGGCTACGCGCTGACCCAGGAGGGCTTCGAAGTGACCGGCGCCGCCGACGGCGATGAGGCCAGCGACCTGCTCGGCGACGGCATCCCCTACGACCTGCTGATCCTCGACATCATGATGCCGGGACCCAGCGGCCTCGACATCTGCCGCGACGTCCGCTCCCGCAGCGCCGTGCCGATCATCGTCCTCACCGCCAAGGACGCCGAGGTCGACAAGGTGGTCGGCCTCGAGGTCGGCGCCGACGACTACGTCACCAAGCCCTTCTCGGTCCGCGAGCTGCTCGGCCGCGTGCGCGCCCAGCTGCGCCGCCGCGAGCTCGACCGCTCGCCGATCCTCCAGGCGGTCAAGATCGAGTCCGGGCCCGTCTCCATCGACCTGGTCCGCCACGTCGCCACCGTGCGCGGCATCCCCGTCAACCTCACCCGCTCCGAGTTCCAGCTGCTGCGTCTGCTCGTCGGCCGCCCCGGCGAGGTCTTTCCCCGCGCCCAGATCATGGAGGAGCTCTGGCAGACCGAGTTCGACGGCGACGAGCGCGCCTGCGACGTCCACATCTCCAACCTGCGCCAGAAGGTCGAGCGCGACCCGCAGAAGCCGGAGCTGGTGGTGACCGTGCGGGGCGTCGGCTACAAGTTCGACGGCGACGGCGGCTGAGCCCCACGGATCGCCCGATCGGCTCTAACCTGACCCCATGGGTAGGAGGAGGACCGTCCGCGGGCTCGCGGTGGCTGTCGCCGCTGCGGTCGTCCTGGCCGCCGCCGGCAGCGCCCTGGCGATCCGTGCCGCCACCAAGATCCATCTCCAGGCCGGCAACATCGTCGTCGACGGCGAAGGCGGCTTCACGCCGACGGCGCTGCCGAGAAACGTCAATGCTCCGATCACCCTCTTCGGCAGCGGCAAGATCAGCACCGCCGACGGCACCCTGCCGCCGGTGCTGAAGACGATCCAGTTCGAATTCGACAAGCACGGGTCGGTCGAAACCACTGGCCTGCCGGTCTGCACCTCCGCCCAGCTGCAGAACACGACGGTGCCGCAGGCGCGCCGGACCTGCCCCGGGGCGATCGTCGGCAAGGGCTTCGGCCACGCGATCGTCAAGTTCCCCGAACAGGCGCCGATCCCGGTCTCCTCGCCGATCACGATCTTCAACGGGCCGCGGATCGGCGGCGACCCGAGCGTCTTCGCCCACTTCTACACGACCGTCCCCACCCCGGTCGCCTTCGTCGTCCCGGTGCGGATCGAAACGATCCACAACGGCCGCTACGGCTACCGGGTCAAAGCCACGATCCCCAAGCTCGCCGGCGGCGCCGGCATCCCCATATCCGGCTCGATCCGGATCGGCCGCCGCTGGACCTACAAGGGCCAGAAGCACAGCTACGTCAACGCCCGCTGCGCCGACGGCCGCCTCCAGGCCGTGGGCCAGTTCGGCTTCGCCGACGGCACCTTCTTGCAGGGCACCTTCCTGCGGCCGTGCCAAGTACGCGGCTGACCTAGCGGTGTCCACCGCCGTTTCGCCGGCTCCATAGCCAGGCTCTCTTCACCCGGGCGCCCGGGCCTAGATGACCCGCCCACTCACGGGCGACTTCCAGCCCTACCTCGAGGTCGTCAGCAAACGCTCTCTTTCGCTATAAAAACGTCAACTTGACTTTGTGAAAGAGAGCGTTTACAGTCCCTGCGGCAAGTCCGCTGAGGGAGCGGGCCAGGCAGCACCACAGGGACAACCGAGCCTCGCGGGAGCGCCGCAAGGGAAGCGGCCGGCAGAGGGGCTCACGGGACAAGGAGAGCAAGACGTTGAGAGCTCACGCAACGGCATCGCCTGCGGCATCGACCCAGGGCCAGAAGAGCGGCGGCGGCCCCCCGCGTTCCGGGCTCCTTCGCCTCCTCCTCGCCGCCCTGCTCCTCGCGCTCGCCCTCCCCGCCTCCGCCTCGGCGCTGGGGCGCTCCTTCGTGGAAACCTTCAGCTCCGCCGCCCAGCCGACCTTCAGCGCCGCCGCCGGCCTCACCGTCGATCCCGCCAGCGGCGACCTGCTGGTGATCGACACCGCCGCCGGCACCCTCAGCCGCTTCAAAGCCGACGGCTCCCCCGCTGAATTCTCCGCCCTGGGCTCAAACCAGATCACCGGCCTCAGCTTCGCCGGCTTCCGCGAAGTCGAGGTCGCCGTCGATGACTCCGGCACCGCCACCGACGGCGAGATCTACCTGATGCTGGGCGGCCCCTCCCACGTGGTCGAGATCTTCGCCAACAACGGCGAACCCCTCGGCCAGCTGAGCGGCTCTGAAGAAGGCGGCTTTGAAGAAGTCTGCGGAGTCACCGTCGGCCCCGACGCCAGCGTCTACGTCGGCGAATTCTCAGGCGGCGGGCACGTCCACAAATACGAGCCCACCGGCGCGGTCGTGAAAAACACCGACAACAGCCTCAACTTCGCCGTCGAAAACCCCTGCAACCTCGCCGCCGGGGCCGGCCCCAGCGCCGGCTCGCTCTTCGTCCTAGTCCCCTACAACGGCGCCGTCGAGAAATTCAACGCCACAACCGGGGCCGAGGACTACGTCCTCGACCCCGGCCCGAGCACGACCCTGAGCGTCGATCCGACCAGCGGCCACCTCTTCGTCGCCCAGGAATCGAAAGTCGCCGAGTTCGACGCCTCCGGTGCCTTGGGCGCTACCGAGGTCTCGACGACCATCCTCGGCTCCCAGGTCCGCGGCGTCGCCTTCAACGGCACCGCCGAACGCCTCTACGTCGCCCGCGAAGGCAGCGAAACGATCGAAGTCTTTGGCGCCATTCCGCCCGCCCAGTCGCTGACCGTCAAGAAGGCCGGCAGCGGCGCCGGCACGCTGCAAAGCACCCCCGCCGGGATCAGCTGCGGTCCCGCCTGCACTGAAGCAAGCGAAGAATTCGGCGAAGGGGAAACGGTCGAACTTCTCGCGACCCCCGAACCGAGCTCCAAATTCGCCGGCTGGTCGACGATCGCCGGCAATCCCGGCACCTGCACCGCCACCACCTCGCCCTGCCAGCTGACGCTCGCTGCAGCGCTCGAACTGCAAGCCAAATTCGATCCCCGGCCGGTCCCGAGCGTGAGCGCGGTCAGCCCAACCCAGGGCCCGGCCGGCGGCGGCACCGAGGTCCAGATCAGCGGCAGCGGCCTGGCTGAAGCCAGCAGGGTCGAATTCGCCGGCACCGCGGTCCTCGGCCCCTTCATCGAAAACACCGACACGACGATCAAAGTCAAAGCCCCCAACCACGCCGCCGGCAGCTTTGACGTCAGCGTCACCACCGGCGGCGGCAGCAGCGCCAAAACCGCCGCCGATAAGTACACCTACCTCGCCGACCCCGCTGTCTTCGCCCTCAGCCCCGCCCAGGGTCCGAGCGCCGGCGGCAACCAGGTCGTGATCAGCGGCGCCAACCTCGCCGCCGCCAGCGCGGTCCAGTTCGGCGAGACCGTGGTCGACGCCCCCTTTGCCGAAAACACGGCGACCACGATCACGCTCGAGGCTCCCGCCCACGCGGCCGGCACCGTCGACGTGCGGGTTACGACGCTCGGCGGCACCTCGCTGAACTTCGCCGCCGATGACTACACCTACCAGGCACCGGCACCAGCGCCGGCGCCGCTGGCCCCCCTGACCCCACCGAGCCTGACCGCGAGCCCGCCGCCCCCGGGTTGCCTGGTCCCGAGGCTGAAGGGCCAAAGCCTGGCTCAGGCGCGCTCGGCCCTGGCCAAGGCCCACTGCGCCCTCGGTGCGGTGGCGAAGCCCAAACAGAAGGCCGGCGCCCTGATCGTCAGCTCCTCAAAGCCCGGTGCCGGCGCCGCCTTGGCGGCCGGGGCCAAGGTCGAGCTGCGACTGCAAGCAAAGCCCAACAACAAGAAGGGGAGGAAGTAGATGCGCCCTCGTCAATCTCGTGCCGGGATCTCCTCCCTGCGTTTGCTCTGCGTCCTGGCGGCGCTCCTCGCCGCCACGGCGCTGATCCCCGCCGCGGCCTCGGCGGCGCTCGAACACCCCTTCCTCGGCAGCCTCGGCGAAGCCAACGAACCCAGCTTCACCGAAGCCCAGGGCCTGGCGGTCGATCAGTCCACCGGCGACCTCTTGGTGATCGACGCCGGCAAAAACCGCGAACCTGGGGAAGGGACGATCAGCCGCTTTAAGCCCAACGGCGAACCCGATCCCTTCTCCGCCCTTGCCACCAACGTCATCGATGGCGCCGGCGGCGCTGACAAAACCCCCCAGGAAGGCCTGCAGTTCAAGCGCCCCGAATCGGTGCAGGTGGCCGTCGACAACTCCGGCGGGCCCACCGACGGCGACATCTACGTCACCCAGCGAGATGCGGCTGTGGTCGACATCTTCGCCGCCGACGGCAGCTTCCTCGGTCAGCTCACCGCATCTGGCGAAGGCCCACTCGGTTCCACCTTCGGCGTCACTGTCGATTCCGCCGGCAATGTCTACGTCAGTGACGCAACCGGCCACATCCACAAATTCGCCAACCCGCCGGTCAACGGCGCCAGCACCGACTTCCCCTTCTCTGAACCCCGCGCCCTGGCAGCGGGGGCCGGGGCGACGGCGGGCTTTGTCTTTGCGGAAGAATTCCTTGTGGGAGAAAAGCTCAGCGCGAAGATCGTAAAGCTCAACGGGCTCACCGGAGAAAAGGTGTTCGAAGTGAGCCCCGGTCCCAGCCGTTTTGAATCGCAATTCGGCGGCTTGAGCGTGAATCCCGCTAGCGGCCATCTCTACGCAGCCACCTTCAACGAAGTCAAAGAATTCGACGCCTCCGGGACGATTGGCGCCACGCTTCTCAGCACGATCGCCCCCGGTGGGGAAAACGTCACCGGCGTCGCCGTCGACGCAGCCAGCGGCAAGATCTACCTCGCCCGCAAAGGCAACCCCCACATCGAAGTCTGGGGCCCGGCGGCCCTGCTGCCCAAAGCCAGCACCGCAGCCGCCACGGTTGCGGGCACCACCGCCACCCTGCACGGGACGGTTAGCGCCGACGGCGGCCCACCGGCCAGCTGCTTCTTCGAATACGTCGAGACCCACGCCAAAGGCTTCAAAGGCGCCACCACCGTGCCCTGCACCCCGGCCGGTCCCTTCACCGGCGCCGGCACGGAATCGGTCAGCGCCGAGATCGGGCCGCTGCCCGAAGCCGGCTACCGCTTCCGCCTGGTGGCCAGCAACGCCAACGGCGCCAAGGCCGGCGACACGCTCTTCTTCACCACCTTCGAAGTGCTCCCTGGCCTCCCCGACGGCCGCGCTTACGAGATGGTTTCCCCGCCCCAGAAGGGCGGCGAGGTGGTGCCGCCGGAATCTCACGGGAAACTCGGCAGCAGCTGCGAAGACTGCCTACCGGGGGCAAACACCCCGGTAGGGCCGATGCAGAGCTCCCCCGACGGAAACTCGGTGCTCTACCTGGGCCAGCCCTTCTTCGCTGGCCTGGCGGCCGCCCCGAGCGACTACCTCGCCACCCGCGGCGGTGGGGAATGGGGGACCGCGGGCCTCAGCTCGGCCGCGACCACGGGGGTATATCAAGCCTTCTCAGCCGACCTCACTCGCGGCGTGCTCGCCCAGGACTCCCCGCCCCTCTCCCCGCAGGCGCCGACCCGCGGAGGCAAAGGCTTTGCGAACCTCTACCTGCAGGAGGGCGGCAACCGGCAGCCGCTGATCACCAAAGAACCGCCCAACCGCAATCCCCGCGAACCCGGTGTATTCCGCGTCCGCTTCGCCACCGCCAACGCCGGCAGCGCTTCAGAGCCGGCCTTCGAACATCTGCTCTTCGAAGCCAACGACGCCCTGACCGCAGCGGTCCCCCTGCTCGCGCCCGCGGCCCCCGATGTCGAAGCGGGTGAAAAGAACTGCACCGAAGCGGGCATGCGCTGCAACCTCTATGAGTGGCTCGGCGGCCAGCTGCGGCTGGTCAACGTATTGCCCGGCAACACCACCGCCGCCGCGAGCTCGGTGATCGGCGCCGGGCGGCTGTTGAACGGCCAACAGAGCCCCGACGTCGAGCACGCGATCTCCAACGACGGCAGCCGGATCTTCTGGAGCTCAGAAGAAAGCGGTGAACTCTACGTCCGCGTCGACGGCAAAGCGACCCTCAAAGTCCCCGGCCCGGGCACCTGCAAAGAAAGCGAACCAGAAGAAGAACGGGCCTGTTTTCTCACCGCCACCCCCGACGGCTCAAAGGTCCTGCTCTCAAACGGTCAGCTCTATGAGCTAAACGAAGCCGGCAGCGCCTATCTCCCCACCGTCGACCTGACCCTCGACGAAGGCGAAGTCCACCAGGGTGGCTTCCGGGGGATCCTCGGAGCGGCTGAAGACCTCTCGCGCGTCTACTTCGTCGACACCGCGGCGCTTACTGGGGCAGGGGTGAAAAACGCCAACGGAGAAGACGCCGAGGAAGGCAAGCCCAACCTCTACGCCTGGCACGAGGGCGAGCTCGGCTTCATCGGTGTTCTGTTGCCGGGCGACGGATTGTTCAACGCGGAACGCTTCGGAGCCTGGACCGCCTCGCCCTCAGACCGCACCGCCCAGGTCAGCCCCGACGGGCGCTACCTGGCGTTCATGTCGGCGGCGCCGCTGACCGGCTATGACAACTCCTCCCGTGGGGGCGGCGTATGCAGCGAGGAAGGGTCCGCCTGTCGGGAGGTCTTCGAGTACGCCGCCGACTCAGAAAGCCTCGTCTGCGCCTCCTGCAACCCCAGCGGCCAGCGGCCGCTGGGTGGTTCTAACCTCAGCCTGATCTATCCGCGGGAACCATCAGGCCCCCCCTTCCCCCAGCTCCACAACCTCAGCCCCGCCGGTAACGGCCGACTCTTCTTCGAAAGCCTCGACGCGCTCTCCCCCCGCGACGTCAACGGCAACATCCAAGACGTCTATGAGTGGGAGCCCCAAGGGGTCGGCAGCTGCAAACGCGCCGGCGGCTGCGTCTACCTGATCTCCAGCGGCCAAAGCGCCAACGACTCGCAGTTCCTCGACTCCTCTGCCGGTGGCCGCGACGCCTTCTTCATCACCCGCCAACAGCTCCTGCCCCGCGACAAAGACGAACAGTACGACCTCTATGACGCCCGCATCGGCGGCGGCTTTGACGAACCGAACACCGTCCCCTGCCCCAGCGGCGAAGCCTGCCTGGGCCCGGCCTCTGGCCCCGGCGCGCTGCAGAGCCCCGGCAGCGCCACCTTCACCGGCCCCGGCAACCAAAAGCCCCACAAGCACAAGAAAAAGCAACATCACAAGAAAAAGCAGCAACGCAAGCACCAACGAGCCGCCAAGCACAACCGCGGAGGTCGGCGATGAGCGCCCGCAAGCGGCTGGCCAGCTGCCTCGGTCTCGTCCTTGTCTTCGCCCTCCTGCTCGCCCCCGCCGGCGCCCAGGCGGCCTTCGGGATCAAAAGCTTCGATGCCACGACGCTGAGCGAAGACGGCACCGTCGACCTGCAGGCCGGCTCCCACCCCTATGAGCTCAAGCTCAACTGGGTGATGAACCAGGACGAAAGCGGGCCAGACCCAGAAAAATTCCCCCCCGAAGGGACCCTGCGCGCATTCACCCTCGACCTGCCGGCGGGGATGGTCGGCAACCCGCTCGCCGTGCCGCGCTGCTCGGCGGCCGACTTCGAGGGCGTCTCCCCGCACTGCTCCGGGGACACCCAGGTCGGCCTCGCCCTGCTGAATGTGCGCGGGATCCCCGACTCCCCGGTCCCGATCTTCAACCTGACCCCGCCGCTGGGGGTGCCGGCGATGATCGGCTTCAGCATCGCCAACAACAACAGCTTCAACGAAGCCTCCCTGCGCCCCGAGGACTACGGGGTCAGGGTCTCAGACATCACCGTGCCCAACAAGGAAATCCAGACGGTCGAAGCAAAGATCTGGGGCCTGCCCGCCCTCGGCGCCCAAGCCGGAGAAGGCCACTTCGACGAACGCTTTTGCGAACTGAACGGTCACAACATCATTGGCTGCGCCAGCGAAGCTCCCCTTGCCCCCTTCCTCAGCCTGCCGAGCGCCTGCGGGGAACCGCTGCGCACCACCCTCAGCGTCAGCTCGGTCGAGGAACCGGGCGCCTTTGAGAGCAAGACCGCGCTCTCTGAAAGCGAAGGCACCCCCACCGGCCTGGACGGCTGCAACGCGGAGGAATTCAAACCGACGATCTCCGCCCAGCCGACCACCAACCTCGCCGACAGCCCCTCCGGGCTCAACGTCACCATCCACCAGCCCCAAGACGAAGCCCCTGAGGGTCTCTCCACCGCCGACCTCAAAGACGCCACGGTCACCCTGCCGGCGGGGATCAGCCTGAACCCCTCGGCCGCCAACGGCCTCGGCGCCTGCTCCGAGGCCCAGATCGGCTACGCCCCCTCTGCAGGCAAGATCCGCTTCTCCGGCGAGCCGCAGAGCTGCCCCAATGCCGCCAAGGTCGGCACCCTGGAAGCCAAATCGCCCCTGGTCGACCACAAACTCGCCGGCGCCATCTACCTCGCCCAGCCCTTCGATAACCCCTTCGGCTCGCTGCTGGCGATCTACCTGGCGGTCGAAGACGAACAAACCGGCACGATCGTCAAGCTCGCCGGCAAGGTAACCCCAGACCCCACTACCGGCCAGCTGAGCGCCCGCTTCACCGAAAACCCGCAGCTGCCGATCGAAGACATCGAAACCCACTTCTTCGGCGGCGCCCGGGGGACCCTGAAGACGCCGCTTGCCTGCGGCAAATACACCACCACCACGACCCTGACTCCCTGGTCGACCCCAGAAGGCGCCGACGCGAGTCCGTCTGACTCCTTTGAAACGAGCGTCGCGGCAGCGGGCTCAGGCGCCTGCCCGAAAACTGAAGCGCAGGCCCCCAACAACCCCGCCTTCACGGCCGGCACCCTGGCCCCCCAGGCCGGCGCCTACTCGCCCTTCGTCCTCAAGCTCTCCCGCGCCGACGGCTCCCAGCAGCTGACCGGCATCGACGCCACCCTGCCCAAGGGCCTGACCGGCAAGCTGGCCGGGATCCCCTACTGCTCAGAGGCCCAGCTGGCGGTGGCAAAGAGCCGCGAAGCCCCCAGCCTCGGCGCCGTTGAGCAGAGCAACCCCAGCTGCCCGCTGGCCTCTGAAGTCGGCACGGTCACGGTCGGCGCCGGCGCCGGCCCCACCCCCTTCTACATCCGGCGGCCACGCCTACCTCGCCGGCCCTTATAAGGGCGCCCCGCTCTCCCTGGCGTCGTCACCCCGACGGTGGCCGGCCCCTTCGACCTCGGCGCGGTCGTAGTCAGGACCGCCCTGCACGTCGACCCCGAAACCGCCCAGATCCACGCCGTCTCTGATCCCCTGCCGACGATCCTCGACGGGCATCCCCGCTCGACCTGCGCTCGATCGCCCTGAACATGGCAAGGCCCGAGTTCACCCTCAACCCGACCTCCTGCGACCCGAGCGCCGTACTGGGCACCGCCTCGACTCTGCCTGGCTCAGAGCGCCGCCCTCTCCAGCCCCTTCCAGGTCGGCGGCTGCTCAGTCCTTGAAGTTCAAGCCCAAGCTGAAGATCTCGCCTCAAGGGCGGCACCAAGCGCAACAAGAACCCGGCCCTAAAAGCGGTCCTCACCTACCCCAAGGGCCAGCTACGCCAACATCGCCAGTGCCCAGGTCACCCTGCCGCATTCGGAGTTCCTCGACCAAAGCCACATCGGCACGATCTGCACCCGCGTGCAGTTCGCCGCCAACCAGTGCCCCAAAGCCTCGATCTACGGCTACGCCAAGGCAACCACGCCGCTGCTCGACAAGCCGCTGCAGGGCCCGGTCTACCTGCGCTCCTCAAGCCACGAGCTGCCCGACCTGGTCGCGGCTCTAAACGGCCAGATCGACGTCGTCCTGGCCGGCAAGGTCGACACCGGCAAGGGCGGCGGATCCGCAACACCTTCGAAGCCGTCCCCGACGCCCCGGTCTCCAAGTTCGTCTTGGAGATGCAGGGCGGCGACAAGGGCCTGCTGGTCAACAGCGAAAACATCTGCCAAAAGCCCCAGCGCGCCCTGGTCAGCTACAGCGCCCACAACGGCGCTGCCTACCAGGCCCAGCCCTTGATCAAGAACGACTGCGCCAAGAAGGCTAAGCGCAAGCACAAGGCCAAAAAGCATCACAAGGTCCGGCGCTAGCAGCGCCACAAAGCGCAAGCTCGCCGCCTCAGATGCTTTCCCAGTCTCCCAACACCAGTCAGCTGACCGTAATGGTCAGTTGTTCTGCAAGCAGGGGAGTCACGACCCCGGCGCCTTGCCAGTTGCATCTGGCAGGCGCCGGTGGCCGTGCACTGAACGAAAACCAAACCCAGGGATACGCCTGGGAGAAGGAGTTCGCAGAGCATGGTTCGTAAACACAGATCATTAAAGAAGTTGCTGGCGGCATTCGGAGTGGCAATGGTTGCCGCCTTGGCCATGAGCGTGGTCAGCGTGGCCTCAGCTTCCGCCGCTTCGCAACATTGGTATACCTGCAAGAGCCAAAAAGGCTCTGGATTCTATTCCACGTCTACTTGTAATGGTAAAAAGCTGGAAAAACCGAGCGGAGACTATGAATGGGTGAAGCTTCCTGAAGTAAAAACCCCAACTAAAGTTGCGCTTAAAGGGACCTCTCCTTTCACGCTAAAGTTCAATTCCAATGGAGTGATAATTGAAATTGCCTGTACCACGCTGAGTGGAGAAGGCTCGATCGCGAACGATTCAACCCTCGAAGGAGGGCCGGGTTCCGCCTCTAATACTAGCTTTAAATTCAAAGGCTGCACTGTTCCAACCGCCGCGAAATGCAGCATCTGGACTCCCGGCAATGGCACCGGTAGTTACTCCTTTTTGGTGAAAGGAGAAGACATCGAATTTGAAGGTAAGCCAGCGGTGAAATTCTCCGGTTCGGAAGGCTCAACTCTTACCGAAATTACATTTCTGGGAAGTGAATGTGGAATCAATGGAACTAGCGTGGCAGTATCTGGAACGTTCACCGGTATTTCAAATAGCGCCATTGTAGGTACCAATGCTCTGTTCGAATTTACAGCGGCAAGCAGTGCACTCCAAGTCGGTCTTAATCCTGTGACGTTTAAAGGAACCAACGAAATCGTAACCACGACGGGAAATCTAGTTAAGATCGCACCGTAGTAGTAGATCGTGCTGGTGGGCTGGGCCTCGATAGCGGCCCAGCCCACCACTATTGGGTGAGCTTCGGCATCCTCGCCAGCGGAGTGGTTCGCCGCGGCGGATCTAATTGGCCGATCAAGCGCCCCGACCCGAGTGAGGACGACCCCCAGGGCCTCTGCCTGGACAAGGCCTACGACTTCCCCGTCGTCTGCGACCATGATCGCCCTCACGCGGGCGCATGCGGCGCGGATGGCAGCGGCCCTATAGGGCAAGGCCCTTAAGCGAAATGCCTCCTCGGCGCCGCCACCTTGGGGGTGAAACCGCCGGACGGTCCCTGACGGCTGGCCGCGGTCGAGCGCCGACTGGAGCCCGCTCGGGGCCTGAGTGCCGGGAGACTGGTATTTTAAGTGACTGGGCGTGTTGTAGATCAGGGTCAGGTCTGTCAGCCCAATGTGTAGGGCACTGGGGCTTGCGGGGAAAAAGGGACGAGAGGCGGTTGCGTGATCGGGAATCTGCCAGGGCTGAGTGCGCGGCTGTTTGCCGCAATGGCTCTGTGCGCGGTTTTATTCGGCGCCGGCGCCTCCCTCGCCGCGGCCGCCGAAGCGCCATTGATCGCCTCCACCTGGGTCGAAAAAGTCACGGCGACCTCGGCCGACCCGCATGCCGAAATCAACCCCAACGGCTCCAGCACGACCTACCGCTTCGAATACATCTCCGAAGCCGCCTACCAGGCGAACCTGAGCGCCGTTCCCGCCCGCGAAGGCTTCAGCGGTGCCGCCAAAGCGCCGCCGGGAGGGGCCGCGAGCATTGGCTCGGGATCGGCCAACGTGACGGTCTCCCAGCACCTCGGTGCGCTCAGCCCGGTCACCGTCTATCGCTTTCGGGTCGTCGCCACCAACTTCGTGGACACGACGATCGGGCCCGAACGCTTCCTTGGCACGGAGGCCGCGACCAACGTCTTTCGCCTGCTTGACAACCGGGGTTGGGAGATGGTCTCCCCGATCGACAAAAACGGCGGTGCGATCCAGGGCTTCGGGGCGAACTTCGGCGGCGACGTGCTGCAGGCCGCCGCCGACGGCAACAGCGCCACCTACAGCTCCGCCGACTCCTTCGGCGCCGGGCCCCAGGGGGCGCCGGCCGCCAGCCAGTACCTGGCCAGGCGCGGCGGCGGTGGCTGGGTCACCGAGAACATCACCACGCCGCTGCTCTCTGGCAGCTACAGCGACAACCCGGTTGGAGTTCCCTACCAGCTCTTCTCCGCCGATCTCTCCCATGGCCTGCTTTCCAACGGCGAGCGCTGCCGCGGCTCGAGCGGCGAATGCCCGGTGGCCAACCCGCCCCTCCCCGGCACGGGTGCCCCGGCCGGCTACCGTGACTATTACCTGCGCGATGACGGCACCGGCAGCTTCGCCAGCCTGCTCCAGGGCACCGATGTGACCAAAACGGCGCTTGGCCCTGCCCAGTTCGAACTGGACTTCGTCGCCGCCTCGCCGGACCTCAGCCACGTCGTGCTCTCCAGCTGCGCCGCCCTCACCTCGAACGCCACCGAAGTCCCGGCGGTGGGTGGGTGTGACCCGGCCGCCCAGAACCTCTACGAGTGGTCGGGCTCGGGACTCTCGCTGGTGAATCTGACCCCCGGCGCCAAGGTGGCGGCGCAGGCCGGCGCCGTCTCCGCCGACGGCGCCCGGATCTACTGGGTCGCGGAAGGGAGCTTGCACCTGCGCGAAGGCGCGCAGACCAAACCGCTCGGGGAATCGGCGGGAGGGACCTTCCAGACCGCCTCCGACGACGGCCGCTTTGCCTTCTTCACCGCCGCCTCCGGGGACCTCTACCGCTACGACGCCGTCAGCGGAGTCTCCGGAGTCTCGACCGACCTCACCCCGACCGCCCCGATACTGGGTGTGCTCGGCGCCTCGGCCGATGGCTCCCATGTCTACTACGCGAGCGCCGCCGGCCTTTTCCTCTGGGACAACGGCACCGTCACCAAAGTCGCCGCCGCCGCGGCGGCGAGCGACTACCCGCCGGCGACCGGCACGGCCCGGGTCAGCCCCGACGGCTCTCACCTCGCCTTCGTCTCCGCCGCCGAACTGACCGGCTACGACAACAACGGCGGAGACCGAGGTCTTCGTCTACGGCCCACCGCCGGGCGGCGGCGCGGCGCGGCTCAGCTGCGTCTTCCTGCAACCCGACCGGCGAACGGCCTCGCGGCTCCGCCACGATCCCCGGCGCTGTCGCCAACGGCAAAGGAGAAACCGCCACCCGCGCCTACAAGCCCCGCGCCCTGTCCGCAGACGGCTCCCGCGTCTTCTTCGACTCCAGCGACCGGCTGGCGATCGCGGACACCAACGAACGTCCCGACGTCTATGAGTGGGAGGCGCCCGGCGCCGGCAGCTGCGGGCAGCGAAGTCGGTTGCGTCGATCTGATCTCCAGCGGGCGCAGCGGCGAAGCCTCCACCTTCGTCGACGCCTCCGCCGACGGCATCCGACGCCTTCTTCCTCACCGACAGCTCACTGTTCCCCCTCGACCCCGGCTCGTTCGACCTCTACGACGCCCGCGAAGGCGGCGGCTTCCCGCCGCCGCCGAACGCGATCCCCTGCGACGGCGACGCCTGCCAGAGCCTGCCGGCAGCTCCCGAAGACCCGACCCCCGGCACCCTGGTGCCCAACTCCGGCAACCCGCCGCTGCGCATCGCCACGCCGCAAGAAGAAGCAGCACCACAAGAAGCATCACCATCGCAAGAAGCACCATAAGCATCGGAGGTGGCAAGTGATGTCGCCGCCGGCGGCCGCGATCTGCGCGGGCGCTCGCCCTCGCCGCTGCTGGCCCTGACCGCTCCCGCGGCGCTGGCCAGCTTCGGCTTCGCGCCCGGCGCCGAAGGCTTCGCCTCCAGCGCCAGCGGCGAAGGCGGCGCTCCTCGACCACCAGGCCGGCTCGCACCCGGTGGCGCTGACCACCGAAGTCAACTTCAACCTCGGTCCCGGATCCCCCGGCGAACCCGGCGTCCCTTCACCGACGGCGACCTCAGCGACCTCGACCTCGACCTGCCGCCGGGGCTGATCGAAAACCCCACCGCGCGTGCCCCAGTGCACGCTGGCCGCCTTCCACACCCCGCGCACCTCCCCCTTCGAAGCGAGCCTCTCCGGCGAGAGCTGCCCGGACCGCACCCAGATCGGCACCGTCGACGGTCCGCTCCTCCTTCGGCGGCGGCACGTCCGCACCTTCGGCGTCTTCAACCTCGACCCGCCGCCGGGCGCGCCGTCGGAGCTCGGCTTCAACCCCTACGGCGCCCCGATCACCTTCATCCCCCACGTGCGCCAGGCCGACGGCGAATACGGCCTCACCCTCGGCCGCCGAGAACATCCCCCAGCTGCTCGACCTCTACGGCTTCACGCTGACGATCTGGGGCGACCCCCTGGATCGATCCTCCACAACGCCCAGCGCGGCAACTGCCTGAACGAGGCCGAACCGGCCTTCGGCTGGGCCAAATGCTCGATCGGGCCGCCGAGCGTCAACCCCGCGACCGCCTACCTGACCCTGCCGACCGCCTGCGAAGCGCCCGCTCGCTCTTCAGCGCTGACGCCGACTCCTGGCAGCAGCCCGTCCAACCGCGTCAGCCGCAGCTTCAGGCGGCCAGAGCCTCGAAGGCTGCAGCACGCTCGACTTCGCGCCGCTGCCGACCGCCACCGCTGACCGATCCGCGCGCCTCCTCGCCGAGCGGCTTCGACTTCAACCTCAACGTCGACAACAGCGGCTTTCTCCATCCCAAGCGCTTGGCTCCGTCGCCGGTCAAGAAGGCGGTGGTGAGCGCTGCCCGAAGGGATGACGATCAACCCCTCGGTCGGCGCCGGCCTCGGCGTCTGCACCCCGGCGCAGTACGCGGCCGAGACGGTCACCTCGCCGCCGGGCGCGGGCTGCCCCAACGCCTCGAAGATCGGCGACTTCACGGTCCAGAGCCCGCTCTTCGAAAAAACGGTCGAAGGGCGCGCTCTTCCTCGCCGCGCCCTACGACAACCCCTTCGGCACCCTGCTCGGCGTCTACCTGGTCGCCAAGAACGCCGACCGCGGCATCCTCGTCAAGGTCGCCGGCCAGCCTCGACGCCGACCCCGCCAGCGGGCCGGCTCACCGCCACCTTCGACGACCTGCCCCAGCTGCCCTACACCAACCTGCAAGGTCCACTTCCGCGAAGGCCAGCGCAGCCCCCTGGCGACGCCGGCGACCTGCGGCAGCTTCGCCACCGAGATCGACCTCAGCCCCTGGCGCGACGCCGGCCACGGTCCGCCACAGCAGCTCGCCCTTCGCGATCACCGCCGGGGTCGGCGGCGGGCCCTGCCCGGCGGCGCCGATCCCCTTCACCCCGCAGGCCCAGGCCGGCACCCTCAACTCCAACGCCGGCTCCTACACGCCCTTCTACCTGCACCTGACCCGCACCGACATCGAGCAGGAGATCACCTCCTACTCGGCGACCCTGCCGCCGGGGCTGACCGGCAAGATCGCCGGCATCCCCTACTGCCCCGACGCGGCGATCGAGGCGGCAAAGCACCGCGGCGGCTTCGCCGAGGCCGAACACCCCTCCTGCCCGGCGGCCAGTGAGATCGGCCACACGGTCGCCGGCTACGGGGTCGGCCCGGTGCTCACCTACGCGCCCGGCGGCCTCTACCTCGCCGGCCCCTACCACGGCTCGCCCTTCTCGATCGTCGCGATCGACTCGGCCACGGTCGGCCCCTTCGACCTCGGCGTCGTCGTCGTCCGCTCGGCGATCCGGGTCGACCCGCAGACGGCCCAGGTCTCGATCGACTCCACCGGCTCGGACCCGATCCCCCACATCATCGACGGCATCCCGATCCACCTGCGCGACGTCCGCGTCTACATCGACCGCCCCAACTTCACCCTCAACCCGACCAGCTGCGAACCGTTCTCGGTCGCCTCGACCCTGACCGGCTCCGGCCAGCGCTTCGGCGATCCCGCCGACGACACCACCGCGACCGCGACCAGCCCCTTCCAGGTCTTCAACTGCGCCGCGCTCGGCTTCAAGCCCAAGCTCAGCCTGAGGCTGAAGGGCGGCACCAAGCGCGGCGACTACCCGTCGCTTCGTGCCGAAGTGCGCCCCCGTCCCGGCGACGCCAACATCGCCTCGGCCTCGGTCGCCCTGCCGCCGTCGGAGTTCCTCGCCCAGGAACCACATCGACACGATCTGCACCCGCGGCCAGTTCGCCCGCGAAGCCTGCCCCGGCGGATCGGTCTACGGCCACGCCCGCGCCTTCACGCCGCTGCTCGACAAGCCGCTGGAAGGCCCCGTCTACCTGCGCTCCTCCGACAACCCGCTGCCCGACCTGGTCGCGGCCCTGCGCGGCGGCGGCAGGGGATCGCGATCGACGTCGTCGGGCGGATCGACTCCGTCCACGGCGGCCTGCGCGGCACCTTCGACGTTCTCCCCGACGCCCCGGTCAGCAAGTTCGTGATGACCCTGCGGGGCGGCAAGCATGGCCTCCTGGTCAACGCCGAAGACACCTGCGCGGCGCCACAGTTCGCGACCGCGAAATTCGTCGGCCAGAACAACCGCGGCATCAAGTTCCACCCCCAGCTCGCCGTCAAGTGCGGCAAGGGTGGTAAGCACCACGCCAAGGGCGGTAAGCACCACGGTAAGCACACGACGAAGAAGGGAGCGAGGCGATGACGGCATCACCCGACGCAGCGATCCAACCGAGCTCCCGCCACCTTTGGCTCCTGGCACTCGGTGCCCTGGTCTTGACGTTGGCGCTGGGGGCGCCGGCAGCGCACGCCGAACGGGCGCTGCTCCCGACTCCCGAACTCAAAACCAAAACTGTTCCCGGCGGGGAGATCGAAGGCGCCTGCGGCGTCGCCGTCTCCGCAGGCCTCATCTACGTCTCCGACTACTACCGCCACCGTGTCGACGTCTTCAGCCTCGTCAACGACGAATATCAGTCTCAGATCCTCGGCAACCCCCACGACGGCCCCTGCGGCCTGGCCACCTCGGCGAGCGGGGCCCTCTACGCCAACGACTGGCACGAGGGGGCCAGCCGCCTGCTTCCCTCGTCCGTCAGCTTCGATTCCGCCAACTCGACCGGGGTCGCGGTCGACCAGGCCAGCGGCGACGTCTACGTCGACGATCGCACCTACGTCGCCGTCTACGACCCAGCCGTGCTCAACGAAAGCAGCCCGCTGCAGATCATCGGCGCCGGCGGCACCGACCCGCTCGAAGACGCCTACGGGGTCGCGGTCTCGGGCGGCAAGGTCTACGTCCCCGACGCCGGCGACGACACCGTCAAGGTCTACGAACCGGCCATCGACCCGGTCAACCCCGCCCGCGTCATCGACGGTGCCGCGCTTCCTAGCCGCCGCTTCAACTCCCTCGTCGACGCCTCGATCGCGATCGATCCCAGCAACGAACACGTGCTCGTCGTCGACAACCTCCAGCCCGGCTTCGAACACCCCGAAGCGGCGATCTACGAGTTCGGCCCGGCGGGGCAGCTCCTCGGCGGGGTCGCCAAAAGGATCGTCGACGGGGAACCGTCTGGCCTCGCCTTCAGCGGCGGCGTCCTCTACGCCACCACCGGCAACGACGAAGGCGCCAACGTCCTCGGTTTCGGTCCCTACACGGTGGGAAGCCTGAGCGGGATGACGCTGCCGGCCTTGACGGCCCCCGCCGAGGCCGCCGTGGGCCCGTCGCCGGCGAGCTCAGACAGCTTGAGCCCGCCGGCCATAGAGCCGCAGTTGCGCCTGCTCTCCTCCGCTCCCGGCACGGCGGGGTCCGGCGCGACGATTCGCGCCGTGGTCTCGAGCGCCGGAACGATCAGCGCGGTGGGCCGGGGCCTGCGGGCGCTGCGGGCGACCCCGATCGGGCCCGGCTCGCGGCTGCTGCGCTTGCGCCTCGATTCCGCCGGCAGGAAGGCGCTGGCCAAGGCGAAACTCCAGCGGCTCGCGGTGGGGGTCAGCGTCACCTTCGCGCCCCGTGCCGGCGACCCCGTGCGGGCTCGGGGGACGGTCACTTTCAGGTCGGCGATCGGAGCAAAGCGGTGAAGGAATGAGAGTCAAACTGATCTTGCTCGGCACCGCCCTGCTCGCCTTCGGGCTGGCTTCCCTGGCCCAGGCCGAGATCGTCCAGAGCGGCAACGTGCGGGTCAGCTTCGACGGCAAGCTGACCCCCAAGGCCCTGCCGCGCCAGGGGGCGGCGCCGGTCAACGTCGCGGTCGACGCCGAGATCGGCTCGACCAGCGAGGCCGCGCCGCCGCAGCTGCGCCAGATCTCGATCGCGATCAACCGCTTCGGCCGCTTCACCCCGCAGGGCCTGCCGGTCTGCAGCCTGCGCGAAATCCAGCCCTCGACGACCGCCAACGCGCTGGAGGCATGTCGCGGCGCCCTGGTCGGCGAAGGCCAGCTTCTCCGCCAAGGTCCTGCTGGGCCAGCAGGCTCCCTTCCCGGCCGACGGCAAGGTCTATGCCTTCAACGGCAGGCTGAAGGGCAAGCCGGCGATCTTCGCCCACGTCTACGGCACCGATCCCGTCCCCACCTCCTTCACCCTGCCGTTCACGATCGAGTCCACCAAGGGCACCTTCGGCACGACCCTCCGCGCCGCCCTGCCCGGCGTCACCGGCAACTCCGGCTACATCACCGGCCTCTCGCTCAGCCTCGGTCGCAACTTCAGCTACCGCGGCCAGCGGCGCAGCTACCTGAGCGCCAGCTGCCCGGCGCCCAAGGGCTTCCCCGGCGCCGTCTTTCCCTTTGCCAAGGCCAGCTTCGGCTTTGGCAAGAAGACCCTCACCTCGACGCTGACCCGCAGCTGCAAGGTCGGGCGCTGAGTCGCGGCCCCCGGCCGAGCGCCCGTCCTGGATAAGGTCAAGAGCGCTGTCAATCCCCGAAACGGAGGCCCTATGCCACTGGTACCGATGGTCGTCGAGCAGACCGCTCGCGGCGAGCGCTCCTTCGACATCTACAGCCGCCTGCTCGCGCAGCGGATCGTCTTCCTCGGGGAACAGGTCACCGAGGACCTCGCCAACCTGATCATCGCCCAGCTGCTGCACCTCGAGTCCGAGGATCCGGAGAAGGACGTCAGCCTCTACATCAACTCGCCGGGCGGCTCCGCCTACGCGGGCCTGGCGATCTACGACACGATGCAGTTCATCAAGCCCGATGTGCAGACGATCTGTTACGGGATCGCGATGTCGGCCGGCTCGCTGATCCTCACCGGCGGCGCCAAGGGCAAACGGATGGCGCTGCCCAACAGCCGCATCCTCATCCATCAGCCCAGCGGCGGCTTCGAGGGCCAGTCGACGGACATCGAGATCCATGCCAAAGAGATCCTCGAGCTGCGCGAGCGCCTCGACGGCATCTACGTCAAGCACACCGGCCAGTCGAGCGAGCAGATCCACGAAGACATGGAACGCGACAAATTCTTCCAGCCCCCGGACGCGGTCGATTACGGCCTGATCGACCGGGTGATCGATTCGCACGAGTTCAAAGCGGAGCCGGCGGCGGGCTTCAGCCCGAACGGCAGCGACTGAGCCGGACTTTACGCGCCGCCGAGCCGCCGCCAGGCCCAGGCGCCGACGATCGCCGCGGCGCTTCCCGAGAGGACGCCGCCGATCCCCGCCCGCCGGGCGATCGGGTCGCGGGCGGCGAAGCCGAAGCTGACGGCGTCGGAGGCGTCGACCGCAGCGGCGGCCAGGGCCGCGATCCGCAGCGCCTTGCGGTCCTCGCGGGCGGCCAGGGCCAGCAGTCCCAGGGCGATGTCGCGCCCGCCGGCGATCCTGCCCAGCGCCATGCCCGCCGCGTCGGTTTCCGCGAATCCCAGCGCCTTCAGCGCCGGCCGCGTCACGAACACGGCCCCGACGCCGATCCCGATGCGGGCCGTCGCAATCGCCAGCACGGTCTGGCGGGCACGCGGGTCGATCCGTCGCCGAGGCACCCGGTCAATCTAGCCCCTGCCGGCGCCCGGTCATGATGAACCGATGGCAGAGGGGGACACGATCCTGCGCCTCGCCCGGCGGATCGACGCCGCGCTGGCCGGCGAGACCGTCGCGGTCAGCGCGCCCAACCCGCGCGGGCGCGCCGCCGGGATCGAGCGGCTCGACGGCCGGCGACTCGAGCGCTCCGAGGCCCGCGGCAAGCACCTCCTGCTCCACTTCGACGACCTCGTCCTCCACAGCCATCTGGGGATGAGCGGTGGCTGGCACCTCTACCCGCCGGGCGCCCGCTGGCGGCGCCCGCGGGCCTCGGCCTGGGCGCTGCTCGCCGGCACCGAGCAGGAGGCCGTCCAGTTCGGCGGCCCGACCCTGCGGCTCCTGCGCGCCGATCGGCTGCGTCGCGACCCCCAGCTCGCCCGCCTCGGCCCCGACGTCCTCGCTGCGGAGTTCGATCCGGACGCGGTGCTGGGCGGCATGCGCGCGGACCCGAGCCGCACCCTCGGCGACGCCCTTCTCGACCAGCGCCTCCTCGCCGGCATCGGCAACATCTTCAAGAGCGAGGCCTGCTTCGCCGCCCGCCTCGATCCCTGGCGCCCCGTCGGCGACCTCTCCGACGAGGAGCTGCGCGGCGCGCTTCTCGCCGCCCGCCGGCTGATGCAGGAAGCGGTCCTCAGCGGCCGCCACCCGCACGCCGTCTACCGCCACCGCGGTCCCTGCCCCGCCTGCGGCGGCCAACTCGCCAGCCGCGGCCAGGGCGACGCCAACCGCACCACCTACTGGTGCCCCAGCTGCCAGGGTTGAGGGCTTGAGGCGCCCTCCGTCCTACTACCTGGTCGCCGGGGTCGCGCTGGAGCGGGAGCTGGACAGGCTGCGAGCCCTGGCCGCCTTCGCCGACGGCCCGCTCGCCACCCAGCAGCCCGAGCTCAAGGTACGCCGGTCCCGCCGCCGCCCCAACCGCCTCGGCTTCGCGGTGCCGAGCCAGTTCCGCCTCTCGGTCACGGCTTACCCCGGCATCCGCCCAGGCGACGTCCTCGAGACACTCCTCCACGAGCTGACCCACCTCCACATCGGCCGCGCCGCCGAGGGCCACGCCTGGCACGGCCGCACCTTCAAGGTCACGCTTGCCCGGGCCATGGAGGAGGCCTTCGGGATCGCGGTGTCACCGTTGCCCAGCACCCTGCACGGCGCTTACGCCGAGGCGATCGAGCGAGTGTGCCGAACCCAGAGTGTCTAATTTGAGCGCAATTGCCCGCAAAGACGAGCCGAGGCCCCTTGAGCGAATGTGATTCCCGATGAGGAGCACTAACCGCAAAGCGAAAGGCCCTCCTTTTCCACGATCAGGAGCCTCCTTTTTAGAGCGGCTGCTGCTGCTTTCTTCAAGATCGGCTGGACTCGCCGATAGCCTACGGCGTGGGCACTCCCGTTCACCGAGTATTCGACCTGGTCGGGCGTCGAGAAGACCACCAGCGGGCTCGGTGGAGCCGGGGCTCCCGAATGCAGGGACCGCTCGCATCGCAGGTAGCCCCATCTGACCTTAAAGGGCCAGTTGGAGCCAAAATCTCCACAGGCCACCGGCAGGATCCCGCCACGCGAGTGGATGTCGGCTGGGAATTCCTGAGCACAGATGGACGATGGGTGTCGAGCGGGCACCGGAGTAGCTCGCCAGGCCCGCTGGATGCGAAGCGCCCGGTGCCGAGCAGCGCGACGCTCGGTCGCATTGGCGCGGGCGGCCTCCACCGCCTGTTCCCACTCAGCCTTCTCTGAGATCGGCCGGTAGCCCGTCCCGCACCCGGAGCCAAGCACTGTCGCGATCAGAAAGGCAGTCCCAAGCAGAGTTGCTGTGATTCCCCGCCATCGAAGCGGGACTTTCAGGGGCGGCGGCTTCCGGCTCGCTATCTGGCGGTTCGCGTCTACCGGACCTCGCCCTGAGGTCCGCGCCACTTCGCGAGCCTCCTCGCGGGTGCGCCCTTGGCTGATCGCGCCTGGAACCTCAAGCACGCGCGCGACGACACAGAATTTCAACCGGCTGTGAGGCGCGGGGCTATCCTGTCCTTTATGTATAAGGGGTCTTCAGAAAGTCGGCTGATCGAGGCTGGTGCTCGCGCTCGTAAGGCGGAGAGCCGCGGCGAAGATGCTCGAGCAGGTGAGGAATGGCGCCGATACCGACTCATCGAGGACGCTTCTCGTGACCCCGACGAGCTGCTCGCGAAGGGCATCGCGCTAAGCGTTCAAGCGGCCAAGCTCGCATCTGCTCGTTGACTGGCTTCGGCCGCATCCTCGACGACCTCAACGGCGCAGGCGTCCGCTATGTGCTGATTGGAGGAATCGCGCTGATTCGACATGGAGTCGTGCGGGCGACGCGAGATATCGATGCGGTGTTCGACCCTGATCCCGACAACGTCGAGCGGATCCGTTTCCTGGTCGACAAATGGGGCGCCACTCGACCTGACGGCTCACCGGTCCCCGAGGGTGGGATTGCTGGAGATCGGACGATCCACCTGTCCACCCCGCATGGTGAGCTCGATCTTCTCTCGGAGACTGCCGCCACCCTGTCCTTTGCAGACCTTATGGAGCGTGCCGAGACTCGTCGCGTCGACGGTGTTGAGTCCCCAATCTGCTCCCTGGCCGATCTCGTCGCGATGAAGCGGACTGTCGGACGCGAACGGGACCTCGTCGATCTGGCCGATCTCGAATCGGCTCATGGCGAGTTGCCGGATAGCCGCCGTCACGGTCCGAATAGGTATCTTCAACCCTAGAATACCTATTCTAGCTACGAGTACCCCCTAATCACGAGTCCCAGAGCCGACGCCCGGACCTGAACCGGGACCCCTTCATTACAAACGTGATTCTAGAGCCGAATCTAGGCCATTCAGGCACGATCCTGTCAAAGGAGTTCCGCTGAGTTCGGTGCAGATTTGCGGAGTTGGAGACATATTTCGGGACATGTTTTCGCGATGTAAGTGGAGTACTAGGTCGACGTGTGTGCGACCTCGACATCGATGTTCCGGGCTACCACCGTGAACCCTGTTCTGAACTGTGGCCATCCATTAAATGTCCATTATTTCGCTCGAAACATTGACGTAATGGAAACCCAGGTATAGGACTTGCTTCGAGTGATCGGCCTGTGCTGAGCGCGCTAGCCAATCCGAACAAAAGACTGCGCGGAAGGAGTATTCATGGCTAACGCATCGCGCCACAGCGCCGCTTCTTGCTGCCTAATCGCTATCGGCAGCCTGATGGCGTTTGCGTTCTTTGGGCTCATTGGGAATTCCGCGAGGGCCTTTGCCAGTTCCGCCCCCGTCGCCGCCTATTCCTTCGACGAAGGCGAAGGCACCAGCGTCGAAGACCTGACCGGCGACGGCAACACGGCGACGATCGAAGGGGCCGAATGGACGAGTCACGGCAAGTACGGCGGCGCGATGAAGTTCAACGCCGCTGAAGAAGACCGGCTGAGCGTTCCGGCCAGCGAAGACCTAAACCTCGAAGAAGAATTCACCCTCGAGGCCTGGGTCAATCAGGAATCCGAGGCAGAAGAATACGCGACGATCCTCGGCAAGGAAAACTCGGTCTCACCCCATTTCGCCTACATCCTCTACGCCCATTCCCCCTATAACCGCCCGGAAGCGTTCTTCGCCGAAGGCGCAAAAGGCCATCTCGGCGGCGCCGGCGGAACGCCATTCCCGCACACCTGGACCCACATCGCGGTGACCGACGACGGCGCCCACAGCCGCCTCTACGTCAACGGCCAGCTGGTCGACACCGCTGAAGCGGTCCCGATCCCCTCGACCGACGGCGACCTTGTGATCGGCGCCAACAAAGCCTTCAGTGCCTTCTTCGACGGCAAGATCGACGAGGTCCACATCTACAACCGCGCCCTCGACGAAGCCGAAATCCAGGCCGACAAGGCGGCCCCGATCCAGACCCCCCAGCAGGGCCCGATCGCCGCCTACTCCTTTGACGAAGGCGAAGGCACCACGGTCGAAGACCTGAGCGGCGACGGCAACACGGCGACGATCGAAGGGGCCGAATGGGCCTCGCGCGGCAAATATGGCGGCGCAATGAAGTTCAACTCCTCAGAAGGAGACGTCCTCACGGTCCCCGCCGCCCCCGACCTCGATCTGACCGAAGAATTCACCCTCGAGGCCTGGATCCACCCGGAATCAATAAACGAATTCGAGAACATCTTCGAGAAGGAAAACTCCGAAGAACCCTTCTACAGCTACCTGCTCACCGACCACCACGACCAGCTCGACGCCTACTTACAAGAAGAACCGGCCTACTCCTCTAACAGCCCCGGCGAAGAAATCGAACCGCACAGCTGGAACCACGTCGCCCTCACCTACGACGGCTCCCGCATCCACCTCTACCTAAACGGCGAAGAGGTCAGCGCGGGCCCGGCACCGACGTTCCTCGCCACCGACGGGGCGCTGAAGATCGGCGGCGGCGAAAAAGGCTACGGAGGCAACGACTTCGACGGCAAGATCGACGAGGTCCGCGTCTACAACCGCGCCCTCGACGAAGCCGAAATCCAGGCCGACAAGGCAGCGCCGATCCAGACTCCCCAGCAGGGCCCGATCGCCGCCTACTCCTTTGACGAAGGCGAAGGCACCAGCGTCGAAGACCTGACCGGCGACGGCAACACGGCGACGATCGAAGGGGCCGAATGGGTGCCCGGCGGCAAGTACGGCGGCGCGATGAAGTTCAACGCCGCCGAAGAAGACCGGCTGAGCGTTCCGGCCAGCGAAGACCTAAACCTCGAAGAAGAATTCACCCTCGAGGCCTGGGTCAATCAGGAATCCGAGGCAGAAGAATACGCGACGATCCTCGGCAAGGAAAACTCGGTCTCGCCCCATTTCGCCTACATCCTCTACGCCCATTCCCCCTATAACCGCCCGGAAGCGTTCTTCGCCGAAGGCGCAAAAGGCCATCTCGGGGGCGCCGGCGGAACGCCATTCCCGCACACCTGGACCCACATCGCGGTGACCGACGACGGCGCCCACAGCCGCCTCTACGTCAACGGCCAGCTGGTCGACACCGCTGAAGCGGTCCCGATCCCCTCGACCGACGGCGATCTTGTGATCGGCGCCAACAAAGCCTTCAGTGCCTTCTTCGACGGCAAGATCGACGAGGTCCACATCTACAACCGCGCCCTCGACGAAGCCGAAATCCAAGCCGACAAGGCGGCCCCGATCCAGACCCCCCAGCAGGGCCCGATCGCCGCCTACTCCTTTGACGAAGGCGAAGGCACCACGGTCGAAGACCTCACCGGCGACGGCAACACGGCGACGATCGAAGGGGCCGAATGGGCCTCGCGCGGCAAATATGGCGGCGCCCTCAAGTTCAACTCCTCAGAAGGAGACGTCCTCACGGTCCCCGCCGCCCCCGACCTCGATCTGACCGAAGAATTCACCCTCGAGGCCTGGATCCACCCGGAATCAATAAACGAATTCGAGAACATCTTCGAGAAGGAAAACT
This sequence comes from uncultured Solirubrobacterales bacterium, assembly GCA_963816755.1. Taxonomy (GTDB): domain Bacteria; phylum Actinomycetota; class Thermoleophilia; order Solirubrobacterales; family 70-9; genus VAYN01. The sequence continues at coordinate 74,761 of CAWFLN010000007.1, forward strand.
CCGAAGAACCCTTCTACAGCTACCTGCTCACCGACCACCACGACCAGCTCGACGCCTACTTACAAGAAGAACCGGCCTACTCCTCTAACAGCCCCGGCGAAGAAATCGAACCGCACAGCTGGAACCACGTCGCCCTCACCTACGACGGCTCCCGCATCCACCTCTACCTAAACGGCGAAGAGGTCAGCGCGGGCCCGGCACCGTCGTTTATCAGCACCGATGGGGCGCTGAAGATCGGCGGCGGCGAAAAAGGCTACGGAGGCAACGACTTCGACGGCAAGATCGACGAGGTGCGCGTCTACAACCGCGCCCTCGACGAAGGGGAAATCCAGGCCGACAAGGCGGCCCCGATCCAGACCCCCCAGCAAGGCCCGATCGCCGCCTACTCCTTTGACGAAGGCGAAGGCACCAGCGTCGAAGACCTGAGCGGCGACGGCAACACGGCGACGATCGAAGGGACCGAATGGGTGCCCGGCGGCAAGTACGGAGGCGCACTCGAATTCGACGGCGAAGAAGACTGCGTCTCGATTCCCGAAAGCCCCGAGCTGGACTTCGGTGAAGAATTCACGCTTGAGAGCTGGGTCAGGCCCGAGGGCAGCCTCGATCACGATCCGGTGATCTTCAAGGAAGGCGAAGGCTTCCCCAGCTATGCCCTCGGCGTCGGCATTCCCCACAGCGGCAAGGCCGAGGGAGTGATCGGCCAAGAAGGGGAAGGCCACCAGAACGTCTACTCCTCCGAACCGCTCGAAGCAAACGTCTGGAGCCACCTCGCCCTCACCTATGACGGCGCGAAGCTGCGCCTCTTCGTCGACGGTGAACTGATCGCCAGTGAAGCGGTGGAAAACGCAGACTCAGGCAGTGCCGGCCCACTGACGATCGGCTGCAACGCCCTTTACGGCGCTCACTTCCAAGGCAAGATCGACGAGGTGCGGATCTACAACCGGGCGCTGGGGGCGGGTGAACTGGACTTCACTCCACCCAGTCCGCCAACAGAATACGAAGCGATGCTTGAGGATGATGAAGGCGATGCGGATGTTTATTGGACTCCGTCGATCGATCACCCATCCCCAATCTCCGGAGCGGCAACTGGCGTGAGCTATTACAGATACCGTACGAACCGGACCGGGTCATGGGGTGCGTGGGAGACCACTACGATGCCGTTCTTCGAATTCGAGGAAGCGGAGGAAGGAGACGAATTCTCCGTCCAGGCGCAAGCCGTGGATGGCGCTCAGAATTCGAGCGAAATCACGGAAGGCCAAGTGGAAGTCGAGCCATCCTCACTTACGCCCGAAAACGTGGGAGAAGAAGCAAGACCGGACGAATGGAAGACCTTGGAACTTGCTGAAGAACCGGCGCACCCAGATATCGAACGCGCGGAAGCCGAACGACTCAAAGAAGAAGAAGAAGAATCATTCGCCCCACGGTACACGCTGGGGTCGAATGAACTATGCGAAGGCGACTCTGAAAATCCTTGCGGTACGTACCACCCAAAAAAAGCGGCCGAATATATTTATAGGTGGGTGCGAGAAGGCAATGAAGAATTTTGGAACCATGAATTCAGATTCCTTGGTGGCCAGGGCGGCGACTGCACCAACTTCACGAGCCAGGTGCTATGGGCGGGCGGCATGAATTTTGCTCGGACTCACGGCTATGACGAACCGGACACCGAAGCAAACGGCGAAAACCATTACGGCGACTACCAGTGGGGGGGAGGATCATGGTGGGAGGGTTATTTCTACTTCGACGGACAACTCAAAGAGTTCAAACGACCCACCGAGTCATTCATTAACGCCGAGAAGCTTCGGGACCACCTTGTCGAATATGGACTGGTGGACTATGTGCCGAAAGGAGATCCCGTTCAACGCGGCGACATAATCTTCTATAACGAGCATGGCACGGCAAGCAACAAGTTGAGCCACTCCCAAACTGTGGTAGCGGTCACCCCCGGAAAGATCTGGGTCGGCCAACACTCTGAAGCCTACATCAAGACTCTTCGTGCGGTCCGACATCACGTGGATGAAACGCGCGGTCCACAAGGAAATGCGTGGGAATATTGGATCTATCGGCCGGTGCACACCCGGGCAAATCTGAACCTTCCCTAAGGTGATAGAAGAGATGAAGAGTAACAGTCAGGGGGAGATGGAGCCTGGGATCTTGATCGCAGGCCTATTCGATCGAGTGAATCACGGCTTCGATCTCTTCAAGCTTCTCGCAGGGCTCGAGTCCGTCACCTTCGCGACAGATTCGCTCGATTCTCTGTGCCCGCTTCAAGGGAGACGCGCGAAAGCGATGTCGGACGCCAGACACACCGGCTTCGGCTTCCAACATTTCCGCGCGGATTATTTCGGCCTTGGCGAGAAGCAACTCTGCCTGGAGTGCATCCGTCTTTTCGCGTAAGGCTTCCGCGCCGGAAGGCGGGCTGGTGCCACAGCTAGCTAGTAGGAGCACCAGCGCAGCAGTAATGCCGACAAAGGCAATTCGTGAGCTAAAAGAGGACAGGGGCGACGCTCCAGAGCGCTGCGGATCAGGCGGTTGCTGCGAGATGGTCAAATCAATCTGAGATAGTGGCAGAAAAGTGTACCCACTGCCCACGCGGAGAGGCGGTTCCACACCTACCGCGGGCAGGATGGCCCGTTTTGCGTACGCCTTCCCAAAAACGGAGGGATCCAACGATGCGGTGTGAGAGACTGCGGCCGCGAATACTGTAGAACTGGCTTGGCGTGGGCGCTTCGGATTCGATGATGCCATCGGCGGCAGAACGATTGGCGGGAGGTTCACCGCGTAGGAAGAGGCGGGAATGAAATGTCCCAGAATGACCCAAGTGAATCAATGGGTAGCCATCTATGAAGAGCTGGGAATGCTTCGATCCGTTGGCGCATCTAACAACTCCATGGGCATCAAAGGTGAGATGTGACGCGGTTTGCGTGAAACCGATGGTCAAAGTCTTCGTGTGGACGAAGTAGGTATTCAAGTCGGGGGATCTGTGTGTCACGTCTGCGGCGGCATTGGCGGCGTTGGCGATCTGACCAAGAAACAGGATTGCGACCAGAGCCGCCAGACAGAGGTGCCAGATAGTTCCAGCGCTCGCGGTCCGCTGGGAGCTGTCTCTACGAGAGGTGGGCCCGATCACGATAATCTAGGGTAGCTCAGGTGGATGGTGGGTGGCAACCGTCTCTGAGTGCTCAGATGGTTGCGCGGCGCTCGGGCATCGCCACCGCCATCGGCGGCCACAGATCACGCTCTGTTGGGACGGGGAACGATCTCGACCGTAGGTACTGCTATGGCGAAGTCAGCTCCTCCAAACGTCTTCGACTCGTTCATGGACAATCCAGACCGGCAGCGAGTTCGGGTTTGAGGGATTTGGTGGGAGCCGCGAGCCGACACGGCACAAGGTCACTTGCCTACAAGTCGTCGGAGGGCGTGGAGCTGTCGATTGTCGACCTACGCCCCTGATCCCAACGCCGTCTTCAAGTCGGTTGAGCTGGGTCCCGGTTCCACGGCCACAACTTGCAGGGCAACAAGGCAACGGTCGGTCATCATCACGCGATCCCACTGAGTCCTGCGGCGACCGGGAGTGGGATCGCTCCATTCACGACGATCCGGGATCCACGAAGACGCATTCTGAAAGGGAATCGAAGTCGATAGTAGGGATCGCTTCCACGGCATCGACGGGATCGACCCCTTTTGGTCGCCCGTCTCCTATTCTGCCGGTCTCGTTCCTCTCAAAGCCGACGCCCGGACTTGAACCGGGACCCCTTCATTACGAACGTGATTCTAGAGCCAAATCTGGGCCATTCGGGCGCGATTCCGTCCAAGGAGTTCGGCTGAGGTCGGTACAGAATTGCGGAGTTGGGGACATATTTCGGGACACGTAGGCCTGGTTGAGCCACGCATCAGAACGCATCGGTGAGCCGGCGCCACTCCTTGCGGCCGCGGCCGGGCGACTCCACGACACCGGCGTCGCGCAGTTTCCGCATCTCCGACCGAATGTGGTCCGCGCTGATGTCAGGTAGGGCCTGCTGCACCTCGTCGAAGGTGAAGACATCGGAGGTATTCGAGCGCACATACTGCTTTATCCGCAGCGCTTTAGAGCCACGGCCGCTCATCGGGTCCCCGGCCCTGGCTTCAAATTCTGCATATGCCGCGTTCAGAACGCCTAGAAAGTAGTTGAGCCAAGGCCAGATGTCATGTTCGCCTCGGTCCCACGCTCCAGTCGACTTCTCCAGGCTTTCGTAGTAAGTCTCCTTGCTTTCCTCTACCAGCTTCTCGAGGCTGATGAATCGGCCCACTTCGTGACCGCAGTGGTAGAGCAATAGCAGCGTAAGTAGTCGTGACATGCGGCCGTTTCCGTCGTTGAACGGGTGGATCATCAAGAAGTCGAAGACATATGCGCCGGCGAGGAGCAATGGCGCGTGGGCGCCGCTCTTGAGGGTTTCGGCGTAACGCCCGTGGAGCTCATCCATCGCGGCAGGCGTCTCAAAGGGGCTTACCCCCTCGAAGATGACCTCGACCTTGTTGCCGCTCCGGTCAAATCGGGCGACCTCGTTCTGAGTGTTCTTGAAGCGGCCCCCCGGAATCGGGCTGAAGGCAAAGATGTCTCGATGAAGTTGCAGCACGATGTTGGTCGTAAGCGGGATGTGCTCCGCACTCGAATGAATCGTGTCCAGGACTTTGCGATACCCGGCGATCTCCTCCTCCGAGCGATCTTTCGGAGTCGTCTTGTCCTGGACCAGTTCGGTCACTCGACCGGGGGCTGCGGTGATCTGCTCGATTGCGTTAGATGAAGCGCTGCTCTGGATGAGAGCCACCTTCATCAACCCGGCGAGCACCTGCGGATTCTGCCTGCGGAAGGCCTCCTCACGGCCTCGTCCCGCGCTGGCCTGAGCTAGCGCAGCCGCGGATCGGGATGGGACCATTCCCAGGTGCTTGTCTAAGTTGCGAAAGGTTTGCATCACGGCCCGAATAGGTAGCTTCAACCCTAGAATACCTATTCTAGCTACGAGTGCCCCCTAATCGCGAGTCCCAGAGCCGACGCCCGGACTTGAACCGGGGACCCCTTCATTACGAATGAAGTGCTCTACCAACTGAGCTACGCCGGCGGGAGCGGCTCATTCTAGGAGGATCGGGCCGCGGTTCCGTCGCGCCCGGCGTCGATGATCCCGGCGTGGCCAAGGAGCGGACGGCGAAGCGGCGGCGAGGGGAACGAGGTCGAGTTCTCGCGGATCGTCGCCTTCAGCGACGGCGTCTTCTCGATCGCGATCACGCTGCTGGTGCTCAACCTGGGCGGTCGCCAAGCACGCTGCAGCGGCGACAAGCTGGCCGGCGCCCTCTGGGACCAGCGGGAAAACCTGCTCGCCTACGCGATCAGCTTCGCCGTGATCGGCCGCTTCTGGCTCGTCCACCATCGCTTCTTCGGCGAAGTCATCGCCTTCGACAGGCAGGCTGATCGCGCTCAACATGCTCTACCTCGCCTGGATCGTGCTGATCCCCTTCAGCAGCGAGGTGCTCGGCGAGTACGGCGGTCAGACCGCCGCGGTGGTCCTCTACGCGGTCAACCTCACCGGCAGTCGTGCTGGTCGGCATGTGGATGGCCGTCGGACGCGCGCCGCGCCGGGCTCACCTCGATCGACCACGCGACGCACGCGCGAAGAGCGCTACCGCTCGTCTGTACATCGCGGCGGTCTTCCTGCTCTCGATCCCGGTCGCCTTCCTCGCTCCCAGCGTCGCCCCGTATATGTGGCTGGCGCTCTTCTTCGATCCCGCCGCCCGGTTGGCCGGCGGCGGGCGCCGAGCTTCCTAGCCGCGCTTGGCGATGAAGGCGATCGAGCGGCCGGGGCGCGCGCAGCTGACGGCGATGCCGCGGTCGGTCCTGGCGCCGAGGCAGCGGTAGGAGCGGGACGGTGCAGGAGGAGCGGGAGGCGCCGGCCGCCGGCGCGCAGCGAGCCGCTGCGCTGCCAGCCGAACATCACCTGCCGCGCCTGGCCGCAGGAGACGCCGACGGCGCGCAGCGCCTCGGCGTCGACCGCGTCGGTCTCGCAGCTCCGCGCGGAGGCGCCGACCGGGGCTCCCGAGCTGCCGGCCCTCGGCGCGGCGCGCCCGAGCCCGTCTGGGTCGACCCGCCCGAGGACGACGAGCCGCCGCAGCCGGCCAGCAGCGCGGCGGCGAGGGCGACGATCGCGAGTGGGATGGCGAGCCTCATCGGGTCGCCGCCAAACCTACCCGCCCGCCGTCTCCTTGACCGGCTCGCGCCGGCTGCAGGTGGCCGCAGACCGGGCAGTCGGGCTCCGGCACCACCGGCTCGCGCTCGACCTCCATCGTCCGCAGGTCGTAGATGTGGGCGACGCCGAGCGTCGACGGCTCGGCCAGCCCGGTCAGCAGGTGCATCACCTCCATCCCGACCTGGCCGCCGATCAGCCCGCAGGCCGGCCCCAGCGTCGCCGCCGGCGAGGGTTTGGCGCGGCGCTGCTCGACCGCCACGTCGAAGAGCGGGTACTCGCGCCGGTAGGCGGTCTCCTGGCAGGCGAAGCAGCCGGTCGTCCCCGGCACGTAGAGCGGCCCGACCCGCGCGATCGGCGGGAAGTGGCTCATCGTGATGTAGGGGATGCCGGCCTCGAAGCAGGCGGAGTTGCACCAGCGCTCGATGTCGTGCGCCGGCCAGTCGGCGGCGTCGATGACGACGTCGGAGCCGGCGATGAAGTCGGCGATCTCGGCCTGGCTCTCCAGCCGCCGCGCCGTCGAGGTCACCCGCATCGCCGAGTTGAAGGCGCGCAGCCGCGCCGCCGCCGCCTCGACCTTGAGCAGGCCGACGTCGGCCTCGGTGTAGAGGATCTGGCGGTTGAGGTTGCTGGCCTCGACCCGGTCGCCGTCGATCAGCCACATCTCGCCGATGCCGACAGCAGGCCAGCGCACCAGGCGGCCGAGCCGCCGAGCCCGCCGACGCCCGAGCACCGCCACCTTCGCCTCGCGCAGCCGCCGCTGGCACTCCGACGGGCGTCAGCCCGCCGGGTGCCGATGTCGCTGAAGTAGCGCAGCTGGCGGTCGAAGCGCGCCAGCTCCCCGGCGGCGAGGAGGTCGTCGTCGGCGGCGTCCTCGATCACCTCCAGCTCCTGCAGCTGGGCGATCAGGTCGCCGACCTCCTCCTCGCCGAACTTCTCGCTGCAGCTGCTCGAGGGTGTGCTCGCCGTCGAGCGACGTCGAGCAGCCGCCGCTGTTCCTCGCTCGGCTTCTCGATCCGGATGTCGCCGCCGGCGCTCGGCCGCATCAGGTAGACGTCGCCCTCGGGCGACCCGATCGGCTCCGTCGTGCGCTTTATCCGCGGTCGCTGCATCGAGTCCGCGCCATCCGTTCTCGTCCGTCGAGACCGCTCGGAATGACGCGGCGATCATGTGTTCGAGCTTCATTTAGGCCGGATCCCCCTTGTTCGGTGTCTCGACAGGTGCCAGCAGGCTCCGCATCGAAGTATTGCTTAAGACCGATTAAGCGATGGAAAGGGTTCCCGCGGTGTAGCAATATCCTGCAAAATACCTGCAAATATTCGTGAAAAACGCCTAGTAGTAGCCAATATCAGTGAAGCGATCAGAGGTTCCGCCAATGACTGGAGGATTTGCTGTGGCTCCCGATCGCCAAAAGCAAACATGGCTCGTCGAACGACGAGAACCGGGAAATATTCGATCAGCGCGTGATCAAAGCCCTGGCCCACCCGGTTCGTGCGCAGGCCTTGGCGATCCTCAACGAACGAATCGCCAGCCCCAACGAAATCGCCCAGGAGCTCGGCGAGAGCGTCGGGCACGTCAGCTACCACGTCAACGTGCTGAAGAAATGCGAATGCATCGAGCTGGTCGACACGGCGCCGCGGCGCGGCGCCGTCGAGCACTACTACCGGGCCACCTCACGCGTCTTCATCGACAGCGAAACTTGGCGTCGCCTGCCCGCATCGGTGCGTCCGAGCTTGACCGGTCACTCGTGCTGCAGGATGCTCGTCGAAGACGCCGGTGCAGCCCTCAGCGCCGGCACCTTCGACTCCCGCGAGGATCGCCACCTCAGCCTGGACGCCGATGATCGTCGACCAGCAGGGATGGCAGGAAGTCGGCAAAGCGCTGGAGGTGCTTGTGGAGCGGGTCTTCGAGGTTCAGGCCGCCAGCGCCGAGCGCCTGACGAAGGCAGGGGAGCCCGGCATCCAGGTCTCGATTGCCTCGATGGCCTATGAGACCCCGGTGGCCAAGGAGCGTCACCCGACGCCACCGAAGGACCGCTAGCCCGCCAGCTCCCGCGCCCGCGCGAACGCGGCGTCGATCATCGGCACGGTCAGCTTGCCGGTGAAGGTGTTCTGCTGGCTGGGGTGGAAGCAGCCGAGCAGCGGCCAGCGACCGAGGTCGGCCTCGGCGCCGTGGCCGAAGCGGGGCTTGGGGCGCGGCACCTCGGCGCCCGAGCGCGCGGGCCGCCCGCAGCACGCCGTCCCAGGCGAAGGCGCCGAGCGCGACGATCACCCGGCAGCGCTCCAGCAGCTCCAGCTCACGCTCCAGGTAAGGGAGGCAGTTGTCGCGCTCCTCGGTCGCCGGCTTGTTGGCCGGCGGCGCGCAGCGCACGACCGCGGTCACGTAGGCGTCGCGCAGGCGCAGCCCGTCGCCGCGGCGCTCGGACTCGGGCTGGTTGGCGTACCCGGCTCGGTGCAGCGCCGCGTAGAGCCACTCGCCCGAGCGGTCGCCGGTGAACATCCGACCGGTCCGGTTGGCCGCCGTGCGCCGCCGGCGCCAGGCCGACGATCGCCACCCGCGCCGCCGGGTCGCCGAAGCCGCTCAGCGGCCGCGCCCAGTAGTCCTCGCCGCGGTAGCGCCGCGGCGGGTCGGCCGCGCAGGCCTCGCGCCACTCGACCAGCCGCGGGCAGCGGCGGCAGGCGTGGACCTCGGTCGCCAGCGCGGCGAGCGCCTCGCCGCCGCCGTGCTCATAGGCTTCGCCGCCTCTCCATGGCACCGAACCGAATCACGCGAGGCGGCGCCGTGCGGCGCGCCCTCCTCTCCGCCGCGGCATCGCCGCCGTGCGCGGCGCCTGCTCGTCGCCACGGCGTCGTCGTCGCCGCGCTGGCCGCTGCGGTGGGATGGGGGAGGGACGACGACCGCGGCCGCCCGACAAGGCCGCCGACACCGAGATCCTCAACAACATCCTCGCCCGCGAGCTGGCCGCGGTCGACGCCTACGACGCGCGCGCTGCCGCAAGCTGCACGGCGCCGACCTCGCGACGCGCCCGCCGGTTCCGCGCCCAGGAACAGGAACACGTCGACGCGATCGTCAAGGCGCTGCGCGGCCTCGGCGGCAAAGCCGAACCCGAGCCGAAGAAGACAATCGAAAGCGCCGGGCTGACGTCGCGCGGCGCGACGTCCTCGACTTCCTCTACGCAGGTCGAAAGCGTCGACGATCGCCGAGGAGCTGCGCGCCGATCTCCAACCTCACCGCCCCCTGGCCGCGCTCGCTGCTCGGCTCGATCGCCGCCAACCAGGCCCAGCACCTGGTCGTGCTGCGCCAGGCGCTCGGCGCCGACGCCGCCGAATCGATCCCGAAGGCGTTCGAGGACGGCACCGGCCTCCGCCCGGACCCTCCCGGCGCCGGCTCGAGCGCGGTACGGCCGCCCCGTAGGGGATGATGCCCGCATGACCGGCCCCCTCTACGCGATCGGCCGCTTCTGCTCGCGCCATCACTACCCGGTCATCGCCGCCTGGCTGGTCGCTGGCGATCGCCCTGGTCGCGATCGGCCAGGCCGCCGGCAGCAAGACCAGCGAAAACCTGACCCTGCCCGGCACCGGACTCGACCGATGGCGACCGAACTGCTGGAAGACAACCTGCCCGAACAGGCCTACGGCAGCAACCCGCTGGTGCTCGAAGCGACCGCAGGGCGAAGCTGACCGAACCGAGATACGCGACCGCGATCGACGAAACCGTCAAGCGCCTGGAAGCGCTGCCCGACGTCAACTCGGCGGTCAGCCCGCTCAGCCCGGCCGGCGCCAACTTCCTCAGCAAGGACCACACGATCGGCTACATCCCCGTCGTCCTCGGCGATCGGCCCGGGCGAACTCGACGAAGACGAAGGCGCAGACGGATCCTCGACGCGGCCGCAGCCGGCGCGCGGCCGCCGGCCTGCACACCGCGGTCGGCAGCTACGTCGGCCAGCAGCTCTCCAAGCCCTCGACCGAGGTCAGCGAGGCGATCGGCCTCGCCGCCGCGGTGATCATCCTGCTCTTCGCCTTCGGCACCGCGACGGCGATGATGCTGCCGATCGTCTCCGCCGTGATCGGCCTCGCCTGCGCGCTCTCGATCATCCGCCTGCTCGAGCACGCGATCCAGGTGCCCGGGCGTCGCCTCGACCCTGGCGACGATGATCGGGCTCGGGGTCGGGATCGACTACGCGCTGTTCATCGTCACCCGCCACAAACTCCAGCTGGCCGACGGGATGGAGCTGCGCGAGTCGATCGCCCGCGCCACCGCGACCGCCGGCGGCGCCGTCGTCTTCGCCGGCTTCACCGTGGTCATCGCCCTCTGCTCGCTCGCCTTCGCCGGCATCCCGCTGGTCAGCACGCTCGGCTTCACCGCGGCGATCGCCGTCGTCGTCGCGGTCTGCGCCGCCGCGACCCTGCTGCCGGCGATGCTCGGCGCGCTCGGGCCGCGCATCGATTCGCTGCGCGTCAGGCGCGGCAAGACCCATCCCGACGACAGCGAGCCGCACGGCTGGCGCCGCTGGGCCGAACGCGTCGCCTCCCGGCCCTGGCGCTCGGCGATCGCCGCCCTGGTCGTCCTGGTCGTGCTCGCGCTGCCGATCTTCCAGCTCGAGCTGGGGCAGAACGACATCAGCGCCCTGCCCAAGGACACGACCTCGCGCCAGGCCTACGAAAGCCTCACCAAGGGCTTCGGGCCGGGCGTCAACGGGCCGCTGCTGATCGCCTCGGAATTCAAGGCGCCGGCGGAAGCGAGACACGGTGCTGCCGGGGCTGCAGAAACAGATCGGCGCCACCGCCGACGTCGCCGCGGTGACCGAACCGAGCTTCGACAAGAACGGGCACGGTCGCGGTCTTCACGGTGATCTCGAAATCGGACGCCGTGGGCCGACGAGACCGTCGACCTGGTCGAAAACCTGCGCGACACGGTCATCCCCGGGGCGCTGAACGGGACCGGCGACGCACTCCTACGTCGGCGGCCAGACCGCCGGCTACATCGACCTCGCCGCCCAGATCGCCGACAAGCTGCCGCTGATGATCGCGATCGTCGTCGCGCTCAGCTTCTTCGTCCTGCTGATCGCCTTCCGCTCGCTGCTGGTGCCGATCAAGGCGGCGGCGATGAACCTGATCTCGGTCGCCGCCGCCTACGGCGTGGTGACCGCGGTCTTCCAGCTCGGCTGGGGCTCCTCGCTGATCGGCCTCGACCACTCGATCCCGATCGTCAGCTTCGTGCCGCTGCTGATGTTCGCGATCCTCTTCGGGCTCTCGATGGACTACGAGGTCTTCCTGCTGACCCAGATGCGCGAGCACTACAAGCAGTACGGCGACGAGCGCCGCGCGGTGGTCGAAGGCCTCGCCAACACCGGCCGGGTGATCACCTCGGCGGCGGCGATCATGGTCTGCGTCTTCACCAGCTTCGTCCTCAACGGCGACCCGGTGGTGAAGGAGTTCGGCGTCGGCCTGGCGGTGGCGATCGCGATCGACTCGACCCTGGTCCGCTGCCTGCTGGTCCCCGCGGTGATGGTCCTGCTCGGCAAGCGCGCCTGGTGGCTGCCGGGCTGGCTGGACCGGATCGTCCCCCACATCAGCATCGAGGGCGAGGAGTACTTCGCCGCCCGCGACGCCAAGCTCGCCGCCGGGCCCGTCCCCGCCGACGGGCCGATAAGTTGCGCTGGAGGCGACATTTCGGCCCATCGGCCCTCGGATCGCGGCAACTGAGCGAATGTTCCCGCTCAACCTGCCGAATGCGCTGACGCTGCTGCGCATCCTGGCGGTGCCGGTGGTCGTCGTCGCGCTGCTGGGGGAGACGCCGAACGGCGACGCGCTCGCCGCCGCCGTCTTCGCCCTGGCGGCGCTGACCGACGGCCTCGACGGCTACTTCGCCCGCTCGCGCGACGCCGTCACCACCTTCGGCAAGCTGATGGACCCGCTCGCCGACAAGCTGCTGATCATCGGCGCCCTCGTCTCGCTGGTCTCCCTGGACCGGCTCGAAGCCTGGGTGGCGATGGTGATCATCGCCCGCGAGATCGCCGTCACCATCCTCCGCACGATCGCCGCCGAGCGCGGCATCGTGATCGCCGCCAGCTGGCTCGGCAAGGTGAAGACGGTGCTGCAGATCGCCGCCGTGATCGCCCTGATCGCCGCCAACCCGGCCCCGCTCGGGTCGACGTCCTCGTCTACGTGGCCCTGGCCGTCACCGTGATCAGCGGCGCCGACTACTTCTTCGGCCTCCGCCGCCGGATCGAGGAGCAGCAGAAAGAACGCGCCGGCGCCATCCCCAACTGACCGGCCGATGGGCCGATAAGTAGCGCCTGAGTCAACTTATCGGCCCATCGGCCGGTCAGTTGGCGGCGGGGGCCTCGAGCCAGTCGCGCATCGTAGGGTGGCGCGCCTGGTGCTCGCCGCTGGCCAGCTCGGCGCGCAGCTCGCCGAGGGTGCCGTAGCGCTCGGCGACGACGTTGTGGCGGTGGATCGTCTCCAGGTTCTCCTGGCGTGCCATCACGAAGGCCTCGTCGGGCAGGTCGGGGTAGCCCTCGACGACCTGGCGCACCATCTCGCGCACGCAGTCCTCGACGAAGCGCGGGCTGTTCGTGCGCCTTGACGACGACCGCCATCTCGTCGGGCGCTTCATCAGCTCGTAGATCTCCGAGCTCATCGAGCTCTCGACGATCCGCAGCAGCTCCGGCGCGTCGATCCAGGCCGGGCCGCCCTCGGGGCAGCCGACGTGCAGGGTGCCGATGCCGCGCTGGTTGTGGGTCGCGATCGGCACCACGTCGATCACCCGCTCGATCTCCTCGGCGCCGAAGCCCTGCTCGGCCAGCCGTTCGCGCGCCAGCCCGGCGACCATCTCCTGGGCGCAGGGGCAGGCGGTCATCCCCTGGGCCTGGACGCCGGTCAGCGTCCGCGTGCCGCGCTCGGAGTCGACCGCGGTGCCGAAGAGGACGTAGATCTCCTGGGTGCTCTTGCCGCTCTCCGGCGTCGTCACCGTCTCCGGGTAGCGGGCGGTGACCGAGACCTCGGCCCGCAGCCCGCCCTGGCGCTCGCGCACCCGCTGGGCGACGTGGGCGGCCAGCACCTCGGCCTTGAAGGCCTCGCCCAGCACCACCTCGTCGATCGCCTCGCCGACGATCTCCTCGAAGCGGGACATGTGGACGCCCGGCCTGCTGGGGATTGAGGTCGACGAAGCACTCGAAGCTCGGCGTAGAAGAGGTTCTCGGTGCCGTCGGCCTTGACCCGGATCACCTTCTCGACCCCGGTCACGCCGACCCGCGAGAGGCTGACCTGGGTCGCCGGCAGCGAGGCCTGGACGTCGGGGGCGGCTGGGGTGGCGGTCGGCTGGCTGGCCATCGGCTTATGAAGCGTAAGCGACCGGCGCCGGCGTCTGGCCGATGCGCCGATCGGTGTCACCAATGCCGAAGATCTTCCGCCTATACTTCGCCGCGGCCGGAGCATCAGGGCCGGCCTCCCGGGAATGGGGGAGAGAGTTGCAGCGGAGGGAGTGACCATCGAACCGTTGGAGACGGTGACCGACGTCATGGAGCGCGATTCGGGCGAGAGCCCGATCGCGGAGATCGAGGAGCTGCGCGGGCTGATCGCGCTCGGTCGCGAGCGCGGCTACCTGACCTTCGAGCAGATCGCCGTCACCCTCGAGGAGGTCGAGATCACCAAGGAGCAGGTCTCCGAGCCTGCACGCGCACCTGGTCGAGCACGGCGTCGACGTGATCGCCGAGGACGGCGTCAGCGCCTACAAAGAGCAGCGCGGCGCCGAGTCCAGCGGCCAGCCGAAGAAGGAAGAGCTCGACCTGACCGTCGAGCCCAGCCTCGACTCGCTGCGCCTCTACCTGCGCTCGATCGGCCAGGTCGATCTGCTCACCGCCGGCCAGGAGGTCGAACTGGCGAAGCGGATCGAGCGCGGCGACATGCTCGCCAAGCGGCAGATGGTCGAGGCCAACCTGCGCCTCGTCGTCTCGATCGCCAAAGGCTATCTGGGCCGCGGCCTCAGCTTCCTCGACCTGATCCAGGAGGGCTCGCTGGGGCTGATCCGGGCGGTCGAGAAGTTCGACTACCGCCGCGGCTACAAGTTCTCCACCTACGCGACCTGGTGGATCCGCCAGGCGGTGACGCGGGCGATCGCCGACAAGGCGCGGACGATCCGCATCCCCGTCCACATGGTCGAGAAGCTGAACCGGGTCGCCCACGTCGAACGCCAGCTGGTGCAGAAGCTGGGCCGCGAGCCCGAGCCGGCGGAGATCGCCGAGGAGCTGCGCTGGCCCGTCTCCGACGTGCGCGACATCCTCCGCGTCGCCCAGCTGCCGGTCTCGCTGGAGAAACCGGTCGGCGACGAGGACGAATCCGAGCTCGGCGACTTCGTCGCCGACGACGCCGTCCTGGAGCCCTTCGAGGAAGCCAGCGAGCACCTGCAGAAGGAGGGCGTGCGCAGGGCGCTGGACGCGCTGCCCGAGCGCGAGCGCCAGGTGATCGAACTTCGCTACGGCCTCTCCGGCGCCGAGCCGCTGACCCTCGAGGAAGTCGGCCGCACCTTCGGCGTCACCCGCGAGCGGATCCGCCAGATCGAGAACAACACGCTGAAGAAGCTGAAGCGCCTGCCCGAGGCGCAGATGCTCCGCGAAGCCAGCTGACGCAGCGACCGGCTCGAGCACGAAGAGCGCGATGTCGCGGTCGGTGCGAGCCTCGTAGTCGTCGAAGCCGGAGTACTGCTCGTTCGACTTGCGCCAGAGGTCGGCCCGCTCCTCGCCCTCGGCGACCCGGGCCCGCACCTCGCACCCGCTTGCGCCCGACCTCGACCTCGGCGTCCGGGTTGGCCTTGCAGGTTGAGCGACCAGGCGGGGACGCGGGCGTGGCCGGCGTTGGAGCCGATCACGATCATCCGCTCGCCGTCGGCGAGGTAGACGACCGGCGCCGTGCGCGGCTGGCCGGATTTGCGGCCGGTGGTGGTCAGCAGCAGCACCGGCGCGCTGGCCGAGCCTTGCCACCGATCCGCCCGCCGCTGAGCCGGTAGAGCGGGCACGTTCAGCTTCCCGGTCCAGCGCAGCCCCCTGGCGCCCATCGAGGTCGAAGCCCGGGTGTAGAAGCGGTCGCTCGGCACGGCGCGAGTATTTCAGCCGACCCCGCCGCGTGGTTCCTTTGGGACGCATACCGTCACAAAGGAACCACGCTGGCGTAGAGTGGCCGGAATGGCCGAGCCCGCACCCCTTCCGCGCGCGCCGCCGAAGCCAAGGACCTCGAGCTGCTGACCGAGACGCTGCGCGAGGACGTCGTCCTGCACAGCCCGATCCTCTTCCGCGGCTTCGAGGGCCGCGACGATCGTCAGCCAGGTCCTCACCCACGTCGCCGCGACCCTCGAGGACCTCACCTACATCGACGAGCTGGTCGGCGAGCGACACCGTCGCCCTCCGCTTCAAGGCCGACGGTCGGCGACCGCGAGCTGGAGGGCATCGACTTCCTCGAGCTCGACGACGACGGCAAGGTCGCCGAGCTGACCGTCTTCATGCGCCCGCTCTCGGCCCTGACCCGCTTCAACGAGCAGATGGCCGAGCGCCTTGGCGTCTCTCTCCGGTAGCGCTCCGCGACGGCAACGGTTGGCTCAGGGCTCCGGCTCGATTCTCTCGAAGACCACCCGGCCCGGTCCGTCGGCCCGGACTCGCATTCGATCGCCAATGCCAAGTCCAGCCTCCCGGCACGGCTGCTTTGGGATCGTGGTCTGACGTTTTTGACGGATGAGTGCGTGTCCGCTGCGGCCAAGCTTGAGCTCCGAACCCGTTATGTCACCAGGAACGTTGCCAAGCAGAGCGTCGGTGGAGGTAGATGGGGGAGGCAGGATTCGAACCTGCGTAGGCGTAGCCGCTCGGTTTACAGCCGAGTCCATTTGACCGCTCTGGCACTCCCCCGAGTCGATCGCAGCAATCCTAATGCTGTTGCTGTCGCCGTAGACGAGTGCTTCGAACGGGGTGCCGGGCTCAACCTCGAACTCGGAGTACTTTGTTCCACCGAGTCTCAGGGACCGAGTTCCCTCGACGGCACTTGCGGGCAGGAACCAGCGACGCCCGTCGCCCACAACGACGAACAGGAAATCGACCGAAGCCGCATCAAACTTCTTGGTCGTCCCGCCCCAACTGCGATTGCCTCCGCTGGTCGCAATTGCCACATCCCATCTTCGCCCGGAGGGCGTTTGCCTGCCCATGGTGGAGGTCTTGACCTGAATGCGACAGGGCTGAGTATCGAACTCCGCCATCAAGTCGACGTCTGGGCTATGCCCGAGGGGAATCCAGACGAGCGCCCCCTTGCTCGCCAGCCACTCCATGGCAGAGAACTCGCCGAGGTCCCCTTGGACACGGCGGTTGATCGCACGCTCTCGACGGTGAGGGCTTCTTGTCGTCTCCTCTGTTGCCACGAACACATGTTCGCACATGTCTCAGACAGAAAGTTGCGGCAAAGTTGATCGCTCCTGGGGATGGGGGAGGATGTGGGTATGAGCTCAGACTCGCTTGACAAGCGCGTCATCGCGATCGCCGGGGTCGGCGGTGGGCTCGGCCCGCTGGTCGCCGCCCGGCTGGCCGCAGGCCGGGGCGACCGTCGCCGGCACCGACCGCGACCAGGGAGTGCTCGACTCGCTCGCCGTGGACCTGGCAATCCCCGCCGAGCGCTGGGACGGCCGCCCGGTCGATCTGCTCGACGAGGATGCCGTCGCGCGGCTGGTGCGCGGCGCTGGTCGAGCGCTTCGGGCGGGTCGACGGGCTCGATCCACCTGGTCGGCGGCTGGCGCGGCGGGCGAGCCGCTGCACGAGGCGCCGCTCGCCGACTGGGACCTGCTCCACGACCTGCTCGTCCGCACCGTCCAGCACACCACCCGCGCCTTCCACGACCAGCTCGCGGCGAGCGAGCACGGGCGCTTCGTCCTCGTCTCCGCCAAGCAGGCGCAGGCGCCGACCAACACCAACGCCGCCTACGCTGCCGCGAAGGCCGCCGCCGAGGCCTGGACCCTGGCCTTCGCCGACGGCTTCGAGCCCGGCGGCGCCACCGCCAACATCGTCGTCGTCGACGCGATGCTCACCCCGCGGATGCGGGAGGAGAGCCCGGGCAAGGACTTCCCCACCTTCACCCCGGCCGAGCACGTCGCCGCGGCGATCGCATTCCTCTGCTCGGATGCGGCGAGAAAAGATGAACGGTCAGCGACTCCCGCTTACGATGGGCCGATGAGCCCGCGGCCCAAACGCCCGAAAGCGCCTGACGGCAAGATGACGATCGGGGAGCTGGCGCGGCGGACGGGGATGACCGTCCGCAACATCCGCGCCCACCAGACGCGCGGCCTGCTGCCGCCGCCCGAGGTCCACGGCCGCACCGGCTACTACAACGAGGAGCACGTCGCCCGGATCGAGCTGACCCGCGAAATGCAGGCCGAGGGGCTCAACCTGGAGGCGATCCGCCGCGTGCTCGAGAGCACCGAGGGCTCCTCGCGCGGAGATCGTCGACTTCGCCCGCGCCGTGCGCGCCCCGTTCGAGGACGAGACGCCGGAAATCTTCGAGGCCGCCGAGCTGGCCGACGATCTGGGGGGTCGACCGAGCTCGACCCGAAGCTGGTCCGCCGCGGCGAGAAGCTCGGCATTCTGCGCGAGCTTCCCGACGGCAAGATCGAGGCGATCAGCCCGCGCCTGCAGCGCGCCGGCGGCGCCCTGGTCGAGCTCGGCATCAGCCCCGAGGCGGCCCTCGCCATCGCCGACAAGCTGCACCGCCAGGGCGAAGCCGTCGCGCGCGCCTTCGTCGACCTCTTCGTCAGGGAGATCTGGGAGCCGTTCGACAGGGCCGGCCGCCCCGAGCAGGACTGGCCGAAGGTGCGCGAGGCGCTCGACCGGATGCGCCCGCTCGCCTCCGACGCCCTGCTGGCGATGTTCCAGATCACGATGGGCGAGGCGACCGAGAAAGCCGGCGAACGCACCCTTCGCGACGCCGCCAAGCCGGCCAGGTCCAAGCGCTCCAAGCGCCGCGGCCGCTGAGCTGCTCAGCCCAGATCGCGAGAACGCGGTCGCGCCCGCGTACCGCCTTTATGTCGCGCCCGTGTACTCCCTCTATGTTGCGCCCGCCCACCGCCTCTATCTCTTCACCGTCACGGTCAGTTTCATCTGCGGGTGGATCGTGCAGATGAACTTGTAGGTGCCCGGGGTGGCGAAGGTGCTTCTGGAAGCTGGGCTTCGGTCACCGCCGTGGTCTTGGTCGAGTAGGAGCGCCTTGTTCTTCAGCCCCTTCGGGCCCTGACTTCAGGTGCACGTCATGGGGATAGGTGTTGAGTTCGGACCAGACCCACTTCACCGAGCCGCCCTTCTTGATCGTCACCGCGGTCGGCCCGAAGTAGAAGTCGTTGACCGTCACGGTCGTCGGCTTACGGCGCCGCTGCGCCGGCGCCGCGCTCGCCCCGAGCAGGGCGACCGCGGCCAGCGCAGGCGGCGAGCAGGATCGAGACCCGCCGCCTCGCCCGCGCGCCTCATTTGCAGGTCACTTCGCCCGGCTGCGGCGCGACCTCGACCGGCTTGTAGTTCTTGAACGGCCGGGTGGGCGGGGACCCGCCTGCACCCAGCTGCACTGCTGGTTCTGCGGCGGGCTCGAGCCCGGCGTAGCCGAGGATCGTCGTCGGGTCGCTTTCCTCGCCGAAGTTGCAGCTGCAGCCCGGCGCCGATGTTGATGCTCTTGACCTGGTCGTTGAGCACCTTCGGGCTGCGGGCAGGCCGGGTAGATCTGGGCTCACCGGCACTCTGCCGTTGCCCGGGGCAAAGGTCGACCCGGCGCTGTTGCCGCGACCAGCAGTTGCCGCCGCCGGTGTCGTCGTTCCAGAGGTCGTATTCGCCGTTGGGATCGGCCCCTTCGCGGCCCATCTTGTTTTCGACGATTTCGTTGTTGATGTTCTTGGCGTCGTCGCCGACGTTGGCGACGAAGAGTTCGCCCGGGGCCCGAGAAGGAGGCGATGCCCCACTTGTAGTTGCCGAACACGTTGTTGTCGCGGACGACGTTGTCGTCGCCGCCGTAGAGGACGATCCCGACCCCGGTCGGGTAGTTGACCGTCGCTCCCGCCAGCTGGCCGAGCCCGCCCGAGACCGTGTGGAAGGCCGAGCCGGCGAGGAAGTAGTTGTAGTTGTTCCAGAACACGTCGTTGCGTTCGAAGACGTTCCAGCCGTTGGGCTCGAACCCCTCGCTGTCGAGCGTGTTGGGGACGATCCCGGCCCCGTTGTTGTAGAAGGCCGATTCGACGATCTTCACGTACTTGGAGTTGGTCCCCGAGTAGCCGAGCACGTTTTCGTAGCTCCTGTCGTTCTTCAGCAGCGTCCACTTCGGCTTGCGCTGGCAGGGCTCCGGCGGCGGGACGATGCCGTGGTTGGTCCAGTTCTTGCTGTCGCACGGGGTTTCGCCGACGTAGAAGGCGGAGTCGCCCTGGTGGAAGCCGGCCGAGTTGATCATCTTGCCGCCGAAGCAGTTCTTGGCGAAGAGGCCGTAGGAGCGGTTGGCGGAGGCGAGCAGGTTGTCCATCGTGTAGCCGTCGCAGTGCTGCGCCGCCTTCGCGGAGGCGTGGACGAAGAAGCCGTTGGACTGGTAGTTCCGCGCCCACATGTTCTTCAGCACGATGCCGTCGACGCTGATCGCCTCGATCCCGTTCTGGGCGGCGCCCAGTTCGCCCTTGGCGTTCTTGCCCTCGAGGATCGTCTTGCTGCCGGTCTCTTCTTGCGTCCCTTCGATCGTCAGCCCGTCGAAGCTCTTCTTCTTCAGGGTGCCGTCGACGACCACGCCCTCGACGTACTTGCCGGGCCGCACGTCGACGATCGCCTTCACCTTCGCGTTCGTCTTCTTGAACTTGAAGGAGCCGGCGGCGTCGACGGCCTTCTGGATCGTGTTGAACCTGCAGCCGTGCTTGCAGGCTTCGAAGACCTTGGTCTTGGCGCCTGCTTCTTGCCTGGCCGCCCTTGGCGAAGGCCTGGGCCGCGAGGCCGGTGAGGGCGAGGCAAAGCCCGAGGACGAGGGCCGAGACTGCCAACCAGTGCTTCATATCTCTCCTTGCAGCGTCGGATAGTACGACGACCCTGCCTCCCACGGGCACGGAGCGCGCGCGGGCCCTGCACTCCCGCTGCGCGACTGCGACGAAGACTACCGGAGCCTGGCTGTTCAGCCAGGCACGATCGTCTTCATCGCCTGTTCCAGTTCAGACACACCGTAGGCACCCTCGATGCGGTCGCGGATCGACCCCATCGGCGGTCGATCAGGAAGGTCCAGGGCTCGGTCGCGCAGGCCGAACGCCTTCAGCTGCGGCCGGATCCCCTTGCTCGGTTTCGTTGTCACGTAGACCTCCTGGTGGATGAAGTCGGCCTTGCCCTTCGTACTCGTCGGCGACCTGCTGGGCGACGTCGACGACCGGGCCCGCAGACGCGGCTCTGGCAGAGCGCCGGGGTGGCGAAGACGAGCACGATCGGCTTCTTGCCGAGCACTTCGGCGAAGTCGACCTCGTGCATCTGGTCGGGCGGGACCCGGGTGTCGATCTTCGCCAGGTCGCCGCCGACGTCGGCGGCGGTCAGGGTGTGGATCCGCGGCGGCCGTCTGACCGACCTGCGGGATCTGCGGGTACTGGCCGACGGTCGGGCTCGGCACCCGCGAGGCTTCGAGCCCGTGCGGGCCCTTCAGCATCGCGATCGCCAGCCAGGCGCCCTTGCGGTCGAAGTCGACCTTGGGCACCACGTAGACGGTCTTCGCCTCGCCCGGCGCTTCGCTGGTCTGGGCGCGGTAGGCGGGCTTGGTTTCCAGCGAGCTGACCTGGGCCGGCAGCGGGCCCTGCACCGGGCCGTGCGCCGTCCTTGGCGAAGTAGAGCGCCGCGTCGGCGTCGCTGACCTGTTCGTTGCCGGCGGTGAAGACGCCGAACGGGTAGCGGTTGCGGCCCGACGTCGAACGCCTGCGCCGCCGGGGCGATCACCAGCTTGGTCTGCTTGGCGCCCGAGCCGTGCGCAGCATCTGCTCGATCGTCTTGCCCTTGGCCGAGGGGAACTCGGTCGCCGGCGGCGCCGGCCGGCTCGAGGCGTCGCCGGAGCCGCCGCAGCCGGCGAGCAGCGCCGGCCAGCGCGCCGGCGAGCAAGGCCAGGGCGAGGTGGGACGACGGCCGCTCATCCGCGGCAAGCTACAGGCGAGCGTCTAAACGGCTCTCCTATGGGGATCGAGTCAAGACGGGGGATCGAGTCAAAGCCCCTGGCCGCGGGTATGAAGGAGGATGGCGATTCGCGTCTGGGGAGCCTGATCGCTGCCCTTCTCCTGCGTCTCTGCGTTCCGGCCGCCGGGCAGGCGTCGCCGGCGCGCTGCGCCGTCGCCGAGCTGCGCGGCCGGCCCGGCCAGGAGTCGGCGACACGATCGTCGGCACGCCCTGCGCCGACCACATCGTCGCGCCGCCGGCGGTCGAGCACGGTCTACGGTGGCGCCGGCGACGACACGATCGTCGGCAGCGTCACGACCGCCGCCTCGGGCTCCTGCGCCACCGGCTGCCACCTCGAAGTCGGCAGCCAGACCTTCGAAGGCGGCCCCGGCAACGACATCGTCTACGGCGACCGCGGCAACGACACCCTCCGCGGCGACGCCGGCGACGACCGCCTCTACGGCGGCATCGGCGACGACCTGCTCGAAGGCGGCGACGGCGACGACCTGCTCTCCGGCGGCTTCGGCGCCGACACGATCGACGGCCAGGAAGGCAACGACTACGTCCGCGGCGACGCCACGATCGACCACATCTTCGACACCGGCGGCGGCTTCGACACGCTCAGCTACTCGACCGGCGTCACGCCCGGCTTCACCGGCGCCGCAATCCCGACCGGAGCGGCGAACTTCCCGGCGCGAAAACGGCGAGCGCGGCATCTGGCTCAAGCTCGGCGCAGCGGAGGCAATAACGCGCATCGACGGGGAACCGTCGCCTGGGCGGCGGCATCGACGAAGTCCAGCCAGGCGTCTTCGAGCGGATCGTCGGCACGCCGTTCTCCGACTACATCGTCGGCAGCCCGGCCGGCGAGCAGATCTACGGCGGCGGCGGCGCCGACGTGATCAACGGCGAAGGCGGCGACGACACGCTGAACGGCGGCGCCGACGGCGACTACCTCGACGGCGGCACCGGCGCCGACACGATCGACGGCGAAGCCGGCAGCGACAACTGCGTCGGCACCGCGAGCGTCGACCGGCTGCGAGGGCACCGCAGCCGCGGTCGCAACCGCGCGACACCGGCAAGGTCAGCGTCGGCGAGATGACCGGCGCCCCGGGTCTCGACCCAGCTCTATCTCGTCGGCAGCACCGGCGCCGACACGATCACGGCCACCTACTGGCGGCGGCACCGTCGGCTTCTCGCTCTCCGGCGCCAGCTTCGACACCTCGCGCCGACGATGCCGGCGGCTGCACCGTCGCCGCGACGACCGCCAGCTGCCCGGTCTCCGGCCTGCTCGACTCGATCGTCCTCGCCGGCATGGGCGGCGACGACACGATCGCCGCCGACGGCTTCCCCGACGGCGTCGGCGTCGTCGTGCCTCGGCGGCGACGGCGGCGGACACGCTGACCGGCGGCGACGCAGCGAAGACGTCCTCGTCGACGGCCCCGGCGCCGGCGGCGACGTCCTCGCGGCCGGTCGCCGGCGACGACGCGCTGCATCCACAACGGCGGCCCCGACCAGCTCGACGGCGGCGACGGCACCGACCTCTTCCTCTCGGTCTCGATCTGCGACGGCGAGACGATCTCCGGCGGTGCCGCCGCCGCCAACGACCGCGACAACGCCTCCTGGGCGCGGCTCGGCGGCGATCGGCGTCGACGCCCGGCTCGACCTGGGCCGGGTCGGCGAAATCGGCGCCGGCGGCGAACCCCAGTGCGCGCGGCGGCAGCTTCGACTCGCTGACCGGCATCGAGGACCTCGAGGGCTCCGAACCAGAGCGACGTCCTCTACGGCGACGACGGCGCCAACCAGCTGCTCGGCCACAAAGGCGAAGACACCTACCTCGCCCGCGGCGGCGACGACACGATCCTCGCCAACTCCGGCAGCCGCGACCGCGTCGATCGACTGCGGCCCGGACCTCGACCAGGCGATCGATCGACTTCGCCTCGATCGGCGACCCGACGCCGATCGAATGCGAGCGCGGTGCGCGAAGGCGCGGCGGAAGAATTCAACGAACTCGAATTGCTCGCCGAACCGCCTCCGCCCCCGCCACCTCCGCCGCCACCACCACCGGCTCCGACCGCAAGCCGCCGCGGACCAAGCTGCTGCGCCACCCCGGCGAAGTTGCTGCGCGCGGCGCCGGGCCGGCGCAAGCTCGTCGTCTTCCGCTTCGCCTCCAGCGAGCCCGGCTCGAGCTTCCGCTGCAAGCTCGACGGCAAGCCCTACCGGCCCTGCACCTCGCCGCGCGCCTACAAGGTCGCGCTCGGCCGGCACGCGGTCCGCATCTTCGCGATCGACGCCGCCGGCAACGCCGACCCGACCCCGGCGCTGCTGCGCTTCCGAGTCCGGCGACGCTAGCTGGTTACAGTGAACCCGATGGCAACCTGGATCTTCGAGCCGGGTCACACCGAGGCCGGTTTCCGCGCCCGCCACATGATGGTCACCTGGGTGCGGGGCCTGTTCAAGGACATCCACGGGCGCTTGGAGTTCGAGTGGGACAGCTGCCTGGCGGCGACCTTCGAGGGCGAGATCGACGCCACCAAGATCTGGACCGGCGAGCCCGACCGCGACACCCACCTGCGCAGCGCCGACTTCTTCGACGTCGAGAACCACCCCAAGATCGCCTTCGGCGGCCGTTTCACCGAGCGCGTCGGCGACATCCACTTCAAGGCCGAGGCCGACCTGAGCATCCGCGGCACCACCCTCACGGTGCCGCTCGACGTCGCCTACCAGGGCATCTGGGAGACGCCGTTTTGGGTCGGCAAGGAGAACAAGGGGACGATGCGCCGGGTCGGCTTCGAGGCCCGCACCCGCCTCAACCGCCAGGACTTCGGCGTCTCCTGGCAGGACGAGGTTCCCGGCGGCGGAGTCGTCGCCGGCGAGGAGATCGAGATCGTCCTCGACGTCGAGGCGATCCACCTTGGCGACCTCGAGCAGACCGGCGCGATCGAGTACTACCGGTAGGAGGAGCGAGCATGGCAAAGGATCTCTACACCGCCGCGGCACACGTCACCGGGGGCCGCGCCGCCGGCCATGGCCGCACTTCCGACGGCGCTCTCGAGGTCGACCTCCGCACCCCGGCCGAGATGGGCGGCGAGGGCGGCGGCACCAACCCCGAGCAGCTCTTCGCCGTCGGCTACGCCGCCTGCTTCGAGGGTGCCCTGGCCGCCGTCGCCCGCCGCCAGAAGCTCGAGGTCGGCGACGTCGAGATCGACTCCAAGGTGAAGCTGATGAGCGGCGAGGACCGCAGCTTCACGATCGCCGCCGAGCTGCACGTGACCCTGCCCTCGGTCGAGGGCGAGGACGCCGTCGAGCTGGTCCGTGCCGCCCACCGGGTCTGCCCGTACTCCAACGCCACGCGGGGCAACATCGAGGTCGAGCTGACCGCCAACGGCGTCGCGGTCGCCGCTTAGAGGCGCTCAGGCCGAGCCGGCCTCGACGAAGCGCTTCAGCTTCTCCGGCATGCTGTCGACCAGCTGGCCGCGGAGGACGCCGACGAGCGGGCCGCGGATCACCATCCCCAGCATCCGCCCGAGGTCCACCTCCAGCCGGTAGGTGACGCGCGTCCGTCCCTCGCCGAGGTCCTCGAGCTCCCAGCTGCCCTCGACCGACTTCAGGTCGCCGTCCTCCTGGACCCACTCGATCCGGGTCGGCTGCTCGTAGCTGAAGCGCATGTTCGAGCCAAGCCGGCGCACCTTGGCATCGGTCTCCATTCTCACCAGCACCTGCCGGTCGCCGGCGTCGCGCTCGACGCACTCGGCGAGCTTGATCTCAGGCTGCCAGCGGGGCGAGCCCTCGACGTCGGCGGCGACCGCGAAGACCGCCTCGATCGGCGCCTCGATCTCGGTGCTGGCGGAGCCGTCGATCGTACCCATGCTTTCAGCCTACGCCCTGTCCACCCACGCTTGCCATCGGTCGCGCCCGGGTAGAGTCGCCCCATGCCGCTGTGGATCACCCGCCGTGCCGCGCCCGCCATCTGGAAGCGGATCCCCTGGAAGATGGTCTGGACCGTGGTCCTCTGGCTCGGCAGCAAGGGCCGCGAGCGGGTCGACGACAACCTGACTCAGAAGGAGCAGGGCGAGTTCTGGCGGCTGCTGAAGAAGTCGAAGGGCCGCCCGGGCACCCTCCCGCAGCGTGACCGGACCCGCCTGAAGAACATCGCCGGCAAGGCGATCCGCGGCAGCTGAGCGACGCAATGGACAAGAGGTAGCGGAAAGGCGCTCCGCTCCAAAGTCTTTGTGGTGGGGGGCGCGGCGGGTGACGACGCGAAAAGGTCGGGATGAGAAAAAAATCCCGAATCACCTACGCGAACGTCGTCTCGACCCTGGCCCTCTTCCTCGCCCTCAGCGGCGGCGTCGCCTTTGCGGCGAGCAAGATCCACACCAACGACATCTTCAAGCGGGCGGTCAGCAGCGGCAAGCTCGCCCTGGGCGCGGTCCGCAGCAACCAGATCGCCGACGGCGCGGTCAGCACGAAGCAGATCGCCAACGGTGCGGTCAACGCCAAGCAGATCGCCAACGGCACGATCGGCTCGCAGCAGATTGGCGCCGCCTCGGTTGCTCCCTCCAACCTTCAGTTCCCGACCTACTTCGCCGCCAGCCCGCTCGGCGGCCGGGCCTCCATCCCCAGTGGCGAACAGCTGGACTACCCGCTCGGCAATTCCACCTGGACCCAGAATCCCGGCCAGCTCAACGTCATCTTCGGCGGCGTTGTCGCGACGCTCGCATATACGGGCGAAGAAGGCACGGGCTCCTGTCAGGTGGGCTTCGAAATCATCCTCAACGGACAGACGGTCGGTGGCGGCGGAATCTCGACCGGCTCGGTCACCCTCCAGCCGGTCGAACAGAGCCTCGGCGCGCAGCCGGAGGTCGACCCGACCGCTCCTCTCAACAACAAACTGACCGTCAGGGTCAACTCCAACGGCGACTGCACCCCGGCCTCGACCATCGACTCGACCCGCTTCCGCGTGCTCGACTTCGGCTGAGCCCTACGCCCAGCGCCGAGCGGCCTGCCCCGGTGGGCCGCTCGGCTACGGTCCTGCGGTGCCCTCGAGCCTCCGCCTCAGCGTCCTCGACCAGACCCCGGTTTCCGAGGGCTCGACCGCGGCGCAGGCGCTGCGCAACTCGATCGACCTGGCCCAGCTGGCCGACGGCCTCGGCTACCACCGCTACTGGGTCGCCGAGCACCATGGGGGAGGGCTGGTCGCCGGGCCGTCCCCGGAGGTGCTGATCGGCCCGATCGCCGCGGCCACGAGCCGGATGCGGGTCGGCAGCGGCGGCGTGATGCTGCCGCACTACAGCCCGCTCAAGGTGGCGGAGAGCTTCGGCGTCCTTTCCGGCCTCTTCCCGGGCCGCATCGACCTCGGCATCGGCCGTGCGGCCGGCACCGACCCGATGACCACGCAGGCGCTGCAGCGCGACCGCTCCCAGGCGCCGCTCGACGACTTCCCGGAGCAGCTGGCCGAGCTGCTGGGCTACTTCGAGCGCAGCTTCGAGGGCGGCCACCTGGCCCGCCTCGCCGAGACCCTGCCGGGCGAGCCCGAGCTGCCGGAGACGTGGCTGCTCGGCTCCTCCGAGCAGAGTGCGCTGTGGGCCGGCGAGCTTGGCCTGCGCTACGCGTTCGCGGACTTCATCAACCCCCGCGGGGCACCGATCGCGGAGACCTACCGGCGCGGCTTCGTCGCCGGCAAGCGGCTGCAGGAGCCGCGCCTCGCGGTCGCCGTCCGCGCGATCGTCGCCGCGAGCGAGGCGGAGGCGCAGCGGCTCGTCGCGAGCTGGCGCATGGCCTTCGAGCTGCTGCGGCGCGGGCACCTGATCGCGGTGCCGCCGCCGGAGAAGGCCGAGCGCTACCTCGAGCTCCACGGCGACGAGCGGGAAGGGCCCGCCGGCGATCCCGGCCGGCTGACCGGCACGCCGGCGCAGGTCGGCGCCGAAATCGAGCAGATCGCCGCCGCCTACGGCGCCGAGGAGGCGATCGTGGTGACGATCGCCCACGACCACCAGGCCCGCCGCTGCTCCTACGAGCTGCTTGCCGCCGAGTTCGGCCTGGTGCGTGAGGTTCGGCCTGATTCCGTGAGGACTTAACGGGCTGCGACCCGGCAGCCCTCGACGAGGATCGGAGTAAGTTGACAAGCTCAGCCAGCCCCCGAGAGGAGAACCGATGACCGGCAGCGCCGACTTCACCGCCGAGGAGTGGAACGTGGTTCGGGAGGGCCCGACCAGCGCCGGGATGATCGTCTCGACCGCGCAGCGCGGCGGCAGCTTCCGCGAGGCCTTCGCGATGGCCAAGGCCTATACCGAGGCCCGCAAGGAGCACGGCGACTCCGAGCTGCTCGACGAGATCGTCTCCCACAAGCCGGACATGGACCACGCCAAGGCCCACTCGGCCGAGGAGCTGAAGGACCACGGCCTGCAGCGGATCCGCGAAGCGATCGCGCTGGTCGAGCAGAAAGCGACCCCGCAGGAGGCCGAGGACTACCGCCGCTTCGTCACCTCACTGGCGAATCGCGTCGCCGCCGCCAAGACCGAGGCCGACGACAAGCCGGTCAGCGATGCCGAGGCCGCGGCGATCGCCGCGATC
Source organism: uncultured Solirubrobacterales bacterium (assembly GCA_963816755.1). Taxonomy (GTDB): domain Bacteria; phylum Actinomycetota; class Thermoleophilia; order Solirubrobacterales; family 70-9; genus VAYN01. Next base: position 102,706 of record CAWFLN010000007.1, read on the forward strand.
GCCGACGCGCTCAAGGCCGCGTAAACAGATCCCAGTTCTTGGTCCGGCCGTCACGCGGCCGGGACATGTACCTGCCGGCGGGCATCGGGCCGTTCTTTGCCTCCAGGGCGGCGAAGGCGGCGTCGCGGGTGTCGCCCTTGCGGTGCCCGCTGGATTTCCACTGGCCGGAGATGGTTTTGTGCCTGAAGTCGAAGACCATGCACCGACCGTATCCGATGCACGCCGGCGGCCGCCTTCACCTCCCGTTCAGCGCTCTTTAGGAAAACGTGGGTACATTGACCGCCATGCCGATCGCCCCGCAGCTCGACCCCGCCGCGCCGAGCGCTGATCCCGTCCCGACTCCGCAGGCCTGGCGCACGTCGATCGCCCGCCATGAGCGGGCGTCGCTGCGTCACAGCCTCCTCGACCTGGCGACGTCGGTGCTGCCCTACCTGGTGCTGACGGTGGCGATGTACCTCGGCCTCGAGGTCTCGGTCTGGCTCACCCTGGCCCTGGCGATCCCGGCGGCCGGCTTCCTGCTGCGGACCTTCATCGTCTTCCACGACTGCGCCCACGGCTCGTTCCTGCCGACCAAGCGGGCGAACCTCTGGCTCGGCCGCTTCACCGGCCTGCTCGTCTTCCAGCCGTTCGCGAACTGGCGCCACAACCACGCCGTCCACCACGGCACCGCCGGCGACCTCGACCGCCGCGGCACCGGCGACGTGCCGACGCTGACCGTCGCGGAGTACGCCGTCGCGCGCCTGGAAGCAGCGGCTCGGTTACCGGCTCTTCCGCAACCCGCTGGTGATGTTCGGGATCGGCCCGATCTGGTCGCTGATGATCGGGCCGCGCATCTGGTCGAGCAAGCAGCGCCCGCGCCATGCGCCACAGCGTCATCGCTCACCAACCTCGTCGCTGGCGCTCGTGATCGGCGCGATCTTCTGGCTCGTCGGCCCCGGCGCCTGGCTGCTCGTCCAGATGCCGACCGCGATCCTCGCCGGCACCATGGGCGTCTGGATGTTCTACGTCCAGCACCAGTTCGAGGACGTCTACTGGGAGAACACCGAGGACTGGAGCTACGCCGACGCGGCGCTGCGCGGCAGCTCCTACCTGAAGCTGCCGAAGCTGCTGCAGTTCTTCACCGGCAACATCGGCCTGCACCACGTCCACCACCTCAGCGCCAAGATCCCCAACTACAACCTCCAGCGCGCCCACGACGAGAACCAGGTCTTCCACGACGTCCCGGTGCTGACCGTTCGCGACGGCCTCCGCGCGGTCCGGCTCAAGCTGATCGACCCCGAGAGCGGCCGGCTGCTGACCTGGAACGAGGCCAAGGCCCTCGCCTGAGCGCCGCGGCTGAGGCGCGGCCCAGCGCGGGCGCGGCCCCTACCATCCCTGCTGCAATGGCCACGCCGCTGATCACCCGCTCCGCCTGGCTCGCCTCACACCCGCCGCCCGCCGAGCGGTTGACCGAGACCCTCGCCGGCGTCGCCCAGCGGGTCCTCGGCGGCGAGGACTTCCGCTACGCCGCGCGCGAGTTCCTCGACGAGTTCGCTCTGCGCGGCGACGATCGCCTCCGCGCCGCCGCGATCGCCCAGCGGCCCGCCTCGACCGGGGATCGCTGTTACGACGCCTACCTTGGGGCCCTGGCCGAGCACCTTGCCGCTGCCCACGATCTCGACCGGCCGGACTGGTCCGTCGAGCCGGCGCGTTTCCTCGAGCGCTTCTGGTTCCTCAGCGATGTGCCCGGCCTGCGGGCGGTCGCGATCGCGCAGTCCCCGGCGGCCTTCCGTCGCCGCGGCATCTTCGTCCCCGAGCGCTCCCTGCACCGCGTCTGAGCGATGGACCGCAAGGAGATCCTCAGCGCCCTCACGGCCCTGGCCGCCGAGCTCGACCGCCGTGGCGTCAGTGCCGAGATGTACGTGGTCGGCGGCGCCGCGATCGCCCTCGCCTTCGACGAGCATCGCGCCACTCGACCTGCCCGGGCTGCGCTGCCTCGCAGCCTCCCCTGAGACGTTGCTGGCTCTGAAGGTGCTGGCACACCGAGTCGGCGAGGACGAGGCGGACCTGCGCCTGCTGGCCGGGGAGCTCGGGCTCGATCGAGCCGAGCAGGTCCTCGAGATCGCTGAGCGCACCTACGGCGAGCGCCTCGACGCTGCCGCTCGCTTCTTCGTCGAGCAGGTCTTCGACACCGGCTAGAGGAGCCGCTCGATGGGTCCGCCGCGGCTCGACCATTCGGTTAGATTCTCTGCGTGCCACCTCCCGATTCGCCTTCGAGCACTCCGCAGGGTGTCTTCCTGGGCCGCCTGCTCGGCGGCGAGTCGGCGTTGCCGCTGAGCGGCTCGAGTGTGGTCTGGCCGTTCGAGGAGATCAAGCGGCATGCCTTGCTGTTCGGCGGCACCAGCCAGGACAGGGCTGAGACGTCGATGCGCATCGCCCACGAGGTTGCCGCGAAGACCGACGCGCAGGTCCTCTACATCAGCGCCGGGGGCGATCTCGACGTCGGCGAGCGCTTCGCCGCGCTGATGCGCGGCGCGGGCCGCCAGGTGCGCGTCTTTCCCAGCGAGCCCTTCGATGCCTGGCGGGGGAGCGATTGGCGCTACATCGTCAATCGCCTGCGAGCCGTGTTCCCGCGCGAGGCACCCTGGGACCCGCAAGACGACGCCATCATGGTGGCGCTGCAGATCGCCTGCAACCAGCCGCAGGGTCCGCCGCGCTCCAGCGCCGAACTGCTGGACCGCCTCGTCTCCGACTCGGTGTTCGCGGCCGATCAATCGCCGCTGACCCGCGAGGATCGGGAGCGGACCCGCCGGCGCTACGCGACCTTCTTCGAGCGGGCGGGCTCTCGCCTGGACGGAGATTGGTCCTGGGAGGACGCCGACACCGCCTACGTCCGGCTCGGCCCGCTGGCGCCCGGTGGCGATACCGCCGCCACGACCCGCCTCCTCCTCACCGACTTCGCCAGCTACCTCGCCGAGCGCAAGGAGAAGGGGCGCGTCTGCGTGGCGATCGTCGAGGGATTCGAGGCGTTCGCCTTCTACCGGGACGATCCGTCGATCCTCGGGCGAGCGAGCCAGGAGGACACCGGCTTGGTGCTGACCTGCGACTCGACGGCGTGGCTGGAGTCCGACGGCCAGCACCCCAGCCTCTTCACCGCCCTGTGGCTGGTGATCGCCCACGCGATGGGGGACCCCGAGAAGCTGGCCCGCATCTTGATGGACAGATTCGACCCCGGCGAGATCCGCGATCTGCCCGCCGGCACGGCCTGGGTGATCAAGAGCGGCCTTGCAGTCGAGGTCGCGATCGACCCGGCGCTCCCCCCGAGCCCATAGCCCGGGTTCAAACGCCCCCGTGGGGTCGCACCCGGCTCTGAGCCATGCGCCCGCGTCCTTTGCCTTTTGACTCCGCCCGATGTCGGGCCCCACCACGACGCCGTTTCTGAGGCCGCTCTACCGCCCAGGTTTATCCCAGATAACACGCTGGTACCAAATTTATTTCCCAGGCTAGAGCAATTTTCAAAGCGCCAAATTTTTCCAGCATTTAATAGAAACACCAGATTTTTCTTGACCTCCAGATATCTCTTCGTCTACTGTCATGCCCGTTCAATGTACGATGTAGTTCAGTCCGTAGCGACGGGCAGGACACGCATCAACAGGGAGAACCACAACCGAGCCTCGCGGAAGCCGCCGCTAAGGGAAGCGGCCGGCAGAGGGCTCACGGGACAAGGAGAGCAACAAGTTGAGACGCCACGCGAAGGGACCGACCTCGGGCCAGATACACCGCGGCTCGCTCCCGCACGGAGCCTTCGCCAGTCGCAGCGATGCCGGTGAGCTCGGGGGAAGCAATGCGTCTCCGCTCTCACCCGTCCGCCACAAGGCCGAGGGCGCTGGTATCGGTTCCCGGGACGCGAAAGAGAGCAGCGCGGCCTCCCGCCGCCAGGCTCCAGGCCTTCGCACTGCCCTCACCGCGCTTCTTGCCTTCGGGATCTTCATGGCTCTCTTTGTCTCCCCCGCCTTCGCCCTGCAGACTCACGGCTTCAAATTTTCCTTTGGCGCCGCATCGAACCCAGTCCCAACCCCTGTTAACCCGTACCCTCTTTCCAACACCTCTGACGTAGCTGTCGACGAATCCACGGGCGACATCTACGCCGCCGACCCAACCAACTTCAGGATCGAGAAGTTCAGCCCGTCTGGCGCCTTTGTCCTCATGTTCGGCAAGGAAGTGAACGAAACCGCGGTCAATGCGGCGGGGAGTGAAGCCGAACAGAACGTGTGCCAACCCCCCGACACCTGCGTGGCAGGGAAGCCCGGATCGGGACCCGGCGCGTTCGAAGGCTCAGGCCGTCTCTTCCTCGCGGTCGACAATGCCCCCGGCGGCGAAGGCGACATCTACGTCGGTGATACGGGTGACAACACGATCACCAAGTTTGACCATGAAGGACACCTCATACCTAGCTGGGGCACCGCAGGTCAACGTACCGGAGACGGCAGCGAGTCCTTCGTTGGTCTTGCCGGAATTGCGGTCGACTCGGCGGGAAGCCTTGACGTGTTTCAAGTGGAAGGAAACAGCCTCTTTAAATTCACCCGAGAAGGTGGCTTCGTTGAAAAACTCACGCTGGGTGACCGGGGTACCAAACCGGTCGGCCTCGCCGTTGACCCAATCGGAAATTTCTTCAAGGTCAATGGTAACGGCAGTGTGGAGAAAATAGGATCCACCGCAAGTGACATCGGCACTGTCAGCTTCGGTAACGAAGAAGCTCCGCCCGGGCTGGGCCTGGCCATCGATCCCGTCAACGGCGATCTCTACGTCGACAACGCCGGCGACTCCATCGACCACTATGCCTTTAACAATGCCGGCGAAGTGATCGAGCCGCACGGATCGACGTGCGCTGTCGTCGCATCCGGCGGCTGTGGTCCGACGGACTCCTTCGGCTCAGAATATCTTGATGTCGCCCTCGGTCTCGCCACCGGTCCTGGCCACGGCATCTACGCTGCCGGCGGCGAAAGCTCTATAGCTGTTTTCGATGAAGTAACCCTCCCTGACGCGGAGACCGAAGCGGCGAGCTCGGTCACAGCAACGAGCGCCACCCTGCACGGAACTGTGAACCCCAGCGAAGTGCCGCTCACGCAATGCTTCTTTGAATGGGGGGAAACGGTGCAATTCGGCAACGTCGTCCCCTGCACGGAACCAGACGCCGTCGAAGTGGGAGCAGGCGGCGTGCCTGTCGCCGTACATGCCAAAATCTCAACCCGGCCGGGTACGACCTACCACTTCCGCCTTGTTGCCGCCAATGCGCGCGGCGCCACCACCGGCGATGAACTCAGCTTTTCGACCCCGGGCCCAACTGTCACCGCGGTCACGGTTTCTGAAGTCACCACCACCAGCGCCAGGATATCCGGCTTGATCAATCCCCATGGCGAATCCACTAATTTTGAAGTGCAATACGTCACCGACGCTGACTTCCTCGAAAGCGGTTTCGTCAAAGCGACCGGTATGCCGCTTCCGCCGGAAGAGATCGGCTCGGGAACCGAATTGGTTCCAGTCACCCAGCAGATCGTAGGCCTGGTTCCCGGCACCGCCTATCACTTCCGCGTCGTCGCGAGGACGGGATCGATCGAGAATGTAGGGTTTGACAAGACCTTCAGTACGTATGGCCCAGCTAGCGCTAACCTGCCCGATGGCCGGGCCTACGAGATGGTTTCACCACCAAAGAAGCTCGGTGATGTGATCCCGCCATTTCCCAATTCCTCCGGAATACTCGGCGGAACCTGTGCTCAGGGCTGTCTCCCCGGGGAAACTAGTGGAAGCAGGCCGGTGCAGAGTGCCCCGGACGGTGAAACCGTTGTATACGAGGGCCAAGGCTTCACCGTCGGCGGAGAAGCGCAATCCTATCTGGCGGGCCGTACCCCCACCGGCTGGCAAACGCAAAGTGTCAGTCTGCCTCAGCTTCGAGGAGGTGAAGAACAGGGTCTCAAGGCCCTTTCAACCGACCTCTCAAAGAGCGTTTTTCTTCAAGTCGAACCGTCCCTCTCTGCCGAAGCGCCCAGCCGCGAAGGCAAAAGCTATGCCGATCTTTACCTCAGAAATGCGGATGGGTCTCTGCGACCGCTGATCACCAGCCAGCCGCCTGAGCGCTCACCCGGTGAACTGATCCAAGGCAATTTTAGGGTCTTTTATGCCGGCGCCAATTCGGGTACGGATTCCTCTCCAGCCCTCAGCCACGTTGTCTTTGCGGCCAATGACGCGCTGACCCCTGACGCTCCGGCCGTTGGAGCGGAAGAAAAAAATCTCTACGAGTGGGTGAACGGTCAGCTTCTTCTGGTCAACGTGTTGCCGAACCACAACGCTGCTGCCGGCGCCGTGATTGGCTCCGGACTGATGCTGGCGAAGGAACCAATACTCGAGAGTCCGGCTGTCGACCACGCGATATCTGCAGACGGGACCAAAATATTTTGGAGCGATGCAGCTGGCCAGGTCTATGTGCGGATCGATGGAAAAGAAACCCTCAAAATTGAGGATTCCGGCAACTTTCTCACCGCCACCCCAGATGGCAAGAAGGTGCTGCTCAACGATGGCTGCCTCTATGAACTGCAGATTGAAGCACCGCATATCCAACATTGCACCGATCTGACCACGGATCAGAGTGACGTGCACCATGGCGGCTTCCAGGGAATTCTGGGCAGCTCCGAGGATCTCTCTCGCGTCTACTTCGTCGACACTGCTGCGCTCACCGAGAAAAGCGAAGAAAACGGAAACCACGAACACTCTAAAGCTGGTGAATTCAACCTCTATGCTTGGCACGAAGGAGTCACTTCCTTCATCGGCGCCCTGTTGGAACGAAGCGGGGCCGAAGGCGACAACCGGTACGGCCTTCAGAATCTCGGCGCGTGGCATCCTGCCTCAGCAGATCGCACTGCCCAGGTTAGTCCCGACGGGCGTTACTTGGCCTTTATGTCGGTTGCATCTCTGACCGGCTACGACAATGCCGCAAGCGGTGGTGGTAACTGCAGGCCGGCCGGACCATTGTGCCCGGAGGTCTTCGAGTACGACGCCGTCTCGGGGAGACTCATCTGTGCCTCTTGCAATCCCACCAACCAGCGACCGATTGGTCTCTCGAATCTCAGCGTGGTCAAAGGTGGCTTGTCACAGCTCCATAACCTCACGGCAGGTGGGCGGCTGTTCTTCGAAAGCCAGGATGTGCTTTCGGCCGGCGACACGAACGGTCACATTCAGGATGTCTATGAGTGGGTGCCGAATGGAGTCGGGAGCTGCCGGCGCGTCGTTGGCTGCGTCTCTTTAATCTCAAGGGGCCAAGGTTCCGTCGACTCCTTCTTCTTTGACGCAACTCCCAATGGTGACAATGCCTTTATCGTCACGTACGACCAGTTGTTGGCTCAAGACAAAAATGAGCAGTTCGATCTCTATGACGCGCGAGCCGGTGGTGGTATTGCCGAAGAGGCAACCCACCGTTGCGTAAATTTGGAGGCTTGTAGAGGGCCATTCGGAGTTGCACCTGAACAGCTGGGCCCCGGCACCTCTACCTTCAGCGGTGCCGGAAACAGGAGGCACAAACACAAAAAGCACAAACACAGTAAACACAAGCGACCCACGAAGCACAATGCCGGAGGCTCTCAGTGACCGCCCGCAAGCAGTCCACCGTGTATTTCGTCTTCATTCTGGTTTTGTTGAGTCTGGTATCTGCCCCCGTGGCCCAGGCTGGATTTGGTATTAAAAATGCAACCGTCATGGCGATCAATGCTGACGGTACCAGTGCCTCACAGGCCGGCTCCCACCCCTATGAATGGACCATCAGCTTCGAAATGAACCGAGATGGAGAAGAAGAACCCGAAGGCGGGCTTCGAAGCCTGTTGGTAGATTTGCCGCCCGGGTTGCTCGGCAACCCTCAATCTCTTCCGCGCTGTTCAGGTTTTGATTTCGAGGGCCTTGTTCCCCAGTGTCCGGACAATACGCAGATCGGAGTAGCGCATTTTCTTTTCCCAAATTCCCTGAGCGCGTTCGCACCGGTTTACAACCTCGTTGCGCCAATAGGGAGCCCCGCACGTCTTGGGCTGAGTATCGGAAACCTCAATGGTTTTCAAGAGGCAGCGGTCCGAACGGGCGACGACTACGGTGTGAGCGTCTCCGACACTACTCTTCCCCACCTGGGATACTTGAGAATTGCGGAGACTATCTGGGGGGTGCCAGGAGACCCCAGTCACGATGCTGAACGAGGCCAACAGGCTCTCGAAGGAGGACCGCCCGTCGCCTTCACAGGCTTTCCTGTGCGATCCTTTTTCACTCTGCCGACGACCTGCGGCGAGCCGCCGCAGACGACGATCAAGGTCGATTCACTCCAGAGCCCGGGTCTCTTCGACAGCAAAACGGTGGTATCAACTGACGAGGGCGGCGAACCCGTTGGTCTCGACGGCTGCAATGCCCTCGAGTTCCGGCCGACGATCTCTTCCCAGCCGACCACCAATCTTGCCGACAGCCCGGCGGGATTGAACTTCAATCTTCATCAGCCCCAGCCGCCCGCCAGCGAAGCAGAACCTGGCGATCGACAGGGACCCGGGCAGACCGCGCTATGCAGGAACGGGCAGTGGTTCTCTGAACCGAGCGAATTCACCTTCCAGTGGCTTCGCAACGGTGCCCCGATCCCAGGCGCTACCGCCGGTGCTTACGAACTTCAAAACGCAGACCAGGGTACCGCCCTGCAGTGCGAAGTCACGGCGAACAACCCGGCAGCGGCAGGACCCGGCCACGCGGTGAGCGAGTCGATTGCCGTGGACCCCGCTCCAGAAGCTCCCCTGCCCGTAGCCGGTGAAGCCTTCGTTTCGATCAGCGAAGAAACCGCGACCTGCGAACCCGGGGCCTGGGGAGGGGAACCCTCCTTTGCCTTCCAGTGGCTGCACAACGGCGCGGTGGTGCCCGGGCGCACCGAAAGCACCTACTCGATCGCTCCCGGCGAAGCTCCTTTCATCCTCCAGTGCGAGGTGCTCGGCACCAATGCCGCCGGCACCGTAGCCACGTACAGCTCTTTTGGTTATAGCGAACCTCCGCTTGAACCTGAACTGCCGAGCCCGGTTGGCATTCCGCGGCTGAGCTTGACTGGGCGTCCGCAGCCGTTGGCCAGCGCGATCCTCAAGGATGTCGACGTCACCCTGCCCGCCGGCGTGACCCTAAACGCCTCCGCGGCCAACGGCCTTGACGCATGCACTCAGTCTCAGATCGGCTACCAGCCCTCCGGCGGAGAGATCCACTTCTCCGAATCCCCTCAAAGCTGCCCTGATGCAGCCAAGATCGGCAGCCTAGAAGTCAATTCTCCCCTCCTCGACCATAAGCTCGAAGGCGCCGTCTATGTTGCCAAGCCCTATGCCAACCCCTTCGGCTCGCTGCTGGCGATCTATCTGGCGATCGAAGACGAACAGACCGGCATAATCGCCAAGCTGGCCGGGGAAGTCACCCCCGACCCTCAGTCCGGTCAGCTGACCGCGAGGTTCAAAGACAGTCCGCAGCTGCCGATCGAAGACATCGACCTGCACTTCTTCGGCGGCCCCGGGGCTGCCCTGAAGACGCCGCTTGCCTGCGGCCAATACACCACCACCTCCGACCTCACTCCGTGGTCGACTCCCGAAGGAGCCGACGCGACCCCGTCTGACTCCTTTGCGACGAGCGTGGCGGCCGGTGGCTCGGGCGCCTGCCCGGCCTCCGAAGCCACCGCCCCCAACAAGCCGGCCTTCAGCGCCGGCACCCTCGCCCCCCAAGCTGGTGCCTACTCTCCGTTCCTGCTGAGGCTCTCCCGCAACGACGGCTCCCAGCGCCTCAGCGGCCTCGACGCCACCCTGCCCAAGGGCCTGACCGGCCGCCTCGCCGGCATCCCCTACTGCTCCGAGGCCCAGATCGCGGTTGCCCAGTCTCGCAACCACCCCAACCAGGGAGCCCTCGAGCAGGCAAGCCCCTCCTGCCCCCTGGCCTCAGAAGTGGGCACGGTGACGGTCGGCGCCGGCGCCGGCATCGCCCCCCTCTACGTGGGAGGCCACGCCTACCTGGCCGGCCCCTATAAAGGCGCCCCGATCTCCCTGGCGATCATCACCCCGGCGGTGGCCGGCCCCTTTGACCTCGGCACGGTCGTCGTTCGCACCGCCCTCTACGTCAACTCCGAAAGCGCCCAGATCCACGCCGTCTCCGATCCCCTGCCCTCGATCATCGCGGGCATCCCCCTGGACCTCAGGAGCATCGCCCTGAAGATGGACCGCCCCGACTTCACCCTCAACCCGACCAGCTGCGATCCCAGCGCGATCACCGGCGCAGCCCTGGCTCTCACCGGCCAGAGCGCAGCTCTGACCAGCCCCTTCCAGGTCGGCGGCTGCTCAGCGCTGAAGTTCAAGCCAAGGCTGGCGATCAGCCTCAAAGGCGGGACCAAGCGCAACAAGTACCCAGCCTTGAAAGCGGTGGTGACCTACCCCAAGGGCTCCCACTACGCCAACATCGCCTCCGCCCAGGTCACCCTGCCCCACTCGGCCTTCCTCGAACAGGCCCATATCGGCACCATCTGCACGCGGGTGCAGTTCGCCGCCGAGGCCTGTCCCAAGGCCTCGATCTACGGCTTTGCCAGAGCCTTCACGCCACTGCTCGACAAACCGGTCGAAGGCCCGGTCTACCTGCGTTCCTCAAGCCACGAACTGCCTGATCTCGTAGCTGCCTTGAAAGGCCAGGTCAACGTCGACCTCGTCGGCAGAGTCGACACCGGCAAGGGCGGTGGGATCAGAAACAGCTTCGAAGCCACCCCCGACGCCCCGGTCTCCAAGTTCGTCTTGGAAATGAAAGGCGGCAAGAAGGGCTTGCTGGTCAACTCCGAAAACATCTGCCGCAAGCCCCAGCGGGCGCTGGTCTCCTACCACGCCCACAACGGCGATGCCTATCAAGCCACGCCGTTGATCGCCAACGACTGCGCCAAGAAGGCCAAGCGCAAGCACAAGGCCAAAAAGCATCACAAGGTCCGGCGCTAGCAGCGCCACAAAGCGCAAGCTCGCCGCCTCAGATGCTTTCCCAGTCTCCCAACACCAGTCAGTTGGCCGTAATGGTCAATTGTTCTGCAAGCAGGGGAGTCACGACCCCGGCGCCTTGCCAGTTGCATCTGGCAGGCGCCGGTGGCCGTGCACTGAACGAAAACCAAACCCAGGGATACGCCTGGGAGAAGGAGTTCGCAGAACATGGTTAGCAGACCCAGAACATTGAAGCGCATTCTGCCAACGCTCGGCTTGGCGCTGATCGCCGCGCTGGCGCTCAGTGCCGTCGGCGTGGCCTCGGCCTCGGCCGCGGAACCGGAAAACACGGTTTCGCCGGTTGTGACGGCATCGCCCCACGTCGGCATTGCCGCTACCACGACCAACGGCACCTGGACAGGCTCTCCGACCAGCTATGCCTACGTCTGGTTTCGCTGCAACGCCTCGGGCGTCGAATGCAAATCCATATCGGGCGCGACGAAATCTTCGTACACGCCGGTCGCAGCCGATGTCGGCAAGACGCTTCTTACCTCGGTAACGGCGTCAAACGGCGAAGGCAGCGGGATAGCGCTCTCCAAACCCTCGGGTGTGCTGCCGGCGCCGCTGCCCCATTGGTACGCCTGCCAGAAAACCGGGGAAGGGCCGTTCAGCGACTCTACCTGCAACACAGAAGGTGGTGCTAAAACCTATAACCTGGTAAAGGTGACGGAAACTGCCAAGAAAGTCGTAATGAAAAATACGACTGGCATCAACCTGAAATGGAGCATCGGGGGTACTACAGTAACCGTCAGTTGCTCAACCCTGACAGGTGAAGGCACGATTTTGAATCCCTCTGGAGGCATTCTTGCCGGTACCGCTTCCGTGCCGACCTTCAACCTCGGCAGCTGCACGGTCTCCGAACCGAAAGACACCTGCAAAGTCGCTGGTGGGGGCGAAAAAATCTCGCAGCCGTTCAAAGGCGAAGCCACTGAATTCGAAGGTAAACCGGCGGTCAAATTCACGCCGTCATCAGGAGCCGTTCTCTTCTCGATATTTCTTGAAGGGTGCAAAGTAGTAACCAACATGAATTATCAAATTGAAGGCAGCTTCACTGCCACTATGAACAATGCCACCTCCTCGCTCGAATTTACTAAAGCGGGTAGCAGCATGAATTACAAAAGTCTCACCGGCGCCTCGATTGAAGGCACCAGCACGATCGAAGTTCCCGGAGTCGAAGGAGCACCCAACCAGACGCTGAAGCTGTTGGCACCGTAGGTAACGGAATACCGGGCCGCGATGACGCGGCCCGGTATTTTCATCGACCCGGCAATCATGTGAACGAAGCGGGGTTTGGCTTCACGGCAGCCGAAGGTCATCCAGTAGGTTTTGCCAGCGGGCCGCGACCGTCCAGCTGCCGCGTGAGGCGTAAGGGCGGAAGCGGCGAAGGCCGATTCCTGATGGAAGGCTCGGCCGCGGTCGGCCTGTACCGCGGCCCGGTGGGCGTCGCCGGCGCCCGTCGCGTACTCGCGCATCGCGGTGGCGCGGCGCCGATCATCGACGGCACCCCCTCGACCAGGGAGGCCATCTGGGACTCGAGGCTCGCAGGTCGTGGCGGGACGCGGTGGCGGGCTCGCATCAGGTCGCCCCGAACGTCTCTCTGGCACGGACCAATCTCGCATCTCATGCGCGGGTGCCGGCCTTTACGCTGGGTTCGGATCGAGCAGGTAGGGGAAGCCGCCGCGGGGCGGCCGTTCGCTGCTGGGGGTTGACAAACGGCGATTACGAACATCAGTCCCGACAACAGGTGCTCCAGCTCTCCTGCTCGACCCGTATCTACTTCTTGCGCGAGCATGCTTGCCACCGCGCCCACGACCAAGCGGACATTCGCGGCGCGCTCATCCGTACATGGCTCGCCGGGCGCTCTCGTTGGGCCGCTTCACGCTCGGCCGTATCGCTCGTCCCGGGCGGCGAGCCTCGGCCAGCATCTGCCTTGTCCCAGTTGCCATCGCATTCAAGGTGGCGCAGTGGTTACTCCGTAAACGCGCTTATCTACCTTCAAAACATTAGATTTGCAGGGATAATTGGAGGCGTTCTTGACTTCCAGACACAGATGTGTCTTAATCTTCCGGAATCGAGAAACATCAGTATCCACCTCGGATCCTGGCAGGCCTCGACTCAGGAAGCAACGTCGGCCAGGGACCGGCGATTTCGCAGTTTTCAAGGGAAACCGAGCCAAGGGGGCCGCAGGGAGCGGCTAGGCAGAGGGCTCACGGGACAAGGAGAGCAAGACGTTGAGAGCTCACGCAACGGCATCGCCTGCGGCATCGACCCGGGGCCAGAAGAGCGGCGGCGGCCCCCCGCGTTCCGGGCTCCTCCTCCTCGCCGCCCTGCTCCTCGCCCTCGCCCTCGCCCTCCCCGCCTCCGCCTCGGCGCTGGGGCGCTCCTTCGTGGAAACCTTCAGCTCCGCCGCCCAGCCGACCTTCAGCGCCGCCGCCGGCCTCACCGTCGATCCCGCCAGCGGCGACCTGCTGGTGATCGACACCGCCGCCGGCACCCTCAGCCGCTTCAAAGCCGACGGCTCCCCCGCTGAATTCTCCGCCCTGGGCTCAAACCAGATCACCGGCCTCAGCTTCGCCGGCTTCCGCGAAGTCGAGGTCGCCGTCGATGACTCCGGCACCGCCACCGACGGCGAGATCTACCTGATGCTGGGCGGCCCCTCCCACGTGGTCGAGATCTTCGCCAACAACGGCGAACCCCTCGGCCAGCTGAGCGGCTCTGAAGAAGGCGGCTTTGAAGAAGTCTGCGGAGTCACCGTCGGCCCCGACGCCAGCGTCTACGTCGGCGAATTCTCAGGCGGCGGGCACGTCCACAAATACGAGCCCACCGGCGCGGTCGTAAAAAACACCGACAACAGCCTCAACTTCGCCGTCGAAAACCCCTGCAACCTCGCCGCCGGGGCCGGCCCCAGCGCCGGCTCGCTCTTCGTCCTAGTCCCCTACAACGGCGCCGTCGAGAAATTCAACGCCACAACCGGGGCCGAGGACTACGTCCTCGACCCCGGCCCGAGCACGACCCTGAGCGTCGATCCGACCAGCGGCCACCTCTTCGTCGCCCAGGAATCGAAAGTCGCCGAGTTCGACGCCTCCGGTGCCTTGGGCGCTACCGAGGTCTCGACGACCATCCTCGGCTCCCAGGTCCGCGGCGTCGCCTTCAACGGCACCACCGAACGCCTCTACGTCGCCCGCGAAGGCAGCGAAACGATCGAAGTCTTTGGCGCCATTCCGCCCGCCCAGTCGCTGGCGGTCAAGAAGGCCGGCAGCGGCGCCGGCACGCTGCAAAGCACCCCCGCCGGGATCAGCTGCGGCCCCGCCTGCAGCGAAGCAAGCGAAGAATTCGGCGAAGGGGAAACGGTCGAACTTCTCGCGACCCCCGAACCGAGCTCCAAATTCGCCGGCTGGTCGACGATTGCCGGCAATCCCGGCACCTGCACCGCCACCACCTCCCCCTGCCAGCTGACGCTCGCTGCAGCGCTCGAACTGCAAGCCAAATTCGATCCCCGGCCGGTCCCGAGCGTGAGCGCGGTCAGCCCAACCCAGGGCCCGGCCGGCGGCGGCAACGAAGTCCAGATCAGCGGCACCGGCCTGGCTGAAGCCAGCAGGGTCGAATTCGCCACCACCGCGGTCCTCGGCCCCTTCATCGAAAACACCGACACGACGATCAAAGTCAAAGCCCCCAACCACGCCGCCGGCAGCTTTGACGTCAGCGTCACCACCGGCGGCGGCAGCAGCGCCAAAACCGCCGCCGATAAGTACACCTACCTCGCCGACCCCGCTGTCTTCGCCCTCAGCCCCGCCCAGGGTCCGAGCGCCGGCGGCAACCAGGTCGTGATCAGCGGCGCTAACCTCGCCGCCGCCAGCGCGGTCCGCTTCGGGGAGACCGTGGTCGACGCCTCGCAGTTCACCGAAGACACCGCGACCACGATCACGCTCAACGCCCCGGCCCACGCCCCCGCCACCGTCGACGTCCGGGTCATCACCCTCGGCGGCACCTCGCTCAACTTCGCCGCCGATGACTACACCTACCAGGCACCGGCACCGGCGTCGGCACCGCTCACCCCACTGAGCCCGCCGAGCCTGACCGCGAGCCCACCGCCGCCACCACCCCCGGGTTGCCTGGTCCCGAGGCTGAAGGGCCAAAGCCTCGCCCAGGCCCGCTCGGCCCTGGCCAAGGCCAACTGCGCCCTCGGTGCGGTGGCAAAGCCCAAGCACAAGGCCGGCGCTCTGATCGTCAGCTCCTCAAAGCCCGGTGCCGGCGCCGCCTTGGCGGCCGGGGCCAAGGTCGAGCTGCGACTGCAAGCAAAGCCCAACAACAAGAAGGGGAGGAAGTAGATGCGACCTCGTCAATCTCGTGCCGGGATCTCCTCCCTGCGGTTGCTCTGGGCCACGGCCCTGCTCCTCGGCGCCACGGCGCTGATCCCCGCCGCGGCCTCGGCGGCGCTCGAACACCCCTTCCTCGGCAGCCTCGGCGAAGCCAACGAACCCAGCTTCACCGAAGCCCAGGGCCTGGCCGTCGATCAGGCGACGGGGGACCTGTTGGTGATCGACGCCGGCAAACGCGAACCTGGGGAAGGGACGATCAGCCGCTTTAAGCCCAACGGCGAACCCGCTCCCTTCTCCGCCCTTGCCACCAACGTGATCGATGGCGCCGGCGGCGCCGACAAAACCCCCCAGGAAGGCCTGCAGTTCAGATTCTCTGAAGAAGAGCAGGTGGCCATCGACGACTCCGGCGGCCCCACCGACGGCGACATCTACGTCACCCAGGTGGGCGCCGGTGTGGTCGACATCTTCGCTCCGGACGGCAGCTTCCTCGGCCAGCTCACCGCATCCGGCGAAGGCCCACTCGGCGAACCCTGCGGCGTCGCCGTCGATCCCGTCGGCGACGTCTACGTCGCCGACTTCTCCGGCCACATCCACAAATTCGCCAACCCGCCGGTCAACGGGGCCAGCACCGAACTCGCCTTCCCTCAGGCCTGCGCCCTGGCAGCCGGCGCCGGAGCGACCGACGGCTTCATCTTCCCGGTGAGGTTCTTCGAAGGCACCTTCGGACCCGTGGCAAAGCTCGATGCCACCAGCGGTACCGAAGCCTACAAAGTCGACCCCGGGCCGACCACGACCGAGACGGTCGACCCCGCCTCTGGCCACCTCTTCACCGCCTCCGGCAGCGAAGTCAAAGAATTCGACGCCTCCGGGACGATTGGCGCCACGCTTCTCAGCACGATCGCCCCCGGTGGGGAAAACGTCACCGGCGTCGCCGTCGACGCAACCAGCGGCAAGGTCTACCTCGCCCGCAAAGGCAACCCCCACATAGAAGTCTGGGGCCCGGCGGCCCTGCTGCCCAAAGCCAGCACCGCAGCCGCCACGCTCGCGGGTACCACCGTCACTCTGCACGGGACCATAAGCGCCGACGGCGGCCCACCGGCCAGCTGCGCCTTCGAATACGTCGAGACCCACGCCAATGGCTTCAAAGGCGCCACTACCGTGCCCTGCACCCCGGCCGGTCCCTTCACCGGCGCCGGCACCGAATCGGTCAGCGCCGAGATCGGGCCGCTGCCCGAAGCCGGCTACCGCTTCCGCCTGGTGGCCAGCAACGCCAACGGCGCCAAGGCCGGCGACACGCTCTTCTTCACCACCTTCGAGGTGCTCCCTGGCCTCCCCGACGGCCGCGCTTACGAGATGGTTTCCCCGCCCCGCAAGGGGGGCGAGGTGGTGCCGCCAGAACCCAGCGGGAAACTCGGCAGCAGCTGCGAAGACTGCCTCCCCGGGGGAAACTCCCCGGTGGGACCGATGCAGAGCTCCCCCGACGGGGAATCGGTCCTCTACCTGGGCCAGCCTTTCTTCGATGGCCTGGCGGCGGAACCGAACGACTACCTCGCCACCCGTGGCGGCGGGGAATGGGGCACCGCGGGCCTCAGCTCCGCCTCGACCACGGGCCACTACATGGCCTTCTCAGCCGACCTCGCCCGCGGCGTACTCGCCCAGGACTTGCCGCCGCTCTCCCCGCAGGCGCCGACCCGGGGCGGCAAGAGCTTTCAGAACCTCTACCTGCAGCAGGGCGGCAACCGGCAGCCGCTGATCACCACCGAACCGCCCAACCGCAATCCTCGTGAACCCGGTGAATTCAAGATCCGCTTCGCAACGGCCAACGCGGGCACCAGCTCTGAGCCCGCCTTCGAACACCTGCTCTTCGAAGCCAACGACGCCCTGACCGCAGTGGTTCCCGGCGTCGCGCCCGCAGCCCCCGATGTTGAAGCGGGTGAAAAGAACTGCACCGAACCGGGCATGAGCTGCAACCTCTATGAGTGGGTCGGCGGCCAGCTGCGGCTGGTCAACGTATTGCCCGGCAACACCGCCGCCGCCGCGAGCTCGGTGATCGGCGCCGGGCGGCTGCTGAACTCCCGCCAGAGCCCCGACGTCGACCACGCGATCTCCAACGACGGCAGCCGGATCTTCTGGAGCTCAGAAGAAAGCGGTGAACTCTACGTCCGCGTCGACGGCAAAGCGACCCTCAAAGTCCCCGGCCCGGGCACCTGCAAAGAAAGCGAAGCGGTGCAAGAACGGGCCTGCTTTCTCACCGCCACCCCCGACGGCTCAAAGGTCCTGCTCTCAAACGGCCAGGTCTATGAGCTAAACGAAGCCGGCAGCGCCTATCTCCCCACCGTCGACCTGACCCTCGACGAAGGCGAAGTCCACCAGGGTGGCTTCCGGGGGATCCTCGGAGCGGCTGAAGACCTCTCGCGCGTCTACTTCGTCGACACCGCGGCGCTTACTGGGGCAGGGGTGAAAAACGCCAACGGAGAAGACGCCGAGGAAGGCAAGCCCAACCTCTACGCCTGGCACGGAGGCGAGCTCGGCTTCATCGGTGTTCTGTTGCCGGGCGACGGATTGTTCAACGCGGAACGCTTCGGAGCCTGGACCGCCTCGCCCTCAGACCGCACCGCCCAGGTCAGCCCCGACGGGCGCTACCTGGCGTTCATGTCGGCGGCGCCGCTGACCGGCTATGACAATTCCCGGCGCGGCGGCGGCATATGCAGCGAGGCGGGAGAAGCTTGTCGGGAGGTCTTCGAGTACTCCGCTGACACCGAAAGCCTCAGCTGCGCCTCCTGTAACCCCAGCGGCCAGCGGCCGCTGGGTGGTTCTAACCTCAGCGTGATACATCCAGAAGGCCCCCCCTTCGGCCTGCTCCACAACCTCAGCCCCGCCGGCGATGGCCGCCTCTTCTTCGAAAGCCGCGACGCGCTCACCCCCCGCGACGTCAACGGCGAAGTCCAAGACGTCTATGAGTGGGAGCCCCAAGGGGTCGGCAGCTGCAAACACGCCGGCGGCTGCGTTTACCTGATCTCCAGCGGCCAGAGCCCCAACGACTCGCAGTTCCTCGACTCCTCTGCCGGTGGTCGCGACGCCTTCTTCATCACCCGCGAGCGGCTCTTGCCCCGCGACAAAGACGAACAGTACGACCTCTATGACGCCCGCGTCGGCGGCGGCTTCGCAGAACCGAACACCGTCCCCTGCCCCAGCGGCGAAGCCTGCCTGGGCCCGGCCTCTGGCCCCGGCGCGCAGCAGAGCCCCGCCAGCGCCACCTTCACCGGCCCCGGCAACCAAAAGCCCCACAAGCAAAAGAAGCACCACAAGAAAAAGCAGCACAAAAAGAAGCAGCGCAAGCACCAACGAGCCGCCAAGCACAACCGGGGAGGTCGCCGATGAGCGCCCGCAAGCAACTGGCCACTTGCCTCGGCCTGCTCTTGGCCCTCGCCCTCCTGCTCGCCCCGACCGGCGCCCAGGCGGCCTTCGGGATCAAGAGCTTCGATGCGACGACGCTGAGCGAAGACGGCACCGTCGACCTGCAGGCCGGCTCCCACCCCTATGAGCTCAAGCTCAACTGGGTGATGAACCAGGACGAAAGCGGGCCAGACCCAGAAAAATATGAACCCGAAGGGACCCTGCGCGAGTTCGTCCTCGACCTGCCGGCGGGGATGGTCGGCAACCCGCTTGCCGTGCCGCGCTGCTCGGCGGCTGACTTCGAGGGCGTCTCCCCGCACTGCTCCGGGGACGCCCAGGTCGGCGTCGCCCTGCTCCACATAAACGGCATAGAAGGCAGTCTCGTCCCGATCTTCAACCTGACCCCGCCGCTGGGGGTGCCGGCGATGATCGGCTTCAGCATCGCCAACAACAACAGCTTCAACGAAGCCTCCCTGCGCCCCGAGGACTACGGGGTCAGGGTTTCAGACATCACCGTGCCCAACAAGGAAATCCAGACGGTCGAAGCAAAGATCTGGGGGTTGCCCGCCCTCGGCGCCAAAGCCGGAGAAGGCCACTTCGACGAACGCTTTTGCGCAAACATCGCCGGCTGTGCCAGCGAAGCCCCCCTTGCCCCCTTCCTCAGCCTGCCGACCTCTTGCGGGGAACCGCTGCGCACCACCCTCAGCGTCAGCTCGGTCGAGGAACCGGATGCCTTTGAGAGCAAGACCGCGCTCTCTGAAAGCGAAGGCACCCCCACCGGCCTGGACGGCTGCAACGCCCTGGAATTCAACCCGACGATCTCCTCCCAGCCGACCACCAACCTCGCCGACAGCCCCTCAGGCCTCAACGTCACCATCCACCAGCCCCAAGATGAAGCCCCTGAGGGTCTCTCCACCGCCCACCTCAAAGACGTCAAGGTCACCCTGCCGGCGGGGATGAGCCTGAACCCCTCCGCCGCCAACGGCCTCGGCGCCTGCACCGAGGCCCAGATCGGCTACGCCCCCTCTGAAGGCAAGATCCGCTTCTCCGGTGAGCCGCAGAGCTGCCCCAATGCCGCCAAGGTCGGCACCCTGGAAGCCAAATCGCCCTTGGTCGACCACAAGCTCGCTGGCGCGATCTATCTCGCCCAGCCCTTCGATAACCCCTTCGGCTCGCTCTTGGCGATCTACCTGGCGGTCGAAGACGAACAGACCGGCACGATCGTCAAGCTCGCCGGCAGGGTAACCCCAGACCCCACTACCGGCCAGCTGAGCGCCCGCTTCACCGAAAACCCGCAGCTGCCGATCGAAGACATCGAAACCCACTTCTTCGGCGGCGCCAGGGGGACCCTGAAGACGCCGCTGGCCTGCGGCAAGTACACCACCACCACGACCCTGACTCCCTGGTCGACGCCAGAAGGAGCCGACGCCACGCCGTCTGACTCCTTTGAAACGAGCGTCGCGGCAGCGGGCTCAGGCGCCTGCCCAAAAACTGAAGCGCAGGCCCCCAACAATCCCGCCTTCACCGCCGGGACCCTGGCCCCCCAGGCTGGCGCCTACTCGCCCTTCGTCCTCAAGCTGACCCGCCCCGACGGCTCCCAGCAGCTGACCGGCATCGACGCCACCCTGCCCAAGGGCCTGACCGGCAAGCTGGCCGGCATCCCCTACTGCTCAGAGGCCCAGCTGGCGGTGGCAAAGAGCCGCGAAGCCCCCAACCTCGGCGCCGTTGAGCAGAGCAACCCCAGCTGCCCGCTGGCCTCTGAAGTCGGCACGGTCACGGTCGGAGCCGGCGCTGGCATCACCCCCCTCTACGTCCAGGGCCATGCCTACCTCACCGGCCCCTATAAAGGCGCCCCCCTGAGCCTGGCGATCATCACCCCCGCAGTAGCCGGC
The DNA here is from genome assembly GCA_963816755.1 of uncultured Solirubrobacterales bacterium. Lineage (GTDB taxonomy): Bacteria > Actinomycetota > Thermoleophilia > Solirubrobacterales > 70-9 > VAYN01. Next base: position 123,337 of record CAWFLN010000007.1, read on the forward strand.
CCCTTTGACCTCGGCACCGTCGTAGTCAGGACCGCCCTGCACGTCGACCCCGAAACCGCCCAGATCCACGCGGTCAGCGATCCCCTGCCGAGCATCATCGACGGCATCCCCCTCGACCTCAGAAGCATCGCCCTGAACATGGCAAGGCCCGAGTTCACCCTCAACCCGACCTCCTGCGACCCCAGCGCGGTAACCGCCACCGCCTCGACCCTGGCTGCTCAGAGCGCCGCTCTCTCCAGCCCCTTCCAGGTCGGCGGCTGCTCATCTTTGAAGTTCAAGCCCAACCTGAAGATCTCCCTCAAGGGCGCCACCAAGCGCAACAAGAACCCGGCCCTAAAAGCGGTCCTCACCTATCCCAAGGGCCACTACGCCAACATCGCCTCCGCCCAGGTCACCCTGCCGCATTCAGAGTTCTTAGATCAAAGCCACATCGGCACGATCTGCACCCGCGTGCAGTTCGCCGCCAACCAGTGCCCCAAAGCCTCGATCTACGGCTACGCCAAGGCAACCACGCCGCTGCTCGACAAGCCGCTGCAGGGCCCGGTCTACCTGCGGTCCTCAAGCCACGAGCTGCCCGACCTGGTCGCGGCCCTAAACGGCCAGATCGACGTCGTCTTGGCCGGCAAGGTCGACACCGGCAAGGGCGGCGGGATCCGCAACACCTTCCAGGCCATCCCCGACGCCCCGGTTTCCAAGTTCGTCTTGGCAATGCAGGGCGGCGATAAGGGCCTGCTGGTCAACAGCGAAAACATCTGCCGAAAGCCCCAGCGGGCGCTGGTCAGCTACACCGCCCACAACGGCAAGGCGCTGGAGGTGCGGCCGTTGATCGCCAATGACTGCGGGAAGAAGGCCAAGAAGAAGCGCAAGGGCAGACACTAAGGCAAGCACAGGAGGCGGGCAAAGCCCGCCTCCCTGTTGGCAAGGCAAGCACCACGGCAGGGGGGAGGCGAGGGCGATGCGAATCGAAGAGATCCGCTCGGGCCTCTGCGCTCGGCTCAGATCCCGCCAGGCCGAGATCCAAGCGGCGACGATCGCCCGCGTGCAGGCGATCTCCGACCCCCGCCAAAGCGCCGACCCCGACTACGCCGAGGGCCTGCGGGTGGCGGTCACCACCGCCCTCGACTACGGCATCGCCGCCCTGGAACGCAGCGAGGATCGGCCCCCGCCGATCCCCACCGCGCTGCTCTCCCAGGCCCGCTTGGCAGTCAGAAACCGGGTCAGCCTCGACACCGTCTTGCGTCGTTACTTCGCCGGCTACACCCTGCTCGGGGACTTCGTGATCGAGGAGGCCGAGCACGCCGGGATCTCAAGCGGCCCGGCCCTAAAGCGCCTGTTGCGAGTCCAGGCCGGCGTCTTTGACCGCCTCCTGGCCTCCGTCAGCGAGGAGTACAAGCGCGAGTCGGTGCGGCCGAGCTCCAGCGAGGAGCGCCGGGCGGAGCGGATCGGGCGGCTGCTGAACGGCGAGCCACTCGATACCTCCGAGCTCGCCTATGAGTTTGGCGGCTGGCACCTTGGGATCGCCGCCTCCGGAGCGGGGGCCAAGGAGGCGATCGCGAGCCTGGCCGAGCCGCTTGATTGCCGAGCCCTCTCGGTCTGCCCCGGGGAGGGCACGGCCTGGGGCTGGCTGGGCTCGCGGCGGCGGTTTGGCCAAGAGCAGCTCGAGGGGCTCCTCTGCCAACAGCTTCCGGCCGGGCTGGCGCTGGCGATCGGCGAGCCGGGGGAGGGGCTCGGCGGCTGGCGGCTCACCCATCGCCAGGCCAAGGCGGCCCTGGGGGTAGCGCTGCGCGCAGAGGCGGGGGTGGTGCGCTACCGGGAGGTGGCGCTGGTGGCCTCGATGCTGGGCGATGAGCTCTTGGTCACCTCGCTGCGCGAGCTCTACCTAAGGCCGCTGGAGGGAGAGCGTGATGGGGGATTGCTAGCGCGGGAGACTTTGCGTGCCTACTTCGCCGCGGAGCGCAATGTGTCTTCAGCGGCAGCAGCACTGAAACTGAATAGGCAAACCATCACAAATAGACTTCGCTCGGTCGAGGAACACTTGGGGCGTCCGCTGAAGACCTGCGCAACAGAGATTGAATCAGCATTGTGCCTAGATGAGTTCGACCATCGGACCATCACGGTCTGAGCGCACAGACCGGCAAAGACACTAACACACTAGTCGACGGGTCTCGATCAACAAATTGCAGTAACTCGCGCGACTTGCTCGACACATTGGTTGTGCATGCCAAACCGCTCGGGGCCACACTAACGATAGACCATCAATTTCTCATGCTCGGCAACGACATGAACCCATAGGAGGCGCATCATGCCCAAGTACGGGAAAATCGGAGTTGTGCTGTTGGCCGCAATCGCGGCTTCCATAGCGGCGATTTCAATTGCCGCAGCTACGACGACCACCATCACGCCTGCCGGTGACGGGCTGCATTTGGCTAGTACCAACGTTTCTTTCTCTTGGGGATCTTCCTCGATTATTTGTGAAACCGGGGAGGCCACTGGGACCATTCCGAATCCGGCAGCTTCTAGCGTTGTGCTCTCAAACCCAGAATTTCATAACGTTGGTGGAGCAGAATGTACCACCACGGGCATCGAAGGTGCTAATTTCAAAGTCATTAGTAGCAGCGATGCAAGTCACTTGTGGGAATTGTCTGCAGTCTCGCCAAGCTCCGCGAGTATCAGGTTTCCCAGCCAACCGTATGGCCTCGAATTCATCAGTGGGGCATGTACGATCAAGCTTTTCAAAGCCGACGCGCCGCTAGGGACTTGGAGCCCAGGAACCAATAAAGCGCCTTACGCCGCGTCGTCGACTTTGAAAGTTGTTAACGGCACCGTTACTATTTTTAACTACGAAGAAGTTCTGGCCAACTGTCCAGCCGCGCTGACCAAAAATGTCAAAGTGTCCCGTTTTGGCAATCTGAATGCGACATTCATCGTGTCCGATTACGTCCATCCCGAAAAAGCCATTCTATTGAAATAGAAGTCAGGATCTCGTCTGTGGGGACGCTCGAAGGCACCAGCGAAGTCGAAACCACCACTGAGAACCTAGTCAAGCTCGCACCGTAATATCGAGCTGGCCTGCTGGGCCGTAAGGGCGGCCCAGCAGGCACAGTCTTGGGATTGGCTCTCTCGGGTCCTCGGAAGCCGGGGTCGGCCCAAACTCCCCGAGCTCGACCCGACGATCTTGACATGCCGCCACGTTTCTGAAAGGCCATGATGTAGATCCAGGCTCACCGAGAGGCCGGCGAATCGGAGCGCTGGCGCCTGACCGCCGCCGTCGCCTGCCGTCCTACCGCGCGGGGAGGGCATGCGAGGGGCGAGTGATTTTTACCTCACTTTCGGTCATCCGACACGCCAAAAGTAGAAGCGACGACATTTTCCAGCCGCCTGTGCGTCGTATTCTCGTATAGGCTGCCACGGCTGAGCGATCAGTAGACGTTCGCCCGGGAGGCGAACACAGACCAGTCAGCTAGGGCGGAGGCGTGGGCTTATGAGGACAGTCATTGTTGTGGCCGCGGCGATCTCGATCGTCGCCTTGGGGATCGTTTCGCCGGCGTCCGCGTTCGAAGGCGGGGGCAAAAAACCGAGCGAAGCGCCGTTGACCGCCTACGGGGTGCACTACGCCGGCAACCTCGGCAACAACCAAGCCGAAGCCAACTACGCCCCGGTGTGCTGCAACGACGACCAGGTCGCTATCTATCATCTCGGTCCACTCGCCGTCCACGACCGGGTCGCGATCAACTGGCATGCCCTTCCGTTCGTCCACGAAAGCGGATTTCCGGTGAGCTTGGTCTTCGTGGAAAACGTCGACGACTACACCTGGGGGGCGACCCTCGGACGGGAAGAAGGGTTGCATTTTCAACTCGCCGGAAGCGGCACCGCCCGGAGTGAAGTCACTGTCCAGAACTCCTCCGCCAATGACTATCTCGAGTTTTTTTCTAGAGCGAATGAGACCGACTCTCAGGATCTCGAAACCTACCTCTACGACTTCAGCGTGGAAGCGCCGCGGCACTATCTCACGCTGAGCTTCCCGTCCTTCACCTCGGTGGCCGCGAACGGGACGGTATCGGCCTCGATCACCGGGGCCACCGGGCTGCCGGCTCCCGACGGCCTGATCTATACCCTGACCGCGAATTGGAAGGACGGCGGGGTCGCGATCTCCACCGCCCCGAGCGGCGCCGGCCGTGTGACCTTCCCGTTGGCGCTGCCGGAATCGGCGTTCAACCAGCGGGTCAGGTTCATCGTCTCGCGGGCTCCGGATGCCGAGTACCAGGCAGTCGAAAGCCCTGCCGTCAGCGCAAAGGTGACGGCACCGGTCGCGACGGCGGTCTCTTCGGCCTGCAAGAGGGCCACGGCCCACGCATATGTGCTCGCCCGCCAGCACCATCGCTTGCAAGCGCACTCGCGGCGGGCGCGCGGGCTTGTCAGGAAAAGGCTTCGCCGTCGGGCTCGCCACGTTGCCGAGGAACTGCACGTCGCTCGTTCTAAAGCGGCGTCAGCATGCGCCGTCTCGTGACGCTCTCGCGGAAGCATGGAGACGATACGTGCGTCGGCGCGCGCTGAGGGGATCGGCGCTAAACCGCGGCTATCCGGCCGGATCTGTGTTGTCAGGGAGCCTGTAATATGGGTCCCGAGGTAGGCCCGAAACCCGCATTGCAAGCCGGTTCAGAGGCTGAACGCCCGGATAGCTCAGTTGGTAGAGCACTTCCATGGTAAGGAAGGGGTCACGAGTTCGAGTCTCGTTCCGGGCTCTGGTTGGCGGGCGGCGCTTGAGCGAGTCTGCGAGTTGGCAGACCGCAGTTGCAAAGCCCTTGCAAACTGCCGCAATCCGGCAACTTGTTGTCCGCTAGCCTGGGAGCATGGAGGCGATGAGAGATAGCTGGACCGACGAGCGGCTGGACGACCTGAGTCGGCGGGTCGATGACGGGTTCAAGCGGGTCGATGGCGACCTGCGGGCTCTCGACGCGCGGTTCGACGCGCTCCAACGCACGATGCTCCAGGTCGGCGGCGGCGTGATCGCTGCCTTGATCGGCCTGATTGCGACTCAGCTCTGAGCGATCACTCGGACCTCGCCTGGCGCAGGCGCTCGAGATCGATCAGGTCCCCCGGGCGGCCTGCCAGCTCCTTCAGCGCGACGCGAGATGTCCAGGTCAGCCACTGCGCCGGCGGCGGCCCGCCTCCGCCACCTGAGCCATGAACCGCGAAAGCTCAAAGACCTGTTCTGCACGTTGAGCCGGGGTGAGCTCGGGGAAGTCCCGCCGCAGGGCCGCCCGCTCCGCTTTCCCGTCGGGAGTCCAGTTTCCGGTCGGCTTTTTAGTGGCGCGCATCTGCATACGGTAGCGCAGCGCCGCCTCAGGCCAGCCTCCGGCGGCGGCCGCAAAGTTGGTGCAAATAGGCACATTTGCGCAACGTCTTGTCCGCTATTGTGGAACCATGGAGGCGATGAGAGATAGCTGGACCGACGAGCGGCTCGATTACCTGAACCATCGGGTCGACGACGGCTTCCAGCTCGTCGACAATCGGTTCAAGCTGGTCGATCGGCGCTTCGAGCAGATGAGTCAGTCCTTGGGGCAGCTGGACAAGCGGCTCGAGCGGGTCGAGGACCGCCTCGAGCTGATCGACCAGAAGTTCGGGACGATGCAGCACACGTTGGTCCAGTTCAGCTTCACCGTGGTCGGGACGCTGACGCTCGGCTTCCTCAGCGTCCTCGCCACGACTCTCTGGTCCTGAACCCGGCTCGCCGGGGGCGAGATCGGTCGCCCCGGGGCCTCTGTATGTAGGTGACGGCAACGGGCTCCGAAGACAGACCGACGCTGGCCGCGTTCGTCGAGGCCGTCTGGGCGCCGCGGGCGCGGCGACGGCTGGCGATGAAGACCTGGCAGCGTGACGCGATCGTCTATCGCCGGCACATCCTGCCGGGGATCGGCGCTGCGACCCTGATCAAGGCGATCGGCCTCCTCTCCAGCGTCTTCGCCGAGGCGGCGAGACGGCCGCGCTCGACCGGGGTCGGCGGCAATCCGGTCGCCCTGCTCCTCAAGCCGGCCGCCGGGAGGCGTCGCCCGCCACTGGTCTGGGGGCCGGTCGTGGTCGAGCGGGTGCGGTACCAGCTGCTCGTCCACTCACTGCGCATCGGCCCCACCCGCGTGACGATCGCAGGGCGGGATGCGCTCCTCGTCGCCCTGATGGCGATGACCGGCTGCCGGCCGGGCGAGGCGCTGGCGCTGCGCTGGAGCGACGTCGAGGATCGCCTCCGGATCGGGCGCCGTCTCAGCGGTGTGGAGATCGTCGACGGCACCAAGAACGGCAGCGCTCGCAGCGCGCCGCTGCTGGCGCCGCTGCGGGCCGACCTCGCCGTGTTGCGCGAGCGCAGCGAGGACTCCGCCGAGGACTGGATCTTCCGCACTCCCGCTGGCGGCCACTGGCTGGAGACCGACTGGCGCAACTACCGCCGCCGCCATTTCGTCCCGGCGCTGGAGCGCGTCGAGGCGGAGTGGGGGAGCTGGCGCCAGGGCCTCTCCCGGCCTGAGGAGGTCCGCGAGTCCGTCGCCGGTCTCGCCGCGACCCGCCCCTACGACCTCGGCCGCCACACCCACTCGGCGCTGATGCTCGCGGCGGGAATGAGCCTGCAGCGCCTCGCTCGCATCCAGGGTCACGGCATTCGCGTCCTCGACCGCACCTACTCCGAGCAGCTCGCCGAGTTCGAGGACCGCGAAGAGCGGATCGATCCGGTGGGGGAGATCGAGCAGGCGCGGAAGCTCGTCTGGGGTTCGCTAAGCCCGGATAGTCATCATGACAGCACCTAACTTGATGCTATGATGCCTTATATGCGGACGACCGTGACCCTCGACCCCGATGTCGCGGCGAAGCTCAAGGAGACCGCCCGGGAGCGCGGCATCTCCTTCAAGGAGGCGCTCAACGCCAACCTGCGCCGCGGCCTCGCCAGCGAGACCGTGGCGGCGAAGCCATATCGGCTGCCGACGCGGCGGCTGGGGGTGAGGCCGGGGGTGGACCTCGACAAAGCGCTCGGGCTGGCGGCCGATCTCGAGGACGCGGAGATCCGTCGCAAGCTCGATCTGCGCAAGTGAAGCTGCCCGACGTCAACCTGCTGCTCTACGCGATCGACGAGCGCTCGCCGCAGCACGGGCGGGCGCGCCCGTGGCTGGAGGAGGCGCTCTCCGGCAGCGAGGCGGTCGCCTTCGCCTGGGTGGTGCTGCTCGGCTTCCTGCGGATCGCGACCAACGCCGCGATCCTGGAACGCCCGCTGAGTCCGGACGAGGCACTCGACTACGTCGACGCCTGGCTCGATCGACCCTGTGCGACGACCGTCGCGCCAACCCCGGGTCACGCGGCTTTGCTCAGGGACCTGCTCGTCCCGCTCGGGGCGGCGGGCAACCTGACCAGCGACGCCCACCTCGCCGCCCTCGCCATCGAGCACGGCGCCGAGCTCCTCTCCTGCGACACCGACTTCGCCCGCTTCGAGGGACTGCGCTGGCGCGACCCTCTGCGCTGAGGGGTGGCAGGTCTTGACGCTGTCTTCGCAATAAAGGCCGAAAAAGCGTACAACGCTTAGACCGTTGTAAAGCTCCGCGGCCTTTACATTCCTCGCGATGCGAGGCCGAAGCGGCTAACGGGCGAGCAGGATCTCGGTCAGCGCCGGGGCGAGCTCCGGCAGCCGCTCGGCGCCCGCGGCCCGGGCTCGCGCCGAGACGAGGGCCAGGGCGCCGCCGACCAGCCGCGGCTCGGGCCCGGCGCCACCGCGGTGCCCGCGGGCACCGCGCAGCAGACCGGCCAGGCGGGCGATCAGCCGCAGGCGCGCGGCCCACAGCGCCTCGGCCTGGGAGGGAGGCTCGGCGCTCAGCAGGTGAACGAGGGCGGGCTCGGCGGCGAGCAGCGCCAGCGCGCTCTCGATCGCCGGCTCGCCGCTCTCCCGCGGCGCCGTCGCCCGCCGCGGCGTAGGCGCTCTCGATCCGCTCGCAGAGGCGAGTGGCGTCGGCCTCGTAGGCGCCGAGCAGGCAGCCCCAGAGGTCGTCGAAGCGCTTGTAGAAGCGGCGGTGGAGACGCCGGCCCGGGCGACGACGCGGTCACGGCGATGCCGGCGGTAGCCGCGCTCGGCGAGCGAGTCGGCCGCCGCCGCTGCCAGGCGCCGGCGCTGGCTCTCCTCGACCAGGTCGGGGGGAGGTCGTGGTGGCCGGCCGGCAGGCGCCACTCCGTCAGGGCCAGGTCGACTCGCTCAACTCGGCTCCTCGCCTCGCGCGTTGCCGCGAGGAAGGCCCGGCCGGCCTCGAACTCGGCCTCGGCGGCCTGCTCGCCGAAGTAGGGGCCGGTGGCGAAGCGCATCAGCTCCGGCAGTCCCTCCCAGATCGCCCCGGCCTGCCCGCCGCCAGCTGTTCGCTCGACGTAGGTGGCGATGCCGCCGGCGACGAACACGCCGGTCAGCGGCGGCGGGCGTCTCGTCGGGATCGGCCTGCCCGCGGGCGGAGTCGAGCTCCTGCCCAGGGCCGCTGGATCGTCGCCTCGCGCTTGGCGAGCGCCGCGCCGCCGGCGATCTCCGCCTCGATCAGCAGGGCCCTGCGCCATCGCCGCCCGCTCGTCGACGAAGTCGAAGAGAGGCGACCAGGGCCGCGCGCACTCCCCGCCGCCAGTCGCTCGCGACCGACGCCGCCGCCGAGCAGGTCGGCGAGCGAGGCGGTCGGCCCAGGTCGCGTAGGCGATCGCGAAGCAGTCCTCCTTGCTGGCGAAGTGCTGCCAGAACTGGACCCGGTGGCCGCCGTAGCGCTCCAGCACGTCTGGACGGCGACCTCGCGGTAGCCCAGCTCGCCGGCCGGCGACGAGCATCGCCTCGATGATCGAGGCGCGTACCGGGTCGTCCCCCTGCTGCGCGGATTCGGCGCGCCGGGCCGGGAGGTCGTGCATGCGCTTGCTCGATGCGGCTGCTCGCGCGGCCACATATAGAAACTAGCTCTTTCACGCTAAAAAAGCGAGCATTTACAACCGCTCCCCTGGAATCCCGCCGCAAACCGGGCGATGGCTGGCAGGACGTTGGCTATTCTCGATTGTATGCAGTACCTCTCGGAGCGCCTGCTTGCCGACGAAGACGGGGAGATCGCCGGCGGCAGGGAGCGCACCAGCCCGAGGTGGTCGTCCGCCCAGCAGCCGAGCGCACTCCTCGCCGCGACCGAGCAGCTGATGGCCGAGCGCGGCTGCGCCGGCACCACGATCGAGCGCATCGCCAGGCAGGCCCGCGTCTCCTCGGTCACCTTCTACGACCACTTCGCGAGCAAGGAGGAGGCCTTCGTCGCCGCCTTCGAACGGGCGGTCGACGAGGGGCGGGCGCGGCCTGGCCCGGGAGGCGCCGGGCAGCCTGCCCTGGCCCGAGCAGGTCCGCGCCGGGCCTGCGGGCGCTGCTGGCGATGATCGCCGCCAGACCCGGAGCGGGCGAGGATGTGCCTGATCGAGACGCCAGAAGGGCGGGCCCGTCCTGCTCGCCCGCTACGAAGCGGTGCTCGACACGCGCCGTGCCGAAGCTGCGCGAGGGGCGCCTGCTCGCCTCCGCCGCCGAGGGCCTGCCGTAGACGCTGGAGGAGACGACCGCCGCCGGCGTCGCCTGGCTCCTGCGCGAGCGTCTGGAGGCGGACGGCGGCGAGGGGATCGAGGTCGAGGAGATGCTCCCGCGAGCTGCTCGACGTCGCCCTCGCGCCCCTACCTCGGCTCGGCCGCGGCGCTGCGCCTCGCCGCCCCGCGGGGAGGAGGCTAGGTGCCCCGCGCCGGAGAGGGGAGGCCGCCGACGTCGTCCGCCTGCCGCCTGGGCGTCACGGCTCTCGCCCGACGCCGTCGCCGAGAGCCAGCGCGAGCGGCTGCTCAACGGCGTCGTCGAGGCGGTCGTCGAACACGGCTACAACGCGACCACGATCGCCCAGCTGATCGAGGCCGCCTCGGTCTCCCGCCGCACCTTCTACGAGCACTTCTCCGGCAAGGAGGAGTGCTTCCTCGCCGCCTACGAGATGATTGCCGCCCACGTCCGCGACGGCCTGCGCGAGGCCGAGGAGCAGGCCCGCCTGGCCCGACCGCGTGCGGGCCGAGCTGGCGATCCTGCTCGGCCTCTTCGCCGCCGACCCGACCGTGGCCCGCTTCGTCCTGCTCGAGTCGCTGGCGGCCGGGGGAGAGGTCGCCGCCCGCCACCGCGCCTCCCTACGCTGCTTCGCCGGGCTGCTGCGGCCCGAGCCCCCGGCGGCCCCAGACGCCCTCGCCGAGGCCAGGGAGCAGGCCCTGGTGGGCGGGATCTCGACCCTCGTCGTGCGCCGCCTCAAAGCCGGCGAAGCCGGCAGCCTCGAGGACCTGCTGCCGGACCTGCACGAGCTCGTCCTGACCTCGTACCTGGGCCGCCGCGAGGCCCAGCGCCTCGCCCGCACCGCCGCCGCGTAGCCCGGTCGGTCGCCGCCTCAACGAGCTCAGACTCTCCCCGCTGGAGTGCTCAGTCGATCGTGCTTGGGAACTTCTCTCGGTTTTCTCAAAAACTTAAACTTGCATTTAGAAACGAGATCTTTTATTCTCCTGTCGGTCGCCTTCGAAAGAGGGCCACAGGGACAGCACCACAGGGATAACCGAGCCTCGCGGAAGCCGCTAAGGGAAGCGGCCGGCAGAGGGGCTCACGGACAAGGAGAGCAATAGCTTGAGACGCCAGGCGAAGGCACCGTTTGCGCGACCGACCTCGGGTCGAGAGAGCGTTCATGCGCTGCACCCACGACTCCTTGCTCTCTTCTGCTTCGCCGTCGCCGCCCTAGCTCTCACCGCCTCACCGGCCTTCGCCGTCGAAACCCACCCCTACTCCGGCATCTCCTTCGGCCCCGAAGGCCCCGCCGGATCGGCCAGCTTCGCCAGCGTCCAGGGCGTCGCCGTCGATCAGGCAAGTGGCGACGTCTACGTCCATGACGCCGGCGAAGGCAAGATCTATAAATTCGACGCTGGCGGCGAACCACTCAAATTCTCCGCTCTCCCCGGCAACGCGATCGAAGGCGTCGGTGCCGCCGCCGCCGGCGGTGCCGAAAACGAGCTCGCGATCGCCCCGGCAGGATCGCCCGGCGGTACCGCCGGGGACATCTACCTGGCCAAGAACTCGGCGGTGTTGGTCTATGCCCCGAGCGGCGAAAAGCTCGCCGAACTGACCCGGCAAGAAATCGGCGGGGAAACCTGCGGGGTCGCCGTCAATCCCGCCGGGCATCCTTCTTCGGGATCTATCCGAACACGATCCGCGAGTACGTTCCCACCACCAACCCGCCCACGCTCGGCGATGAAGTCGGCGCCCCCTCAATCGGTGTCGTCAGCGAAGTCTGCAACATCGCCGCCGACGGCCTCGGCAACGTCTACGCCGCCGCCTACGACGGCAGCGTGATCGTCAAGCTCGCCGGCCTCGCCGACCCGACCGGCACCCGGATCGAACCCGGCGCCCCCACCCTCGCGGTCGACCCCCTCACCGATGACCTCTACGCCGACCGCGGCGACGTCATCGCCCAGTACGACTCCGCCGCCAACCTGCTCGGCACCTCCGGCGCCGGTCAGCTCTCCGGCGAATCGCGCGGCGTCGCGGTCGGCGCCGCCGGGATCTACGCCGGCACGGCACCAGCGGCAAGGTCGACGTCTTCGACTCCGCCACCGTTATCTCCCCCGACGCCAGGAGCGAAGCAGCCACCGCGGTCCAAAGAACCGCCGCCACCCTGCACGCCACGCTCAGCGCCGCCGGCGGGCCGCCGGCGAGCTGCGAATTCCAGTACACCCCCGAAACCACCTTCAACTCCGAAGGCTTCACGGGCGCCAGCTCGGCACTCTGCTCTCCCGCAGGCCCCTTCACCGGCACCTCGAGCGAAGCGGTCAAAGCCGAAATCAGCGGCCTCTCCATCTCCACCGCCTACCGCTTCCGAGTCCTCGCAAGCAACGAAAACGGCACCACCTCCGGCCCGGCGCTCGGCTTTGAAACCCTCGGTGCCGTCAACCTGCAGACCGGCGCGGCCACCAACCTCGCCAAAACGGCGCGACGTTGAACGGGACGATCAATCCCGAAGGGGTCGAACTCGAAGAATGCCTCTTCGAATACGGCGAAAGCATAGAACTCGGCCAAACCACCCCCTGCGCCGAGAGCCCGGCGACGATCGGCACCGGTACCGAACCCGTCCCCGTCCACGCCGACCTCACCGGTCTGGACCCCAACACCACCTACCACTTCCGAATCGCCGCCACCAACTCCTTCGGGACCAGCAAAGGGCTCCAAGAACTCTTCACCAGCCCCCAGGCCGTCAACCTGCAAACGCACGAAGCCACCAACCTCGCCAAACCGGCGCCACCCTCAACGCGACGATCAACCCCGAAGGCGTCGAACTCGAAGAATGCCGCTTCGAATACGGCGAAAGCGAAGGACTCGGCCAGAGCATCCCCTGCGCCGAGAGCCCGGCGACGATCGGCACCGGCACCGAACCCGTCCCCGTCCACGCCGACCTCACCGGTCTGGACCCCAACACCACCTACCACTTCCGAATCGCCGCCACCAACTCCTTCGGGACCAGCAAAGGCGCCGAGAAATCCCTCGAAACTCACGGCCCGCCGACGATCGCCGCGGAGTCGGCAACGGCGATCACCACCACGGCGGCGAAGATCTCCGGCCTGATCGATCCCCACGGCGAAGCGACCAGCTTCCAGGTCCAATACCTCACCGAAGCCGCCTACGAGGCCAACGAACCGAGCGACCGCTTCGCCGGTGCGACCAGCGTGCCGGTGCCCGCCGAAGAAATCGGCCTGGGAACCGGACCGCTTGCAGTCGCCCAGCAGCTCACCGGCCTTGTCCCCCGACACCACCTACCACTTCCGAATCGCCGCGACCAACCCCGCCGGGGTAGTCGGTGGAGCCGACCGGCGCTTCACCACCTTTGGCACCGACTCCGGCCTGCCCGACGAACGCGCCTATGAGCTCGTCTCACCGCCGCAGAAGCTTGGCGAGGTCTTTCCACCGGACCCGAGCGTCCGTCTCGGCGGTAGCTGCACGGAATGCCTACCCGGGCAGAATCTGGCGATAATGCCGACGCAGAGCGCTCCCGACGGGGAAGGGGTGATCTATGAGGGCCAGCCCTTCTCCGGCGGACTGGCCGCTGGCCCGAACGAGTATCTAGGGCGTCGTGGTCCAAGCGGTTGGGGGACCCAGCCACTCAGCTCTGCCCTCTTCTCTCCTCTCTTTGGAGAGGGCTATCAGGGGTTTAGCCCAGACCTCTCACGCGGTGCGCTCTTTCAAATCGAACCGCCGCTCTCCCCAGAAACGCCAACCAGAGAAGGCAAAAGCTACCCTGATCTTTACCGCCGGGAAAGTGGGGTGCTGGCTGGGCCGCTGATCACCGACGAACCTCCGCACCGGAAACCCTTCAACTTCAAAGTCATCTACGCCGGAGCTAACACCGGTACGGCCGCTGTGCCCGCCTTCGCTCACATGCTTTTCGAAGCCAACGACGCGCTTACGGCGGAAGTGCCCGGGACCGCCCCCGCCGCGCCGGAAGTTGGGGCGGGCAGCAGCAACAGCAGCGCCCGGTGTGAAGGTTGCGACCTTTATGAGTGGAGCGGCGGCCAGCTGCATCTTGTCAACGTACTGCCGGGTAACACCGTCGCCTCCCCCGGAGGCGTGATCGGCGCGGGACGACGCCTAGAAGAAGAAACCTTGCTTGAGTCCCCCAATTTCGACCACGCGATTTCGGATGACGGCAGCCGAATCTTTTGGAGCGAGGAAGAAAGTGGCCAGGTCTATGTCCGCATCGACGGCGATAAAACCCTCGAAGTCCCCGGGCCCGGTCTCTGCAAAGAAAGCGTGACGCGGGCAGAACGGGCCTGTTTCCTGACCGCCTCCGCCGACGGCTCCCAGGTCCTGCTCTCAGACGGGCAGATCTATGAGCTGAACGAAGCAGAAAGTGCGTACGAACCAGCCACCGACTTGGCCGACGGCCAGACCGGCTTCCAGGGGATCGCAGGGGCAAGCGAAGACCTCTCCCGGGTCTACTTCGTAGACACCGCCGCCTTGACGGGGGATGCCAAGCAGGCGAGTACAACCTCTATCTCTGGGATGAAGGAGGCACCCGATTCATCACCTCTCTTCTCAGCAGTGACAACAGGTTTGGAAACAACAAAGTCTATGGGGACTGGAAGGCATCGCTGCCGAACCGCACCGCCCAGGTCAGCCCCGACGGTGGCTACTTGACTTTTATGTCGACGGCCAGTCTAACCGGCTATGACAATAATTTTGAGGGCAGCGGCGAATGCGGACTCAATGCCATTGGCAGTACTGCCTGTCTCGAGGTCTTCGAGTACGAAGCCGAATCGAACACGCTCAGCTGCGCCTCCTGCAATCCGAGCGGGGAGCGACCGCTGGGGCAGTCCAACCTGAGCTTGATCAGGGCTGATGGCCCACCCTTCCGCCAGCCGGGCAACCTGAGCGTTCAGGGCGAAGGAAGACTTTTCTTCGAAAGCCAGGACGCGCTCTCCCCCAACGACACCAACGGCCACATCCAGGATGTCTATGAGTGGGAGCCGCAGGGAGTAGGGAGCTGCGAACGCCCCGGCGGCTGCGTCTATCTGATCTCAAGCGGCCACAGCGCCAACGACTCGATGTTCGTGGACTCAAGCGCGGATGGCAAGGACGCCTTCTTCGTCACCCGCGAGCAGCTCGTCAACGCCGATCGCAACGATCAGCTCGACCTCTACGACGCTCGGGCACCGCATGTGCCAGGAGAAGCAGTCGGCTTCTCGGAAGCCGCAGGCGCGCTCTGTGGTGGCGAAGCCTGCAGGGGGCCGCTGCCGGGAGCACCGGCGCTGCCCAGCGCCGGGAGTAGGGAGTTCAACGGACCCGGCAACCCCCCGCGCAAGCACAAGAAGAAGAAGCACAAAAAACACCAACGTCACCACCACAAGCGAGCGGCCAAGCACAACCGGGGAGGGGCCCGATGAGGCAGAGAACTGGAATCGTGGCCCTGGTGGCCCTCTTCGCGGCCTTGGTCCTGTCGGCGACGGCCCAGGCGAGCTTTGGGATCAAAGAAGTGAGAGCGGGGACGTTCAACGCCGGTGGCTCAGTCGACCTGCAGGCCGGCTCGCACCCCTTCGAATACAGGCTCGGGTTCACAATGAACCAGGGCAGCAACGAAGAACCGGAAGGGACTCTGCGCAGCCTCGTGGTTGACCTGCCGGCAGGAATGGTGGGGAACCCGCTGGCGGTGCCGCGCTGCTCGGGGGCAGATTTCGAGGGCCAGACTCCGCATTGCCCGATAGACACCCAGATCGGTACCGCCGAACTGGACATAACCGGATTCGAAGGACCGGTTGGAAGCGCGGTCTTCAACCTGACCCCGCCACAGGGGGTGGCGGCGAGCATCGGCTTCAGCATCGTCAACGAGAACAGCTTCCAAAACGCGGCACTGCGGCCGAGCGACTACGGGGTCAGCGTTTCCGACATCACTATCCCCTCGGAACCGATCCAAGCCGTCCGGGAGACGATCTGGGGAGTGCCGGCGGACCCAGCCCACGACGGCGAACGCGGTAAATGCCTGGAAGCGGGCGGCAAATGTCCCTCCGACGTTCCTCCCAGGCCCTTCTTGACCCTGCCAACCTCCTGCGGGGCGCCGCTTGCAACGACCCTCAGCGTCGGCTCGGTCGAGAATCCCGGAGCCCCCGACACCAAGACCGTCCTTTCCGAAGACGAAGGCGCCGTCCCCACTGGCCTCGATGGCTGCAACGCGCTGGAATTCGAACCCAAGATCACCTCCCAGCCGACCACCAACCTCGCCGACAGCCCCTCGGGCCTTGACTTCAAGATCCACCAACCACAAAACGAAGAACCCGAAAACCTCTCCACCGCTCACCTCAAAGATGTCAAGGTCACCCTGCCGGCGGGCATGACCCTGAACCCTTCGGCCGCCAACGGCCTTGGCGCCTGCTCAGAGGATCAGATCGGCTACCAACCGAGCGAAGGCCAGATCCACTTCTCCGCTGATCCCCAGAGCTGCCCGGACGCCGCCAAGCTCGGCACCCTAGAAGTCAACTCTCCCCTGGTCGATCACAAGCTCCCTGGAGCGATCTACCTGGCCAAGCCCTATCAAAACCCCTTCGGCAACCTGACCGCGATCTATCTTTCGATCGAAGACGAACAGACCGGCGTCATCGCCAAGCTCGCCGGCAAGGTAACGCCCGACCCCCAGACCGGTCAGCTGACCGCGACCTTTACCGAAAACCCGCAGCTGCCGATCGAAGACATCGAAACCCACTTCTTCAACGGCGCCAGAGCCGCCTTGAAGACGCCGCTGGCCTGCGGTGAATACACCACCACTACCGACCTGGTCCCCTGGAGCACTCCGGAAGGCGCCACGGTCTCTCCCAGCGACGCCTTCCAGACCTCGGTTGCGGCAGGAGGGAGCGGAACCTGCCCGAAATCTGAAGCGCAGGCTCCCAACACGCCGTCCTTCACGGCGGGCACCATCGCCCCCCAGGCAGGCGCCTACTCACCCTTTGTCCTCAAGCTCGCCCGCCCCGACGGCTCCCAGCAGCTGAGCGGCATCGACGCCACCCTGCCCAAGGGCCTGACCGGCAGGCTGGCCGGGCTCCCCTACTGCTCAGAGGCACAGCTGGCGGCGGCCAAGAGCCGCGAAGCGCCGAACCTGGGCGCGGTAGAGCAGGCAAGTCCCTCTTGCCCCCTGGCCTCCGAAGTCGGCTCGGTCACGGTCGGAGCAGGAGCGGGCATCGCCCCCCTCTACGTAACCGGTCACGCCTACCTAGCGGGCCCCTATAAGGGAGCCCCGCTCTCCTTGGCGATCATCACCCCCGCGGTCGCCGGCCCCTTTGACCTCGGGGCGGTTCTGGTCAGGAGCGCCCTCTACGTCGACCCCGAAAGCGCCCAGATCCACGCCGTCTCCGACCCCTTCCCCCAAATCATCGACGGCGTCCCCCTAGACCTGCGAAGCATTGCCCTGAACATGAACCGCCCCGCCTTCACCCTCAACCCGACCTCTTGTGACCCGATGGCGATCACCGGCTCGGCAAGCACCCTGGCTGCTCAGAGCGCTGCTCTGAGCAGCCCCTTCCAAGTCGGCGGCTGCTCCTCGCTGAAGTTCAAGCCAAAGCTCACGATCAGCCTCAAAGGCGGCACCAAGCGCAACAAAAACCCCGCCCTGAGGGCGGTCCTCACCTACCCCAGCAAGGGCGCCTACGCCAACATCGCCTCCGCCCAGGTCAACCTGCCCCACTCGGAGTTCCTTGACCAGGCTCACATCGGCACGATCTGCACCAGGGTGCAGTTCGCAGCCGAGGCCTGTCCCAAAGCCTCAATTTACGGCTTCGCCAAGGCAACCACGCCGCTCTTGGACGAGCCCCTGCAGGGCCCGGTCTATCTGCGCTCCTCAAGCCACAAGCTGCCCGACCTCGTCGCCGACCTAAACGGCCAGATCGAGATCGTCTTGGCCGGCAAGGTCGACACCGGCCCCAACGATGGGATCCGCAACACCTTCCAGGCCGTGCCCGACGCCCCGGTTTCCAAGTTCGTCTTGGAGATGAAGGGCGGTAAGAAAGGGCTCTTGGTCAACTCCGAAGACATCTGCAAAAAACCTCAGCGCGCCCTCGTCCACTACAGCGCGCACAACGCCAAGGTGCTCGACGTCAAGCCGCTGATCGCCAATGACTGTGGGGGCGGGGGGAAGCAGCACAAACACTAGGCAAAGGAGGGCAGGCGGGCAAGGGCCGCCCGCCAGCTCGATAAACGGAAAGGGCACCGAGGCAGGGGGGAGGGCGATGCGAATCGAAGAGGTCCGCACCAGTCTCGTCGCCCGCCTCAGGGCTCGCCGTCCGGAGATCGGGCAGGCGACGCTGACCCGGATCCACGGCTTCTCGGAGCCCACCGAAACCTCCGACCCCGAGTACGTGGAGG
This sequence comes from uncultured Solirubrobacterales bacterium, assembly GCA_963816755.1. GTDB lineage: Bacteria > Actinomycetota > Thermoleophilia > Solirubrobacterales > 70-9 > VAYN01. The sequence continues at coordinate 141,260 of CAWFLN010000007.1, forward strand.
GCCTGCAAGCAGCGGTCGGCGCCGCGATCGACTACGGGATCGCTGCGCTAGGGCGCAGCGGCGAGTATCCCGCCCCAATCCCCACCGTACTGCTCTCCCAGGCCCGCCTGGCGGCCCGCAACCGAATCAGCCTCGACACCGTCTTGCGCCGCTACTTCGCCGGCTACACCCTGCTCGGAGACTTCGTCATCGAGGAGGCAGAGCGCGCCGGGCCGCTGCGGGGGGCGGCGCTGAAGCGCCTCCTACGAGCCCAGGCGGCGCTGTTTGACCGCCTGATTGCCGCGGTCAGCGACGAATACTCCCGTGAGGCCGGTGGCCGGTTGCAATCCGCCGAGCAGCGCCGCGCCGATCGCATCCGGCGTCTGCTGGCCGGAGAGCTGCTCGATACCTCTGAGCTGGCCTATGACTTTGAGGCCTGTCACCTCGGGGTAGTTGCCGCCGGCAGGGGGGCGACGGAGGTGTTGGCAACGCTTGCCAACACCTTTGATCGCCGTCTGCTGTTGATCCATCAAGAGGAGGGCGCGGTCTGGGGCTGGCTGGGTTCGCGCCAAAAGCTCGACTCAGGTGAGCTCGAGGGCCTCGCCACCCAAAAGCTTCCTGATGGCATCGCGGTCGCGATCGGGGAGCCGGAGCAGGGGATATCGGGTTGGCGGCTCACCCACCGCCAGGCTCAGGCGGCGCTGTCGGTCGCCATGCACGGCGGGGGTGTCCTGGTGCGCTATGCCGAGGTCGCGCTGGTGGCCTCGATGCTCCGCGACGACCTATTGGCCACCTCGTTGCGCAAGCTGTACCTGACGCCACTTGCCGCCGAGCGCGATGGCGGGGCTGTGCTCCGGGAAACACTTCAGGCTTATTTCGCAGCTGAACGCAATATGTCCTCGGCGGCCTCTGCACTCGGAGTGAGCAGACAGACGATCAAGAACCGTCTCCATGCAATCGAGGAGCGGGTAGCCCCCCTTTCCGCATCCAGCGCGGAGATGGAGGTCGCTCTGCGCCTTAGCGAGATCGGTTCTGCGCTTTTCTCCAGAGATGGGGTTCGCTAACGATTTCGCAAAGGAGTGCCTCTTTGATTTGTCATATTGACCAGGCACTTGGCAGGCTGATCGAGGAGTCTTTGGCTGAAAACAATCCCCATTTAAATGGGAGAGGGAGTTCACTCAGTCATGGCTAGCAAACCCAGATCATTTAAACACACTGGCCCACTTCTCGGGCTTATGTTAGTAGTGGCGCTGTCGCTGACCGCCGGCGTCAGCTCGGCTCAGGCCGAAATCCTGCCGGAAAACCTCACGCCGCCTAGCGTCACGGCGGTGACGCCTCAGCTCGGCGTGCCCGAGGTCACAAGCAATGGCACCTGGGAAGCCTCACCGGCCCCCACTTTCACCTACGCATGGCAGCGTTGCAACACCAATGGGCTCGAATGTTCGACGATCAGCGGGGCGACTACCGAAAAATATACTCCGGTCACCGCCGATATCGGCCATACGCTCATCTCAGTGGTCACGGCAAAAAACAAATGGGGCAGCAATACCGCTTACTCCAAACCGACCAATCCGTTATCCGTTACGCAGTACTGGTACGTGGGGGGGAGCAAACTCGCTTTTGGAACTCCGACGAATGTCACCCTGAAAGGAAGCGGCACCTTCACTCTCAAGTGGAAACTCAACGGAGCCACCTTCCAGGTCGATTGCTCGACGCTAGCGGCGGATGAAGCCAAAATTGAAAATGTCAATGGGTCTGCCAATACTCTGAGCGAATACACCCTCTTCCTCAACGGCTGCTCCACGCCCAAACTCAAAAGTGGCGCTCCCACTTGCACGGTGCCACAGATCGTTATGGCTACCCGGGCGGTAACTGGGGAATCGCTGGGTAAATCGGCGGTGAAATTTAGCCCAGCGACAGGCTCCGGAGCCTTCACCGTGCAGCTCAACGGCGAATGCGCGGGAGGGCACGGAACCACTTACGAATTTTCTGGTGGCTTTAACGGGATTTCAAATAGCGCCACCTCTTCACTCGAACTCACCGAAAAAACCAGCGAACTGACGATCGGTGGCAATTCGGCCACTCTCGCCGGCACGATGAGTATTGAAACCACCGGCGGCAAAACCGTAGCGGTCCAGCCGTAGCGGTCTGGCAAGGACACCGGGTCGCGACGTCGCGACCCGGTGTCTCCGTCGCCAGGGGCGAAGGCCCGGTCCGGGCTCGATCGTCGGCACCGGCCTTGGCCGCGCCGCACCCGGGGTCCGAGCAGGATCGACTCACAGCTATAGGCTGCCCCCCGTGGACTTCGCCCTCAGCGACGAGCAGAGCGACTTCGTCGACGCGATCCGCGACTTCTGCGACCGCGAGTGCGGCACGCAGGACCAGCGCGAGCGGCTCACCGACGGCTACCGCGAGCACCACAACTTCGACGTCTACAAGCAGATGGCGGAGCTGGGCTGGCTCGGGGTGACGATCCCCGAGGAGTACGGCGGCTCCGGCGGCTCGATGCTCGACGCCTGCCTGTTCATGGAAGAGACCTCGCGCGGGCTGGCCCCGATCGGCGGCTACGCGACGACGCTGATCGTCGCCGGCGCCACCCAGCGCTTCGGCACCGAGGAGCAGAAGGAGGAGATCCTCGGCGGCATCGCCGGCGGCGCGGTCGAGGCGATCGCGATGACCGAGCCCGAGGCCGGCTCCGACGTCGGCTCGCTCACCTGCTCGGCCGAGCGCGGTCGACGGCGGCTTCGTCCTCAACGGCCAGAAGGTCTTCTGCTCCAACGCCCACATCTCCGACCACGTCCTCGTCGTCTGCCGCACCACCAAGGGCGAGAACAAGCACGAGGGGATGACGATGATCTGGGTCCCGCGCGACGCCGACGGGATGGAGATCGTCCCGATCGAGACGATGGGCGGCCGCGAGACCAACCACCTCTACTTCACCGACTGCGCGGCCCCGGCCGACGCCGTCCTCGGCGAGGTCGACCAGGCCTGGACGCAGCTGATGGCCGGCCTCAACGTCGAGCGCCTGATCCTCGCCGCGACGATGCTCGGGATCGCCCAGCGCGCCTTCGACGACGCTCCTCGCCTACGTCAAGGAGCGGCGCCAGTTCGGCCGCCCGATCGGCTCCTTCCAGGCGCTCCAGCACCGCATCGCCGACCTCGCCACCGACCTCGAGGCGGCCCGCCTGATGACCCGCTGGGTCGCCACCCTGACCGACGAGGACCCCGACCGGATGCTGCCCCAGCGAGGCCTCGATGGTGAAGCTCTTCGTCACCGAGGTCGCCAAGCGGACGACGCTCGAGGGGATGCAGATGATGGGCGGCTACGGCTACTCCTCCGAGTACGACATGGAGCGCCTCGTCCGCACCTCGCTGGTCTCGACGATCTACGGCGGCACCTCCGAGATCCAGCGCAACATCATCGCCAAGACGCTCGGCCTCTAGCGCAATCAGCAGATCCGTTACGATACCTGGCATGACTCCGGGCGAGCTGATCCGCACCACGCGCACTGCGCCACGGCTTCAGTCAGGAGCGCCTTGCCCGGCGAGCGGGGACGCGCCAGTCGGCCATCAGCCGCCTGGAGGCGGATGAGATTTCTCGCAGCGTCGAAGCCCTGGACCCGTTGATGCGGGCGATTGGCGGAGCACCTGCAGATCGCCGACGGCGCTCCGGAGCGGGCCTATGACCCGGTGCACCGGCGGGCCACCGCGGCGCGCTCGCCTGGCGAGCGCCTTGCCCTCGGCATCTCCTGGCATCGCCTGGCCGGCCGCCTCGCCTCCGCCGGGAGGCAGGCGCGTGGCGGAGCCTGACCCTCCGCTCGACGCCGAGCGCGTCCTCCGGCGCCCGTCGCCCAGCGACGGAGTCGAGTACGTGCTGCATCGGAGGGCTCGCGGTGCAGACCCACGGCCACGTCCGCACCACCAACGACGCCGATCTGATCCCTGCCCCGGACCCGGCCAACCTCGCGCGCCTCGCCACGGCTCTGCGCTCGCTCGGCGCCCGGGTTCTCAATCCCGGTGCGGAGGACATCGAGATCGACGCCAGGATGCTGCCGCCGGCGACGATCTGGCAGTTCGTCACCCGGGATGGCGGCGTCGACGTCATCCACGAGGCACCGGGCGCGCGCCCCTACCGCGAGCTGAGCGAACGGGCTCTGCAGGTACGGCTCGGGGACGTCGACGTGCCGGTCGTCGAGCTTGGATGACCTGATCCACATGAAGCTCGCCCGCGGCCGGCCCGTGGACGTCGCCGACGTCGCGGCTCTGATCGACTCCGACGCAGAGCCGTGAGCCGGCCCAGACCGCTATCCTTCGCACAGCCTCGCGCCTTGGGCCCGGGGTTTTCTTCTGTAACGACCGTCCTCAGGAACGAGGGAGAAGCATGGCTCGCGGAGATGTCCGCATCGCGGTGACGTTGGCTTGCGAAGACTGCAAGCGACGGAACTACCAGACCAACAAGTCCCGGCGCAACTCGCCGGACCGGGTCGAGCTGCGCAAGTACTGCCGCTGGTGTGGTCACCACACGGCTCACAAGGAGACCCGGTAGCCCCCGATGGCCAAGACCCGCGCACAGCGCAAGGCCGAGCGCCGGGCTCGGGAAGCTGAGGAGCGGAAACGCTCCGACGGCGAACGCGGCGCCGAGTCGCGCGCCCAGCACGACACCCAGGTCCCGGTCTCCGGCGACATCGCCGAGATCGAGGCGGTCGAGGCCGGGATCGCCGCCGGCGCCTCCGGAGGCGCAGCTGGAGACCCCCGACGCGCCGAAGCCGCGCTCGCCACCGCCGCGCCGAGGCGAAGGCGCAGAAGGAAGCCGAGAAGCGCCAGCGCGACGAGCAGAAGCGCCGCGAGAGCGAGCAGCTCGCCAAGAAGCAGAAACAGGCGCAGCGCCGAACGCCAGCGCGGCGGCGTGATCGGATTCCTGGTTTCCTGTTGGGCCGAGCTGAAGAAAGTCCAGTGGCCGGATCGCGAGACGCTGATCCAGGCGACCGCGGTCACCATCCTCTTCGTCGCCGTCGCGGCCGCCTACCTCGGCGCCCTCGACGCTCTCTTCAACTTCCTCATCAAGCGGATCCTGTAGCTACAGGATCCCCGAACAAAGGCTTCCGATTTGTATCGCTGGTACGTGATCAACACCTACTCCGGGCACGAGAACAAGGTCAAGCACAACCTCGAGCACCGGGTGCAGACGATGAGCCAGAACCGCAACGTGCGGCAGGTCGTCGTCCCCACCGAGCAGGTCTCGGAGATGAAGGACGGGCAGAAAGTCCAGACCGAGAAACGGACGATGCCCGGCTACGTCCTGGTCAACATGGAGATGACCGACGACGCCTGGGGCCTGGTCAAGAACACCCCCGGCGTGACCGGCTTCGTCGGCTCCCGCAACAAGCCGGTGCCGCTCTCCAAACCGGAGGTCGACCGCCTGCTGCACCGCGAGACCGCCGAGCGGCCGCGCACCCAGGCCCAGTTCTCGATCGGCGAATCGGTCAAAGTCATCTCCGGCCCGCTCTCCGACTTCTCCGGCGAGATCGCCGAGATCAACGAGGACGCGGCCAAACTCAAGGTCCTGGTCTCGATCTTCGGCCGCGAGACGCCGGTCGAGGTCGGCTACGACCAGGTCAAGAAGATCTAGGTCGCAAGACCGCTACGCTCCCCAACCGCTCATGGCCAAAAAAGTCCTCACCCTCATCAAGCTGCAGATCCAGGCAGGCAACGCCAACCCGGCGCCGCCGGTCGGCCCCGCGCTGGGCCAGCACGGCGTCAACATCATGGACTTCTGCAAAGCGTTCAACGCGCAGACCCAGTCCGAAGGCGGGACGATCATCCCGGTCGAGATCACGGTCTACGAGGACCGCTCCTTCACCTTCATCACCAAGACGCCGCCGGCCGCGGTCCTGATCAAGGAGGCGATCAGGATCCCGAAGGGCTCCGGCGAGCCCCACGTCAACAAAGTCGGGACGATCTCCCAGGCCCAGATCCGCGAGATCGCCGAACGCAAGATGCCCGACCTCAACGCCAACGACATCGACGCCGCCTCGAAGATCATCGCCGGCACCGCCCGCTCGATGGGCGTCGACGTCAAATAGGAGATCTCGTGGCCCACGGCAAGCGATACCGCCAGCAGTACGACAAGGTCGAGCGCGACCACGCCTACCCGCCCGCCGAGGCGATCGCCCTGATCAAGGAGACCGCCAGCGCCAAGTTCGACGAGACGGTCGAGGTCCACGTCCTGCTCGGCGTCAACGTCCGCCACGCCGACGAGCAGCTGCGCGGCACCCTGGCGCTGCCGCACGGGCTCGGCAAGGACGTCACCGTCGCCGTCTTCGCCCAGGGCCAGCAGGCCCGCGACGCCGAGGCCGCCGGCGCCGACTTCGTCGGCGGCGACGACCTGGCGAAGAAAGTCGAGGAGGGCTGGACCGACTTCGACGTCGCCGATCTCGACCCCGGACATGATGCCGACGGTCGGCCAGCTCGGCCGCGTCCTCGGCCCGCAGGGCAAGATGCCGAACCCCAAGGTCGGCACCGTCACCGACGACATCGAGAAGGCCGTCACCGAGTCCAAGGCCGGCAAGGTCGAGTACCGCACCGACCGCCAGGCGATCGTCCACATGGCGATCGGCAAGGCCAGCTTCGACGCAGGCCAAGCTGCTCGACAACTACACGGCCGTGATCGACGAGATCGTCCGCGCCAAGCCCGCCTCGGCGAAGGGCAAATACATCATCTCCTGCACCCTGGCGACGCTCGATGGGCCCCGGCATCCGCGTCGACACCACCAAGGCCGCCGACCGCGAGCTGGTCGGCGCCACCGCAGCGCCGGCGACCGCCGAGACCGCAGCCGGAGCCGGCGACCGCCTAGACTGCGTCGCCGCTAACCCCAGACCACCGGCGGGGCGCATAGCCCGCAAGCCCGGTGCAGGTGAGACGATGAACCGCGAGGAAAAGTCCGCAACCATCCAGGAGATCGCCGCCCAGATCGAGGGATCTGAGGCGATCTTCGCCGTCGACTACCGCGGTATCAGCGTCCCCCAGGCGGCCGAGCTGCGCTCGAAACTGCGCGAGGCCGACGCCAGCTTCCGCATCGTCAAGAACCGGCTGACCAAACTCGCCGCCGACAAGGCCGGCGAGGAGCGCCTCGCCGAGCTGCTGCAGGGCCCGACCGCCCTCACCTTCGTCCGCGGCGACACCGCCCAGGCCGCGAAAGCGATCACGACCTTCAACAAAGAGCACGACGTCCTCACCTACAAGGGCGGCTTCATGGACGCGACCGTCGCTCGACGCGGACAGCTTCAAATCGATCGCCCAGCTGCCGTCCCGCGAAGTCCTCATCGGCCAGTTCGCCGGCGTCGTCGCCAGCCCGCTGACCGGCCTCGTCCGCGGCCTCGACTCGCTGATCCAGGGCCTGGCCTCGCAGCTCGGCCAGATCGCCGAGCAGGGGCTGGTCACCGGCGAGGCTCCGGCCGCCGCGCCGAGGCCGCGCGGAGCCTGCCGCCGAGGCTGCGGCCGAGGAGCGCCTCCGAGCGAGGCGCCGACGAGCCGAGGAGGCTCCAGAGCGAGGCCGAGGCTGCGCCGAGGACGCGAGCCTGCGGAGCCGAGGCGAGACTTCAGACGAGACTTCAGAAACTCGAACGAGAAAGAGGGGTAGCTAGATGGCAACCAAAATTTCAACCGAGGACTGGATCGAGGAGCTGAAAGGCATCTCGGTTCTCGAGCTCTCCGAGCGGATCAAAGCGCTCGAGGAGGAGTTCGGCGTCTCCGCGACCGCGGTCGCGGCCGCAGCTCCGGCAGCAGCCGGCGGCGGCGGCGGCGACGACGGCGGCGGCGAGGAAGAGTCCTCGACCGTCGACGTCGTCCTGACCGAGGTCGGCGGCCAGAAAGTCCCGGTCATCAAGGTCGTCCGCGCCGCGACCGGGCTCGGCCTGAAAGAGGCCAAGGCGATCGTCGACGAGGCCCCGAAAGCGATCAAAGAGGGCATCGAGCGCGACGAGGCCGACAAGCTCAAAGCCGAACTCGAGGAGGCCGGCGCGACGGTCGAGCTCAAGTAGAGCCGCCCGCTCCGCCGGCGCGGATCCCAGTCAGGGAGCCAAGCTTGAAGGCGCGCGTCGCCGTGTGTTATTTTCCCCGGTCGCGCGCTATTTGAGTTTTCCTGCCCAGATCTGCGCTTTATCTTCGTCCCTCTGACCGCCCGAGGAGTCGCCGACTTGGCACGTTCGAACGCTGCCCCCGTAACCCGTAGGAGCTTTTCCCGCCTAGAGAACCCCCTCGAAGTCCCACATCTGATCGATATCCAGCGACGTTCCTTCGAGGAACTGACGGATCCGAAGAGCGGTGGGCTGCGAGAGACGATCAACGACATATCCCCGATCGAGGACTACACGGGGAACCTGCAGATCGTCTTCGGCGAGTTCAAATTCGAGGAGCCGCCGCACTCGATCGAGGAGTGCCGCGAGAAGGACATGACGTACTCGCGGCCGCTGACCGCGACCGTCGCCTTCCAGAACAAGGAGACGGGAGAGATCCGCGAGCAGGCCGTCTTCATGGGGGACTTCCCGTGGATGACCGAGCGCGGCACCTTCATCATCAACGGCACCGAGCGCGTCGTCGTCACCCAGCTCGTGCGTTCGCCGGGCGCCTACGTGATGGCGCCGAAGGACCCTGAAAAGCAGGTCTTCATCGCCAACCTGATGCCGGCCCGCGGCTCCTGGCTGGAGCTCGAAGTCGACAAAAAAGGCAAAGTCTTCGTCCGCATCGACCGCAAGCGCAAACTGCCGGTCACGGTGCTGCTGCGCGCGATGGGCTACGTCGAGGACCAGCAGCTGCTGGACATGTTCGACAACTCGATCTACATGCGGCACACGATCGAGGCCGACACCGAAGCGACCCGGACCGAAGAGGGCGCCCTGATCGAGCTGTTCAAAAAGCAGCGCCCGGGCGAGCCGCCCTCGGTCGACGCCGCCAAAGGCCTGCTCGAGCAGCTCTTCTTCGACCCCAAGCGCTACGACCTGACCCGGGTCGGCCGCTACAAGCTCAACGCCCGTCTCGACCTCGACATCGACCTCGAGACGCGGGTGCTCACCCACGACGACATCATCGCCCTGGTCAAGGAGCTCGTCCTGCTGCCGAAACTGCTCGGGATCCCCGAGGAGATCGACGAGGAGAACCCGATCAAAGACTACGCCGCGGAGGCGATCACCTACCCGCGCGAGCCGGTCTACGAGCACCTCGACGAGTACGAGCACTTCGGCAACCGCCGCCTGCGCACGGTCGGCGAGCTGATCCAGGAGGCCTTCCGGATCGGCCTCTACCGGATGGAGCGCGTGGTCCGCGAGCGCCTCACCACCGAGGACTCCGACGCGATCACCCCGCAGACGATCATCAACATCCGCCCGGTCGTGGCGGCGATGAAGGAGTTCTTCGGCTCCTCGCAGCTGTCGCAGTTCATGGACCAGACCAACAGCCTCGCCGGGCTCACCCACCGGCGCCGGCTCTCGGCGCTCGGCGCCGGCGGCCTGACCCGTGAGCGGGCCCCGATCGAGGTCCGCGACGTGCACCCGACCCATTACGGCCGGATGTGCCCGATCGAGACCCCGGAGGGACCGAACATCGGCCTGATCGGCTCGCTCGCCTCCTACGCGCGAGGTCTCCGAGCACGGCTTCGTCACCACCCCGTACCGGCTCGTCGAAGACGGCGTCGTCAGCGACGAGATCGTCCACTACGACGCGACCCAGGAGGAGGACAAGGTGATCGCCCAGGCGAACTCCGAGTTCGATCCCAAGACCGGCAAGCTGAAAGGCCCGCAGGTCCTGGTCCGCGCCGGCGAGCAGGAGTACGCGACCGCCACCCCCAAGGAAGTCGACCTGATGGACGTCTCGCCGTCCCAGATCTGGTCGGTGGCGACCTCGCTGATCCCGTTCCTCGAGCACGACGACGCCAACCGGGCGCTGATGGGCTCCAACATGCAGCGCCAGGCGGTGCCGCTGTTGAAACCCGACCCGCCGCTGATCGGCACCGGCATGGAGCGCCGCGCCGCCGATCGACACCGGCGACGTCGTCCTGGCCAAGAACGACGGCGAGGTCAGCCACGTCGACGCCGAGCGCATCGTCGTCAGCAGCAGCTCGAGCAAAGACGAGTACACGCTGCACAAGTTCATGCGCTCCAACCAGGGGACGATCATCCACCAGCGGCCGATCGTCAAGACCGGCCAGAAGGTGAAGGAGGGCGACGTGCTCGCCGACGGCTCCTCCACCGGCGGCGGTGAGATCGCCCTGGGCAAGAACTGCCTGGTCGCCTTCATGTCCTGGGAGGGCTACAACTTCGAGGACGCGATCATCCTCTCCGAGCGCCTGGTCAAGGACGACGAACTCACCTCGATCCACATCGAGGAGTACGAGATCGACGCCCGCACGACCAAGCTCGGCGACGAGGAGATCACCCGCGACATCCCCAACCGCTCCGAGGAGAGCCTGCGCAATCTCGACGAGCGCGGCATCGTCAGGGTCGGGGCCGAGGTCGTCTCCGGCGACCTGCTGGTCGGCAAGGTGACGCCGAAGGGCGAGACCGAGCTGACCGCCGAGGAGAAGCTGATCCGCGCGATCTTCAAGGAGAAGGCGCGCGAGGTCCGCGACACCTCGCTGAAGGTCCCGCACGGCGAGGGCGGGGTCGTCATCGACGTCCTCACCTTCAGCCGCGACGAGGGCGACGACCTGCCGCCCGGGCGTCAACGACCTGGTCCGCGTCTACGTCGCGACCAAGCGCAAGATCGCCGAGGGCGACAAGCTCGCCGGCCGTCACGGGAACAAGGGTGTGATCTCGAAGATCGTGCCCGAGGAGGACATGCCCCACCTCGCCGACGGCACCCCCGTCGACGTCATCCTCAACCCGCTCGGCGTGCCGAGCCGGATGAACATCGGCCAGATCCTCGAGACCCACCTCGGGTGGGTCGCGGCGAACGGCTGGTACGACGACGGCTCCGAGGCCTACAAGCAGGCCCACTCCGACGAGGGCGACGGCCGCGTCTACGTGGCGACCCAGGTCTTCGACGGCGCCACCGTCGAGGACGTCGACAACGCTCTGGTCGAGTGGTCGGAGGAGAACGCCGAGCGCGGCATCGACCTCGGCGTCGACATGAACGAGCGCGCCGGCGCCAAGGCTCGGGCACCGCGCAGCTCTACAACGGCCGCACCGGCGAGCCCTACGAGGGCAAGGTCACGGTCGGCTACATGTACATCCTCAAGCTGCTGCACCTGGTCGACGACAAGATCCACGCTCGTTCGACCGGCCCCTACTCGCTGGTCACCCAGCAGCCGCTGGGCGGCAAGGCGCAGTTCGGCGGTCAGCGCTTCGGCGAGATGGAGGTCTGGGCCCTGGAGGCCTACGGCGCCGCCTACACGCTGCAGGAGATGCTCACGGTCAAGTCCGACGACACGGTCGGGCGGGTCAAGGCATACGAGGCGATCGTCAAGGGCGAGAACATTCCCGAGCCCTCGATCCCGGAGTCCTTCAAAGTGCTGTTGAAGGAGATCCAGAGCCTCTCGCTCGACGCCAACGTCGTCTCCGAGGGGACCGACGTCGAAATCTCCGACGAGGAGGACGACCTGCTGAAAGCGGCCGAGGAGCTGGGGATGGACCTGACCGGGGTTCGCGCCGACTCCTCCAACGGAGCCGCCGACGAGCAGGAGGAGCAGGTGGTCGCCGAGGGCGAGGCCGGAACCGATGGTGATGGAGATGGGGCCGGAAAGAGGCCGAGCCGGCGAAGGTGGAGGACTGATGATCGACATCAACAATTTCGACGCGATCGAGATCGGGCTCGCGTCCTCGAAGAAGATCCGCTCCTGGAGCTGGGGCGAGGTGACCAAGCCCGAGACGATCAACTACCGGACCCTGAAGCCCGAGAAAGACGGGCTCTTCTGCGAGCGCATCTTCGGTCCGACCAAGGACTGGGAGTGCTACTGCGGCAAGTACAAGCGGGTCCGCTACAAGGGCATCGTCTGCGAGCGCTGCGGCGTCGAGGTGACGCGCTCCAAGGTCCGCCGCGAGCGGATGGGTCACGTCGACCTCGCCTCGCCGGTCTCCCACATCTGGTTCTTCAAGGGCGTCCCGAGCCGGATCGGCTACCTGATCGACATGGCTCCCAAAGAGCTGGAGAAGGTTCTCTACTTCGCCGCCTCGATGATCACCTGGGTCGACGTCGAGGCCCGCGACAAGGACGTCGGGAAACTCGAGAAAGAGGTCAAAAAAGTCGTCGACTCCTACGAGTCCGAACGGCAGAAACGGACCCAGGAGCTGAGCGAGTCGCTGGAGCGCCGGATCAAGTACCTCGAGGACGGCACCCAGGACAAGTTCGACGACGAGGATCACATCTGGGCCGACTCGCTGAAACTGACCGCGGCGCAGCTGCGCAAGCTCAAGGACGACGAGCGGGCCAAAATGATCAAAGAACTGCGCAAACAGTTCGACGCCGAGATCTCCGACACCGAGGCCTACCTCGAAGAGGCGGTCGAGCGGATGCACGAAGTCTGGAAGATCTTCACCGAGATGAAGCCGAAGGACGTCGTCAACGACGAGACGGTCTTCCGTGAGCTCAAGGACCGCTTCGGCTCGCCGTTCGGCTGGGGCGAGTACTTCCGCGGCGGCATGGGTGCCGAAGCGGTGCGCGACCTGCTCGAACAGGTCGACCTCGCCGCCGACTGCGAGGAACTCGAGCTGATCATCAACAGCTCCAAAGGCCAGAAACAGGCCCGCGCGGTGAAGCGGCTGAAAGTCGCCTCCGCCTTCCTCAACTCCGACAACCAGCCGGCCTGGATGGTCCTCGACGCGGTGCCGGTGATCCCGCCGGAGCTGCGCCCGATGGTCCAGCTCGACGGTGGCCGCTTCGCGACCTCCGACCTCAACGACCTCTACCGCCGCGTGATCAACCGCAACAACCGGTTGAAAAGGCTGCTCGACCTCGGCGCCCCCGAGATCATCGTCAACAACGAGAAGCGGATGCTGCAGGAGGCGGTCGACGCGCTGTTCGACAACGGCCGCCGCGGGCGCCCGGTCACGGGCCCCGGCAACCGTCCCCTGAAGTCGCTCTCGGACATGCTCAAGGGCAAGCAGGGGCGCTTCCGCCAGAACCTGCTCGGCAAGCGCGTCGACTACTCCGGCCGTTCGGTGATCGTCTCCGGGCCGAGCCTGCGCCTGCAGCAGTGCGGCCTGCCGAAGCTGATGGCGCTGGAGCTGTTCAAGCCGTTCATCATGGCCCAGCTGGTCGAGCGCAAAGCCGTCCAGAACATCAAGGCGGCGAAGAAGATGGTCGAGTCGATGATCCCCGAGGTCTGGGACGTGCTCGAGGAAGTCATCCACGAACACCCGGTCCTGCTCAACCGGGCACCGACCCTGCACCGCCTCGGCATCCAGGCCTTCGAACCGGTGCTGGTCGAGGGCAAGGCGATCCAGGTCCACCCGCTGGTCTGCCACGCCTTCAACGCCGACTTCGACGGCGATCAGATGGCGGTCCACGTGCCGCTCTCCGCCGAGGCCCAGGCCGAGGCGCGGATCCTGATGCTGTCGGCGAACAACATCCTCTCGCCGGCCCACGGGGCGCCGCTGGCGACCCCGACCCAGGACATGGTGCTCGGCATCTACTACCTGACCTACGGTCCCGACGAGGACGAGCTGGCCAAGATCGACGAGGAGCTGAAGGCCGGCAAGGGCGCCGGGCGCAACGGCTCGAGCGCCGAAGGTCAAGGTGTTCCGCTCCGCGCAGGAGGCCGAGCTCGTCTACGAGAACGGCGGCTGCAAGCTGCACGACCAGGCCGAGTACCGGCGGGCCGGCAAGGAGCACTTCCTGACCACGGTCGGGCGGATCATCTTCAACGAAAGCATCGAGCGTGCCCTCGCCGACGCCCTCGAAGACGATTTCGACCCCG